>CAYTEA010000007.1:0-154680 GCA_964436695.1 uncultured Leptospiraceae bacterium
TTATTTAAGAAAACCCTTTAAAATCAAGATATTTTGCTTTTTTCAGGGGCGACTACTTATGCTCATTGTCTTCGTAAATCACAGAACCAGAAAATCTGTCCGAGTTTTGATTTAATTCTTTTGCTTTTGATAGTTCCATACGGGGTTATTCCGAATTTTTGAGATAATGCACAAGATTATAAGCAGTAAAAAATCTTGCAATTCATATACGTAAAAATCCGACGATGGGATGGAAAAGAATGACAGTATGTTAGAGAAATGATAGATAGACAGTGGGCTTTAACGACCCACTGTCCAAAAGTCTATTGATTAGAAGGCTCTTCCTTCTTTTCATCTTTTTTGGGTGCCTCAGGTGCGGGTTTGTTTTCAGGTGCTTTGTCATCAGAAGCTTTTTCTTTTTCTTCAGGTGCGGTCTGATTTTCCGGCTTTTTATCATCAGAAGGTTTTTCCTTTGATTCAGGAGCAGGAGCTTTAGGTTTTTCTTCCTCTTCTATTTTAACAATTTGAAAAGTCACTCTTCTGTTTTTTGGGTCTGAACCGTCTATTCCAGGAATCGGCTTGGAAGAACCGGCGCCCTTAATCTTGATTCTTTTTGCGGGAACTCCTTGTTTTACCAGAGCTTTTTTCACTGCGCTGGCTCTTTCCTCAGAATAAAAAATATTCCCTTTCTTTTTTCCTTCAGGATTTTCAGGCCCTGTTGAATCGGAATGGCCGGTAATTTCTAGGGCATATTCAGGTGGAAGTTTCTCCAGAGCTTCTTTTATCACTCCTGCATTTGATTTTGCCCATGCGCTAAAATCATTTTTATCAATATTGGCCTGCTTGTAGCCAAAACCAGGGTTTTTTGTCCCGTCCGGGTAGCGAAAATCTTTTAGTTTTTCATTCACTTCCTCGGAGGGATCCAAATCCATGGAACGAGTATTTGCCTTGGCTTTAGGGTCTTTTTCTTCAGTTTCAGTTTTTTGCGGAGGAGGTTGTGGAGCAGGTTCTTCTTTTTTTTCTGCAGAAGAGCAGAAAGTAAGAGAAATTGCGAAAAGAAATGCGGAAATCAAGCTGATTTGTTTTATTGTCATATATACCATCCTTAAGTTTATTCTTTTGGCTTGAAATTACCACTTTTTTCAGATGAAATACATTAGAAAACACTTTTTGAAAATTTATTTGAATGAGCATTTAATTAACATGAAATCGACAAAATTAAACCGCAATTTGACCGATGAATTTCGAACCGAGCGAAAAGTCTCTCACCATAAAATTTTCTTGGACATCCCGGCAATTCCTTCACAATTTTTTTCCAACGCACTGGCTCTTTTAGAATCCTTTAGGGACTGGGTTGTTTTTTGCTCAGTGAATTGTTTGGGTTCTTTCTATATTGGAAGTATGTGGATCAACATTAGAACCTCGTTTTTTTCTACTGAATCAAAGGCTTTTTATGCAATTCACAACTGAAGTAACAGAAGAATTCAAGGATTTCAGGCTGGATATATTCCTGAATAGCGCAACAGGAGATGAAATCTCGCGAACGCTCCTACAAAAATTGATTCGTGAAGGTTTCGTTGAGCAAGAATCCAAAAAGACTGCAATAATCAAACCGAATACCCGCGTAAATGTCGGAGAGGTTTTTACAATCCGCATTCCACCCAAAAAACAAATTTCCCTCGAACCTGTAAAAATGGATATTCAGGTAATACGGGAATTCGATGATTTTGCGATTATCAATAAGCCAAGAGGCCTTGCTTCTCATGGTGGTCCTGGAGATACTTCTCCAAGTCTTGTGAACGGACTATTGTACTATTTCCAAGAACTATCCAAAGAAGGTGGAGAAATCCGGCCTGGAATAGTTCACAGACTGGATAAACCTACCTCCGGACTAATGATTATCGCAAAAAATGATAAGGCGCATATCGCACTTTCTAGAATGTTTCAGACCAGAATGATCGAAAAGACCTACTACGCCTGGCTTATACAATCACCAAAACTTACGGAAGGACGAATCGAATCTCCTATCGGACGTCATCCGACAGAGAGAATCAAAATGTGCGTTAGGCGTGATGGCAGAAAATCCATAACAAATTACAAAATCATCAAAACGATTTCCTCGAACAAACACAGGATGTTTTCACTTGCTGAAATTCATCTGGAAACAGGAAGAACCCACCAGATTAGAGTCCATTTTCAGAGCCTGGGTTGTCCGGTTGTCGGGGATATGCTGTATTCCAGAACAGGAAACGAGTTTGCAAAGTATGGCTTGATGCTATTTTCCCAAAAATTAAAATTCAAACATCCGTTTTCTGATGAAATAATCCAGGCAGAATTGGAATTTCCGGAAAATTTCAAACTGTTTGAAAAGGAAGCAGGCCTTAGATAAGCTCTATTTTTTTATCCAAGATCCCATATTTTTACGAAAATCAAAAAAAATAGATTGTACTGGATTCTAGACTGGGATTTCTAACACCGAGGCGGGCAAAAAAAACTTGAAAAATCAAAAAATTCAGTTTGCCAACTTTTTTTACAAAATCCTGATCTATCTGGTTCGGTTTTCCTCTCCTGTTGTTTTTCATGATGTTAAAATTTATTTTCCGGATAAAAAGAAAATTCTTCCTGTACCCTATCCGACTGTTCTTTATGCAAACCATGTAGTAGAGCTTGACGTAACTGCTCTTGGAACAATTTTTCCTTATATCAAACCGAAAATTCGTTTTACTTTTCCTATGAGACAGGATATTTCCGAGCGAGACTTTTTAACAAAAGAATTTCATTTGAAAGGATTTATCGGTTTCATTTTAAAACTGATCGACAAGACAAATTTTATTCCTTGGGCTCTGAATTTTCTGGGTGGAATTCCGATTAAAAGGCCATTCAGGGATGATGCAAGAAAATTGATCAAATCCGGGCAACTGGAAAAAATTATAGATGACCAATGGAGAGTTCTAGCAAAAAATCTTCTGTCCGGTAACAATTTATTTTTGTTTCCCGAAGGAAAATTTGGATACACAGGAAATCTTGATCCGATCAGGAAAGGGATATGGATTTTGGGCAATCATATTCAAGATCTGAACTTCAATTCGATCACACTGACATACGACTTTCTGTCATACAAAAAACCGGTATTGCATATTTCAGTAGGCGAAAACAAAAAAATAAATATCCCCTGGGAAGAAAAAGAAGTAGGAAGATTTATCAAGCAGGAACTTGGAAATCAATTCGTTATCACTCCGGGAAATTTGTTTTCATTTTCCATTCTGAATTTAGAGTATTCAGGCCATTTTACAAAAAACGGTCTCATAAAAAAAATCATGGATGCGGCAAAATCCATTCAAGCTATAGGAAAACTAAAGATCTCGTGCGAATTTTTTCAAGAGAACATTGAAGGATTGATTGAGGGGCTAATCGAAAAAGCAATTCAAAGAGATTTCATTCTACTTTCCGAAGGTTATCTTCAAGGAACCGAGAAACTTCAAAGAACCCAATTTCCAAATCTTGCAGCCATTAAAAAATTAAATCCTTATTACTATCATGCCAATCAATTAAACTTCTTTAAAAACGATTTAAGCGATATTTTGGATATTTAAAAGCGAAATGCAAAAAGAAATTTAAATTGTCTCTGACAAATTGTATCGGAAGTTTGAAAAGATATACAATACGAACTCCTTGCCCGATACAAGGGGGAAACTTTCTTTTCTCAAGAGTTCAAAACCCGACAATTGAAATTCTTTCTGCAAATCATTTTGATCCACCTCTCTGGAAATTGTCGAAAGGCTGCTTAAAGATGAGTATGCACCTGATTCTGATTCATGATTATGGGTTTGGAATTTCCATTTTTGTAAAGTTTTTGTCTTGCTTCAAAATAAATCAAATACGATTTTAACGATAATGAAACTTCTTTTCGCCACAATTTTTCTCTTAACTACGCCCGCTTTATATTCCCAAAATAGCGATAACCCTCAGAGCAGGATTTTATCAAATCCACAAGTTGAGGAATTTTTACAAGATTCAAAAGTCCTCAGAAGCATAGCTGGAATTTTTCAGACAGATTGCGAAACTGCCAAATGCTCTTACAAAAACAATGCCTTTGAAAATCTTGGAGCAATTCTGAAAAATGTTTTTCCGAATTTGATCATCAAAAACAGAAATCATATTCTAATGGATCTGTATTCCCCTGATGAAAAATTTTCTCTCCTATTTGGGGGTGATGAATTTGACCAAAAGAAAAATAATGGCCAAAAAGATGCAATTGAGGAATTTTTTTCAAACCAGATATTCAGCTATATATTCTGTATTCAGAAATTTAATCCGGTCTATGATTTTGAAGGCAAGGTATTTTCGTTCAGAATATTCGAAAACATTCACAGTGAAAGAGACGAATATCTAAAATCCGATGTAGTGGAAATTCCCGTGCCGGAAGAAAAGGCTGAAAAAATCCGAAAGAACTTTCAGAAAAATGCGATTGTATGCAAATTCAAACTGGATACCCAAACTAAAACAGAGACCCATGGTGCTGGATTGATTTACCAAACAACCGATGTTGATTGCGGAATCTGGGAAGCGAGTGAAGATAAATTTTATTTTAAGGAAGAAGAAAAACCGGCAAAGTAATTATTTTTTCTTCGACCTGACAATTTCACAGATTTTGCAATTCTCAAAACTATCGGCAATACTTGCCCTCGTTTCCTGAGGAACGAAATTCCAGATATTTTTCAACTCATTAACATCTTTGCCTAAATCATAAAGCTCTTCATCGGTAGGATAGGCGATAATGTTGTAAATATAGTGAAGGTTGTTTTTGATCAGGCTGAACCCGACCTTGTACAAGGAAATTTCATTGTTATTTACGATAAAAATCTCCCGGTTTTCGGGAATATTTCCTAGCAAACTCTTTCCGGTAAGCATTGCTTTATTTTTGCTCCAACCGCTTTGGTTAGCAGGATCCAGAATATCAATTACTGTTGGAAGAATATCGCCGTTCATAACGTTCTTGGATAAATTTTTTTGAATTTCATTTCTATTCAATTTAAGAATCTTTTGAACCTTGGGAGGGATGTATAAAAATAGCGGGATGGAAATTGTTTCTATATAATTCGATTCTATATGCCCAAAATATCCGTGCTCGCCAACGGACTCACCATGATCGGAAGTGAAAATAACTACCGTATTTTTATCCAGCTTTGTGGAACGCAAATATTTAAAGAAATCCCCCATAACGCTGTCAAAAAACAAAACAGAATTATCATAGAAGTCATAAGATTCCTCCTTCTCCCATTTTTCAAATTCTTTCGGATGCAAATACGGAAAGTGGTTCGTGTTAAGATGGAATACTCCCAAAAAATTCTGATTGGATTTGGCCAACTTACCGATATGTTTTTTCAATTCTTTCAAAGTTTCACGGTCATCCACACCCAGATCGTTAAACAATGGTCCCGAAAAAGAATCTCGATTCCAGAGATAATCGATTCCTGCATTCTCAAAATAACCTTTTAAATTATTCCACTTATGGTCGTGAGAGGTGATGTAAAATGTGGAATAGCCTTTTGCTTTTCCAAATTCCCAGAAAATAGGATAGTTATGAATTCTTGCCGTTGACTCATTCGGCAGAACTCCTGTGAGAATTGAAGGCAGAGAAATCAAAGTACTCGTTGCATTGGAAAATGCATTGCGAAAAAGAAAAAGGTTTTTGGATTTTGAAAAAGAAAATTCCCTGAGATTTGGCGTAGTGTCCCTGGTATAACCATAAATGCTCATACTTTTTTTTCTCAGGCTTTCCGCGATAACCATGACAACATTGAATTTTGGTGTAACCTTATAGGTTACGTTTAGTTTCTGTGGGGTTCTGGATTGCAGGCCAGCCGATCCCAGTTTATCTCCGGTCAATTCATTATAAGCGGCTCTTACAATGAAGGAATATCCGCTTGTATCCGCAATATAAACCTGGTCTCTGTACCGCGTGTTGTGAATCAAAAATGGAAAAGTAACCGACGCCACAAGGAAGGCAAGGGAAAATTTCCAGAGAACGACTTTCTCTTTCTTTTTCAAAACCAATTTGATGAAAATAAACAGTATCGAAGAAGAGATAAAGAGTAGTGCGAGTCCCAGAAATCCAGCCCCATCTCGCATCAATGTAAAACTATTCAGGGGCTCCTGAATCATATACGAAATAGTAAAATAGTTCGGTAAAATTTTCGAAAACCGAAAATACGTGTAACTGCCAATAATCAATAAAGCGTAAAAAAGAGACAAAACAGCCAAACCAACAGAAAAAAAGATTTTTCCGAATTTTCTCAAAAAAAAGAAAAGGTCTACGATAACGAGCCAGAATAGAAAAGAAAGTATAGCGGAAAGTCCATAAAATATCAGATTTTCAGTTGAAAAAGTCCTGATGATAGAGAAACGAAAAACCAGGTCAATAATTAGCATAGTGACCGAAAAATATACGATTAGCAAAAAAGCCGAAATATTCATTTACTATTACATATTAGAAAGATTTTTCAGCACATTAGTTGCGACAAAATCGATAAATTCCTCCAAAAGTCACAAAATTTTTAATTTTTTTCGGATTTTTTATACTTTTTTAAGAAAAAATAAAAAATGTTTTGATTTTCAGATGTTGAATTGATACCATGATTGCTGAATATCAGAGTTGTTATCCACTGAAATTTGATCAAATATTAGGGAATTTCAGCCTCAGATCAGTCAAAGATAAAGATCAAATCGGGAATAATAACCAGATTTAAGGCGAAACAATTGGAGAAACCGCAATGAAAAAAATTTTTATATTCTTATTTATGGTTTTGGCGCTCACTTTTTGCAGTTCGAAAAAGCAAAGTGATTCCACTGGCGTAATCGAATCAAAACCTCAAACCCAGCCGGTAAGAGTTGCTTGGATAATGGGAGATGCTTCTATTCTCCGGATGGATAAAGAGGTCAAGCCTGAGCTAGGTATGGAATTGTCCGATAAAGATACGATAATCACAAAGAAAAGCGGAAGCCTTGAACTGATGATTTCCGATAAAGGTGTGATCAAGATTTCGAAAAACACCCGGATTTCCGTAAGCAGCATATTGTCCTCCGAAGGAAAAGGCGAGACCAATGTTCAAGTCAACTACGGAAAAATCGTTACCGTGTTGAAGAAAGAAAAGAAGGATGAGACCTTCAATGTGACAACCCCAACTGCCATTGCTGGTGTGAGAGGAACGACTTTTCTGACAATCGTAGAAGCTCCTGAAAGCGAAATAGAAAAGAATCAGGAAAATCCTTGCGGAAAAAAAGGATGCGCTACAAAATTTGCCGTAATGGAAGGTTCGATCAGCGTGAAAAAATCTGGAGAAAAGG
Source organism: uncultured Leptospiraceae bacterium (assembly GCA_964436695.1). Classification (GTDB taxonomy): domain Bacteria; phylum Spirochaetota; class Leptospiria; order Leptospirales; family Leptospiraceae; genus JABWCC01. Next base: position 7,327 of record CAYTEA010000007.1, read on the forward strand.
ACGAAGTCATTCTGGATAAAAATACGGAAATCACCGTATCTCGCGAAAAAGCCCTGAACAATAAAATGATCAAATCACTGAATAAAGAATCTCTGGAAGATTTGAAAAACATGATCGTATTCCATAAGAATAATCTCATGGGCTTCTCCAAGCTGGTGGATGAATTGAAAGAAGGAAGCGAAGAATTAAGAAAACTTGAATCATCCGGTTCTGTTGAGGAGGCCATGCAAAAACTCTCCAAAAAAGAGTCCTCAAACTCAGCCGATGAGATTCAAAAAACAGCAAACAAAGTCGATGAAGGAAAATATGTAAAAAAAGACATCGGCAAAGAAAGATTAAAGCTGGATTCTAAAAAAACTTACGAGTAATAATTTCTATCGCCTTGTGTAGTCACTTGCACGGGGCGAATCGTAAAATAAATTTTGTCCCGGAAAAAATCCATTGAGACGCTACATGAAACAAAAATCCGTTTATTTTTCAGCCATATCCCTAGTTGCAATTCAAGCCTTTTCAACACATTGCTCTACTGTTCGCATAATTGAGGGAAAATCGTTTCAGATTTCTCAACCCTATTTTAAAGAAGCTCCCGAACCAAAAGAAGAAATCCGAAAACAATCATCGGATGATTATAAAGCTAGAGAGAAAATGAAAAAGTTTCCTCATTTCACTATTGCGCCTTTGGTTTTTCCTAAGGAATTTACTAATGCGGAATTGCGCTCTCTATTAATCCAAGAGCTGGATTTCATCTGGGCGAAAACTTCCGGAAAGAGAATCCTATTTGACAAACCCTGGGATAATGGAGAAAGGCCTTTATCCGATTACCAGTCTGCAGACATTGATGCTGTAATTTTTCCCAAGTTCAGCGTTGATGAATCGTCAAATACGTTTCAAATTAGCTACAGAATAGAGGATCCAGTCAATAAAAAGGAATATGGAGTTCTCCAGGCAAATGGAAAATTTATAACACCGGATTCAAATGGAAAAAACGGGAAAATGAAGCGGTTAGAATTGTATAAAGAGGGTTCCAACTATAGGTTCTTAAATGAAATCAAATCGCCCCAGATCGAATTTGAAACAAAGCCAAGTAAATCGGAAATCGCTGAAATTTTGAAAAAATCCGTATCCGGAACGCTGACAGTCACAACAACGTCGAGCGATACCACCCTATTTGCAGACGGGAAAGAAATCGGGAAACTTCCTTTGGCCAATATTACGATTCCTGATGGATCGCATTTGTTGGAATTTTCCAAGCCGGGAAAAACTGCAATAAAGCGAGAAGTTGTACTAAGAGCCGGCGAAACCAAAGAAATTTTTCATGAGTGGGATGACGATATGACGCTTGGAGCAATAAAAGCCCTCAGTTACCCTCCCGGTTTAAAAATCTCCTGGGATGGTTATTTGAAAGGGGAGGCTCCTGTATTCTCTAACGACCTTAGCCCGGGCAGTTACAAAATCGAATTTTCCCGAAAAGACGAAAAAGAAAAAGATCGCGTACTCGGCGAACAAACTGTCAAAGTAGAATCCAAAAGGGTGTCGTCTATCGCATTTCCGATTGAGCTTATTAACGGATTTGACCCATCGAATGAAAGCCTCTGGCAAGTCACCGGAGAAGGGGGAATTTATCCTCAATTCGGGAAAGAATTATTGTTCAAAAAAGTCGGAGAGCCGATTGCAGGGTGGCACGGAATTTCTACACATCCGATCATTCCTGACAGCTTGGAACTTCAAGTGACCGCATACAGCCAGGACGAAGTCGGAACCGGAAAGATTGCAATAACCTATTTTCTGGATGAAAAAAAGAATTTTACAGTCGAGCTGGAAAATTCCAGAATTTCCCTCTACCAGTTTCCATCCAATGGAATTGCTATAGCGAATTACGAATTCAAAGAAAGTAATCCCGAAAAGGGAAGGCCGGTCAGATTTGTCTCAGATAAAGAGGAAAAGCTACTAAAGATTTATTTCGGGAATAAAAAGATTTTTGAAACCACGGAAAACTTCGATAGCCTTTGGAGAATCGCACTTTTGGTAAAAAGCGATAATATGCCAAAATCAAAGACTTTTAAATCACTCTCCCTGACTTATCCAAAATATGTTTTGCCAAAGAAATGAGGTGCGCCTTGAAACTGTATAAACCATTTTCCATTCTTGCTTTTTCCGTTCTTGCCCTGACAAATCACTTCCTCACAACAAATTGTGCGACTCCCCCGGAATTAAAATCTTCAACCGCAAAAGATTCGGACGATTCGCAGCCAACAGAAGTGAGAGCGAAAATCAAATCGGCAAAAAAAGTCCTGAACGAAGGTAATGAACTTTTCCAAAAGGAAAAAATCGAAGAGGCCAAAAAAGCCTCGGAGAATTCCATTGAAATCTATCCGACTGCGGAAGGGTATTATCTTCTCGGCTCCTGTGAATTCAAACTGGGACGTCATGCGAAAGCCAGGGAAGCTTTCGAAAAAGCTATGGTAATTTCCCCGAAACTTGAACAACTTCTATTGACCTACGCGCTAACTTTGACCACACTCGGTGAAGAGGAAAAAGCAATCGAGGTTTACAAGAATCTGGAAGAATACTATCCAAAAGAAAAAGTATATCCTTTTAAACTTGGCGTTCTCTTAAAATCCCTAAAACGTTATGAAGAATCTTTCGTTGCCCTAAAAAGAGCCGAAGACCCTTCATTTAAACAAAAACTCCAGCTATACATGCAGATCGGAGACGTTGCCCTGCAATTGAAAAAATATGAGGAAGCAGAGGAATATTTCGCAAAAGCAAAGGAGTTGGATTCGAATTATAAAACTGCTTCAGATTCTTCGTCTGCTACAAAAGTCGCAAAACTCCTGGAAAAAGGCAATCAAGCAATCCGAGAGAAAGACTATCAGAAGGCCGCAGGACTTTTTCGGGAAGCTGCAAGTATTTCCCCAAAATCCCCTGCCCCTCTTGTTTTTCTGGGAAATGCGTATATTCTATTGAAAAGGGATCGAGAAGCAGAGGAGACTTTTCGTAAAGTGCTCCAAATCGATTCCAAAAGCCTGGAAGGTTATTCTGCGTTAGGCACTATCTACAACAAAACCGGAAAAAATTCTGAGGCGATTAAAATATTGAAAAGAGGGTTAGAGCTTTATCCTTCCGATGCCTCTCTACAAAACAAAATCGGTTTGAGTTACAAAAACCTGGGCGATACAAAAAAAGCTTTGTTATCATTCTCAAAATCAATAGAGTTGGATCCGAAATTCAGCCAAGCAAGAATGAATCTGGGTTTTTTATTTTTGGATGAAAAAAGATTCTCCGAAGCGAAAAGAGAATTTTCCGAAGCGAAAAAACTTCCCGATGGAGGAAAGGCGAAAGATGCTTTAACTCTTACCGAAATTTCTTTACTTATCGACAAAGGCGATAAACTTTTGGTGAAAGGAAAAGTTGATGAGGCTCTGAAAGAATACTCAAAAGCGAAAGCAATCAAACAAAGCGAGCCTGTGATTTCCAACGCTTACGGGCGAGCATATTTCGTCTCGAAAAAATACGGAGAATCGGAAAATTCATTCAAAGCCAGCCTTGCAATCGACAAAAATAATATTCCTGCTATGCAAGGGCTTATCCGTTTGTATTCGGCGCAAAACAAAAGAGATGCAAAAATTTATACCGAAAAACTGGAGTCCCTTACAAAAGGAAATCCTTTGGCTGGAATCGCAGTCGGAAGAACCCACGAGGACAAAAAAGAATTTTCAAAAGCTGAGGAAATTTACAAAGACTTACTCGTAAAATATCCTGAAAACGAATCCGTAAATTACAGGCTTGGCGCGTTGTACTACAAAATCGCTCTTGAAAAAAATTCGAAAGAAGAATTTCAATCCGCAATTTCCTATCTGGAAAAAGCTCAAAAATACAAAACAGGAATTCCTGAAATTGAAGAAACAGAAAAAGTAATCAAGAGCAATTTGAAATTCGGAGAAATCCTTCCATTGGTAAAAAAAGGGAACAAGCTTTTCGACTCAAGAAAATACAGAGAGGCGATTGAGCCGTTTACTTCAGCCTACAAAAAAACCGGAAGGCCTTCGCTTTTGATTAAAATCGCCGAATGCCATATCGCCCTCGGCGAGGAAGAAAAAGGTATCCGAATTCTTAGAGATTCCATTGAAAACGAAAAGGATGGAAAGATCGAAATCAGAGAAGCGATAAATGCCTACTTCCTCAAAAAAGGCCAGCTCGAAAAAGCGGAAGAGGGATTCAAAGAAATTTTGAGAATCAGGCCCGAATCCTATTACAGTCTTTATCAGCTCGGATTGATTTACCTTGGCAAAAAGGATTATACAGAATCTTTTCGGAACCTGGAACGCTCCATCTCGCTAAATCCGAATTTTGCAGCAGCGCATATCGCACGGGGAATTATTTATTATAAGCAGAATGATAAAGGAAAGGCAAAAGAAGAATTCGAAGAGGCGATGAAAAAAGATTCAACCCTAGAACTCGCGCCCTACAATATCGGAATATTGTATTTCAATGATGACCTGCTCAAAGAAGCGGAAAAAGTTTTCTTAAGCCTAACCGAAAAATATCCGGACTTCCCGGATTCATTTTACCACCTCTCCTATCTTCACTTCAAGAAAAACGATTTCTCCAACGCGGAAAAATACATCAAGTCTGCCTTGAAAATAGAGAGGTCTCCTTCTTCGCTTTATGCATACATCAGAATTCTGGAAGCCATGTATTCCGGCAATGCGCTTCAAGAAACTGCCGAGCTTCAATCCGAACTAAATCGGGAACTCGTAGAAAAATTTCCGGATAGCGAATACGCAAAGCTTGCAGAATCCAGGCTTGTAAAAACCAGCACTGATTCTGTCATCGTACAGAAATATCCTCTCACTGATAGGCCTGTGACACCTCCGATTTTTGTTAACGGCAAAATGATCATCAATTACGGATCGTCAGTCGTTGCATTGGATTCCAGGACAAAATCAGTTGTCTGGCGTAAGGAAATGAAAGACCCATACCTTTTTATGGCTGCGTCAACCAGAATTTTTGCAGCATCAAAAGATTCTCTGGAGGAAATAGATATTCAAACCGGAACAGTAATTAAAAAAATAAGCCTGGCTGGAAATACTCCTACGAGTCTGAAAGTTAAATCCAAAGCATTTCTATCTACCATAAACACGCAGGGGAAAATGCAAATTTCAGCCTACGGACTGGAGGGAGATAACGTCCCGGTTTTGAATATAAAAAAAGAAACCATTTGGACATTGTTTGAAAACGGAAAAATATTCTTTGCCTACGAAAAAAAGAATCAACTGGAATGGAGCATCTACAGCCCGGATTTTGTAAAAATTTTCAAGGGTGAAACAATAACAAAGGACGGCAGTACGAAAATTGTTTCAGTGAGATCAAACAAAATAGGAATACTCAAAGGTGATAAATTTTTTGATCTGGATGATACGGGAAAAGTTACTCAGTATCCCAAGATGGAAGGGAATATTCGATCGATATTTTCTGAAGGGGATGAGCTATTTTTCATTGGAGACAAAAAAATTACCAAGGTCTCTGCCGATGGGTCGCTTTCTGATTTTCAGAATTCGAATATCAAAGATTTTTCCGCGATGAAACTGAAAGAAGGAAAATCAGTGATGGTAACAAAGGATGGAGAACTGTCCATAATGAAGTTAACCGGAGAAATTTTGAAAACTAAATCAACAAAAGATTCTAAATCACTATCAGCGCCGATAGAGATCTATTCTATTCTGTATAGAGAATGACGGCCGGGTTTACTGTCCAAAATCTCGGCTCAGAGAAAAGAAATGAGATTATAGAATTAACAAATCAGTTCTTCCGAAAGGTGAATTCCATGCAGCTGGATGGGCTTTTTGAAATACGTCCACGAGCTGCAGCAAAAATGACGGACGTATATTTGAAACTTTCGGAATCTGGAAAAATTTTACTGATTGGAGCGTTAGACGACACCTCGAACGAGCTTTTATCACTATTGATCGGGCGGGTAGAAGAAAAACCTTACCTGAAAGAAGAGAGGGTTTTGTTCATAGACCTCGCAGTCACAAAAAACGGCAGAAAGCAAAAAGGCTACATGAAGGCACTTGTAGAATACGCCGAAATCTGGGCTATCGAAAAGAAAATCAAAGCAATCGAACTCAGGGCCATTACGGAGAACAACGAAGCCGTTGAGTATTGGAGAAAAAGGGGATTTTCCGATTTTTACATTAGGTTCAGAAAACAAGTTCTGAATCCATAAGTTATTGACATTCCTTCTGCAAATCAGATTATCAGACTATTTAGGAAGGGGCAAAAATGAAAAAATATCGATTCAGAAGTTTTCTAAAGTATTCCTTTTATTTACTATTGTTTGTTACGCTTAACCTGCTCAATGCTCAGAGCACCGATCAGCTCGATAAGAAAGGCCAAGAAAAACTGCAAAAATTGAAAGAAAAGGACGCCAAGCACAGAGAAGCAATTTTGCAAAAATTTTACAGTTTTGTAAACAAAGCAAAAGCCAAATTTCCGGAGCTGGACATACAGGAGATCCCTATCGATCCAAGTTTTGCCACGAATATCTCGGAGCATAACGACAGGCCGGGGGATGAGAAAATTAAGGAAAAGCAAATCTTTGCTTATGTTCTGGATCCTTACAATTTACGCGCTGAACCGAATCCCAAAAACAAGGAATATATTGAAAAAGTAAAAAAGGGCGACAAAATAGAAGTCGTTATGATTCTCACTCCCGATAAAAAAAATAAGGAGGGAGAATCAAAGTGGTGTCTGATCAGGATGAAAAATCAAAAAGAAGGATATATCCCATCCGATATGATTTCCAGCGACCCCCCGAAAGATGACAAGAAAAAGCAGCGCAAAAAAGCTATGCAGGAAAATCCCCCATCCAATTACCTTCCATCTATTGTTGGAGTCGTGCCGGATTTTAACGATAATTTTCGGAAAGTGGATGGACTATTTTTCAACCACTCCGAGGAAGTGATTTATCAGTTTGCCCAAAAAATGCCCACCGATGCTTCCGAATATCCTCCGATGATAGTTACTGCCGATATTCTGAAAGTCAGGGAAAATCCGGGATTGGACTCGAATGAAATCGGATCGATTCCGAGAGGAACCATTGTAAAAGTTAAGGAAGTCGGCAATGAAGAGTCTATCGACGGAACTAACGCACGTTGGCTGAAGATCAAAAGCGAGGATTATACTGGCTGGGTTTTCGGAGGTTATTTGAAAGCTCAGGAAGATGAGGAAGATCCAAACGAACTGAAATCCGGCGAATCCAGATACGTGAAGTCAGTTTCTCTCAGAATGAGAGATGAACCGAGCGAGCAGGCAACTGTTATCACAACTCTGGAAGGACAGACTAAAGTGAAAATCAAGGATGCCAAATCCGAAATCGAAACGTTAGGCGGAATCCGTTCAAAATGGATTTATATCGAAGCCGAAGATTTTGAAGGGTGGGTTTATGGCGGATTTGTCAGCAAGAAAAAAGGCCCGCTAATCGAGGGTGATGACATAGCAAAGTACTTTCAGCCTCCAGTAGACGGTTTCAGAAGTGTCAGTAGCAAATTCGGGCCGAGAGTAGATCCTGTCACCGGTAAGAAAAATGCTTATCATACTGGAATCGATATTCCAGCGTCAACCGGAACTCCGATCAGAGTCGTAAGCGACGGCAAGGTCTACAAAGTTGACCCTGACCACAGAGCCTATGGAATGCTGACAATCCTGGAACATAAAAACAGCATCTTTACATACTACGCACATCAAAGTGTTCAAAAAGTAAAAGAGGGTGATAGATTAAAAGCTGGTGAAACTCTGGGTGAGGTAGGTAGCACAGGAAAATCGACCGGGCCCCATTTGCACTTCGAGGTCAGAAAAGGTAGTAACCAGGAAGTATTGGATCCCAATATGTATTTGCCTAAGTGATTTTCAAAAATTTAAAAAGGACACAACATGACATTCTATAAACAAACAATACCAGGCTTATTCATTACAGTATTTTCATTTCAAAATATTTATCCCCAAGAAGTGGACATTGTGAAAATTCTGACAAAAGGCACGCCGAAACAATTTGAAGAGGAAATCCAGAAGGGAGCCAATGTAAATGCGTCAGACGAGACAGGTAAATCGCTTTTAATCCTGGCAATTGAAAAAGGAAAAACAAAGCAGTTTCAATTGCTCCTGGAAAAAGGAGCCGATTTAAGCGCAAAGGACACAAACACAGGAAAGGCTCCTATTCACATCTGCATTGAAAAATCTTCCACAGACTTCCTGAAAGGACTGCTAGAAAAAGGCGCTGACATCAATATTAAAGACCGCGATGGAAACACTCCTCTTCATATTGCAAGCGCCAAAAGCAATACAAAAATTTTACAAGCACTTCTGGATAAACAACCGGAAATTGATTCTAGAAATAATATAGGAAAAAGTTCTCTTTTTCTTGCTTCCGAAAACAGCAAAGTTGATTCAGCAAAGCTTCTTCTCGAGAAAGGAGCAAGTCCGAATCTGCAGGACAACACTGGACAGACCGCTTTATTCCCTCTTGTAAAATCCGGTAATGTAAAATTGATTACCGAGTTTTTAGCAAAAAAAGCGGATGTAAACAAAAAAGAAAACCGAGGTCAAAGCCCGCTTGCGTTGTCCATTTCTGGAAAAATTCAGATTCTGGAATTGCTTCTCCAAAATGGAGGAAATCCGAACGATACCGATGAGAAAGGACAGAAACTTTTGTTTACTGCTCTTGAGAAGAGAAATCTGCCTGCAATAAAATTGCTCTTGGAGAAAGGCGCGGATATTCAATCAAAAAACAATGACGACAAAAACCTGCTCCAGTTGGCTGTCGAGAAAAATGAATTGAATCTCGCCAAGTTACTTGTGGAAAAAGGAGTGAGTCTCAATGAAAAATTTTCCAACAAGAAATTTCCCATTCATCTGGCTATAGAAAACAATAGAACCGATCTATCAAAATTATTCATTGAAAACAACGCTGACCTGCATATTAAAAATGAGGAAGGCAACTTGCCAATCGTTGTCGCTACTGAAAAGGGCAACAACTCGATTGTTCAAGTCCTTCTGGATAAAGGGGCAAATGCAAACGAGAAAAATGGAAAAAATATTCCGCTGATCCTGATCGCTTTTAAATCCGGCAGCCCTAAACTAATGGAGCTTCTTTTAGAAAAAGGCGCAGATGCAAACACAAAAGACTCTGAAAAAAATTTTCTGATTCATTTGGTCAGCGGAAAAGGCTACTCCAAACTCCTGAAAATCCTTTTTTCCAAAGGTGTGAACGCGAATGAAAAAAATGGAAATGGAGATACCGCACTGCATATCGCCAGCGATAAAGGAAACTTGGAAATTCTAACCATGCTCGTGGAGAACGGAGCCGATATTAATGCAAAGGGAGGAGAAGACGAAACTACTCCTTTATTCCGGGCAGTGGACAAGACTCAGGCCAAGACCGTGCAATTCCTAATTACCAAAAAAGCCGATGTGAATGCGAAAAATAAGGAAGGTATTTCCACCCTTTATAACGCTGTTGCAAAGAAAAATATCGAGATCATAAAAGCATTGATAGCAGCGGGTGCAAATCCGAACGAAAAAAATTCCGAAGACGGAACATTGCTGATGGAAGTCGCAAAGTCTGAAACCGGAGGCAAAGATGCGAAATTCAATACGGAACTTGTAAAGCTTCTGGTGTCTAAAGGCGCAGAACTAAATGCAAAAAACAAAAGCGGAATTTCAGCTTTGCATTTTGCGGTAAATCGTATTAATTATGACCTAATGGTGGCTCTTTTGGCGTCCGGTGCTGATGTAAATCTTACAGACAATAACGGTTTTACTGTGCTAAAGAAAGCAATCCTGAAATTCTTGAGTTCCACTAACGAAAAAGAGCAGGAAGTCCTTCGCAAGATTCTTTATTTGACCGTAGAGAAAAAAGCCGACTTAAATACAAAGGACAAATCAGGAAAAACAATTCTTATGGACATTGCTATGAACATTACCGAAGAAAATAAAACTAGAGGACTCGAAGCCGCAAGACTGGCAATGAATAACGGCGCAAATTCAGATCTAAAAGATAACAAAGACAAATCTCCGGTGGACTATGCAGAAAAGAAAGGCATACCGGAGTTGATTTCGATCCTGAAAAAGCAGTAAAATTAACCGTTAGAACTTATCGTTCCAGTCTACCTCTGCCGTATAACGCATAATTGCTACAAATGAAGCAATTCCCGCTAACGTTATGATGAGTCCCGTGTATTCCGGAAGAAAAAAGGCAAAGGAAAATATCCACTGAAAAATGAAGAGGGAAACCGCTACGGCCTTTACTAAATTCAAATCTCTTTTAATCAGATATGCGTAATAAATCGTAATCGAAGTCGAAAGAATCAACCCTGCTCCAATTGAAAGAAAAACATTCCAAAAACTCAACACGTATGAAGTCAAGAGATAGAAGATGAAAAATCCACCTAGAAGGAAAAAATAATTCATCGGGTGCAGGGGCTTTCCCGATGCCAAAGTAAATATCAAAAGAATTGCCGTAAATAAACCAAGGCTCAAAGGCCCGTAAAAAAAGAGCTTACTTGCAACCTTTCCGTAGTTGCCGGGGATTTCAAAAGTAAGTGCTATATTCTGGCCGGTAACAAGATTCTCACCCGACCATAGAATTTTTGATTTTCCGGATTCGGAAACATTGCTCGTTGGAACCATTGCGCTGTCAGGAATAGAAATATCTGTAAAGTCGGTCTCAACGTCAAAATTCATTTTACGAATTTCCAGCTTTTTGGTATTCATCAAATAGTAGAAACTGCCCGTTCCTTGCGCTTTATATTTAATTTCAAAAACAGCCTCTTCCCCTTTCTGCATAACGGATTGCCATTCGATACCGTCTGCAAAATTCGCATCCTCAGTGTAGGTTGACCCGTTGCGCATAACGCTCACGTCCGAAATATTTCCTGCGTTTTTTGGAAGATCAAAGCGAAACACTACCTCTGCCGGAGAATTTCTAGTGTTTTTTACGACATAACGTCCGTGAAAAATAAGATTGAATCCGGGGAACTTCAAGAGGCCTTTTGTCCTTATATTCGATGAAATTTTTGCTTTTACATTTTGCTCGCTGAAACCCAAGTCTTTGATGACATATCTGGTGCGTTCTTCGGTTTTGCCGGTCTTTTCATTTACATATTCATTAGTGGTCAAAACGTATTCGCCAAATTCCGGGGGTGCTTGACTTACCGACCCTCCCCAGATTTCACTTACGGATTTGAAGCCTCTCGAATAGAAATCGCTGTGCCTTTTTTCAATCCGAAAACCGACAATCACCGAAGCAACCGACACACCGATCCAGATTGCAACAACAGTAGTGTATCTGAAAATTTTCCGAATTAGATCAGGTTGAATTTGGTATGCACGGACAGAAACGACAATAAATGCGGCAACAACCATGCAAACCCCAAGGAATAACAATCCGCTAGCCGTTGCAGCTGAACCCATAGTAAAATATCAAACATCGAAATCCTACTTGTCAAGGAAATAATTTCAAATGGAAGTTTTTGCAGTAGCGTCAAAATTGCTATGATTAAATTTTGTAACAATTATTATCATTATATAATCAGTTTAGAATTATTCTAAAAATAGGTAATTATGACCCTTAGAGAAAAAGAAATTATTCTTTTGAAAAGAATCAAAGAAGGAAGTCAAGAGGCATACATCGAGCTTGTAACTCCATTTAAAGAAAGATTGTTTCGAAAAGCAGTCTCGATGGTCAAAGACGAGGACGATGCAGAGGATATCGTTCAGGAAGCCCTGATTTCAGGCTATAGATCCATCGGAAATTTCCGGGCTGAAGCTGGAGTTTATACATGGCTCTACAGGATTGTTGTAAACAAATCCAAAGATCTACTTTCCAGAAAAAAACGTGGCAAAGAGAAACCAATAGATGAAAATGAGAATCAATTCGTTGACGAAAGAATCGGTTATGAAAAAAAATTAGAACTCTCTGAGGAGTCTTCCTATCTAATAACTAAGATCAATCAGCTTGAGGATATATACAGACAAGTTATTGAATTGAGGTACTTTGAAGAAATGTCTTACTCGGAAATCGCTCATGTCGTCGGAGTGAATGTCGGGACCGTGAAAAGCAGATTATTCAAAGCGAAAGAGTTTTTAAAACATATGATTCTTCAGGACGAAAAAGGAGAAGGTTACTTTGCTTCTTAAAAATATTCTAGATTGCTTGAAATCCAAATTCAATATCCTTACCAAGGATGATGAAAAATATCACAGAAAATTGGAATGCAGTTTAATCCGATGCCTCTCCGAAATCCGAAAACAGGAAATATCCGACGTAAAACTACCAAACGACTTCAACAAGAAGCTAATCAACAGGCTTCAACAGGAAAAAATAATTATTCAGCAAAGGCCTTTATCCGAGAAATTCTCCGAATTTGTTCTTACAAACCGGCCACTGCAATATTCATTATCCGGAGTCCTTCTCTTAACAATAGTAGTCGTCATTTCCGGAAACAGGAATTCAAAAAACGAAAATATGACAAATTCAACATCGGGCGTTCTTCTGGAAAATACAGAATATCTTAACAAGCCTTCCGCTTCCTATTATCTTCACTCAGAAGAAGAAAGAATTCTCTTGGACGAGTTCGACAGAGACCCAAACAGCATGGAAACTCTCCGAAAACTTGAAGCGTATTATACGTCGGTAGGTAAAGAAGAGCTTGCTGCCAGAATTCGATACAGGGCAGAAAAAATTTCCGGAAGAAAGTAGAATTGAAAATAGATTAACCCGACTTTTCATATAGCTATTATAGCTAATAGAAGCTCTATTTCAAAAAGACTTTAATGATTCGTTCTCGCGCATTTCGTATTCTTTTTGAATTTCCAGGATAGATTCGATTTCACTAGTCGAAAAAATTCTTTCATCCAATTGGCTGGCCTTTAATAAACCTCTTGTCGAGCTTGAAATAAAAAGAGAATTGCATGTTGCCAGTTCGTCTTCGCTGTATCTGCCTTCAATTACCTCGATTCCGATAGATCTGGCTGATTCGATTATTTGATTTCTTGTAACCCCGTCCAGAATACAGCAATCTAAGGAAGGTGTTTTAAATCTGCCGTAAAGATCTAGCCAGAACAAATTGCAAAAGGAGCCTTCTGTCACAATTCCGTCCCGTCGAAGCATCACGGCCTCATCAAACCCATTTGCTCTCGCCTCGCGATAGCTAAGTAAAGAGGGAAAATTTCCGGTAACTTTTACAAAACTCGGTAAAAATACATCATTGGTTTTCCGAACTCTTGATGTCATCAACTTCACTGCCATCGGTGATTTTGAGATCGGTGAGACCGAAAGCACTGTGGTAATTTTCTCGGACTTTAATTCCGGCAAAACCCAATTCCCAGGACTAATCGTAAGCCGCATCCTTCCCTGGAAAATTTGGTTGGAATTTATCAGGTCTTTTGCTTGAACTTTAATATCTTCATAAAATGATTTTTCAACAGGGAATTTGAAAAAGTCTATGGATTTTGCCATTCGTTCCATATGCTCTTGAAAAAAGGGAATCCTGGAGTCTTTGACAAAAAAAGTTTCGTAAACCGCAAAACCATAAATAAAACCCGCATCCAGCGCAGAAATTCGAGCATCTTCAGACGGTATTTTTTTTCCATCCACAATCAGATAATTATACATAATTCACCCTATTCAGTAGTTGCAAAAAAGCACCCGGCCAAAATCAAGCCGTTCTGTTTATCGGCCGAAGTCTTTGCACCATCTTTCTCCTGAAAATTTCCCAATTATAGTTAAATTGTAGATTTTTCAACTCTTCATCCGCGCTGTAACTTACAAAATCCAATATCTCGTTTTTGTCCATACCGATTTCCTGTGCAATGTCGTCTAACGTTCTATCCATCTTTCTTGAATCCTTCTCGGAGAGAGAAAGAACCGAACTGATTTTTATTTCAAAATCAGATAGTTTCATTTTTTCCCGATAATCATCAGAGTCATATCATCATCAATAGCGCCGGAAGAAAATTCAGATATGTCCATGAAAAGAGAGTCAATCCTGGAACTTATCGTATCTGTATTTTCCTTTTCAATAAATCGGTAAATTCGTTCGCCATAATATTTACGATTTTTGTTTTTTTGCTCAAAAATTCCATCCGTAAACAGAAAAAGCAAATCTCCTGAACCCATCTTGAATTTTCCGGGTTCTTGGGTCTTTCCATCATCGGCGACCCCGACATAAATTCCCGTTGTCTCAATAATCTCTTTTCCTTTCGAACCGGCTTTCAGCAACACTGGATTCGGATGGAGGCCATAATGTTCCACATTTCCATCCGAGTCTGCCTTCATGACTACAATTGTTGCATAGTGTTCGATTTCTCCCCTATCGCTAGAGTAGAAAATGACTTTCTTCTTAATCAACTCTTCATTTATTTTTTCAACGACTTCCTTTGGAGTCTTGCAAATATTTATGTAATAATTCATACAATTCATGATTAGAACGCTAAAAAGATGGGAACCAAGATCGTGACCGCAAGAATCCCCGATTGCAAACCAGTAATTACCGTCCTTGTCTATCGTATGATTATAAAAATCTCCCCCCAAAATATTTAGCGAATTTGACTGAGCGATAATTTCATAATTTTCATCAGTATAGTTAGATGGATAAAGGATATTATTCACTGTTTCCGACGAATATCTTTCCGGGGTAAGTCCGTATTCCTCAACCCTTCGTAACTTCTTTTCCAGATATTCTCTACGCTGATCCAGCGCAAACACCAGTATGAAAAAAAAACCCAGCAAAATTTCAAAATATATTCGCTCTTCCGCAAATCGGACAAAGTAGGATGCAAGGGAAAAAGACAAGACCAGAATAGCTGCCTTCAGGATTACGGATTTTCTTTGACTGCAAAAATAAGAAGGATATCCTTTGCAGTTATTAAAAAACGGATTTTTGCTTTTCTGAATCGGCTTCAAATCACTTCACACGAAAATATGCGTGGGGTTGAAAATCTTTCAAAGTATAAATTCTCCTTGATTGAAAAAAATACTTATCTTCTTCGTAAGGGGTCTTCACTCCATCAATTACCCCAAATGATTTTTCCTCGTAACCGGATTCATAAGCCATCGGGATAATCGTATCCGAATTTTTATCAAAATGATAAAGCATGGCATGAGAGTAATTTTTAAAACCGATGTTCTCTTCACCTTCCGAATTGAACCTTGCAATTTCTTCCGTATTCAAAATAATCCAATTACCCTTTGTTTGGTATTTTCCCCTTCCGATAATCTTTTTAAAAATTTTCCTATCTCCAAAAAAGTCGACTCTCAAATAAGTTTTTTCGAATGCATCCGTTCGACTATCAAACGTTATCCATTCCTTCCACTCATTTTTGTGGAACCTGGAATTCATTGCAGACTTGGGATTTGTGCGCTTTTCAAAAGTCCCGTGAACCAATTGATTTTGGACATATTCTCTATCGGGGAGTTTTCGAATCCAGCCTTTTCCGTAACAAAATAAATTTGACGAAATAAAAAGAACTATCGCCAACCGAACAAATATCCAATTCAGGAACAAATCAGGTCTATTTATGGCCGTCATGGCAAAATTTCCTAAAACTGAAAATAGATAAAATCCCCGCCCCCGTCGCCAAAAAGACCCAAAAGCAAAAGCATGGCAAACGAAATGAATATCAATAGAATCTCCTTCACTTTGCCGTTTATTTTTCGCAAGGTATCTCTGGACTGAAAATAATTTAGCAGAAATGTCACTCCGATATAAAGCACTAGCTCTTCCAACCTGATCGAACCAGTGCTGTAGGTAAATTGAAACAGCCCCTTAAAATAGTTCAGGCAGATATTCAAAGAATTCTCTCCGGCAATCCCTGAACGAAAAAATATTCCGGAGATAGCGAATGCCGAATACACAAAGCCCATTTTCAAAGCGCCGGCAATTCTGGACTTGGGTTCTGCGGGAACTCCGAGCTTTTCAAATATTCTCTCCAACCAGAGCATCAAGCCGGAAAAAAATCCCCAAAGAAGATAGGTCAGATTCGCACCGTGCCAAAGCCCCCCCAGAGTCATTGTTATCAGCATATTTAGAGAAGCGCGAAAACTCCCCATCTTGTTTCCACCAAGGGGTATATAAAGATAATCGCGTAACCAGGTAGAAAGCGTTATGTGCCATCTCGTCCAGAATTCTCGAAACGATGCGGACAAAAAAGGGCCTTTGAAATTTTCGGGAATCTCAAAGCCGAGTAATTTCGCTAGCCCTCTCGCCATGTCTGTATAACCGCTAAAATCGCAATAGACTTGCGAAACAAATCCGAAGCAACCGATGATTAAAGAAAGTGAATCGAATTTTTCCGGACTTGAAAATAAAGGATGCACTATAGGCGCAATATTGTCGGCCAGAACTACCTTTTTAAAAAGGCCGCCAATCAATAGAAATAATCCATCCTTCATCGAGTCTTTTGTTATCTTTGGGGAATTCAACTGGGGAAGAAAATCTTCCGTTCTCATGATCGGCCCGGCAATCAACTGAGGAAAAAAAAGTATAAACAGAAAATATTCCTGAAAAGAAATTTTCTTCGTGAGCCTTCCGCGATGAATGTCAATTTGAAGAGCAAGCAATTGAAAAGTATAAAAACTAATCGCAAGTGGGAGGATAATATTTACGGAACGTGAGACTTCCTTGAAAAATGCGTTATGCGAAACCATATAAAAAGTATCTGAGAAGAAGTAAAAATACTTGAATACGGATAAATTGACCAGATTCAGGATGACAACAAGCCGAATTAAACTGTTTGTCGGTTGATCATTTTCTTTTTTTGCAAAAAGCTTTTCTGAGAAATAAAAATTCACAGCGATTACCAGAAAAAAATGAATCGCTACAAGTAGGCTAAAATAAGCGTAAAATAGAATTGAAGAGACAACCAGAACTCTTTTCTTATTCCGAATATCCACATTCCAGTAAAGAATGTAGGTAAAAGCAAAAAGAAATAAAAACGGGATAGAATTAAAAAGCATTTTTGTTGACTATGGATTCCAGAGATACATGAATTTTGCGGATGAATCGATTCCGATAAACTTTTCTACGATGCTTTCATTGGAGGGATTCTCCTGTTTTGTCTGATAAATATTTCTAACCATTTTGCGGCCCGGCGAATATGTGATAATTCTTGGATTGTCATTTCCCGGCGACTTTTTATAATTTTTTCGACTCATTACATCCACGATAAATTCGTCGAAGTATCCAACTTTATCCACAAGGCCGGCTTTCTCTGCCTGAACCGAACTGAATATCCGGCCATCTGCCAGATTCTTCAAAGCTTCTTCTTTAATATTTGGCCTTCCCTCTTTTACGATCTGGAAAAATCTATCGTACAAACTGTCCACCACCGATTGAAGTATCTTTTTTTGTTCGGGAGACATTTCACGCGTTGACGATCCAATACTTTTATTCACGCCGGAAGTAAAAGATTGATCCTTGAATCCGACTTTATCCAGGCCTTCCTTGATGTTCATTCCTTGCATAATCACGCCGATGGAACCTGTGACTGTAGTTGGATGAGCGCCTATAAAATCCGAAGCCATCGCAATATAATAGGCTCCACTCGCGGCAACATCCATGAAAATCGCAACAACGGGAATATTATTTCTGACCTTGAATTTTTTTATCTCGTTATAAAGAATATCGCTCGCTGTTACAGTTCCTCCCGGAGAATTCACTTTCAGAATCACACCTTTTACGGATTTATCAAATTCGATTCTTTTGAGCTGCTCTTTTACCCTTGAAACAATTGAATCATTTTTTACGCCAAAAAGATTTTCATCGGCTTTTTCGTTTATGACCCCTTCAATCGGAATGATTACTATCTTGTCTCTATCCCTGCCGCCCAAAACCGACTCATGCAACTCAATGTCCTGCCCCCCAGGCCCAAAAAGCGTAATGATGCAATTCTGAAATGCAAAAATCAAAACTAAAAGATAAAATGATTTTCTATTCATTTCTTTACCTTCTTCAAAGAATAATTAACTGCAATCTCTTTAACCCGTTCCTGCTGCTCGACCATCAGGTTTTCCAGCTCCTGGGCATATTTCTGAATTCCATTTTCATCCAGATTTTTGGGCACGTAGAACGGGGCAGAATAGTCAACCCACTGCCTGGATCCGAATTTCGGAAATTTATGTTTATCCCAACTACGGGCTTCGTAATATTTTTCACAAGCAACAGTGCAGGAAACTATGGGAGTCTGGGTCATCGAAGCAATCTGAATTACCCCGGGCTGAACTTTGTAAATAGGCCCCCTTGGTCCATCCGGTGTAAATATAGGAACAAACCCGCCTTTTAGTTTTTTAATAATTGCTTTCAATGCGCTGGCTCCACCCTTGCTGGACGAACCCCTGACCGAATCCATACCGAATCTTAAAAAAGTCTGATTGATCAACTCTCCATCTTTCGAATAGGAAACAAGAGGAGTGAGAGGCCTTTTCTTTTTTTTCTGCAAAGTTGTGTTTACCGGATAGAGCATTGTGAGAATATAAGAATGAAAACCCGACAGAATAAACGGTTTTTTTTCTTCGATTAGCTTCAGGGCTTCGGGATGAATAGTTTCCTCGATCTTCACGAATAAATACCAAAAGCGGACTATAATACTAACTAAATAGCTGGCTAAAATAAATTTCATAAAAACCCTTATCTCCTAAAATCCGAAAGGCTGGAATTTTTTCCATACAAATTCAGCGCTTAATTAAATTTAGTCCCTACCCACTGACATCAACTTTGACGCCTAATTGCAATTGAAGAGAAGACCGGCAGATTCCGATAATATCTGAGACAGGGCGCATTTTTTTATGATAAAAGAAATACGGACAGATTTTTCAGTATTTTCCATCCATCTGGAGAAAGGGGCACAGTGGCTCCGACTCGGATTAAAATCTCCACACAATGATGAAATCCTCGAAGTGTTGGACGGATACGATGAAAAAGAAAATTTCTTTCTTACCGGATGCTTTTTGATGTTTCCATTTGTAAACAGATCAGAGTTTCAGAAATTCAATTTCAGGGGACAAAGTTATGATTTCTCTTCGGCAAAAACGGACTCGAATCTTTTTCCGATTCACGGATTTATTTGCGATACTCCCAGAAAAATTCTTGAAGAAGAAAAAGTGAGTCCGGCGAAAATAAAAATTTGCCCCAAGATATTCCCGGATATGAATTTATACCCGAAAATCAGCGAAGTATATGAACTTTCCGAATCAAAACTGAAAGTTACTACGAAATTCAAAAATGAATCCGGCCATATTCAATTTTTCGCATTCGGTTACCATCCCTATTTCCGTCTGGGAAATTCAATCGATGATTGTGCTATCGAAACAAATCTTGCTCTTCATTATCCGTTAGACGAAAGGCTTTTGCCGGATAAAAAAGCGTTACCCAATGAAGAATTTTTCAAAAGTAAAAACACTCCTATAAAAAGTATTTCGCTAGATCATACCATGGCTTTTCGCAACAACGATGGATTTCGTTTTTTTTCCATTGTGAATCAAAATAGCAATCTTCGCCTCACGATTAGCACGGAAAAATCCGCTGGAAGGACTGCAATCGATTTAAAGTTTTTCCAGCTATACACTCCTCCGCACAGAAAATCTATCGCTGTCGAGCCGATGAGTTCCACGGGAAATTCATTCTTTTTTGAAGGGTCCTGTCTGGAGCAAATTCTGCCAGGTGAAGAAAAAACCTCAACATTCGAGATCAGTCTTCAAAAATACAGATAACCTTGAAAATAAAGCTAAGCAAGAAAAAAAGACAATCCGGAATTGCTTGCCTAAATTGTAGAATATCTGTAAAAATCCCTTTACTCCGAATAGAAAAAGACTCGCCGGAGATTTCTATATCACTGAAAATGACTTTTGAACCGATGATAAAGGTAATAGTCTAAATTTTTTTAAGGACATTTACCGGATATGGAATCTTCGATATCAATAAACACAACTTTAAAAGATTACTCAATGCCTAACGCAAAAAAATTATACAATCAAGCTCTTGCTTGCGAAGAGTCCGGTGACATTGAAGACGCAATCAAATTCTACAATTCTTCAATCGAGGTGGAACCGTCCTTCGTTAAGAGCTATCAGAATCTCGGCTCCATTTACTCCAAGCTTGGAAACCGAAAGCAGGCCCACGAATTATTCCAGAAAGCCGCGCAAATTTCTCCAAGTTCGGAAACTTTTTTCAATCTCGCAGTCGAGGAATACAAAACCGACAATATTGAGAACGCGATTCACCATCTGAGACAATCCCTCGAATTCGACAAAAGATATCTAAATGCCCATCTCTTGCTTGCTAACGCATACGAAAAATCAGGCAAAGAAGAGAAAACCGAAATCTATCTGAATAACGCATACAAAATAGACCCGAAAAATAAAATGGTCTTATCTGCCCTGGTATTTTTCCATTATGAAAGAGACCATTTCGGCGAGAGCCTGAAATTAATCGACGAATATTGTGCGTTATTTCCCGACGATACGAGATTTATAATTCTAAAATCCGATATTCTTTCAAAAGAAGGAAGTTATGCGAAATCCATTCAGGCTTTGGAAAATCTCACGAAAAACAATTCCGATTTCACTAGCCGTATTCAAGACGCAAAAAAAAATCTAGACGCAGAAACGAAAAAACATTTTGCAAACATAGAGAAAAAGGCAAAGGCCAAGCTAAGCGAGTTCAAATCAAAAATCGAGCTAAGCAAAGAAAATCCTGAAGACTTTTCGGGGCCGAATTCTCAGGACGCATTCGACCTTTCGATTTTGCATTTGTTTAATGGAGAGCCTGAGAAGGCAATGAAGTACCTGGTATATGCCCAAAAAGTCAATAACGAGTCAAAAGATAACTAGATTCCTGTTTTATTTATTCACTTTTCTTTTTATTTCGCTTTGCACTTTACCAAGAAAAGTAATTCCAGCTCTTGAGACGGATAAAGATTTCATAGTTTTAACCAAGGCTGGAATTGCGGAAGAAAGTAAGCCGTTAGGCTCAAGAGACTATTACAGCAGAATCAAGGAAACTGAAGGCTCAACCGAGTTCAATTCTCTTAACGACCGATCCGTATTTTTGATCCGGGTTGCAAGAATCGAAGAAGCTGAAAATATTCTATTGTCTCTTGTAAAAAAAGATCCTAACAAAATTACTCCACTACTGAACATTTTCCGAATGTATTATGTGCTGGATGAGTACGATGTGATCAGGGAAGTAATTGCGGATTATCTCGAGAAAACAAAAAATATCAAAAACCAATCGGATATTATTTTAAGGGAATTGAAAAGACTGAACCGTCTTGAAGAAAGGGTCATCCTTCTGGATGTGTTGAGTTCAAAGTCAGGCTGGGAAATAAAAGCCTTGGAGGAACTGGGTTTCTATTTTTACAATCAGGGAAATTACAAGAATGCGATACGCTATTTCGAGCAAATATTATCAGCAAATGCTTTTCACCAAAACGCCTTATACTATATGGCGCTTATTTCTCTCGAACTGGAGAAATATACGGACGCCATTTTGTATGCCAATAATCTGTTGGATGAAAAACAAAAATGGGACAATCTGTATTATATTTTCTTGAAATCGAATTATGAACTGGGTCGGTACAGAGAAGCAATCAAATACGCCGAAAAAGCACCCGAATCGGAAAAAATCGAACTGGAATTTTTGCGAACCTGGAAAAATGCAGCGCTTGCAAACGACATCTACTCCGATCTTTCCAACATAAAAATTTATTTTCACAAGCTAAAAAAAAGCGGTTTGAAAATTGAAGAGAAAAGTTTTTTTCCCGAAAATGACTCCGAAGGAAAGAAAGTCCTCCACAATATCATTCAAGGGAGATGATCGCCTAACGTTCATCCGGGGAAATCAGAACGATATCGGGTATAGAGCTTTATGGGGCATTGGATTTCAGAAAGGTAAAACTTCTCTGTCGGGTTTTTAGCCGTGGAGCTTATTTTGCGGGTCTGAGGTGTTTTTAGTTGGGTTCTGAATTTTCTTCATTTCTGCCTGAACCCAGAAATCCAACTATTTCGCGGTTATCTTTGTCCTTCATGTATGAATGGCTCCCAGTAGAAGAAGGGTATTTCTACTAACTTCTTCTACTCAGGATTTTTGGATTAGATTAGCCTTTTCTCTTTGAGTATTCCGGATAGAGTAGATTTTCTTCCTGGCGAATTCTTTTGGAAAGTGCTGCAGTTAGGCCGCCAAAATCTTTTGCAAATTCTACATTGGATCCACCACTCGCATATTTTGCAAAAAAATCCAAAGCCGCCTTTGAAATTCCATCCATATCCTTGGCGAAAGTCTCCAGAAGATTTTTCAGTCCTCCATCAGTCTCGGCTTCTTTTCTTAAATAAGGATAAAGTTGTTCGTCTTCCTTTTTCAGGTGAGCCAAAAGCCCTTCTTTTGCAGCCAGAAGCCTTGCCTGCCCCTCTTTTGTGGTAATTCCAAGTTCCTTAACTTTTGTAAGGGTGTTCACAATATCAACATGATCCTTCTTTAAATCATCAATTAGCACAAAAATCCTCCGATCCCGTTTATTCGTTTAAACTCCTATAAAATCGGAAATTCAAGGATTTTGTCTATTCTTTTATGTTTTTTGCTTTAATTTTATTTACTGATATTTATCATTAGGAGGTTTTGATAGATTCTAATTAGTACTTTACACTTTTTTAAAATCAGCTATTATGATCCAAAATTGCTCTGGCTGGAATCTCAGGCAATGTTGGTAAAATTTGAAGGCTTTTGTAAACTCTATGAAAAAGATACAAACAAAAAACAAGAAGAAAAAGCCTTCCGGCCAACTGCCTGAACGGGATTTGCCAGCTATATCCGCGAAGGATTCCTTTTCCCGCAATCAAACATCGCAATTCCATCCCACCAGATGGACGATCCGAAATAAATTAATGATGATAATATCCTCATTAATTCTTGTCTCACTGACAGTCATGATTTCCATAGCAACATTCTTTTTCCGGTCAGACAACGAAGTGCGAATCCAGGAAAATAATGTAAAATTGACGGAAATCATCGGCCAAAAAATCACTAGTGACATCGACTCACTATCGGAATCTCTGAATTTAGCCGCCGGAACGATTGAAAAATTTCCAGCCGCAAAATCCGGAGTCACAGAAACCCTATTCAAAAAAAATAAAAATCTGATTTTTTTTGGGGTGTATTCCTCGGATGGAAAAAATCTGACTCCCAGAAATCTGATTTACAACAACGAGATCCTTGACGAACTAGAACTGAATGAGTCGATAATCAATAAGTCTCTTTCAGATAACTCGAAAGTATTTTCTCAATCCGTTTTTGGCCTTGCAAAAATCCAGAATGTAAGCTCTGCATTTCATTACCCCGTCATGGGAATTTCTCTTCCATTTATCAGCGCAGGGAAAGGAATTCTTATCTGTTATCTGAAACTGGATAAATTCCTCGAAACTTTCCAGTCAACCGGAGCTGTCCAAATATTTCTGGTAAACTCTGACGGACGGCTTCTGGCTCATCCGGATATAAGACTAATCGAACAAAATGCCCGCTTTTCGGACCTGCCGATTTTCAAGAGCATGAAAGAAAGCAAAGTAAATGCCGGAATGACAAGGTACAAAGACAAGTCCGGCGAATGGTTTATGGGTTCATTTAAAAAAATTCCAAATGCCGATGTTGGAATTATCGCTACTATCGCGGAAAAAAAAGCATTCGAAGAAGTGTACAATATTCGCAGAAGAAATATTTTTCTGATGATCGTAGTTCTAAATCTAGCAATACTAATCGTGTACTATTTTGCTAAATCCATCAGCCAGCCGATACTGAAACTTGTTAGCGCTGCTAAGCAAATCGAATTCGGGCAATTTGCGCTGAATCTCAAGCCTACAACTACGGACGAAATCGGAATATTGACTAATTCATTTCTGTCGATGTCGAATGGACTTATGGAGCGGGAAAATCTGAAAGCTTCTTTCGGCAAGTTCGTCAATAAAGAAATCGCCGAGCTTGCATCTAGAGGGGAATTGGATCTTGGCGGGCAAAAAAGAATCTGCACAGTATTTTTTTCGGATATCCGTGGCTTTACTTCAATATCGGAAAAGCTAAATCCTCAAGAAGTTGTCGAATTTCTAAACGAGTATTTAAGAGAAATGGTCTCTTGCGTAAAACAAATGCACGGGAACGTGGATAAATTTATCGGAGACGCGATTATGGCAGTCTGGGGAGGAATTAAATCCACTCCGAATGATGCGGAAAATGCCATCAACTGCGCTCTACTGATGCGCGAGACTTTGTTAAAATTCAACAAAGGAAGGGGGTCGGTAAAAAAACCGATAGTAAAATTCGGAATAGGCATTAACACAGGCCCAGTGATTGCGGGACAAATCGGCTCGGACGAAAAACTGGAGTTTACCGTAGTCGGGGACACGGTGAATCTAGCATCTAGAATGGAAGCTCTGAATAAAACTTTTGGAACAGACATTCTAGTGTCCGAAAGTACCCTCGAATTGGTGAATAAAGATTTGTACAAAACCGAAAAAATTCAGTCTATTAAAGTAAGAGGTAAAAGTCAGCCTGTGACAATTTACGCTTTACTTGGAAAATCATCGGATCCGCACACACCGGATTCAACCGTTAAACTTAGAAAAATGTTCGGAATAGATCCTCCTCAAAGCCCAGCTTATGGCAGGAGGTCAAATGATTAATGTAAATTCTATACTTCATAAAGAAAATAGAATTCCCTCAATTCTTGTTATGAATTCCATGATTTTCTTTCTGCTATTCATATTTGATTACACTAGAAAAGAAAGTTTCGGAGACAGAAAATCTATCGGAACAATCTCCTATCTGAAAAACCGAGTGCTTAGAAAATTCGATTCGAGCGTTGTCTGGAATTCCCTTGAGGTGAAAAGTCCGGTTTCCAATAAAGACACGATCAAAACCGGGGCTTCATCCGACGTAGTTATCCGGCTGACAGACGGGACGGAAATCCACGCAGATGAAAATACTCTCCTGGTTCTGGACTACTCCGGCTTCAAACCGGTGCTGGACTTTTCAGAAGGATCGATTAAAATTCAGAAAAGTAAGGACCAAAGTCTTTTCAGCTCAAACTTGACAATAAAATCAAACGATAAGAAAATCGAAATCGGAAAAAGCGATATCAAAATTGAAAAAGCAAAGAACGAGCCACTGAGTGTTTTTGTGGAAAAAGGATCTGCAAAAATCACTCAAGATGGCAAAACTGAAAGCATCGAATCCGGAACAAAGGCAAATTTCAAGGGGAAAGGATTTGACATTCAAAAAAATGTCATCGATTTGAAAACCCCTTCGGACCAATTCAAAATCTCGCCTTTGACCCAGACTGCTAATGTGGATTTTGCCTGGAAAAAATCGGCCAATTCAGAATCCAAAATCGAGGTCTCCAAACACAGTTCTTTTTCGAGTTTGGTTTATGAAATGCCCACGACGGAAAATCAAATGAAAATTCCTCTTCAAGAAGGTACTTACTATTGGAGAGTGTCCATTCTTGATGAAAAAACTCGGAAAAGAAATTACAGTGAAACAAGAAAAATTGTCATAGACTCGGATAAACTGATCGAACCATTTTCTCCGACGAATGATTCAAATCTAACCGTATCCGATACATCCTCCGGAGTGAATTTTCATTGGAAGGAAAAAAATTACAAAGAAGGATATTTTATCGCGATTTCGCAAAGCCCGGATTTCAAGGGAAATGTCACAAGCTATGAAAGCGAAACTAACAATTTTACACTGCCCTCGCTGCCCCCCGGAAAGTATTACTGGAAAGTTCTTCCAAAATCCTCCAGGCCAACCGTAGAGACTCCTGGCAAAATATACCAATTCAACGTTGAAAGCAAATCAGAATCCAAGCCCCCGAAATTGAATCAACCTTCCAACGATTCGATGTTTTCAAAAAGTGAGTCCGGGAATCTTTTTTTCGACTGGGATCCCAACGGGTTCAAAGCAGGCGAGTTTCAGTTTCAAGTCGGCAAGGACAACGCTTTCAAAGAAATAATTGTGAACCGAAAACTTGACGAAACATCATACCTCATGCAGGAAAATATCTCTCCCGGAAAATATTACTGGAGAGTAAAATCAATCGGAAGGGACGGCAAACAGAGCGGCTATTCGAAATCTTTCAAATTTGAAATTGCCGCCATTGAAAAAAGAAAAATAGCGAAAGCCCTTGTAAAAAAAGCAAAAGATGAAGCTGAACCGGAAAAAATCGAAAGAGATCGATATTCTCCGAGTAGAAGGCGAGAAAAAGAATCCCACAAACAGCAAGATAAAAGAATTGAAAAAGAAGAACGCGACTTCCAGGAATTTTTGAAACTATGAAACCGGAGCTGTTATGAAAATTTGCTCATTCCAAACAATACAACTATTGCTGATTACTGTACCGGCAGCATTTACCTTTTCCATTTTTGCATCATCCCAAGCTCAAATTAGCTCTAAACCGTTTGATGCAAATGAAATTTTCACAGTTGATAGTCGTGATTCTTCTCATGTCAAAATTGCAAAGGAGAAAGGTAAGATTCCACCGGGTCAATTTAGAGTTGTTGTTCAGGAATCCGGCAAGGATTCTACTAAAGATTTTAAATCGGAAAAAGAAGCAAAGCAATATGCTGATGACGCAGCCTCAGAAACGGAAAATGGCCCGGTTTATTCTTCGGTTTTTGATTCATCTTTTAAGTTCATCTATCGCGGGAAGCATTACTGATATTCTTTTTTTTATGAACGTGTCCAAAAACCAACTTTTGAAAATGTTTTAGGAAATGCTCTAAGTAAAAACACCCTACTTGATAAAGGCTGGTACTCGGACATATGAAACCAAAGTTTGTTTTATTCTTTATTCAATTGATAATATTTTCCAACTGCTTGAGAGTTTGCAATGCCTGGTTTCATGCTAATCCGAAAAATTGGTTTTTTCTATTTTTGACTTGCGCAAAAATTCATGTATGCGATAAACTTCTGATGTTGAACAGCGTTACCAAGAAACTTATCATATTTTTCTCTGTTAGTATTTTCGTTTTGACCATCGGATGGATAAAATTCAAATATAAAAATCCTAAAGATACAAAAAATGAAAATAATTTAACAAATATTAGCAGTGAAAACCTTCACATTATCAATAATCCGGGAAGCAGCCATCATGAACCTTATCCATCAATTTCCTCAGAAATTTTCCAGGATGGCCTTGAAATTGAAATCCTTACTCAAAATGTTCATAAATTTTATAGTTTATACTGGAATAAAATGTTAAAAAAAGTAAATCCTGAAAGTTCCGGTGTTCCGAAAATTGAAAAAATCGTCTCAAATCCCGAAACAGATATCAAAATTACGATGCAATCCGAATCTCTGGCAGTTATTAACAGGACGGCTCTGGGAATGTCTGAATTTGAGGACATTTACAAAACAGATGACATTTGGTATTTTTCCGGTAAGCGCTGGAAGCCAGTTTTGGACTTTAGTAATCACTTCTATAAATCCCAATTACTACATTTGAATAATGACAATTTTATTGATATTATAATTAAAGGAGGCTGTTGCGATACAGAAACCTTGAACGTATACTTGGGAAATGAATCAAATTCATTTTCGCATATACAGGATATTACAATTATTGGTAATAGTGAGATCAAATTCAACGATAAATGCGATAATTTAATAAAAGTTTCAGATTACCATAGTGGAGCAATACAAGCTGCATTTTTCAATTGCGATAAGAATCGGTTTATTAGAAAGAAATAGTAATTCAGGAAAAAGGAATAATGCGCCTAACGCTTGATCAATTTACAGATAAATTAAATTGTCTTTTTACGCTTTGGATTTTGGCTTCCATGGACGCCCAAAGTGCGTCTTTGTTCGGGTGAAAGGTTGCATATACTCCCTTCTTGAGAATATCAATAATTTCTTCCAGAGAAAAATCCAGAAATCTATACAGTTTAAAATACTCGTAAGTTAGACTCACGTTAAATATTTCCGGATCATCCGTGTTGATTGCTGTCACGAGACCCTGATCATAATAATATCTGACAGGATGATTCTGTTCTTTTCGCACATATTTTCCTGTAAAAATATTACTGGTTATACAAATCTCAATAGGGATTTTTTTCTCTTTCAAATACTTCACAAGTTCCGGATCTTGAATTGCAGAAGTTCCATGACCAATCCTTTCGGCTTGAAGAATGCTGACAGTATCCCAAATTGACCAAGGCCCATCATCTTCTCCCGCGTGCGCAACTGTGCGGAGTCCGGATTCTCTTGCCAGCTTGAATACATCCGCATAATCTTTTGCAGGGCCCAATAATTCCGGGCCACCGAGGCCAATTCCGATTACTTCATCATGCTTTATTTTTAAGACACGATTTAGATTATTCATTGCGTTCGCATTTCCAAACGAGCGGGATACATCCACTAGAATTCTGATTTCTGTTCCGTCTTCCAATTTAATCTGTCGGATTTTTTTTACGAGTGCCTCGATCATCTCCTCGAAATCTAAACCATTTTGAATAAATTTCGAGGGAGCAAAGAATACTTCCGCATATACAATATTATTCGCCCTAAGATATTCTGCAAGACTGGATATCATGTAAGAAAAATCCTCTGGGCTTTTTACTGCACTTTGTATAAAGAAAAACAATTGAATGAACCCGTTCAGGTCGCTAAAATTAAATTTCTTCTCAAACTCTTCGTCGGTGACCTGGATGTTGTTCTTTTTCAGCAAATCTTTCAACGTGTGCTTGTTTACACAGGCTTCCAGGTGTAGGTGAATTTCCGTTTTGGGAAGCGCACGGATAAAGTTGATTACATCCTGCTCTGCGGGCTGCCTTACGGATAGATCCCCTACAAACAAGGTAGGGGCAAGATTTGCCGCAATTTTCCTTTCGTCTTCTTTTAACTCAGGAAATAGCCAATCAGGTGGATTGGCAACAACCAGATCCATGAGAGAAACTCTCTCGGTAAGAAGAACGTTAATTTGCTTATCAAAAGAAATCTGAAGTGATGGAGAATAGGGCCTGTCTGCAGGGAGGCGACTTTTCAGCCGGTTCAGCTCACTGACATCTCTGTCAATAATACCGATCCGCTCTAGTATTTGTTCAAATGTAATATTCACGCGATAAATCAGGACTGAATTTTTAAATCTCTTCTTTTAAATACCACCCCTTGAATTTAGGCAATAAAAATAATATTTTCTTTTTCATTTGAGATTTTGAAAAATTAGCCGAAAATCAAATAAGAATTCAGACATAATTCGGGTGACACAATGATAACAGCCAGAAAAACTTTTTTACCATTCGCTTTGCCATCCATTTCGGAAGATGCAATTGAGGAAGTGGCAAATGTTCTACGCTCGGGTTGGGTGACATCAGGCCCTAAAGTGAAACAGTTCGAAATGGAATTTTCCGATTTTGTAAGATCGAATCATTCCATTGCCTTGAATTCTGCCACGGCAGGACTTCATCTCGCTCTAGAGGCAATCGGGCTTTCGGAGAAAGATGCAGTGATTACAAGCTCCGTTACATTCACGGCTTCGGCGGAAGTTATTTGCTATTTTAATGCAGAGCCTCTTTTGACGGACGTCGATCCGGTTAACAATCTGATGACTGCCGAAACGATTCAGGAATTGATAGACCGGGAATGCGCATTCGATGGAAAAGTTCTGACGCACCGAAAATCCGGAAAGACAGTGAGGGCCCTCATTCCGGTGCATCTGGCCGGGTACGCCTGCAATATGGAAGAAATCATCGAATTAGCAAAAAAATATTCCCTTTATGTGATAGAAGATGCCGCACATGCATTTCCCTGTGTCCACAAAAATAAGCAGATCGGGTCTTGGGGAGATTTCACCGTATTTAGTTTTTATGCAACAAAAGGAATCACTACCGGCGAGGGAGGAATGGTAACAACGGACCATTCCAAGTTTGCAGACAGAATGAGGGTGATGAGACTGCACGGAATAAATCGTGACGCCTACAACAGACCGGGATGGTACTATGAAGTTGTTGACGCTGGCTACAAATACAACCTTACCGACATTGCTGCTGCGTTAGGAATTGTGCAATTGAGAGAAGCACACGGTTTCTGGAGAAGAAGGACCGATATTGCGGAAACCTACATCCGAGAATTCAAAAACCTAAAAGGCGTTAAGGTTCCGACAGACGATCCTAACGGAATCCACTCCTGGCATTTGTTCCGAATTGAGCTGGATCCGGGTAAGTCAAAAATCGGCCGAGATAGTTTTGTGGAAGAGTTAAAGGAAAGAAATATCGGCACAAGCTTACACTTTATACCGATTTTTGAACACCCATACTACAAGAAAAAATATTCATTTGAGAAGAAAGACTTTCCAATCGCATCGAGGATGTATGACAGAACTGTTTCAATACCCTTATTTGCCGGAATGAGAGATGAAGATGTTACCGATGTAATTAATGCCGTAAAAGAACTGCTTTGATTATCTCCAAGGGATGGGTTTGTACATCGACCCGAAAACATCCCTCTCATCCAAAAGATTTTGGTAAAACTCCAGAATCTTTTCTTTTTCCTGAGGAAATTTTTTTATCCAGTTCAAAACAAAATTTTCCGCATCTGAGTCCTTTTCTAGCCTGATCAAAACCTGAAGATAGACCGGAAAATCTTTTTCCAGTTCAAATCCCGACTGAAATATCTGGCGATAGATATTTAGAGCCTCGACAAAGCGACTTTCAACAAATAAAGAATACCCTAGATTTCGCCGTGATTCAGATTTCAGGTTCTTCATTTTGGATAGTAAAGTTATCACCTTGGAATATTTTTTTTTTGAATCAAACAATACACTCGCATACAGTTCTAAAAATATTTCAGAATTCAGTTTTTCATTTTCATACCTTTCGCATAACGCAAGCGCATCTTCCATGTTGCCAAGTTTCATCAATGATCGAATAAGCAAAATCTTCGCCGCATGATAATTGTCTTTCAGTTCGATTGTTTTCTCGGCGGACAATTTCGCAGATGCGTAATCCTTTTTCATGAAATAGGTTACCGCCAAATTGTATTGATAAAATGGATTGTATGTTCCTTTTGCCGCGGCAATTTCCAGATAATAAGAAGATTTCACCCAGTTACGAAACTTCCCAAAAATCATTCCCAATAGGTAATAAGAAGGGTCGTGATTTGGATTCAGCTCAATCGCGCGGTTCAGGAATTCAATCGGTTTTTGAAAATCTCCAGTAGAATAAAGATAGGCTGCCTTGAAATAGTTATACTCAACGGAATCTCCCGACAATTTCCGAATTTCCTGAACTTTATTTTCAGCATCCCTCCATCTTTTGGTTCTGATAAACGAAATGAAGTCATTACCCAATTTGGATAGTTCTATTTTAATTTTCGTATCGGAATCGCCATCGGCTGCATTCGCCTTTTTCCCCTCAACAGCAGGAATTAACTCATCAGATTTTGAATCCAGAGTTTCCGATGCAAATAATTGCATGGCGCATAACGCAACAGAAACGCAGGCAATAAAATAAAAATGCCTGCGCAAATAGTTCAATTTAAGCAAAATCAGAATTTTCCGAATGTCTTATTTCTTTTCAACTTGATATCGGATAATCGTATAGTATCCGTCAGGATTTCCCTTGAATATCCAACCAGGCCCTTTCACATATTCTTCCTCGTGCATGCCGGAAATTTTGTGCCCGCTCTTTTCAATAAACTCATGAAGCTTTTTAATAGTCGGGGTTTCTTTGTCATACCCCCCGATATGCAAAATTTCCGCAACCGTTCCATACTGCCAAGTTTCCAGTTTTATTTGGGGAAAATCTTTTTTTATAGACTCTGGAAGTTCTGCCAAACCTTCTCTCGCAACCAATGCAAATATTCCGATCATTTTAGTGCTACTGTCAACCTTGGCCATATCCTGTCCGTCCTGAAATTTCCAACGGCCTCTTGGCGCTTCAGTTTCCACCCGGTCTTTTGATTCCAATTTATAACCGGCCTTATATAGATCTCCTATTCCCTTCCCAGCAATGTCGCCTGCCGTACCTTCCAACTGTGTTGTGAGAACTCTTAAAGATTTTTTCTCCGAAATTTTCGGCTCTCGTAGACTTTCGTACTTTGATAAATCTACGTTCGGAGAACAACCTAAAGCCAGAGCGCTTAAACAAACTAATAAACTTGAAAATAGGTTTTTCATGAAATATTCACCTCTTTAATGATTGATAGAACATTAAATTCATATACGAGAATGTATTGTAAACTAAAATAATTTGGGTTTGATTTTTTCCTGGATAGACCGGAATATTTTGTATAAAAAATCCAAATCTCCTTTTTCTAGAGGCCGCGTATCCAGAATCGACTTTAATCGTTTAAGCGCAAGGTTTTCACTTCCATGAAAATCATTCATGTCCAACAATCCGAAAACCTCTTTTGACAAAGCGTAAAAATGATTTTTGTCTATGGATGGAAAAATTTTCTGATCATCGGAATCATCGATAGAATTGTATAATGCGCCGAGGACATACGCAACGGAATGAGAGAGATTCATCGAAGGTTGATTTCCCGGCAAACAAAAATCAATCATATAGTCGCAGTGGTCTATAACAGATCGAGTCAACCCTCTGTCCTCCCGGCCAAAAACTATTCCTGCGTTCCTAGAATTTTTTGCGATTACCCCGGATAATTTTTCCAATCCTATAAATTGCCCCCGGTCTTTTCCATGAATCATTCCGGTACCAATCAAAACCGTCAAATCCTTCCTCGCGTCTTCAATTTTCTCGAAATAGGAAATTTTTGAAAGCTCCTCTTCTGCGCCGTAGGCCATCCATTCCATATCGAATTTGAATTCTGTAGGAGTTCCTACAATTCGAATGGGACTTAATCCGAAATTTGCATTCAGTCTGGCTACTGAACCGATATTTCCCGAATACTTTGGATTTTCCAGAATAACAACCGGTTTAATAAAATTCTTCACGGGTTCTTGCCTCTGAAATCCTGAAAATTTTCCGGAATTTGCGGATATTTTTTCCCAGGCTGGATTTTTTTCCAGAGGGCTTCCCGTATTTTCAGTTCTTCGCTCAAAAAAGAATTCATCTTGACCGATTCAAATATTAGGAAAATTATTGAACTCGGCAGTCAAATAAATAACATGTTTGAGAAATTTAAAAAGAAACTGGGACAAAAAAGCCCATACTTGAAAAAAAAGCTCGATACCGTAACCGAGAAAGGTCACGAAAGAATGACAATTCTGATTATCCCGCACGGATACGATAGTTCTTTCAACTTTCAGATTTCTCTTTTCTCGATTGTTTTTCTGTTTTTTCTATTGATTTCCCTCATTGGAATTTCTGTTTACGGTATTATCAAATCTAACTACACCAAAACCCAACTCGATTCCCTTTCCAGTGTGTACGGTAAATTTTTTGATGAATATATTACCCTCACTAGCGATATAGATAAGATTCAGGATGATTATGCAAAGATAAATGATGACATGCAAGAGATGTTTACCCTTGTCGATGGAAGTGAAGAAGAGCTTTTAAAAATTGCCCCAGAACCTGAAATTCAAAATCACGTATATACTGACCTGAAAGCAGAAGAGCTAGCTGACAAGGAACTTGTTGCCGGTCGTTCTTATTTATCTGAAATATATGATTTCCGAAAATTGAAAATGGTAATGCTGAAGAATCAGCCTTTGCTGGATGCTTCGACGGAATTTCTGGAAACAAGGGCAAAAATTCATTACAACATGCCCCTGGCTCCTCCAATGGAAAATTATAGTATCACTTCGATATTTGGTTACCGGCGCTCACCTACGATGGGCTACTGGGAAAATCACGATGGAATAGATATGGCAAATGCCACAGGAACTCCTATCCATGCTACAGCTCCCGGAAGGGTATCGAGAGTTTCTTACTCTAATACAGGATATGGCAATCACATTGTCATTACCCACGAAAATGGTTTTCAGACTCTTTACGCGCATTGTTCCAGAATTTATGTAAGCACCGGCCAATATGTTAACAGAGGCGCGACTATCGGACTAGTTGGAGCAACAGGAAATGTCACAGGCCCTCATCTTCACTATGAAGTATGGGCAGGTGATTCCGTAAAAATGAATCCTGATGAATTTATCAATTCCGGATTATACTAAGAATCTTTGGACAAGCCCGAAGCCGCTATTCGATCTCTGGAGGAAAGCGTTAGGCGACACCAGTATCTATATTACGTAAAGAATTCTCCGGAAATTTCCGACAAAGAATTCGACGAATTATTCAAAAAGCTCCAAGGCCTTGAGAAAGAGTTTCCGGAGTTGGCTTCAAAGAACAGCCCTACAAAAACAATCGGCTCTGACCTAGACAATAAATTCGATAAATTTAAGCATAAAATTCCGGTTCTCTCACTGGAAAATACTTACAGCCCGGAAGAACTAATCGAATGGGTCAATAAAACCGGTCCCGAAGCAGAATATTCAATCGAGTGGAAAATCGACGGGGCATCCATTGTTCTATATTATGAAAATGGGGAGTTGGCAAATGGAGTCTCGCGCGGCACAGGAGGGATTGGTGACGACATCACGGAAAATATCCGGACAATTAAAAATATTCCTCTGAAACTAAATCGGCCTATTTCAATTTATATTAGAGGCGAGGTTTACATGACCTATTCGGATTTTGAACTTGTAAACGAGGAAAGCGACGGAAGATTTGCCAACCCTAGAAATCTTGCAGCTGGATCCATCAAATACAAAAATTCTTCTCAGACCTCAAAGCGCCCCCTAAAGATATGTGTGTACGATGCCTACTTTCCAGATGGATATAAAAAAACGAAAAATCATAGTGACATTTTGAAATTGCTAGCAGAGCTAAACCTTCCGGTTTCTCCCGATACACAATTTGCAAAGGGAAGCGATATTCCTAAAATCATCGGGGACTTCAAGAAAAAAAAAGACAAACTGGATTATCCGGTTGACGGTCTCGTGATAAAAATGAATGACCTATCGTCAAGAAATGCGTTAGGCGAAACATCACACTCCCCTAGATGGGCGAGAGCTTTCAAATTCGATGCAGAACTTAAAGAAACTGTCATAGAAGATATCGACTTCGCAATTGGAAGAACAGGGAAAGTCACCCCACGCGCAAAAGTTAAACCGGTCCAGCTAGCTGGGACTACGGTAACATTTGCAACCCTGCACAATCAAGATTTTATTAACGAGCTTGGAGTTGGAATCGGAGCATCAGTGCGAATTGCAAAAAGGGGCGAGATTATTCCGGCAGTAGAAGAAGTCATTCAGCCCAGTGAAAAGGGAACTTTTCAGCTCCCGAAAAATTGTCCGGCATGCGGAACAAAACTTCAGAAAATCGATGATTCCGTGGATTTGTTTTGCACGAATAAGAAATGTCCGGAAAGAGAGGTGAACTCCCTCATTTTTTTCTGTCAGAAAAAACAAATGGATATCGATGGGCTAGGGGACAAGCAGGTCGAGAATTTTTACAGGCTCGGATTAATCAAAAATATTCCCGATCTTTACATTCTTCACAAAAAGAAAGCGGAACTTGTTGAGATAGAGGGTCTCGGAGAAAAGAGCGTAGACATAATTCTAAACGGAATCGAAAAATCGAAGGAAAAAGATTTTCAAGTGGTATTGCCTTCGCTTGGCTTTTCCGAAATCGGGCACAAGGTCACTGAAATTTTGATCGAAAGCGGATTTGACTCACTTGATAAAATAGTAGATACGGTCAATAAAAGCAACGCGGAAGAAATACTCCTCGATATTCACGGACTCGGGCCCAGAACTGTTGATTCAATCATCAAGCATTTCCGCGATAAAGAAGTTTTAGACTTAATCAAAACACTAAAAAACTCCGGATTAAGATTTTCATCGCCCGGCAAAAAAAAATCAGACAAACCAATTTTTAGCGGCCAGTCCTGGTGCGTTACAGGGAGTTTTGAAAATTTTCAGCCCAGAGACAGGGCTATGGATCTAATTACTTTTTACGGAGGAAAGAAAGTTACATCCGTCTCTTCTAAGACAACCCATTTACTTGCAGGAGAAGGAGCCGGCTCTAAGCTCGCCAAAGCAAAAGAACTCGGAGTTACAATCGTTAGCGAAAAAGAATTTCTCGTTCTACTGGAAAAGAATAAAATCAATCCGTTAATCTAGAACGTGTCTTAGAGCTAATTTTGGGACATGCTCCTAATGGAAATTTGTTTCGAAATTTCCACATCATTCAAACGTAGTAATTTCATGGATAATAATGAAATAAGATTGATGGATCTTTCCCATGGCGCGGGCTGCGGATGCAAAATGGGCCCAGGACAATTGAATGAAATTCTCCGGGAATTTCGCGCCAAGTCTTCCGACCCGAAAATTCTAGTCGGCTTCGAAACTGGAGACGATGCAGCCGTAGTAAAGATAAGCGATGATCTTGCGATTGTTCAGACTACGGATTTTTTTACTCCGATTTTGAATGATCCGTATAAATTCGGACAGGTTGCCGCAGCAAATGCGTTATCCGACATCTATGCAATGGGAGGGACTCCTCTATCGGCGCTTTCACTAGTTGCATTTCCGATAGAAAAACTCGGCACGGCAGTCCTCGGCGATATTTTACGGGGAGGTTTTGATAAGGCAAAAGAGGCAGGAATAGAAATAGTCGGAGGACATTCTATTGATGACCCTGAACCCAAATTCGGCCTCGCAGTCACAGGACTTATTCATCCGAACAAGATCATTAGAAATAGAGGAGCCGTAGAAGGAGATGTTCTTGTTCTTACAAAACCGATCGGAACCGGAGTATTGACAACCTCTATCAAGAAAAAAATGTCCAATGCCGGAATAGAGGATGATGTATTTCAAAATATGACAACCTTGAATTCCGGAGCAAAAGAAGCAATGTTGGAAAATTCCGCATACATTCATGCAGCAACAGACATAACCGGATTTGGTCTAGCAGGCCATTTGTGCGGAATGTTGAGAGAGAGTGGCTTACAAGCAATGATTTATCTAAACGACATTCCAATCTTGCCTAACGTACTCGGCCTCCTCCAAAAGAAATGTTTCCCGGGTGGAACGAATCGCAACAGAAACTATTTGGAGAGAAACATTGGCCTGGGAAAATTCCAACCGGAAAAAAAAGAAGAAATCATGCAATTGATTTGCGATCCCCAGACATCAGGAGGCTTACTCATTGCAATCGACCCACTTGGGTTGAACGGTTTTCTGGAGAGTCTACACAAACACAGAACTCCTGCCAAGGCAGTAATTGGAAAAATACAAAAATCGCATAGCGATTTTCTATGCGAAGTAATCTAGCCGTTTCCTACTTAACCGAGTTGGAGACACACAATTTTGTATCCAGATTTTCGCAGCTAGTATTCTCTATACAGGAAATAATTTTGTCTCTAAATCCGAGTTCTTCCAGATCCTTCGCGCAACCTTTTTCGGTTATTGACTGCCATTTTTTATCACACTTTAATACTTTTTCACAGGCCGTCTTATAACCTTGATCCATAGTATCCGTTTTTACATTGGACTCTTTTTTCGAACACCCTGCCAGAATCAGACTACCTACGAGTAAGACCATTAATTTGACCATTGATGTTTTTTCCTCCATTCTTTTTTCGCGGACAATCATTATATTTTCTATTTAAAAATTGTCGATTATAAATTTCAATTGCTGTCTAAGTATTATAGAAATAAAGAATGAAAAATACGTTAATTGTTATTCCTGTTTACAATGAAGCCCCAACCCTAGTCAAAGTTGCCGAAAGAACCCTAGCAGAATGTAAAGACTATGCAGACATTCTTTTCGTTAATGACGGATCATCAGACTCCTCCAGCCAGATTCTGGAACGCCTGAAAGCTGTGAATCCTTCAATTCAGATAATCAACAAAACAAAAAATGAAGGTTATGGGGGAAGCCTCCTCAGCGGATTTGGTTTTGCAATAGAACACAAATATGAATTCATAATTACAATGGATTGCGATGACCAGCACCAGCCCAAAGATTTGATCAGATTTCGAAATGAAGACCCTAGTATTGACATAATCAGTGGAACTCGATATTCGGCCCAATCATTGTCTTCGGGTAACGCCCCGCAGGAGAGGGTCCAAATCAATCAAAAGATCACGGAAAAAATCAACGAAAGGTACGGTTGGAACATTACGGATTCTTTTTGCGGGTTCAAGCGTTATACGACAAAGTCCTTACTGGGACATTCAATCGAAGAAAAAGGATACGCATTTCCGATGGACTTCTGGGCGTATGCAAAATACAAAAATCTGAAAATCAAAGAAATCGCAGTCGATAGAATTTACATAACTGATGATAGAAGTTTCGGGGAAGACCTTGACAAAAAAAGGAAAAGATATCGCTACTATATTCAATCATGGAAAAATGCTCACTTCAAATATTTTCACGAAAAATTATGAGATGCTACTGCAAAAAATATATCCTGGCAGTCATGGTTTTATTCATCGGTTGCGGGACTACGGCCCAGCCATCCGAAAAAGAACCTGCTTTGAAAGCTCCGAGCCCTCCTCCGATTTTCAGGGGAATTCAGGTTGTAGAAAAATCGGAATCGACAAATTATTTTGAGCTTCCTGATGCGTTAGACGACGTTGATCCTGAAACTATATCAACTTTCAAAACAAAAATCAAAAACCCTTCCCTAATCACTCAAATCCAGTTTATTCTGAAAAACGGAAACTTCTCCTATACACCGGAAAAATCCAAACGTTGCCTCCCGGCATACAATGCCGCAATCGTTTACCGAAAAGGCGGTAAAAAAAGCACGATTCTATTTAGCTTTCCCTGCGCAATTTTGAAAGTGAAGGAAGAAAATATTTATCTCAATTTTGACAGCGATAAGGAAAAAATAGAAAAGCTATTCAGCGAAATACGCAGATAAGTCTGTTTATCAAAGAGAAATCAAAAAGATTTCAGACTTTGTATTCCTGAATCAGATGGATCATAAAACTGACAAGTCCGCTGAATACATAGAACACGGCGATCCCGTAAACTACCCAGGGAAATTTCGTCCATCCAATAGCAAAAATCAGGACTGTGAAACCGACGAGAACTATGAGCATTCTCGACCTAGAAAATTTTCCTCTCATGGCAACTTGCGGCTTGGAATATTTGATTGTGGAAACCATCAAAATTGCAACCGCGATAAAACAAGGAATTGTAATCATATTCGGCACTTGAGAAATATGAAAACTGATTGGGAATAGAGCAACCGTAACCCCGGCTACAGGTGAAGGCAAACCCGTAAATGAAGCGGGATCATGAGCAACAGTAAACCGGGCGAGCCTGTAGGCCGCGCAGATGGGAAAGATTGCAGCAATCAACATTCCGTAGGGAAGGAAATCCGGCATTCCATAGAAATCCATTTTGTAATTCTCAAGAATCATCTTGTACATCAGGTGTCCAGGGGCAATGCCGAATGTGGTAAGATCCGCGAGTGTATCCAGTTCAGCACCAAGATCACTAGTAGCGTTTAAAGCTCGGGCCGCCATCCCGTCAAAACCATCAAATAGAGCTGCAAGAACAATGAAGAAGCCCGAAAGCTGAAATATCTGAGAATTGTCACCGTTCTTTGTTGCCTCCGAAGCAATGAGGATTGAAACAAAACCCATTGTAAGGTTTCCAAGCGAAAGAGTATTTGGAATCCAAGAAAGTCTAATTTTCATACAATTTATTCCTCGCGAGATGAACTGACTTTGAAATCAATCGGACTGGTAATTCCTTTTTTGAATAAAAAATATCCCAAGCAGGCAACCATTGCTCCGTTATCAGTACAAAGTATTTTTCTTTCCGGTATTGTTAACCGAAAATTTATTTTTTCAGAAAATTTTTGCAGCCTCTCCTTGAGAGTTGAATTTGCCATCACCCCTCCTGCTACTACAACTTCTCTGATTTTTGTCAGCGATATAGCTCGTTTAATATTCTTTTCCACTAGCTTAAAAGCAGTTTCCTGAAAGTGATAACAAATTTTTTCCACATCAGACAAGTAATCGGGGTTTTTCTTTAGGTAATACAAAACCGCAGTTTTTAAACCACTGTATGAAAACAAAATTTTTTCAGTGGGCAGGTCTTTTAGCAGTTCGGGAAAAATCGGAAGTTCTCCCGGTTCCGGAACATACTTCTTTGCAAGCCTTTCGATCTCCGGCCCTCCAGGATAATCGAGTCCGAGGAGCGCCGCAACTTTGTCGAAAGCTTCGCCTAACGCATCGTCTTGGGTATCTCCGATGAGAATCATTCTGCCGTAATCTTCAACCCGAAAAATCGCAGAATTCCCACCGGACAACAAAACGCCAAGATAGGGAAACGCCGGATTCTTTTCTTCCAGCCGGACCACAGTCAGGTGTGCTTCCAAATGATCCAGAGCAATTACGGGGATTTTTAGTGCCAGACTCAGGCATCTCGCCATTTGGGTCCCTACAATTAAAGAACCCATAAGCCCCGGATAAGCAGTAACAGCGATATAGCCAATATCCTTTAGCTCTACTCCCGATTCGGCCAGAGCAAGTTCCAAAAGATCGTTAATTTTTTCCAGGTGCGCTCTGGATGCAATTTCCGGAACGACACCCCCGTAAACCGAGTGCAGTTCTGTCTGGCTATAGACCTTCAGAACGATTTCTTTGTTGCCGTCTTCAACAATCCCTATCGAGGTTTCGTCGCAACTAGTTTCAATACCCAATCCAAGCATTGACTAAAGCGAAGAAATATGCTCTATTGCCTTCGTCAGCTGAGGGTCAAATTCCAACTCAATAAGAGATGCTTTCTTACCAATTCCAGTCTCTCGCTTTAACAAAAGCTTTGAAATTTTTGCTGATAGGTTATATTTTTTTTGCTTTAAAATTTCACGAAACTTCTTAACATTTGCATCGCTATATTCCGGATTTTCTCTTACGAAATTTTTCAGAATGTTTTCTTTGAAAATCTTTTCCATATAAAACCGGTCGTCTTCGCTCGGCATCAATTGGTTCACCACAACATCCGGAGTGATTCCCTTACCGTGTATGGATACTCCACTTGGGGTATAATACTTTTGAATCGTGATAGCAACTCCGGTTTTATGAGGCAGAGGATAAATATTTTGGACAGATCCTTTTCCGAATGACTGGTTGCCGAAAATCTTTCCTCGCTTATTGTCCTGAATCGCTCCCGCAAGAATTTCCGATGCGCTCGCAGATCCGTTATTGATGAGAATTGCAAGAGGAATATCCGCGAATTTTTTTGATGAAGACTTTGAACGGAAGATTTTCACAAGTTCGCCTCCTCTTCCTTTCACGGAAACAATATCCAAATCCGGTTTCAAAAAATAATCGGACAATTCAACGGCGAGATCTAGCAATCCACCGGGATTGGCTCGCAAATCCAGAATTATTCCTTTTGCTTTTTTTGTTTCTACGAAGGTCTCCATGACTTTTTCAAATTCTTTTGTAGTGCTTTCTTTGCCCATGAACTGAGAGAGGCGAATATAACCGATCTTTTCATTTTCCAGAAATTGGGATTTCAGATAATCTATTTTTATCAATTCCCGCGTAAGGGTAAACAAAAGAGGGTCGTG
Source organism: uncultured Leptospiraceae bacterium (assembly GCA_964436695.1). Taxonomy (GTDB): domain Bacteria; phylum Spirochaetota; class Leptospiria; order Leptospirales; family Leptospiraceae; genus JABWCC01. The sequence goes on from CAYTEA010000007.1 coordinate 48,921, forward strand.
AACATTTTTCCGTATTACCTTGAGAGAAATTGGAGTTCCCACCTGGCCCCTCATCATCTTGATCGCGTCTGACAATGTCATCTTCTCGGTGGTCTTACCGTTAATTTCAACAATTCTATCCTGAGGCTGAATTCCCGCTTTAAACGCAGGGGTGTCGTCTATCGGTGAAATCACAAAAAGAGATCCGTCAGAATAAGAAACTTCGATTCCAAGCCCGCCGAAACTTCCTCTGGTTTCGTTCTGAAGCTCTTTAAATTCATCCTCATTCAAAAATCTGGAATGCGGGTCGCCCAAACTAGAAATGACTCCCCGAATCGCACCGGTATAAAGAGCCTTCTCATCCACTTTGTCCACATAATCAGTTTGAATGAACGCCACTATCTCATGAAAAATTTGAAGATATTTTTCCGATTCTGCTGATATCGCTTTTGCGCGGTTAAAAGAAAATAGAGTAAAAAATAACGAAACGGATAATAATAAAACCCAGATGATTCTTTCTTTAGTCTTCATTTTTTTGTTCCAGTCTTTCATATAATTTTGGATTCGAATCTCTCAACTTTGCTTTCACTTTTGCAGGATCCAACCTGAATACTTTACATGCTTCCAGAAATATTTCATAGTCCGACTTTATTTTGGCGCCTTCTTCCTGATCCAGACCTTGCACAAACCGGTTTGCAGACATTCTTTCTATGAGTCTTTTGATATCCGAATCGGATACTTCCGGTTTATTGGGTGCGCAGGAATTGAAAAGAAATAAAACTGATGTGAGAACGATGATAATATTTTTAGTATCCATTAAGCTAAAACCCAAACTCCGCCGATTAATTAAGACAATTCTGATGAATTGAATAAACATTTATGGATTGAGTCCGAGAGTCAACAAATTAAAGATAAAAGCTGTCAATCAAAAAATTCATCAAGGGATATTTGAAATCCGGGCAGAATTTCACTTTTAAAATTTGACCTGAAAACTTATTCCACGATTTTTTTTGATTATTCTTCCAGACTTCGATTGTTTGTAGGTACGGTTCAACAATCCAATATTCCTTGACTCCACATGCCAGATAACGATCCGCTTTTTCCCCAAGATCATTTTTTTTTGCAGAAGGAGATAAGATTTCACAAACCAGATCAGGAGTTCCCAGGATATGTTTTTTTACGATGCGCATATTCTCACTTAATATGAAACTTATATCCGGCCTGATCGGATCACCGCCATCGGGTAAAAGAACGTCAATTTCCGCTACCACTTTTCCCAATTTATTTTTTTTCAGGTAGCTACCGATTTCGATAATGAAGCTTCCTGTTCTTTCTGCATGTTCAAATTCTCCGCTTGGCGATAAGTGCATTACTCCATTTATGACATCGTATTGAAAACCGTCTTCCTCAAGATCGAGATATTCTTCGCGGGTAACAAAAAGTCCTTCATAACGCGGGACATGTTTTGTAAGAATAGATGGCATAGCTAAATCTTATTGATAAGATTTAGTAAGTCAAGTTTTTAAAATGCCGGAGGGACGAAATTCCAACCATTTTAATCAGGCAAAAGCCTATTCATCACAAATCTTTTCTTTTGAAAATTCGAATCCCTATGTATAGAGGAATGGCAATCCAGATACTTAAAAACAGGAAGCATAAAAAGATTCCACTATTGTTTCCCAGATATTTCTGGAAGAACGCGGAGGTAAAGCCGAGTAAGACCGCAGTATCCATCTGCAATAAAATAATCACTCTCACCAAATCCAGAGGATTCATCAGTATCATTCCCAGCACAGGAATTTCCAATGGATACTCTCCGTAAAGAATACTGAGTCCGACGATGAAAAGGTCATACAGAAAATAAAAATAGAACCAGACTACCAGAATAATCCCGAGCACCATCTCCTTTCTAACAATCACAATGGATACAAGAAAAGCGATTCCCAAAAATATACTGTTCAAGAGAACCCCGTATACTAACAGTTGAATGGAAAGAAAAATCCTTCCAGCACCCGGATCCATGAATAAAATCAATGGAACTGCCGTGCCGGCTATGAATCCCAGATTCAAGCCACAATTTGCTCCGATCCATTTTCCAAGAAACAATTTTGAACGGCTCATCGGACGGGACAACAGTACTTCCATAAAAGGAAGCGATTCCAGAAAATTCACGCTCCCGAAGAGAAGACTGAAAATCGGAATCAATAACAGGAAAATATTCAATAAGCTCGCGGTAATTTTCGCGCTTTGCTTTCCTCCGAAATAAATCGTCAAAGAACAAATAACAAAAAATGCAATCGCATACAGAAATACCCATTTGTTTCGGATATTTTCATAGAATTCAAGATAAACAATCTGCCGAAAATCCTGTGAAAAAAATTTCATTTTCTTTGCTCCCAGTAAATTCTCATTGCGTCTTCCAGATTGGATGCTTTATTCATTGCCAGAATATTTGCCGGTGTTTCATGCAACACAAGCCTTCCTTCCACCATCAGGCACACCTTCTCTGCAATTTCCTGAACCTCGCTCATAATGTGAGATGTAAAAATTATCGAACTTCCGGATTCTTTTCTCTTCTTCAAAAGATTTTTCAGAAAATATGACATGTGGGGATCCAAGCTCGATGTCGGCTCATCTACGATGTAAAACTTTTTCTTGAAACCGAAGCACTGCAAAATATTTATCTTTTGCTTCATCCCACCGGAAAGTTCGCCGAAAAGCTTTTTCTCAAATTTCCAGATTTCAAGCTCGCCGATCAAATCGAGCATATAGTCGGGAGGAGCGGAATCTATTCTTTTAAAAATATCCAGGATTTCAGTAACTTTCAGATTTCGGGGAAAATTCGGAGTCTGGGGCATGTATCCGATTTCCTTATGAATCTCTTCCTCAATCGAAGAAATTTCTCTTCCATCTTTTTCAATTGAGCTATTGGAATCTGGAAAAGTTAGTCCGAGAATACATTTGAGCAAGGTTGTTTTTCCGGATCCGTTGGGGCCCACGAGCGCGGTAATAATATTCTCTTCTATTTTGAGAGAGAAATCACTAATCACTCTATTTCCGTTGAATGTTTTTGATAAATTTTTTATTACTATCATAGCTGAAATGTTTTCATATTCGGTTTGTTATCCATTAAGGCAGAAGGGCTGATAACCGGAAATGCTTTCTCTGCGATTTCTAGCATTTCGATTATAGGAGACTCAAACATCAAAGTAAGAACTGGATATACATTAACCCAGTAACCGAAAAATTGAACCGGAGTGTAGGGCTTGTCGCCGACTCCATCCTTATTCATGTCGAACCCTCTGTACTTATCCCAAAAATTTCCGTCATACTCGTTCGAATTGTCGCGGGAATTCGTTCCGATATCAAATACGTTTTCAATAAAATTATTTTTTTCAAATTTATTGTTTTCGCAATTTCCAAGAATATTCACCGCCCATCCGTTTTGCAGAAAATGATTTTCCAGAAATGCATTGCGGTTTGCATTGTCGGCGTAAATCCCTTGCGAATTCTCTTTAAAAATATTTTTATAAAATCTGCTAGTGGAAATTTCTTTTAGCAAAATTCCGTATGAACCGGCCCCCCAGTTTTTTTCAAAAATATTTCCCTCTACCGTAATATCGCGGGAATACATAATTGCCACACCGGAAGAATTCCGAATAAATTTATTTTTCTGAAAAACATTATTGTGGGAAAACATAAAGTGCATCCCGTAACGAAGACTTTCGGAACTCGTATTATTTTCGATTTTCAGATTGGATGAAAACTCAAAATAAAGACCATCCCGATGTTTACTTAATGAATTTCCTTTCATTATGTGGCCGGATGTCGACCACAAGTGAATCCCGTTACCGCCGTAAATTTCATCCTTTGCATTTCCAATTGATTCATTATTTTCTATGAGGCAGTTTTCGGACTTCTCCAGATAAAACCCATACGCATTATTGCTAAGCTTATTTCCTATCAGCTCGCAGTTCTTTGAATCCTTGACGTGAATGCCCGCAAACTCTCTCATGGAACTAATACCACTATTCACGACCTTGAGCCCTTCCAACCGAACGTTATCTGCGCGGACACTGACTACATGTTCCTTCTCTTGCCCGTCTATAACAACATCGCCTTTTGCGACAATGCGGACTTTTTTATTAACAATGATCATTCCCTCGGAATAAACTCCTGAAAGAATTTCAATCGTGTCGGAGTCTTTTGCTGCCTTTATCGCCTCCGTAATCGTTGGGATTTTTCCTTTTGGATCGACTACTATAGTTCCGGCAAAGATTTGCGAAAGAGATAAAATCTGGATGAGAAAAAATGCGCGAACCATCAGTGCTTTGACTTTTCAGACAATTCCTTTTTCCAATCGATTCGAATATACTGTTTCAATTCGGATAGATTTAGAATTTTGCCACCGAACTCTTCCCTTGCTTTGTTTGCAATGTCTACATTTTTATACGAAGAGATATTCGCGCTCATCGGAGAAGGTAATTTTTCGGATTTCAAAAAAAAAGCCTCGTTTATATTCATCCACTCATTTGGCGAATGGAAATCCTTTACGAACAATTTCTCTGCTTTCGATTCATCCTCGACCCAGTAAGATACCATACATTCAATGGAATCAAAATGGAATTTTCTTCCCTTCGGAGAAATCAGCTGCGAATGATAATTCATCTGAGCGATATCCATTTTGCAGTGCTCGCATTTTTTTTCTCTGGGTGCGATATTTTCAGGGTTCTTGTCGATGCACCCAAAAAGCAATAGCGATAAAACTACTGCTTTTCCGATTTTCTTTAAATTCATTCGATATTAAGCTGCGATTTTTTTGCACTCATCTGCGCAAGCTTTGCAACTAGCCCCGCAGTCGGCACATACTTTGTGTTTTGCTGCGTGCTTCTGGCATTCTTTTTCGCATTTCAGGCAGATTTCCATGCAAATTGCCGCCATTTTGGGGGCAAATTCGGAATTGGCAACTGCGAGTTGAAACAACGCCTCACAAGCCGCTAGCATTTCATTTACGGACTTAGCGCACCCCAACATAGTCTTGTCGCCATCAGCCAAGGAAATCAGGCAATGGTCTTTGCATATATTTCCGGTTTTGATACAATCCGAAATTTTGGTAATTAACGCTCCGTATTTCATGTGCTTGGAGTGGTCATGCTTCGAATCATGTTTGTGTTTGCAATTTTCATCACAAATATGCTCTTTTTTCTCTTTGTGTTCGTGCTTTTTCTCTTGCGCGAGAATTCCCGAAGCAACGAGAGTTGAGGCAATTGCTGCTGTTTTGGCAATAAAATCTTTTCTTTTCATAGTTTTTTCCTTTTTATAAATTAGTGATTTTTAAGCTTCTGCCGGTTTTTCTTTCCATACCACAAATATTAGAATTCCCAAAGCAGCAAATAATAAAATAGCTCCGATATGCGGAAGACTGCAAGCAGTAATGTTTAATAATTCCTTGCAGAATAAGAGAGGCGGCTGATAGGTCATACCGGGAACTACTATTGCAGCATCCGGTTTCAGGTTATGCCCGTAATTGTATTCCCACCTCCAAAAATCATATAGCCCGGCAGTCGCTACCAAAACAAAATTCACAATACCTAACAAATACATAAAATATCTTGGAAAAATATAAGTTACAATAGCGCCAAAAATCATATATGCAAGTATGTATGGCATGAATAACAACTCCGGAATTGAGGATTCAACGATTTCTGCCATTCCTATATAATGGTTTAACAGATTTATGTTTTGCAAATCGTATGGCGTCCCACCACGGACTTTATTAATCCAAATGTTCATGCTAAGGCCCTCAGGATATTGAGGAGCGGCAAGAGAAATGTACCACATAGGAACAAAATAGACTCCGGCCAAAAGAACGACTACAACTAAGATTAGGTGGCGATTCAGACCACTAATTGCTTTCAACATATTTGAACCCTCATATTTTTTAATCTGACTATTAGACTAATTTGAGAATCCCTGAAACCAGCATAATAGTTTTTTTCAATTTTCTTAATTTTTCTGAATAAAAAAATGGGGCTTCGAAAAAAATCAAAGCCCCATTCCGATGTTACCCTTTTAAATTACGGAGTAACTCTGATGTACTGTTGCATTTCTTGGTGCAACGCGGAACAGAAATCTGTGCAATAAAATGGGAATACCCCAACTTCTTTTGCTTCCCATTTCACTGACCTTGTTTGACCAGGCATGAGGAGAATGTTCGGAAGAGGCGCTCCATTGATTGCAAAACCGTGCGGAATATCATAATCCTGTTCGAGGTTTGTGATGTGGAAATATACAGTATCTCCTTTTTTCACTTGAACCATGTCAGGCTTGAAGTGGGAACGAATTGCAGTCATGTAAACTCTGACTGTATTTCCTTGCCTCACAACTTTTGCATCCGCTTCTTTTTTGGTTACAAATGGGTGCTTATTTTCTTCAAGAGGATAAATCTTTTTGGTTTTGTCCTTGATGAGTTTCGCAGGAATCATTTGAGCATAGTGTGGCTCTCCTATTGTAGGGAAGTCAGCCAAAAGCTCTGCTTTACTTCCGGAAATATCATAGAGCTGTGCGGATTGAGGCAACTCCATTCCAACAGGTAAATATCTGTCTTTGGTGATTTTATTCATTGCCAGCAAATATTTTCCAAAAGGTTTTTTATTGTCTCCTCCAACAATACTCAAGTGACCAACACTATAATAAGCGGGAAGGTGCTGAACAACTTCCCATGTGCCTGGCTTCCATTTAACCACTTCAGAACTTACGAAACAAGATGTATACGCATACCCGTTGTTGTCAAATTCTGTGTGAAGAGGGCCAAGACATGGTTTTTTTACTTCACCGGCAAGAGTTGACTCATATTTCAAAATAGGAACTCCTCCTGCTTCGCCGTCTTTGGCTGCAGGATCTGTTGCAGCTTTCAACAGTTTGGAGAATGAGTGAACTGAAATCACGGTTGCAAGCTTTCCACCACCAACTATGTATTCACCTGTTGGATCTACGTCAGCTCCGTGCGGGCTCTTCGGAGTTGGCAGGAAGTAAGCAACCCCCGGGCAATCCTTAGGATCCAGCAATTTTACGCCGTTGTGTTTTGTAGAAACTGTTTTTTGGTTTTCAGGCAAAAGGTTGTGTACGTATGTTCCACTGAAATCTTTTGCTTTAGCTTTACATTCACTGGCTTTTTTCCAGTTAAATGCAAGAATATAGTCTTTATCTTTTTTTGAAGCGCCGACTTCCAGCATCTGGAATGCCATTTCAGTATTGTACATACTAAAGAAGCACCAGTCGTGTGAAGGGCCTTTTCCGCAACGAGCCAAGTCATAACTGTATGCAGGAAGAATTGTTTGCAGGTCGAGGCTCATGTTTCCTGTTTTGGAATCAATTTTGATCATGGAAAGAACACCATTGAACTTTCCCTTTCCCATTTCCTCGATAGCGATATCTCTCTGAGGAACAGGAACGCTGAATCTCGTAGCAGACATTGCGTATTCCGTATTTTCAGTTAAGAATGGAGAAGAGTGGTTTCCTGCGATATTCGGAATCTCGATGATTTCTTTTGTTTCAAAAGAAGTCAGGTCGATTCTTGCAATCCTGGGAGTGTTGTTTCCGTTAATGAACAACCAACGCCCATCGTGATTTCCATCGGTCAAGGAGGCTTCAGGATGGTGCGTATCGTCCCAAGGAATGTATCCCTTGGAAGTTAAAAGCATATCCTTTGTTTCTTCGTCAAAGCCGTATCCATTTTCCGTATGCGTTGAAAACACAGGAATGATTTTGAAAACCCTTCCAGAAGGAATTCCCTGCACACTCACTTGACCGTTAAACCCACCGGATAATAATGCATAAACTTCATCCTTATCGCCTGGGGCCACATATACTTTTTGAGCTGCGTTAGCCGCAAGGGTAGCTTTCCCCCCGCTTCCGCCGCACTGATTAATTAAGCTGAAAAAAATCGCGATGATCGCTATCTTCAGCATTGCTTTTGCCAGCATATACTCACTCCTTATTATTTTTTATTTTTGACCGTCTATTTGCCTGAAGTATTCAAGCATATCTCTTGATTCTTCCTGGCTAACATTCTGGAATGTCATCTGGGTTAGATGCTCTTCAAGAAGTTCCTTCGCAATCGGATCTTTCTGCGTCATTTCGACCGGATTCAGAATCATGTTCATAATCCATTCAGGAGATCTTCTTGTTGTAATTCCCTTTAAAGCAGGCCCAACAACCTTTTCATCAATCTTATGACAAGCAGAACATTTTGCATCAAATGCTGTCTTACCTTTTGTTGCTTTTCCGTTATCTAGTGCGCCCAATTCGACTTTAGAGACCGGCCCGATACCTTTTACTTCCATCGGATTTGGTTTATTGCTTGGTGACTCGCTTTTCGCACCTTCTTCTTTTTTGGAGCAGCCAATCCCCAAAGTAAGAACAAATAGAAATGCTACCGAAAGAGCAGCGAAAGTTTTCATTTTTCTCATTATTTTGTTTCCTCCTATACAACTGTACAATCTTTACACACCCTTTATTTTATCATAGAACAAATCAAATAAAATTGACCTAAATCAAAATCCAGGTGCTTTTCTTTATGAGAAATATCATAACATGTTTATGTCGCTCCTTCACATACACAAGCGATTGTAAATTTTGCTTGACTTAAATCAAAGACAGAAATTTTACATGTGTTAAAGTGATTTTATCTTGAAAGAGCAGAAAAGAATTTCAAAAAGAAAACAATGGTTCAGGAAAATTACACGCATCTCTGGAACCATAGCCCTAGCTTTTGTTTTCTGCAGCAAAGTTTTACTTCTGGAAAGCGGGATTTTCGCAAGCACAACTTATTTTCAATCTCAAATCTGCGAGTGTAACCACTCATCCAGCAGGGAAACCCACTCAGGCATGAAAATAAATCCGGAAGATTCAGCCTTTCAATCAAATAAGATCCAATTAGTTTCTGAACCTTCTAAAGAACTTCCCAATTGCCATTCCGCAAAAAATAACGAAGTTCATAAATGCAGTTGCTCTAAAAAAAAGAATTCATCAAATTTAATTCAATCACAATCGATGAATCCAAGTTTCATGAATTCGCATTCATTTCAACTAACCCACCAATTGGAATCATCAATCGCTTTTGCCAGCGATTCAACAAACTTGTTAAACGGCCACAGAGAAATACCTGACGAGCCCCCCAGAAATTAACCGCACAATCCAAAACAAAATTTTTTCACAGCCAAGAAAAAGTTTTTAGATTCCCTGTAGCTATTCCCCAATGAATCGCTACGGGGAGTCACTAGAAATATTTTGTAAAATCAAGAATTTGGAAGTTCAATCGGATAAATCGAATTTCATCCGTAAGAAATTGCAATCGGAATGCTTCGCCAGGCGACCGGTCGTATTTAAGCATTGGCGCAAATTTTAAGAATTTAGGAAAACTATTATTAGTTCCCGAGAAGGAAATTTACATGAAAAAATTAGCTATCATTGCCACCCTAGCATCACTTGCCGCTTTGTTGAATTGCAGCGCTTTGAAGAAAAAAGAATCGGATGACAATTCCGGATTGCTCGCATTGCTTGCTGCTAGCGGAAATTTACCCAACGCAAATTGTGCATCTTCAGCAGCAACTGCGATCACAAGCAAATTGTCCCAAGTTACAAATCCGGCCAGAACTCAATACAAAATCAGTGAATGTTCAACTGCAGGCCTTGCAGCAATCGGACTTACATCGCTAAATGTAACAACTGGAGCAACAGGCACTTCAAGTTCCTCACTTTTAGCTTCTACCTCAGCCATGACTATCGATACTGCAAAGGGTGGAACAAATATTGAAGTTACTTTTATGCTGAATTCTTCATCCGCAAGCTTAGATGTAATTGCTTACGGATCAGGAACCACTCCAAGTATTTCCGGCCCGACCTACAGACTCGCAGCAGGTTCACAACCTCAATATAAAAAATCAAGCGATGGAAGTTTCGCGACAGTATCAAAAGGAAGCGCAACAACCACTTCTACTTTGGCTGCGGGGACATCTTACACATATTGCTTGGATTTCCAATATACTAGTTCCGGAATGAGATATTTAAACGGATGGGAAAAAGCCTGTTCGCAAGTGACAAGCACCGAAAGAGGAAGCATGATGTATTACCCTCTCATGGTCATGATGAACGTTCCGTCTTACACCTCCGGTTCCAGTATCGGATTTGTATTGAACAATGCAACGATTACGTCGTTCACAGTAGGCACGATTATTTCCGAAACCGAGTAACGAATAAGGGAAATTTATTTGCCGCAGAGTCGCTTAACGCATTATGGAAACTTGCCGACATTGCTTATGTCGAAAGCCTCTGCGGTATCAAAGCAAGATGCTTTAGTTCATCGCTTTTCGAATTGCGTTTCTAAACTCCTCCGGCGAAGATCCGTGAGGTATGGAATCGACCCATTTTCCAACTTTGTTTACGACAAATACGCTGGTTGTATGATCCATCGTGTACCCCATTTCAGAAGAAACTTTTTGTTTCCGAAATGATGCACCGTATAGGGATGCGGCTTTCTGCAATTCTTCGGCCGAGCCGGTAAGCGCAAGTATCTGTGGATGAAAAAATTTGGAATACTCTTGAAGCTTATCCAGAGTGTCCCTCTCCGGATCAATGGAAATAAATAGCATCTGAGCAGTTTTCAATTCATCCGGCTTCAACCCCTTAAAAGCCTGAGCAACATTGGAAAGAGTAGTCGGACAAACATCCGGGCAAGACGTAAATCCGAAATAGATCAAAACTATTTTCCCGCGGGATTGAGCCAGCGAATAGCTTCCAGATTCCGATTGCAAAGTAAAATCCCCTCCGACGGGTTTGGATTTCAGCTCTATTTCCGTTGTTTTTTTGCATCCGATACCTAGTAATATTATCAAAAAACCTGCTGATAAAATCCTTTTCATGGTTCCCCCAAATAATAATTTTTCATTTTTTGCCGGAACCCACTTTAAAATAAAAAGGAATTCCGTATTTTTTTTTGTCTTCTGTTTTAAGCAAAACAAGAGCCTTCCATTGAATTTCGCCTGACGCACACGCCTCCAAAATAAAATCAGCAGTGAATTCATTGTCTCCCGATTTTGTAAACACCGGCCTGTTATAACCCATCTCCATTCCGACTCCGGTGAAATCGATCTCCTCCGGAATCCAGCTTGAGTCTTGAATTCGCAAGATTGCTTTTTGTTTTTGGTTTGCAATTATCGGCCTGGGTTTGATTTCCAGTTGAAACTTATTTGTGTTAGTGATCTCCCCCATGCACAAATTTTTCTGCAAATCGCATTGATTATTATTCTCAATGACGGTAATTCCTTTTATTCCATTACCCGCTAAAAAAAAATTTGTCCGATGAAAATATATCCATCCGGCAATCAAAGTCAACAATATGAATGAAGAATATTTTTGAATGAAACGAGAAAAGATTTTTTTCACTATTCCAGAATTCCAATTCGCAATTATTCTTCAATATTAATAAAAAATTCGATGGAACATGCTCATTAAAAAAAATATAATGACTAATAGTGTGGAAGGTAAAAAATTGTTCTAGCAGGTTTGTTCCCAGAAAAATAGTATGAATGGCGCGACTACAAAAAGCTCTCGAATAGTTCGGATAAAAAAATCCATGCTGCATAGTGGGGCGAGGCTTTTCAAAAAAACCTGGATGAAAATTGCAGCATCAACCGCAATTGCACTAATTTCCTACAGCCTGATACTCCAGAATCTTCACAATTCCGAACTCCTGGTTCTTTTTTTTACTTGCCAGTGCAACCATGATTCCTCTGTGGAAATTCACAAAACTGGTTCGAAAACCAATCATCAAGATATGAATTCACTGCCGGATTGCCACAAAAAAGCGAATTTGCCGCACGTATGTTCCTGCAAAAACGGGTCGATTTTAAAAAAAATGAACGATTTTCTGGCTCAATTCCTGTTCGTGCAAACCGCAACAAGCCTTTATATTATTGCATGGATTAAAATCGATATAGTTTTCCAAGCATCTCTCTTTTTGGTACAAGCATTTCCCAATCGCCTGGAAAGGCCCCCCTCAATTTCTTAAGTTTCAAAAATCAAAACTAGCCTCGCTTAAATTTTTTGAGTTACAAAGTTCAAAAATTTTTGTGGAAAAGTTTTTTCCTTCATATCGGCGTCTTGTATCTATAATGTCGCCGTATGATTATAGGCCTTAGTATGCGACAGAAAAAAACAAAAAGATTTTTTAGAAACCTCTGGTTTCTCAGGAGAAAAAGAAGTATATCATGAAGAAAATATTTATTTTATCGATTATAATGTGTTCTTTGCAACTTGTGGGGAAAGACAACCCTGCTATCAACATCGAGAATGCTTATATAAAAAACGTTCCACCAGTTAGCCCGAACTCTGCGGCTTTTATGACAATTAAAAACAACTCAGCCGTTGACATCAATCTAATCAAAGTCGAATCAGATTTGTCCAAAGTAGTCGAGTTGCACAATATGATCTTAGAATCCGGAATTATGAAAATGCGCCAGGTAGACAGCATCCTCATCAAAGCAAACAGCTCAACCGAGCTTAAACCTGGTGGGCTACACATAATGCTCATCGGATTAAAAGCGCCTTTAAAGAAAGATGAAAAAAGAATTTTCACTCTGACATTTGATAACGGACAAACCGAGAAAATTGAAATTCAAGTGAAGGATGTTCAACTAAAAGCCGGAGAAATGGAGCATGACCACAATCACGGACACCACGGCCATGCGTCACACGCCATGCATAATAGGGCAGACGCAGTATCACCGGCCGGAGTGATGGCTCCTCACATGCACGAAGTCGGCCATTGGATGATAGATTATCGCTACATGGGAATGAACATGTACGGCCTTCAGGACGGGAAGAGATCTTTAAACGAATATGCAACTCTTTATCATCAGTACTATGACCCAGCAGTACAAATGCCTTCCGGAAGTCTAATAACAGGTTCATCCTTGGGAAATATTTTTCCGATCATGAATCCGAATTCTTTTCGTTATATGTCCGTACCGACCGATATGTTGATGGAAATGCACATGGCAAACATAATGACGAACCTGACTGAAAACTGGATGGTGATGTTTATGGTTCCTGTCGTAAGAAACACAATGACTATGCTCTCCAGCAATTTTGATAAGGCTCCAATGAGTTCCGGTGGAGTCGGGGACGTTAGTTTCAGTGCTGCGTATAGATTTTTTCACAATGAGAATCATGCATTCTTCTGGGGGATGGGCCTTGTTATGCCGACCGGTTCGATCGATGAAAAGGATTGGATGCCGATGATGGGAAAACAAAAAGTTCCGTACAACATGCAGCCTGGTACGGGTACATTCAGCCTTCAACCACAATTCAGTTATAACGGAAATTTCAAGCGCCTTTCCTGGGGGACATTTACGCAAGCTTACCTCAGAATGGGAAAAAACGACAACCACTACAGATTTGGAAATAGATATGAAGGAACAATTTGGCTCTCATTTCTTATTCTGGATTCTTGGAGCGTATCTATCAGAGTGCAAAAGCAAAGATGGATGAATCTTTTGGGATCCGATACCTCACTCGATCCCAAAATGGATCCTCAAAACGATCCATTCAAACAAGGGGGAATGAGGTCTGACGCATTTATAGGATTTAATTTTTTTGTAACCGGAGGAATCTTTCAGGGATTTCGTTTTGGGTTTGAAGCCGGAGGACCGTTCCACCAAAGCCTGAACGGGCCTCAACTTGGCACTCGACAAATTCTCAACCTATTTGCCCAATACAGCTTCTGAAAGATATTTACTTTGTCCCTCGCCACTCTAACCGAAGTGGTGGGGGGCGTTTTTTTGTTTTGATCTCTCTCTAGCCAATTCCTGGGAAGCAGATAAATTTTTCCAGAGGAATTTCCGGCAATTGCAAGAAATATAGCCAAAGGGTTAATAATTTAGAACGTGCTTTTAAAAAAGATAAACCCTTCCTTTGTTCATCTGAAAATTCGGCTTTCCATCCGGCATTTTTTTAATACCTTGCAAACACTGAAATAATAAAATCATATTTGTATTTGCATTGAAGCCGGAATTGGGAGGGCTAATTGTCCAAGAAGTATACAAATCGTAGCATTTTTTCTTTTCTGCCTCGGGATCATACTCCGTATAAGCGCAATGAATTGTCAGACAGCAAATGATTAGAACTGCAATCAATAAAGGCTTTCTCATTGAACAACTTCTCGCTTCTTTAGCGATTATAAATGACATTCTTTGAAAAAAATCCAACCATGGAAAGAATCAAGTATAAAAATCATGTAGCATTTTCCTGAAATACCACTTAGAAAGATTTGCCAGGATTGCCCTTTGTACATCATAAGAAAAGTTGAAAATATACCTTATTTTCAATGTTGTAATGACTTTTTTGTGTCTTTGCTAGTTTCCATGAACATCATTCTGCCGAAAAATTTGCCTTGATATAGTTGCCATTGCTAATCCAACTTGGAGCTGAGATATTTTGCGCCCAGACTTCAGACAAAAATAAAAAACTATTTCAATTTTTCCAATTATCTTACCGTCACGGATTCATTTCCTACTGTCAAATGTACAGGGATTTTATGATGAATACAAAATTTTCCATAAGTGTAGGCGTTCACTGGCTTAAGCCTTTCATTATACTGTTGAGTCTCTTAATTCAAATATCTTGTAGTGGGAAGGTGAAAATGAATATATTCGAATCTTTAAGCGCAAACCCGATTCCCAAAAATCCGAATATTGGAATCGATTACAAGGGAGTCAAGCTGGATGAAGTTTGGCTGGCTGGGGGCTGTTTCTGGGGAGTCGAAGCCTACATGGCGAGAATTCCCGGGGTTGCGGACGTTACTGTAGGTTATGCAAACGGGAGGACGGAAAATCCCACTTATGAGGACGTATGCCGCAGAAATAGCGGACACACGGAAACAGTTCACATTCTTTACGACCCCAAGAGGGTGTCGCTTAACGACCTCTTGGAAAGATTTTTCAAAATCATCAATCCGACCTCACTCAACAAGCAGGGGAATGATGTTGGGAGCCAGTACAGGTCGGGGATATATTACAAAAACAAAAAAGATCTGGAAATTATCAAAGAGGCAATCCAAAAAGAGCAGAAAAATCATACAAAGCCCATCGTGACCGAAGTATTACCACTAACGCATTACTATCTTGCGGAAGAGTACCACCAGGATTATCTGGAAAAAAATCCGGATGGTTACTGCCATGTCGATTTTTCTTCCCTCAAAGAAGAACCGAAAATCAAGGTGGATCCGTTTCAATATAAAAAACCCGACCATAACACATTGCAAAAAATCCTCACAGAAGAACAATATCTTGTTACACAAAAGGATGAAACCGAAAGAGCTTTTTCCAACCGGTATTGGGACAATAAGGAGCCCGGCCTATACGTTGACATAGCGACCGGCGAGCCTCTCTTTAGCTCAAAGGACAAATTTGATTCCGGGTGCGGCTGGCCCAGTTATACGAAGCCGATCGATTCTGATGTTGTGAAATACAAACAGGACACAAAATTCGGGATGATAAGAACCGAGGTCAGAAGCCGTGTGGGAAATTCACACCTGGGACACGTTTTTGAAGATGGGCCGAGAGAGAAAGGCGGGCTTCGATTCTGCATCAACAGCGCATCAATTCGGTTTATTCCCTTAAAAGAGATGGAGAAAGCGGGTTATGGGAAATTTATTCCGATGGTGAAGTAAGGGTTACAAATTTTTCCACCCTTATCCTACTCGATGCCGACTATTCTTGCTCAATTTGATTGAACCTATCTTTCCCCAAATGAAGAAAAGCTGAATCGGATTCCAATATCAAATGTTGTCCCGTATTTTGATGCTGATAACGGATCTCGTATTGTTTTTGATTCGGAAAAAAAATGGATTCCCGATTTGATTTCCGGTTCCCTAAAAGCCGACTTTGAATAATCATGAAAGATAAATACATCCAGAATGTTGTAAATGTAGACTACCGCGAGCGCAATCGAGGCATTCCTGACTAGCTGCAAATTTCCTTCAGCTTTGGAATATACCGAATTTGTCTGCATATAATTGTAATAAGAGTATAACTGAAGAGAAGGATCCTGGGGCATGAGTAAACTCAAGTTTACAGAATCATTATAATGTCTTTTGGCAGAACTGAATTCGGAATAGGATTTGGAATAAATTCCCGCAGTAATAACAAGAAGTACCGGAAAAATAACAGCCTTCCATTTTTCTTCTCTATAATTTTGCCCCCACCCCGGAAAAAGCGCTGATCTCCACAAAACACTCCACAGCGGAGGAACAAAAATTCCCTCCGGATTCATGTTCCCAACATATTTCGGATCTTTGATTTTCGTTGCAAGCTCTTTCGCTTTTTCCACTGTTTCCTTCAGAACATAAAAATTCGGCCTTCTGAAAATTTTCTTTCTAGGGTTCTCCAGAGTGAGTTCGTAGACACCGTCTTTGGCATTTTGAAGATCAAGAGTAAATCCGATTTCGGTTCCATTTAAATAATTGAAGTTTTTAACGGATAAGATATTTTCTCCGGATCTAACCGAAACTTTGGTCCTTTCCAAAAAATTTTTTCCAATCAGGGTTACTTTTTGCTCTGACTGTGTTTTCGCCCCATAAAGAATTTCTTTAATTTCAATATCCGGGATTACCGACTGAACCACTGTAAATTCCACCCAATCCGACCAACCAGTAATTTTACCGAATTTTCCCACAACCCCGACCCGATGAGAATAATCTCCCGGACCTAGCTTCACAACCATTTTGGTCGCTGGAGTGATCTCTGATAATAAAATATTACCTGCTACATCTTTCACTTCAACTCTGTAACTAGTGGCATTTTGAACAGGTTCCCACTGCAAAAGTTCCGTCTCTTCGCTTTCTTCCTCTGCGAATATTGCGATCTGGCAAAATACGAATATCACAAGAATGAAAATTCCCGACTTGGAAAAGAGTTTAATCCACATAGATTTTCTTCGGAGACAAAATCTTGGGGGCGCCGAATCCGGTAACCATTACACTGAATTGATTTTTCACTGGAACAGAATATATCTTCTCGCCATTTCTCTTCTTTTTAATCGCGGTAATCGACCAGATAAACTCCCCTCCGCTTAAGGCTCCGGTATCACTGATCGTGTAACTACTCGAAGACAATTCCTCTTTGATTAAGGATTTATTTCCTTCAGGAGAAATTTCAACCAGCTCCAAAAGATACTCTTGCGCATCGGGATTCGCTTCCCACTCAAGTGTTAGCGGCTCATTGCTGGTATATTGAAATCCCCTCAGTGGAAAAATCGGTTTTACATCGGGAACAATATCTCGCTCTTCTTCTACTTTCGGCATAGCTCTGTGAAGGGGTTTGTCTTCAAGTTTTACGATCTGTTTTGTTTCTTCCGTCGATGTCTTCACTTCCATTGCTTCATTCTTCTTGACCGTTTTTTCCTGGCCGTCCTGAATCAGCTTTGCCTCTCCGCTGGCCATTTTCACCTGCACTTTTTCTTCAGTGGTCTTGGACATTTGCAAATCACCGGCCGATGTGACCTGAACCGCCAGATCACCCGATTTGATATTGAGCACTGATGAATTTTTATTTCCGTCCGATTTGTTAGCAGAAATCGATCCGTATGCAAAATTTATATTGATATCCTTATCCGAAAAATCCAGATAAACCATGCTGTTTTCCGCAAGTGCAATTTTTGTCCCGTCTTTTAAAGTGACTACCGCATCAGACTTATCTTCCGTCCGAATCGTATCCCGGTTTGTAATATAGGATTTTGCTTCGAGTTCTCCCCAGATTACCTGTGAATCGTATTTTCTTTGGGCCTTATGCTTTTTAAAAGTAAGAGTGCCAATTACTGGGTTATCTCCGACTTTAACTATCCGGGTCATATTTCTATATAGTAGAAACGAAGAGCTAATCAGGACAAATAACAGGAAAGAAATTACGAATTTCGTACTATCCAAAAGAGAAACAGCTTTACTTGTGAGTTCTTGTGAAAACGCCATCCCAATCTTTTCCTGGAGGATTTAATTTATAATCTTCACATCTTTCTATCAGCATTTTCACTGCCTTATCTTTGGTTCCTTTTGCATTTTGCGACCCGTGAAATTTTTCTATTGCTGCTTTCCAATTTTGCTGCAAATAAAGCTCCAGGCCTTCCTCATACAATTTTGTTGCTTCAGCTATTTTGGGGTTAACATTTTCCTTGCCGGAAATCAATTCGAAAATTTTAACCGGCTCATTTTTTCCTTTCACTCTGACCAGATCAAGTTTTCGGGTAAACATTTCAGACTGGATAGCATCATTCATAGTCTCACTTATAAGTATATTCACTCCATAATCTTTTCCGGCGGCCTCAAGCCTCGCTGCCAGATTCACGGTATCACCCATCATCGTATATGAAGCAAGCGCGTCCGTCCCCATAAAACCGACTTTCGCAAGTCCGGTATTCAAACCGATCCTAACGTCCATTTCCTGGGCGTCCTTTGAATATAGATTATTCTCAGTCCAGTAGACCCGCAATTCTTTCAATTTTTCTATCATCTCAATGGAAGCTTTCGCAGCGCATAGCTCCGGAGTTTCGATGTCCACAGGAGCGTTAAAAATTCCGACTATTGCATCACCGATATACTTATCCAAAACTCCGTCATATTTTTTTAAAATAATCGTCATGGCGCCCAAGTATTCGTTTAGCAAAGATGCTAATTGTATGGACGTTAGTTGCTCGCTTATCGTTGAAAATCCGGCTACATCGGAAAAAAACGCAGTGATTCTTTTCTCACTTCCCCTTTTCAAGGCTGCCATATCGATCATGGCTTCTTTCACAACAGTAGGATCGATCATGCTTCCGAGAATGCTTTTCACTTTCTCCCTTTCTTCAAGGCCCTGTCCCATTTTGATGAAGTAATTCGTAAGCACACCCACTTCATCGCGCGTAGTTGGAACTATATCCACCTTGAAATCTCCCCGCGCGATTTTCAAAGTTGCAGTCAAAAGTTTTAACACAGGCCTTGAAATCGACTTCGCGAAAAAGAAAACGATCATGAGTGAGGCGGAAAGAGAAATGATCATGATGTAAATATTCCTCTCCTGAATTTCGTAAACCGCCTGAAATGCTTTATCTTCCGAAATCGTCGTGATGACCCCGCTGTCTGCAAATCCGATTTTCTTGAAAGAACCCAGATAGTTTTTTCCGTCCGGATTTTTATAGATTACGTTACCGTTTCCGATCGCGCTGGACTGCATATTCTGAACGATAGGAAACTTGGAAAAATCAGCGCCGGACTGAATGATTTTCTCGTCCTGGTGAGCAATCACCAATCCATTCCTGTTCACTATGAATGTTTCAAACGCCCCGCCTTTTCCGAATGCGGATTGGATTTTTTCCAGATTGACAATCATAATCAGAATTGCATTCACCTTTCCTGAACTTCCTGCAGGGAGACTCACTGCAAAAATCTTCTCCTTGAATTTCGGAGTAAGATTCTGAAGCATAGATTTTCCGTTGAAGGACTCCAGAAAAATCGATTCATTTTTCGAGATTAGGTCGGTAAGATCAGTTTCGGAAATTTTTTTTTCTTCCAAATGCCTTTTATTAAAAACATTTCTTATCGGAAAAAGGTGACTTTCGTCTTTTTTGTATATGCCGAGCATTACAAAATGAGGATCACTTTCAAAAAGCATGTGGATGAAAAAGTCTTTGCTTTTACCGGACTCCGAGCCTTGATTTAGCGTTTGCGCAATTTCCCGGCCTTTCTCCACGGTAGCAGAAATATCCGTCGAAACCTTGGCGCCGATTACATTCACAAGCTCCAGACTGTTTTCCAGAATTCTAACCTTGTTGTCCGTTTTGAAAAAATACGTGGCAAGAAAAATGATTACGGAAAGCGTAATTGCAAAAATGCTGGAGATCACCCCCATCATCTTCACCTGCAAAGACCAAGTTGGCGAATCCGTTTGACTGATAATTTGCTCCGAAGTTATGGGCTTATCAGAGTTTTCTTTTTGCGAAGGATTTTCTTTTTTTGAACCAGCTTCTTTTTCTTGCTCGGTAGGATTCGTCTGAATTTTCTCATGAACTACTGGCGGATCAATCGGCTTTGGGTCAATGCTAGACTTTTCCGTATCGCGCATTTTTGTTTCCACATTCTCCCGAATGGGTACCATCTTGTTCACTGCCGGAGCCAAGACGGGAACATTCTCATGATGAAAGTTTTTTCCCGTACGCTGAACTTCAGTGAATGCTGTGTGAATATTCCAGTTGCTGTTGGAATGATCTACTGATTCAAAAAATTTCTGCTTCTTCAAAAATTTTTTTAAGGCATCCACTTCTTCCGGCAAAGCTATACCCTTTAAAAATACCAAGAGGTCAGTAATCGAAAATTTTGGATCCAGTTTCAGGTATATCTTCGAAGCGAAAAATATCGTCTCCGAGAAATTCTCGTCATCGTAAAGGAATAGTATATTCCCCTGCCCGTTTTCTATGACCTTGTTTATCTCGGCAGCCTCTTCTGCCGATTCGATTTTTGGTAAATTTATAATATGAAAAGCGAATGGAAACTGATTTTGATTTCCGGATATAAGGCTCGTTTTTTTATCCGGAATAGAAAAAAAATAAGCATTTTGAATTTCTTTGTTCGTCCAGTAATCCTTCCTTTTCCGAAAATAGATTTCCATATCTTCGGTCACAATTTTTTCGAAAAAAATCAACCTGCCGGTTTTTCCAAGAAGAAGAAATTTATTATTGTCAATCAGAGTATGAGGCATAATTCCCGAACTTTTTTGATGATGAGAAATATTCGAAATACATTAGTCAGTAATAACGTATTTTCCCATTCCGGCATTTTCAATCTATACAATAATTTTCGGAAACTAGAGTGGGATAACTTACTGTTAAAACAGACATCGAGACCTCGAATGCTCGCATTTTTCAACTTTTCTTCAAACCCTGACTTTCTCTAATGGTCTAAGAATTGTTAAAACACCTAAAATGAAGATAAAATTTGCGATATTAATCCTCATCATTTCGGCTTCTTTGGGCGCGATTGCCTATTTTTCCTCAAAAGAAACTTCTTTTGTGCTTTTGGATGCAAACGAACTAGCCGCCAATCCAGCCATATACTCTGGAGAACTCCTCAGGGTTCGCGGCTTTGTCAAGGTCGGTTCCCTGGCCCGCGAAGGAAAGGAAGCGAGATTTATTCTCGAACTGGATAAAAAAGAAATACCCGTACATTTTGACGGAAGCGCCATCCTGCCTGACACTTTCAAAGAAGGAGCCAAGGCAAGAGTTGACGGAAAGTTGAAAAACGGGATTCTTGAATCAGACCACATAGAAACAAAATGCGCTTCCAAATACGAAGCGGATTACAAAAACGATGCGGATAAGGAAAAAAGAGAAAAGGGTTTATGAACGATCTTGGCGCTCTATGCTTAATTTCCTCTTTTGCTTTTCTGCTTTTTTCCGCAGGTTATACGTTATACGGCATCCTAAAAAAGGATGAGGCCTTTATTGAGCGAGGAAGAACTTTTTTAATTGTAAACTTCGGAATCATCCTGCTTGCATTTATCATTCTTTTGACCCAACTAGCGCGAATGGATTTGACGAATCACTATGTCGTCATGCATTCGAGTAAGCACCTCTCGTTTTTCTACAGGGTAACTTCAATCTGGGCTGGCTCATCCGGTTCGTTGCTTTTCTGGAACCTGCTTTTGAATTTTTTTGCCTTTGTGTTATTGCGACAAACCAGGCTATTGAAAAATGACCGCCTGCCCGTCATGCAGCTCATACTTTCGGCGCTCTCTTTATTTTTTGTTTACCTTGCCGTTTTTTATTCCGATGCGCAACCGTTCAGGGAATTTCAACCGGCTGCAACAGTCGGCCGCGGATTAAATCCCCTCCTTCAACACTGGGCAATGATTTTGCACCCTCCGATATTGTATATCGGATACGTTAGTTTCGCAGTTCCATTCGCAATAGGAATGAGCGCTTTAGCAACTGGAAATCTATCGGAAGACTGGCTGAAACTAGTTCGGAAGTGGGCGATATTTTCCTGGTTTTTTTTAGGAGTAGGAATTTTACTCGGTTCCAAGTGGGCGTATGAAGAGCTAGGGTGGGGCGGTTACTGGGCATGGGATCCGGTAGAAAACGCGTCCCTTATGCCCTGGCTACTTTCCAGCGCATTTCTTCATTCCATCATCATTCAGGAAAGAAGAGGAATGCTGAAATTCTGGAATATGCTTCTCCTCATACTTGCGTTTCATTTCACATTGCTCGGAACATGGATTACCAGAAGTGGGGTTCTGGAAGGCCCGCATAGTTTTGCAAAATCAACCATAGGCTCTCCGTTCATAATTTTTATCATCCTGAGTTTTTCAGCATCCACTATTTTTCTCTTTATACGTTATGCGAAACTGAAACCCGACCGCAACCTGGAAGCGATAACCTCAAAAGAGGGAAGCTTTCTACTGAACAACTTCCTGCTTGTATTTGCTACATTTGCCATTTTGCTCGGAGTGTTTTCTCCTCTACTTTACGGAAAAGAATTCAAGTCTCCCTGGTACAATTCATGGGGAGTTCCTGCCGGAATAATGCTCTTGCTTTTGATGGGGGCGTCACCTCTTCTAGCCTGGAGAAAGGGAGCTGACAAGATATTTTTCTCAACTTTAATAAAGCCGTTGCTGATCGGGGCTTTTGCGGCTCTTTTCTATACATTCATAGCCTCTTCCTACTTCACAAGAACCGAATACTCAATGGATGATACGTTAGGCGAATTATACTCGGCTCTGACGGTCGGCCTCGGAATCTTCACTATCGCCGGAATCATTCAGGAGTTCCACAGAGGGGTAGCCGCAAGAAGAGAATCCGTCCAAAATGAACGTTATGCGACATCCGTAAAAAATCTTCTTCTGAAAAACAAAAGACGATACGGAGGCTATCTTGTCCATTTCTCAATCGTCCTGATTTTTATTGGGTATGCGGGTAACGCCTTCAAGCAAAATACTTCCCTCAGTTTCTTTTATGATATAGCACCATTCGCCGGAAAGGATGAGGTCGTTTATGCAAGTCAAGACAAAGGAATTCTGGGAAACTACCAGATCGAAGCCTCTCTTCTGAAAATCAAACCGGTTATCAATGGAGATGAACGCAGCGCCCCAACAATTTTCAACGTAATCGTTTCCCAGGAAGCATCTTATAAGCTTTACCGGCATCTTACAAACCCGGAAAGCATGGTGACCGAGAGGAGATTTTACCCTCAAGTTTCGCACCTGACCGGCCAATTTGAAACCCAGATCCCCACGAGCGAACCGGATATCAAATCCTATCCCAAAGAAGATTTTTATATTCAATTGGGAGCGATAGAAGACGCAATATCCAACAAAGAAAATCCTGACATCCCCTTTCTGTTTATGGACTATTTTTTCTCAGGCAACTCGTTAAAAGAGAAAGAGCTTGCCTACCTAAAATTTCCGAAACGGATAGTCGGCCACCTGGAAGTATGGATCAACCCATTGGTAAAATTTATCTGGGCCGGATCCGTACTTTATTTTCTTTCGGGGTTATTTATTCTTCTTCCAATCGGAGAAAAAAAACAGTGATAATTCGATCACAGAATTTTCTGAGGTTATCCGGACTTCTGTTATTTTTGCTTTCCAGTAGCACGATATTTCCGGACTCAACAACCACAACATTGACCAATCCTGAGCACATCAAAATATTCAACGAAGTCACGGCAAAAATCAGGTGTATCTGCTTGCCTTCGCTTCCGATTAAGAGCTGTTCATTTAATAATTGCAGAGTATCAGCCTATCTGAAAAACTTTTTTGAAAATCGAATCCGAAACAACGAGTCCGCCGAATCGATCGTAAAAAAAACAGTTAATGGATTCGGTGAAGAAATTCTGACAGATCCGGTAATCATTATGTTTTTGAATGAAGGAAATCGGGACATTGTTGACGGGCTTGTAAATGGATTTGGAGAAAGAATTCTCGCAACACCGGATTCAAAGTCCATCAACCTAACTTTGATCGGAGCGATAATTTGTGGACTGTCCCTGATAGTGATTTATGTAAGAAAAAAAAGGAATCCTCCTAACGCACAAAATATTATTACCGCGAACTCCGATAAGGAAAAATATTTAAGAGAAGTCGAGGAGTAGCAAAAAATGGATATTTTGCTGATATTTTATTCATTGGTTTTGGGTTTTCTTTTTATTTCTCCGATTCTCTACCAAAAAGTTAGAAAAAAGGAGCTGGATCGGTTTCCTGATTCAGGAGCAAATTCTCCACTTCTGGCAAAAAGAAATCTTCTACTGGATAATTTGAAAGATTTGAAACATGAATATCAAACAGGGAAATCTACTCCCGAAGAATTCGAAGAGATTAGTTCTTCGGTAATCTCAGAATTGAAGCAATTGGATGAGAAACTGAAATCCAACAATGTCTCAAATCCCAAACCGTTAATTGAAAAACTTCCGGATGCCAGACTATTTTGCAATTCATGCAAAACGGAAATTCCCTTGGAACGCGCAAAATTTTGTCCGTCATGCGGCAGTAACCTGGAGCTCACATAATTTTCCGGAAAAACTATTTGAAAAAATCACTCAAATTGTTATTTTCGGACTGAAGCTGAAATTTCCGTTCTTTAACTAAGAACCGGATTCAAAACTTACTTTTCGACCCAACGATTTTGGGTTTTCATGCGAGTGAAATGGTGAGAAGCGTCTGTTTTGAGGCACATTTTCGGATGGATTGAACCATAATTCATTTTTTTTTAATAAGTAACATAAGATTAGATTCGAATTTTCCTCGAAGTACTCCATACCCAAAACTAAAATCCAGGGGAATGCTTTCTCTGAAATATTTTTCTTTCAAAGTGCTCTGGACTGATTGAACTGGTACTCCTGTCAATATAGCCGGCTTTTGGTATTTCCCGAATAGTTGTGCATTCCATTCAGCTTCGGAGAAAAACGAAAAAGGAATTCCCGAGTCGTCCTGAATAACTATTTTGCTATTTTGCAAAATCAGGTCTCTCATCCCATTCAGATTTATTCTGGGAAATAAATATTCAGCCGATTTCATCAAGACTCCGAAGTCTTCCATTTTCTGAAAAAATTTTCCTTCGGCGCTTGTCTGGCTATGAGAGTTCTCGTTCAGCATGATGCTGAGATATACAAGCTCTTTGGACTCATTCGATTTCGGGTCATAGAAACTGATTTTTACGCCATCTGGATTCTTGGCTGTAACATTCGTCGGCCTGGGGATTACCTTGCCTTCATCATTCAGAATGATATCGGAGATTTCCTCCACTTCCAAGCCTATCCGAGTCATGAAAATTATGAGGGCAGGCAAGACTCCGGAAAAATGCGGATTCTTGAATTCCTGTTTCATTATCCTCCTTTGGAAATAATTTCTTCTGGAAATTTCCGAAATTAAAATCCTCAACGACTGGAGAGATTGCTTTACCTGCCCGGAATTCAGATTCAAAGGATCTGAAATTTTTCCGGGTTTTTCAAGAGCGACCATAATGTATTTTTTTGCATTTGGATAGAATCCATAAAGATTTACAAAATCAGCTCCGCTAAACGGATAAAATACTTCCCGGATTTTTTTGGACTTTTCTTTCAGATTCGCTGTTTCCCATTTTCGAATTGGGCCGTAATTTTCTTTTTCGATTGTATTCCAAAGCTGATTCATATCCTCGGAATGTTTTTTATAGTACGGCAATTGGGATAGCTGGTAATAAGGACTGCCGGACTGGATCGAGTTTCCGGAAAGAAATTGACTCAAAGATGAAATATAAGCTGTATTCTCGTCCGGCGCTCTTCTCTGGGAGGAAGAACAAGCTGCAAGAAAAATCAGAATTACTGCAAGTGAGCGTAACCTTAGAGGTGACAATTTAATTTGCAGACTCTAAAGGCAGTCGCCCCGGCAGATCGATTGTACAAAAATCACGGTAGTCGGTCGGAAAAATCCTGTCAGCTTTGAAATCTTCAACGGTTTTGTATCCGGGCATTTGTAGTTTTCTCTGATAATTCAAAGCGCCGTGAACTACGTAATGCCAGAATCCGGCAAAGCCCGATCTATCATTCGGATGCCAAGGATATTCATGAATCGTGCGTAATGCGACAGAGGCCTCGTCGAACGGCAAAGAGGATAGATTTTTTTTGTAATTGTCGCTAAACTCCCAGAATTCTTCTGCGTTACTCGGATAGTACAACCTAATTGGAGTTCCGATATTCTTTGCCGACTCTCCAATACCGCGAAGAGTTTTATCTTTCAGGAGGTCCCCTGGAACAATCGCAATTCTATCCTGTGAGTAAAGAAGACGAATGTACCTGTAACTTTCCGGGTTGCGCAACCATCCGAAATCGCCAAAGTCTTTGTTCGGCTTGGTCAGGTCGTTATAGTACGGATAAAGATCGGACTGATATTTTTTGTAAATGCCAACAATAAACTCAGCGTCATCAGACGATTTATGCTCATTGGCAATAATTTTGATGCTATCTTCGATATTTTTTTTGTGGAAACTGTCTACAAATTTCTGTGGTGTGTCATTTGCCTTGATCAGAGCTTTTAGGACTTTGTGGAGCCTGTTTATGTTGCGGTCAAAATCCATGAGCCATACCCATCGGCTTCTGGCATGGGCAATAAAAGAATAATTCCCATCGGCAGCAACGCCGATATACCCTCCTCCGAGGTTTTTGACATATTTTGAAAACAAAAATATTCTGGATTCATTGCTTTTGAAATAGGTTGTCGGGTCTTTGCAGTGAGCGGGAGATTTGAAAGGTTCGGTGCAGATTTTTTTGTCAAGGGTATCATATTCTTTCGGAAACATCATTTTCACTTCTTCTTCCGTCGGAGGTTTCGGATCCGAAAGATCTGCCGGGGGTTTTGAGATCATCCAGCCTGGAGGGTTGTTTAGAATCGGAGAGGATGTCGCACAACGCACGGATAGCCTGTTTCCCCCACTGTCTACTTTTTCAAGTCTCCGAAAAGACCCTCTCATTTGTTCGGGCGCCCACCACCAGCTTCCCCCTTTCAGAACTTTCATGGTGAAACCTTTGCAGGGAAATTTTCCGGAACAAGGCCCTTTAGGATTGTCTCCTTCGCAATCCTTTCCGCACGCGCTCCTGCAATTCCCTTTGCATTCCGCACCCCAGTCATTGACCCACTCGAAACCATTTCCTGCCATATCGTAAATTCCATAATGCCCTGGCGGATAACTTCCTACGTCTGCGGTAGTCTCTTTACATCCTTTGAAATTCGCCTTGTCGCAACTAGGAGGATCATTACCCCAGGGATAAATAGTTCCCTTTTCACCTCGCGCGGCCTTTTCCCATTCAGCCTCAGTCGGGAGTCTTTTGCCTGCCCATTTGCAATAATCGTTGGCTCTGTCCCAGGATAGAGGAACGGCTGGTTGCTTAGGCCCTCTATACCCGTCATACAATTTATTTTTGATATTTTTGAAATGCTTGCACCCTTTTGATTTCACGCATTTGTCATAATCCTCGTTCGTGACCTCGTACTTATCGATATAAAAAGTCCCAACGTTAACTGTAGTGCTGGAAAGCTCCTGGGGAGTTGCGCTTTTATCCGTAGGATCTGCTCCTATTATTGCAGGGCCTCCCGGAACACAGACCATGCCGATAGGTGGATTTTTACATTCCGAATTATCGGGAATTTGATCCAGAACATAATTTTTTGCATTGTATTTTTGGTCTTTCATTTGACTGGTGGAGGGATCCCTAAGCAGGACTTCCGACCGACCGCTTGAACAATTTTGTAAAACAATTACCAGCAATATTATGAAAAAAGAAAATCTCATGAAAACCTCTAAGTTATTTGCATGATTTTATTTCGGCTTAGTCGTTCAAACAAATATTATTGCTTTTTCTTGGAATATTTTCCGACCCGATTCTCTTTCCCCTGGGAAATATCAAATGCGGATATGATTTCCGGAAATTTTGCGGCCAGATTATTTTTCTCTCCGGGGTCTTGAGATAAATCGTAAAGGTGGGTTTTGTGGATATCCATTTCCTGAATGTATTTCCATTTTCCGGCTCTTGCCGCATATTTCGGCCTGAAATGATAAGAAATCATTTTTTCATAGGACTTGGAACTCGTTCCCCAGATCGGCGCTCCCTCGAATTCATTTGATAATGGAATTCCGGAAGATTTGAAGAGAGTCGGCATAACGTCCACAAGCCCGGTGATTCTGTTTTTTCCTTCTTCTACCAGAATCTTCGCCTTAGTATTTTTTCTGCCAAAATAAAACAGAAGGGGAACTCTCACCTGCGTTTCATAAACCGACGTCATATGGTAATAGGAACCCGGGTGCTCGTCAAAAGATTCTCCGTGGTCGGCAGTGATGGCAACTATCGCATTGTCCAGAAATTTCTTCGATTCCATTTTCCCGAACACTTCTGCAATTGCATCGTCAACTCTATAAATCGCATTGTCATAAGCATTTAGCATCGGTGTCCACGGTGGAGCAGAGCGAAAAGGAAGTTTCGGGACAGGTTTGAATTTCACATATTTTTCCGGAACTTCATAACTGTAATGAGTAGAATGAAAATGAATGATCAGAAAAAAAGGAGCTTTCGCTGTTTCCAGCCACTTATTTGCCGCAGCCGCAGTAAAACCGTCATCAACCCCGTAATTGTAGATGGTTTTGCTAAATCCAAGATGCCTGTATTCTTCGGGGACTTCGGCCGCGTGAAAAATCTTTTCAACGCCGTCGTCCTTGAAATAATCCAATACCTGCTTTTGCCAGCCCGAACCCCATCGCAAATCCATCGAACTAAAAACCGCCGACTTGTAGCCTTCCTTTTTCAGATAAGAAAATAAATTCCACTTGGGAACAGTTGTTTGAATTGCTGGGTATTTTCCCATAAGTAGGGAAGGAAGAGCAAGGGAGGTTCCATTTGCCTGGGTGTAGCAGACGTCAACTTTCAAGAGTTCTTTCGATTTCGAATTCAAAAATGGAGTGGTAATTCTTTCATAACCATAATGTGGCAGGTGGTCATGGCGAACAGAATCCATAATGATCAGCACTATATTCGGCGAATCGAATGAAATTTCCCGGGGGTCAATGAATCGTTCAGGGACGTTAAGATCACTCATGACGTCCTGTTCTTGCTCTTTTTCGCGAAATAAATCGGTAATTTGAAAAAAAAGATGCGTTTCCAATGTCCCTACGCTTTTTGCCGCAGCTTGTAATGACTTTTCCTTTGGAAGCTGAACACGAAAGAAAAACGGAAGCCCGATTATTAGAAACAAAATGGAAAAATTGCGAAGATTAGCGGATTTGTGGAATATATAAGATTTCTCGTTTTTGAAATGAAGGTCATAGGTAAAAAAAACAACGGGAAAAAAAGCCAGAAGCAAAATAAAAAAACTCTTCAAAAAAAAGAAAATTTGTTCGGGGCCTGTTCCTTCTGAAATCAGCCAAACCACTTCCCCGGGATTGTGAAGAATCTGCGTGATAAAAGAAAATTTTATGTATGAGCCGTAATGAAAAAAATAAGTATATTCCGAAAGAAACAAAAGCGCATACAAAAAGACTAATGCTGTTCCAATTTTTCGCAACAGATACTTCGAACTGAGAATAAATAGAAGTCCGAAAAAGAAGAAAAAAAAAGTAGCCGAAAGAATCGAAGCAAATTCGTAGTCCGATGCGTCTACACCGTGCTTACGGAGAAGAATTTTCCAGAGATAGGAAACCCCATAAGTTGCAGTCATGGGCGAGAATATGAGAACTACAAAGCGAAAAACTCTGAAGCTTTTCGAATTGAGTAGGGTTTTGATTTTTTTGGAATAATTCATTTGAGTTTAAATGCTTAACCGAAAACTTTCCGCACTTTAAATGATTTCAATCGCGGAAAATGCAGCCTTGCCTTCTTTTTTTAAGTCCTCTGCCCAGTCCTGCAAATCCTCAGCGAACCTTCCTGCAAATTCTTTCGAATTCAATTGAAAATTTTCTTTTAGAAATGATTTGATTTTTTCTTCTCCGAACATTGCTCCATTCTTGTTCGGATTCGTAATCAGATTTTTCGTGCAAATCAAAATCCTGTCACCGGGATCAAATTGAATACCGCTAAAATCCAGAGATACCACCGGTAAAAAACTAAATACAGGTTTTGGCAGCCTGAATTGCAGGACATCTCTGGATTTTATCTTATAAATGTAGATATAGAATTCGGAATGAATATTCCTCGGGATCAGAATGTTTTGTTTCAAAAGCTCAGGAATATTTTCCGAAAAAACTCCATGCCAGGAAACTTCCAAAGTCGGAGCACTGTAACCGGTTTCGTGTGGATCGCCACTTTCCAACCGTATAAAAGAACCGTCTTTTCTTCTGTCATTTCCTCTGCGCTCACGTTTTTCTCTGCGGTCTTCCACTATACTTAAAACGGACTCTGCCCAGTTTGCAATGACTCCTGACGGTTTTTTTTCAGCTTGGGCATTCTGAACTTCGGGTTTTTCCTGAATTTCCGATTTTTGATTTCTGGAAGGAAAATTAATAAATACAACAGAAATGGAAATTAGTGCCACGAAAACAATTACCGGAAGATAAGCAAACGATTCAGGGAGAATTTCGATTTCCCCGAAAACTTCGACAGAAAGCGACAAGGCAATTCCAACGGCCCCGGCCACCAGAATTTTCCGGATTAGAGTTCTTCTTTGCGATTCGAGATAAAGAAGATAAGTCGAAAAAATAGTATAGAAAATTATCACAAGAAGAGTAAGCATAAAAATAAATTTCATTTCCTGAAACTACTAATTCAAACTCAAAAAAGTCAATGGTTTTTTTGCTTCTTATCAAAATCAGATTTGATTCAATCTAAAAATCACATCTAAGCCTTTTAGTGTTAAAAGAGGATCTATCTCGTCAAAAATGCCTTTTCTTACATTGTGTATGGTGGATACAAGCCCGCCGGTTCCAACCACCTGATAATTTTTTCCGTATTCTTTTTTGATCTCTCCGATGATACATTCCAAAAGCCCCACCCAACCATAGAAAAAGCCTGCCTGCATTGCTTCCAGAGTTGAATCGCCAAGAATTTTTTCCGGTGGATGGAATACGATAGGCGGAAGCTGTGCCGTATTTTTTGTAAGGGCTTCCATGGAAATCTTCAAGCCAGGTGCAATGACACCTCCAAGATATTCCCTCTTCTCCGATACAACGCAAAACGTTGTTGCCGTCCCCATATCGATGATGATCGAATTTCCTGGATACATTTCCACAACCGCCGCTGCGTTTACTAGGCGGTCAGCTCCGATTTCGAAAGGCCTCGGGTATTTGATTGTAAATGGAAGCTGCATCTGATGATTCACAACAATTGGTTTTACTTTGAACCAATCCTCGACCATCCTTTCCACAATCGGGTTGAAAGACGGAACAACACTCGAGAATATCGCGCTCCCGATATTCTCGGAAATAATTTTATCTTCTCTTAAAAATCCGTTTAAAAAAACTCCAAGCTCGTCCGAAGTCCGGTCTAGCTTGGTAACAGTCCTCCTATGAAAGCGAGGCGTTTTTTCGCCTGGTGAAAAGACACCGATTACTGTATTTGTATTTCCAACGTCCAATGTTAAAAGTAAATTTCGACTCATCCTATCACCTCAAATCCCGGGCCGGTATCCATAAGCTCCACCCGCTCGCCATTCTCGGTTTCCACAATAAGAAATCCGTCCATTGTAAAACCGGCCGGTTTTCCCAGAATTTGTCTCTGCCCTGCCTGCGCTTTAATTATTTTTCCTTGCAAGAAAGATTTTGAATGAGCAAATGCAAGTTCTTTTCTAATGCTTCCAGGATCGAGGACTTCGAGGGAAGCGTGGTTTACCGAGTAAATCAAATTCTCAATTAGCTTTCTGCGAAAATCACGCTCCGGCATCGCATCCAGCAGAAATCCGATTTTGTCGGACTCCTCCGGAATTTCCTGCCCGTAAATGTTCAATCCGATTCCTACTATCGCAATCAGACTACTTCCTTGCTGCTCGCACTCGATCAAGATACCTGCAATCTTTTTATTGTTTCGATAAATATCATTCGGCCATTTGATTGTAAGTTCACTTTCCTGCTCCGGCAAAACTTTCATTATAGATTTCAGTATTGCGCACCCGACTAAGAGAGAGAAAATGGAAACCTGAAATTTCATTTCCTTAAATTCGATTTTTCCCGAAAATATGATTTTATCTTCGCCTATTGAATTCCAGATTTTATCCTTTCTACCTCTTCCGGCAGTTTGTTCATCCGCAAAAATCCAAACACCTGGTTCAAACTCATTTTTTTTCAGGTGAGTATTCGTCGAATCAATGCTCCTGACCCAGACCCCTTTTTCAAAATTCAATAATGTTATGGACAATTTCAGAATTTTCCAATTATTCCCAGAATATCATTTAGACCTGAATTATTTTTCACGGATGAGTGAATAATAATGAGATCTTGAATTTTTTTTTGAAGCGAATTTGTCTCTTTCTTTAGATCGTGAATTTCTTTTTGATTCAGCTTGTCTATTTTGGTCCTCACTAGAACCGGCTGAATTCCTTTTTTGTTCGCAGTTTTGATGAGCTGCTCTTCCTCAATTGGAAGATTTCTTCCCGAATCGCATAATATAAACAGAACTTTTAATGTCTCCGAGTTATTCAGATATCGATTCACTCTATCGATCATCATATCCCGAAGTTCGTGAGATCCTTTTGCAAATCCGAATCCGGGAAGATCTACAAGAAAAAAATGATCATCAGCAAGGAAAAAATTTATCTCTTTAGTTTTGCCCGGAACAGAAGAAACCTTCACCAGATTTTTTCTCCCACAGAGCGCATTGATCAGGCTGGACTTGCCTGAGTTTGAACGTCCGCAAAAAGCTATCTGGGGCATTGTTGGGCTTTGAGGAACTTTTTCCGGATCAACATAGGCGGAATGAAAGACCACATTTTGAAAATGAAATTTCGGATTTGTCATTTGGGTTCTCCTGTTAGATTTTTTACTGAAGAGTCAAACATCTCAAACAGAATTTTGACGGGCATATCATTCTGAAATAAAATCGGAATATACCTTCGCACTGGCAGAGGGATTTCCATTTCCCTGAATATTTCAGAAATAGATTTGTGCATTTTATTTGTATAAATTTTCATTCCATCTTCATAAAAGCCCGATTTCAGTCCTTCGTCCACTCGAAATTCCTTCCTGTTCCACCGGATAAACTGCATTCCATTTTCATGAATCGTTTCGGGCAGTTTGAAAAGAATGGAATTTTTTGGTATAACGAACAGATCACCCTGTTTTTTTCTCCAGAAATATGCCTCACTGTTTTCAATAAAAAATGATTTTCCATTACCGAGGTGATTCTTTATATCCGAAAAAAAATTCCTATTCAAAGGGTGAAGAAAAAAAATCTTCAAGTGAATATCCAGCAATTCTTTCAAAGATTGGTGATCTGCAGATTGAATCGTGAGCTTGTCTATTCTCAAGAGAGAGGGGCTTTGATTTTTCGAAACTCGCAACCCGGCAGAGGATTGAAATTCTTCGGGATGAAAATTCTCGTAAAGCTTGTCAGGGTTGAGTCCCTCATCGATTAGCAATGGAATTATTTTCTTCCGAATCCGATTTCTAAGATAAATTTCTTCTTCGTTGGACTCATCCTGAAAAATTTTCCAACTAGAATTCAAAACGGTTTTTTCAATATCGCTGTGCGCAAATCGCATTAATGGGCGAAAAATATTATCATAGTAAACTGGAAGAGGCACGAGGCCTTTTGGCCCTGTCCCTCGGATCATGTTGATAAATACTGTCTCCAGAAAATCTATCGTATGATGCCCTGTTGCAATATACGCTTCGTGCTTTCGGGAAAGTCTTTTCATTTCGTGATAGCGGATGATTCTTCCGGTCTCTTCCAGGCTCTTTTTCAGGCGTCTGGATAAAGAAGGAATGTTTTTTTTTTGCAGTAGAATTCTAGATTATAGTTCTTTCGGATAAATTCCACGATTTGATTTTCTTCTATAGAGTTTTCTCTGATTTGATGATTCAGATGAAATACGATCGGCTCCGGAATCCTCCCGGCCTCAAAAAGATAATAGAAGAAGTTCAATAAAAATAAAGAATCCTTTCCGCCGGAATACGCGATTAAAGCCCTTGAATTTTTCATCATTTCTTGAAAAGAAAACAGTCTGGAAAAGCCGGTTTCAAAAATATTTTTTGCTGACTCTGAAAAATTCATTTTACTGTTTTCTTTTTAAAGCGAGAAGCGTGATGTCATCATTCTGTTCTGCGCCTTCCGTAAATACTTTCAAATCCTTGTAAATATTCGCAAGCATTTCTTCAGGGCTCAGAGAAATATTCTTAAGAAAAGAATTTGTCAGTCTTGATTCCTCGAATTGAAGCCCCTCGGTATTTGTAGCCTCTGTCACTCCGTCGGTAAACATCAGCATAACGTCTCCCGGCTCCATTTCAATTGTGCCCGTATTGAAAAAATCCGAGATATCAGACTTGATACCGAGAATAATACCATTAGTCGGGATAAAATCTATCTGCTTGTTTTTACTCCTGTAAACCAGAATATCTCCGTGGCCTGCCCCGCTGAAATGAAATACATTCGATTGACTATCCCATCGAATTACTGTGATAGACATAAATCTTGGAATAACGGATGTTTGATAGTTATGATAGATGTAAGTATTCACATCGGACGTTATATCCCATGTGGAGAATTTTTTTCTGACGAGCGAATGAATAATAGTTCGAACTGTCGCCATCACGAGCCCGGCAGGTATTCCTTTTCCTGAAACGTCGCCAATGCAAAGAAGAGTGTCATCGTTATTAGGAGAAATAATTATATCAAAATAATCTCCACCGATACCTCTTGCCGGAATCATCAATCCGCCGAATTCATATCGAGGATGAACAGGCATGGATTTTGGAAGAAGAGCAAATTGAATTTCTCTTGCAATTTCGATTTCCTTCTCAATTCTTTCCTGTTGAGTCATCTTCTGATACAAAACCGCGTTCTCGATTGTAATTTGCGCTTGTGCCGAATATGCCGTCAGCACCTCAATATCGTCCTGGCTAAATCTCTGCTGAGAACTCCTTCCGACAACAAACGCATATTCGTTGCCTTCCCCGCGAAACAATGGAAGAATCAGAATTTCTTTTCCATGAAATCCGAGCTTCATCAGTATCTTGAATTTTTCCGACTCGTAAACGCACGGCTCCCTGAATTCCAGAATTTCCCGGTAAGCCTGCTGCTCTTCCAGCCCGGCTCTCTCTACGGTCAAATCCAGGGTTCTGCTAGTTCGAA
Source organism: uncultured Leptospiraceae bacterium (assembly GCA_964436695.1). Lineage (GTDB taxonomy): Bacteria > Spirochaetota > Leptospiria > Leptospirales > Leptospiraceae > JABWCC01. Next base: position 84,220 of record CAYTEA010000007.1, read on the forward strand.
GAAGTTTATATACGTTAGTCGAAAGCGTATTTTTGTCCAGCTCGATCAGAACATTTACATCGGTATCGGCAAAACCAGAAATTGTGAGAAGAATCATTTTGATCATCTCGTTTCGATTATCAAAATACAATCTACTGAGGGTCAAAGCCGCTGTGTGTAGATTCTGAAAATTACGGGATTGTTTTTTTGTTTTTTCAAAAAGTAAAATATTTCGGAGAGAGGATGCAAACTGTCCTGCAATCAAATCCATTATTTTTCTGTCGCGTTCAACTTCTCCATCCTCATATTCTTTGTAATCAATTAGAATAACTCCGAGAGGAGAACTTTTGAAAATAATCGGGATAAGCAACTGGGCTTTGTTACCGGTTTTTTTCTGGTAGAATTTATAGAGTTTGTTTTTGGTATCCGAAAGCTTAAAAAAAATTGTCTTGGCTTCCATCAAACATTCTGCGATTCGACCGCCGGTCTTCAGATTGTATTTTATTTCAAAATGATCCATGGCCTGCACGTTATCTTGATTGCGATGGAGGTATTTCACCATTCGCAGGACTCCGGTGTCCGTATCCAAAAACAATATTCCCACGTTTTCCTTATTCAGTTTAGTGCTGATAGCCGCAGTCACCTTAGTTAAAAGGTCATTCAAGCCAAGAGCGGAATTAAAGAGCGCGATAAATTCCAGAATTAAATCAGAGTTACCTGAATAATAATCCATTTTTGGAAAGCGAGGAGACTGTCGTTTTTCCAGAATCCATTCTTTCCCGCATGTCACGCAGTTGAACCTGCCGTGAATCGTCTGCCCATGCGGCATTTTCTCTCCGCCGCAAAGTGAACATTCCATTATCTCACCCTATTCCGGTTTGAGTAAAATTTTCTGCAAATGATTTCATCGAAAAAAATTGTTTTTTCTATTGCAATAAACGTTAAGCGCATGGTTCATTTTAATTATCGTATCAAAAGGTTCCATAATTGAAAGGATTTTATTTTTCTCCTTGCTAATTAGACAAAACAAATTTTCAGTACGCTAAAATGAAAACGATTAACGATTTTTGCAAGCATATTCTATTTTCGGGAGAAATCGAAGACAAGCTGATTTCTCCACCGGATGGCCTACTTGACGAGATTGAGAGCTCGATAGAGTTGCCGGAAAAACCTGTAAGAGCCAGGCGCATATCCTTTTCGGAAGAAAAAACAAAAATTCCGCGGCTTGAACACTTGAATATGGCTGAAAATAGAGCGATCTCGTTCCACCATTTTGCTAACCATGAGCTTTTGGCAATAGAGCTCTTCGCTTTAGCTATACTAAAATTTCAGAATGCGCCAAAAAAAATTCGAAAGAGCTTATTCAATACTTTGCTGGATGAACAAAAACACTTTAGCCTTTATTTGAAAAGGATCAGGGAATTTGGAATGGATTTCGGGGAAAGGCCTCTAAACTACGTATTCTGGAAGCAAGCACCAAAAATCGACTCACTCGAAAGATTCGCTGCAATAGTCGCAATTACTTTTGAAGGGGCAAATCTCGATTTTGCGATTCTTTACAAAAACATTTTCCTTCACTTCGACGACAAAAAATGTGCAGATGTCATGGACACTATCTACAAAGATGAGATTCGGCACGTAAAAAGAGGCCTGTACATTTTGAGAAATTCTGAAAAATTTTTGGGAAACGACTGGGATACTTATACGAATCTTCTGGATGAAAAATTTACTCCAAGGCGCGCAAAAGGTTATTATTATTTTCCTGATTCAAGAAAGAGGGCCGGTTTGGATGAAAACTTCATCACTGAGCTTGGCAAATATTCTGATGAATTTTCCAAAAGAAAAGTTCAAACACTTGCCTCGGAGATTTTGAATGAGAAAAATTTTCAGACTGAATTCCTTCTTTGAATATGAGTTAGACTCCTTTCCTAATTTTCCAAATTTTTCAAAAACCATACTCGGGCGAAACTCTTTGCTGGAAAAATTATTTTTTCTGACGGCAGGCAAAAATGATTTTGTTCTAACCGCGACCGAATTGAATCCGGAAATGCTTGAATACTGGAATTCAAAATCTGTGGATTTTGCAAAAGGATTCAATGGGCAGGTTTCAGCCGGAAATTTCGAATTTGTCGAATGGGGAAAAACTTCCAATTTTATCGATTTCAAGCTGAAATACGACCCAAAAAAAATCGATGAGTCCAGAATTCTAAACTCCAAAGTATTTCAATCTGAACAAAAAAACAAAACCGAAGTAACTACACTGAAAAACTTCATTGCGCAAAATAGAAACGACATTCAAAGAATTTTAAGTAATCACGAACCTCCATTCATTTTGAAATCCGAATTCGGTTTTGCGGGAAGAGGTCATTTTGTAATCAGAAATCACCTGGACTTGAATGAATTGGAGCGAAGACTTTCCGGCTTTCAGGGAAAAAAATTCGTTCTGGAAGAATGGGTTGGAGAATCCAGAACTAATGATTTCAGCGGACTCTTCGATTACTCAAGCAATGGATTAAAAATTCTTGCAATTACGGAAATGTTGGTATCAAAAAATGGATCTTACAGGGGGACGATAATCGATAGGATAAAAACATATCGATTTGCTGATGCGTTATGCGAATTTGTTGGCAAATTCGTGAAGCACCTTCCCGTTGAATATTCAGGGCCTTTTTCGGCAGATGGATTTGAATTTTTGAGAAACGGAAAGCTGTATTTTCAATTCGTGAGCGAGATCAATTTCAGATATTCCATGGGAAGAATATTGTATGATCTAATTCAAAAAATCCCTTTCGATTACAAAATTTTCAGTTTGTATTTTCTTCCTATAGCTGATAAAAATATCCACACACAAACCCTGATTTTGAAATTTTCCGAAATAGAAAAAAACTTCAACTGCTTCATTCTTGCGGTAACGCCTTTTCGGGAAATCGACGGGACTACTGCCGAATCTATTGGGCTCTACATCGCGGCAAAAAGTAGAGATGACATGAATCAAGTATTGTCTCAATTCATGAATAAGAAATTTTGAACAGGTAACGCAACGGGAATACATTTGGAAAACAGGTAAGTAATCACCGGCAACAAAAATCTTTTTTCACTGATTTATTTCAAATTCAAACCGATAAATTGAGTGTGGAACTTTCTCTAAATTCTCCTTCATTATTATTTCCAGCTATCTCTCTTTTGATGCTTGCCTATACCAACCGGTTTCTCAGCCTTTCGCGGTTGATCCGGGATCTATATACACAGTATGAAGAAACCAAAACCGAAAAGATTCTCGTTCAAATTAAATCCTTGCGACACAGACTCCTGTTAATCAGAAATATGCAATTTTTCGGAATCTCAAGCATGCTTCTTTGCGTAGTATGTATGTTTTTTATTTTTATAGGAGAAGTCCAAATCGCAAAATATATTTTTCAATCGAGCTTGTTGCTTCTGATTTTATCGCTTGCACTCTCAATATGGGAAATCCAGATTTCAACCCAGGCGCTCTCCGTCGAATTGAGCGACATGGAAGAACTTACTGACAAAAAATAAACAGAGGTGACTATGAAACCAAAATCAACCACGCAAAATCTCGATTATAAAAAGGAAGTTAATCAATATTTATCCAGAAAACATCTTGAATACGGATAAACGTAAGGTATTTATTTACTCTGATATAATTTTGACGTTCTACTTAAACAAAATAAATTTTACCAATCTTTTACGAGTCTGTTGGATCTTTGAGGCAAAAAAAAAATCAGTAGCCGACTAGAATTTCATCCTGACGCCCCATCAACCGGACAGACAGCCTCGCTCCGATCTCCATGATAATTCTGGATGCAACGTAATTGCCCCACCTGCACGCTTTGGGAAGTGAGTATCCTTGACTGATTCCATAAAGAACTCCGGCTGCGAATGCATCACCAGCCCCATTTGTATCAATCGGATTAACAGGAAATCCAGGAACATGAGTAATCGATCCTCTATCTACAAAGTATGCACCTTCCTTTCCCCAGGTCATAAATGCAGTCTGACAAAGAGTGCCAATGTACGCTAACGCATCTTTGGGGTCATTCTTTCCGCTTAAGGAAATCGCTTCTTCGTGATTGCAAAAAATATAATCAGCATTTTCTCTGGTGATTTTGATAAAATCCTCTTTAGCTCTTTTCACGCAAAAAGGATCGCTGTAAGTAAAAGCGACCTTCACCCCGTTCTTTTTAGAAACCTCCATCGTGTGGAGAGAGGCTTTTTTTGTCCCTTCCCCATCCCAAAGATAGCCTTCAACATAAGATATTTTCGATTTCTTGAGGTTTTCCACATCTATGTCGCCTAACGTAAGAGTTGTTGAAATTCCCAAATGGGTGAGCATCGTTCTGTCGGCATCGGGCGTTGTAAGAACTACACAGGTTCCAGTATGGCCTTCATTGGCCGGAGCAACTTCAAAAATAATTCCGGCATTCTCCATATCCTTTTTGTAAAACTCACCGTTTGCATCATTCGAAACCTTGCCGGTGTAACATCCCGTTCCTCCGGAGTTTGCAAGTGCAATCATAGTATTCGCAGCACTTCCGCCGGATCTTAATTCCAGTTTGTGTTCGTGAAGAGAAGCCAGAAGTTCTCCTTGTTTCTCCGAATCTACAAGTGTCATGATTCCTTTTTGAATCTTATTTTCATCTAAAAACTTATTATCAACATGAACAAGAGTGTCAACTAACGCATTACCGACACCAAATACATCATACTTTCTCATAAAATTACCGTCCGAAAAGAATAATTGCAATGTTTTTTGTGAAGCTCTCTAGAAAAAGAAAAATTTTAAGTGGGAAAAAAGAAAGAGGGGCAAAAGCCCCTCGGTAAGAATAAAAAATTAAGCTTTAGGCTTTTTAATGCTTTCAGCAACTTCGTTGATTTTTGCTTTTACAGCTTCAACTTTTCCTTCTGGCATTCTGTTTTTGATCTCATCAGTGATCTTGTTGTAGTTTTCTATGATCTTTGCTCTTGTTTCTTCATAGTTTTTTCCAGCTACACTTGTAAATTCTTTGATGTCGCCGATGATTTTATCAACAGATTGTCTAAGCTTTACAGCGGTTTCGGAGTTGTCCTGAGCGCCTTTTGAAGCAAGTTCTGCATACGCTTTTTCTAGGTCAGTTCTAGCTTTTGATAATCCTTCTTTTCCAGATTGAAAAAGGCCGATTCCTGCGTTCAGTATGTCCATGATTTGTTTTTCCATTTACTTTCTCCTTTCAAATAGTGCAATGCACTAAAACCACAATTGTGCGTCGCACAAAACTTGTCAACCCTTTTTTTGAATTTTTTCTTAATAGATTGTGATAAAAAAAGGGGGAAAAATTCAGTAATTTTTTAAAAAAACGAAATTTGAAATCTTTTTCAGGTATTTTCACTGGTGTCCCAAAGAATGCAAATAGAGTAACCTTTCGGAAATAGCTCATCCCATAGCCAAATGTGCTTAAATCCATTTGGTGATTTTTCGAAAAATGACCTCTCTTGCAATTCTGAGCTTTTGGGATGTTTTAAAAAAAATTCGAAGCGGGATTAGATCGCCTGCTCGAACCAATTTTTCGAAGTCAGAAAAAAGTCGTAGCTTATCTGGATTTCTAATTGCATACGAATTTCCTATACCTTGGGCGGAAACTTCAAATACATGGACAAATACCGGACGTTTTTCGAAATAACCAACAAGCGCAAGAGCATTATTCAAATGCCCGATATAATAATCATCGCTACCATTTTTGTCACGTACTGCAAAAAGAAATTTTGCAATTCTCCTGGCTCCGCGAATAGGAATTCTTGATGCCTTTGCCTTCCCCCCTCCATCACTAATAAAAACCGCATCGCGCTGCAGTAAATTTACAAGCGTTTCCAGATTTTTTCCACTACAGGCCGCGAGAAATGCAGAAAGGATTTCGCCATTTCTTTCTTCATTTTCTATTTTTACTTCATAATCCGAACGTACATTCTTTTTTGCCCTATGAAATATTTGCCGGCAATTATCGATGTTCCTTTGAGTGATTTTTGAGATTTCCGAATAATCATAATCAAAGATTTCGCGTAATATAAAGACTGCGCGTTCAACCGGATTCAGTTTTTGTAAAAGCAATAGAAATGCAAACCGAATGCTTTCTCTATCTTCTGGATTTTCATGAGCAAGGTATAAATCGGGAACTGGCTCCGGTAGCCAAGGCCCGACGTAGATTTCCTTTTTTCTCCGAGCGCTCCGTAAAAAGTCGATAGATAAGCGTGTTACAATTGTTGTGAGCAATGCACCGGTAGATTTTATTTTACCGAATGGCACTTGATTAAATTTTAAATACGCATCTTGCAAAATATCTTCGCTATCAGAATAACTACCCGTCATCCTGTATGCGAGAGATAGTAGCCTTGGCCTAGCCTCTTCATAAATCTGCAGATGATTTTCGCCGATCATAGGATCAATTGTACTCATTAGATGGATTTCAAATCATTGGATTGAAATTGAAAAACAAATAGTATTTAAACTGCAAGTTCCGTCAATTTGTCAATCCGTTTCATGATCTGAGTTTTGCGCCAACTGAAAATTGGTAAGCCTGTTTTTTTTTCCAGCATAGGCAAAACTACGGTCAACCTGCATACATTTTCCTTGAATATTGCCGCTACTCTTCCGGTCAGTATTTTGTCATTGGGCTGGCCGGAATCTTTATTCAAGAATTGGATGACCCCTTTTTTTCTTCCTAGACTGATGCACCGAAAAATAAAACCACAATTGAAATGTTCTAAATCTGCACCTTGAAGAATTTTTGCAATAGACTCACCTGCGAAAGTTCCCATCGGCATTGCTGTTGCGCAACCAGAATACTGAATTGATTCAATGCCAAATTTATAGGAAGCTGAATCCCCTGCGACAAAAATATCTGAATGACCCTCTGCCTGAAGGGATTCGTTTACAACAACTCGATTCTTTTCATCACAAATCAGCCCACTTTCTTTCGCAAGAGTAGGGGATAAAAAACCAGTGCAGTCCACAACAAGATTCTTGCTTCGATTCATTTCAACTAAAAAATCAAGGTCCTTGAATAGATCCAAATTCCTCGTTTCAAATCCAATCTTCATTTCAGAAAGAACTTGGTGCAGATATTCTTTCGCCTTGCTACTCAAATTCAGATGACTACCGAGAGGATTTTTACCGACCAAGGTTATATTTCGTTCTGGAAATTTTTCCCTTAGCTCGGTTGCCAATTCAATACCTGTAACCCCAGCACCAACGACAACAATTCCAAAGTCCTCTTTTTGAAGGAGTTCCATCCTTAGTTTCTCGGCTCCTTCCCTTGAATTGATGGAGTGCAAGTTTTTATTTTCCCGCACCTCTCCACTACCTAAGGCATAAACGAGGATGCCATAGGGAATTAGGTTTTGGCCACTCTCAGTTCGGACCAAAACAGACTTTGATATTGGGTCAATTTTTTCCGCATACCCTACTTGAAAATTGATGCTTTCTCCGAGAACCTCCCTTAATAAAATCTTTTGTTTTTGGATCCCCAAGGCGTGTTCATGATTTCGAATTCTTTCAACAAACCGGTCTCTATTGTTTATCAAGGTGATTTCGACATTTTTGTTTCGGAGCCTCAATCGAAGGGCTGAATTAACCCCCGCATAGCCTCCACCGAGAATTACTACTTTTTGTTTCTGATTATTTTTCTTTTCCATGTCCCTATGACGATTTAGAGCTAGGATTTGTGACAAACCTTTAATTAAAAGTTTGCTCATTCCTCATTGATTTGTAATTCAGCGAAGAACTTTTCGTTATTCTGGCTACTGCAAAATATATTCTCACAGCCCTTCCTTGAACTTGTTAAAAAATAATTGACATTCTTGCCAAAATTCACGGGGATAAATCATCGATTTGAGTACGGAAAAGGTTGTTTCCCAAAAAAGAAAAATGCTTACCCGTAAATATGGATAAGAATAAATGGTAGAGATTTCCTTATATCCTTTAGAGTTTGAAAAACAGAAGCACAACATTTGTGTTGGGCAGTCTATTTTTTAACTGTAATCAAGTCTCTTTCTCCCAAACCAGCTCGCATAAACAATTGGAAGTACCAAAAGAGTCAAAACACTCGCAGAAATCAGTCCTCCGATGACTACAGTTGCTAAGGGCCTCTGCACTTCTGCTCCCATGTTTGTGGAAACTGCCATAGGCACAAATCCTAGTGCTGCAACTATTGCTGTTGTCATCACAGGACGAAGCCGAAGGCGTGCGGCTTCTTTGATAGCGGATAACGCATCTTTACCATGTTCTTCCAATTCCTTTGCGAATGAAATCAAGACAAGCCCATTTAATACGGCCACCCCGAATAGAGCAATAAATCCAACACCCGCAGAGATACTGAATGGTAGCCCTCGAACAAATAACGCAACAACCCCGCCCGTGATGGCAAAAGGCACGTTCAGAAAAATTATCAGCGCAGAGGATATTTCTCCGAATGCAATCCAGAGTATGAAAAGTATCACGCAGAGCGTAACTGGAACCACTATCAAAAGAGTGTTCTTCGCAGAAATATAATTCTCATATTTTCCTCCGAATTCGTATCTGTAGCCCCCCGGAAATTTTATTTTTTTTTGCAATACTTCCTTTACCTCGTTAATTACGCTTAGCATGTCTCGTCCACGAATATTGAATTCAACAATCATTCTTCTTGACTGGTGCTCATGGCTGACTTGAACGGGACCCTCTTCCATATAAATATCAGCTAGGTCGGATAACGGAACAGCCTGGCCGAAATGAGATCGAATTGGGAAATATTTTATTCTTTCCAGAGGATTTCGCATATCGTCCCTTGCCTTTAATACCATTTCAAATCTTCTGTTGTTCTCGAATACATTTCCGGCAAAATTTCCGGATGAGATCATTTCCACGGCCTGGTTCACTTCATTCACGCTTATTCCGTATCTGGACAGACTCATCCGATTTGGAATCACTTTCAAATAGGAAAGCCCTTTCAACTGCTCGATCTTCATGTCAACCACTCCGTGTATTTTATTAACGTTATGCGACACCTCTTCTCCGAGATTTTTTAATACAGTTAGGTCGTCTCCATAAATTTTAATCCCGACATCGGAGCGTACTCCTGCAATTAGTTCGTTTGTCCTCATCTGGATGGGTTGAGATATTGAAAAAGCTACCTCCGGAACGGATTTTTCCAGAACTGAGGAGATTTTTTCAATCAGCACATCCTTCGAAAATCTCCATTCCTCTTTCGGTTTTAGCATGAGGTAGACATCGCTTCTGTCAATTCCCATCGGATCTGTCGCAATATCCGGAGATCCTGTACGTGAGACGACATGGGTGATCTCCGGAAAATTTTTCAATAACGCCTTTTCGATTCTCCCGCAAGTCTCAATAGATTCGCTTAGTGATGCGGACGGCAAGCGATTGACCTCGATCAAAAGTGATCCTTCATCCAATTGTGGAATAAATTCCCCGCCGGAAAAATAAAACAGTACACATGAAAACAAAAAAGCAAAAACCGCTCCAAAAACGACTTTCTTTTTGTTGTGGAATGATTTTTCCAAGAAAGGGTCATAGAAGTATTTCAGTTTCCTAAAAATAAAAGTCTCGTGTTCTTCCTCATGGTCCGGCTTTAAAAGATAGGCGGCAAGCACTGGAACAACGGTCAACGTCAGTATAAATGCGCCGAATAAGGCATACAGAACCGTCATTGCCATCGGTATGAACATTTTTCCTTCCACACCGGATAAGGCAAGAATGGGAAGATAGACGATAGCGATGATCAATTCGCCGAAAATCGTAGCTTTCCTTACCTCAATAGTAGCCTCATAAATCGTATTGACTTTCTCGGTATCGGTTAACGCTCTTTTCAGCTCAATTGTTTTTTGTGAAAGCCGTCTGGTTGCGTTCTCGACTATGATTACTGCGCCGTCCACAATTAAGCCGAAATCTATCGCGCCCATGCTCATTAAATTTCCAGGCACATCTCGGATTCTCATAATCAAAATTGCAAAGAGCATCGCAAAAGGAATCGTTACAGCAATCACAAGGCCGGCTCGAAGATTTCCCAGCATAAAAAACAAAATTACAATTACCAAAATCGCGCCTTCGAAAAGATTTATCATTACGGTGCGGATTGTTTTTTTTACCATTTCAGACCGGTCATAAAACGGTTCGACTGTCATTCCGGAGGGAAGAAATGGTTTTATCTCTTGCAGCTTTTTCTTTATGGATTCGGTTACTTGAAGAGAATTATCCTTCATCAACATTAGAGTGATAGCTCCCGTAACCTCGCCCTTTCCGTCTTTTGACGTGGCTCCTCTTCTTAGCTTGTGTCCGGCCTTTACCTCAGCAATAGACGAAATCGTGACGGGAATGCCATCTTTTGTTTTTCCGATATAAATTTTAGATATATCCTCCAATGAGCCGATTAGTCCGTCGCTTCCGATCACGATATGTTCTTTTTCTTTTTCGATGTAGCCTCCACCGGCCGCGGCATTGTTCCTCTTCAAGGCTTCCAGAACATCCATCCCGGAAAATCCAAGCGCCTGCATTTTATTCAAATCCAGTATGATCTGATACTGTTTTGATTCTCCTCCGAAAGTATTGACTTCTACAACACCCGGAACGGTTTTCAAAATTGGATTTACATACCAATTCAACTGGGTAGTTAGCTCTACGAGACTGTGCTTATCACTTTTCAGGGTAAATTGAAATATTTCTCCGAGGCCTGTCGAAATAGGCCCCATCGCAGGGATGCCGTATGACGCAGGGATTACCGACTCTGCCTCTTTTAATCTTTCCGCAACCCACTGTCTCGCCAGATAAATATCCGTATCGTCTCTGAATACCACAGTCACGACGGAAATCCCGTAACGCGATATCGAACGCACCTCTTCAATATGTGGCAAGCCTGCCATTGCTCTCTCAACAGGATAAGTCACATATTTTTCTATTTCGATTGCAGATAATGCAGGAGCCGTAGTTATCACTTGAACTTGTATCGTAGTAATGTCCGGGACAGCGTCTATTTTCAGTTTTCTCGCCGAATCAATCCCAAAAAATAGGAATATGGCCGATAGCCCGATTACGATCGGTCGATTCTGAAGCGACCAATGAACCAATGCGCTCAAGAATTTCATTAGCCTTCTCCACCGAATGTAGATTTCAGAAGGATGGATTTTAAAAAGAAAATTCCTTTCCTTGCAACAAACTCCCGCTCACTAAGTCCGGACTCAATTTCAACTAACGTATCCGATTTACGTTTAATTTTTATCTCCCGGAAAACATATTCACCCGGTTTTTCCTCTACAAAAACACCGGTCTTGCCGTTAATTTCAGCAATGCAGTCTGTATGAATAGCAAGAATTTCCGGTTCAATAGTAAAAATCTCTGCTGTCCCAAAGAGGCCGACCTTTGCCAGATTCTTTTTATTCTTCAAGACAACCCTTGCGTTTACGGTTCTAGATCCCGGGTCAATCTGCATTCCGACAAACGTCAGCTTGCCTTCAAATTTCAAATTCGGGTAAGAATTGAGCCTGATTATGGCTTTTTCACCGATATCGACTTTCGATAGATCCTTTTCAAACAATTTACCTAAAAACCATACCTCTGATATGTCGCCTACTGTACCCAAATTCGTGTTTGCATCCACTTGGCCGCCAACGATCGCCTCTCTGGATAAAATCACTCCCGTCATTGGAGAACGAATTTCATAATTCCCAAAATTGTTTTTTTTATCTCCGGCAATCAGAGGAATAGAAATGTCAAACACCCGGAGGTTTTCTTTGTCGGCCTCCAACTCAGACTCCTGTATCTTTAATTCGGACTCTGCGTTAATAGCTTCCTGCTCTCCGGCAAGCCTTAGCGTCACAAGTTCTTTCAACCTGGCTGAATTTTTTTGAGAAGCGTTGTATCTCGAAAGAGAACCAAGATATTTGGAACGAAGCCTGGAGGCTTCGGGTGAATCTATTGTTATTAAGACATCCCCTCTTTCTACCCAGTCCCCTTCTTTAAAAGCCACTCTAGTGATTCTACCGGCTAACCTTGCGCCTATTTTTCCGATCTTGTCTGGATTTGCGGAAATCTCCCCGATGATAGAGATCGCATCCGGAAAGTCTCCCTTGGTAACCTCAACAGTTTCGATCTCGGTATCTTTCTTGATTTCCGAAGGCACTTTTATTCTCATTGAAAAGTCTGTTTCGCCTATCGCATCTTCTTTTTCATTCTCGACCCCGGCTGTTGTCGTAACGGCTGGATCTGCATTTTTTTTACCGCTGATTTTTTTATACCCAAAAAAGATCAGATAAGCCGCTAACACTATTCCAGCCAGATAAAATATACTTCTCATTTTTGTGTCCCCTTTTTTGAGGATTCCAGATACTCCGAAAAAGGAATCCCGCAAGCTCGTATCACTTCTGCGGTTGCAATTGCAAAGTCCGTTTTTGATTGAACATAGGATATTTTTATTCCGATAAGAGATTGCTGACTCAATAGCGCCTCACGCACATTTATTCGTCCGTTTAAGAGGGCTTTTTTTATCGAATCCAAATCCTTGTCGATTTTCTCCAGTAGCTCTTCCGAGTAGCTTCCGTATTCTTCCTTTAAAGAATTGTAGCTGGAAATCGCTTTAATCACCTCATAACGTATTGAGTGGCGACTAACTTCAGCTTTATTAATCAGCTGTTCCTTTCTGGAAATTTCCTCCACCAGTTCGCCGGAATTATCTCGGAAAATTTTTAGCGGCAAAGAAAACCTCCCGCCGATTACATTCTCATTGAACCCGTCTCTCTGCACAAATCCGGAGATTGTAAGGTTTGGAATTTTTTCTTTCTGTAAGAGGGATATTCTCGACTCTTGAGTAATTATTTCAGCCTCACTCGCCTGAATTTCAGCTCGCACTTTTAGCGCCTCATCCGTTAATGTAGCAATATTCATATTCTGGAATGCGGGATCCTCAGGCTCTCCGACCAGCTCTAGTGCTGCCGAAAATGGAACCCCCATCATGACGGTTAAATTTCCTTTTGCAACATCAAGCCTTCTTTTCGTTAAGAGATAAAACCTGTTCATTCGGATGGATTCAGCCTCGGCAATATCCGCGTCAATCGGAGCAGATAAGCCCTTTTCGGCTCTTGCCTTTGCAACAGTGTGAATATCTTTGGCAAGGCCGTGCAATTCTCCGGCAAGCTTGACTTCCTTCATTAGACTGAAATACATTAGGCTTGCAACTAACGCATTGTATATCGTCTCTCTCTCCATAACCGTAACCTTTCTTACCTGGGCTGCAAACTCAGCATCCGCGACATCCAGCCTGCCTTTTCTCTGTCCACCGATGAAAATTTCCTGCGACAAAAGAATTTCTCCGTTTACACTAGACACAAGTCCGCCAGTTACGAGGCCCTCACTCTGAGTCTGTTTTCGGTAACTTTGCATATAGGAAAATTGGGGATTCGATGGAAATAAATATCCCGCAGCAATTTTTTTGCCTTTGATCACATTCAGTTCCAACCGAGAGCTTCTGTATTCCGGACTGTGGTCAAGAACACATTCAACAATTTGTTTCAGAGTGACATTCCCTGTGCAATGCAGATGTGGCTCCTCATGATCCTGACTGCTGGAAAAAATTCCAAAAATCGGAATGAATAATAAAATGAATTTCATAACCTCTCCTAAGTGGTGCGTTCGAAACATTACAGGAGTTCTTGCCGGCATTTCAAAATAACAGTATGCTACTGTTAACAAGAAACGAACACTTTGCAAAATTCCCGAGTGCCTAGTACGCACTCTCAAATTTTACCAATTTCAAGAGAGGGTTTGCTTGGGGGGCCTATTCAAAAAAGAAATGTACTGAAAATCATGAGTATTGGAAAAAGGACTGATGAAATAAGACGACTGTACCTCTGCGATGATTTTTGCCTTGTCCATATCCCATACGGAAATCAATATGGAGTTACATGGACAATTTACACATGTATGTTCGTGGTCTGAATCCTGGTGGTCGGATTCTACATTATCCAGGTATGCGAACGAGCAAAAATCCTCATTCACTCCTTTCCCCCCACAAATCGCATCATTATCAATCGCGTGTTGATAGGTGAAAAGAGCCAGATAGAAAACAAAGAATGTAGCTTTTAAATTTGGCACTAAATGTAATTTGAAAGGAAATTTATAATAAGTCAATCAGATTATTTATCTCTTGCTTTTTTTACTTGGATACACAAAATATAACGTATATAAGGCAGTTGTTTGGTTTTTAAAGAAGGGGTTTCACTCTGAAGAACTGCAGATTGCTAACCGATAATGAATGTGAGTTTATAACTAGGTTTTTTTATGATTAAATCATTTTCACTAAACAATTTTGGTCCTATTACTAACTTGAGTTGGAATAATTTGGGACAGATCAATCTAATTATCGGGGGCAATGGCTATGGAAAGACAATATTATTAAAAGCCCTGTATTCGGCGATAAGAGCAATAGAGGATTATAAGAGAGGCAACAATCCCAAGAAACTGAATGAAATTTTGGCTGAGAAGATGTATTGGACATTTCAACTTGATAAACTTGGAGAATTGCAAAAAAAAGGCTCGCAAGAACATTTAAAATTTGACCTAACACTGACAGAAGGAAGTATCAACTATTCATTTGGAGAAGCAACTACAAACACAATTGTTAAATTAAGTGATAACCTTACAGACAAGCGAGAAGCACTTTCAATCTTTTTTCCTGCAAAAGAAGTTCTCTCACTTTTTAAAATTATTCGTTTTACCAGGGACCAAAACTTATTTGGTTTCGATGATACTTATCTTGATCTTGTAAATGCATTATCTAGACCAACTCAAAAAGGGAAAAATTATTTAACCTTTTCAGATTCAAGAAAAAAGTTAGAATTGATGATTGATGGAAAAGTGCAATATGATGATACATCCGATAAATGGTCTTACTGGAGAAATCCCTTTACTTATTCAATACAATCTACTTCCGAGGGAATTAAAAAAATTGCTATATTGGACACTCTACTGGGAAACAGATACTTGACACCCGAATCTGTTGTATTTATTGATGAACCCGAATCAGCCTTACACCCTTCGATGTTAACAAAATATTTAGATATAATAGAACTTCTGGCAGATCAAGGAATTCAATTTTTTATTGCAAGTCACTCTTATTACGTAATCAAAAAACTATCATTAATTTCAAAAAAAATGAATAAATCTATTCCAACTTTATCACTTGAAAAAGATAAATTAGAAATTTCTGATCTTTTAAATGGTATGCCGGACAATGCAATAATCAATGAATCAATTAGGCTATATGAGGAAGAAATCGAAATTTCCTTGATATGAAATCATTAGTAGAAGAATCCGGCATGAGCTTTTTTGTAGATATGGAATATTCATTTTTACCAGAAAAAGTTGAACCCTATACAACTTTAGTAAAGGGGAACGGAATTAAAACATGCGATTTGATCTGTTTTAAAAAAAATGCAAATAATAACAGATTGGAATTTATTGAAGCTAAATCAACAGCTCCCAATCCAAGTAACCCTGCATCAACAAAAGCTGTTAAGGATTATGCCTATGAAATTTTAGACAAATTTACTCACTCGATTTTACTTATAATTGGCATATCAGTTCACAGAGAATACCCGAGTCAATTCGATGAACCCCTTTGGATGAGTGATCAAAATTTGCCAAAATCAAAATTTCTTCCAATATTAATAGTCAAAAGTCATAAAAAAGAGTGGTTACAAGAATTAACTGATGTTTTGCGAAAAGAATTAAAAGGGATCAAAAAAGCCTTTATGTTAGAGGATTTAATAATCCTTAATGAAGAGATAGCGCGAAAAAAAGGATATATTCAATAATATTTTTCCGTATCCTACCCTTCCAAAACCTCTTCCCACTCCTCTCTATCTTCCGGGCCAAGAAATTTTTTCGCGGTAGCAAATTTCAAAAATCGACGGAATAGGTGAACCGATTGTTTTTGGAGATCAGCATAATTTTCGAAATTATCTTCCAGATAAAAATACAAAAAATCATCCAACTCATACGAAGAAAAATCTTCTAACAAAACTCCTTTTCCAGTCTCCTGGTTTACAGTATCTTCAGAAAGGCTGTCGCCTGACGTATCAGAATCGTCCTCGTCTTTAAAATTGGAAAGATAATCCAAAACGTAATAGAAAATTTGCGAATCCCCTTCTTTAGAATTCGGAGAATCCAGAAATAGCCGAAAAACTTCTTCGGCTAAAAATTTACCCGGCATTAGGCTCCATTGATTGTTGAAGAAAGTTTGTCCACAATACCGTATTTAATCGCTTCATCAGCTGTCATATAGTAGTCTCTGTCCGTATCTTCAACGATTTTCTCAAAAGGCTGGTTGCAAGCGGTTGAGAGAATCTTATTCAAAGTCTCTTTGGTCTTCATGATTTCCTGAGCGTGGATTTTTATATCCGTCGCAGGGCCAGTAATTTGGCCTCCGATACTCGGCTGGTGAATCATTACTTTTGCATGCGGCCAGATATACCTTTTTCCCTTCTCCCCAACCGCAAGCAATAGCGAACCCATTGAAGCCGCCATACCCATGCAGATAGTCGAAACTGGAGAGGTAATCATTTTCATCGTGTCATAAATCGCTAGACCTGCAGTCACGGATCCACCGGGACTATTTATGTAAAAAAATATGTCTTTTCCCGGATCGACCATTTCCAGATACATAAGCTTGTTTACAATATCCTTCGCAGAATCATCGTACACTGCTCCCCAAAGAAAAATTTTTCTCTGATCTAGAAATTTTTTCTGAATTCTGTTTCCGTTTCTGAGTTCTTCTAAAACATCCGGTGCTTGCTCTTCCGTATTAGCCATAAAGCCGTCCTAAAAATGAATCTTTAAGCCATACTCTATTTTTTGAATTTTATGAAAACTCCAATAATTTACGAAATTTTACTTTCCATGTTGATCCGGTATGTTCATAATTTATTTGTAATTTGAATTTTACCTGTAATTATTTTAACTTTTTTCCCGACTAAGAAATTTATATATAAAATTGGCTTGATCAATTATAGAATAACGTTGAAATAATGGCATGTTTGCGGAAACACCAATCGATTCTTTGAAAATATATCACAGGCTTAGGGCGCCAAAGTGGAAGAAAATGCAGCTACAGAAATTGCTTCGATTTTTTCAGATGTAATTGAAAACAATTTAACGACCAAGCAAGATCTGAAAAATACGGAAATTATTCTTAGAAAAGATACGAAAGAACTCGAAACAAATCTCAAGCATGATATGAAGGAAATGGAAATGTGCCTCAGGCACGATATCAAAGAGATGGAAACAGGTCTCAGGCATGATATGATTGAAATCGAAACCCGCCTTAAGCACGATATGAAAGATATGGAAACAGGTCTCAGGCATGATATGATGGAAATCGAAACCCGTCTTAAGCACGATATGAAAGATATGGAATCGGGTCTCAGGCATGATATGATGGAAATTGAAACCCGTCTTAAGCACGATATGAAAAAAATGGAATCAGGCCTTGAACTGAAAATGGAACAATCTAAATATGAAACAATAAAATGGATGATCGGCTGGACATCCGGATTGTTTCTTGCTCAAACAGGAATTCTAATTTCTGCTATTAAATTTTTTAAATAGGAACAAGTCCTAAAACCAACTGTTGAAAATGTTTTAGAGCATGATCTAAAATTTTTTATTTTTTCAATTTAATAAAAACACCAATACAAAGGGAAATTGCGCAAACTACGTAGAAAAACCGAAAAATATTGATTGGTGGAATGTGATTTTTTGAAGTCTTATTTTTGAAGGAAGGAATATTTGCTCTGGATGCGAGCAAAAATTCCTCGGATTTTTTGTTGGATGCTTCGCGAAATTTCAGTATATTCGAATTTTTGGAAAGCAGATAGTGTTTTCTCGCTTCCATCTGAACCGCGAATTTCTCATTTTTCAGAAGTTTTCTTCTCGCTTCCAAATTCTGATTTTCTGCTTCGATTTTCTCGACTTCCATTTTCAAAGCATCCAGCTTTTCTTTCATGCCTGCGCGTACAATAACTCCGGAGGTACTCAAAAGACAGAAATAAACAAGCCCCAGGATAAATACCAGTATGGATACGATCTGTACGCGCTTTGAATTATGCAAGGTTGTAAAAAGTCTCCCTTCCTCTGTATTTTGCAACTTTACCGAGTTCTTCTTCTATGCGAAGAAGTTCGTTGTATTTCGCTACCCTGTCCGTTCTGGACAACGAACCGGTCTTTATCTGCCCTGCGTTAGTCGCAACTGCTATGTGGGCGAGGGTAGTATCCTCTGTTTCCCCACTTCTGTGACTGATCACGGCGGTATAATTCGCTCTTTTTGCCATCTCGATAGCCGATAACGTCTCGGTCAAACTTCCGATCTGGTTTACTTTAATGAGTATGGAGTTGCAAATTCCCTCGGAAATTCCCTTTTGTAATTTCTCGATATTCGTTACAAAAAGGTCGTCTCCGACCAATTGGATCTTCCCGCGAAGTTTTTCGCTAAACGATTTCCAGCCTGCCCAGTCGTTTTCGTCTAATCCATCCTCTATAGTAATAATCGGATACTTGTCCACCAAATCTGAATACATCTTTACCATTTCTTCGGAGCTATATTCTTTTATATCGCCGGAATTTTTGGATTTTTTCCCTAAAATATATTTCTTCTTGGACTTGTCGAAGAATTCACTACTAGCTGCATCGAGCCCTATCAGTATATCTTCCTTAGGTTTGTACCCTGCCTTAGAAATCGCTTCCAGAATCACCTCGATCCCCTCTGCGTTACTTTTCAGATCTGGTGCAAAACCACCCTCGTCCCCAACTGCGGTATTCAACCCCTTGGACTTTAAAACGGATTTCAAGTTATGAAAAACCTCTGCTCCCATCCTGAGACCCTCATGAAAAGAACCTGCGCTCACTGGCATAATCATAAATTCCTGAAAATCGATATTGTTGTCTGCGTGCGATCCGCCATTCAAAATATTCATCATGGGAACGGGAAGTTCTCTGGAAAAACTACCCCCGATATACCGGTAAAGTGGAAGCCTGCAATGGTTGGCTGCTGCTTTGGCGACTGCGAGAGATACACCAAGAATTGCATTTGCACCCATATTCTTCTTGTTAGGAGTCCCATCCACATCCAGCATGATCTGGTCAACTTTGATCTGATCTATCGCACTCTGTCCGATTACGTGCTTTGAAAGTTTTTCGTTTACATTATAAACCGCCTTCAGAACGCCTTTTCCTAGGTATCTTTTCTTGTCTTCATCGCGCAGTTCAACTGCTTCATACTCACCCGTTGAAGCTCCGGAGGGAACTGCCGCGCGGCCAAAGGAACCATCTTCCAAATACACGTCCACTTCGACGGTTGGATTTCCACGGGAGTCCATTATCTCACGCGCTTTTACTGATTTTATTTTTGAAGAATCTGAATTCATGTCGGATTTTAACCTCGGTTTTTTGGTATTTAAGCTATATTTCCCATTCGGGGGAGACTATGTCCAGAAAAATCCGGTTATTGGAATTTTTGAATCACAAAAATGTTTACCGATATATCCGTTCAAAAATGCTTGAATTTATGAAACTAAGAGATAATCGAAAAGAGATCAAAATTTATCTGAACAGCAAAGACGAATACGAAAAATCTCCCCTTTACAAGGTTCTTGTAGATAAATTTTTGAAATTGGATATAACCGGTTGTACAATCGTTCGATCCAATTCTGGTTACGGTTCAAACCTGAAGCTGAAATTTTCGGATGATCTGATTTCTACCTTATTGCAAAAAGATTCAACAGTAATCCTGACCATCATAGAATCAGAAAGAAGAATTGAAGAAATCGTAAAAGTCTTGGACGAGTTTGTCGGAGACGGAATCGTCACCATCAAGGATGTAGAATTTATCCGGTATACAAAAACGAAAATTACGCCGGAGGATATCCGTCTTGCCGAGGGAGCTTAATTTCTAATGAATGAAAATCTGAAATTCATAAGAAACTTCTCGATCATAGCGCATATCGATCACGGAAAATCTACGTTAGCCGACAGACTTCTGGAAATCGGCGCTCTTACGGACGACCGGACTAAAAAAGATCAAATTCTCGATTCAATGGATATTGAAAGGGAGCGCGGAATCACTATCAAGGCGAATAACGCATCTTTTGATTATAAATCGAAGGATGGCAATATTTATCATTTTAATCTGATCGATACTCCCGGACATGTGGACTTCAACTATGAAGTCTCCCGGTCTTTAATGGCCTGCGAAGGAGTTCTATTAATCGTGGACGCGAGTCAGGGAGTGGAAGCCCAGACCCTCGCAAATTTGTATCTCGCAATGGAGGCAAATCTTCACATCATTCCCATCATAAATAAAATCGACCTGCCGAGCGCCGATATTCCGAAATGCCTGAAACTAATCGAGAATACTCTAGGCCTTGATCCTTCAGAGGCAGTTTCCATATCCGCAAAGACCGGACTTAACGTCCCGGATGTGCTTGAAGCAATCGTAAAATTTATTCCTCCTCCGGTCGGAGACGAAAAAGCTCCATTGAAAGCGTTGGTTTATGATTCCTACTTTGACACATACATGGGTGTGGTCGCCAAAGTTCGAGTATTCGAGGGATCCGTCAAACGCGGAGACAAGATTCTTTTCATGTCCAACCAGAAAAATTTCATCGTAACCGAAGTAGGCATGAATCAACTGAAACTTGTTTCAAAGGATACGTTAGGCGCCGGTGAGGTCGGTTACATAGTTGCCGGAATCAAAAACGTAGCGGACGCAAGAACCGGTGACACGATAACGCTGTTCGATAAACCGACGTCAGAACCGGTTCAGGGTTACAGGGACGCAAAACCGATGGTGTTCTCCGGGTTATTCCCGATTTACGGGGAGCAGTTCGATGAACTTGTAGAAGCGATCGAAAAACTTAAACTGAACGATGCTGCTCTTGTGTATGAAAAAGAAAGCTCCAACGCTCTGGGATTTGGATTCAGGGTCGGGTATCTTGGCCTTCTTCACATGGAGATTGTTCAGGAAAGACTCGAGCGCGAATTCAACCTTTCTCTGATTACAACAGCGCCCTCCGTAAAATACAGAATTACAAACACAAAAGGCGAGACTTACGAAATCGACAACCCGTCCAAATTTCCCGATCCGCAAACGATTGAAGTGATGGAGGAACCTTTTGTAAAAGCAACTATCCTTACTCCGAATGAATACGTCGGAAATATAATGAGTCTTGTAATCGAAAAAAGAGGAGTCCACCAGAACTCAGTGTATCTCGATTCGGACAAGGTTCAACTAGTTTACGAAATTCCTCTCGCAGAATTAATATTCGAATTCTATGACAAGCTGAAATCCTATTCAAAAGGATATGCGTCTTTGGATTATGAGCCTATCGGTTACAAGCAGTCCAGGCTCGTTAAGTTGGATATTCTCGTGAATGGAGAGATTGTGGATGCGCTTTCGACTATCGTACACAAAACTCGAGCTGAGCAGAGAGGCCGCGCAATCATCGAAAAATTGCGAGAGTTAATTCCCCGTCAACAGTTCGTAATTGCAATCCAGGCAGCAATCGGAGCCAAAATCATCGGGCGCGAAAACGTCGCCGCAGTTCGAAAAAATGTTACGGCAAAATGCTACGGTGGAGACATTACTCGAAAGAAAAAACTTCTGGAAAAACAAAAAGAGGGAAAGAAAAGAATGAAACAGTTCGGTTCAGTAGAAATTCCCCAGGAAGCGTTTCTTGCAGTCCTGAAAACCGATTAGTGGCCGGCTGTTAGTAAATAGTGCCTTGTTTCAATGCTCGAAATTCAGTAAACAATCGAGACAAGTCCGTTTCAGATTCTACTTGGCGCACAATAATTTAAGACGTGTCCCAAAACTTCGAGTTATTCATCTCCGCATGAAGCGTCATCTTGGACTTGTGCCGAGTGTAAATGTCCACAATCCATTTTCTCCACCGCATCACATGAGAAAAGAAAACCCAATCAAAGCCCCTCATTTTTCGGCTCCATAGATCGGCGGAAAATGGCATAGGTGATACCGGATTTACTGCCATTTCTTTATTTTTACCCACCCTGAATTTTGATTTATCTTTTTCGGCAGGATCAGAAGACTGTAATTTTACAGAATCGAAAAATGCTTAAAAATCTCGTAATTTTTTTATTTGTCGCTTTAACCTTATATGCCCCTAACGACCTGTTTTCTATTGATTGCAATTCCGTCGTAGGGAGTTTTGAGAATGAAGTTCCGTTGACTTCAGGATGGATGTATCGTCGTGGAGACAACCCAGACTGGAAGGATCCTCTCATGGACGATTCCCTTTGGATAAAAAAAACTCTTCCCGATTACGGCAAAGATAAGACAGTCAAAATAATAGGCTACCACTGGTACAGGTGCAGGTTTTTCATACCGGAAAATTTAAAAGACTGGAACGATCCTCTATCTATAAGCCTTGGCGAAATTCGGGACGTAGATGAAGTTTATTTTAACGGGAATTTAATCGGATCGACAGGACAGACTGTACCGGCTCTGAATGTGGATTTACACAAACATAGAGTATATTCCTTGCCCAAAAAGTTTTTTATTAGCGGTTCGAATTTAATAGCTATCCGAATATATTCCTCTACTAACGTTGCAGGCTTTTCAAAACCTCCCGTAATCAATAACCACCAAGAAATTTCGAAAAGCATTGCAAGAAAGAATGTATTCGGTATTATGTCCGGGTATATCTTTCTAATGATGGGGCTTTTCTTCATAATCGCCTCAATCGTAAAATCTACAAACAAAGGAAATTTATTCTTTTCTCTATTTACTATCTCTCTCGGTTTTTATACTCTTCTCCGAACTCAATACAGGTACAGAATGTTCGAAGAGTTTGCTTTTTCTTTCAAGATAGAGTTGATCGTTCTAATATTCTTACCGGTTTTATTTCTGAATTTCCTCTATATGTATCTGAATCAAAAAAGAAACATACCTCTCTACGTTTACGAAGCAGGGATGACAGCTCTTTTGCTATTCACGTTTATCAGTAAGACAACAAGTCAATGGACTTTGATTATAGATATTTTTAATTACACGCTAATTTACCCCCTAGTACTTGTGATCTTAACAATATACAGAAATTATAAGGCAAACAAATCAAAGATCAATTATATCTACATCGGGATGATCGGTTTGGTTCCGACAACCATCATAGATTCGCTAACTGCGATGGAACTGATAAAGCTTCCAAGCACTGTCTATCTGGGTTTTATGTTTTTTCTGGTGAATATCTCCATCCAGCTTTCTGATGAAATGGTGGAAAGCCTGAAAAATTATCTGGATCAAGAAAAAGAATTAATCAAAATGGAAAAAATCAAAACGGATTTTTTATGGAATGTCTCCAATGAATTCAAAATCTACATGGACGAACTCGGAAAAATTATTAGCAGCACAATCCAAGGTTTTAAACCTTCGAAAAATCCGAAACTCCATCTTGATGAGATCGATCTGTATGTCGGTTTAACACTATCCACATTCAAAGACGCGATTACCTTGAAGAGTATCGAAGAAAAAACTTTTAGTC
This sequence comes from uncultured Leptospiraceae bacterium, assembly GCA_964436695.1. Lineage (GTDB taxonomy): Bacteria > Spirochaetota > Leptospiria > Leptospirales > Leptospiraceae > JABWCC01. The sequence continues at coordinate 107,788 of CAYTEA010000007.1, forward strand.
CGATAATTACAAGATTCTCCATTGGGGAGCTTTTGGAGGAGACTCTGGAAACGGTTGAGAAGAGGCTCGGGCAAAAAAGAAAAAATAAAACCCTGGCAGTAAATCCTCCAGAATTTGAAACCACTAGTTCCAGAAAACTGTTATTCCTTATCGCCTATCATCTGATTGAAAATGCCTATAAATACACGGGGAAGACGGATAGGATTCAGGTTTCATTCAAAGCGGAATCAGGAAAAGTTCAATTGAGTGTGAACGACGAGGGGCCTGGCATCTCCAAAGAACTCCAGGCAAATGTATTCAACAAATTCGTTCGAGGTGAATATTCCGGAAAGGAATCCGAAATTGCCGGATCAGGAATCGGTTTAACTTTAGTAAAAGCCGCAGTGGAATACCTGGGTGGAACAATTGACCTTCAGAGTCAAAATGGTTTCGGAACGAAAATTACGGTTGTACTCCCTTTAAAGGCGGCGTGATATGCAGAATACAATAAAATCTTTACTACTGATATTCCTACTAACTACCGTAAACTGCGCCTCAGAAAAACCCGACAAAAGCGTTCATCTGATCGATATTTCCGGAGAGGATTGGTTTATCGATTTCAGAGACAACCCGAATTACGCTTCACCGGAATATTCCCACCAAAACTGGGAAAGTGCAAAAATTCCGGGAAACCTGCGCCTTTTAAATAAGTCACAGAGGGGAATTCTTTGGATTCGGAAAATGATCGACCTGGATCCGGAGATTTACAATCAACCGATGGCGATTTATCTCGGAAAAGTTTACGACAAAGACGAAGTTTTTTTTAACGGGACTTTAATAGGCATAAACGGAAAAAAGCCGACGGACAGTGATCAAAATAATTTTGCCTATGGTCGAAAAAGAGCCTATTATATCCCTCAGGAAATCATCCGAAAAGGACAAAATGTAGTTGCTATTAAGATTGATTCGGAATTTCGGAATATTGCGGGCATTACCTCCGGCCCTGTAAAAATCCTTCCTTATTCGACTGCGTTAGACGACATCACTGACGAAGAAACGGACGACATTATTTACGTCGCATTTTATTTTTTCATCGGAGTATTTTTTCTAATCAATTTCTGGAAGATGAAGGAAATGAAGGAATATTTCTTCTTTAGCTTATTTACCTTTGTCTTTTCATTCTATCTCTTGTTCAAAAACGAATACCGGTTTGAGATCGTTAACAGCTTTTTACTCTTCAAATATCTGGAATATCTGGCACTATTCCATCTTCCATTTCTCTACATACTTTTCTTGCAGGAGTTTTTTACTCTCCCCAAATTTAAGTACCAGAATATTTACTATTTCGTAAATCTTGCCTTCGCTCTAGTTTTTGCAATTTTCAGAAGTCCTTATTTCTGGGACAATTTCATCTCAATCTGGTCATTGCACATCCTCATCCTTCTGGGTTATACGGTTTTGATCTGCCAAAGAAAGATCCTGGAGAAAAACCGCGAAGGAGTGATATTCGGAGTCGCAGTAATTTATTTTATCTATGCGATAATCAAGCAAATCCTGATTGAGCGCGGAATTGTAGACAGCGCCTCTTCACTAGACAGAGCCTACTTTATTTTTATTCTGCTCCTAACATTCGCACTCCGATTCCGGTTCATCATGCTGAAACTGAAAATTCAAAATCGGTTTGAACAATTAAAAGAAATCGATTCGCTGAGAGAAAGAATATTCAAACATATGGATAAGATGATGACCGCACCACTTCTCCATGTCAGGCAAATGATTGCTAAATTGAGAAGTAAGGACGAAACGCTCAAAATCCCCGAACTATTCAAAGAAATGAAATCAATTCATGAAAATCTCAACTCGACTATGGACGACATTCTGGAGCTATCCAGACTTGAAGTGATGACTCAGGCTCAGTATAAGGAAACAGTAAATTTTGTAGATTTCATAAAAGCGGTTTTACCGGAAGGAAAAATTACTTATTCCATCAAAGTCGATTATGGATATGAAATTCATAACAGTCTCGACCTAATCAATTCGATCATAATGAGGTTAATTGACTTTCCAAGTTTTAAAGAGTTTCAAAATATTGATTTGATTATAACTTCCGACTTAAAGGGGCAGTTGCATTTTCGCTTCATGCTTTACCACAAAAACCACAAAGTGACCCAAAGGTTATATGAAGAACTCGCCGGCCGAAAGTCGAATGAGAATGCTGTGAAGTGGGCGATAATTAAGGAAACCCTCAGATTACTCGAGGGCCATCTCGAAATGAGGATCCTGCACAAGAAATACCTTCGTGTAGACTTCGAGCTTCAAGCAGTTCCTCTAGCCGTAAATGTTGAGCTTCAACCAAAGAAAGAAAAGCGCTTTAAGCTTCCTACTTTCGGAAAAAAGAAAGCTGCCTGAAATTTAGAATTGGCCTGCCTTATTTCTTTTCGGGCTTTTCGATTTTATTGTATTTCACTGCAAAGCCTGTAGCTTTCCAAGTGGTTTTTTGCCACAAAAAGAAAACCGCACTCTTGCTTACAATGTCCACCTTTACATTCATGACTTCATCACCACCAAGCTTTTTGGCTTCTTCAAGAAGTTCGAAATAGCCTGCGCCACCAACTGACACTGCCCAGAAATAACTGGAAATAGATCCTGATGCCTCTACTCTTCCCAATATCGTGAAATCGGCTGTGGTAAAATTGTACCTTGTTTCATCAGATGTCTTTATAGGGGCAACAATATTCGTATAAAGGCAACCCGCAAAATTCATCACGAAGACGAACACAATAGACAAAAAAAATAATTTCTTCATAAATTTCTCCTTAATCTATAGTCAGGAGAAACTGTTTATACGGTAAACAAGAATTTGCGGAGTAAATTATCTACTCTCCGTGTATTTTTTTAGTTTCAAATAGCCTGGATTTTCCGGAGCTAAAGTGTGGATCTCTTCGATAAATTTGGAAAATTTTTTCCTCTCACCGCTATCGTAATAAATCTTGGCAAGTAATATCAAATTCTTCAGATGAGATGGACTTCGCAATCGGAGTCTTTCTCCGTAGTCAATAGCCAAATTCGTATCGCCGTATTTGTAAGCCGCGAGCGCAACTGAATATAATCGATTACTTTGATTGGGACGAATTTTCAACAGCTTAAGGGAGCACTCCAGAAGGGGCCCATTGAGTTTCGCTTTGTAAAAAGTCCGGTACAATTCAATAAGTCGAGCCTCTGAAATCATTGCAGCCAATTTTTCCTCATTCCATAAAGAAACCAATTCTTCACCGGACATCGACAATAGCTTCGCGTCCAAAGGTTGATTCAAAATTCCGCTGGATAATCTTGCAGGTACTTCGATTTCCCTGTTGTATTTGATTCTCAGCATTGAAAGATCATCCGTAATCTTTCCTGTCTCCAATAACGACTCCCATATCCGAGCAAGATCGCCATTGCTTTTTTCAACGATTCTCAGGAACAATTCCTCATCCTCATTTCGAATCTGGCCAGAAAGCATAAGATCATCCCGGCCATCACTTCCCAGAATCAGAATATCATCTTTCTTTAATCTGAAGCACGTAACCGCAATTCTTTGGTTTGCAATCGGCACGCCCAGTTTGTAGTAATAAAATTTACTGGTGGTAAATCTTGCTCGCCCATCACGGAACAACACCATTTGAGGGTGCTCTGCATTTACAAACCAGCACATCCCGGTTTCCTCTTCAATTAATCCCAAGACCACGGAAACCATCATGCACCCGTCAAACGATTCGAAGACCTTGTGAAAATCGATAAATGCTTCTTTTAGCCACTGCTCCGGGGAAAGCTTGGACATGAATCCAGAAACTTTTGTTCTTTCAATGAAAGCCCGAAATAATGCCCCAAGTACAATTGCCCCTCCAGCTCCCTGCATGGATTTTCCCATTGCATCTGAATTTACGAAAGCAAGATATGAATTATCCCTAAGTGCGATTTGATAAGCGGCTGACAAATCTCCACCGATTTCGCTATTGTGATTGTTAAAAGAAAACTTTTTGTATTGATTATTCAGCTTTGTAACTTCTAAATTTATGGAAGTTATTTTCGTTTCGCCTAACGGATGCACTAGTAAAGATGTGAGGAAATAATCTCCATCCTGCTGATTTTTCAGTTTATGAATCGTCTCAATCGCTTCTCTTCTTTCGATTTCACTGGCTAAGCTGCTCGCCATTAATTCAACAATTTCCGTATAGTGCTCGGCAACATTGGATTCATCTTCATTAATATCGTAAAACTCTAATACCTTCTTGCAGGAATTACCGTATGAAATAGGAACTCCGATATATTTTTGAATTTTGTAATCTTTCAGCATTGCACAATCTGACTTGGCTTCGGGAGCGTCGGAATGCCTACTGAATATTATCGTTTTACCTTCCGAATAAAGAAGTTCAGCAATTGTGTCTTCCGATTCAAAAATTTTCGGTGACAAGTCGTCCGATCCGAAGTGGTATTCAATTATATTCCACTTCCCGTCCTTACAATCTGCGATACTTCCATTTGACATCTGAAACATCTGACATCCTGCCAAAATATATTCACGGAATAATTCGGTCAGGTTATTAAATGGTGTGGTATTCAACCGATGAATTTCTTTCAAGCAGGAACTAAAGCTATCAATTTCAGCTGTTGACTCTAGAAGGATTTCTTCCGCTTGGCGCCTTTCAATTTCCTGAACCGTCCTCGCCAAAATAAAAGAAAAAATCTTGTCGATATAATCAGAATCCTCGATTGAATTCCTTTGATACAACACGATAAGACCCGCAACCGTCTCAAAAGAGCCAATCAGCGGAATCGAATAAATTGTTTGAAAGTTATTTGATTGAATCCAGGGATCACCGTCAAAATCGGCCAGGTCAGTCAATAAAACCGGCTGGCCCTGTCCGACAGCCCATTGAAAAGTAGAACCGCTCTCATTTAAAAGAAGTGAGTCTTGCGTTTCATTGTTCAGAACAACGGCTCTTGGCTGAAAATCTCCCTGTGGATTCAACTCACCGATGACAACACCGTCTACCTGAAGAATCTTTCCGATCCTTTCAGCCAGTGAAACAAAATAATCCTGACCTGGAAATGGAGCCAGAAGAGTTTCCAGGTCTTGAATGAATCTCGGATAATCTATCAAACTGCTACGTATTGTGTCTTCTTGCAACAAAGTCATCCTGCGATGAACCCATTGCCCGGCATTGAGTTTGATGTGCTTCAAACGCATTTTCGGCAGTAAATAAGTTCTGGTAATATTCACTGGTCAAGTCAGGCTTTTTCGTTATATCGCCGTGATACAACAAATTCATAATTCCCGAAGTTGCTCCGCATGCCAGATAACTTACCGGATGATTTGAAGAGCCGAATGCAGCAAGATAATAATTGGATTCATATCCGCCTTGTACGTTAAGCGTGATGTTTTTTTCCGGAACCAACTCCGTAACCGTCCATCTTCCCCAGCCGAGAGCATTCACGCACGCAACAATTCCGCTTACCCAATCCTCTCTGGTTTTGCACTGAGGCTCCACCAATCCATACCATTCATCTGAGCTCATGATCCCACCAAATGTGTGGAAGGCACAATTATTTCCAGCTTCCACAAACAAATCTCTTGCAAGTCCGGTTTCACCCGTTGCAGCTAAAATAGCCTTTTCGGTTTCATAAGAAAGATAATTGTAATAATTGGCAAAGTGCCTGGTCAGCAAAACTCCGAATGCGGGAATCAAACCCTCATCATTTCCCACGATTGGCATGCCCCTCAGGGTATTCACAATCGTGTCCTCGTTGATACTAGTCGGGACAGGTTTCCTTTGAATTGGTAGAGAAGTTCGAACACCAACACCCGGAGAAATCGTCAGGGGCTGATAATCCTTGTTTCTGGTGACAACAAACTCATTCACCGAATCCATAAGGCTCAAACACTTGACCTGCTTTGCGCTAAACACTCCCAGGGGGACGTTATACGCCAACGCCATTGCTGCCTGCAAAAAACCGCAAGTGAAATAGTCTGCCGGTTTTGACCTTTTTCCCCATTTCTTTAACCAGCCAAATGAATAATGGGTTACAGGAGTCACAACTTTTCCTCCATCTGATGTCAATTCTGAAACAGGCAATAGGCCAAAACCCAACTGAGAATACAGGCTAGACGCAACCGACAACCTCGCCTTCGGGGAAGCTAAAGACAGGTCTCGAACAAATATCTTCTGCAAAGCAGAGTAAGCCGCAATTGCAGCCCCATCCTGCAAAATTTTCTCCGAAGAAATATATTCACCGGCATCTTCGATTGTTCTTTGCAAATACAGATTATAATGATTGCAATGAAAAACAACAGGCTCATCATAAAGTAGATTCAGATTCTCTTCTGCCAAAAGTCTGACTGGAAATTGATATTCTCTTTTCATTTTACTGCTCCTTATTCGCCAATGAGGCTGTTTGCTCTAATTTTTCTATGTCGTCTAACTTCGCCTGTATCAACATTAACTCTTTGCCCAGAACTTCTTTCGCAGATTTTAAAATTCGTTCCGCTAAAACAGGATTATCTTCCGTTTTCTCCGTCACCTGAGCCAGGTTTATCCCCGCTTTTAATCCAACTCTGGCAATTAAAAGCTTTCCTTGCGTACCTGAAGATTCTTTCTTCAAGGCGCTTACAATATTCCAAAGCATTCCCATTTTTTTTACCCCTTTAATTCATTGATTTCTGATAATTTTGCAGAAAATCTTCCCCGGCTAATTTGACGAAATTTTTATTAAATCCCGGCAAAATTTCCTCTATGTTTTGGTGCAAACGGGCAAGCGCTCTATAAGAATACATGATTGTCATCTTGTGAGAGTTTAATACAAAGCTCAAAACTGCCGATCCGTCAAAATAGAAGCGGACAAAGCCAGACTCATCTTGGCCGGTTGAGCCGTTATCGCGATATATGAAAAAATTTTTCACTTTCTCATTTTCTGATATTTTTTTATAATGCTCCGATGTAATTTTTTGCTCCACTTCAATTTCAGCAAGCACACCTTTCTCAACGCAGCAATGACGCATCTTTAGCCCGGTAACGCAAAGAAATTTATTTTCCATTGTTTATCTTCTTACAACAAAAGAGGACTATAAATTTATATTTGAAAATGTAAAGTAGATAAATGAAATTTCAGAAATAAATTCAGAATTTCGCACTTAATTTTCAGAGCACTGGCCCTTTTATTGAATTTTTCTAATTCAATTTTTATTGGTGAGCTATTTGTAATCAGAATAATACTAAGAACGTTCTCCCGGTTAAATGAGTTATGGTTAATTCTACCAGCACTTTGAATAGACTTCATATTCACCGGGAATGGAATCCGGCAGCTCTAAAATTCTCATTTTATACCTAGACTCCAACTTCAATAGCCAATTGTGGATTTCTTTTTCCTGCTCTGTTTTCGGGTACCTGGTTTTCAAGAATATTTCTTTCAATTTGCCGGTTCTCTTAATGTATTCTGCCTTACCAAGCCTGAACAAAAAATCCGGAGATAGATTGATGATGACTCCAAATCTGGTTTTCATATTTTCGTCATACTCCGGATTATTCAAAAAAATCTCTCTTACATTTGAATAGTTGCCGTATCTTAAGGATTGAAAAGAGATTTGAAATGTGTCATAAAAATCTATGACGCTGCTGCCCAGTCATTGAGCGTATTGGAGAACGACAGCAATCACTTTTTACAGTCTCTATTTATAATTTTTTAATTAATGATAACTTTATTCCAAAAACCTCTTGTTCTTCCAAAATTTTTAAAGAATGATTGGAAAATTTCACATTTGTTATATACTGTGGGTATAAAGTTTTTGGTATATCGGATGAAATATAAATGTTGCCGGTACTTTTGATTACAACAAATTTTTCATTTGATTTAATATTTTGCAAAAACTGTTCAAAGCTTGATTGTTCGGACGTTTTAATGTGAATTTTTTCGAGATAATTTTTTCCCATCCAAATGGAAGAATAAAGCGAAGTGTGAATAACGAATTTATCGGAGCGATTTAAAAAAAGGTGCAAACCATGAAGCTCCAGAGAAGAACTTCTCAGAACTTTCAACCCTTCCCTTGTGCTTAATAAATTGAAGTAAAAAACAAAGCTTAAGATTACGAAAAAAAATAGCCTAAAATATCTAATTTTGATAAATTTGAGATTGGAAAAGTAAATTGAATACCCTACAACAATCAGAAAAAATGGAGCCTCTAAGTACCTTAAACCAAAATAACCGACTCCTCCATAAATCGGCAAAAGAAACGGGATAATTAAAATAGACAAAAAACCGCTAAATAGAAACAAATTTGCTTTTTTTATTGAGGAATTAAAGAAAAAGGAAATTATAATCCCGAGGACAATAACATAACACAAAGGGTTAAATTGCAAAAGACCGACCATGATTTCATCGCCCCAAACATAGGCCTTTAGGAGATTAAGCCTAGACCCAAGACTAGCATGTGCATTTGCATTTAAATTTACTGATGAGATGTATCGAAATCCAAGTATATGCCCGGACACAAAAAAATTATAAACTAAATAAGGCAAAACAGAAAAAAAAAAGCCAACGCCGACAAAAAATGAAAGCTTAATATTTCGGTACAAAACAAAGTAAAAAAATAAAATAAGAAAAAAAGGAATTATTATTTCCAAACGAAGAATAAAGGATAGTCCGAAAAAAAATCCAATTAATAACTGAATTTTTAAATTTGGAGTTTTTTCCGAAATGTGAAAGAAACCGTAAAATCCACATAGATACAAAAGCTGGAATAAAGGATTTTCGGTATAATCCATAGCTGTAAGCAGGGGGAAGGAAAAAAAAGTTAATATGACAACAAAAACCCTGAATAAGGAATCAAAGCCAGCTTTCTTCAGAATATAATCAAATAGGAATATTCCAAGCGAATAAAAAACCAGAGGAAGATATAATAATAAACTAATCGGAATAAAATGCAATAAAACCGCTCCAATCCAATAAAAAAATGGCGGGTATTCGAATATGCATTTTTCTCCTTTATTATTAAATAAAGCCCATGGGTAGGAAATCGGAAAATATGTAAAATCTGGATCCAAAGTTTTGTTTGGATAGTAACATTCCAAAGAAAAAAAACCCTTTTCCTTGTACTGAACAGTTTGATATATTTTGATTGCTCCGTCGCTAGTAAAGTAGTCTCCGTATCGATCCAGTTTCCACCTGAATTGAAATATATAGACTAATAATAAAAAATAAAAAAATATAGGAACATATTTTTTAAAAGTATCCACCTTCATTTGACCCGATACCTATGTAGCTTTATTAAACTCTTTTCTTCTATTGAAATCTTTGCTAAATTCTGATCAAATAAGGCTAATATCTTTTCCGGGTATATTCCAATCTTATCTGGAAGAGAAAATTTTGTTAAATCTAAATGCGATGTTTTTGGTTCCACTACAGCGATGTTTTTGAATTTTCCAGTCTTCAAGAACTTTTTTGTGAAGGATGCAAACTTGTCTTCTCCACTTAACAAAACCATCGGATAGAGAAAATAGTTCATTCCTATTTGCATTGCAAGTAGTTCATTGGTAATGACAATTAAATCTTCTTGCGGGAGAGCGGTTTCATACTTGTATATTTCTTGCATTTTAGAAACTTCTCCAAAAGATTTCAGTCCTTTTCTTTCAATAAGAATTGACTGAAAAACTGCAAGAATAAAAACAAATTGAACAACATAATATAGATACTTGTTCCAATTTACTTTGATCCATTTGATCAAGCGCGCTGATAAAAAAATTAGTGGGAAAACAGTCAGAAATAAATATCGGGCGCCCCACGGCGACCCTCCATCATTTGGGGCGAGAACAGGGACTAAGGTAATCATTCCCATTATCGGAAAGAACATGATTTTATCCCAAGCATTCCAATGTTTGTAAAATATGCAGGTAAATATTATTGTTAAAATAAAAATAGGGCTGTAACCAAATAACCCATAATATGGAGGATCTTTCCAAAGCATTATTCTGTAATATTCCAATTTCTCCCAACTGAAATTGAATATTCCTTTACTGTTTGCAATTAATCTCGGCCCTAGAAGCGAATCATACATGAAATAATTCATAGTCAAAAAAATACAAATTGTTACAAAAACTCCTAACCCTAAAAATAGAAGATTTTTATAAGAAGCTCGGAACTTTTTGCTCTCAAAATGCTTTAAATATAATATTGTCAGAAATAGAAAAATTAAATAGATGAATACTTCATGCCGAAAAAAAATACCGCTAGAGAGCAATACACCTGATAGAAAATAATTTCCATTAGACCCAATTTTTTTTTTGATGGAATTTCTAAACAGAATGCTTAAGCTAAGTATCTGTAAAAAGATTAATAAAGAATGCTCGGATACCTCTGAGTTGGGAACTGAAAAGGGTAGTCCCCAGGAGATTATAAAAAAAATGGAAATATACTTAGGAATAATTCTGTAGATTAGAATGTATAAGGCGAAATTTAGGGTAATAAAAAGATACACAAGAGAGGAAAAACTAAATAACTTCAGTGACAGGGCAATCAATAATGAAAATGCAACTGGAAAGGAGCCAAAAAGAACATCGCCTTTTCTGAAAGTGAAAATTTCTTTTTGAAAAAAACAAAATTCATAATTCGGATCAATATCTTTGAATTGATAATAAAGGCTTTGATCTTGAAATCCGCTCTTAAATAAGGAATACCCTTGTAAGGTTTTTAAAAATGGATCGACTGGACCGGGAACCTCTCCAAATTTCAAATCCACAAACCATGACAAATGGTATACAACAGTTGCCAGAAAAAAAATTAGAAAAAAATATTGAAACTTAAATCTGAGCATTTTTAATAAAAATTCTCCGGTACTAATTGATACTGATCATAGACATCTAATTTGCCTTGTTTACAAAAATCAACATATTGTTCATTTAAAAATTTGCTTAGATTTTTGATATTGTTAAAATGGCCTGGCGTTGGCTGCAGGTAAAATAACTCACAATAATTTGCTTTTAAACTAGAAGGCAATGCATTGTTTTTATTAATCTTAAACTCATATAACTGTAAATCGGCAACTAGTTCTTTCTGGCCGCTAAAAAAAACAAAGGCGTTGTTTTTCTGAGTATTATTGATTTCCTGTAAATTTGAAATCAATTTTTCGTTTTCTTTTAATAAATCGGATTGATTCAATCCACGAATTTCTTGCCTCAAATTGTAATTATTGAAGTAAAATTTTAGAATTTTTGAAAAATTGAAATTCATGATAGTCAAAAAAGGCAGGCAAACAAAAATAATCATCCCTATCGAAACCACTAACTTGCGGAAATGAAAATCAGCGGTTCTATGAATATCCTTTACTCCGAAAGTTGAGTTTAAATTTGCAAACCAAAAAATCACGCCACTAAAAACACTCGTAAGTATTGGTTCGGTTATTCCGTAAATTAACATTGATAATTGCAAAGCCGAAAAAATTAAATTTTCCTTTTTTAAATTTATGATCTTAGAAAGAAAAAATATGTGAATTGAAAATGCCGCGATAATTATGAATCCCGAACCGAAAAGGAGTGCAATAAAGTCATTATGAAGGTGCATTTGAAAAAAGCCCCCCCCATATTGAATCAACTTTTTCACATCTTCTATGTTCTCTTGGGAAATAAACTTTAAGAGATTTATCTTTCCATAGTCACCTAATCCAAAAAGAGCGGACTGGATAGAAGCAAATGTTGCTTTAAAAGCCAACTTCCATAGTTGCGCTCTAACTACAACTGAGGGTATTTTCGAAAAAAAATAAAGATAGCAAAACAAACTAGAAATTGTCGTTAACACTAAAAATGATGCAAATGTATAAAATCGATTTTTTTTGAAATTTATGTAATTTTTTGACTTTGATAGAATTAGCACCAGTGACCATGCAATCAAAATTGCAAATAAGGGGGTTCTACTTTTTAACCAATAGATCGAAATAAAAAGCAATATAGCATAGAAAATATAGAGAAATTTTAATTTACTTTTTTGTTCTAGCGCTATTACAAAAAACAAAACAAATGACAAAAAAGTAAGAGTCATAGCATAAAGATTATTATTAATTCCTCCGCGACTATCATTAGTCGAAAAATAAAATGTAAGGAGAAGTATCTTAGGAAGGTAAAATAGTAGGACAATGTAAAATACTTTGTTCCTGTTCTTATTATTATGCAAATAGAGAAAAAGATTCAAGGTAGAAACAAAAATCAAAAATCCGTTGAGCAAATGCTCTATTAAATTATATCGAAATCCATGCAATATCCCTAATAATCCGGGAATTAGAATGGTTATGGAAGCAAAACTGAGAAAATAGAAACGAAAATTTTTTGATCCTTTTTTTTCCAAATTACTCCAGGTCAATTTAAGATTGAGGGCTAGCACAGGAATTAAAGAGAAGGAGTATAATGGAGAGTTTGAATCAAGTAAAACTGAAGCCGGAGGTAACATTGAATAGAACAAAACAACAGCAGAAATTAACTTTCTACAATTTCTGTATCTTGGTATAAATGGAACACAAAATAGAATAAAGTTTTGCGCCAGTTCTGTAAGTCTAAACAGTTTGGCATCCAACCCGGAGGAGTATTGGAAAACTAGATTGTTTGTGATGAAAAGTATAATGAGGAGATGAAATAGATGTTCATTATAAATTAACAGCCTGCGTATCTTGAATTTAAATCTAAAGAAATCGACTGCAATGAATACCATTAGTATGATGACAAAAAGGCCGACATAATCCAAGATTTTTTTATAAAATCCCAAATATAAATTAATAGATAGAAGGATGTTTAGGAATAAGGTCAGCAACTATTTCAAGCCTATTTCAGTTAAATGAACCTGTCAAGTTTTTTACACCTTTGCCAAGATATCCTGCAGGAATCTTAAGTATTTTTTTTATGATTAAAATTTTCTTAAAGAAAAAAATCGCTTAAAAATTACGGAATATTGAGCGATTGTAAATGTAAGAGGTGCAAAAATGTTTTACCTTTTACTTAGCCTACTGCATGAAGACTTCATATCTCAGAGGATAGATAGGGATACCTACAATTCCAGTGTTTTTTTACTGGCCAGTGATTATGAAAAGCTGGGAGAAATCACCACACTTTAGAGATTTCTTAGCAAAAAGTTGCAGATGAATTTTGCAACTTTTTCTTTCTTGTCCGGCCCATAAGATGCTTCGAGGCCTGCCTGCGAATATATCTGAACCGATGTTTCCCTTTCACCGAAGCCTTTCCTATTCGAGTCCACATAATTCCCAATAATAAAACTCAGTCCCTTTTTCTTTAGCTTTTCAGATGCGTGCTCTTCCAACTTTTCAGTTTCAGCGGCAAACCCAACGGTTTTCGAATTCTTGAATTTTTTTGAATCAATCTTTTTTTTGCAGGCAAGCAAAATATCCGGATTTTCTTCAAGCGTTAGCGCAAGTTCACCCGATTTTTTTTTAATCTTGTTTTTTTCTTTTTTTGCAGGCCGAAAATCGGCAGGGGCAGCGGCCATTATGACAAGAGTTGAATCCTCCAGCTCCGACAACACAGAATTTTTCATTTCCATTGTCGTTTCTACCCGAATAGTTTTGCCTTTTTTGAATGTCGCATAACGTTCCGTTACGTTCCCGCAAACGTAAACTACTTCGGGTATTCTTTTTGCAAGTTCGCCCGCGATGCAAAATCCCATTTTTCCGGACGAAGCATTGGAAATAAACCGGACTGGGTCGATCCATTCCCGAGTTGGCCCGGCAGATACGATTGCTTTACGAAATGTCATGAATTTTTCTTGTGCAATTCTACGAGAACTTTTTGTATTTCCAGAATATCTGCCATTTTTCCATAGCCCTCATCACCACAGATCACGACTCCCTTTTGCGAATCAATCACGGTCACTCCATCTTTCTTAAGAGCCTCTATATTTCGCTGAACTATCTTTTTGGAATACATCCCGGGATTCATTGCCGGAGCAATTACTACAGGACAGGTAGTTGCGAGATAAGTCGAAGTAACCAGATCATCAGCGATTCCAGTGGCCATCTTACCTATCGTATTAGCAGTTGCAGGAACGACGGCAAATACAGATGCGGCATTTTTTGTTTCAATGTGGGGCATCCCGGAATCGAATTCTTCAACTAGAACCGGGTTTTCGCTCAGCGCTTCAAAAGTAATTTTCCCAACAAACTTAGTTGCGTTAGGCGACATGATAACTCTCACTGGAAGCCCTTCTTTTTTCAGGTTTCGAACAAGTTCGCAAGTCTTGTAGGCCGCAATACTTCCGGTGACAGCAATCACTATTTCTTTCATGTTAAAAATAACTATCCTTTCTTAATGAACTTCACTGTAATTATTTTATTCCCTTCCATTTTTTCCACAAGCAGATCGCCCATTACTATCGGAACGGTAATTCCTTCTTTGGGAAGGTCTCCGTATTTCTCAAGGATAAATCCGGCAATTGTTCTGACATTCTCTAGATCATCAAGATTTTCCCCTTCCAGAATTTCCTGAAGGTCGTCCAGTTCAGCCTCGCCATCCAGAGAAAAAGTAGTTGAATCTTCAATTTGGGGGGGATCAACTTCGTGGTCATCTGTTTCATCTCTGATCTGGCCAAAAATCTCTTCAATAATATCTTCCAGAGTCAAAAGCCCCGCAACCCCCCCGTATTCATCTACGACTATGGCCATGTGCTGTTTTGCGACCCGGAGTTTCTGAAGAACCTTTTCGATAGACAGTGTCTCCGGAACAAAAACCGGAGGTTGCATTATACTTGTGACCTTGTCTCTGGAACTTTTTTTGGGATTAGCCATCCATTCAATAAACGCCTGAACATGAACTACTCCGATGATTTTATCAGTTGTGTTTTCATAAACGGGATAGCGGGAAAAATTATTTTCGGCAATCAACCCAAGAATTTTATCGATGTCAAGATTTGCCGGTATGCCGACGATCCTGAGCCTGTGAGTCATAACTTCCTTTGCTTCGTGTTCGGAGAATTCGAATGAATTTTGAATCATCTGAAATTCTGCATTATCGATATTGCCGTGTTTGTTCTGCTCTTCGATTAGAATCCTCAACTCCTCCGGTGAATGAAGAAATCTGCCCGCGCTGAATTGCATTCCAAAAATCCGGAGAATTCCCGTGGTGATTTTATTCATGATGAAAATTATTGGAAAGAATAAATAGTAAAAGAAGAATAAAGGTATTGAAGCTCGCAAAGCTATCAATTCCGTCTTTTGTATTGCGATTGTTTTTGGAGTCAGTTCCCCCAGGATGATATGAAAAAAGGTTATCAGGATAAATGAAGCAGAAATCGAAAAAGCGTGTATGGTTGCAGCATTTGAATTGAATTCCAAAAAGTTCAAAACCCTCTCAACCCTGTGAGCTATGAACATCTCTCCAAGCCATCCAAGCAATAAACTCGCAATAGTGATTCCGACCTGACAAGTCGATAGCATATCATTCAGATTGGCAACTGCCCGTTTTGTCAAGAATGCAAGAGGTTTATTTTCCTTGATCAACTCTTCTAATCTGGAAGGCCGCATCGAAACCAAAGAAAACTCAGTAGCTACAAAAAACCCATTCGCTAGAATCAAAGATAAAATAATCGGTATTTCAAAAATTCCTTCCATTTTGGATTAATCGTTCGCTTGGCAGGTAGAATTCGTTTGAATCATCATTTTTATAGATTCCAGGCGTTCAGCCATTCGTGGGAATCAATTATAAAGCCATATTCAGCTTGCAGTATATTCAAAAAATCGGGGATGTGCGCAGCGCCATACAACATTCCAATTACTTGAGGGTTTTCGGAATTAAGTCTTTTCTTAATATAATTCATAGCGATTTTGTTACGTTCAGTGATTATAATTTCCCGCACAGGCGCCATTTTATCGCCATAACACAATTCATTCGCCGAATTCACTAGATTCAACGCTATTTTCTTTTTATACTCCTTCATTTTTTTTATAAATATCGGATCTGTTTCTTCCATATCCTTGATTTCGATATAATCCTGAAACATATTTTTACTGTCGAGCGATAAATAATTGGTTAGCCTATCTTGTGGCATGTCATATTTTTTCAAAATACTTAAGAATTCAACGTAACTAACATCTGCATTTACCCAGTTATACTCCGGAACCAACTCTTCGACCTGGCGAGCCAGTCGAATTTTTCTGGCAAATATCCCCTGATATTTCATAATTTCTTTTAAACCCGCAGATTTATTGGCTTGAGATATATTTTCCAAAATCGAAAACCTCGAATTCAGAGCTTTTTGTCTCGGAAATGCAACTCCTTCGTAAAAAAGCACATCCAAATCTCTCGAAAGAGATCTGATTTTCTCATAATAACTTTTTTCTCCTATGTGGATGACTCCAATAAGGTATATAATATCCCCTGTCTCGCGCGAAATCAGTTTAAATTTTCCGGTTTGAAGCGAAGAATCCTGAATGCGCAAGAAACCTTCTTCAATCGAATTAATTTCAGTGATTTGCGAAAAAACAGATGAATGAAATATCGCAAATGTAAAAATTAAATGCCAAAATTTTTTCATCCTAGTATATATCCACGGATTTAAAAGATGAAATCTCGCCCAGTCTTCTTCTGGATAGTTTTTTCAGCGAAACAAGCCCTTCCAAAATAAATTCAATTCCTGAAGCCAGCAATCTATCGTCTATGTCCAATTTGCTCTCGTGTAGCAACTCCCATATACCCGGGACTACCTTAAGAATATTTTTGTATTCGGATGCAGGCATACTGTCGGAAATTTCCAGTTTTTGCGCTGAATACACCTGTTTCGTGATTTCTTCAAAGTCTTTGGAATATTTTTTCGGTGGAAAATGCTCTTCAAATACTGTCTTAGTCGCCAGATCAATCAACTTCATGATTACTTGATATTCTGTAATCGCTTCATCTCTATAAGGGTCTAGCTCAATTTTTCCGGATGAAGATGTAAACAGATTTCCGAGGTCCGTTACGCGCACAACTCCACTCTCTTCTCCCAGATAAAGGCTTCTTCGTCTCGCTGAACTAACAGCAGTTTCATAATTTGCAATGCTCAGTCTCGCGCTAACACCTGATTTCTGATTTATCAAATGCGAACTTCTTGCCTGGTTCGTAATTTCTTCGATTATCTCTTCGATGAAATTCGGAACTACTATTTTAGGTTCCGAAACCGGCAAGTCTATTTCCTGCTTAGTTATTTCCAGGCCCACCTTCCGGGATTTTGGATAATGCGTCCTTATCTCGGAGCCGATTCTATCTTTTAACTGCGAGATAATTTTTCCGCTTCGGGAATAATCTTCCGGGTTGGCCGTAAAACAAATAAAAGTATCCAGGGAAAAGTGCACGGGAATTCCCCTTATCTGCACATCAGACTCTTCCATGATATTGAATAAAGAAACCTGAACAAGATAATCCAGATCGGGAATTTCATTTATTGCAAAAATCCCCCTGTTCATTCTGGGCAAAAGCCCAAAATGAA
Source organism: uncultured Leptospiraceae bacterium (assembly GCA_964436695.1). GTDB lineage: Bacteria > Spirochaetota > Leptospiria > Leptospirales > Leptospiraceae > JABWCC01. The sequence goes on from CAYTEA010000007.1 coordinate 125,251, forward strand.
TTGCCCCTTCGGAAGACAGTGGCTCTCCACCGATAATCTTGGATGGATCCAGATCACCGATTATATCGGCTATTTTTGCGCCTGGAGCCAATCGCTCCGCATACCTTTCCGAGCGATGAAGCCATCGAATCGGAACATTTTCTTTTTCTTCAATCAGTCTTTTCTTGGATTTCGCAGTAATCGGATGAAACGGGCTCTCAAATATTGTGCTTTCATCGAGTATGGGGATCTCTTCATCAAGAAATGAAGTCAATGACCGCATAATTCGGGTTTTCGCCTGCCCTTTTTCGCCGAGCAGAACAATGTTATGCCCGGATAAAATCGCTGAGACTAGCTGAGGGATAACCGTATCATCGTAGCCGTGGATATCAGGAAAAATATTCTCCCGATTTCGGATTTTCTTGGAAAGATTTTGAGCCATTTCCACTTTGATGGGGCGCTCTATATAGCCAAATTGCCTTAATTGACCCACTGTTTGAGGTTTTTCTTTCAAATTTTCCTTTTCTTCTGATTAAATTGCCAATATTCTTTAATTTTTTGTTTAGACTTACTCAACGGCTTTGATTCTTCTAGTAAAAAAATAAATCCATAGGCATTTCACGGAAAAAAAACTCTTTGGGAGGGGAAAATAACAAAAAACCCGCTCTATTAAAGCGGGTTTCAAGTAAATCTTGCGATTTTTTTCTCTAAAAAGTTTTTTTTATTTATTTCTTTTTAGCAGCTGGTTTTTTCTTAGCAGCTGGTTTCTTTTTTGCTGCAGCTTTCTTTTTAGCAACCATGGAAATTTTTCCTCCTCTCGGATTTGTTTCATATTCATTATTAAACTTAACGAATTAATTTTGATAATGAATACTAGATTCAAGTGACATAATGAATTCAACCCATAAAAGTTGTAAAGAAAATTAAAAAAAAAGTGTAATTTTTTTTGATCCTCTAAATTCGCTACACCTCATATTTTTTCTTTTATTGATGAATCTAATCACATTATCGATCTATTTTAGAAATAAATTCAGTTGAATTTTTTCTTTGCAAAGAAAGTTCATCACTTGATTAAACGAATTGAATAAAAAAGATAAATAGATTTCATCTCGCAGTAATCAATCATGGATTCAGAATATCGCGCGAAGACTTACGCAAGCTCATCGAAAAAGAATATACAGCCTATTCTTCCTTCCAACTGGAAGTTTCATCAGTAAAAACTTCTTTTTTCCAAATCGGCGCATTCTTTTTTACGGAATCTATGATGAATTGGTTTGCTTCATAGGCTTCTTTCCTGTGAGGAGAAGAGGTTACAACAACCACTGCCGATTCCGCCGGTAGAACAATTCCTAACCGATGAATACAAATTGCCCCGTTCAATTTCCATTTTTCTATCGCCTGAGCCAAAATTTCTCCGATTACTTTTTCAGCCATTTCGGCATGAGATTCATATACGAGGTATTTAACCACTCTGTCTTTGCTATAATCTCTGGTCTCCCCTGTGAATAAAACAATAGCTCCGGACTTTGGATTGTGGTAATCACCTAGTATTTTTGCCAAATCTATAGGCTTATCTGTTAAATATTTCATCTGGTAAGTCAACCCCCACTACAAGGTGGCAGCAAATAGACCAAAGAACTCTCCAAAAGCCTGTAGCCCTTGTCCACAACAGAGTCACTTACAACAAATGCGGAAATTGCCAGCAATCTTTCCGATTCCGGAGAAATATCTACGATTTTTTTTGACAAATCCCCTATTGTGGCCGGTTCCGCTACCGAAACTGTAAATTCGCTTCCCAATAATTCTTTGAATCCGGCAAATGTTTTAACTGTTATATCCATATCTAACCCCCGATTGCCTGCATGGAAATGGAACTCCCTGAAAATATTTTTGCTTTTTTTAATTGAATGGCATTTTGCAGAGTCAAACGCAGTGCATTCTCGTCTCTTTGCATTGGGAAAAATTTATTTTCACTCAAGCAACCGTATATATTGCCCTTGTAATCCATCCTGAGCCTATTGCAATCAGAGCAAAAAGGCTTGGAGTGATTGGAGATGATTCCTATTTTTACGCTTAGGGGAATCTGCCAATATGTGCAAGTATCCGACCTGTTCCTCCCCAATTCAATCAACTGATATTTCGACTCAATCAGATCCAGGATTTCCTGCTGGGAAAAATAAAAATCTTTGTGAGAATAAAAAAGATGCCCCATTTTCATCAGTTCAAGATAACGCACAATTATATTTCGCTTTTGTGCCCATTCCAATAATGGAATTATCTGGTTTTCGTTTATCCCCTTCATCACGGTGCAATTGATTTTCACATCAATTCCGGCATTCAGGGCCGACTCAATCCCTTCAAGCACAGAGGATAGCCTCGATGATCTGTTGATTCTCCGAAAACCCTCTTCGTCTAGGGAGTCCAAGGATACATTCATACTGTCCAGGCCCGCGCTTTTCAATTCTTGGCTAAGCTTTTTCAACCGGCTACCGTTAGTGGTAAGCGCAATTTTTGGGATCCCGAATCCTTTTAAACCCGCTATCAATTCCGGCAATTTTTTATATAGAGTTGGTTCTCCACCTGTCAATCTCACAGATTCCAGGTTGACCAATTTGTGAATTCTGGAAATATTTTCGAGAAAATTTTCAACCGGTGTCTGGCCGGATTGACTTCGAAATTTGGCAATTCCGCCCGGTACGCAGTAAGCGCAGGCAAAATTGCAGTTTTCTAAAAGGCTTACCCTTAGTTTTTTAAACTGTCGCTGTTGCTCATCCTGTATCATAATTAACCCCTTTGCAATTTCGTCAGTACGACTGACTTCGGCGAGGCTTCGAGATTTCTCTCTGGCCTTACGTCCAACCGCCATAGGATATCCGTTAGGCGAGATGGATCGGAGTTGATTCCGTAAAATTGACTTAGTGTCCTCCCCCTCTAATCATATTCAATGAATGAAATGCTCCTGGCAAAATCGCATCCAAACTTTCTTTTGCCCCATTGGAACTCCCCGGAAGAGCGACAACTAACGTCTCCCCTGATATACCTGCAAGGGATCTGGAGAGCATTGCCCAGGGAGTTCTTTCGAAACCATGACTTCTCATTGCCTCTGCGATTCCTGGGACTTCTTTTTCCAAAAGCGGCCTTACTGCTTCAACGGTATTGTCCCGCGGGCCAAGCCCTGTCCCGCCTGTTACAAATACAAAATGCACTTTTGACTGAATCCAGTTTCTGACCTCTTCCTGAATTTTTTCAATATCGTCGGAAACTATTTTATATTCCACGACTTCTACGTTATATTTATCCATAAACTTTCGGATAATTTTTCCGGACTTATCTTCTCTCTCTCCCTTTGCAGAGGAGTCGGAGCAAACTAAAATTGCAGCCTTTGCGTCTTTTGGTGGACTGTATCTCTTATCAGTTTTTCCACCTTTTTTCTCCAAAAGCTTAATACTCGAAATCTCCATTTCCAAATCAATCGGCTTCAACAAATCGTAGATAGTGAGCGCAGTAACCGAAACGGATGTCAAAAGTTCCATCTCAATCCCGGTTTTATGAACCGATTTCCCATGTGCATGTATTTGAATTGCGCCTTTGTTTTCTGAAAGATTCTCAATCACTTCAAATTCAATCTGTAGCGAATCAATAAAGATCGGATGACAATGAGGGATGAGGTATGGGGTTTGCTTCGCAGCAAGTAAACCCGCGGCCTTTGCAATATTCAAAAGATCTCCTTTTGGAAGATCGGAAGATTTCACTCTGGCAATCGTCGCCTTAGAACAAATCACCAGGCCTGACGCCGTAGCCTCTCTTAAACTAGAATGTTTTTCGCTGATATCTATCATATTCAGTACACTGACAAAAATTCCTTATGTTATAAACATTTTTATAGCTGCAATTATTAGAACACAAAAAATAAATCCTAGAATCACTTTGTTTTCGAATTTTTTACTGCCCATAGTGGAACCGATGAAGCCACCGAAAACAACAGACACTGACCAAATCCAGACAGAATGATTTATCTGAACATTTTTCGAAAACTGGCCGGCTAGACCTGCAACTGAATTTACAAAGATGAATAGGGCTGCAATGCCGGATGCATTTTTGATTGTCGCCCACCGGAAAAAAATCAAAAGTGGAGTCAAAAAAATTCCTCCACCAACTGATGTCAGCCCCGAAAGAAAACCGATCACCGACCCGGCGCCAACTCCAATCGATACGGGAAGTTTTTTCACTTCATACTCGGTTTTAAAAAATGCTCTCAAAAGCATCAAAAATGCCGCTAAAAGTAAAATGATTCCCAGAAAAATTTTCATCTCTTCGTTAGGAAGCTGAACAGCCCCGCCGAGAAACGAAAACGGGATGGAAGTTGCAGCAAAAGGTAAAAACACCGGCAGCGAAAAACGTTTAGCCCGAATGTATTTATAACTTGCGAGTGCAGCAACTAAAATATTCATGATGAGGGCTGACGACCGCATTTCGCCCGGTACAATTCCGGCTAACGCCATTACCGCGAGATACCCCGATGCTCCTGCGTGCCCCACAGAACTGTACAAAAACGCTATTATGCAAAATGCAAGCGTGAGGACAATGTCAACCAAATCCATAGAACTTAGCCGGACACATTCTCCATTACACCCTGATTATCGCCTAACGCTTCATTTCCGCACGCGAATGGAATGACAGATTTGCCAGAATCCCGTGGTGAGCGATGAGAAGGCCCATCCGCGCACTCGAACTGGCTTTCTAAGCTCTCTCCATTCTTAGGTTTGAGATAATTATCGACTCTCGCCGGATTTATCCCGAACTTATGAATTTCAAGCTCAAGAAATAATTGCAAGATCATGGATATGTTTTTGTAGAATTCGTTCTCGGATGTTTCTAGAAGTCTATGCGCAAATATAAATCCCCACCTTCCAAGATGGTCTAGCAGAAATTTCTTTTCTGCGTCGATCACGATCTCAAGATTTTCGCGGTCGTTGTTTTCGACTGCAAAGCCCTCTTTCAAACAAAGGAAACTCATGAATGCCAGTTCCATCTTCATCGAATCGGGAGCGCCTTGTTTGGATTGTGCCTGCAAACCGAAAGCTTCATAAAAAGCGCATACATCACCTAACACTGTGCCGCGATCTACAGGATAGTAGGAACCTTCGCTTTCGGGACATTCCAGCCCTGAAGAAAAAATTCTGAAATACTCTGATTCCAATCCGGATATAATTTCAGGGGTTGAAAGATTTTTTAAACCATCGAGAAGGGGCTTCAAGCGAATATCCGTCATATCCGATTCAACCAACGCTTCCGATATTTCTTCGATTATCGAAAAATTATCCGAAACTGGAAAATCCAGAGCCAAAGAAAGAACCCGGTAGAAATCTGCTCTGGCAAGTGATTGAAGAACGCTAACGGGTTCAGTTAAATTCATTTTGCTGCCTCAAGAAGAATCGGCTGCCAGCCCATGAGAATATTTTTTCTTGAACCTACATTTCCTTTACCGCCATCCCAAACGGCAAAACTGATTCCTGAATTTTTGCCGCTTTCTAAATTCAATTTTCCGTTTTTCATTTTCATAGCAAACGCGACTTTCCACACTTTATTATCCCAAATACCCCAAGCTTTTAATCCTTCGGTCGGCTGCAACGCAAGCGAGCCAAAACCTTCAGCAACAGCCAACTGCGCAGGGGTTTTTCTCGCATCGTTAGAGCTATGATTTTTTGCAAGGTGCGCAGTGTTCTGCCCGAATTTGCCAGAGGTATCGTCTGACCAAGTATTCGGATAAATGTCTTTGATTCGCGCAAATCCTTTCTCAACATCATTTTGCCAAACAGCTTTCCACTGCCCGATCACAACCGGAGAATCTTTCGAACCCATGAATGGAGATGTCTTTGTCATTTCTTTTACCGGAAATTGGACCGCGCATCCGTCCGTCATTTTCTCAGTCTCAAGGCTTGCATCCCTGGAAATATCGTTCCATTCCAACATAACAAAAATCGTGTCGTTGTTGTGAACGGATCGAAACGTCAGGCTGGCTACCGAACTTTCTTTCAGAGTCGGTTGCGTCATCTGCTGAGCTGAAAGATTAATCTTCAGAGGCGAGGCTTCTTTCCAAAACTCTGCTCCCGGTTCCGGTTTTTCGGAATATTTCGAATCGACTTTTGCAAATTTTACCGTATAGCTTCCTTGGGCAAATAACGGCATTGAAATAAATCCAAACAGTAATATAAGCGTAATTTTTTTCACTGGATCTCCTCCTCTTAGGGTGTGTTGTGTCTATACACATTTTGCTTTTTATCAAAGTAGGGTCTTTCAAAGAAAGGCTCGGTGAATGGAACGCGCACTACTTCTTTTCCACTCTCATTGTATCCGATAGCCTCGTCTTTTTCCACTTTGTATTTCGTAATGATATACGGAGTGTTGCCGAATAATAAAAATGCTCCGAGCAACTTCGGATCGTTTTTTATACTCCTATAAACCTCAACTGCCTTCTCATGATTCGGCCCGAACATCTGCTTTAGAAAATCTTTCGGAACATGAATCGGTGGGATGTAGTATACGTTAGGCTCCAACCCAAACTGAGGATATAGAGGAAGAGCCGCCTTTTTGATGTGAACAATATAATCAATCGGGTTGTCTTCTTTTGCTTCTTCGGGCTTTGATAACCAACCCTGCATACGGATTTTTCCGATACAAGTCTGCACACATCTCGGCTGTTCCCCTCTTTCCAGTAAAGGAAAGCAAGCGATGCATTTTTCCGATGTCCGGGAAATCATGTTGTAAAATGTTTTTTTGTATGGACAGGCTTTTACGCATTCGCGGTAACCATTACAACGACTCTGATCAATAAGAACGACTCCGTCTTCTTCGCGTTTATAGATAGCTTTTCGAGGACAGGAAGCAAGGCAGGCCGGGTAAGTACAATGGTTGCAGATTCTTGCGAGATAGAACATCCAGGTTTTGTGAATCCCTTGAAAAAATGCCCCTTTGTCGACACTCTGAGTTACTTCATCTTCCCCTATATTTGGGTGAGCGTAGTCTTGCTGCTCCGGAAGATAACCCAGAACCCTCTCGCCTTGCGGAGCGCTTTCGAATACGGTTTTCCCGGAGTACTGCCCGCCATTCCAGCTCTGATCTCCCAAATTGTTCAAGCCATTAACGTCCCAACCAACGGGATAAAAACCGTAGGGCTTTGTCTCAACGTTATTCCAGAACATATTTTCCTGCCCTTGCCCGGATGTCCAGGTTGTCTTGCAAGCAACGGTACAGGTCTGGCACTCGATACATTTGTTCGTATCAAAAATATACGCGACCTGCTTTTTGGGCCTTTTCTCATCGTAGGGATATTCCATTTCCCTGGCGATCTGCCAATTTTTTACTTTTCCCATAAATTCATTCTCCTTGTTTTCGGTGTCGCCTAACGGACATATCCACCCTTGATAAATTTCAACAACTCGGCACTTTCGTATGTCGGCCTAAGTTTTTTTGCCGCAGGCCTCCAGAGTCCCTTTCCGCCAAGTCCCCCTTCTTCCGCTTTGGTGATTTTCACCATTGCTTCTCTTGGAGCTCCTGTCGGACAATGAACGTCCGGAGCAAAACCTTTTCCGATTCTCTGGCCTGCAATGTCTTTTCTCACAAGACTATCGGTCATCCAGGTCGGCTTTAACCATCCCCTTGTTGCGCTCTGGTGAGAACCTCCGCGGAACATAGACTGGTATCCTGTTTCCGGATTTTTTGCAAGCCCATCAGCCCTTGTTTTGGATCCTTTCAAGCTTCCAAATGTTGAGCCGTACATATTGTGCCACATACGGGTTACACCTTTTGGAGTTCCGTTGTAGTATCTCGCCCTGCAGAGAAGTCTTGCAACTTCGTATTCCTCTTTTCTTCCCTGCCAACCTATAAACGGCCTGTCGTGTGGATCTCCATCGATATACACATAATCTCCGTCTTGAATTCCAAGAGATTTTGCATCGGACGGATTTATATCCATATAGGCTTCCGTAACAAAAGGCATCCTTTTGTCTCTGCGGTGCATATCTCCGAAAGGGCCAAACCATACTGCAACAATGTCCGTATCAACCGGAGTTGTATGCGCTCCGTGCCTGTATTTCGGTGTGTGGAAAATGAATTTGAATCCCTGGCCTGAAAGCGGATGGGTCGTTCCCTCCACCTGGCCCCATGCCTTTACGACATGACGGGTTTGCCTCGAATCCGCATCCAGCTTTGCAGAACTCACTCCGTAACTTTCCGGTGTTCTCGGCCTGATCGCGGAATTTGATTTTGCGACAATCACATTCGGCTCATAAAAAGTAGAATCGATCGGCTCTCGATAAACCGGCAGATTCTCACCGCTATCGATAAATTCTTTCTCTCCTCGATAAAACTCCAGCCTTCCGGTTTTTGTATAAAAAGGCTTATCCTCATTTGCCTGTTCATACGAACCGAATTTCGGATAGGTGCGAGACATCAACAGCGCGGGAATTCCTTTTTTTGCTTTCTCCTCGAGATCGTCGAAATTGTACCCTTTAGTAGAATTACTCGTATTCAGAATTCTCTGGAGATACACACCAACTTTGTTTTTGTGCACATATTTCCAGTAATCCACGTAACGGTCATCTTTGGTCATTTTTGCAAATGCCTTACCCACTCCGGCTGCAACCTCTATATCTGATTTTGTATTGTAAATTCTTTCCATCGGTGTCCTTGGGAAAATATACAGGAAAGGATTCGTTACGGAAATCGTCATATCCGGGTGCTTGAATTCTGCCCAGCTATCCACGGGGAAAACGATATCCGCATATTCGCAGGACGCTGTCCACCACCACTCGTTCACAGCGAGAAAATCCGTTTTGGGCAAAGTATTCATCACCACATCATAATGGCCTTTTACATTACCGATTAACGAATTGCTATTGGAAACGTGAATTGCCTTGGTTGGAACAGGGATATGGGTTTTCCCCGTTACGATTTCTTTCCCCATTCTTAGAATTTTATCTCCGTGGTTCCAGTAGTGAACGGACTCCGGCTTCCAGTATTGCTTGATCTTGGAAGGCTCAGCTCCATTAAAGTTGATGTTGAACGGATCTTCCATCGTATAATTTCCGAGACCGCTCATAAAACCCCAGCGATAATTTCCGGCATAACTTCCTACATTACCTCCGATCTTTCCGATATTTTCGGTAAGAGCCGCAAGAAGGAAGACTGTCCTGTCTTTCAGATCGCTGTTGAAAAACTGGTTAGGCCCCATACCCATTGCAAATAACGTCTTTCCTTTGTTGTTTGCAATTTCATCTGCTATCGTTTTGATTCCTTCGACTGGAGCCCAGGTAATTTTGGATGTGCTGGCAAGATCGTAGTTTTCCAGGATGTAATTTTTCAGAAGTTCGAAAACCGGTTTCACTTCGATTTCTTTTCCATCGGCGAGCTTTACTTTGTAGCTCCCTTCGAGAGCCGCGCTGACGCCTAACTTATCAAATTCCTTTCCATAATTGTCTCTTGTCGCAACAACAGCTTTTTTGGCTTTTTCGTCCCAAACTAAAAAGTCGCCCCATTCTTCACGCAAATTTTCCGGTACGATCGGAGTCTTTTGCAAATTCGGAACAGGAGGATTCTCGTCTTTTTTCAGAACCTGAATATAATTCTGGATAGCCGCATTTTTGTGATTTTTGTCCAGATCGGTCGCTTTCAACATTTCCAGAGTATCCATTCTGATAAGAAACGGAAAGTCCGTATATTTTTTCACATATTCAGGATTGAATTTTTTCTCCTTGATAATGTGATAACAAAAACCGAGCGCAAGTGCGGGAGTGGTGCCAGGTCTGACAACTAACGCATAGTCTGCTTTCGAAGCTGTCGCGCTGTATTCAACTGCAATCACTGCAACCTTGGCGCCTTTCATTCTGGCTTCCGTGAGCCAATGGGAATCAGGCATTTTTGTGGTGATCCAGTTCATCCCCCAACTGATGATGAAGTTGGAGTGCTCAGCATTCACCAGGTCAAAATCTGAAGTTTGCTGTCCTGTAACCATAGGATGCCCAGGAGGAAGATCCGTATGCCAAGTATAATTATCCCAACCGGTTGCCCCTTTTGCTTTATCAGGGCCGACATTTCTGATTTTTGCATCTAGGAGAGCAAGCATATTTGCCAGTCGGTATTGAGCCTGAACTCTAGTCATTCCGAGGGCCGGCATTCCCCCGCGCATTTTAATCGTCCTGATTCCCGCGCCCTCCATCGCGTCCACCATTGCAGGATCATACCCTTGAGCCAGAAGCGCTTTTTTTCCCTCTTCCCCTGTGTATGTACGCGCAATATTATCAATTACCTTTGCTTCTAGGTCAAAAGCCTCTTCCCAACTTACTTTCACCCAGGAATCTCTTCCTCGATTCAGGTATTTTGCCGGAACTGCTTTCGTTGCCGGATCCCTTTCAAAATTCGATTTTGCCCAATCATGAAATCCTTTTCTGACCATTGGCTCTTTGCATCTTCGGTCTCCGTAAATCCTGCGAGCCAAAGCCAAGCCCTTCTGACAGCATCTTGGATCCCATCTATGCGATGCTTTGTTCCCGTATATGTCTGTCGCTTTTCCAAAACCGAAGCTTGGGCCGATTCTCACAGTCACTCCGTTTTTAACGTATGCAGTAAGCAGACAGTTGTGAGTATCATTTGGAGCGCATAGAAAATGATATGTCGAATCGTAATCGAATAAATTTCTGTAGTGTTTCTCCCAACCTCTATTCGGATAACCTCCCAGTGGATTTGCGTGATCCATGGGTTTGAGATAATCAAACATATCTCCCTTGTCTTTGCATTTCGAAAAAAACGCAGCCGTTCCAAGAATTGCAGCGCCTTTCAAAAAACTAGTTCGACCTAATTTCGCTGGTTCATTTTCTGAATTCGATTCTTCTTTCATTCTAACCCTCATAAATTTTTGTAAATTTGCAAAAAAATAAAAATATCTTTCTCTAAGTTTGCATTAATATACAATCCGCGTTAGAAATTTCAATTGATATACGTCAAATAGCGGATATGATAAATATCACTTGAGATCAAATAGAAGGGGACTTTGCTAGGTTGATTTGGCTTTATGTCCGAGATTTTCTTTTGGCTTCTTGTGAATGAAACTTAAATCCAAGCCCAAAAATCAATCTTATAGCCAATGTTTTGAAGCCTGAACATTAGTCGAAACCGCAATGCCAGCGCTCTCAGTAATCAGCCCATTGGGTAAGGAATATTTTTGGAAACCTCATCGATTTTTTTCATGATCTCATCACTGAGAGTTACACCTGCCGCTTTTAAACTATCGTCAAGCTGATCCGCAGTAGTTGCCCCAATCAGTGTTGATGCAACAAATTCGTGCTGTTTACTCCAAGCAACTGCAAGAGTCGTAACACTCATTTCCGCTTCACTCGCAATTTTTATCAGCTCGGCTGTCGCGGCAAGGGTTTGATGGTTCAAAAAACGGTTTGCCATTTTTTTCTGGCGTTCCCCGATTTTTGCATACCGGGAAAATCTCGCATTTTCCGGTGTTTTCTCAGAATTGTATTTTCCAGTTGCAACTCCTCCGGCAAGCGGGGAGTAAGGAAGAAGGCTCACCTGTTCTTTTTTGCAAACTTCTGCGAGCGCATCTTCGAACCTTCTGTTCAAAATACTGAAATTATTCTGGATCGTCTCATAACGTACAAAATTATTCTTATCTGAAACCCAAAGGCTTTTCATGAGTCCTCGCGCGGTTTCATTACTGCATCCCACATAACGCACCTTTCCGGATTTCACGAGATACGTTAGCGCCTCCATTGTTTCATCGTAAGGCATTTCCGGATCAGTCCAATGAGTTTGGTACAAGTCGATATAATCCGTTCCCAGCCTCTTCAAGCTTCCTTCAACTGCCACCAATATGCTTCTCCTATCTAAAAACGTTTTTCCGGATCTGACTGGAGGCACAAACCAGCCATGTCCCGGGCCGCAGACTTTCGTAGCCAAAAGTACGCTCGACCTTGTTTTTTCGGAAAGCCATTTACCGACAATTTCTTCCGTTCTATGAACATATTTTTCATCTGGAGGAACAGGATAAATTTCAGCAGTATCAAAAAAATCTATACCTGCATCCAATGCCTTATCCATAATTCGAAAACTTTCTTTTTCATCCGTCTGAGAGCCAAAGGTCATCGTGCCCATTCCGATTTCGGAAACAACCATTCCGGATTTTCCCAATCTCCTCTTTCTCATAACGCATCCTCTCTAAATAATTCTAGTAAACTATAATGAATCTTGCCGTTTGTCGCAATAACATTGGGTATATAGGCAGTAAATTCGTTTCCATCAAAAGTGGAAAGTTTGCCCCCAGCTTCTTCGATAATTATCGAAGGTGCTGCCATGTCCCAAGGCTTTAAGCCCTCTTCCCAGAATCCGTCAAATCTTCCGCAGGCAACCCAGGACAAATCCAGAGCTGCCGAACCAGTTCGCCTAACGCCCCTTGTTCTCATCAGTATGGATTTATAGTATTCCAAAAGAAGATCCATTCTCTCTTCTTTCTCGTAAGGGAACCCAGTGCATAGAAGACTATCAATCAATTCATTTGTATCAGAAACCTGAATTCTATTTTTATTCAAAAAAGCCCCTTCTCCTCTAAAAGCGTAGAAGGTTTCGTTTAATGCCGGTGTAGCTACTATCCCCAGTATGATTTTCCTGATAGAAATATCCTCCAGCCCGATAGCTATTGCGAAAAGAGGAAGCTTGTGCGCAAAGTTTGTCGTCCCATCAACGGGATCCAGAATCCATTTATAACTATTTTTCCCTTCGATGAGGCCGCTCTCTTCGCCAAGAATAGAATCCTGCGGAAAGTTTTTTTGGATTTCCGCAATCAGCATTTTTTCCGAGCCAAAATCAGCTTCGGTCACAAGGTCGATTCTTCCTTTTTTGCCAATCTCAAGAGAAGGCTTGCGCTGTGTGTGAAGCAAGAACTCCGAGACTTTCGGTAAATAATTTAAGAAGTGATTTGCTCTTTCCCGAATTTCAGATTCCATAATTTTTGCATTCTTACCTGGATTTATTCAATTCAATTTTTGCAACCAAACAATAGACTTCAACTGAATTTTCCTCAAGGCTTGAATGTCTCTAATTTTTTTGTGTATATAATTATTTTTTATCGTCGTCTTGGACAGTTTTCAAAATCTAATATTTACAAAGATATTTTTCACCATTTGGTAAAAAGTTACGGCAAGATAATTCTTTCAGGAAATTTTGAGGTAGATTTGGACTTTAGCTATGATTATACACTTACATCCCAAAAACCCGGAAGTTAGAAAATTGAAAGAAATTTCGGATAATCTAAAATCCGGAAAAGTATACATTTTTCCGACAGATACCGTTTATGCATTGGTTGCAGATTATCAATCCAGGATTGGAGTCGAAACAATTTACAGATTAAAGTCTCTTGATAAAAAAAAACCTCTTTCCATGCTTTGCCCAAACATTTCCACCGCAGCCGATTTTGTAGAACAGTTGCCAAACGAGGCGTTCAAGCTGATGAAAAGAATAACTCCCGGACCATTCACTTTCATATTCAAGGCAAATAAAAATACTCCCCGGATAAATCTCACGAACGAAAAGACAAAACAAATCGGAATCAGAATACCAGATAATATTTATCTCCTTGAACTTCTCAAGATTCATGAGAAGTCCTTGATTTCGACATCTGTTGTCACGAATGATGAGTATCTAACAGAAACAGATGATCTTGATGAAATATACGGAAATCAAGTTGAAGGAATTATCGATGGAGGAATTACAGAAGTTGAAATGTCCACGATTATCGATTATACGTCAGGCGAAATGGAGTTACTCAGGGAAGGAAAAGGATTTGATCTGCTCAGACAATAAGCTCGTCTTCACCCGAACGCGCAACCACAATCTCTCCGGCCTCTTCCAGCTTACGGATGATGTTTACTATTTTCTGCTGGGCGTCCTCCACGTCCTTTAAACGAACAGGCCCCATGAAATCCATGTCCTCTCTCAGAAGACTTGCCGCTCTTTTGGACATGTTCTTGAAAATTTTATCCTGCACTTCGCTGTCCACGGACTTCAGTGCTTTAGCAAGTTCGGTGTTGTCCACCTCGCGCATGACTTTCTGAATTGCACGGTCGTCGAGTAGAACAATATCCTCGAACACAAACATCCGTTTCTTGATCTCTTCCGCAAGTTCCGGATCTTCCTCTTCAAGAGCTTCGATAATTGTTTTCTCTGTTCCCCGGTCTACATTATTCAGAATCTCAACAACTGCATCGATACCACCGGCAGACGTATAGTCCTCCGATGCGAGCGTGGAGAGCTTTCGCTCAAGAACCCGTTCCACCTCACGCAATACGTCAGGCGACACCCTATCCATTGTTGCAATTCTTTTTGCGACCTCTGCTTGTATAGTGTGCGGAAGAGCCGACAAAATACTGGAAGCCTTTGTCGGGTCCAGATAGGATAAAATAAGCGCAATGGTCTGCGGATGCTCACCCTGAATAAAGTTCAACAACTGCGCAGGATCAGTTCTTCTGATAAAGTCAAACGGCCTGACCTGCAGTGAAGAAGTCAGGCGGTTGATGATATCGATTGCTTTTTGATTTCCTAGCGCTTTTTCCAACAAGGAACGGGCAAAGTCAATACCACCATTGGTGATAAATTCCTGAGCCATCATCAGCTCATTGAATTCTACCAGTACTTTTTCTTTGTCTTCCGGGGTAATTTTATCAAGACGCGCAATTTCGAAGGTAATCATTTCGATTTCATCTTCACGGAGATGCTTGAAAATTTCTGTGGATACTTCACTCCCTACAGCAATCAAAAAAATTGCCGCTTTCTGCCTTCCGGTGAGTGTAGATTTTTTACTTAACACGAATATGCCCTTGCGCTAAGTAATTTATCGGAAAATCGGTAATTTTTCAGTTAAAAAAAAGGACTATTTCACTTTTCTTTCAGTTCCAGGCCTCTAAGTTCCAAGATGGAAAACCCTGCAGTGTGCCAAACCCGCAAAGCCGATTTGATATGCACAAGGACTTTAACAAGCCAGAATACCTAAACCTTGTTTAATCAGCTCTAAGATATTCTTGTCTTTGAGTGGAATACACTCCATTAGTTCCAATTGTCAATTGATCCAGAACTTTTATTTCCAGGGGTTTCAGTATTGATTTCAATGTTTCAAATAGAGTTACGTCCTCCCTGCTAGGCAATGCATTGGAATTTGGGTGATTGTGCGAGATGATGATGGATTTTGCTCCATAGTCCAGAGAGATTTTTGCAATTTCCCGAGGGTATACTCCCACTTCTTCTAGGCCACCTCTAGAAAGAAGTTCCACCTGTATCAATTTTTCATTTGCTCCGAACATCACCAAATAAAAGCATTCTCGGGTTTCTCCAATCATTTTGAAATACAACAACTCCGAAATTGCCTGAAAATCAGCCCTGGCTTGCTTTTCTGTGATTTGGATATTGGAAAGTTTAAACCGATTTGAAAGCTCTTTTACAGCCAGTAAGTTTGCAACTTTGGCCTTACCTATCCCGGAAAAATGCAATAAAGATGTCGTCGGTGCTTGAAGAAAGCCTTCTAACCCTCCGAAATTGGACAGAATTTCTCGAGACAATACTTCTACATTTTTTTCTTTGCAACCCTTTCCTAATAGAATTGCAAATAACTCCCAATTTTCCAGCCTCTCAGGACAGGTTAGAATTTTCGAGCGGGGATCTCCATCCCCTTTTCTGAAAGATAACTTCAGATTCTACTCAGATTCTTTCTTCCCAAATCAGACAAGCGGTTGGAATACCAATTCCCTTCTTGAACTACCTCTCCCTGAAAAGCTTCAGTAAGGTACTCCTCAAAAGACTTTCCAGCCAAAGGAGATTCAGTAACACCTTTTGCCTTTAAACCAGCTCCGGGCAACCCTCCCCTTCTGTTTCTGTAGTAAACGGGTTGTTCCAGCGATCTTATCACCATGGCACCCCTCCATTTCTTATATTTAGACGACATAATTTGAGAATTTAAAGCATAATTTTGACAAAAACTCGCTTTTTTTAAAAAAAGCACTCGGATCAAATTCTGCTCCAAAAACCAAAAAGAACTAAACCTTTGTTACCATACTATAACTATGTATAGTTATTTGCAAGATATTTTAGGTTTTTTTCTCTCTCGTCCTAAAAAAAATGATACTATGACAGACAGACAAAATCCAATTGATTTGATTTTTTTTTGTTTTTTTTATCCATTTTAAATCTTTCCGGAATTTAGGATGTAATCACGGGATTCATTTTTTTCGTTTCTTTGCGGATATTTTTTACCTCATTCATTGATGAGGCTGCTAAAATTTCTGATATTTCTGCCACTCTTTTTTTCTGAACTGTTGGCTGTTCAACCATTCACACTATTCTTTAATGCCACAAATAATCAAAATCTCGCAGGTATATTTGCGGAAAAATATACTTATGATAACCTAAAGTCCGGCAGCCCTGGATTATTCACAAATTTGAATAAAAATTTTTCAGAAAAATGGAATGCAGGATTTTTTACCTCTTTCTCAAATTACGAAACCCGAACGAAGAAACTGGAAATAAATGAACTCCATGAAACAAAATCGAAAAAACTGAATTTTTGTGTCCTGCCTTACTTTTCTTTTTCAGGCTTAAGAATCGGAGCCGGATTTGAAAAGGGAAGATATGAAAAAAATATTCTCTTTGCAGAATTTCGTTTATTCGATGATAAGAAGTTTTTCCTAGCATACACTAGAATTCTAGAAATTGAGAAAGAATTTTTTTTTGGAATTAAAGGTGGCGATCCGTTTTTTATAACTTTTCAAGCGGGAAAAATTTTTCCCTATAATCAACCACCGGAATTTTCTTTCTTTATCCTTTTCGGATTCAGATTTGGAGATCTGGAAACCGGATTGGCTCAAAATTTTCGAGAGAACCGCGAAGGCTCGAAGAGTTTGGCTTTTCTATCCTACGATTTTTCCGATAGAGACAGAACTAGTTTTTTCGGAAAAGAGAAAAATCCGATTTTCGAAGAAGAAATTCAATTCGAAAAAAAGAAAAAACCGAAAAAAAATCGAAAAGAAAAAATTATTCATCCAGTAACGTTAGACGAACTCCTAAAAGAAAAAATTCCCCTTGCGATAGCGCTCAAAATCAGTGCTGCAAGCAAATCAAAAGAATCATATGAAAATGCTTTAAAAAAGGTCCCTCAACCGATAGTGAAAAAACTGAACTATCTTCAATTTAAAAAAAGCCAGGCAGAGGCAGATATTGACTAGCCTTTTTCTATTTCTGATGATTCTACTTTCGGTAAACATTTCCGCAAACGAATCTATAAAATATTTAATTGGAGGAACTGCCGAAACCCTGCAAAGCAGATTCATTCAAGAAAACAGCCAATCCAAAACGAATATTTTTGCATCAATGGCTTATTCAAGCTTCAAAGTATTCGGAGAAAAAAGAAACGAAAAGTTTTACGGTTCAGGCCAATTTCAAAATGATTATCTATTCATTTCAGCAGGGCATCGCTATAAAGCCGTTCCGGGGTTTTATCTACTAAGGGACAGGAAATTTTATTCCGCATTTCAAAATCCGGAAACGGGAATCATTCCCCAACCCCTAGATACTTCTGCCTGGGCAGGAGGCTTCCGGAATGGATGGGGTTTTGGAGTATTCATGGGAAAAAATATTTCTGAAAAAAACTTTTCCTACTACATAAAATCTCCACAAGAACAATTTGCACTCACCTATTCTCCAGAAAAAAAATTCGCATCTTTGTATCTGGATTTTCGAAATATCAAAACCGAGGAAAAGAAAGGTTCGCCGGAATTTACAATCAGTTCGCAAATTTTGGGAGATAAAAAAGATTACTATGGATACTTCAATTCAAAACTGATCATTCCAAGACAAGGCGTGGAATCGGAAATTTCTTTGTACAGGGAGGACAAGGGAAATCTATTTGCAATGGGTTCTGAAAAATCCTCGGCAGTTGATGAATCCAAAGCGGTTTTTGTCAAAATCTCCCGCTACCATTATGATAGAATCGAAGCTTTTCAGGAAAGAAAGGGCATTTTTATCGACAATGTTTTTGGAGTAAATTCCGCGCTGGTATCCGGAATTCTGGGATCATTTTGCGTAAAAGGCAGGTACTACAATAATAGTTCTACGGAGGGGAATCCTCAAATAGTGGATACTCTAGGTGGAGGGTTTGGCTACGAATACCGTTTAAAATCAACGGAATTTTTGCTAGGAGTAGAAGAAAGAAAAAACAGAGACAAGTTATTCGAATTCAAGTTTACAATTCGGCCTGTCCCGGACTGGAAATTTGAAATTTCTTCTGTTGTGCAGGGAGAAGAAAACAAGTTCAGGTCTTTGTTCGAGCAATGGAGTGACGGAGAAAATGTGAATACCGTATTGACCGATAGAAAAACTATTTTCAAAATGAAAACATCGGGCTCATTTCTGGTGTTTAATATCAGCGGTTCCAGAAAAAAAGATGGAAAAGGAGAGGTATATTTTGCCAATTTCCAGTTTAAAGCGGAATTTTAATATGATTATTGGACGTCCACATTCCGGATTTCGAGCACTTTCTTCTTGATTTTGAAAGGGCAGAAAAATAGTATAGTGCAAATTCAAATCTATTTTAAGGTAATATTGATGAAACAGAATGTTTTACGTGGAGCGATTTATCTCGCTTTATTTTTTCTAATTTGCACGGATTCTTTGCTCTCGTGGGGAACCCATTACCTGGTAATGGACAGATCTCTGGAGCACAGCTCGATGGCTTTCACAAATAATAAAGTAAAAGCTGAATCTCTGGATAAATTTCTCTCCTCAGAAAAAGACAAAATTAAGGTTCTATTTGACGATTATTATACCTGGCTCGGAAAAAGAGGGTCTGTTCGTTTCAAAAAAATGGATTTTGATGTAAAAAGCCCGAATACTAAAGCTTTTTTGAAAGCAGCAAGATTGAATCCATCTACAAATTATTTGCTTGTAAATCGAATTCTTCCCGGCAATAAGCCAAGTTTTAAAGAAGTAAACCGCGACCTAGTTTCTCCTTACTTCAAAACCTACAAAGGAAAT
Organism: uncultured Leptospiraceae bacterium; assembly: GCA_964436695.1. Taxonomy (GTDB): domain Bacteria; phylum Spirochaetota; class Leptospiria; order Leptospirales; family Leptospiraceae; genus JABWCC01. The sequence continues at coordinate 144,307 of CAYTEA010000007.1, forward strand.
TTTCTTATCGCATTCGAAGATGTAACCGGAAAGGAAGTTAGTATCCGCTCAATTCTTGCAACCTTCGTAGATGAGCCGGATTGGAACATGGATCATAAATTGTGGGACTTTCCAGAATACGGGTATGGAACACAACCTTATGGTAAAAATGAAGGAGAAAGTTCGAAAGCTCCATTTCACATGCAGTTCCTTCACGAAAATTTCATGATCAAAAAATTTGCGCCAAACATCGTAACTGGTGGTATGATGCTGGATAGGATTGAATTGTTTTCCAGGTTAGCAAAGCTTGCTCTGCAAACCGGCCACGAATACTGGGCTTATAGATTTACTGCCTGGGCTTCACATTATATTCAAGACCTTGGACAACCCTATCACTCAAAAGCATCTCCTAGCGCAAACTGGTGGTTTTACGTAAAATTCATGTTGTCTCCAAATAAGGCTCAGATTCAAAAAGAAGCAGAAACTCTTTTGGGCAACAGACATTTTGCCTACGAGGATTTTGTGTCCTTCGGCCTGGAAAAATCCTACACGGACGACAAACCTCTTTACAAAAAACTTGTGAAATTTTTATCAGACGGAGACTCAGTGTATTCCGGAGTAAGCACACCGGAAGAACTAATGGTGCGTCAAAGCACTTTTGCGGCAACTCATTCTGCGACAACTGATAAGGCTATTGTAAAAGCATTCGGGCCAAAAATGACGGAAGACCCTACTTACGTTTTGGAAAACGATGATAAATTTTCCATGGATAATTTTCTGAAAAGCATCAAACAACTGGATGCAGATCTTTTACTCGCTGAAACCGGGAAAGACTTTGAAATGACCGGAAGAGGTACAAGGACTATGATTCAAATCATCCGAGATAGCTCAAAAAAATAGGAAGAGAGGTTTCTATGTTTGATATCGAAAAAGCATTTTCCAGAAATACCTTTTTAAAAAATGGCCTGAAAATTATCGCGCTGTTTTCTTTTTCCATTCCTGCTCAAAACTGCGTCCAAACCGGAAAAGCTCCTTCGCTAAGGGGGATAAGCGAAGAGGAGTATTTTAATTTTCATGCGTTAGGCGAAATTTTTCTGGAAGGGAATCCGATTAAAGATTTCGATATCGGAAAGTCTTTGGATGATTATTTGTATGGACACCCTTATCCTTTGACCACAATTAAGATCGTTCACGAGCTTGCAGGAGTTCCCTCATCTTACATCGTCTCACTGGCTCTGGATTTTTCGCTCACTCCTCTCGCAAAGTTAAGCAAAGAGGATCGATTGAAAAGATTGAATTCATGGAAGGATTCTTCGAACGCGATGAAAAGAGGTGCATATTCAATTATGAAGCAGTTTTGTTACTTCCTACTTTCCAGCAATAAAGAATACCAGAAATATGTCGGTTACGAGGGATAATATGAACGCAGTGCCATCAATCAACGAAAACATCATAACTCCGGATAAACATGCAGACATCATCAAACGAGAAAATTTAAGAACCGGACAAGCTATGAAACTAAATGCCGACGTAGTTGTAATCGGTTCCGGCGCAGGTGGCGCGGTCGCCGCGGCAGAGTTATCAAAAAACGGCTGGAAAGTGATCCTACTGGAAGAAGGGGGATACTTCACACCATCAAAGTTTAATAGTGATGAATTTCTTTCCTCAGCCAGACTTTACCGCGATGCAGGATTTATCGTAGCTGAAGATCAGACTTTAAATATTTTACAAGGCCGGACAGTCGGCGGATCGACAACGATCAACTGGCAGACTTCTCTGTATCCACCGGACTATGTTACAAATGAATGGGAGAAAAGATTTGGACTGGACGGATACCAAACGGAAAAAATGCAGCCATTCATAAATGAGGTTCATGAAAGACTCGGGGTTCATGAAGTTTTTTCGAATTTGATCAATAAGAATAATTCCGTGCTGATGAAAGGCGGAAAAAAAATCGGGCTAAATCCGCAAGTTCTGAAAAATAACAATCGCGGTTGTATTGGTCTTGGACGATGCGGATTGGGTTGCCCGATTAATGCAAAGCAGTCTATGTATTTAACGTATATACCGGATGCCTTGAATCACGGAGCAACCGTTTTTTCAAATATGCGAGCTGTAAAGATAGATGACGGGAAAGTTAAAAAAGTCACTGCAGAATTCACTGTTGACCCGTATGAAAAAGCTCCGGATCAGATCATTGAAAAACTCGAAATTTCTGCACCGGTTGTTATTTGCAGCGCTGGAGCAATTGAAGGGCCTGCACTTCTGCAAAGATCGGGACTCGGAAACGAATGGGTTGGAAAAAATCTGAAAGTCCATCCAACTTGCATGATTTTCGCAAAATTTGACGATGACATTAAAATGTATTCGGGCCCTCCTCAATCCATTGTAATTAAGGACGGGCACAACCAGAACAACACCGGATATGGTTTTTGGTTGGAAAGCGCTCCATTTCGGCCATCCCTAGCAACTTCTCTAATTCCTTTTTACGGTCCAAAATTATTTGAAGCAATGAAGAACTATAATCAAATGGCTACTGGAATTGTCTTAGTGCGTGATGGAGCAGATGGAGAAGCGAATGCAAGCGTTAAATGGAGCTTTGGAAAACGTAAGGTTTATTATGAAATCACTCCCACCGACGGAAAGAATATGCTCTTAGGTTTAAAAATGCTTGCTGAAGTTCAAAAAGCCGCTGGTGCAAAAGAACAAATTTTTCCATTCTCAAGATTCAAAGAGCCGCAGCCTGTAACCCAGGATACAAACTACGATTGGATTTTGAAGGAAAGTATCAAAGCAGGCGATTTAAACATCGGTTCAGCTCATCCGCACGGTTCGATCCAGGCTTCCAGTTCTTCGAAATCCGGGGCTGTGAACCAAGATATGGAATTGTTCGATCACAAAAATATTTTTGTAATGGATGCTTCGGTATATCCAACTGGGCTTTCTGTGAATCCGCAAATTACAACAATGAGTGTAGTTTTACGTGCGGCAAGAAAACTTGCATCACGGAAAAAAGAAATCATCAGCTAGTAAATTGATCTATCGAAGAATTTACTTGAGAAATGGCTAAGAAAATACATCCAAGGAATATCGAGATTTCGATTTCCGTGGTGAGTCATCTCCATTCCCATCTAATTTTTGGACTTTTCAAAGATCTACACAAGCATTGCAAAAACCATTCGATAGAAGTCATTCTCACTCTAAACAAAGAGGAAGAACTGCCATTTTCGCCTAATGATTTTTTTTTCCCCATGCGGATAATAAAGAATTCAATTCCAAAAGGGTTTGCCCAAAATCACAACCAAGCATTCAAACAAATTCAAGGAGAATTCTTTTGCATCCTAAATCCTGATATTCGCCTGCAATCGGATCCGTTTCCGGGATTATTGGAATGTCTGAAACAAAATAAATCCGTTGGAATAGCAAGCCCGAAAGTAACTAATGAAAAAAACGAAATCGAAGACAGTGCGCGGTACTTTCCGACTCCACTAAAAATATTGTGTAAACTGTTCGGAAAATGCAGAGGCAGTGACTACCTTATTCAGAACGGCCGAATTTATCCGGACTGGGTCGCCGGAATGTTTATGCTCATCCCGTCAGAAATATTCCGAAGGGCCGGACATTTTAATGAGGGTTTCTTTTTGTACTATGAAGACGTGGATTTGTGCGCAAGACTGAGGCTTTTGGGTTATGAAATCGCCTTATGTCCAGACTCGGTAGTGATTCACCACGCACAACGCACGAGTCACCACAACTTTCAATTTCTGTGGTGGCATTTGAAAAGCATGGCAAAATTTTTTACTTCTATCGCCTTTTTCAAAATCATGATTCAAAAGATAAAAAAAATGTTCTAGAGAAAAATTATTCTGGCTTTCTTCCACTTTTTTAAAAAAAGTAAATAGAAAAGGAGAATTCAAGTATGTGCGATACTTTTGTTGCAACGCCCGAATGTACTGAATCCAAAAAAATGATTTTTGGAAAAAACTCAGACAGAGAACCGAACGAAGCGCACCATCTTGTCAGATTTGCCGGAAAAAAAATCAAGGAAAGAAAGCAAAAAGTAACTTACATAGAGATTCCCGCTCCGAAAGAAACTTATGAAGTCATTTTGGGGAAACCTTTTCAAATGTTCGGCGCTGAAATGGGAGCAAACGAATTCGGAGTAGTCATTGGAAACGAGGCAGTATTTACAAAGGTAAAAACCGAAAAGAAAAATAGAGGGTTAACCGGAATGGACATGATTCGGATCGCTCTAGAGAGAACAAAAAGCTCCGAAGCAGCTCTTGAATTAATAATCGGTTTACTGGAGGAGTTCGGGCAGGACGCCTGTGGAGGATATACGGATAAATCTTTTTACTACCACAATAGCTTCATAATCGCCGACGCCGAAAAAGCTTTTGTGCTGGAGACTGCGGGAAAAGAGTGGGCAGCAATCCGGGTAAAGGGGTTCAGGTCAATATCCAACGGCTTAACTATTGAATCGGAATATGATTTTTCCAGCCGCGGACTAATCGATTATGCAATAAAAAATAATTTCATGAAAAAAAAAGACGAGTTCAATTTCAGGAAAGTCTATTCGGATTCTTTCTTCACACCTTTAAGCAAATGCGCAATGCGTCAGGCGATAACGATGAAAAAGGGGAGAGAGTTCAAAACTAAATTGAATGCTGAAGGGGCTATGAATATATTAAAATCCCACAATATTCATGATCAGAGTTTTCATCCGGCAAAATCGGATATGAGTTCCATTTGCATGCACGCAACGGGCCTGCTTACTCCCAGCCAGACTACAGGATCAATGGTTGCCGAGCTGAGAAAAAAGGGTGCGTCCACTTTCTGGTTTACTGGAACTTCGGCTCCGTGCATTTCTATTTTCAAGCCGTTCTTTATTCCCGGAAAAACTTTGTTAGAAGGTAATAATCTCGCACCGAGAGAAACTCCAAACGCTTCTATGTGGTGGAAACATGAATTGCTACATAGAAAAGTACTGCTAAATTATCAGGAGTCGGTAAGTGTCTTTCAAAAAGAAAAGGATGCTTTTCAGAAAGAAATTCTTGCCCAGGAAAAATCAGTTCTGAAAAGAAACTCAAAAGTTATTTTAGATAAATTCTCAGCGACTACTTTAAAGAAAAGTGAAATGTATATCGACGGATGGTTAAAGAAAATCCAATCAGTTAAGAAAGAAAATTTTCTAAAGCATCCGATTTACTATTTTCATAGAAAAAACTGGGACAGGCAGAGCAAGGTAAAATTATGAGGGATTTCTATGGCAGACTCAAAAAATGAAGCCCATGTTGTAATAGTTGGCGCGGGGCTTGGAGGGCTTCAGATAATAAAGAAGCTCGCAAAGAATCGAAAAATCAGAGTAACCGTAGTTGACAAAACGAATCATCATCTTTTTCAACCCCTGCTCTATCAGATTGCAACTGCCGTACTAAGTCCAGCGGACATTGCAATACCTACCAGATCCTTAACGACCCGGTGGAAAAATGTGAAAGTGATTTTTTCAGAAGCTACCGGAGTTGATAAGGAAAAAAATCTTTTGCACATCGGAAATAGATCAGTGTCGTATGACTTTTTGATTCTGGCTGTTGGGGCTCGAACAAGCTATTTCGGAAATGAATCCTGGGAACGTTATGCGCCAGGCCTGAAAACCTTAGTAGACGCCTTGAAAATCAGGAAGCAGATTCTATTATCGTTCGAGAAGGCGGAACTTGCGACAACTCAAAAAGAGATTTCAGAGCTTTTGACTTATGTGATTATTGGTGGCGGTCCGACAGGAGTAGAGTTAGCTGGTTCAATCGCGGAACTATCTCACAAAATTATTCGAAAGGATTTCCGCAATATTGACCCGGCCATGAGCGAGATAATTCTGATTGAAGCAGGACAAAGACTTTTGCCTTCGTTTCCGGAAAAGCTCTCCGACATTACCAAATATCAACTCGAAATGCGTGGAGTAAAGGTACTGCTAAACGAAAAAGTCTTGAATATCGATGACACGGGTGTTCACCTGAAAAATCGGATAATTCAGTCCCACAATATCATCTGGGCAGCAGGAGTGAAAGGAAATTCACTTGGAGAAAAATTAGATACTCCTCTGGATAAATCCGGCAGAGTTATTGTAAACGAATTTTGCAAAATTCCCAACAGTGAAAATATTTTTGCAATCGGAGACTTTGCTCACTTTGAAGAGAACGGAAAAATTCTTCCTGGAGTGTCGCCTGTCGCAATGCAGCAGGGAAGATATGTTGCGGATCAAATTGTAAAAATCATGAAAGGCAAAACCTGCAAAAATTTCCACTACACTTATAAGGGCAACATGGCGACTATAGGAAGAAAAGATGCAGTCGCAGATATCGGATTCATAAAATTCTCAGGCATTGTCGGCTGGCTTTCCTGGCTTCTATTGCATTTATTTTACCAGGTCGGTTTTAAAAACAAAATCTCGATTTTGATCACATGGCTATGGAGCTATATCACATTCGGCGCAGGCGCAAGGTTAATCCATGAAGATGCATCTCACCTGGGAGATAAGAAATGATTTTTCACGATAAGTATATTAATCGAAGAAATAAATTGAAAAGTTTTTTGTGCGTAGGACTCGACCCTGAAGAAGAAAAACTTCCATCCACTCTTAGAAATTCATCAGACCCTCTTATGGATTTTTGCAAAGAGATTATCGATGCGACCAATGAAGAAGCAGTTTGCTACAAACCGAATATTGCTTTTTTTGAAAGGAAGGGAAGCAAGGGATTTGCAGAATTTGAAAAAGTTATCCGCTACATAAAAATCAATTATCCCAAAATACCGGTAATCGCTGATGTGAAAAGAGGTGACCTTGCGAATACGGCAAAAGAATATGCAAAGTATTACTTTGATGAGTTGGGCGTCGATTCGGTAACTCTATCGCCGTACATGGGAAAGGATACTATCGAGCCTTTTTTGACGCACTCACGAGGCCATGCATTTTTACTCTGCCTGACATCCAATCCAAGTTCGAGTGATTTTCAAAAACTAAAAATCAATGCAGACTCTATGTTTCTTTATGAAAAAGTAGCTGATTTTTCAAATACTCTGAATCAAAATTATGAAAATCAAGTCGGAATTGTAGTCGGAGGTACCCACCCTCAAGAGATCGGAAATCTTAGAAATCGCTGTCCTGGTTTGATTTTTCTGATTCCAGGTTACGGAGCCCAAGGAGGAACGTTAGGCGATATAGTTTCGCAATCCGGGAAAAACTCCCTCATCAATTCTTCCAGGTCCATTATTTTCTCCTCACGGGAAAAAGATTTCGCAAATTCCGCTAAAGACAAAGCAAAAGAGATAAATGTAGAAATGAAAAAATGGTATGGACAGCTGGAATCGTAACGACCCGAAGCACTGCAATTCTGTTGATGAATTTCGTAAAGGCTGAGATTTCGAGTTTCGACCGCCTTTTTATAGATTGAAGCAAAATTTTCAGCAATGGAAAATGCTTTTGGCTAATTTTTTGATTGCCTTTCCAGATTAGTTGAATAAAAAGTTTGAGAGAGGGGAAAATTTATGTCCGCAAAATTCGAAGTTTACAAAGATAAGGCTGGAGAATACCGGTTCAGATTAAAAGCCGCTAATGGGGAAACAATTGCTGTGGGGGAAGGATACTCTTCAAAGAGCGCTTGCCTGAATGGAGTTGAATCTGTCAAAAAAAATGCTCCTATTGCTACAATCGTAGAGCAAGACTAAGAAAAATAAGCGCTCCAGTTTCTCGACGAAAGCGCTTTTTAGTCACACTGTAAAATTTGTTTTTCTTATTTTCTAAAGTCTTGGCAATTTTTCTATTTCCATTGCCCGCAGCTATATTCCTTGGGATCCTTGCGTGCTGGAAAATTCAAGGCCTGAAAAATAAGACACTTTCTATCTTCCCAATTTTATTGTTATGGGCTTCCTCTTCTTTTCCGGTCTGCCAATATTTAATCGAATCCCTGGAAAATGAACACCCACCGAAAAGCATAAAGTCCATTCAATCTTCCGATGCGATAGTCGTACTGGGTGGGATGGTAAACATTCTAACGAAATACCAGGACAGAATCGAGCTTGGAGATTCCGTAGAGAGGCTCACCGATGCCGCACTACTTTGGAAGGCGAAGAAAGCAAAAATCATTTTGATCTCCGGGGGATCGGGAATTTTGTTCTATCAGGGTAAAACCGAAGCCCAACTTGCGAAGCAATTTCTAATTGAAATCGGAGTGGATGAGAAAGCAATATTAACGGAAGAGAAATCCAGAAATACCGCAGAAAACGCACTTTACACTTACGAAATTTTGCAGGAAAAAAAGATAAAAAAAATTATACTAGTCACATCAGCATTTCACATGAAAAGAAGTCTGGCGCTTTTCGAAAAAAGAGGTTTCGAGATCGAGACTTTTCCGACAGATTACAGGGCTTTACTGCCCATTTTTAGCTGGGATGCGCTTGTTCCCTCAGTTGGGGCGTTAGGCACGACATCTTCTGCAATCAAAGAATGGATCGGAATTTTTGTATATAAATTTCAGGGCTACATGGACTAAGAACAAATGGTAAATAACAATTCACCAAAAACTATTTTTACTCGAACATTTATCTCAAAAGACTTCAATCCTGAAATTGAAGACCAGGTAAAACTCCAATACGAAGCTTTGCTCTCAAAAAATATTCAAAGCGAATCCGACTTGGAAGAATTTCTGGAAATTTGGTCTGACTTTTCTTCGGTGCTGGATGAGAGCGCATCTCTCGCTTATGTCAACATGACCTGCAATACGAAGGACAAAGACGCAGAAACAAAATATCTCCACTTGGTTGAAAATATCTCTCCGATTTGTGAACGTTATGAGAACTTGCTGAAGGAAAAATTTCTTTCATCGGAATTCATCGGGCGAATCGACAATGAATATTACGCGCTTTTTATCAAAAAGACGAGAGTGGAAAAGGAAATCTTCCGCGATGAAAATATAGAACTTTTTACGGAAGACGCGCTTTTGTGCCAGAACTATCAGAAAATTACGGGAAGCTGGATGGTAGAATTCGAAGGGAAAAAACATACCGTTCAAGAAATGGCCCCCTACCTCGAAAAACAAGACAGGGATTTACGGGAAAGATCATACATGGCAAGGGTAAAAGTTCATCTGCAGGACTCCGGAATTTTGGATGACCTCTATGACAAAATGTTGAATGTTCGGGGAAGAATTGCGCATAACGCAGGATTCACGAACTACCGGGACTATAAATTTAAAGAAAAAGGCAGATTCGATTACACCCCTGATGACTGCATGCGTTTTCACGATGCGATAGGCGAAACAGTTGTTCCCCTGCTCACCGAATGGATGAAAAAGAGAGCTGAAAAGCTAAAAATCCCTTCGATCCGGCCGTGGGATCTGAATGTGGATCCGGATGGTTTTGATGTAATCCATGCATTCAACTCTGTTGAGGAACTCTGTGAAAAGGTCGGAAGAGTCTTTTATTCTATGAATCCTCGCATTTCAGAATGCTTTGAAGTAATGAGAGAAAAGAATCTACTGGATCTTGCTAGTAGAGAAGGAAAAGCACCCGGCGGGTACATGACTGAACTTGGAGAAAGAAGGCTTCCTTTCATTTTCATGAATGCTGTCGGCTCCAAAAGAGATGTAGACACTCTCCTTCACGAAGCAGGTCATTCTGTCCACGCATTCCAGGCAAGGCACCAAAGGCTAAAATCTTACAGATCATCTCCTTTGGAATTTGCAGAAGTGGCTTCAATGTCTCTGGAACTTTTGGGTCGCCCATATTTTCGGGAAGTCTATAAACCGGAGGAAGTTGAACGCGTAAAACAAGACCAACTCAAAAAGATCGTAGAGTTTTTTCCGTTCATGTCCATGATAGATTCATTTCAACATTGGGTGTACACCAATGAGATTAACGGCAGGGAAGCACGCGGTGAAAAATGGCAGGAGTTGAATAAAAAATTCCAACCTTATCTAGATATGACAGGCCTGGATGCAATAGAAAAGACCAGATGGCAGTATCCGCACGTATATACGGTTCCATTCTACTATATTGAATACGGGATTGCTCAAATCGGGGCATTGCAGATCTGGAAAAACAGCTTGAAGGACGAAAAGAATGCGTTAGGCGATTACCTTCGCGCTCTCTCGCTTGGAGGCTCTGTATCCCTGCCTGAATTATTCCGCTCCGGAGGCATCAGCTTTTCAATGACAAAAGAGACGTTAGCCGAATTGGTAAAGCTCATCCGGGATGAAGTAGGTGAATAAGACAGGCTTTTAAAAAGCAGAGCTTGCCGCTAGTTTTTCAAAGTCCTGTCTCGCAAGAGGTGGGCTTTCCTACTCTGGAGTTATCTAGGCTTCAAGACCAGCTTATCCCCTGAGTCGGAGTTTTTCATTTTAT
>CAYTEA010000008.1:0-81423 GCA_964436695.1 uncultured Leptospiraceae bacterium
ATCAATGTTCCTTTTAATATACCTCCGACGTTTACCCAAGCATGAATTTTTTGTAATTCGTTTTTTTGAGCAAGCTTTTCCAGGTAATAAATTAGGTCAAGACCTCCCTTGGAAGCGCTTATCAAGATTATTTTTTTGTTTTCAGAGTATGACTGAATGTATTGATTTATGATCTCAGCATTTTTTAGCGTTAGACCGAGTTCATCCGTTTCAATTATATCTGTCCGAATTCCCCTTTTTTCAAACCAGATTCTCTGTCTCGCAAAATCAGCTCCCGTCGTGGTGTCTATTTTATAAGCAAGGCCCGGCACAAAAATTAGTTTAAATTTCTTTAGCCTTGAAGTTTCATTATCAGTCAGAGCAGGTCTCTCAATAAGCCTGTCAGATAAATCTAGATATTTTTTTTGGTGCTTCAATTTTTCAGTGTCATTGTAGATGGTTTTAAGAAGATAGACGGAAGTGTAATCAACGGAATATTCTTTCACCATTTTTTTTTGCAATTCTATATCGGGGATTTCAGAGGAGGTGAAATTTTCCGAGCTTTCCAGAAGATTTTTCGCCTCGGTGCTATCCATGTCCAAGCGGATAAATTTACCTGCGAGAGTTCCTTTCGCAGGATAGATTTTGTTAGTGCGTTTTGTGTAAAAAAAATACATCAGAAAAAAGAGTGAAAAACACGTCAGGAGAATTACAGCAAATACTTTCATGCGTTAGGCGAATTCATTTCCTGACGAATTGCAGCAAAATTTCTTTGTTTGGATTTATTAGAAAATTTCATTTCAATTTATTTTCTATCCAACTCTCCGGCAAGATTTCTGTGAAACTGGATCATCATTTCATAGGATTCTTTTAGTTTCTTTGCGTCGGTAATAATCGTATCACAATGCTTTTCCATTTCAGCAATTTTTTGTTTGGAGCTTTGTTTTTCATTCACCCAATACTTTTTCATAAAATCCTTTTTCATTTTTACATGCTCATCAATAATTTCTTGCTGAGCTTTTATCATCCCCTCATATTTTTTAATTTGCTTCGTGTGATTTGCCTTAACATTAGACACATCCTGCGAAAATATAGCAAGACTCGTACACAAAACAAGCATAACGCTTAAAAATAATTTGATAGTTTTCATTTTAAACTCCGATTTGATTGAATTTTTTATTTCCTTTCATCTTTTTTACGATAAAAATGAAGGCTCTATAATGCTCATGCAATTATTGTACCATTAAAAAGTGAATTCCTAAAATTCTGTAAAGAATGCTTGTTGCATTACAATATTATTTTCCCGGTTCTTGAATGAATAACTACAAAATCTCCTTTTTCGCATCCTTTAGTTGGTTTTTCGCCTTTTGTTAATCCAATTTGCCAATAGGAAAAATTTTCAAATCCGGTATCGATCAGGTAATTTGTAATTTCCTCTGTTGAGTGGAAGTGAGCATTTTGGTAAAATACATTTGTGGATTTTTGCTCTGTGTATTTTTTTCCAAGTTCGCTTTTTTTTTCAATGATTGCAACTATAAACTCTCCATTTGGCTTTAATATTCTATTCACTTCGGAAAATGCTTTCGGTATATCTTTTAAGAAGCAGACAGTGGTCACCATTATCGCAAAGTCAAAAGAGTTATCTTCGATCGGAAGATTTTCTGCAAAACCTCTGAAAACTTTCACCCCTCTCTTTTCTGCAATTTTTGACATCTTCTCCGAAGGTTCAACTCCGAATTTTATTCCAAGGGCTTCCGCAAAACGGCCTGTGCCGACTCCGATCTCGATTCCTTTCTGATCTTCCGGGATACACTTTTCTATAGTAGATTTTTCCATAGCAAATAAATCCGAATGGCGCGTAAACCAACTATCGTATTCTTCTGCTTGTTCATCAAATACTGATATATTTTCGTTGTGATTCATTTTTTGAATGGTGTCTTATGCAATCCTGGCCATTCAAAAAGCCAGAACTTTATCTGCCCATTCTACCATTTTGACACAGTCAACCATAGTAGATAACGCACAGGCGTCCGTTCCTTCCTTATTTCTGGACTTGAGGCAAGTTCCGCAAGCGAGGATTTCCCCTCCTTCTTTGACGAATTTGTTCAATTGTTCGTCAATATTATACTTCTCGTGCGTTAGGCCTTCGCATTCTACTCCCTCTCCCAGTAAAAAAACTTTTACTTCGTGCTTTTCTTGTTTTGACGCCCTCGCAAACCGGAAGGCATTCCAGGCTTTTTCGTAATCTTTTGTTTCAAGAATTATCCCCAATTTCATACGCTCTCCTTAAGAAAAAAATTGCTCTATTGTACGGTACACCAAATTTAATGAATCAATGCTTCCATTTTCAAGTCCTTTCTCAAAATCAAATTCATTTTGTGCCATAGAGTTTGTTAAATGAGCAAAGCAGATAACGTCCTTTTTCTGGGCTATCGCGAACGAGTATAGAGCGGATGATTCCATTTCGACCGAGTTGATTCCTTGAGACTTTGCAAATTCAATAGCTGTTGCGGTTTCCCTGTATGGTGCGTCAGTTGTCCAGCTTCTTCCTGTTTCAAGAGATAGTCCCGGTTCGGCAGTCAGTGGAATGAGTTTGTCCAAAATCCTTTTCTGTAAAATAGCAGGCTCTTCCGGGGTAAGATAGTGGTAACTGGTTCCTTCATCTCTAAGTGAATTTTCGATCAAGATAAATCTTGAATTTTTTTCCGGGGGCTGGATGATTCCGGCGGATGTAACGCTAATGAGCAATTTGCATCCTGATACGAACAATTGTTCTGCCAAAAGAACCGCAAAAGAGGCGCCGACTGCATTTCCGATTATACCGATTGTGTAATCATGCAATTTGAATCCGTAAAGTTTTGTGTGATAGCAAGCCCAGTGCTTATCCGGTTCAACCATTTTCATTTTGAGCAGATATTCTACTATATCTCCATCAGGGTCAAGCAGGCAAATTTCGGGAATCTTCCCGTTCGGAATTTTTTTTTGCCTCCTCGCTTCTCTCAAAAGATTTTCCGGAGTGAAAACCGACGATTGCAGATATTTTTTATTCTGTAAAATTGCGCTCAAATTTGTTCCTTCCGATTAAATTTTAAAAGTTAAAAATGCACTCAGCACAAGAACTATTATTGAGAATACGAGACAGATTTCGCATAACTTCCTTCTCTTGGCTCGTAACGCAAAAAATTCTTTTTCTTTTAGTTCATCCGGCTTTTCAGTAGGTTTGAATCCACTGAATAGATCTTTCAATTTCGGGTTGATATTAGAAAAAATATTTATCATGATCACAAGCATTCCAATGACAAATAGAATTTTAATAATTCCGAAATCATTGCGATTGAGTGAACAATTTTTACTTCATCGTGAAATAAATAATAGTTCAATGGCATTTCGAATCCCGTAATAAAAAGAGTTGCAATAAAGAAAATGCAATAAGGAGCATTTCCTTGCAGAGTATCTTCGACCACTTTATCCAATTCATAGCTTAATTTTGGCCCGTATTGACCGCGATTTACAACCAAATTTCTATTGTAAAAAGGGGCAGCCGCACACCCGACGAGCGCAACATTGTGCAATGCCAATAATACTTTTCCGATTATTTCTTCCAGCATGAACAATTCTCCTTAAAAAATATATTTTCATTTCTAATTGCTGCGGTGAACATTGTAACCCAAATCCTGATAATCCAGAACTCCTATAGGTAGCCGGTATGCGGAAAAACCTTTTTTTCGTAAGATCGCGACCGCTTCTTTGGAAAGAACGCAATATTTACCTCGGCAGTACGCTACGATTTTTTTTCTTTTGGGCAATTTATCGAGTCGAGATTTGAGTTCCTGCAGAGGAATTGAAATAGAGCCTGGTATGTTTGCTGCTGCATATTCGTAATCCGGGCGAACATCTATCAATAGAATTTCAGTATTAGAAACTTTCTTGAATAGCGTATCGTATTCCAATTCCTCTATCTCTACTCTGGAATCAAAAAATTCACTCAAGGAAATTTTTATTTCAGCGATCGATGTTTCTCCGATATTGGAGATCGTAGTCCATGCCTGAATACCGGAAGCCGTTATCTTGTAATGAATAAAACGCCCGTCCCTTCTGTCAGAAATAAGTTTTGCGTCTTTTAAAATCTGAAGATGGTGGGAGGCCGCAGCAATGCTCATCCCAGTTTCTTTAGAAATCAGTTCTACGTTTTTTTCAGCTTGGCATAAAAGATCCAGAATCTCCAATCTTTTTGGGTCGGCGACTGCCTTTCCTATCCTGGACAATTCCGAATAAATCAGATTTTTGAATTCTCTTCCGGTTGATATTTCTTGCATCCTGACCTCATATTCTGATATTCAAACATTCTTTTGATTGACAGATTATGTAGTTTGAGAAATATGTAAATCAAAAAAATAATTTTTTACTTGATTTGGAGAATTTTTTTGAAGGTAAGAGACAGCGGAATGCCTGAAGTGGAATACTGGGAGAGTTTGTTTGATATTCCATTAATTCTTGACCGAATGAATTTTTCAGAAGCTCTGGAATCGGTTGTTGAGTTCGGTTCAGGTTATGGCACTTTCACAATTCCTGTGGCAAAACTTATAAAGGGGAAAGTCTATGCTTTTGATTTTGAAAGCGAAATGATCGGGTTTTTGGAATTGCGATCTGGACAATGCGGTATTGATAATATTATTCTTGAAAACCGGGATTTTATAGAATCCGGAACCGGGCTATTGGACAATTCGGCGGACTATGTTATGTTATTCAATATTTTACATCACAATAATCCGATCGAAATTTTAACTGAATCAAGACGTATCCTCAAAACCTCCGGGACGTTAGGCATTATCCATTGGAATTATGACCCGGATACACCGAGAGGTCCTCATATGGATATCCGGCCAAAACCGGGCCATCTTTTGAATTTGGTCAAAAATGAAAAATTTTCAACTGAAAAGGGGATTATCGATTTACCTCCCTATCATTATGGAATTCTTGGGAATAAATTATGAAACATTTCCTGCATTGGGATAATTTTACTGCCTGACGCAGGATTTTGAATCGGAGAATCAAGTGAGTGAAATTTATGAATCAATCTTTAATATCCATTTTGATGTTATGCTGTAGCAATATATTTATGACTTTTGCCTGGTACGGACATTTGAAGGGGCTTTCCAGTAAGCACTGGATGATTGCAGTATTCGCAAGTTGGGGAATTGCTTTTTTTGAATATCTATTGCAGGTTCCGGCAAACAGAATTGGGCACGGAGTCATGACCCTAGGACAATTGAAAATAATACAAGAAGCAATTACTCTTACGATTTTTTTCCCGTTTGCGGTTTTTTATATGAAAGAGGAAATTTCTTTCGATTATCTTTGGGCAGCACTTTGCATCGTCGGAGCAGTATTTTTTATTTTCCGAAGTAAGGGCGTTGCCGGTTGAACAAGCGGTATTTGCAATGCGTTAGGCGCAATCGAAGGAGCAGCGGCACACAAATTCATCTCCCTTTTTTCGGCAATTTATCGATAGATTTTTCGATGCCAGAAATAATCGCCTTCTCTAACATTTCTTGAGAGATTGGCGGTTTCAAGTAGCTGAAAAGAGTAATCAGAAAAGCCAGAAATGCCATACTGAAACCCATCATCCATTGCATAAAATTAAATTTCTTATCAATTGCTTCAAATCGTTCATCCATTCGTTTCCCGGCTGCTGCAAACTGCTCTTCCATTCGTTTGTCATTTGCTTCGAATCTTCTTTCGACTGCTGCAAACTGCTCTTCCATTCGTTTGTCATTTGCTTCGAATCTTCTTTCGACTGCCGCAAACCGCTCATCCATCCGCTTGTCATTGATTTCAAATCTTTTTTCAACGGAGGCGAATCTTTCGTCCATTCTTTTGAAGCCTTCTCGCATTTCAACGATGAGTAGCTTGATGTCGGATGAATCCACTTTTTCTCTTTCTACAAAAGAAACTTCTTCGATGATGTCTTCAACTGCTACAACTAAAAGTTCTCGTTTGGAAACGCTTTCGGGCAGGCTTTCCGCGAATGATTTGATATTGGATCTGATTTTTTCTTTTTTTTCCAAACTGAACATAGGATAAAATTCTCTCGAAAAATAATGACTGTCAAGATTTATTTTCTTGAAATCATTCGCACTACAAGCTGTTTTGTGCAGAAATACGAAGAAAATGCGAAAATTTTTTGGATAGAAGAAGCGTGCATTCAATTTTATAAAAAAAGCAGCAGTAATAAATACTACTGCTTTCGTACGGCACTAACTTTTTGATGATCAGGGTTTAAGAAATTATTTTTTAGGAATAAATGCCGGTATCCCATTTTCTTTTAATTGATTTTTCAAACTCTCTGCTTTATCTCTGGCCGAGAAGTCTCCGATCTGGACGATGAAACTTCCTTTTCTGGGATAAACATACACTTTCTGCTTGTATTCACTTTTAAGAGTTTCCTGGAATTTTACGGCTCTAGCCTGTTCTTTAAAAACTCCCACTTGCACCGTAAAACCACGCGGATTGGAATTCTGTCTCGATTTTTGTTTTGCTAAAACTTTTTTCTTTGCAGATTTATTTGATTTTAATTTGTAAGGCTTCTCGTCCGCTTCTTCGCTTACTTCTTCTTCCTCTCCGTCAAGTGAATTGGTTCCGGAGTCTTCAAGCTCTTCCGAGTCGTCGTCTTTTTTTATCGTTTCATCATTCTTAGAGTCTTCACCTTTCTTTACAAGCGTGATCCCTACTTTTGCAACACCAGCGTCTTTTATGTTTAAAATTTCGGCTGCCTTTTCTGATACGTCTATAATTCTTCCTTCCACAAACGGCCCGCGGTCGTTGATGGTCACAACAGCTTCTTTGTTGTTCTCAAGATTGTGTACTCGAACAACTGAACCTAAAGGTAGAGTTTTATGTGCAGCGGTCAATTTAAATCTGTCATAGGTCTCGCCTGACGCAGTGGGTTTTCCGTGAAATTGTTTTCCATACCAGGAAGAAAATCCGATTTCGTCAAATTTACCCGTATCTTTCTTTTGTGGAATTTCTTTCGATTCGTTTTTTGCGGATAGGTTCGGCTCATCCAATTCACTCTGGATGGAATGTGTCGAAGAGTCTTCACTATCCTGAAAGGATCTTTCTTTTTTCTGGGATTTTTGCGAGACTTCCTTCTCAAAGAAAATATCATCCGGATCTCCGGACGCGCTCATTTTCCGGCTGGACTCGGTTGTGCTGCAAAAAGTTCCGAAAAGTAAAACCAACAATATTATATATTTTGCCATTTTTTTCCCCTGATACACTTTATCTTGTTTATAATTTCGGCAGTTTTATAAAAATAGAATTGTACTTTTTTTGCAGGAAAAAACGGATATTTTTCCGGCTATTCGAATGAGAGGAGGTCGCAGGAATGAAATTCAACCAGAAACATATCTATCCTTTGGTGGTTGCGTTTGAGGATATCGACGCGGGTGGGGGAGTTCACCATCCGAATTATTTGAAGTATATCGAAAGAGCGCGCTCTCAAGGCATGAGTGAGGCCGGTTACAGTTTCGGGAAATTGATGAATGACGGATTCGTATTTGTAGTAGCTGAAATTATTGCAAAATACTTAAAGCCTGCATTTGTAGAAGAAAAGCTAACAGTAATAACCCATTTTACAGCGTGCAAGAAAAGTAGTGTTAAAATCCACCAGGCAATTTTCAAATCGGCCCCTAGTGCTGACTTGTTGGAAAGAGAGAAAAATATTTTCAATCTGCCTGAGGTAATTTTTCAGGCACAGCTACGGCTTGTTAGTGTGGACATCCATGATAAAAAGATCATTGAAGTTCCCGCCAAATTAAAAGAGTCTCTCCTTGTGCCTGAACCGGAATTTTTCGAAAAAAACCCGGATAAAAAGGACGTTAGGTTAGGCTGGAGATGATTTCAGGCCTGTCTCGTGTAGGCAAAGCCCTTGTTTTCTATGTCCCGGTGGACAGTCCCTGCCTCTTCCTCTATGGCACGTAGCGTTGACTAGAAAAGCAAATAAAATTGTACATGCAATTAAGATTGCAAATTTTTTTAACATATCTCCCTCCGACTGCTTTGAATCCATTAACGCTCGATTAAGCCTTTTTCTCTTTTTCCAATAAATTGAATTTCCAGATAGCAACGATTCCCACCAGAATCAACAATATGGAAATGTATTGACTTTGTGAAAAACCGTGCCAATAATATCCTTTTAAAAACGCTGGATTGCCGGATGCGTCAGGTATATTGACTAACTCAGGAGGTTTTGTAAATGGGATCACTGCTTTGTTAACGCGCATAAATTCTATAAGAAGTCTAGCGACTCCATGGAGAATTAAATACTGAAAAAATAGTCCCCACTTTTTGAAATTTTGAAATCTCGCGTAATATTGAAAATAGGCAAAAAATAGCATGGAGACAAATGCTTCAATAATTGGAGTGTTCCAAACTGGCACTCCGGAGGGATGGGCTCCGTGGAATTCAAAAACCAAAAGTGGAATTCTTGCATCTGTCTGAAAACCGTAGCACCCGTCTCCGGATACAAAACAACCTAACCTTCCTATTGCATATCCGATCGCCATAGACGGGACCATTGCATCAAAATATTCCGCATAATCCATTTTATTTTTTCTGAGATAGAGTAGAATAAAAAGTATAGCGGTCAAAAAACCTCCGTAAAAAACCAGTCCCCCACCGGAAAAAAGGGAGTTCCAGAGTCCTGGTTGCCCGGGGAATCCATGCCAATGAGTTAGGGGGTATAGATATTTTCCATCAAAGCCAGGGAGCTGCACAAAAATTTGATCCCATATCTCAAAAATAAAAAATACTTTCGTACCTATGAGGGTTCCAAGTATGCCTAGAAAAATAACCCAATCGGATGCTTCGGGATTTAATCCCTTTCGTTTTAATTCTTTCGGAAGTAAGTAGGATGCGGTTAGAAATGCAAGCATCATTAAGATACTGAAAGAGGATGGGCCCTCCCAGCCAAATGGATTGGGAATTGGAATTCTATCGATCATAAATACTAGTGGTTACTGGGTTCTTTTGCGATCAAGGGATTTTTCCCCTGTTACCCCATTTTTATTTTGAAAGAATGATTTTCATATTTACCGGATTAATTTTTTTGAGGGGAATCCAAAGCGGGATGGTGATACGGTTTTAGGATATGTTGCTAAAATACCTAGAACGTGCCTTAAAACCAACTTTTGAAAATTGGGTCGATGTCCATTTTTTATTAAATTTTTATCAAACTCGGTTCTTGTATTTATAAAACAGGAGTCACTATCTTTGGAGTCGTACCCTTTATCAAGGCAAAGATTTTTTGGCCTCCTGAAGTATTACGGCAACTCGACCGGTTTCTGGACGGAAAAGAAAAGCAGGATGATGTTACCGTATTAGGTGTTGAATACAAATAATTTACTTGTAACATTTTGAAACTGTGCTATTTCTGAGGCATGAATTCGAAAGTTGCTTATTTTAGGTACGGTCTCGGAATTTTCCTGTTTTTTTTAACCTCGTTTTATTTACATGGCGAGTCCGAAGCCAAAGGGAAAAGAAGATTTGTTTTGATTCGTGATGGAAAATTGAATGTTCGGGATTCTCCAAACGAGGGGAAAGTTTTGTTCCAGCTGGATAGAGGGAGTTCGGTAACCGTTCTGGGAGACGAGGGAGAAAAGTGGCAGAAGATTCAAACTAAGGACGGCAAGCAAGGGTTTGTTGCAACTGAATTTCTCGCAAAATATCCACCATCCAAGTTGAAAGATATGACAGTAATCGGAATAGTGTCTGCCGGGAAGGAAGACGAGTCTGCTTTTCGTTCTCTCTCCATTCGGGTTTCCGGTAAATGGGTATCTTCTGATGAGTTTCCTTCAGAGTCGTCCTACCTGGAAAAAATTCTAGTGACTGATTCGAAGCCGTTTTCCGTTTATAGGCATGGAGAAAAAACCGGAGAATTTCATCCAAAAAAAAGAGGAATAGGCGGTTGTCAGG
Organism: uncultured Leptospiraceae bacterium; assembly: GCA_964436695.1. Lineage (GTDB taxonomy): Bacteria > Spirochaetota > Leptospiria > Leptospirales > Leptospiraceae > JABWCC01. Next base: position 9,955 of record CAYTEA010000008.1, read on the forward strand.
AATATCCCGTAGTAAACGGCAAGTTTCATCCGTTGAAAGAATTATCAGAAGAACGAATTTCATATATCGGGTATACCGGAGATGGTTTTGCCGAAAAAGTAAAACTTGAGCAAATTTCCCCCAGCGCGGAACTTTCCAAGATTTTGGATGGCCTTGCGGATAAGGCGTTAAAAAATAAATTTCCTCCAAAGAAAAGTGCTGTTCAAAGGGACCAGATGGTTCTAGTGAAAAGTTCTGCGCATAATTATTTATTCATACGTTATTCGATACGATCTGAACACGAAGAGAATGCTTACTATTCAGCTCTTTATGAATTTTCAGGCGATAAACCGGGGAAAAAGATTTTTGAGAAATCTGAAACCCTTATGAGTGAGCGGGCTTTTTATGGAGGTAGCTTTCATCTGATTGATGCATTTGAGTTGCCCGGGATTGTTGACCCAGTATTTTTGTTTTTTCATAACGGATACGATGGCTATATTTATGAATTTTACAGGATACAGGATAATTTGTTTCGGAAAATGTTTTTATCCGGCGGGGATGCTTGTTAGATAAGCTTTTGCTTTATATGCAGCGTGATGCATCATTATTCGTTCATAAATTAAAAATTTATTTTCCAGCACTAAAATGAACAGATATACTGTAATTTTTCTATTTTTGCTTTTTTATTGCTCATCGTGCAAAAAATCGGATCAGAATAATCCTCCCATAGCGGTAAAAGGAATACTCGATTTGCGTGGCTCTGCCCCTCAGATTGATATTTCGTCGGGGTCGGAAAGTCTTAACAAGAGTAGGGGATGGGATTTTCAAAGTGATGGAATCATTCGCCTAGATGGAGAATGGGAATTCTTTTGGAAAGAACTCGTTGAATCGGATAAATTCGCAGATAAGGGAAATAGAGCCGTGGATTTTATCCGTGTTCCGGGGGCATGGAACGGATACAAATCGTTGCAAAAAAAAATTCCGGAGAATGAATCGATTGCGGGTGATGGGTATGCAACCTACCGATTGAAAGTTCAAGTTGACAGATCAGTGGAGTTATCTCTGAAACTGCCGATTATTGTTTCCGCGTACCGGCTTTACATAAACGGGACGTTATGCGCCAAGGCTGGAGTGGTAGGAAATGAATCCGGTGCTTCCGTCCCGCAGTATCATACCCATGTGATCAGAGTTCCGGAAAGAACTTCATCCGAAATCGATATTGCGATTCACGTTTCGAATTTTCATCACAGAAAGGGAGGGCTTCGGAATCCGATATTATTGGGGTTGGATCAGGATATTCATAGAAAAAGAGAGATGAATCTTTTTCTATATAGCTTTCCATCCGGGGCATTTTTAATAATAGGGCTGTACCACTTCGGACTTTATTTTTATCGCAGGAAGGACCGATCGGCTCTTTGGTTCGGGCTATACTCCATACTCATGTCTGTAAATTCGCTCTTGAATGCGGAATATTATTTTCACCATCTGTTTCCAGAAATTCCTTATGAGGTCGGAAGAAAGCTGGAATACATAACTCAATATTTATCCATTCCAGCCATCGTTTTATTCGTTGAAATACTGTATCCGATCGGCAAATGGAAGTTATTGTCCAGGTTTATCAAAGGTTTCGCCTATTTGCTTTCGATGTTCGTGTTAATTTTCCCAGCAAGGATATTTACCCATTCTCTCCAGGTTATGGAACCGGTTATACTGGCTGCAAACCTGTATTGTATTTATATACTTACCAAGGCAATTTATAAAAAGAAAGAAGGGGCTATAATTTATCTGCTAAGTTTTCTGATTTTTACCGCAATTTGTGTGAACGATATTTTGCATTCCAACCAAATTGTATACACCGGATACTATCTCCCTTTGGGGATGGTGATTTTTATTTTCTCTCAGACTTTTCTGTTATCCAGAAGATTTACGCAGGCATTCTTTCAAGTGGAAGAGCTTACTGCTAATTTAGAGAAGAAAATAATCGAAAGAACCGATCAACTGGAGAAATCGAATATTCAAATAACAAGGGAAAGGGATGAGACAGACGCTTTGAGTAAACTCATCAAAAGCCTAAATGAGAACCTTGACATAAAGTTGATCATGAAGAAAGTTCACGAATATATACGAACGAATTATAATATACACTATTACGGCCTTGCTGTCGTTGATAAAGAAAAGGAAAGGCTTATTACACTGGAAACTCATTCTCCGGAATTTTTAACCCGTGAGGAAAGAAAGCAGATCAAAACATTTTCCACAAGAATTAAACAGGTGTTTGGAGCACACGCATTTGCATTCAAGTCAAAAAATCCTTTTTATGTGAACAGGATTCTGGAATCTGCACTGACCCCGGAAGAAAATTTCTACAGGGAAAAGGTAAAATTTGACACGATTCTTATCATCCCACTGATTCTGGAAAATGAACCCATCGGATTTCTGGATTTGTACAATGTCGGAGACATGAAATTAACGGAAAAGGACATTACAAAACTTTCTATTTTGGGTGAGCAGCTTGCCGGAATCATTCATAGCTCGAATCTATTCAAAGTGATTCAAGAAAAAACGAAAGAAATAAACGATTCTTTAAAGCTCATTCGCCATGACCTTTCGGTCGCTAAAAAAATTCAGCAGAATATGCTTTTTGTAAATACTTCGGCCGCTGATGTGCTAAAAATTTTACCGACCTACATTCCAATGTCAGAGGTTGGTGGGGATTTTTATGGAGTCAGCAAGATGAACGATTCGAGTTACAGAGTCTTTCTTGCGGATGCGACGGGCCACGGGATTCAGGCCGCTCTTATGACAATGGCAATCAAGGGAATTTACGATACTTTAAAGCACTATGAACTTGATCCTCATGTTGTTATGGAGATTTTTAATAGGGAATTTATCGAGCGTTATAATTCCCTAAATAGTTTTTTAACTGCAATTATTGTGGATATTGATACAGAAAAGAAAAAACTCAATTACGCATCCGCAGGGCATCCCTCATGTGTTTTGCTTAGGGGCGCCGAATTTCATCTTTTGAAACGAACCGGAGGAATGATTGGGTTGGGAAAAAAAAGCACCTATGAATCCTTCGAATATGAATTCGAGCCCAGAGACCGCCTGTATCTTTTTACCGACGGAATATTTGAAGAATTCAACCATAAGAATGAGGAATTCGGTGAAGAAAGATTGCACACCATTCTGGCTGAAGGGCTGGAACTAAGCATCGAAGAGACATTTCAAAAGGTATTGAATCACTTGGACAAATTTCTGGAAGGAAAATACAAGCAAGATGACCTCACTATTCTTGGAATTGAATATAGGTGATTGGAATTCTCTTCCTCTATTAAAGTGACATTTTTTCAAAAAAATGACGCAGGCGTCAAATTTTATTTGACACATGTGTCAAATTCAAAAAAAGTTGGCCTATGAGAGTAGGAATTATAGGACAAGCCCTGACCATCGAAAAAGAAAACAACGATTGGTCAGTCGAGGATACGGTGTTTTACACTGTGAAGAAGGCCTTGAAGTCTTGCGACTTCGAGATAGGAGATGTGGAAACGGTTATTTCTGCGGCTGATGACGTTTTGGACGGGCTGGCTATCAATCACTGCCAGACCATTGAAGCGTCAGGCGCATTTCTGAAAGAGGAAACCAAGGTAGAGCGAGACGGGGCGTGGGCAGTCCATTACGCAATGGCGAGGCTACTTTCCGGAAAATTCAAAACCGCAATGGTGGTCGCTTTTTCAAAAGGCTCGCAGTGCGGCTTATCTGCATTCAGCGGAATGGTTGCAGACCCGTTTTATTTGAGGCCTGTCGGAACAGATTCGGATTCAATATGCGCGATTCAGGCAGGTTATTTTGCCGAAAGAGTGAAAGCAGACGAAAGGGATTATGCGTTAGTTGCGCAGAAGAATAGATTTGCAGGATTGAAAAATCCCAGAGTGATGCAGGGTGAAGCAAAGGACTATTCACTGGAACAAATTCTACAATCTTCTCCAATCGCTACTCCGATTACCGAGTTGACAGCAAGCAGAGTCGGTGATGGCTGTACGGTTTTGATTCTTGCAACTGAAGAATACGTAAAAGCCAGAAAAAAGAAAGCCAGTTTCATTACCGGTGTCGGTTTTATCTCGGATGCGTACTATCCAACATACAGGGATTTATCCAGAATTAAAAGCGCAGAAGCAGCTGCATCGGCCGCTTACAAAATGGCAAATATCACTCCGGATAAAATCGATGTAGCTGAAGTGCATGAATGTTATGCCCACCAAGAAATCATGCTCTATGAAGCTTTGGGGCTTTGCAAAGAAGGTGAATCGATTCTGGCTTTACGAGAAGGAAAAACAAAGAGAGATGGAAAGATTCCTGTGAATCCTTCCGGTGGAGTTCTTTGCGGGAATGTAATTTATGCATCCGGACTGACCAGAATTTTGGAATCGCATCTTCAGGTGTCAGGTGACGCAGGAGATGTTCAGGTAAAAGGAGCAAAGGCCGCAGTCGCTCATGCGCAAGCTGGCCTTGCAATGCAGGCAAATATAGTGTATGTGATAGAGGCGTAAATGGGAAAAAAAGTAGCCATTGTCGGAATCGGTCAAACCCGAACCAAGTTAAAAAGAAAAGATGTGAATTTTCCGGAACTCATGGGTGAGGCGTGCAGGCTCGCAATTGCAGATGCAGGGGTAACGATAGACGACATCGATTGTGTCGTATGCAGCAGCAGTCCCGAATTTTTCGAAGGGCTGAGCGAACCGGAGATGTGGGCGACGGATTTTACATTCGGTGTAATGAAACCACACTACAGAGTCCATACCGGTGGAACAGTCGGTGCAGCAACAACGATTGCAGGTTGGTATCTCGTAACGTCCGGACTTTTCAAAAACGTGCTAGTCGTGTCCGGAGACAAGCTCAGCGAGTCTTCCGTGCAGAAAGGATTGAGTCTGGTTTATTCTCCCACAATGGGAAGGGACTTTGCCGCAGGGGCTCCTTCGGCAGTTGCGTGCCAGGCAAGGATATATATGAATAAGTATCCTGTGGCAAAGGAAGAACACCTGGCAAAAATAGGAACACAAATGAGAAAGAATGCGTTGAACAATCCGAACGCAGCCTTGAAGCTTCCGCAGATTTCAGAGGACATGATGTTGAACATGGCTTGGCTGAGTACTCCATTCAGGCTTTTAGATTCTTGCCCTACCAGTGATGCGGCATGCGCAATGGTGTTGCAGGCAGAGGAAATCGCAGACCAAACCGACAAACCGAAAGCATGGGTTCACGCAGTATCGGCTGTCGCAGACGGAGTGAATTATCCGGACAGGGACTGGTCCTTTCCTGTTGCGCTAAAAAAAGCGGCTGCAACTGTTTACGGCCAGACTGGAATCACGAATCCAATTGAGGATCTTGATGTGATTGAAATCTATGACGCATTCACCAGCCAGCATCTAATCTGGCTGGAAGGGCTAGGGCTTTGTCCTGATGGGCATGCTGCAACGGAATTGATCGATTCGGGCGCGACTAGAATGGATGGAAAGATTCCCGTAAATCCATCGGGGGGAGTACTATCAAATAATTCCATCGGAGGGTCAGCGATGATACGTCAGGCGGAAGTGGCACTTCAGATCATGAATCGAGCCGGAGAAAGGCAGGTGGAAGGGGCTGAAATCGGCTTGGCTCACGGGTGGGGAGGGGCAATTCAGTTTCACACGGTTATGATTTTGAGCGGAGAAAAAAATATTCAGGATTCTTTTCATAAAAGAAAAGACCGGAAGGGGAAAAAATAATTATGAGTAACGAAATAGTCAAAATCCTTGACGGCACAATTGAAATGGATTACAAATGGTCTCCCGGCAGTACGGTAGGAAGGTTCCTAACGTATTTGAGGGACTCCAAAGAAGTGATTGCGGTTCGTTGTCCAAAAACTTCCAGAGTCTATCTTCCCCCACAAGCTTGGTCTCCATATGGACAGATCAAAATGGATCGATTTCAAACACTGAAAGGAAAAATTAAATTAAAAGCCGGCTCGATCGTTTATAAGTCTCCCTGGAATATTCCTGAGGGAGTTACAGTTCCTTACATGTATGCTGCCGTTCAATTTGCCGGAGCCGATACTGAACTATTGCATATCGTTTGCGCGAAAGAGGAAGTACTAAAAAACATCAAACCCGGTGATGAATTAAAAATCGTTTGGAAAGAAGAAAGAACCGGCACTATCCGGGACATAGAATATTTTGCACCGGTTACACAGGAGATATAATGACTGCTTCCATTGAATACAAAACCGAATGTCCGTTTAAAACGATTCCTGAGCTTATGCAGAAGCGTGTTTCCGAGATCGGAGACAAAGACTATTTGATCTTTCAGGGAACAAAATACTCCTACAAAACATTTCATGAAATTACGAATAGCGTTGCTTCGCAATTTTATGATCTCGGTTTGAAAAAAGGCAATCACATTGCAATTTTAATTCCAAATTCCCCCGAGTTTCTTTTTTGTTATTTCGGAGCGATGAAAGCGGGAATGGTTGCCGTTACATTGAATACTCTTTTGAAAGCAGACGAGTTGGAATATATCATAAACGATTCCGATGCCTCCGTGATCTGCACTACTCCTCAGTATAGAAAGATGCTGGATTCTGTCTGGAAAAATCTGGAAAATTTGAAGAATACGGTTATCACGGGCGAGTCTTTACCGGAAGCCTACAAAGACTCCATACTATTGAATGACCTTATCGCAAAAGGGAGAAAGGACTTTTCCGTTAAAATCGAGTCGGCCGATCCTGCTTCGATTATATATACGTCTGGCACTACGGGCCATCCAAAGGGTGTCATACTAACGCACGCGAATATACTTTACAATAGTTTTGTCGCGCACCAAATGATAGACTTGAAGCCGCAGGATACTGCGCTTTGCATCATGCCGCTATTCCACGTAAATGCGCAGATTGCTTCCATGATGAGCACGATTCAAGCCGGAGCGACGGTCGTATTGGAGGAAATGTTCAAACCGAGAAATTTTATTAAGACACTGAAAGAATACAAATGCACTACATTCAGTGGAGTTCCTACTATCTATAATTATCTGAATGAAATGCCGGAAACGGACGGAGAGGATTTGAGTTTTCTGAAAGCTTGCATTTGTGGAGCTGCTCCAATGCCAGTCGAGGTGTTCCAGAAATTTGAAGAGAAATTTAAAGGCAAGATTATTGAAGGATATGGATTATCGGAAGGCACTTGTGTTTCCTCTCTGAATCCATTGTTAGGTACGCGAAAAATCGGCTCAATCGGAATTCCGATTCCGGGACAAAAGATGGCGATCTGGGACAACGACGGCAATCCTATTCCGGACGGGGAAATCGGCGAAATAGTAATCTCTGGCCCGAACATGATGAAGGAATACTACAAGAAGGAATCCGAAACTCAGAAGACTATTCAGAACGGTTGGCTGAAAACGGGGGACATCGGATACAGGGATAAAGACGGTTATTATTTTATCGTTGGCCGAAAAAAAGAAATGATTATCAGTGGTGGAGAGAATATCTATCCGAAAGAGATCGAGGAAGTCCTTTATCAGCATGAAGGAGTTTTAGATTGTGCGGTAGTCGGCATCCCTGATAAGACCTATGGCGAAGTAGTCGGGGCGTTTATCGTCCCGAAGAACGGCTCTACAGTTACAGAGAAAGATATTAAAACCTATCTTCGTCCAAAGATTGCCGGTTACAAATTTCCAAAAATCGTAGAAGTTGTTACAGACCTTCCGAAAACCGCAACCGGAAAAATTCAGAAGAATAAAATCATAGAGGACTTTGTAGGAAATCTTCAGCTTGTAAACAGGGTTGACGGGCATCTTGCGGTTCCTTACAAATGGGTTTATGGGACGGCTCTCGCGAAATTTTATACGGGACTAAAAAACGAGGCGAAATTTTACGGCGTCAAATGCCCGAAATGCAAAAAAGTACAGTGTCCACCTAAATCATATTGCGGAGTATGCTTCGAAGAATGTACTGAATGGGTTGAGCTTCCGAATATCGGTACTCTGGAAAGTTTTACAACTGTCTACATGGAGTTCCCAGGGCAACCGATGAAGCCTCCTTATACTTACGGATACGTAAAATTGGATGGAGCTCATACGCACGTTTATCATTTGATAGATGGCATTCCGGAGAGCGAATTGCGTGTCGGCCTCAGGGTAGAGGCAGTTTGGGAGAGCCCTGAAAAACGGAAAGGGAATCTTCACGATATTAAATATTTTCACCCGGTAGGGAAAAAGTGATGTATAAAAAAGGAAAAACTTTCGAAGAAATCCAGATCGGCGAAAAGGCAAGTTTTACAAAAACCGTTACGGAAACCGATGTCTATCTTTTTGCGGGAATTAGCGGAGATTTTAATCCTCTGCACGTGGATGAGGAATATGCAAAGTCCACTCAATTCAAAACAAGGATCGCACACGGAGGCCTTGCCGCATCTCTTCTTGCCAATATTCTAGGCATGAAATTGCCAGGGCTTGGAACTGTGGCGCTTGAGGTTACTCAAAAATTCAGAAACCCGACATATTTTGGAGATACCATCACCGTAGAGGTCGAAGTGACCAAGAAGGTTGATAGAATGAAAATCGTGGAAATGAATATACTCTGGACAAACCAGAGGAAAGAAGTCGTAAGCAAAGGAACTTGTAAAGTCCTGCCTCCAGGCAGCGATTGATCGAATTTCGCCTAACGCATAAATTCTATATAAAGAGGTTAACATGGATTTTTCTCTTCCGCAAGATGCAATCGATTTCAAGCAATCAGTCAAAGAATTTGCAAAAAAAGAAATTCTTCCAAGCACTGAAGAGCGCGACTTAAAACAGAAATGGGACCCGGTTCTCTGGAGAAAAATGGGGGAAATGGGGCTTTTGGGCCTGCCTATTCCGGAGGAATACGGAGGGCAAGGTGCGAATTGCCTAATGACTACCGTTGCAACAGAAGGATTTGCAGAAGGGTCTGCTGACGGAGGACTAACGCTTGCCTGGGGCGCGCACACGATCATAGGCACTATGCCTATCGTACTTTGCGGGACTGATGAGCAGAAAAAAAAATACCTTCCGAAAATCGCCACTGGTGAGTGGACGACAGGTTTGGGCCTTACAGAACCGTTTTCCGGAAGTGATGCGGCAGGGAGCATGGAAACTCGTGCGGTAAAAAAAGGAGACAGGTATATCTTGAACGGATCCAAAATGTTTATAACGAACGGCCCTATCGGAGATGTTTTTATAGTGATGGCAGTTACGGACAAATCGAAAGGGGCAATGGGAATCTCGGTTTTTATCGTTGAGAAGAATTTCAAAGGGTTCAGCGTTGGAAAAAAACTCGAAAAGATGGGAATGAGAACTAGCACCACAAGCGAACTTATTTTCGAAGATATGGAAGTTCCGGCTGAGAATATGATATCCAAAGAAAATTCCGGATTTGTGCGGGTAGGGAAGGCAACTCTGGAATGGGAAAGAACCGTGTTGGTTGCAAGTTCGATCGGGTCCATTCAACTAATGCTTGATAGCGCAGTGCGTTATGCGAAAGAGCGAGAGCAATTTGGAGAACCGATCATTAATTTTCAGGCGATACAGAACAAAATCGCGATTGCTAGAACTAAGCTTGACGCATCAAGGCTTTTGATTTACAAAAGCGCTGTAAAAAAAGATAAGGGCGAATCAGCCCCAATTGAATCTTCCATTGCAAAGCTTTATGCGACTGAATCCGCGAACGAGGTGGCCTATGATATGGGGCAGATTTTCGGAGGATATTGTTTTATTCATGAATATCCGGTCGAGCGTGCTTACAGGGATGCGCGCCTGGGGACGTTAGGTGGAGGCACTTCTGAAGTAATGCGTTCCATCATTGCAGCCAATTTGCAGGGAGGTGTGAGATGAATTTTGAAATAGACCCAGATGATGAAAAATTTCTGCAGGTATTCCGCGAATTTTGCATTAAAGAAATCCAGCCGAAAGTAAGCCAAGCAGAAGGGAACGGGGAATTGCCGAGGAGCCATTTCAACAAATTGTACGATGTTGGTTACAACGGGCTTTTGCATAAAGAGGAATTCGGCGGTTCCAACTCATCCTATGTTCAGGCAATGCTAGCGCAGGAAATTCTGGCTGAATATTGCGGTTCAACATTTTTTTCCGTCGGCGCTTCGGTCGGCCTGTTCGGACTTCCGCTAAGCGAATATGGCAATGAAGAACAGAAAAAGAAATATTTGGTTGATACGATTCAAGGAAAAAAAATCGGATGTCTTGCTGTAACGGAACCGGATGCAGGATCGGATGTATCGGCTCTGAAATGCACTGCAAAAAAATCCGGAAATGATTACATTCTGAACGGGCAAAAGGCCTACATAACTAACGCACCAATTTGCGACTATATCCTTGCTTTGGCAAACCTAATCGATGAAAATGGAAAAGAAATCGGTTTGACAAGTTTTGTGTTTGAAGCTGATAGAAAGGGTATAACTCGTGGGAAAAAGCTGGCGAAAATGGGACTACGTGGTTCTCCTACCGGAGAGATTTTTTTTGAGGATGTTCGCCTGACGCACGAGGATATTTTATGGAAGCCCGGAAAAGGCTTTAAAATCACTATGGAGGCATTTAATCGGGAAAGGGTTTCGCTTGCTGCATACAGCGTAGGAACTATGGCTGCTTGTTTTGCGGATTGCAAAGCCTATGCAAAGCAAAGAAAATCTTTCGGAAGGCCTATTTCCAAGCACCAGAGTGTGGCTTTTATGCTTTCTGATATACTCGTGAAATATGAATCCGCAAGGATTGTCCTTCACGAAGCTGCCTGGATGCTCGACAATTTCTCGGATATGAAAAGTCGCGATAAAGGCGTGACGCATAACGGATATCCGGTCGATCTGACTGCAAAAATGGCTACTGCAAAACTCCTGGCATCGACCCACGCGAGAGAAGTTGCGAATCTGGCAGTTCAAATACACGGAGGGGCAGGATATATGGACGAATACAGAGTATCCAGAATATATAGGGATGTAAAACTGGCTGAGATCGGAGGGGGAACCTCCGAAATCCAGAAGCAGATAATTGCGCGTTCTGAAAAAAGAAGAGTAGGATAATGCTAAGCAGAAGATTTCACTCAAAAACCGTTTACAGGGAAAATTTATTCAAAGGAAAAACCGTCCTGATTACTGGCGGGGGATCGGGCATCGGCCGATTGATTGCAGACAGCTTTGCGGAACTTGGAGCGGATTTGATTCTTTCTTCGCGCGATTCCGCAAAAATCGATAATGCGTCAGACGAAATCCGAAAGGATTGGGGAGTGGAAGTCAAACCGATTATCTGCGATATATCCGATTATGCTTCGGTGAAAGCAATGGTAAATAACGCATTTTCCTGGAAGGGTGTGGATATACTTATCAACAATGCCGGAGCGAATACGTTACGCCCCACCGAAAATTTGTCCGCTGTTAGATGGAAAGCTATTCTGGATACCGTTCTTTCCGGAACATTCTATGTAACCCGTGAGGTTGCAGCCAAATGGATACGAAAAAAACAAAAAGGCAATATCATAAATATTGCATCCACTACTGGTTGGACTGGGTCCCCATTCATGGCTCCATCCGGAGCTGCAAAAGCAGGAATGATAAATCTTGGAAGAACACTTGGAAGCGAGTGGGGAAGATATGGAATCAGAATAAACGATGTCAGTCCCGGACCGGTTTTTACAAAAGGAAGTTTTGAAAGACTGTGGTTGAATGAAGATGTCATTGAATTGATAAATAAAAAAGTTCCGTTAGGAAAATTTCCGGGTCCTGAAGATATTGTAGGAAGCGTTTTGTTTCTTGCAAGCCCAGCTGCCGAATTTTTGACAGGAGCATCCATTGCAGTCGATGGAGGCGAATCCTTAAAGCCCGGCTTCGGTGAACTTGTCTCTGAATTTCGTCCCCGAAAAAAAGCAGGTAATGGCGAGGAATTGCTTTAATTGGCAAAAAAATCTACAAATAAAAAAAATATTTTGCATTTTTGTTCCTTTTTTTCTTGAAACCGGAAAAAAAAATAATTTTTTTTTCGGATATTTTCTGAATCTTTTTTGATAATTCTTTTGACGGTTAGAGGCTTAAAAATTAAAACGTAAGCCTTACCGTATGTTTTTTTCATTCGGTTCAATAAAATTAGTTACGAATTTATTTACATATGTAAAAAACTAAGGTGTTGGTTCGGGGTTGATGCAAGTATTAGAAGACGAAAGAAAAAAAGAAAAAGTTTCGCAAAGCTGCAAATGCGCTAGTTGTGGGAAAAATGTTGAAATTGTATATCAAAATAACTTATGTAAGAATTGTTTAACTGACATATTCAAGCGGCTTGTGACGGTAATCGATTCTGTCAGGCAAACAAAAAACGTTTAGGTTAAATGGACTATCCTTTCAAACAAATTGAAGAGAAATGGCAGAGGTTTTGGGAAAATAACGGTACATTTACCACGGATGAGGATGAATCGAAGCCGAAGTTTTACTGCTTGGATATGTTTCCGTATCCGAGTGGAGCAGGCCTGCACGTTGGCCATCCGGAAGGCTACACTGCAACCGACATAATTTCAAGGTACAAAAGAATGCAGGGTTTTGCAGTTCTGCATCCGATGGGCTGGGATTCATTCGGGCTTCCCGCTGAAAGATATGCAATGACGACAGGGGTTCACCCAAAAGTCACAACCAAATCGAATATTGACAATTTCAGAAGACAAATCAAAATGCTTGGCCTGTCCTATGATTGGAAAAAGGAAATTGCCACCTCTGATCCCGCATATTACAAGTTTACGCAATGGATATTTTTGCGGCTGTACAACAGTTATTATGATATGGAGCATAACAAAGCCATTCATATTGAAAAACTGGTTTCCGAATTTGAAAAAAATGGTTCGGCGAAATTCAACGATTCTTCCTGGGGCTATGAAAAAAAATTTACTTCAGCCGAATGGAAAAATTTTTCCGAGCAAGAGAAAGATCAGATTCTGTCAAATTTCCGTTTGGTTTATATCGCGAGTATTCCGGTAAACTGGTGCGATGGGCTAGGTACAGTCCTTGCAAATGAAGAAGTAGAAGAGTGGGTGTCAAAAGGCTATTCCGTAGTTCGTAAACCAATGAGGCAGTACATGATGAGGATTACTGCCTATGCTGACAGATTGCTGAAAGACCTCGATCTGGTTTCGTGGCCTCTTTCTACTCTGGAAATGCAGAAGAACTGGATTGGAAAAAGCCGAGGTGTTGAACTCGAATTTGCCTTGAAGAATGGAAAAAGCATTCGAGTTTTCACCACCCGTCCGGATACTATTTTTGGCGCTACCTATCTTGTTCTTGCGCCTGAACATCCGCTTGTGGACGATCTCACGACCCCCGAAAATCAAAAATCCATAGAGGAATATAGAAAGGCCTCTTCCTTAAAAAGTGATCTGGACAGAACAGAACTAAACAAAGAAAAAACTGGTGTTCAAACGGGAAGTTTTGCCACGAATCCCGCGAATAACGAAAAAATTCCGGTTTGGATCAGCGATTATGTCCTCTATGGGTATGGGACTGGCGCAATTATGGCAGTTCCCGCCCACGATACTAGAGATTTTGAATTTGCGAAAAAATTTAATCTGCCAGTAGTTCAGGTGATTCAATCGAGCGAGGAACCTCCGTATGATTCCAAAGAATCGGTCTGCATAAATTCGAATTCATCTGAGATTCAGATTAACGGTTTAAAGTATGAAGCCGCATTTGAAAAGATTGCTGACTGGGCAGAATCCAAGAAAATTGGAAGGTCGAAGAATCAGTACAAACTCCGGGATTGGCTTTTTGCTAGACAACGCTACTGGGGAGAGCCGATTCCTCTAGTCCATTTGGAAAGTGGAGTTACGATTTCTCTTGACGAAAAAATTCTTCCTTTGGAACTTCCTGACCTCAAAGAATTCAAACCTTCCGGCACGGAAGAATCTCCTTTGGCTCTTGCAGAAAATTGGCTGAAATATACAGATTCAAAAACCGGAAAAAAGGGCAGGAGAGAAACAAATACGATGCCTCAGTGGGCGGGTTCCTGTTGGTACTATCTGCGGTTCATTGATCCGGATAATGAAAAGTTTTTTTGCGACCCTGAAAAGGAAAAAAAATGGATGCCTGTAGATTTGTATGTCGGTGGGGCAGAGCACGCGGTTTTACATCTACTCTATTCCCGGTTTTGGCACAAAGTGTTGTATGATCTAGGATATGTTTCAACTCCGGAACCTTTTAAAAAACTGGTTCACCAGGGACTGATACTTGGCGAGGACAAAAAGAAAATGTCCAAGTCTCTCGGTAATGTAATCAACCCCGATGATGTCGTAAAAGAATACGGAGCAGATAGCCTGAGGCTTTTTGAAATGTTTATGGGACCGCTGGAAATTGCAAAGCCCTGGAGCACAAAAGGAGTCGAGGGAATTTCCCGTTTTCTAAACCGCGTGTGGAGATTGTACCATGGAAAAGACGGTGAGAAATTTTTTGTGGAAGATTTGGAGCCGGTGGAAAAAGAACTGAAAATTCTGCACAAGACAATTCAAAAAGTCTCTACGGATATTGAGAATCTTTCTTTTAACACTGCGATTTCTCAAATGATGATATTTGTAAACGAGTTGACTCCTGAAACCAGAAGGCCCAGAAAAATTCTGGAGCCTTTTGTTCTGGTGCTTTCTCCATTTGCCCCTCATCTTGCTGAAGAACTATGGGAGAAACTTGGCCACAAAAATAGCCTTGTGAAAGAAAAATTTCCAGATTGCGATACAAAATACTTGGCAGAGGATTCGGTTACGATAGTAGTTCAAGTTAACGGGAAATTGCGCGGAGAGTTTGGCGCTACAAAAGACATCAGCGAAAATCAGGCCATAGAAACCGCGAAGTCCCTCGAAAAAGTTATTCCATTCCTGAAAGAGAAAACGATCAAAAAAGCCGTCTATGTTAAGGAAAGACTGGTCAACTTTGTTGTGGTTTAAGGGCATTAAAGAGAAAGTTTTTATAAAAAATGTGGATTGCGCTTTTAGTCAATTTTTCAAGAATCACTCCTTCGAATAACTCCGTGTTTTGGTAATGTAGCGGGTTATTCCGGCAAAGAATTTCATAATTCTGAACGGATATTTTTGCGAGCTTCAACTCAGGCAGTTCCAGTAGCGCAACCTTCATGATTCTCTATTTAGCCAAAAATTTTGAATTGTCAATCGATAAAACGGCTTTGTTTCTTCACTTGATTGCTAGCGCTAAAATCAGGACTACAGCAATCACTACACCGGCAATAATTGCATAGGTAGTAGTTGCACTTTTTTTTAAGGAATTACCGGATTCTTTCGGAGGCATGGCTCCTTTTTCTTTGGGGGCAGCAAGACGAACGGGCCTTTCTTCGAATGCCCTGAGTAAAACCCCATTAGGGCCTTTCGCAAAAATATGGTATTCGTTTTTCGTTCCGACTATAATTTTCACAAATGTCCCGATGATTGGCCTATTGATTCCGTCTTTTCCGACAGCGCCCATACTATGCGCCAAGGCTTTTTCTTCATCGTTCTGAAATGGAAGGATAAAAAGTAATTTCTGGCCGTTCTGCAGAGCGTCAAAGTCAATTCCAGCAACCGGAGATAATACAGTTTTGCAAATTACGATTCTGCCGAATTCTTTTTCTAACTCTTCAATTTCTTTTTCAACAGGAGAACTTTCCAGCTTAACGGGTTGGGACTCAACCTCCGGAGTCTCGGTTGATTCTTCAAAATCAGGCCTGGTAATGGGGTTTACAGTCCCGGTCATTACATTTTTGTACCTGAATTTCACGCTGGATATTTGCTCAACATCTGCCTGAATTTTTGCCGATTTTATTTTTATGTAGGATGCGATAGCCGGTTCTAGCATTGCAACCGTACTGACTACGTCTTTTTTATCCCAGATAGGGAAAAGCCCCGATATGGTGCCCTTGGTGAGTTTTTGGTAGATCGCCCTGCCGACGTTTTCCGATAATGCCTTATCCACGCCACCGGATTTCATTACATTCAGCATGTCGTGAGAAAATTGGCTGTAATCTTCGAAAGTGCGGATTTTGCGCAGATTGGGGGAGTTTCCGAACACAGAATACAATACGAGTATATCGGATTTGATTTTTGAAACAAGAACAATCATTACGCCGGATCGGTTTTCTATATCCACTCGAAGTTTTAAGATATATGCATCCAGGAATTTTCCTTGGATTAGTTCGCGCGCCTTATCTTCTGTACCAACAGATTCGAGTGCAATTGACATTAGTTCTGTATGCTCTTTTAATTTATCTTTTTCTTCAGCAGCCATTTATTTAAAATAACTCCATTCTTTCCTTAAATTTTCACGAGAAACATGATTGTGGGAAAGAACATCATCAAAAATCACCCTTCTGGATTTATAATCCTGATTTAAGGGGATCTCAATTCTAGCAACGGTCTCATTTTTCTTTCGTGATGTAAAAATCGTAAATAGATGTCTGTCCAATCCGCATTGCGCAATCAGGATTTCGACAAGGGTAATTCCCATTCCAGCCCCTTCCGTATTGTCACCGTGTTCCGTAAAAAATTCAAATAAATTGTCGTATGTTTTTGCAATAACGAATTTTTCGCGGATTCTCTCTTCTTCTTTTTTCAGTAAGGGAAAATTGTTTATTACATTCAGGATTAGCCTGTCTTTATTATAGAAAAATTTTATCTTAACGCTTAAATCGCTATTCTTCATCTTTTCTTTGTAGTATGGAAATTTTTTATCGCTTAGGTTAACCTTGAAACTTTGCATCCCTTTATCGTATTCCGTTTCGTCATCCGAATTAACGTTTAGCTCATTAAAAAGAATTCTTTTAATTGCGGCCTTGGTCGAATTTACCACCAATTCCTTGCAGGCAGTGTATATCAATTCCATTAAATCGGCGCGGTCATATTTTGCCAAAATCGATTGGATAATATATTTCACCTTGGCCTCTCCGGAATCGCCTAAAACGTAAGTCGTGAATGTCAGCGGCTTCCCGTTCAATACGGAACTATCAACTGTGCTTCGAAACGATTCAGTGATAAATTTGGATTCGTCGACCATAGATTTATGTAATATTAACCGTTTTCTTCATGGATAGTTGAAAAGCTTAGATTATGATTTCCTTCAATTTTTCTTTTACTGCCCCAATGTCTGCTTTGCATGATATTATAGAATTTATAAATTTTTTATTTATATTATCGATTTTTCCTTGGTGAAAACTGACTTTAAATTCGGTAAATTTTAGTCCGTTTGCCGTAGAAATCACTACAATCTTCTGCCCCTTGGAGATGACTTTTTTACTAATCAGTTTTAACATTGCCGCCAGCGCTACACCCGTATGAGGATCGTTGTAAAGCCCATATAAATCTCCTCTGGAGGCTGCATCGGAAAGCTCGGATTCAGACGCTTCTTCTACAATGCCATCAAACTTTTGTAATATTCTGATTGCTTTCTTGATCGAGACAGGATTGCCGATTTGGATTGCAGAAGCAAGAGTTTTTTGGGCTTCGACCGGCCGAAATTCCTGAAAATTCTTCAAAAAAGACCTGTAAAGCGGGTTTGCATTCTGTGATTGGGCAACTACGATTCTGGGTAATTTTTTAATGACTCCAAAATCATACAGCATTTCAAAGCCTTTTCCCAATGCTGATACGTTGCCCAGATTTCCACCGGGAATAATTACCCAGTCCGGAACATTCCAACCTAACTGCTGAATAATTTCCGGGGAAATTGTTTTTTGGCCTTCCACCCGAAGTGAATTCATCGAATTTGCCAGATAAATTCCGTTTTCTTCGGAGACCTGTTTTACGATTTCCATACATCCGTCAAAATCGGTTTCCAGGGAAATTACTTTTGCTCCGTTGGAAACCGGTTGGATCAGTTGAGCCGGAGAAACTTTGTTGGACGGGAGAAACACTATGGCTGGGATTCCCGCTTTTGCAGCGTACGAAGCAAGAGCCGCAGATGTGTCGCCGGTGCTTGCACAGGCTACAGCACGGATTTTTGTGCCGGTTTGCATCATGTGGTTTACCTGACTGACAAGAACCGTCATTCCCAGGTCTTTGAAAGAGCCCGTGTGAGACACTCCGCATTGTTTCACATACAAACCACCGAGGCCTAGGTCATCTGCAAATCTTGCCGCGTTGTAAAGATGAGTCGCACCCTCGCCTGACGTAACAATGTGCTCGTCTGAAATTTCCGGCAAAACCCATTCCTTTTTTCCCCATACTCCGGAAGAATACGGCTCTTTTGTAGAACGGTATCTTTCTGCAAACAAGGATTTCCAGTTTTCTGAAGAAATCTTTTTCAAGGCTTCGCGGTCGTGGGTTACCTCCAGAAGGTCTCCACACTTCCTACATTTGTAAACGACCTCGTTTAAGGGGTAACTCTCGCTGCAACTTTCATTGATGCAGGTGAACTTTGCGCTGAATTTTACAATTGAACTGTCCATATAAATTAAATTGAAGAAAGGATTTCCTTTTTCTTGGTTTCGAATTCTTCCGCAGAGATCATGCCCCCGTCCAGAAGCTGTTTCAGTTTTGCAATTCTAGTCATCGGATCATTTGCTGCAGGAGCCTGTCCTGGAGCCCCCTGTGGCTGGTTCATCTGCTGCCCCATCATTCCTGCCATCATATTTCCCATGTTCATCCCTACACCAAGTCCGAGACCCGCGCCCATAGTGTTTCCGGCTCCACCACTTTCGTTTTTCGCAGCCGCTTCTCCGATATCCAGCATACGTTTTTGCTGATATGCAGCGCCTAACGTATCGATTTCGAATTTTTCTGAAAGAACTTTCTGGATCTTCTGGAAGTTCGGGTCATCCTTGTCAAAATTGATTGACTGAACAAGGAAATCCACGATCTCGATTCCGTATTTGGAAAAATCCGCCTGAACGGTTGTTTTTCCTGCGGAGCCGGCTTCGTTTCTGTATTTGTTGATTTCCACAATGGAAGTATTGTTGTTTAAAACGACTTCGGATAAGAAATCTCCCAGCCTTTGTTCTATAAATGGTTTTAAGAATTCGTCAATTTCACCATTGCTGTATTTATGAGAGGCTCCGACGATTGTAGTGACGAAATTTTTGGAGTCAACAATTTTCATGTTGTAAGAACCGAAGGCTCTCAATTCGATCATGATTTTGTATTTCGGATCCTCGAGAGGAATGGGAGCTCTTGTTCCCCATTTCATCGGAACGACTGCCTTATTCACATAATAAACTTCGGCAGTGAAAGGTGTCTTTCCGCCGAAAGGGAGGTTTACGAGTTTTTCCAAAATGGGAACATTCCCTGTTTTCAGAGTATGGGTTCCCGGCCCGAACACATCTAGCGCACGGCCTTCTTTAAAAAATACGACTTCCTGGCTTTCGTTTACTACTAGCTGTGTCGCATAACTTATATCTATCGAAGGATATTTCCATACGATAAGGTCACGGTCGCCTTCGAATTTGATTACATCTATTAATGCCATAGTAGTTCTCCTTGGTTTTTACAATTTTACAAATACGTTTTTTCTTTCTTTGAATAGTTTATCTATCGCTTCGACTTCTTTACTGATCTCGGACGTTTTAGTTACCAGTTCTGCATCGCTTGTTAACTGTCCCGCACTCGCCGAGAATTCGTTGATTTTTCCTTCCAGGTCATTTACTGCTTTTAGAACTGTGTAGTCAAACTGAGCCAGTCTTTCCAATTCTTCCGGAGAAGGCTTTACACCGGATCCGGCTCCACTCAGTCCGTAGGATGCCGAATTTACCGAGAGAGCGACCTTATCCAATAAACCGGAAAGGCTATCAGTTTTTCCGATAAGATTCAACAAATTTTTCCGAACAAATTGGGCTTCTACATCGCGGACTGGATTTTTATAAGATAGTAGCTTTGTAGAGATCTCTTTTCTTATGTAGGCGTCTGCATTATCATATTGAAAATTCCCTAAAGCCTGAGAATACAGGGGAATTTTCTCCATAAATGCCTTGATTACTCCTCTTTCAGACTTATATCTTCCGATTAGAGAATTAACAGGGTCGGTATCAATCAAATCCATGATATTGTACTCCTTTAGTTTGTATTTTTTCATGGCAGGGAAAACAATCAATGAAATTTATTTACGATTTCTGTTATTCAACGGGAAAAATCCCGGTTTTTGAGGATTTTCAAGCGTTAGTACAAGTATTTCTCAAATAGTTTCCCATTTTCCGGCGTTAAAAAAATATGACTAAAGAAACAAAATGATGTTACATAAGATAAAAAGAGTTTTTCAAAAGACCAGATTGAATTCGTTCATATTGAGTCTTTCGCTTCCGGTGTTTCTGGAAATGATTAGCCACACGATGATTCAGATTGCTGATACTATGATGGTCGGTAAACTGGGAGCTGTTGCGATTGGAGCTACCGGCCTTGGGGGTGTAGCGTATTTTACGGTTTTGTCCTTCATCTTCAATTCGTCATCGAGCGTTCAGATTCTTACTGCAAGAAGATTCGGTGAGAAAAATTTTACGGGAGTCGGAAGAGTTGCGATTTCGTCCATAGGATTTTCCATATTCGGAGGAGTAGTTTTTTCCCTGACCGGATATTTTGCGACAGGGCCTTTCATTCGTTTACTAAGTGATGATCCGGAGATTATCAAAACTGCCGGATCGTACATGGAAATCAGATTTTTGGGTTCTATTTTTTTCTTCGTAATGTTCGTAGTCCGTGCATTTCTTAACGGGCTTGGGCTAACGTATCTTGGAATGATTTCTGCATTTATCGTAACTTTCAGCAATATTTTCCTGAACTGGGTTTTGATCTATGGAAATCTCGGCTTCAAAGCTTACGGAGTAGAAGGTGCTGCGATTGCATCTTCCCTGTCCGGGCTTATCGGAATGCTTGTAATGCTGTCTTTCCTTTTCAAAAAAGATGTCCTGAAGTATATTAAATTGACGGATACTTTTTTCGATTGGGAAATTTTAAAAGAGGTGTTCTATCTTGGCTTTGCTCCCGGTGTTGATGGAGTGCTCACGAATCTCGCATTCCTGATTTTCACAAAATTCGCCGGAATGGTCAGCACGACCGTGCTTGCGGCGTCGTCTATCGTATTTTCCATCATGACAATTTCTTTCATGCCCGGATTTGCTTTCGGGATTGCGGCAACAACACTCGTTGGCCAGGCTTTAGGCGCGGGCAAAGTCAGACTTGCCTACGAGGGGACTTTCCGGTCGGCGTCATACTCTGCGCTACTCATGGGATTTGTAGGAATCATGTTCATAATCTTCGGCAGAGAAATCATTTCTCTTTTTTCAACCGATTCTCTGATTATTGCTGAAACCTATCCTGCATTATTTGTGATCTCTTTGATTCAGGTGGGAGACGCATACCACATGGTTGTAGGATCGGCCCTTAGAAGCGCAGGTATGGTTTACTGGGTAATGATTGTTTATGTATTTGTTTCATTTTGCGTTATGCTTCCATTGGGTTATTACCTCGGGGTATATCTCAAATTCGGTGCGTTAGGCTTATGGTCATCCGTATTCGTATGGATTTTTCTCATGTGTGTTGCGTTTGTCTGGAAATTCCGCAAAAGGGAATGGGTGAGTATTAAGATATAAAAATTGATTTCCAAATCAATTCTTTCGATACCTCTCACATTTTTTTGATAGCAAACGGGGTTATTTTGCCTGAAACATTGGTGCATATCGGAATTATTGGTTCGTTCACCAATCGAGCCAAGTTTAAGTTCAAATAATATTAATCATCGGGTTCATTACATATAAATTAAAAACAACGAATTTCGCTTAACGCATACTATTGTTCGTAGCAATATAATCTAAAAAAATTACTGCAAGTCCACGTAGTAGATAATACATGGCTGGAGCCAGTGCTAGAACTATCTCCGACATACCCCGATCCGCTTGTTGATGTCCAAGAATTACAATTCCAACTTGAACTTCCGGACCAAACCGAATATCCGGTTGAATTGATTGAAGTAGTTAGGGTAAGGTAGCCGGAAGAATTTGTAGTGCCTATTATTGTTCCGGAGGCATTTTTATAAGATTTGCTTGCCCCGAGAGTCATACTGGAGGAGCTTGAATCATAAAGATATGCCTTGTTGGTTTTAGAGGTGTCGGGTCTATTTGAATCCGAATTACATTTTGTATCGGCTCCGGTTTTCCCTCCTAAATCTCCGGTATAAGTGGATGCACTTACAAATAAGTATTTTTCGGATGAATCAAGCCCTGTGCCGGGTGTGCCGGTAGCTTGCTCGACGCAGTAAAGATAATTCTGTCGATTGCATTCGCCTACATATTGTCTGTTCCAAGACTCATTTCCGTAGCTGGAACTCCTTGATTTTCCACTGGATAATCCGGAGTAGCCATAATCGTAGCTGCTTGAACTCGTCCAATAATTGCAGCTTGAGTAACCATCTCCATACCAGACATACTGGCTGGAAGAGCTTATGGCTGAAATGAGATCCCCGCTAAAATCACTACCTGAGTTTGCGGTTCCTATTAAATATCCGTTAGTGTTATAGTATTTGGTTCCGGAGGTCAGCGCTGAACTTCCAAAAAGAAGGGCTTTATAAGCTTTTGCTGTGCTGGGTCTGGCTGAGTCATTGTTGCATTTGTTATCAGCCCCGGAGGTCCCTCCGAGATTTCCGTTATAGTTTGCCGATGAAACAAATATTTTCAAGCCAGTTGTGCTGATTTCCGGTTCTAATAATGCTAATAGAAAAGAAGTTTCGCAAAGATCTCCTTTAGTTTGTTTATCATAAATATACCAAATTGTCATTGACGAAATGTCAAAGACTCCTCTACCTTTTCTTGGAGATCTTGAGTGAATGAGTAAGAATCAATCCCGTTTAATCGAAACGCACCCGTGTGAATGCGAATTTTTCGATGTATGCGAGAAATAATTTCGCCATTTTGAAAATTTCCGATTGCGATGCCGAAGTCGTGGTCTGCATGCCATTTTCCGATCATATCAATCCACCAAATGTCCAATAAAAAAAAAGTATAAAGGATATTTCCAAATTTCAGATCCGGCAGTCTCGTCGAATAATCGAAATGAAAAGCGCCCGGAGTCACCGTAATGACCGTATCAATTCCGAGAGTCTTTAGCCATTTCTGGTTTTCTAATTCGGAAGTTCCGCTTGCCGGATCAATTAAAGCCAAGTCGGAATATTTTATAAATTTTGCGTGGTGGTTCCCGGCCGATCCTAACAATTTCACAAAGGCATTCGTATATACTTTCTCCATATCAGGAGATAAGTAGATAGTGGGAGGACTTACACCGAGCGAGGCCTGTTTTATGACTACCGGAACGGAGTTTGCAGCGAATTTAATCGTATACTTTCGAATTTTTTTGAGTTCCTCAATATGGTCTATATGGCCGATATTGGAATCCTTTAATTGGCCAGACTGGCAACCGACTAATAGTCCGGAAAAAAATAGGAGAAGTAAAAAATGATTTTGAGTTTCTTTTTTCTTCATCTTACAAATAGAAAAAAATCGGATTTTCATTTGCTTCATTGTCCACCTTAAATTATTTTTCCGAGACACTGATAATTATCTGGCGAAAAAATTTTTCATTAGCCGCTATAAATTTGCTACATTGTATACTTACCTCAGCAAATTGTAAATACCACAAATTAGGTATTTTTTGCAGGTTTTTAGATTTTTTTTATAGTCTACAATTGCCCGCTTTAAGGCGATTTTGAAAACAGCATTCTGGAAAATGTAAATACTGAAAAGCTGCCGGTTGCTAATTTGCTGTTCTTTCAAAAAAAAACTAGACGTACTTTCCACAAACATTTCCATTTGAGAAATCTGAGCAGGTTGCAAAGGAGCTGAAATGGCTGGATTTAAGGAATACGAAAAATATGACGGGCTTGGGCTGGCAGAACTTGTCCGGAAAAAAGAAGTTACCCCTGAAGAATTGCTCGATTCTGCCATTGAAAGAATTGAAGGCCGCAACCCTGCACTAAATGCTGTAATTCATAAAATGTACGACAAGGCTCGCAAATACGCTAAAGGCGAGATTCCAAACGGCCCGTTTAAGGGCGTTCCATTTCTTCTCAAAGATCTTCTAGCGTCTTATGCGGGGGAGCCTCAGACTAACGGTAGCAAAGCCTACCGAAATTATGTGCCAACCGGAAATTCTGAATTAGTGAATAGGTTTTTGAAAACGGGTGTGGTCGTGCTTGGAAAAACCAATTGCCCCGAGTTCGGATTAATGGGTGTTACGGAACCGGAGCTTCACGGGCCGACCAGAAATCCCTGGGACACGGAAAGAACTCCCGGAGGTTCTAGTGGAGGGTCAGCCTCGGCTGTTGCAGCAGGGATGACGCCTATCGCATCTGCGGGAGACGGGGGCGGGTCGATTCGAATCCCAGGATCGTGCTGCGGGATTTTCGGGCTCAAACCCAGTCGAGGAAGAAATCCTCTCGGGCCGGATTATGGAGAAGTTTGGCAGGGTGCGGTTGTGGAGCATATCATGAGCAGAAGCGTAAGAGACAGTGCTGCGATGCTGGATGCTACGTTAGGCGATGACGCGGGAACACCCTATGCAATAGGCAAGCCTGAAGAGTCTTATCTTTCTCTACTGCAAAAAGATTCTCCGAAACTGAAAATCGCATTCTCGACTGAGTCCCCTCTTGGAACCGAAGTTCATTCCGATTGCAAAGCAGCTGTGATGGACGCAGTTTCTTTATTAAAAAGTATCGGGCATACTGTGGAAGAAAAAGCTCCGGCTATCGATGGGAAAGCCCTTGCAATCAGTTACATCACAATGTATTTCGGAGAAGTTGCAGACGAGATTCGGTCTGCGAGTAAGGTACTGGGAAGAAAGGCGCGCCGTTCGGATTTTGAAGCAACTACCTGGTTACTTGGGCTTCTGGGGAATGTTGTTTCTGCGGGCGAGTTTGTACACGCGATGAAAGAGTGGCACAGGTTTGGAAGAATTATGGGCGAATTTCATAAAACTTACGATCTGTATCTTACCCCGACGATGGCATTCCCTCCCGTAAAAATCGGAGAACTCGCGCCAAAGGCATCTGAAAGAATGGCCATGAGCATAGTGAATTTTTTCGGCCTCGGAAAAATATTAAAAGCCACAGGAATGGTGGATCAAATGGCAGAGCAGAGTCTTGCCAAAACACCGTTCACTCAAATTGCAAATCTTACTGGCCAACCAGCAATGAGCGTCCCACTATTCTGGTCAAAAGAAAATCTTCCAATTGGTGTTCAGTTTATCGCTCCTATCGGAAGGGAAGATAGGCTATTTCAACTGGCAGGGCAATTAGAGAGAACACGGCCCTGGTTTGATAAACGCCCGGAAAAATTCTAATTTTTTTATCAAAAAATTATTAAAACGCTTTACAAAAAATTTCACTACTTTAAAATTTGTCGGAATGGCTGGTTGAAGTTAATAATCGGCAAGTAGCATTAAGTTGAATCAAGGCACGCTAACAGTTTTCACCTTTCTAAAGAATTACTGCTCGGTAGTTGTTATTTCATCAAAATCTCTCGCTGAACCAGAAAACCAATCATCCATTAATCAAGGAGATTACATTGGCACAAGGTACAGTTAAGTGGTTTAACAAAGAGAAAGGTTATGGTTTTATTTCAATGGACGGGGGAGACGATGTTTTCGTTCACTACTCAGAAATTGAAACAGACGGTTTCAAGCAATTGAAAGATGGCGAAAGAGTCCAATTTGACATTGTAAGTGGAAAAAAAGGCCCTGCAGCAGCAAAAGTAAAACCGCTCGCAAATTAATCCACACTCGTTAGTTTACGGATATGGGCTTTTTAGTTTCTAAGCCCTGTTTTTTTCTATCAAAAAAGCTAATTTCAGATTTCAAGTTGAAGTTCGGGATCCAGTCAGGCATTATTTTGATGTAACCTTATTCGTACGTTTAAAGGCAAACTCAATCGAGTTTTGCTTGCCTTCCTGGACGCCCGGCTCGTATTTAATCAGGGATTTTTCCGGGCACCTGCATGTTTTCGAAGCAGTTGGAAAAAATCGAAAAAAACTAGACTGGGTCCAAACCGGAAAAGACAGTTGGAAAGTATTTTCGAAGGATGAATTTTTTAAAATCCACTACAGAATTTTTGCCCATGAACACTCGGTTCGGACGAATTTTCTGGATACTGAATACGGTTTCATAAATCCTCCGGCGTTTTTCATTTATCCTAAGGGTATGCTTTTGGAAAGCGTTGAAATAGGTTTCGATACGGAAAAATATTTCTCTAGTATTTATTCCACTCTTTCGAAAAAAAAGAAAAATCAATTCTATGCGGATAGCTTTCATTTACTTTTTGATTCTCCGATTCAGATTTCCAATAAAGAGTCCTACAGTTTTCAGAGTGATGGTTGCAATCATGAAGTAATTTTTGAAGGAGAAACGTCTCATCATTTTCGGAAAATTCTGAAAGACCTGAAAAAAATTACGGATACGGAGATACAGATGATGGGCGGGTCTCCGAATAAAAGATACCTTTTCATAATCAATCTCACGGACTCTTCTTACGGAGGATTGGAGCATTCTTCCTCTAGCGTGAATATTTTTGATCCGGCAAAGCTATCAAACAAGGAAGAATATCTAAAACTCCTCGGACTACTCGCTCACGAATATTTTCATTTATGGAACGTTAAGCGAATTCGGCCCATCGAGTTCGATCCTTTCGATTATCAAAATCCTGTTCTTACAAAAGAGTTGTGGATTGCAGAGGGCGCCACAAGTTTCTATGACAATTTTGTATTGTTGAAGTGCGGTTTTCTAAATCCTGACGCTTATCTCTCGGAAATTTTGCAAGATATTCAGACTCTGGAAAATTCCGATGGAGAAAACTGGATGAGCTTGGAAGAGTCTTCCTTGACCGCTTGGACAAAATATTACAGGCCCCAACCGAATTCCCACAATACTGGAATTTCGTACTATATAAAAGGTTCTTTAGTTGTACTCGGCATGGATTTTTACATTCGCGATAAAACTAAATCCAAAAAAAGTTTCTTGGACGTGCTTCGGTTTTTGTATGAAGAATACTATAAAAAACAAAAAAGAGGATTTACTAAAAAAGAATTTTTCGAAGGAATCAAAACCTCCTGCGGGGTAGACCTGGAAAAAGAATTTGATGGTTTTTTGACAGGCCGGAAAAGATTTCCGATATATGAATATCTTTCGCTTGCAGGAATTGAAAAAAGGCAATGCGAGAAAACTATCGACCTGGGTTTTTCTATAAAAGACGATGGCTCATGTAAACAAGTCATCAATAAGATATTCCAGCACAGGATAAGCAGGGAAGCGGATTTATCGGTCGGAGATGAGCTCATTGCCGTAAACGGGAAACGGGTTACAGAGGAAAATTTTACCCAATTGAAAAATTCTCTCGATCACAAGAAAGAAGTCAGGTTGCTGATTTCTAGGCGTGGAAAGGTGATGGAAAGATTTTGCATGCCTGATTTTGTTTATTCGGATTCAAAATTAGTCTTTCAACAATCTCCCACACAAAAACAAATGGAAGTTCGGGAGAATTTCTTCAAAACAAATGAGCATGTTTCATCTAAACAATTGGATACTAAGCACAAAAAATAAATCCGAAATTCAAGAGATTGCCCCAGTTTCGATTCCATCGGAACAAACCTGGATTCATCTGACACCAAAAAATGATATTGAGCTGAATAAGCTTTTGTTGAATTTCAGGATTCACCCTCTGACGATAGAAGACTGCATGAATCCGCTCAGCAGAGTAAAGCTGGAGAGATTTCCGGATTATCTGTTCTTTGTTTTCCGGGGACTGCATTTTGAAAACAATGCGATTCACTCCAGGAATTTTAATTTTATCATGACGAATAACACCTTGATTACTGTGGTTCTCGATCACAGAAATACGATCGAGGATTTGATTGCAGATTGGGACATTCAGAAAAAACTCCTGGAGCAGGGGCCGGAATTTATTATTCACAAAATTATAGACGTTGAAACGGATCATATTCTGCCGATTATTTATCGGATTGAAGACCAGGCAGAAGAGATAGAATCGCAGGTTTTCAAAGAAGACGCCCATTTGGATATCAATTCGATTTTTGTGATGCGTCGTACGCTACAGCATATCAAAAAAGTAATTTACCAGCACAAAGAAATTTTGGATGACCTGGAATTAATAAAGAATCCATTCTTTTCGATTGAATCCGAAGCATTTTTCCGGGACGTGAAGGATCATTCTATCCGGATTCTGGAATCCGCAGAGACTATTCGAGAGATGATCTCCTCCGCGCTGGAAGTTCATCTCACAATTTCTTCCAGAAGATCCAGCGAGATTGTGAAAATTCTGACTATTATGACCGCGGTGATGCTTCCAATGACTTTGATAACCGGAATTTACGGGATGAATTTTCTGAAGATGCCCCTCTTAGATTGGGAGAATGGTTTTCATCTAACTCTGGCTGCGATGGGTATGATCGGATTCGGAATGGTGATTTTTTTCCGATTCAAGAAATGGTTCTAGAGTTAGCCGCTTAGGGGAGAATGTTCAGTGTTGGCAGTTTGGCTAAAATTAAATTGGCTCTTTGAATCTGTTTGTCAGTGAGATCGAAATTTTTTTCGTTACTTTTATTTTTCTGAATTTTTTCAGCGAGTTCCACGATCTTCTTGTTTTTTTGGGCGTATTCTCTGGTGATGGGATACAAAGGGATTGAGTTCAAAATCCGGTCTCCTTCAGTGTCTTTTGAACTTTCCGGAGAGCTGCATAAAATAAACTGCCTGTGTTGAACCAGATTGAGTATTGTTTCATTATCCAGCACCGGCGTCCCTTCAATGATTTCCGAAATAATCGGAATAATACCAAGAGAAAAATAATTCTCATCCATAGCTGCGATGAGATATTCGCAGTTTTTATTTACCCTGCTTTCCTCCAGTTGTTTTTTATGTTTATCTTTTCGTTCTTTGTTTTTCTCTCTGGTTCTTTTCTCGTATTTGAATTCCCTGTCCATCTGCTCATATTTGATTTTGGATTTTGCCATCGAGTATCCTGAATCTATCATTGCCGGAACATTCAACATAAAAAAAATCCAGTAATACCAGGGGATATAGCTCAGGTAGACTCTTTGCAGATTTTTTCCGTAGATAGCAATAAATTCCTGGTCGGCGAAAAGCCCTTTGATTTTTTTTTCGTTTGCTTCGACGATCTCCTTGAAATGTAAAATCGTATTATCCTTTTTCTGATAAGGCCTTTGACTGATGAGCCTGTTCAGGCTCTTGATATTTTCCATATTATTCCAGGCAAAGAGCGCGACTTTTCCTTCGGCGTCATTCCATTCAACACTGATTACCTCAGGGTTCCTTCTCAACGCCGTAAGTACGGAATAGTCGAAATTATCATCTTTCTCCAGGTTGATTTTCAAGAGTCTTGTTTCCAAGTCTGCCCTCATATCCAGAATTCTATTGAAATATGTGTTTGCAGAAGCGTCTACTTGCAGCTTTTTTTTGTTGTCGATACCGGCTTGAATTACGTCGGCAAAATATATGATCAGCTCAACTACAAAGTGGCCGTAATAATTTTTAAAATCTTTTTGGAAATCCCGGATAGTTTCAGCGATTCTTTTTCGAAAAATATAAGTTTTGGAATTTAGTGGGTCTTCTTCGTAAGCGTATTCTTCCTTTTCGATGCTTTCGATTAGGTCGCGCAATTCGATGTTGCTACTTTTTGCGGCCGGGATTACGTTTGATTCGAATTTTAAAAGGCAAAACTGAAAATTTTCAGGAATGCTTTCTTTTGGAATATGAAAAAATCCTCTTTTGGGAAAGTATAGAATTCTCTTGCTTTCTAGGACAAGTTTTTGAATTATTTTTTTGGATTCTTCCAGTAACTCTTGTTTGGGTGAAACCTCGAAATTGTGATTTTGCAAAAGAATGTCCAATTCATTCATGTTGCTCCTGTCTTCGTTTTTCCTGTTCAGGGAATTGATAATTTCATTGCGTATATTTTTTTCGCCAAGTAGCGGAGAGGCCAGATAATTTTCAAAAGCCTTTGCAGATTTTTCCATGATCAGGTCGAATATTTCCCGACTGGTCGAGTCCTTTTCGGTTCGGGTTATAAAAAAAGACTGAATGGTTACTGTTGAGTCTGACGGTTCGAATCGGATTTCGAAAATTAATGCTACGAGCCTAAGCTTTACAAGTTTGGTGAGGTTCAGCGTCAGGTTCTCTGCCGAATTACGCGATCCTTCTCCTGCATTCATGTTGATCCGGTAAAGAGAACCGTTCTGGGCGTTTTTCACGGTAGTTTTGGCTTGAATTTCTTTCAAGATTTCCTGTGAAAAATTATCCGGTACAAATCCGTATGCGGCTTGAAATTCCTCGCGGGTGAGTATCTCCAGAAAATCAGAATTCTTTTCTTTATCCAACATAGTTTAAATTGCGCTCATTCCGCCATCTATCATCCAGTTGGCGCCATTGACATATCCTGAATCTTCCGATATCAAAAACATTACGGCTCGCGCAATTTCATACGGCGACGCAATTCTTTTAACGGGGGTTTTTTTCAGTATCTCTTTTTCATGAAATTTTACCTTTTTTTCCTGAATACCCATTTTTGTCCTGACATACCCTGGCCCGATAGAATTGCAGGTAATTCCATATTCGCCCCATTCATCAGCAATGCTTTTCACGAGTCCGACGATTCCATGCTTGGATGCGGAGTAGGCGGCTGAATTTTTGCCTCCTTTTAAGGAGAAGAGGGACGAGATTACAACGATCCTCCCCATTTTTTTGCGGGCAAAATCTTCCAACATCTCTCTCAGGCAAATATACACCCCTTTTAGATTTACACCCATAATTTCGTCCCATTCGGAAGTGGGGACGTTAGTTATGGTCCTGAACTCCCCTCCGATCCCGGCAGTGTAAATCAGAGAATAAAGATTTTTTGCAGATGACCGGATTTTAGAGATCGATTTTATAAGAGCTTTTTCTTTGAGCACATCCGTTTTGAGGAAAATTTCATAGGGCATTAATTTTTCTGGTTTGACTTTGTCAATATTGAACACTTCATAATTTGCTCCGGATAACTGCGAGACCACTGCTCTTCCGATTCCACCTGACCCACCCACAACAACAACCGACTTCATTATAAAATTCCCTTTTTGGGCAATAGCAAAATCTCGTCCAGATTCATTCTTGCGCCGAGGTTGGATAAGCTCAAGAGAAAATCACCCAGGTCTTCGGCAGGAATCATGTCCTCTTTGGAAAATTCCGGCCTATTGTCCCAGATCGGGGTGTCAATGGCTCCTGCAAGTATGGACGTTATGCGAATTCCATCCGGTTTCCATTCCTCCCGGATTGCGCGGGCAAATCCGAGAAGTGCGTGCTTCGAAGCGCAGTAGGCGGATGAATTCACAAAACCCTGTCTGGATGCAGTGGAGGCGATGAAGCAGACCAGAGGAGAATCGGCTTTTTTTAGAATTGGATAGAGTTCTTTTGCAAGAAGGAAAACTCCTTTTACGTTAGTCGAGAAGTGTTCATCCCATTCGGGAGCTGCCAATTCGTGAACCGGTTTGAACAGGCCGTTACCGGAACAGAAATAGACCACATCCGGGAAAAAATTATTAGATTTCAAAAGATCGGCGAATCGAACAATATCGCTTTCTTTTTTCAGATCACATTTATAATTCATCCCGATTTCGAGGCGTTCGGTCGGACTGAATCCAATTCCTCTTCTGGAAATTCCGATTGGAAAAAATGGAGTAGCATTTTTGAATCTTGAAAATAAGGATTCACCTATGCCCGAACCTGCGCCGACGACCAAAATTCTTTTCATTTTAATTTTTTTGTATACTTTTTCTATTGTTCTTTCTAATGGAATTTTGTCGGTACTTTTTCTCTGCTGGGTACTGCAATCTGGAATGTAAAAATTCTTTTTTGTGGGAAAAAAGTTCTGACAAAAATAAATCGCCTTGAATTATTAGACTAATCGCAATGGGTTCTTATCTTACATTTGCCTGGCTATTCTCAGGCGCAGTTTTTTCATTTCTCTGGGCGTTAAATATCAGATTCGCAAATCATCTCGATGAACCCCGAAAATTATGGTCATGGATTCTGGTCTTTTCCGGGCTTTGGCTGATTTCCGGGACGATTTACTTTTCGGGATTGCATAGAAGTTATCCTTTATTGTCGCAGATACATCTCCCGTTTGTATTCCTTATCGGTCCCTTCACATATCGATATCTCCAGAATTTTCTTCCGGAATGCGGGAATAAGATTTCTCTAAAGTTTCATTCAATCCCGTTTGCAGTAGTTTGTATTTTGTATTTGCTTGCATTGCTGAATTCGGGACTTGAGAAATATATAAAGCCTGAGATTTCCGAGAAAAATTATTTATTTTCTGTCTTGATTGCTCTGAACATTTTTATAAAAATTCATATACTTGTTTATTTGACCGCGTTTATC
The DNA here is from genome assembly GCA_964436695.1 of uncultured Leptospiraceae bacterium. GTDB lineage: Bacteria > Spirochaetota > Leptospiria > Leptospirales > Leptospiraceae > JABWCC01. The sequence goes on from CAYTEA010000008.1 coordinate 42,347, forward strand.
ATAAAGAACATTTTCCCTTACGGCATGAATTCCTTTTTTTTGAAACAAGAGAATCTCTATTTATTTCTCTTTTTTATTTTTATTTATATCGCGTTATTTGTCGGGCTTCTGGGTTACTTTTGGAATCCGTTTTTCCGGGAGTTGAGCGCGCTACTATTGCCGATGAATTTGTATTTCTATTTCATTTTATCAGGCAGGTTTCCTGGGGTTATTTCAAGGTTTCAAAAAGAATTCCAGAAGAAAAAATATGAGAAGTCAAGAATCAAAACCCTCGATATCGAAGGGATTATTGCAGAGGCTGACAGAATTATGAAAGAAGAAAAGGCTTTCGCTGATGAGGATTTGACCTTGCAGTCCTTTGCAGAGGAGCTTAAAATCAATTCGCACCAACTGTCTCAAATTTTGAATGAGAGACTGAATAGGAACTTTTTTCAATATGTGAATGAATACCGAATTGCCGAAGCCAAAAAGCTAATCAGAGAAGAAAAAAACAGAAATATTCTTTCAATTGCTCACGCTGTAGGATTTAATTCGAAGTCTTCCTTTAATAAGGCCTTTTTGCAGTTTGTGGGCCAGGCCCCTATGAAATATAAAAGATCCATTTCGGATTCGTAGCAAAGGATAAATCGCTACTTTTAGGAAAGGCTTTTTGTATACATGAAGTCGATTTTTTGAAATTGTTGTGATATTATCCTTTCATTAGGAGAAAAAAATGCAGAAAAATATAGCAACTTTATTTCAAGAAATTTCAAACCGGTTCAGGGATAGGCCAGCATTCGGCACTAGAGACGAAAACAAGAGATTTGTTACCCGATCATTCGGTGAGACGCGCGAAATGGTTATGAATCTGGCCTGTGCGTTAGTTGACACTGGATTGGAATTCGGAGAGCATGTCGGCCTTATTTGCGATAATCGGTATGAATGGATAATCGCCGACCTTGCGGTTATACTTTCCGGGGCTGCGGATGTTCCAAGGGGAACCGACGTAACCGATCACGATATCACTTACATTCTGAACCATGCAGAAGTGAGGATTCTATTTGTGGAAAATGAAAGTGTTCTGGAGAAAATCCGGAAAAACTCAACTTCCCTGCCGGGGATTAAGACGATTGTCTTGATTGAAGGGAAATCGGAAACGGATAAGAATATTCTCAAGTTTAATGATCTATTGAAAAAAGGAGAAAAGCTTCGTGCGTCAGGCGACAGGCGTGTCGAAGAAAGAATATCGCGTATTCAGGGAGGCGATTTGTTTACCCTGATCTACACTTCAGGTACTACCGGAGCTCCGAAAGGGGTAATGTTGACGCACGATAACATGTTGTCTCAATATAGGAATACTCCCGTTCCGGTGGATACGAAAGATAGAGCGCTTTCTATTCTCCCTATCTGGCATATTTTCGAGAGGGCCTTTGAGATGCTCACTCTTGCAAATGGAGCCTGCACTTACTACACGAATATCCGCAATATAAAGGAAGATATGCAACTTGTAAAACCTACTCTCATGGCATCGGCTCCAAGGCTTTGGGAGAGTATCTATCTGGGAATTCTGACCAAACTGGAAAAGTCAGGCTCGTTGAAGAAAAAAATGTTCGGGATTGCATATTTTTTTGCGGAAAAATTTCAAGGAGCTAGACGTTATCTGACATCGCGGGAGATCAGACTGGAAAGGCAGAATTTTTTCATAGGGGTTTTCAGGATGATATACGAAACTTTCCGATTGATTGCATTTGCGCTACCTTATTTATTTTTTGATTTTTTAGTTCTTTCCAAAATCCGTCAGGCGACAGGGGGGAGTCTTCGTGGTTCTGTGTCCGGAGGAGGGGCGCTTCCCTACCATGTGGATTTATTCTTTAATAATATCGGAATTCCGGTTTTGGAGGGCTATGGAATGACTGAGACTTGCCCAGTGATTAGTGTCAGAACCTTTGACAATCTAGTAGTTGGAACCGTTGGGCAGGTGATTGGCGAAACAGAGATTCGGTTGGTTGACTTGAACACTTATGAGAATATTTTTGAGTCCGGATCAAAAAATGGCTTCGGTGTCAAAGGAGAAATTTATGTGAAAGGCCCACAGGTGATGAAGGGCTACTACAAGAATCCAGAGGCAACCCAGAAAGTTTTGCAGGACGGATGGCTGAATACCGGTGATCTTGGAGTGATGACTTTTAACAATTGCCTGAAAATCGTAGGGAGGTCAAAGGAAACTATCGTTCTACTGGGAGGAGAAAATGTTGAACCGGTTCCGATTGAAAATAAACTACTGGAGTCTCCTTTCATCGATCAATGTATGGTTGTGGGGCAGGATAAAAAATATTTGGGCGCATTGATCGTAGTGAATAAGGAAAGGTTTAAGGAGTTTGGAGAAAGCCACGATGAGCTTGCCACAAATAAAAAAGTTCAATCGGTTATCGAATCCGAGATCAAGAAGAAAATCTCCACCGAAAACGGGTTTAAATCATTTGAAAAAGTTGTTGCGTCGCGTATTCTCCCTAAGCCGTTTGAGCCGAATGAGGAACTGACTGCGAAGCTTTCCGTGAAAAGACACGTGGTTGCCGAGAAATACAAGCGCCTAGTCGACGAGATGTTCCTGTAAAATGTCGCCTATCGTTTTTCGGTGAAAGCAATCCGTTGAGCGTTAGGCGATCGACTAACCAAAATACCTTACTCTTCCAGTAAGGTGGCATCTTCAAGTGATAGGATTTTTTCGGCGCTGGATGAATCGATGGAGCTGACATCCCTTAGTTTTCTGGTGATCGTCCTGGTTTTTGTGCTGGCACTGTCTAGCTCCTTTCCGGCTTGTTTGATCTTTTCGGACACCTTGTCGAGGATCCCCCCGAATTTCCCGAATTCTGTTTTGACTGCACTTAAAAGTTCCCAGACCTCGCTGGAACGTTTTTCAATGGTTAATGTTCTGAAGCCCATTTGAAGGCTATTCAAAATTGCGGAAATGGTTGTGGGCCCTGCGATTACCACTCTGTATTCTCTTTGAAGAGTTTCGGATAGTCCGGTTCTTCGAAGAGCTTCTGCGTAAAGCCCTTCAATCGGGAGATACATAAAAGCATAATCTGTAGTGTTGGGAGGGTCGATGTATTTTAGATTGATTTTCTTTGCTTCCTCTTTCAGCGTCTTCTCCAGATTCTTGCTGCACTCTTCGATGAGCGTAACGTCCTGTTTCTCGGATGCTTCGATTAGTTTCAGATAATCTTCAACTGGGAATTTTGCATCAATTGGTATGTAGGTGCTTTTTTCTTTTCCCGGCAATTTGATCGCAAACTCTACGCGGTCGTTACTCCCTTCTTTGGTTGCCACATTTTTTTCATATTGGTCTTTTGTGAGAAGTTGATCCAGAAGGTTCTCGAGTTGGATCTCTCCCCATGTCCCCCTGCTTTTCACATTCGTCAGTACTTTTTTCAAATCGCCGACCCCTACCGCGAGATTTTGCATTTCGCCAAGGCCTTTGTGAACCATCTCTAGTCTTTCGCTCACCAGAGTAAATGATTCGCTTAAACGTTTTTCCAAAGTAGACTGCAATTTTTCGTCCACAGTCTCCCGCATTTTTTCAAGTTTCTTAGAATTGTCTTCTTGAAGGTCTTTTAGCCGAGCTTCAACTGTCTCACGAATTGATTGCATTTTTGCATCGTTTAACTTTGTCATTTCGACAAGCTGTTGATTGAACGTATCCAGCTGGCCTTTCTGGGAAATTCCCAGGTCACTCATCGATTTCATTATATGGTCTTTGAACCCAATAAAGGATTTTCCGGTTTCTTCCCGCCCGTCTCTTGCATGCTTGGAAAATTCCTCTCTTGTGGAACGGGATTCGTCCCGGAAGGTTTTTTCCATTCTTTCGAGAAGTGTTCCGATCACTTTCAGATTCGATTCCAGATTTTGAGAGTCAAAGTTATCCGCTGAGACCGCGCTTTTTTTGAATAGAACTACAATTAAAATCAGAACGTTCATGACAAGTGAACCTACCGTGACAAAAATTAAACTTTCATTCATTTTCATTTCTCCAAGTTTAAACTATTCTTTTATTTTAATCCCTGCCAGGGACAAAAAAAGGGGCTATATTGAAAAAAAATGATAAAATATCGGTAAAAAAAATTTTAAAAAAACCTTTGTGTTTCTGTTTTTTTTTGGAAATATTTATTTCAGAATTTTCATTTCTGGATTTTTCATGCTGTTTTCTCTCTCCGTCTACACCGCACCGGCGTTCTTCCCTTGTGACTTTTTCTTTCCTCTAATCGCGGCTTTCTTTGAATCAGCCGTATATACCAAATCAAAAAGCTCAAGACGATTTTTTATTCTCCAATACTGATTTTATTATGTACTGAAGCTCTTTTTCTCAGGAGTCTTCAAGTAAATGTGTGATGAAAATAATACGCTTATTCTTACGAATAAGCCTTCTCCAACTTTTTCTATAAATGACGCAACTGCAAAAATTGTTCTCAGGAAAAATTTGAGGTTTTGAAAACCGATAAAACCGTCATTTTCTAGTGTTGTCGTGGTATTGCCTTCCTGGCAGTAACGTACCACCCCAAATTAATCTTTTCAAACTATGCAAGTGGTTCAAAAATAGCTAGGTTCTCCGGGTGTCGGCTATATTTTTTATTTTCAGAATTTGCGGAAATCTTTTCATAACCATTAATGAAAGTTTTTAAAGAATCTTACGTTTTTTGGGTTACGGTAATAATTTTATCAGTCCCGACTTTCTGGTTACTCTCGCCCCATTTGAATTCAGATTCGATAACAGGTTGGGGTGGCGACCCTTATTTTTGCACATTTGTCATGGATAAGGTTTCCAATCAATTTGCTCTCGGCTTGAATCCATTTCAGGACAAGTTCTGGGATATTCCTTTTTTTTATCCGGCCAAAAGGGCGTTGGCATATTCAGATCCTTTTATTCTGCAAGGCTTTCTAATTTATATTTTGGAAAAATTTTTTCAGACGAATTTATTTCTGTCAGTCAACATTGTTTTTATTCTATTTTTTATTTTAAGCACAATCTTTGCTGCCTTATTCTACTTCGAGGTGACAAAAAATAGAATTGGTTCCGTTCTTGCGGGATGGCTTTGGGCGTTTTCACTACACCATCTTTCACAGTCCGCGCATTTTCAAAACACTGCCGGATTTGGAATTCCTATGGCTCTTTTTTTTCTATTTAGAGTGTTTTCAAATCCTAGTTGGATTTATAAGGTTGGACTGGCTCTTTCTTTTTTTCTTCTGGTGTGTAGCAACCTATACTATTTTGTATTTGCGGAAATTGCTGTTGGATACGCGATTCTTTATAGGATAATAATTGCCAGATCAAACAGTGAGAAAAAGAAAATTATTTTTCAGGCAGGGTTTGCTCTAATTTTGGCTATCGCTGTGAGTTTTCCGGTTTTGTATAGATATTTGGAAACGAGGAAAATGTATCCTGAGTTTGAAAATGCAAGAGGAATTGAAGAACAAGTAGTTTTCTCTGCTAGGGCAGGGGATTATGTATCCAGTTTACATGATCCTGTCGATTATCAAAGGATTCTTCCTGTTGTTATTAACCTGGAAAGAATTGCATCACCCGGGCTTTATACATTTGCGATTGTACTTTGTTTTATTTTGTTTCATGGATATAGTAGAGTTTTTCAAAAAATTCTTCCGACCAGGATATTTTATTTTGGATTGGGTTTATTTATTTTGTCTGCTCTTATTAGTAGCGGGCTTTTAATTCATAAAGGATTTTTTTCCGGTTTGTTTGAATTGATTCCGGGAATCAAGAATCTTCGCGCGATAGGCAGAATCGGGATTCTGGTGGTTCTCGCAGAATGTTTATTTATAGCATTACTGTTCAAATACATCTTGCACAATATTCGTACAGGCGAAAATAAAAGATACAGATTCCTACTTGGCTTATTTCTTTTTCTGATTGTGGCGCTCCAGGTCAGAGAGAGGCTTAGCTTTCGGTTTCGTGAGGACAAAATTAAAATCGATTCTGAAAAAGTGAACGCCTCTCCGATTGTTCAATTTTTGGCTATCCAAAAAATCGGCCATGTTGAATTCCCGGTAATGGAAATTGATACAAAAAGCGACCCAGATAATCACAATAATCAATATTTATTAAGATCGTTATTTCATCATCAGCCAATTCTGAATGGGTATTCAGGGTATACTCCCTCAACACATTATAATTTAAATGCAAATGCAATTCAGTATTTTCTGAAATGCTCCCTTCCAGTGGACGAATACAATTCTCCTCTATTTCAAGCAAAAGGGTTGATTCTCAACAAGGATTTCAGGGATATTGGTCACGATGAGTTGGATTGCTTAAAAAAGCAAGGCTTCATAAAAATCGTAAAGCAAGATGGTACGGTGATGTTCCACAAATGACTCATCGATAAAAAGTATTTTTGAGGAGACTATGAAAAATTTCGAGTATTTAAAAAAAAGCGATTTTCAGAAAATCAAATGGAGCCCGTATGATAAAAATCCCATCATCCAACCGCAATTTTATTCTCCGATTATTGCGGATCCGACTTTCCTTACTCCGGAAAGCACACCGGAACAAGAGTGGGTGCTTTTTGCCCACTCCATTCTCGGAATCCATAAATACACCTCGAAGAATGGAATTGATTTTTCTCATAAGGGTCTTAAGTTCACGAGCGCAATGCGTCCTTTTGTAATTTTTGATAATGGAAAATATTATTTGTTCTATGAAAAATATAGAAATCTCCAACTTCTCTACGCTATGCTCCCGATGATCCCCTGGAAATCCAGAATAGAACTCAGGGTTTCCAGTGATCTGAATAACTGGTCGGACCCAGTGACAGCCTTATCTCCGTCTCTAAGCTGGCACAAAAATACGTTAGGCGACTCTGTTGGAAATCCTTGTGTGGTGAAGGAGAAGAAGCATTTTCTTTTATTCTACAGTTCGTCTTTGGTAACGATTCCGGATTGCGGTTTTAATGAGCCGGAATTTATCGGCGTCTCCCGATCGAAATCAATCGATTCTACTTTCGTGTCGGAGCCATCTCCCATTATTCAGCCCGATAAGGCAGATGATTTCCACAATCTGAGTTCCGGTTCCATAAAAGTAATTCGGATTCAAGACGGATATATCGGGTTTCAGAACCGGATTTATTATTCCAAAAATGATAACCGATCGGGCTCGGCTGTGTTTATTCTTTATTCTAAAAACTGCATTCAATGGGATTTATTGAAAAAAGATCCGATTGTTTTCCCGACTTCCGGGTGGATGAAAAGCCATGTATATGCAGTCGATGTTCGGTATTACAATGGGAGAATATTCCTTTTCTTTAATGCGCGAAACGACTGGCATTGGTCAAAGGGCAAGGAAGCGATCGGACTTATGTTTGGTGATTTGTAATTTTATTTTTTGTTTGCTTTTTGCGAATCGAAATAATAGAAAAACTTTCTAGGCATGCGGGAATGAAAACCCGCTCGTAGTAGAAACTCAATTTGCTCATTCAGGAGAATTTATGATCAATGTTGCTTTGGTTGGACTAGGAAGAATTGCGGATCTTCACTCCCCCGGGTATGTGAAAAACAGAAATGCGAGAATTTATGCCGTTTGCGATTCGAACGGGGAAGTCGCTTCAACCCGCAAAAAGCAGTGGAAGGCAGAAAAAGTTTACACTGACTATCAAGAGCTTTTAAACGATCCAAAAGTCGATGCTGTCGAGATTTTAACACCTCAACATTTTCATGAAGCTATGGTCATTGAAGCCGCCAGAAGTAAAAAGCACATTGCAGTCCAAAAGCCGATGACCATTGACCTGAAAAGCGCAGATAGGATGAATGAAGCTGCGATGAAAGCAGGCACTGTCTACAAGGTTACGGAAAATTATATATTTTATCCTCCGATAGTTCAGGCGAGAAAGCTGATTGAAGAGGGAGAAATCGGAACTGTGATTTCAGTTAGAATTCGATTGATTAGCGCTGGGATGGGTGGCTGGCCTATTCCTGCATCGGCCTGGGAATGGAGAATGAAGGAAAGTTCTAAAGGTAGGGGAATGAATACTTTTGATCATGGCCACCACCTCTGGTCAACTGCATGGTACTTGGGAGGAGAGATAGAAAAAACCAAGGCCTGGATAGACTCAATCGACGGAGTCGTGGATTCTCCTGCGACGGTAATGTGGAAATACAGGGGGCCGAAAAAATACGGAGTGTGCGATCTTGTCCACTGCCCCGGTTTGGAAATTCCATCCGACTACTACGCGAATGACGAATGGATGGAGGTTGTGGGCACGAATGGGTTTCTGAAAATTCATCGATGTACCGGCAAGATTCATTCTGGCCCGGTTTTGTCAGTATTTAATGGGAAAAAAATGAAGCACTACAATATTCCCTCTGATTGGAAACTTGGATTTGTCGGAGCGACAAACAATTTTATCAATTCCATACTCGGAAAAGAAAAGCCAATGCTTTCCGGAAGCCAGGGGAAAGAGATTTTGAAATTCGCCCTTGCAATCCGAAAATCTTCAGATGTGGGACGGGAGGTTTATTTGGACGAAATGGGTAAGGTGTTTCTTTCTTTGTATGCTTGGAAAATTCGTAATAAAGAACGATTCCGAATTTTTTTTGAAAAATTATCCATTCCTGGATTTTCAAACATGGACAAATTCGCACCACAGGCAGAAGAATTGACAAAGTCCCTTGCGAATCGTTTTGATCCCTCCGCAGCAGCAAACTGGAAAGTCCACATCTCTCTGAAACTTTTGGCAGAAGGTGGTGTTGAAGAATCCGTTTACAATATAAAAATCGAAAATTGCAAATGCTCGATTCAAAAAGGTCATTTCGACGAAGGCGCTGATCTGCGCTTGACAATTGGATCCGGAACCTGGTCTGCGATTCTCCTGGAAAAAAAGAGGATTGAAATTGCGTTCATGCAGGGGAAATTAAAAGCTGACGGGAGACTCGAAGAGGGATTGAGGTTACGGTCGGTATTCGGGATATGAGGGGAAAATGAAACTATCACTTTGGACAAAAATCGGATATGCGTTAGGCGATTTTGGTGGGAGCATAGCATTCCAGACAGTATCCTTGTATGTTCTTTTTTACTTTACGGATGTATTTCTGATCGACCCGATGGCGGCCGGATTGATTTTTTTTGCGGCTAAAATATGGAATGCGGTTTGTGATCCTTTGATCGGGGTATTTTGTGATAAAACTGTTTCCAGATTCGGTTCCAAGAGAAGTTTTCTATTGTATTATTCTATACCATTGGGTTTAAGTTTTTTTCTTTTGTTCTCTTCTCCTACATTGGGCGAAATTCAAAAGATTGTTTGGGCGCTAATTGCATTTCTGGCATTTTCCACGACTTACAGCCTCACTGGAGTTCCTTACGGGTCCTTGACTGTGGTGATGACAGATGATTCTCAGGAGAGATCGGTTCTAACCGCATACCGTATGGCTTTTGCGATTCTAGCAATACTTGTAGTAGGCGGAACTACAATGCCGTTTGTTCAGTCATTCAAAACACAAATCGAGGGATTCCGAGCCATAGGATTCGTTTTTGGCTTAGTAGCAATTGCCATGACTCTTGTAACCTTTCTGGCAGTAAGGGAAAAATTTCCATCTGTGAATCAGGAGATTTTTTCTTGGAAGGGAATATTCACGACCGTATTTGCAAATAAACCGTTTGTAGTGCTCGTATTTTCGATTCTGGTATTCATGACAGGCATCAATATTCTGGCATCGATGGTGAATTTTTATTTCATTTACAATTTGAATCATAAAGACTGGATTCCTTTTGCATTCGGTAGCCTGTTTGTTTTTTCGGCGCTCGCGCTTCCGCTTTGGTTGTTCATTTCCAAGAATGCGGGAAAAACGAATTCTTTCATAATTGGGATGGCGTTTCTGGTGGTGGTTCTATTTTTTATTTTTTTTCTGAAAGATCTTTCCTTGGTTGCAGTGATTGTGCTTTTTGCCCTTGCCGGAATAGGGATGTCCACCGTGTATCTTTTCCCCTGGTCAATGATTCCGGATGCGATAGATTACTGGGAGAGAGAAACAGGATTTAGAAATGAAGGAATTTTCTACGGATTTTTTTATTTTACTTTCAAAGCTTCGGCGGCTCTTGCTGGAATCGTCGCAGGGCCTGGCCTAAAGCTTGGCGGATATATTGCAAACCAAACCCAGTCAGAAGCAACTCTTTTGTGGATGGCGCTCCTTTCAACGATTGTGCCGGCAATGCTGATTGTGGCCGGGATTTTTATTTTGAAAAATTATTCAATCCCGGAAAAAGAAAAAAGTTAGTTTTAGGCACATTCATAGGAGTATTCTTTATGGCTTATGATGAAAAATTAAACGAAAGGATCAGGAGCATTTTAGCTGAAAAGAAAATTCGTTACGAATCAAAAAAAATGTTCGGTGGAATATGTTTCTTAGTAAAAGAAAAAATGTGTGCGGGCGTCGTGGAAAATAAATTGATGGTCAGGATTGATCCGGATATTTATGAAGACTCACTCAAAAAAAAGGGATGTTCTGAAATGAATTTTTCCGGGCGTCCGATGAAAGGATTTGTATTTGTAACGGATGAGGGAATAAAAACAAAAAAAGATCTGACGGGTTGGATGGATAAAGCACTGGAATTTAATCCAAAAGCAGTAAGAAAAAATAGTTGACTAAGTTTATTGGACTAAGTTAAATTTATATGTGGCAATATATAATATTCATGAAGCAAAGACTCATTTTTCGAGTATCATCCAAAGCGTTCTGGCAGGAGAAGAGATAGTTATCGCAAAATCCGGGAAGCCGCTGGTTTCTATTATTCCTTACTCGGAAAAAACTAAAAAGAAGAAAAGAGAATTAGGTTTCTTGAAGGGAAAAGGATGGGTTTCAGAAGATTTTAATTCGCCTCTACCCCCGGAAATGCAAAAATCTGTCAAAAGGGGTTTTGATTTTTACCATCCCCCTCCGTGCACTTTGAATCATGCTGCTTTGATTCTATTCGGTTGCGCATTAGCAATTACCTTACAGTGTAAAAAAGTCTCTCTGAATAATCCATGCGACTTGAATAGCAATGAATACAATAAATCGGTTCTGGCAAAATTGGCGCTCAAAGACGGTTCGCCTCATTGTGGAATCAAACTAGAGAGTATTTTATTCGGCGGGGCTGACTCTGACTCTGCTTCAAATAAATGGGGAACAGGAAAATGGGGGCAAATGAAAAAAGCAAAACACCACGGGGAACACTAACATGAAAAAGTTAAGTTTTATTCTCGTCCTTCTTTTCTCCACCAATTGTGTAGTCAATCCGTTGTTCCGCTCAACGATTGGGCTTGACAAAAAACAAAAAAATAAAACGGATTTGCTAGCAACTTTTTTTGGAATCATGCTAAACTGCCAAGGTTGTTCAGATTCGGTGACTGGGACAAATGATGGAGATGGAACGTCAGGCGGAACAGGGAGTGGCACGGGGACAGGGAGTGGGACAGAATCAGGAAATTCGACCGAAATACCATTACTGCCTCCGAATATATCCTATAGTGGATCGCCATTCACATTTGCTCATAATTCTGCAATAACAACGATTACTCCCTCAGTAACTGGCATTATTACCGCCTGCAGTTCTTCTCCTTCTCTACCAGCAGGCTTATCCTTGGGAAGCATTGATTGTTCGATAAGTGGAACACCGACAATCTTCCAGAGTAGCACGAGTTATACAATTACTGCAAGCAATACATCAGGAACGGGAAATACGGGATTGGACATTACAATAAATCCAATCTCATCAAATAAAATTGCTTTTATTCAAACAGATTCGTCACAACCGAATTTGTATGAAATCAAAACCGTAAATATAGATGGAACAGGTCTTTCTACAATCTACTCTAGTAATACTGCTGGATATACTATTTCAACTTTACGCTGGTCGCCCGATCGGACAAAAATTGCATTTTTTGGAGATAATGGCACAAACCGAGAAGCAAGACTCATTAATTCCGATGGGTCGGGATATTTTACTGTATTCACAGCAGTTATCGCTACACTTTGTGCCGCTGGGTATGGAACTCCAGTCAACTGGTGGGATAATACTACTTTAATACACAATATGGGAACAACACCTAGTTGCAATGTCTATAAAATCAATACGGATGGAACTGGAAATACTTCGTTTGTAAGTTACGCCGGCTTTGGGGGCCAAGCAATTTTTTCACCCGAAAGAAGTCCGGACGGGACAAAGGTTTTGCTTATGAACTGGGGAACGGGAAATACAATGCATTACCTGTACACAGTCAATCAGGATGGTTCTACTGGGATCACTTCTCTAGGGGTAACGACCTATAACAGCGATCCACGTTATTCTCCTGATCAAACAAAAATTTCCTACAATTATTATACGGGCTCTTGGGAACAAAGATATTGTAATGCAAACGGTACTGGGCAAACCACCGTTACTGCTTATTTTTCAGGTCAACATACTTGGTATGACAATAATTCCTGGATCTATTTTGACAACGCTACTAAAGAATTACGGCTAAGATATTTAGATGGGACTGGAATCGTTACAATTCTCACTGTAGGAGCTACTAATTCAATTCTGGAGATTCACTTTTGATGAAATCAAACGGGATTAAATTTCTTAAAATAGCTTTGAAATAGAGGCCAAGGAACGAATGTTGGAGATGAGACGTCATGCGTAACTGTTGGAGAATCTATCAATTTGGTAAAGGTGATTTGATGGACAAATACGGGATGGATACCTATCCCAACTTTTTACTGTTGTCAGGTTTTCCTGCATTGTCCCTTTCCGATCCGGATGGGAGTCTTGGTGTGGGTATATCAAAATGTGTAAAATTAGGGATAGGTAAAATCAGTTAAAGCAACGATAAAGACTGAGAGAAATTTCATAAAAAAGGATTGATAAAATAATGAAAATAGATAATTCTATTCAGTAGTAATGAGGTGTAATTATGGAACAATTAATAACCATTTCTCCGGAATTTCAAAGCGGAACACCGGTATTTTTCAACACAAGGGTTCCGGTTAAAAATCTTTTTGATTATCTAAACGAAGGAAAAACTATAAATGAATTTCTGGATGATTTTCCTTCAGTAAGGAGAGACCAGATTCAAAAAGTTCTAGATACGGTTATTAACATTTAGATAATCATGATTGTAAAGGAGACCTATCCCGACTCTTCACTACTGCAGAATCATTTTCTGTTTTCCCTTTCCGGCACATTCGACAAGCGGTTGGTGAGCCTTGGCCGAATCAATTAGTGCAAGCTCGGAAAAAGAGCTTTGCAAAGGGTATTTCAGAATGTGGAAATTAATGGGTAGGTAAATATTGAAAATTTTCAAAACGATATCAATGAATAAAAATCAAAAACAACAGAGCAAAGTAGCTCACACTTTGTTTTTGAAAACACTTTGCATTCTTGCAGGATTTTTCATGTTGCCGGATTGCACATCTCACCAGATACTCGCTCCGAATAATGCGCTAGTCACCATTGCTTCTGAAAAATCGAATTGTGTAGAGGCTTTCAAAAAAAAACAGTTCTTTTTGCTCTTTGGCTTAATACCCTTGAACAAGGTTACTCCTTCTGAGTCGATTGACACCCAAGAATCAGCATATCGGTTCACACACAAGGCAACTTGGTCTGATGTAATTATCACAATCTTTGGAGCGCCATCGATTACTCTTACTGCCAAAACATTTATTGCAGAAAAATGCAATTCGGAATTAATCGCTGATTACCGCAAGGAGTTTGAATCAAAAATTGTGAGCAATGTAAAAAAAGCAGAAGAAACTCATCTTGCCGAGTTATTAAAACTTCGAGAAGATATAAAAAATCAAAAAGAAAAGTTTGAGAAAGATAAAGAGTCGATTATTGCAGTTGAAATCGAAAAAAAGAAACTTGAATTTGAAAAGGAATACGAAAAAAAGAAAAATCTACATCTTGATACAATCGTAAAAAAGAGATTAGAAGAAATCGAGCTTCAGAAATTAGCCTTTAAACAAAAGATAGTTCAGGATAGGGAAGTGAGCAATTCTTTTGATAAAAAAGAAATCGAAAATCAACTCAGAATTCAATTGGAAAAGGAATTTCAGAATAAACTCGAATCACTGAAGCTTGAAATTAAGAAGCGATTGGAAAAGGATAGTGAGGAAAGTATTGCAAAAAGGCTAAAGGATGTCGAAACTGAATTTTATAAGAAAAAAGAAAAAGAAGTGACTCTGTCTCTTGAGAAATACTTCAAGACCCATCCTTCACTTCCGGAAGATCCAGAACTTGCAACGCTAATATTAAAAAAAGGAAAAATCCTGCATGGGAAGCTGATTAAATTTGAAGCTGATTTTGTTTCCATAGAACAGAAAGGTGAAGTCAAAAAATATTTTATTCGGGAAATTGTGAAAGTGATTTTTCCTAAAAAGAAATGATTTCATCATTATTGGTGACTTTAAAAGGTAGCGTCTAACGCCTAATCTTCAGTCTTCTGAATTCGATCATCAATTTTCTGATTGGATCATCCCCATTTAACCGACTAGTTTCTCCGTCGGGAGGCTGTGTTTTTTTTCGAAATTGCATTTTTTGCAAGCTGGAACCAAATTGGATTTCACGGATTTCCCTCCGCGAACCAGTGGGATTAGGTGATCCATAGTGATTTCATCCAGAGGGAATTTTTTTTTACAGTAGTGGCAGATTCCGTCCGAGCGTTTTTTTTTCCACCATGCGGATTGTTTTAATTCCTTGGCGATTTTTCTCTCGCGGGCGATCTCTTCATCACTAACGTCCGACCAGAAAATCTCAGCCATTTCGCCTAACGTTGCAACTCCTCATGGGTTTTCATATACCATTTTGCAAGATCCATCAGGGTCACAACGCCTTTGATGATTCCGTCATCGATAACAGGAAGAGAATGGACATTGTATTCGACAAGAATTCTCAGAGCATCAATTAAAAAATCTTCAGATGTAACACTTGCCATTTTTTGGCCTTTTACAAGCTCTTCAACCGGGGTTCTAAGCATATCTGCATTATCTTCGCTGAAAGTATCTTCGTAGGAAACTTTGATCAAGTCATAAGTGGATACCATGTACGTCGGCCTTGCATTTTTCATTACAATCAGGCTGTGCATTCGGTTTTCGATCATTAGTCTTGACGCTTTGCCGATGAGGTCATCTGCATCGACTGTGACAAGATTTCCGCTCATGATATCTTTAACTTTGATTCGGAGAAGTTTTTCGGTTCTGGATAGTATATTTTCCATTGTTTTTTGATTTCCTTTAATTAAAATTTGAAGATTCCTTTTTTCACTAATTCTTTATGAATGGTTGCCTGGATTCGAAACCGAATGTTATGGGTTACCTCCAGAAGAAATTTTTCGTTTTTTACGTCGGTTCTATTGTATTTAGAAAATGAAATCGGTTTCAGAAATTTTATTTTCCACTTGGAAGGCAGTGGAAGGAGATTCAACGGGATCGGAACTCTTGCCCCGATCCATTTTTCAAACCAGTCCACTGTTCCGAGATTGATATAATTTTCTTCGGCTCCAAGAATTACAACCGGTACTACCGGGGTATGGGTCATGATAGCAAGTGCCACGAACCCCGGATTAAAATCAGCCAGTTGGTACATTTTGTATGAGGGTTTGAAATTCCCGTGTTCGGCTTCCGGGAAAATAATCATTAGCTTGTTTTTCTTTAGTAGCTTGACCGCCTGCTTGAAATCCGTTTTAAAAAATCCGAATTTGGAACTCATCTGTTTTAAAAATGGAGTTGATTCCCAGAAAGCGTGTGCCATGGTTCTGGGAATTCTTTTTTTCTCTCGAAAGATTTCATTTTGTAAAACCACTGCATCCCAGCCGAATAATCCACTGTGGTTCGGAACAAGCATAGCCCTGCCCGATCTAGGCACATTTTCCAGGCCTTCAACTTCGAGCATAGTAAAATCGCGCAGATAATCTCCGATATATCTGGGAAGTGCATTCAATGCCCAAAACTCGGGAGATTTGAACAACAAGTCTTTAAAAGAAGGGGTTTCAAAAAATTTTTTGATGGCGATTCTCCGAAAGAAAGATTGTATAAGATTTCCTGGAATTTTTTTTTTCGTCAATTAAATTTTCCAGTGGTTTTTGGATATTCTATGAAAAATCTCGTTTTTAAATGGAAAAGAGGCTTTTCTTTTCGGATAATCTGAAATCTTTCGCACTTCTGGCAGGAATCATTTTTCACAGCGCTATAATTTTTTCGGAAAGAGATGGGTATGCCCTGAAAAATCGGGAAGTTTCATTCTGGTATGATATCCTCACCCAGCTTATACACTTGTTTCGAATGCCTTTATTTTTCTTCCTGGCCGGCTACTTTTCAGAAATGGTATTTCGGTCAAAGGGAATAGGTGCATTTTTTCTTCACAGAATAAAAAGAATTCTGGTGCCTGCAATTTCAGGGGTATTATTATTCAGCCCTGTCGAGTCATTTTATAAAATCAAGTTATCTTTCCATGATTTTACTTACCCTAGCTATTATTTCCGTTTTTTTAGTAAGGCGGGTTTTGAATTCTCCTATATTTGGTTTTTGTGGTATCTTGTTATGTTTACATTTTTGTTTTTGGTATACGAAATTTTAGTTTCCCGATTTTTGCGCAAATCGGAAAAGGCAGTTCCAGAAAAATCAGACTTGGACATACCAAAGTCATCGGGCCTAAAAAAAACGGCAGATTTCGGGGATACTTTATTCATGCTTTCTATCGGAATTCTTTTTAGTTTTTCGCTTGTTCTTCTTGCACATACATTTTTTTTAAAAGGTTACATTCTGTGTGCGATTGAGCCTTACGGATTTATTTATTATTTTTCTTTTTTTGTCTCGGGAGTTGCCGCCTTCCGTTTTTCACTTTTGCAATTCCGAGACATCACAAAAATTCAATTCTTGCTAACCTTGGTACTAATAGTATTCCTGTTCATTCTCTATTTTCAATTAGACTCGAAGGATCCCTATTGGATAGCGCCTTTTGAAAGCTCCGTGAAAGCTATTCGTTTGATTCATATTTTTCTTGATGCTAGTCTGGCATGGATCATCATTTTTTTTCTATTGGCGTTTTTCAAAAAATATTTAAATTTTCAAAATTCATTTACCGCTTATCTACAAAAATCCAGCCTTCCGGTTTTTCTTTTGCACTATCCCGTTTCCATTATTCTCGGCTATTACCTTGTCAGGATAAAAATGGATCAGACCGAAAAATTCCTGTCCCACTTTTTCGGAGTACTATTTTTTAGTTTTCTGATTTATGATTCAATCGTAAAACGATCCAGTTTTTTGAATCTCTTGTTGGGAAATAAAAAACAATAGTTCGGCCAAAAAAGTCTTGAATTATAGAAAGCTGTGCTTAAATTTCGGATAACAAAGGAGAAAAATGTGAAAGGAAAAATTTTTTGTGCGATCATTCTTAGCGCGATTTTTATATTAAATTGCGGAAAAGGCAAACTCAAGACAATATTGACGGATTCAGCCCTTGTAGAAAATCCGGGCGAGAAAAAGCCTGTTTATGTCCAGAACGGGAAAGTGAAAAGAGGGGAATACGTTAAATTTTTAGAGGAAAAAACAGTGGATGGAAAGAAGTTTTTTCTGGTTCAAATTGAAGGTGTTAGCACGAAAGGCTGGTTGGAAGATAAGGCACTCCGGGACGGAAAACTGGAATCAGGAACCGTGACTCTGGACTCTGATCTTTTTATCAGGCCAAATGAAAAAAGTGAAAAAGCAGGAACCGTAAAAGCCGGTCAGAATGTTTTCAAATTGGAAACCACCGGAAATTTCGTATTGATTCAATATCCCGGGAAAGAAGCTTACATTGAATTAAAAAATCTGGGGCCTGCAAATGCAGTGGTTCGCTCCGTGAATCTTCCCGGACTCGGAAAAGCCGTTGTAACTTCTTCTTCTCAATATATTTCTTCGGAAGGAAAAGAGACCGAATTTGACGTAAGAAATCTTTTCGATGGAAGCCTTCAGACAGCATGGTGTGAAGGAAAGAGCAATGATGATGGAGTAGGTGAATGGGTGAATTTATCTTTTGAAGAATATATTACCATGCATGGAGTCGGTATTGTAAACGGTTATGCAAAGAGTGAAACCAATTATAAAAATAACAATCGTGTAGCTTCCTTAAGAGTTGTGGGTGATAGTGGTGGGCCTGAAATCACTGTTGAGTTAAAGGATGAGATCTATGACTATCAGAACGACCTTGGAGAGGGCGGACCAATCATCACCGGAAAAAATATCAAATTCTTTATCAATGGAGTTCATAAGGGAAAGGATTCGGATACCTGCATGAGTGAAATCAAAATTTCCGGAGTTAAAGGCACCCCGTATATGGGATATTAAAATTCAACAAATGAAATAAAAAGGCCACGGGGATTGACCGTGGTCTTCTTGATTGAACTGTAGCCTTAAGCATGTTCTATGCCATGAACAGCTACATATAAAAGCGAAGCTGACCCATTGAGTGTAGTTAATTGGTCACCTAGTTTTGTGAGATTCCTCTAACGCATATTCGTAGCATTTCTTTCCTAGAAATGACATTTGCCGCCTGTTGATTGGCAATCCGAAACTTCAAAAAAAATAGAACTATTAAAAAAAAACGGCAAATGTCTTGAGTTTCTGCATATACTAGTATATATAGTTTAATGTAGAAGTATATTGGTTGAATATATGATAAAAAATTCCATCCGTTTTTCTGGATATTTGTTCGCATTTCTTTTTATTGCTGCCTTTCTCGGGTGCAAGGCTCCGAATTTTGACAACCCCTGCGATCCGAATTCCAAAGCGCATCAGGATTCGCTGATTGCAAAGGCAGTTACCGGGGACAAATCGGTGTTCTGTCTGGTTGCAAGCGCTTCCACCGGGACCTCTACGGTCACTTCTGGTACGAGCACGGGTACATCTACTGGAACAGGCACTGGAGTTGCAGTAACCTTAACCGGTTTTAGTTTTGTAGATACTACAAATGAATTAAGCCAGACTTACTCAGGCACAATATCCGGAACTAGCATTTCTATAAATTTGCCTTATGGCAAGGCATCTGCGGCAATTCCAACGCTTACTACAAATGCAGTTACGATCTTGGCAGGAGGGAGCGCATTTACGAGTGGAGTGACACCTGTTGATTTCTCAAGTCCGGTAACCTTTACTCTGACAAGCTCAACTGGCAGCGTTCAGATCTACACAGTTACTGCATATTTAGTCGCTCCTGTAGAGGATACGGGACAGGATCTTTGTTATGTGGAAGGTTTTAATACGCCGGCAGTATCGGTTGCATGTGCAACATCAGCCGCAACCTATCCGAGACAGGATGGAGATTTTGTCGGTTTCCCAAACGCTAAAGGATACCAAATGCCGACAGTCAACGCGGGCTATCCGTCCGATTACATCAACAAAAATACGGTAAAAGGCATAGTCTGGAAAACGTGTGCAGAAGGATGGAGTGATGCAACATGTAGCACTGGTTCCACAAATAATATGGATTTGCCAACGGCCACAGCAGCTTGTGATGCATTGAATACCGCAAATGCAGGGGCTGGGTATGCGGGATTAAAGACTTGGCGTCTTCCCAGTTTTCAGGAGTTGTTGCAACTACAGACATATAACCAAAATGGAATTTTTATGGACTCCACATATTTTCCAAATGCCCAAAACGCGAATCATAAATCTTCCACAATTGTTGCCGGAACCGGGAATGTGTTGTCGGTTAATGGGGGAATCGGTTCTAGTGCGCCTGTAACATTAGAAGCGGTTAGGTGCGTTGCAGGCTCACCTTACCCCGCTCAGGATTTGGTGGATAACGGGGACGGAACAATTCTGGACAAACGAACCTCACTGGTTTGGGAAAAATGCGCTCTGGGTCAATCCGGAACCAACTGTGCTACCGGGACTGCAACCAATTATAATGAACCAAATGGACTGACCGCATGCCAAAGTGAGGTTTTAGCCGGTAAATCCTGGAGGTTGCCTAATAATACCGAGATGTTGAGTATTTTTGATCCAACCCAAATCGCTTCTCCCTATGTCAATGCTACTTATTTTCCAACCCCTTCCGTATCCATTTACAGGACATCCACTACTGTTTTCGCCAACGATGCTTATGCCTATGAATTCGATAGCGTGAATCTAACTTTAGGAACAACCAACAATAAGTCGACCGGGGCAGCCGGATACCAGGCTAGGTGTGTGAGCGGGCCCTAGAAAGAGATTTCATGGCCGGAGGATCTGCTTTAGGGAATATCCTATAACATTATGAGAATGAGGTCCCTGCCTGCAAAAATCAGTTTTTTTAGGGCGTCATGAGAAAATAGGGAAATTATATTGCAACTCATTATTAATTTGGCTATTTAGCCTGGTTTTTCTATAATCAAATTTACCAGACGACATAATTTCATTATTTTGTATGAAAAATCTTGACTTTATTGTGCGGTGCAAAATAATGGATATAGAATGTTTCAAAATACTGTTTGAATCGTTCAAAGGAGTACATGATGGAAACGAAATTACAAGATGTAGTAAACGCAGGGATCGGAGCAGCTCAGACTTCAAAAGAAGTATGGGAAAAGGTAGTTACCGATCTTTCCAAGAAAAAGGATTCATTTCAGGGAGCTTTTGAGGGTTTCCGAAAAAGCGGAGAAACCAATTTCAGTGAGAATGCAGTGAAACTGAAAGTAAACCTCGCCTGGGGACTCGTAAGATTTGAGGAATTAAAAGAAAATATACAGAAATATTTCAACAAAAAGGAAAAATAATTTTCAAGGTTTTTTCGAAGATGTCACAACCCGAAAGGTAATTTTAGTCGGGTATGTGGCGATCTTCAGATTCGTTTATTTCACAAGTCCGTTCAACTGTTTTCTCACAAAAAAAATCAAGCCTAGTAGTTTAATACAAAATCTTCCTGCTCTCCGGTTTCGATTGCCCTCTCGCTTCTGGATTCTCTCACCAATGCAATTGCATTATCACCGGATAGCGCGAATTTCTTCTTGATATAACTTGCCGCAATTGCGCCTGACCTTCCAAGCCCGCCAACGCAGTGGACAAGAACATTATGATTTTTTTGCGATTCAGAATCCAGCCAACCGGATATTTCATCCATCACCTGTCTGGAAGGAATCCCTTGGTCTTTTATGGGTACATGCTTCAGGCTCAGCTCAGCTTCGGCATAAGCTTTCAGGAGATTCTCAACACCATATTCTGAAAATTCATTCATAGTCAAAAGGCAAAGCACACTCTGGATTTTATTCTGGCAAATCGTCCGGATATCTTCGTCAAGATTTCTTCCCCTGTCTTTCCTTCCGGGTAAAAGCGTGATCGCAATTTTAGGCGAGTTGGGATCCGGCAGATTCAGGAAATCAATCCGTAGTTCTTTAGATTTTTTTATATACTCCTGGATTTTTTTTGTGCATAAGGCTCCGGTGTAAAGTGCCCACTTTTTTTGCAAATAATTTGATTCGTCAAAAGCCAGAGTGTGCATCGCATAACGCACGACAGGGACATGAAGCTGGTAAGGGTCTCTGTCTGATTGTATCAGTGACGGGTAGAATGACCTCAACTTTGCGATTGCTTTCAGGGCTTTTGCGATGGATGGATTTTTGAATTCCAGCGATTTCTCTTCCGCAACGGGAATCCCCAGATCCGGGCAGTTGATCAAAATATCCGTTAGGCGAAATCCCTCCCTTAGGTCATCTTCCGTTTCGATTTTCGTGAAAATATACAAAATATCATTTTCCAGTTTTATGAGGTCCTTGAGGACGTGGCCCCTGTGGGTGTGAAAATAATCTATGATCCAGACATTTTCCTGTGAGTCTATTATGATATTTGCTCCGTTCAGGTCTCCATGAACATAAGACATGAAGTGGGACACAGAATTGTATTCTCTTAAAACGGGCAGGTCTTTTTCATAGAAATTACAAACATTCGGAACCAGAACTCCGGATAGCAATTCAAGGGAATCTCCTTCTGCTTTTTTCCCGATAATCGACTCCACTTTATTACGAATGGATGGTGCATATTTCGTTTGAAAGTCGTAGTAGTCCAAGAGGTTCAGCTTTTCCGGCCTTGCGGCTTCATAAAGCCTGCCGAGCTGATTTCCAAAAACTATCTCCAGAATTTTGTGGATTTTCTGAATGTCGTCCGTTTTCGCATACAGTTTCTGAAATGTTTTTACATCTCCGTCCAGCATTGCCGCATAACGGTATTTGATTCCACCTCGGTCTTCCAGTTCTGCGAAATCCACAATATTCGGTGCGTTATTTCCAAGGACTTCCTGGATTCTTTCGAATGAAGTCCTTTCTCTAGCTATGGAGTCCCTTTCTCCTACTTTTACAACAGTTGGAACCTGAATATGTCCCAATACGTCATGCCCTTTTGCTTTGAGCACCAGATTTCCTGAGAATCCTCCATCCAGGCATTTGAACTCGACCTCTCTACAATCCCGAAATAGATAGGAAAGAAGTTTTTTGTCGGTGTCATTGGCCGTATAGCCCGGCTCGAATTTGAGCTTTTCGAAATCTCTGCCATTGTGAAAGTTTTCTGCAAACTTCGGCATGGAGCCTGCGAGATAATCCGTAAATGCTCCAATGGATGGAAATACTTTTATCCCCAGAATATTCTGCATCTGATCTAGAGCTACAAAATGCATAGCTCTTGAAGAACTTGCAGTGAGGGCGCTACAGGTTGTAACTTCGAAATTCGGGTATCTAGTCACCAGGTCATACGCGAGGAAATTTATTTTGGCTTCAGTCCAAACACCGATGATTCCAACCCTGATTTTTTCGTTCTTGTATGGTTCTAAAAATTTCTCTAGGCCTGTATCCAGAAAGTCGTTCAGACCGCTTGCATTTACGATTTTGTGGTCTCTGTTCTTTTTGATTTTTTTTGCAAAAACAAACTCTGCACCTTTTGTGTTCTCTATGCAATGAGTCCCGAAATGCTCCAGATGTTTTTTCTGGGATGCGTCATTTGCATTGTGCCAGTCGCGGATGTGGATAATCTCAAGATCATTTTCGGAACAGGAATAGGCCCAGTCCATAACCGAGTCTACAGGGCCTTCCTCGGCTTTCTCGCTTAAGAGTCGTTTGGCTTCCTCAAAACCGACATGAAGCAAATTCGGGATCGGATCATATTTCTGCAGTAGTTCTACAAAATCATTTTGGAGGCATTGGGTGATTAATATGGACTTGGACATAGATTTTCCTTGCTAAAGGAGCGCCTTCAAAATCTGATTAGTGATTTTTTTCGTGCTGGATTGAATCCACAAAGCCTTTCAGGTCGGTTAAAACTTTTTCCCGTTCTTCAGGCGTTTCGTTCATCAGCTCGTGGTACAATCCCTGGTATATTTTGAACTGTTTGTTCTTATAAACCAGATGCTGATAAAGTTCTTTAGAGCCTTCGACATCAATGATACCGTCATCACTTCCGTGAATCAAATAAACCGGCACCTTTATGATCCCGGCTTTTTCTCGAATGGATCGAGAAAGGTGAAATAGATTGGTCGCCATCTGAAAGGAAACTTTTCCGTGAACAAGAGGGTCTGCTTTATAGGCATCGATTGTAGCCTGGTCGTGGCTTATGTATTTTAGATCCAGATTTGCATCTAAGGTAACCGCAGGGAAAAACTTCGCAAGAAAGCCCGCTGCTTTCTTTTTGATTTGTTTGTCCAGATTCATCTTGACTTTTAAGGCAGGAGAGCAAACTAACAAAGCGTGAAGGCTTTCCTGATTCACTCCTTGAACTGCATACTGGAGGACGATTACTCCGCCAAGAGAATGCCCCAGTAGAAAAATTTTCTGGACTCCTTCTTTTTCTTTTACCATTTTGATTAGGTCGCTTAGATCGTCGATGTAGAGCTGGAATTGATCGACATGGCCTCTTTTCCCATCGGACCGTCCGTGGCCTCTTGAGTCCAGAGCATAAAAGTTTACATCGCTATTCTTGAATTTGTTGAGTAGATTTCCGTATCTGTCGCTATGCTCGCCGAACCCGTGTTGAAAGACCATTACGCGGCCGGTGCCAGGCTTGACTCTTTGCCAGGATTGGTAAAAGAGTCTTGTCCCATCGATAGAAGAATGAAAGAAGTCTTGAGTGTTTTTGTATGCCATAAAATTTTCCGAACGTTAGGTTAAAAGGGCGCGAATATCTAAAATTGGTCAAGTGATTTCCAAAAATACGCATTTTAAATTTTCACTTGAGTAATTTTAGAGAAAAATCATTTTAGCGAAACTAGGGGTATTCTATGACAGCAATTTCAATCGATAAATCCGACTCTTCCTTACTTCGCTTTCTGGGGCTTGGTGAGCTTGCAAATCACGGGTGGAGGGCGATTCTTGCTTTCTGGATGATTATTGGAATGGCTTTTTTTCTGTTTGGAGATCAAAACCTAATAGCTCCCAATTTAAAAAACATAGCTCATTCCTTTAACATAGTGGATCAAAAAGATATCGATTGGTACATGGGTGGCGTCATTCCTGTCTTATTTTTCGTTCTTGGTGGAGCTGTGTCTTTGAGCATGGGATACCTTTCGCAAAGATTCAGTCGAAAAAATCTGCTTCTTATTTCTGTTTTGATGGGCGAAATTCCTTGTCTTATGACTGCCTATTCGACTTCCTACACTGAATTTGTGGTTTATCGTACGTTATGCGGTTTCGGATTGGGAGGAATGTTTCCTCTCCTATTTTCTGTTTTAGGAGATTATTTTTCTCCAAAATCGCGAGCAACAGCCGCGGCCTGGATTTCTCTTGCAATGGGGTTGGGCATTGGTGTAGGCCAATTGGCTGGAGGAATTTTAGGGGAGAAAGATCCAGTAAACGGCTGGAGAACTAGCTTTATCGTTATGGCGGCACCTTCGTTCATTTTTGCTTTTATTTATGGAATATTTTGCAAGGACCCCGTCAGAGGAGGAGCAGAGAAGGAACTGGTCGGACTTGCTAATTCCCAGGATGAACATAGTCACAGACTCCAATGGAGTGATGTGAAGATTCTATTTGCTAACAAGACAAATATTGGAATTTTTCTCCAGGGAATTCCCGGAACTGTGCCTTGGGGTGTTTTTTTCGTGTTTCTGGTGGATTATTATGAAACGGCTTATAAGCTCGGAAAAGCAGAGGCTACCGGACTTTTGACCTTTGCTGCAGTAGGAGTTTTCGCCGGAACCTTTTTTGGTGGAATAATCGGGCAATGGCTATTTAATAGGAAAAAAATTCTACAACCGATTTTCTCAATGGCGATGGTCTTTGCAGGAATTTTGCCATGCCTCTATTTGTTGCATGCGGGAGATATTGTAAAATCCCCTGCTTTTATATTTGTAAATATTGGGGCCGGTGTTCTGATTTCACTTACCGGCGCGAACGTTCGTGCAATACTTATGAGCACGAATACACCTAAGACAAGAAGCGCGATATTTTCCTTGTACAATCTTACGGATGACCTTGGCAGGGGACTGGGCCCGGCAATCAGCGCTGTAATTTTAGGACTGATTCCGGACAGAAGCATGGCTTTGAGCATTTCTATTTTATTTTGGATTCCATGTGGCCTTGCATGGATCCTTGTGGTGAAAAATCTAGAGAAAGATGAAGAGGCAGTCCATGAATACAATAGAAAAGAAGCCGAGCGTTTGAGAAAGGCGGCATAAAAAAAACTGCAAAAAATAGAAAATTTCCTTGACCGTTTTTTGTGCAGTGCATAACCTGGTATTGTGCAACGCACAAAAAAGAAAATAGAGGGAATACAATGGAAAAAGAAATCAAGGACGCTTTAAACTTCACTATCGGTGCTATTGCGACCGTTAAATCCGAGACAGAAAAACTTATCGCAAAAGTTGAGGCTGAATTCAAAACTCTCGCAGATAAAGGTGCAAAAGACAATGGAGAGCTTTCTGTAAATTTGAGAAAATATGCAGAAGAAGGCGTGAAAGGTTTTCAAAATCTGATCGGCGATTTAAACAAAAAAGTCGATGAAGTAAAAAGCAAAGTAGCTGCTGCAAAATAATTCCTGCAGGATCGACGGGGGATTTTTTCCCCCGCTCTTTTTTCTCCCCAAAAAAATCAATCCAGTAAATGAACAATAAGCCCGCTTCTGAGCTTAGGCTCGAACCAGGTGGATTTTGGCGGCATGATCTGGCCTGAGTCAGCAATATCCATAAGCTGTTTCATGGAAACCGGGTACAACGCAAAGGCTACTTTCATTTCTCCACTATCTACCCGCTTTTTCAATTCCTGCAGGCCTCTGATTCCCCCGACAAAATCAATTCTATTGTCAGAACGTAGGTCTTTAATGCCAAGAATCTTATCGAGGACAAGATTGGACAGAACAGTAACGTCTAACGTCCCAATCGGGTCATTATCATCGTAAGTGCCGGGCCTGGCATTCATCTTGTACCATTGCCCTTCCAGATACATGCTGAATTCGTGGGGTTTATCCGGTTTATAAACTTCCGAACCTTTTTCTTCAATAATAAAATCGGCTCCCAGCATTCTCACAAGCTGATTTGGGGTAAGGCCATTCAGGTCCTTAACTACGCGATTATAATCAATAATCGATAGCTGTGAATCGGAAAAATGCACAGCCAGAAAAAAATTGTATTCTTCTTTGCCGGTATGCGCCGGATTATTTTTTTTCTTTTCAGAGCCAACTAGGGCTGCGGCAGCCGTACGGTGGTGGCCATCTGCAACATAAGTGAAAGGAATCTTTTCGAATAATTCGATAATTTTTTGCATTGTAGGCTTATCTTCTATTATCCAGAAATGGTGGCCAATTCCATCATCTGAAACAAAATCGTAAATCGGATTGTTTTGTTTTACGAAGCCGGCAATCGTTGCGTCCAAATCAGGGTTTGCCCGGTATGCAAAAAAAACAGGTTCCATGTTGGCATTGGTTACCCGCACATGCGTCATGCGATCTTCTTCTTTATCTCTGCGTGTTAATTCGTGCTTTTTTATAATTCCGTTAAGATAATCTTCAACTCCAGCGCAACCCACAATACCATATTGGGTTCGTCCGTTCATGGTCTGGGCGTAGATATACAGGCATTCGTTTTGGTCCTGGGAAAGCCATCCGTTCTTCCGAAATTTTTCAAAATTTTCTTTTGCCTTGTTGTAAACATCAGAATCGTGTTCATTTTTTCCAGGAGGAAAATCAATTTCCGGTTTAATGATATGGTATAGAGAATGCTCATTTCCTTCGGCTTCCTTGCGTGCTTCGTCCGAGTTTAGAACATCGTAAGGCCTGGATGCTACTTTCTGGATAATTTCTTTAGGTGGGCGAAGCCCTTTGAATGCTTTTAGAATTGCCATAGTATTTCTGTAGAACCTATCCTAAAATTTGCCGATTTTTTTTAAATCAAAAATACATAGGCAGAATGTGCGAACCTGAATAAAAAATATTACCTTTCTTTAGTCGCCTGAATAATTTTGGCCGGCCTTCCATGCTTATCCAGAATTAATCGAATGCAGTATCTCGAAAAGTTTTGAGAACCGGGTGGCTGGGAAAAAATTACTTTTGACAAAAAAAGGCTTATAAAAGCCAGAAAAGCGATATAAGTTTTTGGAATTTTCCTGGTGAATCCGAACGATAATTTGTAAATAGAAACCCTCCGCTATTTTTGTTAAAAATCGAACAAATTCAGGAATAATATAAAAAACTACTTGTTTAAAATATTTCATTGGCAACTGTAATCCTTAATGAAACATTTTATTCCTGTTCTAATTCTATTCCTTTCCTTTAATCTATACTCAGAAAATCTTAAGGCTCAAAAGGGGATTCTGGACTTAACTAGCTGGAATTTCACAGAAAAAGGAAACTACAAAATTGAGGGAGATTTTGAATTCTATTGGAAAAAATTGCTCACCCCGGACGATTTTTCCAAAATTGTCGATGAAAAGCCTTATCTTGCGCTGGTCCCTTCTGCCTGGAATGACTTTGAAATTGAGGGTACCAAAATCGGCAGAGATGGATACGGAACCTATCGATTGAAACTGCGGTTTCACCAGAAATATGCGCTGCAACTATTTGGATTAAAAATCCCTCACTTAGCCACCTCATACAATTTCTGGATAAACGGAAAATTGACCGCAGCGAATGGAATTGTTGGAGCTTCGAAAGAATCAGCAAAGGCTCAATATCTTGCCCAAATTGTGAACTTTCAAATACCGGCTGACGGGAATGTGGAATTTATTTTTCAGATTTCGAATTACTCTCATCGTCTTGGAGGTTTCTGGGAGAAGTGTATACTCGGCAAATATGAGCAGGTGCAGAAACTGAGAGACAAGGATGTTTTCTACGACAGTTTTCTATTTGGAAGTTTGCTGATTATGGCGATTTATCATTTCGGTCTGTTTGTTTTGAGGCGTGACGATAAAGCTGCATTGTATTTCGGCATTTATTGCTTGATAATTGCGATTCGACTTTTATTCTCCGGTGAGAACTGGATTACTCAGCTTTTTCCGAATTTCCCCTGGGACTGGCAGGTTAGAATTGACTATGCAACTTTCTATTTAAGCGTACCTATTTTCGGGGGGTTTCTGCAAACACTCTATCCAAACGAAATCAAAAAAATACCTGTCCGGCTTAATATGGTTTTGGGAATTTTGTTTTCGATCGCAAATATCGTATCTCCAAGGCCATATTTTACTTATTATCTGTTCTATTACGAAATTTTTGTATTGGCCATGATTATATATCTGCTATATTCTATCGTTGTAGCGATTATCAACAAAAGGGACGGAGCATTATCGGTTCTCACAGGAGCTTTGATTTTATCCGCTACAGTGATCAATGATATTTTGAATACTCAGGAAATCGTCAAGACAACCTATCTAGCACCGATCGGTCTTTTTATTTTTCAGTTCAGCCAATCATTTATTCTTTCACTTATTTTTTCCAAAGCATATCAAGCGGTTCAAAACCTATCGGAAAGTTTGAAACTTACAAATGAGGCAAACAGCAAATTTGTGCCGAACGAATTCTTAAGCATCTTGAATAAAAAAGCGATCACTGATGTAAGCCTAGGTGATCAAACTTTGAAATCCATGACGATTTATTTCTCTGATATCCGGTCGTTTACAACTATTTCTGAATCCATGACTCCAAAGGAAAATTTCGATTTCATCAATTCATACCTGCATTTCTCAGGGCCGATAATCCGGAAGAATGGTGGTTACATAGATAAATATATCGGTGATGGAATCATGGCTCTTTTTCCTGATGACCCGGATGGTGCGTTACGCGCTGCTGTTGAGACCATGGATGAACTCTATGGATTTAATGAAAAAAGAAAGGCGAAAGGCTTTCCTATCATTCGGATAGGCATTGGTATTCATTCGGGGAACCTAATGGTGGGGGTAATCGGAGAAGAAAAGCGGTATGACTTTACCGTTATCTCAGACTCGGTGAATCTTGCGTCCAGAATCGAAGGACTCACAAAAGTATTCGGGGTCTCGATCCTTATCAGCGAAGAATTCTATAACAAAATTCAAAATAAAAAAGATTTTAAGTTTAGAACCGCGGGAAGAGTAAAGGTCAAAGGCAAAAATCACCCAGTTGTAATCTACGAGGTCTTGAATGGTACTTCAAAAAGAATCATGGATTTGAAGTTGCAAACGAAAGAAAAATTCGAAAAGGGCATCGAGTGTTATTTGAAGAAAAATTTTGACGATGCAAAAATCAATTTCCATGAGGTTTTGCAAATCGACCCTCACGACCAGGCAGCGGAATACTATTTGAGAAGATCGGTACTATTCGATGAGAAGGGTGTTCCGGAAGATTGGGAAGGAGTGCAGAAAGTTGCATAGGTAAATTGCTACTTAGAGCATGTCCTAAAATATTTTCAAAAGTCGGTTTTAGGACGGACACGTTCTTATATTTGGCGCAACTGCTAAAAGTGCTTTCCTGAGAAATTGAATTGCAGAAAATCAATAAAGCCATCATTTCCCAGTTCGTGCTTTGTATGAGCTGGACAGTAAAGTCATATTTCTTTTTCTAGTAGATAATTTTTCTTGTGCAGAATTTTTGAAAGGGCCTCAAGTAATAGCCTTGAGACCCCTTTTCGAGGGCGTTAGGCGAAATCTATCGATTCAGAGTCCCAGGCTTCTTCCGATAATCTCTTTCATGATTTCGGTAGTGCCTGCATAAATCGTTTGGATCCTCGAATCCAGAAACGCTCTTGCGATCGGATATTCCATCATGTAACCGTAGCCACCGAAGAACTGAAGGCATTCATCCGTGTGTCTTTTTTGCATTTCCGTTGCATACCATTTACACATCGATGCTTCCGTAGTCAGCGACTCTCCTTTCATCATCGCGAGAATAGTCTGATCACAAAATGTTCTGCACATTGCAAGTTCGGTTGCCATTTCGGCCATTTTGAATTTGATATGCTGGAAAGTTCCGATCTGTTTCCCAAATGCTTCGCGTTCTTTGATATATTTCAACGTCAGATCTTGAACAAGTTGAGTTCCCTCAACTGCGGAAATAGCGACCACCAGCCTTTCTTTTGCAAGTTTTGTCATCAGGTAGCGGAAGCCCTGTCCTTTTTTTCCAATCAGATTTTCTTTCGGAACTTTCACATCGGTAAAATGCAGCTCGGATGTATCCTGAGCCTTTAGTCCGATTTTTTCAAGTCTTCGTCCTCGTTCGAATCCTTTCATTCCTTCTTCAATCATGACAAGGCTCATGGCATCAGAAGAAGTTTTTACGGCTGTAATCACATAGTCGGCGAGCTGCCCGTTACTGATAAAAGTCTTTGAGCCATTTACTAAAAAATAATCGCCTTTATCCTCAGCTGTTGTCCGGATACTTTTTAAATCCGACCCCGCATTCGGCTCGGTCATTGCGACTGCAAGAATCTTGTCGCCTGACGCACAACCGGGCATCCATCTTTTCTTCTGCTCATCGTTCGCATATTCTGTGATGTAAGGCGCGATTACGTCATTGTGAAGCGAGATAAAAAATCCACTGTTCCCTACCCTTGCCGATTCTTCATTTACGATTACATTGTAAAGGAAGTCTGCTCCACTACCCCCATACTCTTCGGGAAAATCAGGGCAAAGGAGTCCGTTGTCTCCAGCTTTTTTCCAGATGCTTCTTGGAACGATTCCGTCTTTTTCCCATTGTTCATGAAATGGAGCAACCTCTGTTTCAAAAAATTTCCTCGCCATTTCCCTGAATTGTTTGTGCTCTTCGGTAAACTGAATGATTCTTTCCATAATTCCCTCTGTTAAGAAATAGATTTTGCCAACGCCAATTCAGGTCAAATAAAAACAAAGGACGAATCGCCAAATTTCACATTTAGCATCCGGTGTCTACCTAGGAGTAATTCCCCATTTTCGAAATTTTAATTCAATGGTTCTGGTGCTGATTCCCAGAATTTTCGCAGCTTTTGATTTAGAGCCGTTTTGTTTTTCTACCGCATTCAAAATCAAAAACTTTTCAGCTTCTTCCAAAGTGATTTCTTTCAAAGCGGAAAAAAAATGAAAAAATCTTCTTTTTTCTTCCAGAATAAAAATTCGTTTCAATAGTTCATCTTTTGAAAACGGGGAGGATAGAAAGTCGTCTATCCGGTCAAGTTTTACCCCTTTTTCTTCAACTATCGCCAAGACTAACGGAAAATGAATTTGCGAAAAATTTCGATTAAGCGAATCAATCAGATTCAGACTATCCTCACCGTATTCCATTACAATAAGGTCAAAAGTTTCTTTTTGCAGGATTGATTCAAATTCAATCGGGGTTGAAATAAAATTAAGTAGGAATCCGGAAAGATATTCCCTGATGGTAGTTTCATGCTGCTTGGAGTAAATTAGTATTCGAAACACATCAGGAGTAGGCAGTGTTCATTCTCATATAAACACCGGGATTTTTTTTGATATAGCTGATTAGGTCTTCCTGAAAAATGGAATAAACTTGCAGGTCTGTTTTTGCGGTAAAAGTGTAAGTGGAGGCCAGTTTTTTTGTGAAGTTATAGATTTCTCCGACAAAATCCCCGATAGTTAAATCTTCGTATTTGAGATTTTCATTTGTTACTGCAACTAATCCTTCACGGATGATGTAAACTTCCTCAAAAAGCTCTCCTTCCGAAATCAGAACTGTTCCTTTGGAAACATTCTTCACATTCATAATCAGTTCCAGCTGGGTTTTTTGATGGCTGGTGAGGCCTTTGAAGTGGCGGGATTCCGCAAGAGTTTTCCATGAATTGGTTTCTCGGATGAGATTTAATTTTGTCAGATCTTGTCTCAGGTTTGAACCCCGGATGAATTGCAAAAATTTATTCTTCTCGATAGTCAGCGCGACAACGTCAGTTTCGGCATATACGTCGGCAGCTCGGGCTGCATTCAAAATCAGGGAAGCTTCTCCGAAATATTCATACTGCCCGTATCTCTTTACGGGCATATCCTGATCATCAGAGAGTCCTTCAAATTTCACATTTCCGGATGCGATGATAAAAAATTTATCACCTGGTGTCCCTTTGCTGAAAATCAAATCACCTCTTTTATATTTCACTTCGTTTGCAATTAGTAAAAATTCTTTTGCCTTTTCGATCGGATATCCATTGAAAATATCTATCTGGGAAAGTATGTCCAGAAGATTGTAAGCCTCCATGTGTTTTGGTGGAGTAATCTTCGGCTCGAAGGTGTGCTCAATTCCAAACTTCGCAAGGGTGAGCAGAGTTCCCTCCGGCATATCTTTTTTGGCGATATGGTATAGGGTGATCTTCTTTTGAACCTCGACCGGAAGAGATGCCAAATAGCTAACTCTTGTGTGCAGAGGGGGAATGCCTGCTTCGTGGTAAATGATCTGCCTATCCCAGGGGAATTCTCTCAGGAATTTCCATCTGGATTCAGTCAGAACTCCTTCTTTGTACATTTTGTCATGAACCTCAGGTTCATTCAAATGATCGGAAGTGTACATGAATGACTGATCCTGAAAGAAAAATTCGAAACCCACTGAAGGAATAGAATGAAGAGCATAATGAAAATTAAATTCCGCTCCATTGATAATTGTGGGCTTACCTATGATGATCGGCTGAAAATTGAAAAGCTCCATCAATTCTTTTTTGGGAATTTTTGTCAGTCCACAGTATTTCCTTAAAAAACTTTCCAGAACTGTGGCTGTTGCATGGATAGTGATTTTTCCTTCTTCCAAAATTTTCTGAAAGGTTCCTGCGTCATG
Organism: uncultured Leptospiraceae bacterium; assembly: GCA_964436695.1. GTDB lineage: Bacteria > Spirochaetota > Leptospiria > Leptospirales > Leptospiraceae > JABWCC01. Next base: position 75,482 of record CAYTEA010000008.1, read on the forward strand.
ATCTGCATGGCAATGAGTTAAAATTACGTGGTTGATTAGCTTTGGGCTGACATTTGATTCTCGAAGCCACTCAGTGGAATTTACCGGAGGATCGACCATTATCCCCTGATGGTTTATCCAAAGAATAAAACCTGAAGTGTTGTCGTTTGGATCGAACCCGTGGGAGGGACCAAGGCAGGTGATTCCAAGTAGAGGAGCACGGTAAGGCTCCTCAAGTCTTTTTCCTATATCGTATTTGATTTTAAAACCAACTTCTCCGGGAAGTTCCACTTTCTTGTTTCCATCTTTAACGATAAAATCTCCGTTGGGAAGTTTTTCGATTTGGACGTTCAGGATTTTTACAAAGTTGTCTTCGAAAACTTCAAACTCAACAAGGTCTTCCAGTTTTCTGTTTCCTCTGAAATAGTTCATCTCTGCTTTCATGTTCGGAAACCCGAAAGATTCTTCTCCGTCCAAATATTCGCTCGCTAGGTTCACTTCTTCGGGACCGAATACGGATTCGCTAAGTACTACTATCAATTGCTCTTTTTGTTCTTCCGTGCAAACTATGAAGGTCTTTTTTTGGCGAAGGAAGTGGTTGTAATAGATAGGGAACTCAAGCTCTGCTACGCTGATTCCTTTTTCCACATGGAAAAATTTATTGGGTAGAACATAGATGAGTGGAGACTTCTTCTCAAAGAACATGGTGTCCTTTATTGTCTCGGGGGGTGAGCCAATTTGGATATACCCAATGCTGGTATCAATTAGATATCCACCCCTGGGTAATTCGATGTATTCTTTTGTTTTAGTCGATGTCTCCATAAGGAGAACTCTAAATTATCTTTTCAGATATGCCTGTCAATAAAAGTTTTTAGCTGTGTTTTGGGTAGTGCGCCGATTACTTTATCGACTACCTGCCCGTCTTTGTATAAAAGCAGTGTTGGAATGGATTGTATGCTCAAGGCTCTGGCGGTATTTTGGTTGTCGTCCACATTCAGCTTTTTAATGGAAACTTTTCCTCCGTATTCTTTGGACAGTTCCTCTAATACAGGCCCTACCATTCTGCAGGGGCCGCACCATTCTGCCCAAAAATCCACTAGTACCAATCCTTGAGATGTTTCCGATCTAAAATTTGAATCATTGACCTCTGGTAATGCCATTTTTTCTAACCTCGCCTCTAGTTTTCTGTAACCAAAACAGACAATCTTTCTATATTTAGTAATTTTTTTTCCCGTCCAAAACCGGAAAGTCTATTTTTTCTTTTTTTTGTCCTTATCCTTGGATTTTTCCGCTTCTATTGTTTCGACTTTTTCTTTCAAAGATTCGATCAGAATTTTTGTCTTTTCGATGTCTTCCAGGTTCCCTGTAATTTGAAAAATTTTTCTGTTCAATTCCAGCATTGCGATTGATTTTTTCAAATCGTTTACGTCGCTTGTCGAAAGGTCATACTTTGACCTGTATTCCTGAGCTGCGAAACTGCATAATTCGATAATGAGATTGTAGTGTTCGTTTCTGATGTAATAATTCGGATTGTCCAGATTATTTTCCGCCTCGTAAGCTCTGAAATCGAACAGATTTTTCGAAAGAACTGCAAGTTTAAAATGGATCTCCGGCCAGCTCCATTTCCATTTACTGTTGGGTCCGTAAGCGTCGATAGTCCTGATCAAAACTTGCCGGATTGCCTTGACCAGATTCAGTCTCTGGACAGGCTTGAAATCTTCAATTTTTGCCAGAAGCTCTTTGTTTTCTGCGAGGCCTTCTTCATAGTCGGAACCGACTGCTTTTTCGCAATAGGAAATTGCTCCATAGATTTCCTTTCTTCCCAGGTTTAAATAGTTATCGCTTTTTATTCCCATTTTAACATCGGAAAGTTCGTTGATCAAAAGACAGGTGTTGATAAATTTAATGGAGTTGATGGCCAAGGCAACCTGGAAATACGGCTCCATAGCAGGTTTTTTTCTCATCTGGGTTCTATAGAGATTTACTTCTTTTTTTAATTCTTCGAGATAATTTTTAAAATCTTTTAAATGCTCGTTGAAATCTAGTTTTTGCTCTTTTGTAATTGCCATTGAATCCTCCGATTACGCCCAGACGTCAACAATCTGCCCCTGAAGGGAAAGGTTCGGTTCAGGGGGTCTGGGCTCTTCTTTTTTCTCTTCTTTAATATCGGCATTTGGAAGAGACTGAACCGGAACATTATAGTAATTTGACATAACATCAGTGCTTTGAATTTCCATATTCCACCTATATTTTTAGACGTTTATAATTTTTATAAAAATTGTAACATTCTGCAGTTATTCATTTTTTGTTTTTGCCTCCTTTTCAAAATCTCCTGCAAAAAAAAGATTTGAGTGATTATTTTGAAAAAATACGGGATATTCCTTTTTGTATATCTCAATCATCTTTTCAAACGGAAAGTCAGGAAAATTTCCGTAATCGTGCAGGTATTCCATGAATTCTTTTCCGTCATTGGAATAACTCTGGAACATGGAATCATGTACTCCGTCGAAATCCAATGGGTCAACTTTGAATATTCTGCAGATTTCCTTGTTGAAAGCGGTTGTCGCTTTAACCCACTTATTGTTCAAAAAAACTTCAGTGTACCCATGGAAGTAAAAGATTTCCGTTTTGAGGAGACTGATCAGGCGAGGTGTCGAAAGATGATTTCTTACATTTGCAAAACCGACCCTGCTTGGAATTCCGGCTGCGCGCAAAACTGCGGCATACAAAATTGCTTTTGTAACACAAAATCCTTCTTTTTTCTGGATAACCGAGGAAGCCCTGTAGTCTTCTTTGTTGGACGTTCCGCAATAAGGGTTATATCTGATTTTGTCTCTTACTGCATAGTAAAGATCCAGGGATTTTTTTAAGGATGAGTCTTCCGGTCTGCAATTTTCAGAAACGAAATTTATCACGTCCGCATGTCCGGAATCAAAATAATATGTAGCCAGTGTATACTCCTGTTCGGGAATTTGAATAGTGGTCATAAATTACTTCCATAAACTTTATTTGCCAGTTCACCGAGATTCTTAACTGATTCACAACTATCGCTCTTTTTTGAAGAAATAAGATATGCAGACCATCCAAGCGATTTAGGAGTGTGATAGTCGAACTCCGGCTTATCTCCGGCATAAACAAGGCTTTCTGCTCCCAGTTTCGCCTGACGCATCCCTTCATTGAAAATTTTTTCAGAAGGTTTTTCATAGCCGAATTCAGAGGAGATAATTATATTCGTGAAATATTCCGAAAGGCGCATCTTGTTCAAAAGAGTTCTCAACCGGATGTCCCAATTCGAAATGATTCCAAGCCCTGTATCCATTTTGGCGGCAGCCTCGCGCAAGTCGAAAAAAGACTCGTCCACTTCCCACGAATCAGGATCGTTAAAAGTATCCACAATATCCAAATAGACTTTGTCCGTCAGCCCGGCTTTTTTGAAATTCGAAAGGAATAATTCGACTAGCTCCTTCCAGAAGCCCTCATTACCGTGTTTATGATTTGTGTATCTGCACTTGAAGCCCGGCGGGTTTTTCTTATTCATTGCCTGCCAGCTTTCGGTGAAATATTTTTTTAACAGGGACTCATCGAAATAAGTTTCGATTACGTTATGCGCCCTCAGAACTTCGTAATAAATTTTTCCGGGAGGTATCTTCAAGTGAATCAGAGTGTCGCCTACATCCAGGTAAATGAACTTTACTTTTTCCATTTTGTCAGAAATTCCAGAATCGCAGAGTCTTTCAGCCCTCTTGCATTTGCAAACTCTCCATTGTTTGTGGAGATCAAAACTTCTCCATTTGCGGACAATATCACAATTGCCGGGATACCGGTTTGAATCGGGTCGCCGAATTTTCGGGAGAAGTCCAGATTTTGGTCGAATTTTCCCACATCGACCGCAAGCAAGAGGTAGTTTTTGTCCAAAAATGATTTCACCGGGTTGCGGTTAAGGATGTCGCTTAACGTTAGGCAGTCCGGACACCAATTTGCCCCGAACTCAATTAACAGATTTTTATTTTCAGTTTTTGCTTTGGCAAGTAATTCTAAATATTCTTTCTCAATATTTCGCTGTGAATCATAAGGCATTTCTTTTTTCTCACGCAGAATGATAATACCTAAGATGATTAAAAATGATGCAATAAAAAGGCTGAATTTCTTTGACATGCTTATTAAAATTTGACTCCAAAAATTCTACTATAGGTTTGACCGTTTACAGTGGTATTTGAGTAAATAAATTTAAATATTGAAAGTTTAGAGTAATCATTTACGCTTTCTGTTTGGTATTCCCAAAGGACTCCCCAGAGACTTCCTCTGGACTTGTATCCGCGTTCTTTCAGCCGGATTTCATAATAGATCGAACCCAAAAGAATTGCCTTGGTTTCTTCTTCTTTTCGCTTGTCATAGTTTCTATACCACAAAAGCCCAAGCCCGCCCAATTGCAAAAGCCTGTCTTCGTTTTCCATTGAGTAGGACAATAGAGGAGGTATCACGTAAACATTTTCCGTTGCAGTTCTGTCGTGATAGAAGAATGGAATTAGATTCAATTTTATATGCTCTTCTTTGTTGTTCAAATACCTAAGCCAGAGGAAGTTGATATCATAATATCCGTCATCCCTGGACTCATATCCTGCGAGGACGCCGAATAACGCATTGAATTTGCTGTGGCGCGGGCTTGACTCGAAATGTATTAACCCCAAGAATAATTTCAACTGGTCAGTATCGGTACTTCTATGGTATTGGTGGTCGAAGACAAAATACAGGAAGTTTTGTCTGGAGTATTCTTCGGATGAATACAAATAGAAACCAAGTAGAAACAGCCTGAAATCTTTCGCTTCACGGTCGGTTTTCCAGTCTATGAACCAGAACAGGTTGTAGTGCGATTCGTTCTCTGTGACACTTCTGTAAAATAAAGGAATGATTGGAAAGAAAAACGTCTTTGAGTAGCTGGAATTATCTTTTTTATAGCTGGTTTCAGAATAATGAAACAACAGGTTTGTAATCTGATAGGTTTCTCTGTACAATGCGTCATATGTTTTTGTCTGCGCTGTCGACTTGCCTTCAGTTTTTTCGTGAATAAAATAATTGAACGGGAATACTGTAACCACTTCTTTTTTTCGGTCAAATGCAGCTGTACTTTCCGTAAAGAAGCTTTGATAATAGGGGAGAAGCCAGAATGACTTACTTTCCCAATTTGTTTTAGAAGAATTTGTGTAACTTTTTTGCCGATAATAGAAAATAGAATAATACTCATCGCTTTCTGCATCCTTTCTTGATGAATATTCATGAAAGAAAAACGGGAATATCCAGGAGAAAGATTCTTCCCTTGCGCTGCCTTTGAAGTCGCTGATGTAAAACAATGGTGTGAGAGTTGCGGAACTTTTATGTGCGATAGGCGAAACAGATTCGTAGTAGTCATGGAAATACAATAGTAGCCAAAGGGTTGATGAATTTGTAATTTTGTTCTTTGACTGAAAATTGGAAGTGTTGTAATAAAATACAGGAGACAGTAAAGTGAGTGAAAGTTCGTCTGAATTCCTGGAATTTTTATAGTAAAATGCAGGAAATATCCACCACTTGAATTCATTTTCCCTGATATTTTTGGTTTTCTCGAAAGAAATCCAAGGCAGAAATCCCGGAACTCTAAAATACCAATGAAGAGAGTCGGACGATTTCCAGGAAGAAAAGTAGTGCAAGGGGCTGAAATTTTTCGTTGATTCCGCCAAGTTAGATTTTGAATTTCGTGAATAAAATAACGGAATTATCCACCACTTCGATTCTTTGGAAATTTTTCCTTCTATTGTGGAAACGTATATGACTGGAAAAATACCAGGGAACCATAAATATGAATTTCTCGAATCCTTGAATTTATTCGATTCGTAATAATGAAAAATACTCAGGTTGGAATATTCATCAGCAGAATCTGATTTTGTATTCTTTGAATAGTAAACCGGAAAAAACCACCATTTGGATTC
>CAYTEA010000008.1:81523-128800 GCA_964436695.1 uncultured Leptospiraceae bacterium
AATCTGATTTTGTATTCTTTGAATAGTAAACCGGAAAAAACCACCATTTGGATTCAGTTGAAGTAGGATTTTTGGAATTTGAAAATAAAATCCAGGGAAGAAAACTTGGGAATCTCAGATGCCGATTTTCGGAATCTTTCAATTTATTCGATTCGTAATAATGAAAAATACTCAGGTTGGTGTATTCATCAGCAGAATCCGATTTTGTATTCTTTGAATAGTAAACCGGAAAAAACCACCATTTGGATTCTGTTGAAGTAGGATTTTTGGAATTTGAAAATGAAATCCATGGAAGAAAACTTGGGAATCTCAGATGCCGGTTTTCGGAATCTTTCAATTTATTCGATTCGTAATAATGAAAAATACTCAGGCTGGTATATTCTTCAGATGAATCCGATTTTGTATTCTTTGAATAGTAAACCGGAAAAAACCACCATTTGGATTCATGAAAATTTTCATTTGAATTTTTTGAAATAGAAACAATCGGGAAAAAACTTGGAAAGTGAATATGCCAGTCATTCAGATTTTTTGTAGTTTTTGATTCGTAATAGTGCAAAAGAGTGAGATTGATTCTTTCTCTTTCATTTTCTTTCGTTGATTTATAGGATAAGTAGACTGGAATAAACCACCATTTTGATTCGGTGGAAGTGGGGGTGACATTGTTTGTAATGGAAATCCATGGAAGAAAACTTGGGAAACGCAGATGCCAGTTTTCGGATTCTTTTGTTTTGGTGGATTCAAAATAATGGATAAGTGATAAATTGGTTTTTTCAGTGACAGATTCTGCTTCTGAATTCTGAGAATAATATACCGGAAAGAACCAGGATTTTGAGGCTTGTGAGTTCTTTTCTTTTGTTCCTGAAATGAAAAACCAGGGTATGAAACTGGGGATGCTCAAGAACCAGTCGCTTTTTGAAATTGAGTCTTCCGATTTATAATAATGTAAAACGCTAAAAGAACGCTTCGTTGATATACCGTCTGAAGTAGTGCGCTTGTACCAGTAAAAAGGAATTACACGGGAGCCTCCGTTGTCGTCTGACGTATAAAAATTTGAGAGGGGCCAGAGTATGGAGTGCTCGCTTTTTCCGGTTTTTTCTTCATACTCACGAATGTAGAAGAATGTTAAATAGGACTCGATAAAAGATTTTCCGGTTCGTTGTTTTGCATAAAGAGGAATTATGAATGGTGCAAGAACTTTGTATTCCAACTCATCTGATACATACCAGAGGTTAAACAGTGGAAGAAAATACATTCGATCGTCAGATTCTTTGTCCCAGGAAAACCAACCTAAGGGTAAAACACGGATATGCCTTTTTGTGTCGGCTCTTTCATAGGCGGCAATTCCGAATAAAGCGCTCCATCCCCAAAAGTTTTCAGACTTCTCTCTGGATACGGATTTTTCTTTCACAATTTTCGGAGTTTCAACAGTCTCTTCGCTTTTTATTTCGGGAGAGTCAGCATTCACTATGGATGCGGCATTATTGCGGGATGTGTTTCCGCTTGAAAAGTAAGAGGGGAGCTCAAATGATTTTCTTGTTGAGAAACTGAATAAATTGTAAAATGCGATCAATTCAAAATCAGCGTAAGTTTTATTCCGGTTTCTTCCAAGGGAAGCATTGGCGCTTAACGTCCCGACTTGACGCGCAATGGAAAAGCCTGCAATATTCAGGTGGATACTTTTATTCCCTTCCTTATAGTTCAGGTAAAATGGAATAAAAATGTCTCCTTCGTTTTCGGAATTTTTCCAGCCGTAAATTAGAGGAAATACAGTATGAAAATTGGTCTGATTTGTGAAGTTTTCGTGTGAGTAATAAAGAAGAGCCCATTTTTTAATTCCTTCTTCGGATTTCCGGGTATAATGAACCGGGCTGAATGAGATATACTTCTTGTCTTCTTCGCTTTCGTGGCTATGGTAGAATGGAAATATGGTGAGTGAAGAATTTCCATTTTTATAATCGTCAGTACTGAAGTAGTTGAAGATCCACTTAACTTCTTTGTCCTTTGTGTAATTCAGGTAATACAAAGGCCCGGCGTATGTGTTTTCTTCTGAATCTTCCGTCGTATCCGAAAAAGAAAAATAGAAAGGAGCGAATACAAAATAGGAATTTTTTTTGTAAAATAGAAACGGCAGAGTATGGAAGCTTTCAAAATTTCCTTCTTTGTCATTTTTCCACCGGTGAAGATATAAAAGATTTCTATCATATCCCTCTTCTGCAGAATAGCTACTGGAATAAAACGGAAAAAACCGGAAAGTCGATTCTCCTGTTCTGTAATCATTGAAACTGTAATAATTCAGAATCCATTTTGTCTTTGTATCTTTCGTATAGTTCAAATAAAACAATGGCCCGGCATAACTATTTTCTTCGGAATTTTTTGTCCGGTCTGAAAAAGAAAAATAGAATGGAGCAAATATGAAGTAAGAATTTTTTTTGTAGAAAAGAAACGGTAGGGTATAAAAACTTTCCAGGTTTCCCTCTTTATCGTTTTTCCACCGGTGAAGATATAAAAGATTTCTGTCATAACCCTGATCAGCCGAATAACTGCTGGAATAAAACGGAAAAAATCGGAAAGTCGATTCACCTGTCTTGTAATCATTTGAACTGTAAAAATTTAATGTCCATTTTGTTTCAGAGTCTTTTGTTCTGTGATAGTAATACAAAGGGCCTGCAATGGTTTTTTCTTCCGTGTCCTCCGTATCTCCGGAGAAGGAGAAATAGAATGGAGCAAATACAAAGTAAGAATTTTTTTTGTAATACAGAAAAGGCAGAGTGTAAAAACTTTCCAGTTTATTGTCTTTGTCTTTACTCCACCTCTGGAAATAAAGAATGTTTCGGTCAGCAGTTTCATCGCCAGTGCGGCTACTTGAGTAAAAAGGGAAAAAATGAAAACTGGATTCACCTGTTTTGAAATTGTTGGAGCTGTAGTAATTCAGAATCCATTTTGTCTCAGTGTCCTTCGTGTAATTCAAGTAGTAAAAAGGCCCGGCGTATGTGTTTTCTTCCGAGTTTTCGGTTGTTTCTGAAAAAGAAAAATAGAATGGAGCAAATACAAAGTAAGAATTTTTTTTGTAATACAGAAAAGGCAGAGTGTAAAAACTTTCCAGTTTATTGTCTTTGTCTTTACTCCACCTCTGGAAATAAAGAATGTTTCGGTCAGCAGTTTCATCGCCAGTGCGGCTACTTGAGTAAAAAGGGAAAAAATGAAAACTGGATTCACCTGTTTTGAAATTGTTGGAGCTGTAGTAATTCAGAATCCATTTTGTCTCAGTGTCCTTCGTGTAATTCAAGTAGTAAAAAGGCCCGGCGTATGTGTTTTCAAACTTGTCACCAAAAGCAAAATAGAATAATAAAAAACTTCTGTAATAGCTTTCTTTCTGTTTATTCCATGTGTTGAAAATTAAGAGAATGGGAATGTGTAAATATCCGTCATCGGATCTATCCAAAAAGAAAAATGGAATTGCATATAAGTTTTTTAGTGAGTCCCCTGAAGTTGTTTTTCCGAATAGCATCAATAAATTCGTGTGTGTGTAATTTGAACTGGAATGATGATAGAATAAGGGGATAATCGGAAAAAATCTAATCTTCTCAATAGAATCACCATTTCTGTTTTCATAAGAATAGTGAATAGGCGAAAAACTTAGCCTTGAATAAACCGGAACTTTTAGTTCCTTGGACTCATACCAGGTAAGTTTTGAAAAATAAAGTGGCGACACGAATATTGAACTTTTAAAGTTTTGATTGCTGCCATCAGTGCTATTGTAAAAAAATGGGAAAACGCCTAACGTTTCGGAATTGGTGCTTGAATCAGAATAACTATATACGAACGGGAAGAAGAATCTTTCCACTTCAGAATTTTTCTGTTTATACATATAATTCAAGACTCTGAATTTTTTTCGGTTGTCAATTTTACTTTGAAGCGAGCTATAAAATGGGAAAAAGTAAGTGGACAAATACTTTGGATAATTGGTGTGTTTATATAGCCCAAAGACCTGATTGGAATAATGGTTTTCCCAGTTTTCTCTTTCCCAGAAAAATGCGTTTACGTCATATTTTGTTTCCTTTTCGCTGCCGTAGATTTTCTTGGTTCCTTCATAAAGATCATCCCAGTCATCGTTTGCAAAAACAGGAGAGAGCGATAGAATTACTGTGAAAAGAGATGTGATGAAGCAATATCTCCAGAGTCTTTTTCTTGGGTTTGAGGAAGATGGAGACTTCATATTTCCTTAGTTGCCTGTTTCCATTTTTACTGATCAGCCTTCAAACATCTCGATATATTTTTCAAAACCGAAGATTCGATTCCTGTGAAAACCTGTAGTCTCTACAAGTATTTTGTGCTTCACAAATTCCTGAATCAGATCCCCGGTCGCTTTTGCAGAAAGGCTTGTAACTTGTTGAGCATCTTTTATGCTGATGATCGGTTTTTTGAATAAGCTGTGAAAAAGTTCCATTGCATGTTTTGATCGTTTCCCCATTAAAATGATTTGTTCTTTTTCTATAGTTGTCTTCAGTTCAATGATATTTTTTAATGTATTAACGGAACTTTCCGCTGTTTGCACTACGCCTGTTAAAAAAAATCTGATCCATTGTCCCAAGTCATTTTTCATCCTGACTATTGTCAAATTGTCATAATAAAGTGATTTGTTCCTTTCAAAAAAATCCGAAAGATACAACAATGGCTTATCCAGCACTCCACACGAGACAAAATAAAGAGTAATGAGCAGCCTGCCTATCCTTCCGTTCCCGTCCAGAAAAGGGTGAATTGTTTCGAATTGGTAATGAGCATTAGCAATCCTGATAAGATGAGGAATTTTCAAATCTTGATTATTCAAAAACTTTTCGAGGTCAGTCAAAAGTTCCGGCAATTCTGTATGAATAGGAGGGATAAATACTGCGTCCGCTAGGCTAGCTCCCCCAATCCAGTTTTGCGACAGTCTGTATTCTCCGGGATTTTTGCTTTCTCCTCGTCCGCTCGAAAGTAGAATTTTATGGGTATTTCTCATTAATCTACCGGAAAGAGGTAGGTTCTTTAGCTCCTCAATCGCCTGGTTCATGGCTTTGACATAATTATTTACTTCTTTCCAGTCATCTCTCCTTTCAGGATTAATTTCCGCTTCCTCAACAAGTGCTTCTTCAATATTTGTCTGAGTACCTTCAATCCTGCTGGATACAACTGCTTCCTTGAAAATGTGCATCATGATGAACATGTTGGTATCAGGAATAAGTCTGGAAAATGAATTCAGTTCCCCCAGTTTTAGTGAGGCTTTTTCCAAAAGCTCATTAATTACATCATCAGTCCAAACAAAGGTATGATTGATTTTTTCTGGTACAAAATACTTGTATTGAAAACCATTCTCAAATCTGCCTGCAGTAAATTTTGCGATATCCATATGTAATCAAAGTAAAATATAAATTCTCTTATTTTAGGAAGAAGGCGGAAAGTAAAATATGATTTTTCTTATTTTACTTTCCGGGTGCAGCAATGACCTAGGTACCATTAATTCAGTTGTCTGAATTAATATTTTGTTTTTGTACTTGGCATTTTCTGATTTAAAATGATCTGCACTCTTGTGACTTCGCCTTCCTTTACGTTGATCATGGAATTTTCCAGTTTCATTTCTTCTGCAAATGAAGCGCGGATTTCATAGTCGCCCGGCTGAAGATTGGTAAACCAGAAATTTCCGTCCTTGTCAGTAAATGTCTTTTGAACGCCGTTAACGCTTTTGATCGTAGGCATGTAAATCGGCTGCTTCATTACGGGATTGTCTAACGTCCTGTAAAACACGTCTCCCTGAATTGCACCATACCCCGACATGGATGCGATGACTTCCATTTCGTTTTGCTTGTTTGGTTGAATTCCTATAGTCGACTGAATTTCAGGATATTCGTCTGCCTTGATTACGATTTTCTGAACCCCTGCCGGAATTCTTTTCAAATGAATATTGTAGATCTCGCCCGGTGTGGTGACCCCCGTTTTTCTGACAGAACCGAAAAATTCCGATTTTACAGTGGAAAGTTTGTAGTCCACTTCCTTGTTTCCGATAAAAACTTTGATTCTCCTGTCGCCCTTACGGTTACGTTTTGCTTGAATCAATTCTGCGGGAGGCAGGTCGGAAAGCCCGTAGGTTCTGTCCTTGATAATGGTTGTCTTAATCAAAAGATTTGCAAATTGTGCAGGTGGCGAAACCGGTTCTACGTTAGTTACAGGTGGATGAATCGGATCAGGCTTTGGAGGATCGCTGACCGGTTCCGGCTTCGGAGTAGGCTTCACTTCGGGTTCAACCGGTTTAGGTGGAGGCTCAGGAGCTTTTTTCCCCGCGAGTAATATCCCTGATGCGTCACCCGACACCTGTGGAGTCTGTTCGTGATCGTTTTCCTTTGCCATTTTGATGACATTGTCACGTGTCTGAAAAAATGCTTCTAGCGCTGTTACGACTTTGTCCCCATTCATGTCCGCAGTTTCCAGGGCTTTCCCGAAATGGTAAGTAAATATTCCGTGGTTGATGTCGCCACCGAGTTCCATCGAAGTCTGGTTGTCATCGGATGAAGCGATGATACCTTTGTTCTGGAAAAAGAAATCTTCAGCGTTTTGTTTTACTACACCATCATTACCTTCCGGGATTGGAACATCACCGGAACCTCTGGTTTTTTTTCCCTTCTTTGCAATTCCTCCGGAGAAGCAGCAATCAAATACAAAAAGAGTTTTAGGGGATTTTATAGATTTCAAATACTCGTTCAATTCTTCGTCGGAGAGATGAGGCCTTTCGAAGCAGACCAGCATATTCCTCATTCCGTTTTTTGCGTTCGGATCTCTTTGAAAAGTTCCATGTCCTGCAAAAAATAAGAATACCGTATCATTGTTTCCGGCTTTGTTTCCGAGATTTTTAATTTCTCTTTCGATATTCTTTTTCGTGATTTGAGAGCCGAGAAGCACTTTGACTTCGTCAAAATTACCGACCTTTTTGATCTGGTCAGTCAGATAGCTTGCGTCTGATTCGCACATCTGAAGTTCGGGTATATTCGCCTTGTTTTTGGTATAATTTGTTCCAAAAATCAAACCGTATCTTTTTTGGGCAAAAATTTCCGAAGAAAACAATGCGCAAGACAGTAGTATTGTAATAAAACCAAGCTTTTTAACCATAAACGGACTCCTGAAAATAGTTTCCTGATAGTTTAAAAAACAATTCATGAATTGTCACGAAATATTTGTTGTTTCAGGTATTTGTATTGACATCCATAGAAAAGTCAATAATATTTGAATTATTCTAATTACAATTTTTGTGTTAAACAGGGACTATTGCAAGGGAGAGCTTTTGGCGTGAGATTATTGCAGTCGAGAAAAATAATTATTTTTTCCCTCTTAGTATTTGCGCTATTCGAGAATTGTTACCTCAATCCAGTATTTCGGGGGGTTGTGGATCCGGTAAAAAAGGAAAACAAATTAAATATTCTGGCCGGGCTATTCGGGATCATGATTTTTAGCGAGGGAACAACTCTGGTTTTGGGTCAATTGGTCGATTTGTCTGGTAGTCCGATTTCCGGGGCAAATCTTGAAGTAAAAAGTATTTCTGCATCCGTTCGTGGGGAAGGTAGTTTCTCACAGGCCTTGGTTTCTAATTCTACCATAACGGATAGCTCGGGAAACTTTTATCTCTACTCAAAAGCGGGAATTTCCTCAATTTCCGTTTTGTCGTCAGGCGGGATCAATCTGGGGGCATTCAATCTTACTGTGGCAGATCCAAGTTCCAATCCAACTGCAAGTTTGTCTTTAGGAGCCCTGTTTTCGATTTTGAATTTGCGGGCGTCATCGGCCATTCCTCCATCAAATCTGATTTATTCGGGTGGTTTTTTTTCGTTTACAACAGGTACCGCAATTTCCAAACAGACTCCGGCATTTAATGGAATTATTTCCAGTTGCACTGCCAGTCCTTCTCTACCTACAGGGCTTTCTATTTCCTCGACAACCTGCGCGATAAGCGGAACACCGACTACGGTTCAATCCGCAACAATTTACACAATTACTGCAAGTAACCCTCTTGGCAGTACCACTGCTACAGTCAGCATAACAGTTACCTCAGGGGTCGTTCAGCCATCATCACTAACGTATTCCGGAAGCCCGTATTCATTCATGGTTGGAAGCGCAATATCCACAATTGTTCCGACATACAGTGGAACAGTTACTAGTTGCAATGCAAGCCCGACTCTACCCACCGGGCTTTCTATTTCCTCGACAACCTGCGCGATAACCGGAACACCGACTACGGTTCAATCCGCAAAGAATTACACAATTACTGCAAGCAACTCCGGAGGTAGTGCTTCTGCCACGATAAATATAACCGTTTCGGCTGTTCCCACTTATACGATTGGAGGATCTGTTGTCGGATGTTTTATTAGCGCTTGCAATGGAGCCGGCACTTTTACTCTTACAAATTCGGTAAATTCGGATACCGTGAATGTTGTTGCCGGTGATGGCGGAATTTTCACATTCCCTATCGGATTGACATCACTTGAGAATTATAATGTTACGGTGACTCTGGATGCTTTCCCGAATTACGCATGTACCGTAACCGGTAACGGTTCCGGCACTATTGCATCTGCAAATGTAACGAACATTGTGGTGACTTGCAATGCGCTTTAGAATTTTGGGAAAGGATATTTTGCATGAAAGATAAAATTTTTATTAACGCCTTGGCGGTTTTCTTTATATGGAATTGCAACTCTCTGGTGATTCAGAGTCCGAATGAAAAGAATCTACTTCTATTGAATCACTCTTCGTCTGAATGCAAGGAAGTTGGCAAGTTTTCCCAGTGGTATGTTTTGTTCGGTTCCGTCCCGATTAACAATCCGGATATGTATTCCGTTTTTGGGAAGGATGGCTCGGCTTATCGCATTGTAGAAAAAGCCACTCCGGTCGATATAGGCCTCTCGGTTCTTTTTGGAATAGGCGGGAGTTTTACAAAAAAAACGATTCTCGTTGAAGCCTGCCCATCGAATGCAACTGTCTTGGTCAAGAAGGATTTGGAAGCGTACATCGAAGTGGAGATAAAGAAAGCGAAAGAGGAATTTATTTCCAAACTGGAAAAAGAAAATCAGGAGGAATGGGAAAAAGTTCAGATTGCTTTTCATCAAGACCCGGATCGGACCACAGTGCTTTTGAAATCAGGAGAAATCAAGAAGGGGGATATTCAGGGCATGGGAGGTGACGAAATTAAATTGAAAGTTGACAAAACAGTTATTACGATTGATAAAAAAGAGATCGCAAAAATCAAATTTCCAAAACATGCCGGGGCGAATAAATCGGAGGAATGAGGATGGAAAATTTTTAGCTCATGGAAAGTGACATTTCCAGGGCGAATTTCGCGCCGTCATAGATCCGGTTGTTGCTATTTCGTATGACGCATTCATTCATCCTCAGGGCGAGATCTTTTTCTTCGCACAACAATTTGACCATATCCATCGCGTGAGATACCTCACGGCATTCCGTAGTTCCTTCTCCAAGTTCAATGGAGCGGAAAACGGACTGCGCTTCATGGTCTCCCACTCTGCGGATAAAGATTTTTGGGATGGGATAAAATGCGAGTTCGGATGGTTTTGTGACTAGCACATCGGAGATGCGGATCAACCGGTCTGTCGCGCTGAACGCATCAAAATAATTTTCAAAATAGAATAGAGTAACGGGTTTTAGATTTTTTTCACTTTCGGTCAAGTCGTTTTTCTTGCAAAACTTCGAAAGCGAATCTGTGTCGTTTAACATTTCGATTTCGATTTTAGATTTTTCGAAAAATTCTCTTAAGGTGTCGAAGAAATCTTTGTGGTCTCCCGCATTCAGAAAAAGATAGATTTCTTTGTTTTGCAATTTCGGGACAAGTTCTTTCAGAAACTCCAGAATATATTTTTTTTGCGCTCCAGCTCCCCCGATCGGAAGAACGAGCCTTTTAGGATTTTTCTTTTGAATTCGCTTTACCCTTCTTTCAGAGTCTTTTACAGCATTTGCCGCGACATCCAGTGAAACCCAGTGCCCCGCTACGGCCAGATTCTCTTTGGGAACCCCCATATCGATGAATTTCATGTAAGAGGACGGGCTTTGAACCAAATTCATCGCTTTTGGGACCAGTAAATAAAACTGGGGAAAATTGTCCGGAACGAGATGAACGATTTTATCGAATCCGCAGGACGCGGCAATCTGGCCATTTAAAGGATATGTGGAAATATAAGGCAGATTGAAGGAAACGTCCTTGAGCAGATTTTTCAGGTCTTTCGCGAGCATCGTTGAAAATTGAAGCGAGTATATATTGCCCTGAGATGTCAATAGTCCCCACGCCCATTCAACGGTTCCGCCGAGATCAGACGCATACCTGCTGAAAGAGCTGTAGACACTGTCAACTTCCCGGACTATGTTTGCTTCTCTGGATTCGATTGCGACCAGATCATGGAGATGGATTTCTTTTTTCTTATCCAGAGCGTGGGTGTAAACCGAATAGGCCATTCTATGATGCCCATACCCCATTCGAACTGTGCCTACTACTATGCCGGAATTGACCTTCGGGCCTTCTCCTCTTTTAATTAGCTTGAGATTTTTCGAAAATTTGGTCGGCTCCGAAGTAAGTGGAATTGTTGCCGATGTATCCGGCCTGTGTTTAATCAAAAGGCCCTGCTTCATCGCGACTAGCGATGAATTGATCATGAAGTTTGAAGAGAGGCCGAATAAATCTTCTTGATTCATTTTAGGCCCTGGCTAGTTGTTTTGCTTCTTCTTGAAGTTCCAGCATTCTTTGTTTTGTGTCCTTAGCAATTTTTTTCATTCCTTCTTCCAGAGGATAGTCTAAGTATTCTTTATGATCAATTTTTTTTCCATAAGAAACCAGAACTTTTTTGTAAGTGACTCTTTTTTTGATCGAGCACACTTCTTCCGGCAAACCCATGAATGCGCGTAGTATCGGGGCAATCGGAATATCGGAGACAGTTTCTTCGATCGGAGTGATGATAAACGGGGTTATGTCCACTTTATTGCGGATGGAAAATGCGGAAAACCCTTCGTGAAAATCCACCATTCCAAGAGAAAAATCATTTCTGACCATGTAGTCGTGGCCTTCGGGAAATATTCCCAGAACTTCTCCTCTTTTGAAAACCTGCTGGATCATTTTTATGCTGGACATGGAAACTTTGCTGTCTATCGCCATCGGGATGCAGCCTGTTTTGGAGATCAGATCTTTGAAGAGTGGAATACGGAAAGTATAATCTGCGGCGACCCAGGAAATAAATCTTGGAAATGTTGCCGAAATTACGAATGGATCCATGTCGCTTCTGTGGTTTCCCACAATGATCAGTTTTCCGGATGGGGGAACATTATGCATTCCGTGAACTACGGTGTTCACAGCCAAATTAAAAAAAGGGGTTACAATGCTTTTTAGCTGATTAAAAGTTTTTACGGGATCGTCCATTAGCCTCCGAGAAGGTTCGACCACCAACTTTTTTTGTGCTCTTCTGGTAAATTTATTCTAGGTTCAGTAGTTTCTTCGCTTGTCTGGTTTGGCCTGCGTTCCGGAATAAAATCTCTTCTTTTTCTGGAAACTGCGGGAAGATTTTTTCGAAGTTCTTCCAATTCTTTCTGAGCCGCAGCGTTTGATTTGATGTAGGCGCGGATTTCCTCCCACTCATCATCGTATTCGTTGCCGTAAGTGGCATAATTTAGAAGATCAATGCTGTCAAACTCAGTCATATAGGCAAACGTTTTTCAAACTTGAAGGAATGTCAAGTTGAATAGTCGAACATCCGGCTGAATTCAAAAAAATTTCTTGACCTATCCATGTGCAGCCTGTTTCATTTTTAAGCAATGGGCATAAATGAAAACTTGAACCCTCTCCTATCTATTCACGAAGTATCGATAGCCATGAATTCTACTCTCGATCCGGACGGACTTCTGGATTTAATTCTGGACAGGTGTATTGAATTTTGCCGG
Source organism: uncultured Leptospiraceae bacterium (assembly GCA_964436695.1). Lineage (GTDB taxonomy): Bacteria > Spirochaetota > Leptospiria > Leptospirales > Leptospiraceae > JABWCC01. The sequence goes on from CAYTEA010000008.1 coordinate 93,479, forward strand.
GTAGAATCCGGATCTCTGATGCTAATCAATCAAAAAGAAGAGATACTGGACATAGTCACTTCTCGCGGCTTGAACCCCGAGGTGAAGAAGGAAGTGAGGCTGAAAATCGGCCAGGGCGTTACCGGCCTCGTGGCATCCACTGGAAAAGGGAAGCTTGTAAATGACGTAAGCAAGGATCCGAATTACATCGCAATCAAAAAGGAAATCAAGTCGGAGCTAGCAGTGCCTATGATCGTGGAAGATGTGGTCATTGGGGTTATTTCTCTCGATTCAAACCGAATCGACGCATTTACCCCGGAGCATCTCACGATTTTATCGATTCTCGCCAACCAGGCTGCGCAAATTTTCAAGAATCTTCAGACGTTCCGCCACCTGGAACAGAAGAATAAAATTCAGCAGGTTTTGATTGAGATTTCTAAAGTGGTAACTTCCTCACTGGATATGGACGAAATTTTTCATTCCATAATGATTATCATGGAGAAATCGCTGAAATTAGAAAAGGGTAGCCTGGTTTTGTATAACACTACCGAAGGTAATTTGAAAATAGTGGCGGCTGTGGGCTTGAGTCCTGACGAAATGGAGAAAGGCACCTACCAGCCGGGGGAGGGCGTAACTGGAAAGGTTTTTGAATCCGGTGAGCCGATGATTATTCGTTCGGTTGCCAAAGACCCTCTGTTTCTAAACAGAGTTGGTTATCTCGCGCATTTTCATCTGAATCCGGATAATGTGAGTTTTCTTTCCGTTCCGGTGAAAAGCGACCTTGCAATTATCGGGGTATTGAGTGTTTTTTTTACCCAGTCAAAGCATACCGACCTTCCAACCCACCTGGATTTCTTGCAGGTGGTTGCATCAATTATTTCTCAAGCGATAAAAATACATAATCTGGTTGAAGAAGCCAAGAAGGAGATTTCCAGAGAGAACATTCTATTAAAAAGGGAGCTCAAAGAAAAATACAGATTCGGATCTTTAATTGGCCGATCGAAAGCAATGGAAAAACTATTCGAAAGAATTCAGCTTGTCGCTGACTCAAGGGCGTCTGTCCTAATTACTGGCGAGTCGGGAACCGGAAAAGAAATGATCGCTTCAGCCATTCACTACAATAGCAATCGCGCGGATAAGCCTTTTATCAAAATCAATTGCGCTGCGATTCCGGAAAATCTTCTGGAAAGCGAATTGTTCGGCCACAAGAAAGGCTCTTTCACCGGGGCAGTCGCGGACAAAAAAGGGAAATTCGAACTTGCCGACGGGGGAACGATTTTTCTGGATGAAATTGGAGAACTGGATTTGAATCTTCAATCCAAACTGTTAAGAGTTTTACAGGAAAGAGAAATCGAATCCATCGGCTCAGTCAAACCGAAACAAATCGATATTCGAATTCTCGCTGCTACAAATAATGACTTAGAGAAGCAGATTCAGGAAAAAAAATTCCGCTCGGATCTATTTTACAGATTAAATGTGGTAAATCTTCAGCCGCCCGCACTACGTGACAGAATCGAAGATATTCCGCTTCTGATTTCTCATTTCACTGAAAAATATTCCAAAGAGAACGGAAAAAAAGTAAAAGGCATTACAAGAGAAGCAAATAAGATTTTGTCCAGTTACCCTTGGCCTGGAAATGTCCGAGAGCTGGAAAATGTAATCGAGAGGGCTATTGTTCTTACTCAAAATGAAATTCTGGACATTGTGGATTTTACCGAAATAAACGACAAGCTAATTAAGCCCGTTTTGCATACGGAAGAAAAGATCCAGGAGACCTCTCAGTCATCGGATGAATCGGTTCAATTTTATTCTCCCGTGAATCTGGATGCGATAGACGGCAGAGCTATGGAGGTTGTGGTGGGCGAAGTTGAATCCAGGCTTATCCAATTTGCCCTGAAAAAGTTCAGATACACAAAAACCCGCGTTGCCAAATATCTCGGAATAAACAGGAACACCCTTGATAAAAGAATCAAAGAATTGAAGATAGAGTATTAGCTGGGGTTCCCAACCGGATGGGAATTCAATAATGAAAAACACTACCGTCACAAAGAAATAAAAAGTGGTACACAAATCTCCCTCTCCAACCTGTATGCTTCTTAGCTGTTTACCGTTGGAAGCATGTTGGTGCCAACCGGACCGAAAAACCTGAAATTGCCCAAAAAGCTTTCTTCAGGGAATTGCGAGAGCTAGAATCGCATTATATGCCGGATTTACGCATAATGTGACTTTTTTTTCCAAAATATGAAAAAAAAGAAGTATCGGGGTTGACAGAAGACCATATAAGCCCGGAAAATTGCCAATTGTGTCTAAACGGTACTAAATTTTAGAAAGATTTTTACGCTCGTTAGACTCCTACAAAACGAAAAAAAAATACAAGGAGTAATAAAAAATGATCAAAAAGATTACGAAAATCTTTTTAACGATCTGTCTCATTGCAATTACTGGAACTGCGCTCAGCGCAAAGTCCAGCATTATTGTCGGAGGCGGACTTCAATTTGACCTGGGTCAATTGGGTGGAACCATTATGAAAGATGGTCTCGATTCTACTCAAGGAACGAAAGATAGCTATGGAAATTACAACGGACAGCAAAAGCTGATTATCGCTGAAAACAAACTCATCGCGGCAGAAAACGTATCTGGTGGCGCTTTGAATGTGAAAGGCGATGGAGCGATGACTGGAGGAGTTTTAAACTTTGGATTTGAATCAGATATAGGCAAGGCTTTCTTTTTCCGAGTTGGTTTAAATTATACTCAAAAAATCATGGGTGGCCGTACAACTTCTAATTTCATGGGCTACAACTGGTATGATATTACCTGGAATTATCGTTCCATTATCATTCCTGCATATTTTGGAATCAAAATTGCGGTTGCTGAATCTTCTGCGTTCTACATCGGAGCGGGTGTTCACTACTTCAATGGAGGTTGGGGAGTTAAAGGAAGAAACGATGGCCCTGGTCTAAATGTCGCATCAGGTGGCCTTGGAAAGTCTTTGGTTTCTTCAGCGGCTGATCCTGCTGTAATCAATGAGGATGCACAGTTCCATGTAACTGGCTTTGGTATGAACTGGCTACTTGGCGCTCAAACCAAAATTTCTGACAAAGGCTCTCTCTTCTTGGAATTGGAAACAATTCTTAGCGCGAAGCAGGGAACTGCTGGTACAAAATCAACCGGTGGTATTGCTGGATTGTCTCCACTACCTGCATATCCAATCGTTTTGGGTGGCCAGATTTACAGAATCGGCTACAAGCACGAATTATAATAGGAGGAATCGACGAACATGAAAAATTTAAAATTAATTACTTTAACATCCCTCCTGGCTATTGGTATTCTTGCGAATTGCCACAAGCGTGAGATCGGAGGAAATCAAGCCAATGGAGCAATCCTGGCGCAACTAGTGGGTGGACTCGGAAAAGGAAATTGCGCTTTGAATATCAATTTAACCACTCTTTACAGTGGAGCGATTATTCAAACAGCGGTTGCAACTTCTACAATTTTTACGCAGACCGATTACGAAGCAGCTATAGGAGCAACCATATCTTCTCAAGGCTATTCCAGTTATGCATCAGTTCCGTACAACCGAAAGTATGATGCTTTCATCAAAGGTGGTGGGACTTACGATGCGACGGCAAGAACTGCAGACATCAATACTGCAAAAACTGCTCTTGATGCAACAACTACAGGACAAGGATTGGCCGCATTGAGTGGAACCAGTTTAATGGCATGTACTAGAATTCCAAAAGCCAACTGTTCTTTGAGCGGAATTTCCACAGCAGATCGTGCAACTGCGTTCAAAAATGGTGCTGCAGCGTATGATTTACTTCAGAACAATGCTGATTGCCGAAAAGTGAATACTGATCTCATGGCTTATGTAAATCGCATTCAGTTTATTGGGACTCCAAAGGGAACTCAAATTACTGGTTTTACCACAAGGTCAACAATTACCGCTGACCCTTCTGACGTATTCATTGGAATTTCTGAGGGATCAACTACTACTGCCGTAGGTAATTCAATATTTGCAGAAAAAGCTTACCCTGCTTCTTCTGCTCTTGTTAATATGAGTTCATCATTTGCGACTGCGTTTCCTTTAGCATCAGGAACTACAGCACAAGCTAACTCCACAATTCCATATTATGGCGCTTCAAATTTTGGAGCAGTGGTAGTGGATTCATGCGAATCGGTTGGTATGCCTGGTTATGGCCCTACTGCAGTAGCTCCGACAACTGCGGCAGAACAAGCGGCAAAAAAAGATCTAACCTCTGCTAAGGAAATTGCCTACGCTTTTTCGAATGAAAACGCAGCAGCGGTATTATATGCTGGAGTAACAGCATTGTATGCTGCGTCATCCGTTTCCTATACATCGTCAACCCAATCTACAAATGATGCGATTGCGTGCAATAACTCATTCCGTTCGAAATTTGCAGTTCCTCAAATTATTGGTGGTGGTACCTTGGCAAAAATTAATAATGCAACCAGTGGTGATGGAAGCGCAACCAGCCTTACAACACTTTGCGTGTATGGAAAGACATCGGCTGCAAGAACGATAGCGAAGGCATCTCTAAGTACTCTTGGAGCAATTCCAGATTGTACTTTACCAGCCAAAGCAGCAGCTTCAACATTTGGTGATGCTGGATTGATGGATTTCGCAGGAACATCTGCAACGAATACTTTTCCTAACGGAAACTAATCGTCAACTAGCTGTAAAAATTCTCAAGAAAACCCTCCGGCAACGGGGGGTTTTTTGTTTGATTTCCACTCTTTACAAAAGCAAGATTTTTCAGATAAAACCCAACGCTTGACAAATCTATTTTGATATTCACAAAAGTACTGAACAACTTTTTCGCTAAAGCGAAATGGTGCAGTATTTTCTTGACAAATTGATTTTTAAAGTCTAACATAGTATTATGCTCAAACAAATTATCATTTCTGTTTTCTTATTTTTTAGCCTATTCGTGGGTTCTCTTTTTGCTGAGCCTGCAACAAAAGAAGATATTCGAATCGTTCGTGATGATATCAAAATATTAATCCAACAAATGGATAAACGGTTTGAGTCTATGGAAAAAAGCATTGAGCAGCGTTTCAATATGCTAATGTGGTTTATAGGGATTTTGACTACCCTCTCCACTGTTTCAATTGCTTACATAGTCAAACGACAAGAAAGAAACGAAGACAATTTCCGGGAATTTAAAGAAGGACATATAAGTCCTGCCGAATTTATTCATACGATTCGTTTGATGAATCCTGAAGAAAAAAAAGAATTAAAACAACTTCTTCGCTAATCCGGCGATTTTAAAAATCCTGTCAATAATGGGTTTGTAATTTTGAGAAGCGTAATTATACTCTTATTCATTACCAGTTCAATACTTATTGAGGCAGATCAATCGCATGCAGATAAAGGAAATACTTAGTGATAAATCAATAAAACCGAAAGACAGGACAGAAAAGATCAGAAGTTTACTGCTAGAGAAAAAAAATCCAATCCCGGAAATAATCAAATTTGCAAAAACTGCGAAGGATTCCGATAAAGCAACCTGCCTTGAAGCAATAGAGTACGCGACAAAAAAGGATTTAGGCTTAGGGGCAACTGAATGCCTTGATTTTGCAATTGGTTCATTAAAAGAAAAGCCTCCGAGAGTAAAGTGGGAGTCTGCAAAAATAGTCGGAAATATTATTTCTTCATTTCCGAAAAAAGTTGATGTTGCTGTAGTCGGCCTTTTGGAAAATGCAACCCATGAAGGAACAGTAGTCAGATGGAGCGCAGCATTTGCTCTTGGCGAAATCATAAAACTAAAAACCAGAGCAAATGTAAAATTGATTCCAATTGTTGAAAAAATTATTCAAAAGGAAGAAAAAGAAAGCATTAGGAAAATTTATAAAAAGAGTCTGCAAAGCATTGTATGAAAATTCGGGCCAGCTATATAACCTCCAGAGGGAGAGTTCGTTTAAATAACGAAGACAGCATTCTGGTATCCAACCGGTTAATTTCTGAATCGGAAAAAATATTTCATGAATCTTGCGAGGGACAGTCATTTTTGTTTGCGGTTGCAGACGGGATGGGCGGACACGGAAATGGGGACATTGCAAGTAAAACGGTAATATCTGCATTTGTAGGCGATGTTCCAAAAAATCCAATTGAGGTAAAAAGCAGAGTACTCAAAGCAAAGTCAGAACTGGAGAATGTGGCAGACGGGCTTGGCCTGAAAAAAAATATCGGAACTACTTTGTCAGGGTTTTCAATTTTCGGGAGTCGGTGTATAATTTTTCATTCAGGAGATAGCCGAATTTACAGGATTCGGGACAATCTTTTGACTAAGCTGACACTCGACCATACTTATGTGCAGGAGCTTGTAGACTCCAAAGAGATTTTACCGGAGGATATGCGCTTTCACCCCCAGAAAAATATATTGTCGAAGGCGGTAATGAGTTCCCGAAATGGAGACGAAGACTTTTTCGAAATAGCTGAAGAAAATGTTTGCCTTGGAGATGTTTATTTGCTTTGCACGGACGGCTTATGGGAGACCATGTCCGATGAAGAGATATTTGCTTCTTTGAAAAATCCGAAAAATGCAAGGATTGAAAGCTTACTGGCCAAATCTCAGGAAAGAGGCAAAGACAATATCAGCATGATTATTTTAGAAATAGAAAGAATTTGAAATGAAACAAATTATCTGTATTACAAATCAAAAGGGTGGGGTAGGGAAGACCACTACTTCTGTTCATCTGGCTTTTGGCCTCGCCAAAAAACAAGAACGCACGCTTTTGATTGACCTGGACCCGCAGAGCAATTCCTCAAGTATTTTTGCAAGCAGAGAAACCGATGCAGAGAAAACCATTTACCCCGTATTCAGGGAAAAAAATATTTCGATACGGAGCCTATTGTCTGATACCAGAATTGAAAAACTGAAAATTGCCCCATCCAGTATAAAGTTATCCGAGGTAGATAGTATTTTATCTGGAAAGCTGGACGGCTTTTTTATGCTTAGAGATTCGATTGAATCCATCAGGGATGAATTTGACTATATCGTAATTGATTGTCCGCCCAGCTTGTCCATGCTCACATTGAATGCTCTGGTCGCCGGAACTGGAATTGTGATTCCGCTGCAGGTTTCCAAATTTTCGATCGATGGAATCGAAGGCATTATGGATATTTATGAAACGGTAACTAAAAGGTACAACCCGAATCTGAAAATTTTTGGGGCGCTACTTTCGATGTTTAATCCCAGGACGTCTATTTCTCAAGCTGTAGTTCCTCAAATTCAGAAATACCTGAAATTATTCAACACGACTCTGCCTGTTTCCGTTGCGGTCGAAGAGTCACACCTAATGCAAAAAACTTTGTTTGAATACCAGAGAAAGAACAAGGTTGCTGTCGCTTACGATTCACTTGTTGAGGAGATTCTGGGCATTGGCTAAAAAAGACAGGCTTTTTCAGGCTGCTGGGACTCAAATAGGCAGAGCGTTGGGAAAGGATAAGGAAAATCCGCCGGATGCGGGGGAAAATCAGATCCCGGAAAAAAATATAGTGGAATCAGAGCCCAAAAAAGCCGCGCGGGAATCTGCAAAAAACCCCCGCTATGGAGCTAATAAACAAGAAAAACTATTGCCCAAAAAAAGCACTCTTTACAACGTAAAAAGTGCTATGAGATTGGAAGACTATACTTCACCTAAGGGCGGCGAAAACAAGCCGAAAAAATATCTGGTTTTGGGGGGCTTTGTTGCGGCTCTCTGGCTTATATGGTTTTTCTGGCCACCTAAACATGCCATTTTTATGGATATAAACAAAATGACACCAGATAAAGTGTCTCAAATGGATCCCGATAAAGATTACGATTTTAAGACGGGACAGGATTTTTATGTGTATTACAGGAAAGGCTGGAGCACCCCGAAAACGCTTAGTTTGAAAATTTACAGGACTGAAAGCGGAAAAGAGGAAATCCACAGCTACGTTCGATCTTTTAAGAAAGATGCGGAGAAGGCTCAAACCTATTACGATGAAACTTTTTTTGAGTCTGCGGGTAAATACGAGATAGAAATTCGAAACGAAAAAGACGAAGTTCTTGTGACGAAAAAATTTACGATAAATTAATTTATATTCCAATGGCTTTGTTATGCAAAGTAATTGATTCACAGAAGTCAAGGTCTCTAAAGGGAAACCACGGGGCTTTGGCTTTTTTTGTAAGGGCGCATGTGAGATTGATTCTTTTCATTTATCTGGGATTAGCAGTAATCTATTGCATTCCAAGGAAAAAGCATCCTCCTACAGTTTCTCCAAAAGCAGTGTTTGATAAAAAAGTCAACCTTTATACCGCAACTGAAAACGGCTCGCAGCTGACTTGGTATGATACGGGAGAATTGTATTCCTCTTGCAAAGTAAATCCGCTGGGCCTTTTGGATGGAGAGTGCACACAATATTCAAAGACAAAATCTGTCCTAAGTTTTGGCAAATTCAAGAACGGGCAAAGAGACGGCCTTTGGGTTTGGAATTTTCTAAATGGCAAACCCTACTATAAACAATTTTTTACTTATGGAAAAAAAAGAGTTTATTGGATTCAAACAGAGGTTTGGGGAAATGAAGACGGACTCTATGAGAGATTTTACGATACCGGAAATCTTGAAGAGAAGGGGTTTTACGACGGCGGTTATAAGACTGGAAGGTGGGAAAAATATTTCCGTGATGGAAAAAAGGAATATGCCGGCTCATTTCTGAAGGATAAAAAGACCAGGGAATGGATTTTTTATTACCCCTCGGGTGCAACTGAGGCAATGGAATTGTACGATGATGCCGGGAAGTTTATTCGGCGAACTACGTATTTCGAAGACGGGAAGATTCAGTGCGTCACGTTCGGCGAAAAAAAGTCTTCGGAGTGCTCTTGAGCAGTCGATGACAAGAAAAATAGGTTTATATTCCTATTATCTGATGTTTTTTGCATTTTCTGCGGTCTGCATGTATTCTTTCGGCATATTGCTTTTTACGGATCAAAATATTCTGAAAATAGTTGCTCTTTCTGTTGTTCTGATTTTTTCACTGTTTTCTTTTTTTCAGAACATTCCCGGATTTTTACGCTTCGCATTTATCGCTATTTTTATCCTCCAGTTTATTCTAATCAGCTTATTTCAAAAATACATTGAGGGAGGCTAAAGCTAGTTAGGCGTGATTTGCCTCAAATAATATTTTTTCCGCGCGCTGAAGAGGACATTGATCCAGTAAGTATTTTAGAGTTCGCAATATATTTTTCATTTTCTGTCTTAAAAATTAATTTCATTTCCAATAAAGCGTCTAAATCTCTCAGTAAAGTTCTTTTTGATTTACTCGAATATTGCAAGCGAATGGCATCATTGATTTCCACCAATTCATTCATAGTATATTCCATTTCTATTACCATAGATAGTATTAATGACAAACGTCGTTTATTTACCAAGTCGGTCTTTCCCGAATTAAAACTGGAGCGAAAACTATCATTCACGTAATTTCTCCATGCTAATTCAATTTGATTTTTATTAACAATATTAAATACTTCCTGAAGACCGTCTTTAAATCCCTGTAACGCATAGTTAATAAAATCGGTAAGATCACCATTTGTTTTAGATGTCTCCCCTAAACGTCTGTAATATTCATTCCGTGTAGAGTTATAAAAATTCGATAAAATATGTGTAGCTATGTCCGGAACACCTGCTCGTAGCAACAAGTAAAATTCAAGTAGTCTCGCCGTTCTTCCGTTTCCATCTCCAAAAGGATGAATCCAAGCGATGTATATATGCGAAACGATCGCTTGAATAACTGCTGTTGAAAAATTCTGACCTTTCATATAGTGAAACTCAGATTTACTCCATTCACAAAATGATTCTATCAGATATTCAACCTCATGGTGATCGGGTGCTTTATAAACATGGCCTACGGTGACATTATTATTTCTGAATTCACCGGGAATTGCTTCAAAATTATCTCCTAAATCCTTTCCGATCATTCTATGAAATTCTTTAATAAGATCTGGTGATAACAATTGCGCCTTATCACTTTTTACAATATCATCTCTCAATTGATTCAATGCAGTCAGAACGTTTTTGACTTCAATTTCCATATATTGTTTTGAAATTGATAACGACTTTCCTTCATGAATTGATGTAATTTCCTCTTCAGATAATGTATTCCCCTCTATCGCTGTTGTAGCCAGTGCCCCTTTGATTAAATTCACCGAATAAATCTTTGATCGATAAAGCGGCATTAGCGGTATGTTGGAAATTGACTGAATCAAAGACTTGCTTTGACCCAACTTGAACCAAGCTTCTTCCGTAATTTTCCAGCGCTTTTCAAAGGAAATAAATGGATGAGATTTGCTTTTTTTCATGACAAATATATCGTCAAATATCAATCACTTTTTGTCAACATTTTTGACCTAATATCAGCCAAAGCTTATGTCTCATTCAAGTTTAGAAGCGCTGGACTTAGGTAGTTGGAGGGTGTATCTTAGAAATTCCGGTTTCTATTTCACTTGTAATCGGATTTTTCTACAGGCTTGCCTGGGTATGTAGCAGGAAGTTCGCACTTTTCAAAATGAAAGTATTGAAAGCGAGAAGGGAAAACAAGAGGGTTATGAAAAATATTACTCCGGCCAGAGACAAGACAGTCATTAAAATGTTTTTGATAAAACGAAATTGTAGAAAGGATGCGCTTGCCAGAACATTCTGAAATTGAGAATAGGAGTTCTCTTTCCCGATTACGTAATAGTTTCTCACATAAAAAAGAGAGAGTCCGAAAAACAAAAGAATCAAAAGTATTCCAAATTGAGCGGAATAGTTTTTTTGAAGAGAGAATAGAGGAATATATAAAAAATTGCCGATTAGTACACCTGCGAAAATGATCACCGAAAAGTGAAATAGAAATGCCGCAACATTAATGGAATCATTTTGTTTTTTCGTCATGTTTTCTTCTTCGGATTTTGATGCGTGGTAGAGAGCTTGATACTTGAAATTTTCGCGATTTTTGAATTGTCCGAACTTGCGGAATACGAGGATAGCGATCACGAAAGACGCGAGAAAAAACACGACTCCCAGTATTCCCAGAACAGGCCTTGTGCCGATGAGCCTTGAGCTTTCAGCTAGGTACGGCATTAGCAAAAGAATAGAAGAAATTGCAAGAACCCGATTTAAAAAAGGCGCAAAATAGGCTTCCAGAATCATGGAGATGATTGCGCAGACGGAAAGTACTGCCAGAAACAGATTTACAAAAAGCCCGATTTTCTGGGATAGAATCACCCTTTCCAGCTTTGCGATTGTTTTTTCTACTCTTCCGTCGGACGGGGAATTCTCGTCTTTCAGATTTTTTAGTAATTCTGAAAAGAAACCTATTTTCTGAAAAATGCCTTTGCCTATCTGTGTTTCGAATGGAATTTTATTGTCCTGTTTCAGAGAAGTCGTTCCCTCCTCCAGAGAAAATTTATAAGGGTCAAGAGGTCTTTGGAATTGGAGATCCACGAATACGGTTTCAAGGGTCAACAAGAAGGTTAGAACCGGAAGGAAAAAAAATATTTTGTTTTTCATATAACCTTTTCTTACAACATAAAAATGACAATGAACGCGCCGACTATGCCCAAAAGCCCGAGAGCCACAAGCAAAGTGATCGGAAGGGAACTGGATTCGTTTGATTCCGGCTTTGGATGATTTACAACGGGCCTTCTGGTTTCGATTTGAGGGGAGGTGACCGACGCTAAGGTCTCATTTCCGGCGAGTTTAACTTTTATAGAAGGTTCTTCCTCTATATATTTTCCGAAAATAGAATCCGTGACCTTGATAACTGTTTCGGCGCCCTTGGAGGTGTGGTTGATGAAAACGATTGAAGCCGGAATGATTTTGACATTTCCTCCCTCGTCTTTCAATTTCAGAAGGTTGATAGCATTGTTCGAATTTGTGTCTCCGGGAACTACTTTAACCATTACCCTGCTACCTTCTTTTAAATCGCTGACTTTTATACCGGATACGGGGGAAAGGGCAAATTTGAAATTCACAACCATCGATCCTTGAGGAATGATGCTTCCTGCCAAGTCAGAGGGATTTTCAGTAGAATTTTCGGCTTGAGAAGCTTTTTCGATATCCTGCCTGCTGATTAAATCATATAATAGATTGATTTCCAGTTTTGCTCCGGAGCCTAAAATCTGGATTAAGGGCTGCTGAAACAAATAGGTCAACCTTTCGTTGTCTTTGTGCTCCAGGTAGTGCCTTAGTTCTTCGATAAAATTTTCCGATAAAAATGTGAAGCGATATCCTTCAGTCAGGCTACTGGTATAGTTTTGCGAAAATTCGCCTTTATACTTCGTACTTTGGATTGCATTTGAATAATCCTTATAGGTCGCTTGGGGGGGTACTTTGGAAAATGTGACTTGACTGCTTACAAGTGTCTCATATAGATCAAATTTACCGTTTAGAGAGTCAAAAATCCCGCAAAAAATGCAAAAATATCCTGAGCTTTCATCTTTTGCGATAAATCGAATCGAATACACATTATCGCTGTCACCCATAAATCTTCAAAATAATCCTTTTTTTGACAGTTTAAGCCACCTTAGGAATATTGTCAAACGAAGGATTTTTCTAAAGAATTAAATTATGGGAATAGTTTTTTTAATCACATCCAGATATTTGCGAGGAGCCAAAGTATTCGGCTTGTTATCTCTGAAGTCAAGATTGTCTTTTATTGTGATGGCCGTGGGAGTTTCTTTGCTTGTGATCGTTCTTTCTATATTCAACGGTTTCCAGAAGCAAGTAAAAGAGTCTCTTTGGTCAGGCGGGTCTCATGTTACAATCGAGAACAATTACGAATCCGGTGAAATTCAGAAGTACCAGAAAATTATAGAGATCATTTTGAAAAACAAATATCTGAAAGACAGAATTGTTTTTATACAAGGAAATATTACAAGCCACGGGCTTTTGCAGAACGGGAATACTTTTGTCCCGATCATGATTCGCGCGGTTCCGATGGAAATGACAAATTCTTCCGAGATGAATTTTCCGAATCTGCCGCACCTAACGCATTATAACCGCGATGAAGTAAAGTTAATGAATTCGAAGGACTATATATTGATCGGAAAAGAGATGGCTTCTCTTTACGGATACTCTCTGGGAAAAACGATTACGGTCGCGGTTCCTGGGGGGACTTTCACTGTCGGAAAAGGCGTAGAGGTGAATGTGGAAAATTTCCGGGTTTCCGGATTTTTCAGAACCGGTTATTACAATTATGATTCCCGGTTTATTTTTCTTTCTCTTCCGGTCGCGCAGAAACTTTTTAAACTAAAAAGTTCGGTAAATCAGATTATCATCAAAGTGAAATCACTGGATGATCTTGTTCAGGTCAAATCAACTCTTCTGGAAATTTTTAACGATCCGGATTTTGACCCTGAGGTCAAGTTAAGAACCTCTCTAACGGTTCGGACAATCGCAGAGGAGCAGGAGAATTTTCTGGCCGCGTTAAAACTGGAAAAAACCATCATTTCAATCATCGTTTTTCTTTTCATTGTTCTGGCGGCTCTTGGGATGGTTGCCACTGTCTACTCTCTTGTGCGCTCCAAACAAAAATCCATCGGAACCTTGAAGGCTCTTGGCCTTTCGTCCAACTCTATCCTTCTGATATTTACGCTGAATTCTATGATTATCGGAATTCTAGCTTCGAGCGTTGGAGGAATGATCGGAATATTCGGTGCGAACCATTTGGAATCGATCATCAATGCGTTAAGCGAAATCATCAATCTTTTCGGCTCGGCTATTTATCAGAGCGATTGGAGAACCGTTGAGCTGGTTCCGAAGGATATTTATTATTTCGATCATCTGCCTGTTGACATTGACATCTCGTTCATATTCATGGTGACAACTGCCGCGACGATCCTTTCCGGAATCGCAGGATATTTTCCTGCGAGATGGGCAGCCAGATTAAACCCGGTCGATACGATAAGGAATGAATAAGATATGGCGTTAGTAGAAATCAGAAACTTAAATAAATCGTATTTCAAAAGCGAAAAGGGAGTTCCGATCCTGACTGGACTTGAGTTTACAGTAGAGGAAAACGAAATCGTATCGGTAGAAGGCGCATCCGGTGTAGGCAAATCGACCCTCTTGAATATTCTCGGTGCTATGGATAATTTTGAAAGCGGAAAAGTCATTGTTTGCGGGATGAGCCTTTCAGACATGAAGGAAAAAGATAAGGAAAAATTCCGATCCGAGAAAATTTCTTTTATATTTCAGCACCACCTCCTTCTTCCGGATTTTACGGCGCTGGAAAATGTGATGATGCCTCTTTTAATTGCAGGAGTGAACAGAGCCAAAGCAAGAATGCAATCGCTTGAAATACTAGACAGAGTAGGACTCATTGCAAGAACGGAAAATTATCCCTCCGAATTATCCGGAGGTGAGAGCGCGAGAGTGGGAGTTGCAAGAGCTTTGGTTGCCAAAAAGCAGTTGATACTCGCAGATGAACCGACTGGAAATTTGGACAGGGAAAATTCCAGAAATCTAATGGGGTTGATTTTGGAGCTTCAGAAAGAGTTTCAATTCTCAATGGTACTTGTGACCCACGATATGGAGCTTGCATCTTTGGCTTTTAAACGAAATCGAATTGTTTCCGGAAAATTACAACCTATCCAGTGAAATAGATTTTTGCCTCAGGTGCGGGCACACTTTTCAAGATTTTCTGAAATCCGGAAAAATCGGATGTGGACAGTGTTTTGAATCTTTTCGAAGCGCATTGATCCCATACAAAAAAATCGAATTCAAGTATCAAAAAAAAAGGCTCAAAAATTTTGCCAAAAATAGAAAGAGCTTTTTTCGGGAAATCCAGGATCGAATTCCCATAGCCGAAAGAAAAATTTTTCAAGCCGCTATCGATTCCGTATTTTCAGATGAGAGGCAAGGTGTTCCGGAAATTGAAAAAAAAATATTTCGGAATTTTCCGGACTCAAGAATTTCATTCAGATATCGTGTCGCCAGAAATTTAAGCGGGGTAATCTATCCTACTTCCAGGCTCGTGGTGGGTGATTCTAGGGCAAGCAATGTCAAGGCTGAAATTTTCAAGACGCTGCATTTGCCTGTTCTTGGGGGTGGGGCTACGATCGGAAATCCGGTTCGCCCGACTGAGAATTCCAATTTGGTGTTTTTTGACGAGGATCATGTTCGGTTCGAGATATACTCCAGAAGAGATAAATTTTATGAATACCTAGAAGAATTCTCATCCACCTTAACCAGATTGAATTCTAAAGAGATTTTTGATTTTCACCCCAGAGCAGGGTTTATCGCAGCCTGCCCCACAAATACAGGCCGTGGGAATAAGCTTTCTGTTTATCTGGATTTCCAGAATTTCAATTCAAGTGACGAAATACTCATTGGACGGATAATCGGCGATACTTTTGATTATTCAATGGACTTTTTTTTGGGGAAAGATGGTAAAAATCGTAGAATCCGGCTGTATTTGTATAAAAAGAATATTCGAGAAGACCAGATTCAGCTTTTTTATGAATTTGTTTATTTTCTACTGCAAATTGACCAAAATCGAAAAATCCTGAAATAGTTTAGATAATTCTTGCGTAATTTTACGATAAAGATTATATAATTAGGAATGGATAGAAAAACCGGCCGTTAGTCGGTTTTTTTCGAGATTTCGCGGATTTTGGCGAAATCTAAATGGGTTCCAAGGGAGCCGCTTTAGTCTAATTTATTAGAGGGGAGCAAATAGGGGGTTTTATATATGCTGGATTTTACAAAAAGGGCAAAAAGAGTCATAAACGAAATGGCTCAGGAAGAGGCGAAAAGGCTGGGAAGTGATTTTATCGGCCCGGAGCATATTTTGCTTGGTCTTTTGAAGGAAGAGGATTCTGTCGCAATTAAAATTTTGACAAATTTGAACATCAATTTGAACGATTTGAGGAAAGAGGTAGAAAGGAGGGCCCGTGAAAACTCCGGAACCCTTCTTTTGGACATGACCTCAGGCCAGGACAAGTACCAGAAGATGGTTGAGAGTTCCAGGGAAGAAGCCAAGAGGCTCAAGCATAACTATGTCGGAACTGAACACATTCTATTGGCACTACTCAGGGACAATAACAATATTGCAGGAGGAGCCCTTTCTTCATTCAGCGTAAATTATAATGTGATCAAAAGCGAGATTATGAGGCTTCTAGGCGCTCCCCCAGTTAGTGCTGTGGGCGTATCTTCCGGTGGAACTACAACACAACAGTCTCAGTCTCAAGGCAGATCTGAGAAAAGCAAAACTCCGATTCTTGATGAATTTGCCCGAGATTTAACGGCTCTAGCCAGAGATCGAAAATTGGATCCGGTTGTGGGCAGAGTCAAGGAGATTGAAAGAGTCATTCAGATTCTATCCAGAAAAACGAAAAACAATCCGGTTCTAATCGGAGAATCCGGAGTTGGAAAAACAGCCATTGTTGAAGGATTAGCGATTGCTATCATAGACAAGACCGTGCCGGATTTATTATTTGAAAAAAGGGTTCTTTCGCTCGATCTAGCAGGGCTTATCGCAGGAACAAAATACAGGGGTGAATTCGAAGAGAGATTGAAGAAGATCATGAAAGAGATCACTTCTTCAACGAACATTATCATATTTATCGATGAGCTTCATACTCTGATAGGGGCGGGCGCTGCCGAGGGCGCTGTGGATGCGGCGAATATTTTAAAACCGGCTCTTGCGCGCGGTGAACTGCAATGTATCGGCGCTACTACCAGCAACGAATACAGGAAATATGTAGAAAAAGATTCCGCTTTGGAGAGAAGATTTCAAACTGTGAAAGTTGCAGAACCTTCCGTAGACGATGCAATCAAGATTCTGGAAGGCTTGAAAAAAGCCTACGAAGCTCATCACAAAGTGCGTTATACGCCACGGGCTTTGGAGCAGGCAGTAAAGATGAGTCATCGATATATCAACGACCGTTACCTTCCCGATAAGGCGATCGATATTATTGACGAAGCAGGGGCAAAGGCGAGACTTGCAAATTGCGTTAGGCCACAGGAAATAAAGGATTCGGAAGAGGAAATTCGAGTGCTATCTGTCAAGAAAGAAGAGCTTGTGCGCGCACAGGAATATGAAAAAGCCGCAAGTGTCCGTGACGAGGTTAACCGAAAGAAAGTACTTATGGATGAAAAAATTCAGAAGTGGCAGGAAAAAATGGAAGGGTTTGCAGTTTCCATCGATGAAGATGCGATTCTTTCCGTAGTTTCGATGTGGACTGGAATTCCTTTGGAAAAGATGGAAGAAACGGAAAACGACAAACTTCTGCATATGGAAGATGCTCTGAAAGAGAGGATAGTCGGACAAAAAGAAGCAATAGAAAATGTGGCACGAGCAGTCAGGCGAGCCCGCACAGGATTCAAAAACGAAAGAAGGCCTACGGGGTCTTTTATTTTTCTTGGTCCCACTGGAGTAGGTAAGACAGAGCTTGCCAAGGCGCTGGCAGTATTTCTATTCGGCAAGGAAGATCATTTACTCAGAGTGGATATGTCCGAATATATGGAGCCTCACTCCGTAAGCAGGCTCATTGGCGCCCCACCCGGGTATGTGGGTTATGATGATGGTGGCCAATTGACTGAATTCGTAAGACGCAAACCCTATTCAATCGTGCTTTTGGACGAGATCGAAAAAGCCCACCACGATATATTTAATGTTCTTCTGCAAATTATGGAAGAGGGGAATCTGACGGACACAAAGGGAAGAAAAGTAAATTTCCGCGACACGATTCTTATCATGACCTCGAATATCGGAGCAAAGGAAATTCAGAAAGGCGGGCGATTAGGGTTTGAGGATTTCGAGGGTGAAAAGGAAAAAGCAAAAAGCGAAGTTACACGCGATGAGCTTAAGAAATACTTCAACCCTGAATTTCTGAACAGAGTGGATGAAGTAATTTATTTCCATCCTCTCAAAAAAGAAGAAATTGTTTCTATCGTGGATATTATGGTGAAGGATTTCAACAAAAGACTACTGGATAGAAAAATCAAGATCGACATGACCGATAGTGCGAAAGAAAGAATGGCAAAAATCGGTTACGACGAGCATTATGGAGCAAGGCCTTTGCGTAGAATTTTCCAGAGAGAACTGGAAGACTATATGGCTTTACAGCTATTAAAGGGGTCTTATTCCAACCCGACCATAATCAAAGTGGACTGTGTGGAAGAAAGGTTCTTGTATGAAGAACTTCCCTGGGCGGATTATAAGCCAAGCGAAGTCGGCAAAGAAAAGCCCACAGAAGAAGATTCCAGTAATCCGGAAAAACAGCCGGCATTGGTTTAGGCGTTATGGAATTTGTTCTGCCTGTCCTTTTGGGATTTGCATTTTTCTATTTGAGAAAAGTCTGGTCCGACAGGCGGAAAATTCCGGCGATAGGGATTATTGACCGGATATCTTTGTGCAAAATCCAACCTGATATAATTTCTCCCGAAGTAAATGTCCGTTACAAATACTACTACGATTCCGGAGTTTATTTCGGGAATAGCTATGTCGTCATAACGGATTTTTTTGGGGATAGAGATTTTCAATTGTACCTGAATTCGGAGAATGACCCGGTTCTTGAGTTTGCAGATCAGAGGCTCATTTCGGAGGAATATATAGAGGAGTATTTACTTGGCCGGTCTTCAAATGTTGTGATTAATCTCGACCCTGTTGAACCTTACAGATCCGAGATTCTTGAACTCAAAAACGAAAAAATTGGTGTTGTATCCTGACAGTCTGGAATTTTTTTATCATTTGTAGTATTTAGCGGCAAAGAAGCAGCAAAAAAAATCAAAACATAACATTTGCCGGGAGGTGTATCCTGAAAAGCCTGAAATTATTTTTGATTATTTTATTATTTAACAAACCCGTTTTTTCTGAAGACGATGTTTTGTATAAAAACTCTCTGGAGTTTTTCAAAAAGGGCGACTATGCTCAGACGATTTCCACTATTGCGGAATTGCACAAATCCGGAAAAGAGTCATACGAATCCCACTACCTTGCAGGCCATGCAAACTGGAAAAAAAGAGACTATCCGGTAGCGATTGGGCATTGGTACAGCGCAAAAAGAAATCGCCCAGAGGATTTGAATGTGATTTTGGATTTAATCAAGGCTCACAATTCTATCGGCCAGACTAGAACCGCATTTGCATTATGCAGGGAGGGGCTGAAAAAATTTCCGGAATCCAGAGAATTAAAACTGGCTCTTTCCTCACTTCTCATAAAAGTCAAGCGAACACTTAAGGCTCTGGAAGTAATTGAAAGCCTCAAGGCTGAGAATTCGAATGACTATAGGTCACTTGCGCTCGAATCCAAAATCTATTTTGATATGGGGAACTATGAAAAAGCAGAGACGAGCATCAAATGGGCTATTGCGCTTTCCCCTGGCAATCCGAATCTCTTGAATAATCTTGCTTTGATTTTGGAAAGGTCTGCTGAATTGAAGAGAGTTGGCGGAGACAAGGAAGGGGCCAAAAAAAATCTAGAGGAAGCCAAAAAGCAACTGGAGCAAGCGATATCCAGAGAGAATAAAGATGTTTTTTCCAATAATGTAAAAAGGATCGGGGATGCCCTAAATGCTCTCTGAAAAAGAAAACGGCCTTTCCGTTTCTTTTTACACTTTAGGGTGCCGGTTGAATGTTTACGAATCGGACGGCCTTGCCTCAATCCTAAAAAAATTCGGATACAAGTCAGTAGCTCTGGACGAAAAACCGAATGTTGTTGTAGTGAATACCTGCACTGTGACCAATAAGGCAGA
Organism: uncultured Leptospiraceae bacterium; assembly: GCA_964436695.1. Lineage (GTDB taxonomy): Bacteria > Spirochaetota > Leptospiria > Leptospirales > Leptospiraceae > JABWCC01. Next base: position 113,182 of record CAYTEA010000008.1, read on the forward strand.
TTCCAAAAATCGAAATATAATCCGTAGCGCAATCAAAACGAATCCAGGCTCCCAAATCTGGGTAACCGGGTGTTATGCTCAAACCGATAAGGAAATCATTGAGAAAATTCCCGGGGTCACAGGAGTTGTAGGGAATTCTGAAAAATCAAAACTTCCCTATTATATTCTGGAAAAAAATTCCATCAACTATGGAGAGAACCCTTTAACCGATCTGGACAGTTTTTCCTATTCAGACACTCTACCGGATTCTCATACCAGGGCGTATTTGAAAATACAAGATGGCTGCAACCGGAAATGTTCCTATTGCAAAATCCCGCAGGCGAGGGGCGCCGGGCTTAGTCGAAGATATTCCGATGTTTTGGATCAGGTTAAATTTTTGCAGGACAATGGTATTGGAGAAATTGTTTTGACCGGAGTGAACATCGGCTGGTATAAAGATGAATCCATAAAATTTATCGGCCTGTTGAATTCGATCCTGAAAATTCTGGAATATTCCAGGCTTAGAATTTCCTCGATTGAGCCGAGTGATGTGGGGACTGATCTTGCGGAAATTTTTAAGCACCCAAGATTTTGCAATTATCTTCATGTGCCATTGCAGAGTGGGAGTTCAAAAATTCTGAAACTGATGAAACGAAGCTATTTTGCAAAATCGTTTCGGGATAGAATTGAAAAGGCCAAATCGGTTTGTCCGGATCTATTTTTGGGAACTGACGTAATCTGCGGTTTTCCGGGAGAAAGCGAAGAGGATTTTTTAGACACTGTTTCGTTATTGAAAGATCTGGAATTCGCAAAAATCCATGCGTTTCCATTTTCAGCCAGAAGAGGAACTCTTGCTGAAAAATTCGGATGTGCGGTTTCGCATGACGTATCGAAATCCAGGGTCAGGAAACTGATGGAGTTATCCCGAAATCTGCATGGCAATTATGCAAGGAAAAATGCGGGCAAGCGAAAAGAAGCAATTTTAGAGAATGACGGATTTGCACTGACAGATAATTACCTGAAGGTTGATTTGAGGGGAAAATTATCGGGGCTTCGCGTCGGGCAATTTATAGATGTTGAGCTTGGAAATTATGTGGAGGAAAAAAATCGGGAAGGTTATTTCTCCTCATCTTTCCAATAATTCCTGCAATTCGAGCCTAGTGATTCGGGAGGAGATTTCGAAGTTTCCTTCAAAGATAGAATCAAAGATTTCTTTTTTCTTTTTCTGCAATTCTAAAACTTTTTCTTCAATGGAGTCTTCGGAATAAATTTTGTAAACGAATACTTTTCTTTTTTGACCGATTCTGTGCGCCCTATCTGACGCCTGCCTTTCGACTGCGGGATTCCACCATGGGTCCAAGTGCATTACAGTGTCAGCTCGATGTAGTGTGAGCGCGGTTCCACCCGCTTTCAGGCTAATTAGAAAAATATGCTTGGAGCCGTTTTGAAAATTCGCGACAAGCTTTTCCCTTTCAGTCATTTTAGTTGATCCGTCCAAATAGTGGTATTCATGCCCCATTTTGTCCAACATCCTTCCGCATATCTTAAGCACATCCGCAAACTGGCTGAATATCAAAATTCCGGAAGAACTGGAAATTGTCCCATCCAAGACTTCTTGCAAGTGTTGAAATTTTCCGGATAGCAAGGGATCTGTTTTCATTGGGTTCCCGATTTCCGGATGACAGGCTATTCTTCTAAGTCTAGTGAGATGGGGAAGTAGCTTCATCAAATAATCTCTGCCGGCGTTTGCAAGCTCTATAGCGGCTCTTTTTCTGGCTTCTTCATAGAACTTTCTTTGTTCTTCTGTCATTGCTACTGGAACGAAAATTTCCGTTCTGGAAGGGAGTTCGGTTAGCACATTTTCTTTCGTTCTCCTCAGGATGAATGGTTCTACTTTTTCTTTCAGTAACTTGTGGTTATTTCTTTTCGAATCGGAAAAGGATTTCTGAAAGCCGTCTTTTTTACCGAGATACCCGGGGAAAAAAATATCAAAGAGTGACCAAAGATCTAACAGATTATTTTCAATCGGTGTTCCAGTGAGACAGAAATATACATTCGATTTCGTCTGACGCACAGCGTGCGAATTCAGAGAACGGTAATTCTTTAGATTCTGCGCTTCATCCAAAATGGCAATGTCGAAACTGATTTTATTTTTCCATTCCTCGAAGTCGCGGGATAGGGTTCCGTACGTTGTGAGGATAATTCCTCTTTTCGGTAAGACAGTTTTGTTACGATCTGCACCGTGCCAAACCATTACTTCTAGGTTCTGAAAGAATTTCTCGGATTCTTTTTTCCATACACTGATAGAAGCAAGCGGGCCCGCGATTAATATTAAATGGTCTTTTTTTTGATTGGAAATTAACCTATCTAAGAATGTGAGGCATTGAATTGTTTTTCCGAGCCCCATATCGTCTGCTAAAATCCCACCCATTCCGATTTCGTAGAGGCTTTCCAAAAATAACACACCTTCTTTCTGGTAGTCGCGAAGCTTTCCCTGAAATCCCGTTTGGAATTTCCCTGAGGTCGCCTTTCTACGGTAGGGTAATGCTTTGATTTTCTCAGTAAGATTTTTGATTCCGGAATCTGTGCGAGTATCCATTTCCATCTCCACGGATACTATCTGGCCTCTGTTTAAATTTTTTACAGAACCGTCATTATGGACTTTAATTCCCAGGTTTTCGAAAGACTCTATCAATTTCCTGAGGCCGAGATTTTCCAGGCTTACCCATGATCCGTCGTGCAATCTGAAAAGTTTTTCTTTTTTTTTGTAAGCTTGCAAAGCCAGGCGAAATTCCTTTGCGGATAGTCCGTCAATTTTGATTTTTCCGTCAAACCAATCGATTCCGCTGGGGGATGCGTCAAAATCAAAGATACTTCTCACGATTCTGGAATTGTCAAACAATAGAATCAGGTCTTTGTGAATGTTAATTTTGATTCCTGCTTTTCGCATTTTCGGAATATGAATCCCAATAAAATCCGGAATAGAAGCTACCGCAATTGTGAATTCCTTTCCTTTCAAAGGTAGTTTCAGCTCTTTGAATATTGCGACAAGTTGCCTTTCTTGAACCAGATCTCTTTCCGTGATGTTATCAAAATCATCGGTTGAGTATTTCCATCTGGCTCTAGTGACAATGGCTTTTAAAGGAAATCTAGTTAAGAAAATTTCTTTGCTAGGATCTAATACGTTGGAGTGGTCGATGTCTTTTAATAATTCTTTTTTCTTTGCGTAAAGGAATTCCAGCTTTCCTTTGATTTTGATTTCTTTACCTGATGTGTCAGGAAAGATGGAAATGGATGCAATCGGCCCGGACCGGAAAATTTCCTCTTCGAATTTTTGCAAATTTTCAACCTTGAATCTCTTCAACCATTTTGAATTTGTAAGAATAGTATCGGCGTTGAATAGCCTTTGACCCGCGTGAGAAAAAGAAAATGGCGGACGTGAAAGATTGTCTAGATAAACGGCATAGAATAATTTTTTTTCCTTCGAATCAGTTGAATCAGACGGGAGATGAAGCTTCAGAAGATCCCCGCAAAAATAATGTTCATAAGGTTGTAAAATTGTTTTTTCATTGGAAACGGGATCGTAATAAAAGGCTGAAATTTGGAATTTGTCTTTCAGTGATTCGACTTTTTTTAGCTCGAAAAAGACTTTCAAGTTTCCGCCAAAAAAGATTTCTTTTTCGTCCTTAGAAAAATACCGGACAAGTCCATTTTGAAGAGTATATGAAAACATATCATTCACCGGCGCATTGTCCAAATCTTCTTGGCGGAAAATACCAAATTGAAACACATGCGCACTTTGACCGTTCGTTAAATAAAGAATATCACGGGGCAAAATGGACTCTAATTTTCCTGTTTCAGGATTTATCTTTTTTAAAGAAAGTTGATCCTCATCCAGAATTTGGTATGCGACTGGATAGTTCGTTATTTTTGGAATAATTTTTTCCTTTCTCGAAATTGTTTTTATTTGGTCAGAAAAGACCGAATACTGAAGTGCTACAGCGACCAAATGTTTGCAAGGATATGGAGCCGGGCAATCGCAGCTTGCCTCTTTTTTTTTCAGGTCAATTTCGTAATTATATATTTTTGTCCCGGCAACTTTTCCATAAAGGATATCTACATCCTTTAGTATTTCCTGAACTTTGCGTTGTCTAAAATACTCTTTGCCTTTACGGATCGAGTCGACGCTTGCCTTTAACAATATCCAATCCAGAAAAACCATGGTTATCATATTCAAAATTCTTGGTTGTTTTATCAAGAAAAAACTAAAATAGAAAGTTCCGTTTAGGTTTCTTTTGCGTAAATCCTTCAATTTTTTTATTAATAGGTTTCATGATTTACATAAAAAAGCTTTTTGCGGATAGACTATTCTGGATTCTAGATATTATGAAACGGATAGACGTGATTAAAAAAATTGGACTGGGTATTTTTCTATTATTTTCCTCAAAAGTTTTCTCTGAGGAAAAGGCAGGTGATAAAGATGCGGTTCTCGACAAAAAGGAAAAAAATGATCCTGTTCGATTCGAAAATCGGGAGATAAAAGAGCCAGTGCTTCTTTGCAAGGAAGACGGGACTTTGAATTGGAATGCTGTGGGATGGTCGCGACAGCCTCTACAAATTGGGAACTTGTCCGGAAGTTGGCCTCGGAAAAAGAAATGGAATTATTGGTGCATCACCGGAAAAGATTACATGTTTTCAATTACTCTAACGGATCTGGATTATGCAGGGATGATCTTCGCTTATTACCTAAATTATGAAACCAAAGAATTTATCGAAGACTCGATTCTTTTGCCTTTTGGAGCAAAGCTCCGGATGGGCCAAAAAGTCGGAGACGATGCGGTTTATGAATCCGAAAAATGTTCTGTGAGAATGATTTCAAAAGAAGGATTTACCGAGCTAGAAGTTGATTGGAAGGATTTTAAAGGAAAGCCTCTTGTATCTAAAATCAAAGTACACTATCCGAAGGATCAGGAGACGTTAAGCGTTGTCGTGCCATGGAATAATACTCAGTTTCAATTTACATCCAAGCACCACAGCCTTCCATCGGAGGGATATTTTATCCACGGAGAGATAAAAGTGAATTTCCAAAAAGAAGTAACTTTCGGATGCCTGGATTTTGGGAGAGGTATTTGGCCTAGAAAAATTTCTTGGAATTGGGGAGGAGTGTCTGGGATGTCGGATAACGCACTTGTCGGATTAAATCTTGGCGCGAAGTGGACAGATCGAACGGGCATTTCTGAAAATTCGATTTGCCTGAATGGGAAACTTGAAAAGATCAAGGAACCTTTGCGGTTTATTTACGACACGAAGAATTTTATGAAACCTTGGCAAATTCAATCAACATTTTCCGACAAAGTTGATTTGATTTTTACGCCTTTTTATGAGAGGATTGCAGTATCCGATTTTTTTGTTATTCAGTCCGAGGTACACCAGATGTTTGGGCGATATACCGGAAGAGTTCGCTTCGGAGGAAAGGATTATTTTTTGAAAAACCTGATCGGCTGGGCTGAAGACCATCAGGCAAAATGGTAGCTTTGATAAGTATATGAATCTTTTGTCAATAAACAAACTCTCCAAAAAAACGGGCGAGAAAGAACTTTTTCGTGATCTCACTTTCGGGCTGAATGAGGGAGAAAAAATTGCAATCATTGGAGTGAATGGATCTGGAAAGTCGACGCTACTTCGGATGATTCGGGGACTGGAAGAACCGGACAGTGGGGCGATTTACAAAAATCGCTCCCTTGCAATCAGCTTTCTTGAACAAAATCCAGCGTTTAATTCGGACGATACGATATTGGAGCATATCTACAAAGGTAAGAGTCAGGCTTTGAGTCTGGTCAAGAAGTACATGGAGATTTGTGAAAGGATGGAGACTGACTCCACTGAAGCTTTGGATAACGAACTTCACCGTGTCATGGATGAAATGGACATGCATGACGCATGGCAGTATGAAAATCAAATTACTTCAATATTGCAGGAGTTGGGGATACGCGGGCTGAACAGAAAAATGTCCGAACTTTCCGGCGGGATGTTGAAAAAAGTCGAGCTTGTTCAAACCCTGATTGATGATTCGAATTTACTGATTCTGGATGAGCCCACAAATCATTTGGATGTTGACACGATCCTGTGGCTTGAATCTTTTTTGGTGAAGATGGATAAAGCGTTATTGCTTGTAACCCATGACCGTTATTTTCTCGATTTGGTTGTTGATAAGATTCTGGAGATTTCCATACCGCAGTCCACTTTATTCGAGGGGAACTATAATTATTATCTTGAGAAAAAAGTTGAAATGGATGAAGCGCTTGCGCGCAAAGAGGCGAAAGCCGAAAGTTTTTTGCGGGTGGAATTAGAGTGGTTGAGACGTCAGCCGAAAGCCAGAGGCACAAAACAAAAAGCCAGAACCGACAAGATCATTAGTGTTGTGAACAGGGAAAAAATTCCTAGTCAGGAAGATTTCTCGTTCAGGGTGGATCCCAAAAAAGTGGGAAAGAAAATTCTGGAGATTGCAAATGTCTCAAAGGGCTACAGCGGTCAGAATTTAATCGAAAAATTCACTTACACATTCAAGCATTATGAAAGGCTCGGAGTAGTCGGGCCAAATGGCGCAGGCAAATCTACTTTGTTGAATATGATCACCGGTAAAATTTCTCCGGACTCCGGGAATGTCAGCCCGGGAATAAATACAAAGTTCGGTTATTTTGACCAGAATAATATTGAGTTGAAACAATCGATGCGTGTTCTGGAATACATACAGAAAAATGCAGGTGAATATATTTCGCTGGAAAATGGAGAAAAGCTCAGCGCCGGATTGATGCTGGAAAGATTTCAGTTTCCTTCTCGAATGCAGTCTAGTCCGATTGAAAAACTTTCCGGTGGCGAAAAGCGAAGGCTTTATCTGGTTCAAATTCTGATGCACAATCCGAATTTTCTGATTCTGGACGAGCCGACAAATGATTTTGATATAAAGACCCTTTCGATTCTTGAGGAATTTCTGCTGGAGTTTCCCGGTTGTGTTGTTACGGTTTCTCACGACAGATATTTTATGGATAGGGTCGCAAATCATCTTTTGGTGTTTGACGGCAAGGGAAATATTTCCGGATTTGCAGGAACCTATAGCGAATACCTGGCGCAGCAGAAATCCACGCCAAAGGAAAAATCAGCTACTTCAGAAAAAGAAAAGCTTACCACACTTACCGAGAAAGAGAGTAAGAAAAAAAATAATTCAAAAATTGAAAAAGAGCTGAACTCTATTGAGAAAGAAATCGAAAAATTGGAGAAAGATAAAATCTCTATTCAGGAAGATCTGACAAAATTTCATTCGGATTTCATAAGAGTAAAGGAGTTGAGTGATTCCCTGGCAGAACTGGAAAATTCTCTTGGTTCCAAACTTCAGAGATGGGAAGAACTCAGTACCGCTCAATAAAAAAAGCAGGATGGTTTTTGAATTTCCTGATTACCCGAAATGGACTGAAAAACCGTCCACTCGGAAAGAAATTCTACAATTGCTGATTTTTTTGAGTCATCATTTTTCTGAAAACAAAAAAACAAAGTCTCGTCCTGGAGTTCAATGAATGCGACTCCACTTTTTTTTTGCGGATCTTCCGGCGTTAGATGCCCGTAAAAAACCGTTTCTTGGTCTTGAGAATAATTTCGGAGTGTCGCATGACGTAGAGCATCACCAGGAAAAAATAGAGTGGCTTTTTTTAAGTCAAGGTCGCTTCTATTGGTTCGAAAAATGATATTCCCGTTGTCCATTAAGTCAAAAAAGTCAACTGTCATTGAATTGAGCGGTTTTGTACCCTGGAAAATTGATTTCTCGCCTGGATTGGCTTTCTGATAAACTCTATTGGAATTTCTTTCGAAAATTTTTATGTCCTCCCAGAATTCTTCAATTTCCAGAAGAGAATTTGTTTTTGGGTAGGCAAAATTCGAGGAAATGGAGTGGAATGATTTTTTTTCGATGCAGTTCCCCCCGAAAAATTCAGGATAATACAGTGTTGTCCGGAATACTCCTTCACCGAGTAATATCAAGGGTTGGTTCATATCCGATTCCGACAAACAAATCTCTTCCTGCTTGTTTATATTAACCACTTCCATCGATTTTTTCTCACTATAAAATTTATTCATTGGTTCCCTGTAGGCTTTATTCCGAATTCGGTGAAATTCTTTCTCGAATTCTGCTGCAAAATCCTGATTTTCGATCTGCATGAAAATCTCCCTGTTGTTGTCGCGAGCGCTCAGTGAATAGTTGTAAGAGCCTGTCAAAACTTTTCTACTATCAATGATCATTGTTTTGTGATGCAATAGTCCTCCTTCCGGAAAACTTTCCGTTTCCGTTTTGTCTTCATTTCCGTCGCGGTATATCCCGCTCAATAATCCGTAGAATGAATCTTTCAAATAAATACCTTCCTCGTCTGTCGGTGTGTCGTAGACGCCGACTACTTCCAGACCTCTAAAGCTTGCTTCTTTTAGATAGTGGGAAATCACGGGATCGAAATGATCGAATATAAGATAGTGGATAGACTTTTTTGCTCTTTCGATTTCTCTCGTAATCTGTGATTGTATTCTTCGTCCGTCCTTCGGAGAACTCATAAAAAACATTTCCCTTGTTTTCATGACCGGATTTTCAAACGTATTTTCCAGTAGTGAAATAAAATCGGCCTTATTTTTTTCTTCCAATCTAAATTCAATATATCCGTTATGATCCTGAGTGAGTCCGTATTTTGTGAAATTCCCTGTCCCAAAAAAAACGAGTAGTTCGTCAGATACGATTACTTTCAGGTGGTGAAGGCCGCTAGACTGCCAGACTGAATATTCGATATTTTTTGCGCGAAGACTAGAATAGTCCTTGTCTTTGTCCAGAGTGATCTTGACAAGCACTCCCCTTTTCTTTGCTTCGAAAATATCATCGATCAAAACAGGATCATTCAATGAGTAAGCATAGATCTTTAAATCATATTTGGTTTCTTTTATAATTTCCCGGATTTTATTTCTTACATTTTCCTTTTTTTCAGACTCTGTATATCTTCCTGGAAATGAAAAGAAAATATTTGGGTTATTTGTTTCAAGAAAAAATGAAAGAACGTCCGGATTTCCTTTACTTGGATTCAAGCAATTGATTGATAAACTGCCAGAAATTGCAGCGAGAAAAATAAGTGTTTTCATAGAAAACGAATTCCCGCCTGAAAGTAAACGAAAGTCGAGCTTAGTCCGGTTTCTTTTGGGGAAAAAAGTTTTGAACAGGAAAGCTTCAGAAAAAAAAATGATTCTTCTCTTTTGTCTGATTGAACCGCAAGAGTGAGTGCTGTTAACGATTCTTTTGAATAGTCCCTTTTTTGTAAGGAAATATTTCCTGTGTCATTTTTTCTGTCTGAGCGCGGGAAAATTTTTTCTGCTTCGAAAGAAATTACCGATTCTAGAAATGACACGCTGAAATCGGATCTCAGGTATAATGAATTTTTTCTTCCAAGAGCAAATGAGTCGGCTTTTTCCATACCAAAGGGAGTGACCCATTGGGAGGGGTAAAAATTTAGAGCTTGGGAGATCAGTACTGAATTGACAGGATTCGTTCCCATGCCAAGAAAACCGGTTTCAAGAATTTCCCCTTGAGGGTTTGTTTTGTCTGAATCCGGCAAAAATGCTTCAAATCTAAGAGAGGTAATTTCTCCTTTCCAAAGTGCGTTAAGCAAAAATAATTCTCCACTGATTGGAATCGATTTCTCCTGACGCACCGGATTCGTTGTTGCCTTGTCAATTCCTCTCGAAAAAATTACGGAAGCCTGCAGGATAAACGATTCCCACTTTTTGCCAATTTGAAATTCTGAATTGTAAACAAAGTCTCCATCCCCGATTCCTTTCAAATTATTTTTCTTTTCATCATTTGAGAAATTGCCCCAGCTTCCCATGTTGAGGTATAGAAAACGGACAGTCGAGAATAAGCCGTTTCTTTCAAATTCAAATGATAGTCCGTGGCGCGATCGTTTCCCATCTTCGCTACCTTGCCCTGATTGAGTTAGAATCAGATTTTTTTCCAAAAGAGGGAAGCCTCTATAATGGTCGTAAATGTGAAAACTAGCTTTGAAAAAAGCTCCGAATTGTTTTTCGATTGAGATTCCTTCGATTCCGTCTTTATGTCCCTGCAAAATGCGTTTGTCCTGCGAAAATATCTTTCTGCCGATGTTCAGCTGGAATGCTGGTAAAAAGAATGCAATGTAGGCATTGTCCTTTAAATAAAAAAAATCTCTAGTGGATTCATTTGACTTTCTTTTAATCAACTCAATGTTGATGTCTGCACCGGCTTTTTCACCGATCGAGGAATATTTACCTGTCAAGAGATAAGCGTGCTCGGAAACCTCTTTGACTATTTTCTGGCCGGATTTTGTTTTATCCGGCAAAATTCTTCTCTCTTCGATCCCCAGAATGTCAAAGTCACCAGTTTGGGTTGCGCCTAACGCAGATGAGAGTAAGATGAACAGGAAGAAAGCTACCATAGCTGAGCCTCGTAATCGTCTGCGGTTTCTCCTTTTTTCCCTGGCATAAGAACTATCGCTTCGCCCTTTTGGGCATCTATTGCAAATGGGGCATGTGAGCGCTTGTTTCCATAGGAGTGGATATGGATTCTGGATTCAGGAGTGACTTCGTATAAATCTACTCCCTCATCGTTCGAAATTCCGTTTCCGATCGTAGAAGATGATTCAACAGTAAAAATATTCGTATGCTCTGTACCGAACGGTTTCAGGCTTATCGAATTCGCATCCGGATCTATCAAATATCCGCATTGGCCGGGTTTCAGGGAAATATTTTCCCCTGAAAAAATATTACTATCGAGTCCTATTGGAAGCGGTTCTTTTTTTCTTTTGAAATAAGAAACGATTTTGTCAGTTGATGAATTGTCCTCTATTTCAAAATTTGACAGGTCTTTTTCGGTTGTGGAAAGGTTGCAAAATAGAATCCACTCATTTTGGGAATTGACAGGGTTCGGAGAAATTGCCTGAATATAGATCTCTTCTCTGTTAATTAATTTTATTTCTTCAGAGTTTCCAATAGATTGGTATATTAAGCCTCTGTCGCTTAACGTATTTTCATAAGGGATGCTGATGTCTCCATAGCTTGACCGGAAGTTGAACGGGACTTCGAAATTTCTTTCCGATTGAGGCTCTATTGTGTATTGACGAACATTTATCGAATCCCGATTGTAGCTTATGGGTTTGATGAGGGTGTATTCAAAAGGAAACTGAGGCCCGTTTTTTAGTGTTAAATAGGGAAAAAAGTCATTCTCCCGTCCCGGGCTCATTTCCGATTCTTCGTAGCAGGAACTAAATAAACCGTTTTCCGGATATTTTGTACTGTTCCGGAAATGGTTCAGATATCCCGTTCTTGAATAGCTTCTTCGTAAATTGGGGGAGCTTGAATTTGTGCTTTGGCCTTTGGCTGGATTAAAATTGATCTGATCGAGAATAAACCCGTCGGAATGATTCTTCAAGGTCAGCTTGGTTAGCTCTGCGTTCAACTTAAAGGAGTTATGTTGGATGGAGCCAATTTCCGAAAAACATTCCGGTTTGTCTTTTATGATGTATGTGAATTTTTCCTTTTCGGTAACGGGGAAAATAATTTTTCGTGTGTCTGTTTCATTTCTAATTTCCAGAAATAGCGTTCCTTCTCCCGTGGATTTGAATTCGATGAATTTATCCTTAGTCATTGAAACTCCATTCTTAAATGTTCCGTACGGGTTTATCTCATTGATTTTTGCAGATAGCGCGCTCGTGGGCGGTAGAGGAGTCTCACCGGGGCTCATCATGTGGTTATTCTTTGAATCTGGCCGGATATATGAGGAGGAAAACGATTGATGAAATGAAAAACCATTTTCCGAGAATACGACCGAATGAATATCGCCTGACGCATTTTTGTTTAAAAGAATCGTAGTGCTATCTAAAGATGAAAAAACTTTTTTCTCTTTGGAGGCGTTCAGTATGAAAATAGATGAGTAGGGGGATAATAACCTTAAATCCCTTTTGATTAGATGGATTCCACCGGAAAAATATTCAGGATGCCCTGCGACAAGAATTTCGTTTTTTCTAATGAGAAATTTTTCACCTGAAAGCGGGATGTCGAGCTTGCCTATTCTGATTTTTGTGTTGGAAAGATCGCATTCCATCTCTCCCTCGTATTTGAATTCCAGAAATTTTCCATTTTCATGAATCGAATTATCGATTTGAATCCCCGCAAAATTGGCCTCGGTTAGGATAAATTTATCAGGGTTGCAAGTGGAATTCGTTTTATCTTCGAAAAAGACTTCTGATCCGGGATCTGCGCAAACTCTGGAATTTTTCTGATACAATATCGGGGACAGTTTGCATTTTAGGGTATCACTATTCTTTAGGCTAAAAAAATCCGAGCCGAAATTCGTTTCAAATTTCTCCGGAAGAATCCACTCAGATTTTTTTTGGTTTGCAGTCAGTCGAATTATGCTTCCTTCTTTGAAATCACTCCACTTGAATTCTTTTTTCTGAAATCCTTCCAGTTTGGAGTCATTGTCTACAATCATTTTTACCGAGCCAGGAAAAAGGAATCCTGACTGATTCGTGAATTCTGTTTTACGGCACGAACTTTCTATCGAAAAACTTTCCAGGCATATTGATTTTTCCTGGTTTGTATTTTGGAATTCCAGAAAGCGCTTAAAAGGAAAGTCTGAAGAATTCGAAAATTCTGTAAATTTCGGGATTTCTCCAGTGCAGTTATTTCTGAATTTTTCATTCTTTATGGAAATTTCATTTGCAAATTCTTTGAACCTGTTGATCAGCCATGAATTTTCATTTGCAAATGAAAACCCGGCGTAGAATTCGCTGTCCGAAGCTACATCCAGATTATTTGGGGGAAAAAAAATACTTAATTCTTTTTCACCTAGGACATAGGTCGGGTATCTTGCGGCAAAACTCGTTTCCAGTGCGGTTTCTTTTTTTCCGTAAGTAGAAATAAATATTGCCGGTTGAAAGGCGCTGTTGCGCAAAATTTTTTCGTGTATCTTTTTATCTCCGAGGATCAGTATGTTTTTCTCGGAATTTGTAGCGATCTCTTCGATTTCGTCAGAATTGAAGAATTTAAGTTCAGCGCTACCCTCCAGAGTTTTTAATTTTGCCTCCTGAAATGTTCTTGCTGAATTGGAATTTTTCAGGTCAGAGATTGCGGATTTCAGAATCTCGGAGCTGTCATTTTCATGTGCAAAGCATAGTTTCACAACCGGGCCCCATTCCAGGATTTCCAGTTCTCTTGGGTGGGAGTGGAAGCAGACTTCGGTGTCCGTTTCCCGTAATTCCGGCTCGAAAATTACTGTTCTACCTTCCGCTTGGATGGAGGGCGATTCCGCTTTTGATCCGTAGCTGAATGAAAATGATTCCGATTTTGCAAAAAGAGGAAAAGCTTCATTGTGCTTCCCATTTTTGCATACCATCACAAAGGCCAATAGAGCATATACGCATAGATTTCTGTTATTCATATAAACTGGCAGGTAACCAAAATGAATGCAGACACAGAAAAAGTTGCAAAATCTACGCCTTTGGCCGAATTAATTGAAAAAAACTGTACAATAGGTAAAAAAAATCTTCTCTAAAATTTTGAGTATTCCCGATAATTGCAATACAGACCCATGAAGACACGTCTTGCATTCGCATTCAACGCACTATTCATTACAGGCCAGCTATTGGCTGTTTCTCCCGACCAGACTAATCTTGGCATATTGATTCTGGAAAATAAAATCAATTTTAAATTTATCAATGTTTGTGTAAGCAATCTGGCTCCCGCCCAACCTCCAGAAGAAGTTACAAAGGATGCCACCACAGGCCAGGAAACCAGAACGCAGAAAAAAAATCTGGAGAACATTTACTTTCAGGAATTGATGAAAGCCAATCAAATGGATTTCAACGGGAATATGTGGTATCTACAGAGTAATTACAAGCTTTCGTACAGGCAGCTGCGAGGAGCACAAGGAAATCTAAAAAATATATTTCAGTTTACTCTTGAGAAGTACAAAGATTCCGCAAGAATTCTTCTGGAAGCGACGGCTCCAATGATTATCCGGAGTAATGACGCAATTGCGAAACATCTGCTCAAATTGGGATTCAGAGATTTGAAGAATGCGGAAGATTTTTTTACGACAGGGCTGAATTCGGCTCCCCACCAGTACAGATATAAATTGCTCCAATACAGTGAAGGCTTAAAGACCGCGCGCCGGGCGAGACGTTATGCGCTCTTGGCAATGATTGCAGCAAAAACTCCGGACGAGGACAAACTGGAATATAAATTCAGAAGTCTGGACGACATGAAAAAAACAGTGGTCGAGGAAAATATCAAAGACTACGACAGGATAAGAAATACTCTGCGCAATTATATCGACAATAAATTTCTGGAAGAAAAAGTCACTTCCCCGACCGATCCTAAATCTCCACCGATCAATATTTTGGAAGTTCACGATGATAATTACGGTTTCATCACGAATAACAGGCTTTCTCTTTTAGAGGAAAGCAATCTGGCGATCAAAAAAGACGATGCAAACCAAAGGGATTCCGTTCCTGTGCGTCCGGATGCAAGAAAAGACGATGAAAAAAAGTGATCTAAAAAAAGCGAATAAAAAGGGCATAAGGCATGTGCTTTTTGTGTTTATATTCCTCTCAATCTTGATTATATCGCTCATCTCCGGGGAAGGGATTTTTTCAGAAACAAATCCCTCTTTAAAGGAAAGAAAAAAGTCCTTTGAGCAAAAAGTGAAATTGATTTCCGAAATACAGGAATTATTTTCAGAAAAAGACCTAACATTAAAAAAAATCCTGCTGGAAAAATCAGCAGATGAACTTGCTGAAATTTTCAAGCGGGGGAACGAAAGAGAACGCAAGAACGCAATTCTGAAATCGGAGATGATTCTTTCCGATACCCAGAGAACTTTTTCCGAATATCTTTCGAAAATATCCCAGGAATTGATTCATAAAATTTCTATGGAAAAAACATCTGCAAATATCCACAAAGAGGAAGTTAAGGAAACAAGAGAGTCGCTTGAGCGAAAAGAAAAAGCTGCAAGATACTTTGCAATGGCAAAAGAAGAATTCAACTCTGCCGAAAAATTCTCGCGCGATGGAAATCTTTCTTATGCACTCCACATTTACAAAAGGTCGATCCGTTATTCGCTATCCTCAATTAAAACAATGGGCGCTTCAGTTGAAAAGAAATTCGAGCCTGCCTCTGAAAAGTGGACACTGCCAGGATCCAGAGTCGTAGTAAACTAAGAGCCTAAGGCTTTTTGCTTTTCGAATAATACTTCGTCAATTCGTCGATTAGAAATTCAACGATTATCGAATCCTTTTCACTCAAATCTTCTCTGCCGTTGAGTAGCCTTTCATCTACACGCAAAAGCTTGTAATTGATCAATTTTTCTTTTGGAGTTTTGTTTTGATTCTTCGAGTGAAGAATATACATTTTTAAAACTCCTTCATTGGGTTCCAGAATTTTTGTTTTTCCATGGATTTCTAAAAATTCTTTCAATCTGGTTAATAGTTCTTTTTTTATCATAAAGTAAATTGTCCCGAGAAACGAATTCATCGGGCCATCCGGAATCATCCAAAATAATCTTATTGAATAATGTATATTATAGCAA
>CAYTEA010000008.1:128900-153746 GCA_964436695.1 uncultured Leptospiraceae bacterium
CTTAATTTTTTACAAGAAAGCACTTTTGCAGTTGCCTCAGCGATAGATAATGCTGAAAGAATAAAATATTCCATTTCCGTCAGGCGTTAGGCGAAATCGTAATTCAATCCCGGTGTGCGGGCCTGAATTTGCTTTCTATAAATTCTCTGAACCTGTCGATATAACCGAATACTGCTGGAACCACTATGAGTGTGACTAACGTAGAAACTACAAGCCCGCCGATAATTGCAACGCCCATTGCCGTTCTGGATTTTGCAGCCTCACCCAGGCCGATCGCGATAGGTACAGTTCCTGCAATCATTGCAAGACTTGTCATGAGAATTGGGCGAAGTCTGACTCTTCCCGCTTCCAGAATTGCCTCGTCTCTGCCGTGACCATCTCTGATACCCTGAAGGGCGTGATCTACAAGAAGAATAGAGTTTTTGGTAACGAGGCCCATTAATAAAATTACGCCGATCATACTGAATAGATTTAGCATTTCTCCGGAAATAGAAAGTGCCAGAAAGGCCCCGGAAATTGCCGGAGGGATAGCAAGTAAAATCGTAAACGGAGTAATGAATGATTCGTAGAGGCTAGCTAGAACCAAGTAGATAAATAGCAGGGCCATTCCAAATGCAAGAATTATGTTTTGCAGAAGTTCCCGGAAATCTTCTGATTGTCCGACAAAAGCGTATCTAACTCCCGGTGGAGTGGGGATTTCTTTATCCAGAATATTTTTTGTAAATTCTGTAGCGCTTGCGATTGCCCCGTTTGGAGCGAGGTTGGCGTAAATAGGAATAATTCTCGATCTGTCCTGACGAATGATTCTGGATGGACCAAGTTTTTCTACGCCTTTACTGATTGCTGAAAGAGGAACGAGCCTGTATGGCATCATTACGTTAGGCACTTTGGCTTCGCTGAATGTAGACTTCAAGTTTCGCTGAGAAGGCTTTAATCTCATCCGAATATTATATTCCAGTTCTTTGGAGTGAAGCTTGCCGACAACCTCGCCTGCGATATGGTAACGTAGTTCTGCCCCTGCAACCCCTGGGGTTACACCAACCAATTGCATCTTTTCAGGAACCAATTGGATCTGATATTCCGGTTTTCCGGCCTGAAAGGACGTGCTGATGTCCGTAAGCTCGGGATTTTGTTTTAATTTTTCCATGACTTGACCGGAATATTTTTGAAGTACTTCGAGATCATCGCCTATCAGATTCAGGTTAAAGGGATATTGAACTCCTCCGACTGCGCTATAGTCATTCACTTTTGGTTTTGCATAGGCAAATTCTTTCAGCATATCCCTGATGTTTTCTTTTACCTGCGCGGTGTTTCTGGATCTTTCAACGCGAGGAACAAGGGCAACTGAAGAAGTAGAAACATTCGCTTCTCCATCCTGATTGCCGACTAACGTTCCGATTAAATGCACTTCTGGAATTTTTTTGAGCTTATCTTCCACCTTACGGGCAACTTCTTCCGTTCCTTTCAAAGAAGTCCCCGGGGGCATTTCCAGCGCTACCATAAATTCCCCCTGGTCGTTCGGAGGCAAAAAAGTTTTCTTTACGAATTTCAATGAGAAGATACTTCCGAAGAAAATCAAAAAAGTTCCTAAAATAATTACTGAAGGCCTTTTAAGACCGAATTTCATTATGTAAACATAAAGATTTTCCAGTCCTGTTTGAAATTTATCGAATGCGCTGATTATAAAATTTTTCTTGTGAGAGACCGATCCCGCAAAATATGCACTGAGCATGGGCGCAACTGTTAACGCATCAAAAAGACTGATGAGCATGGCAAATACCACGGTTAATCCGAATTGTTTGAAAAACTGCCCGATGATCCCGCTTAAAAAACCGACCGGCAAAAAAACTGCAATCACAGTTGCCGTTGTTGCAATAACCGCAAGCGCGACTTCCTTCGTCCCGATTTCAGAAGCCTGGAATGCAGGCATTCCACCTTCGAGTTTTCTGAAAATATTTTCCCGGACAACGATTGCGTCGTCCACTAGAAGGCCAACAGTTAAAGACAAAGCAAGAAGAGTCATAACGTTTATGGTAAAGCCCATGATGAGCATTAGGATGAAAGCGCCGAGAAGACTGTTAGGGAGCGCGAGGCCTGTGATGATCGTGGAGCGTATGTTTCCAAGAAAAAGATAGACAACGACTACTGCCAGTAGAATCCCCAGAATAATCGACTCACTCACGTCTTCAATATTGTATTTAATCCATTTGGATCCGTCAAAAATCAGAGTGAGGTTCGGTTTGCCGGGCCTATTCTTGATATCTTCGTTGATTGCCTGGATTTTATCCATGATTGCATTTGCAACAGCAACCGTATTGGCCCCGGATTGTTTATAGACCTCCAAAAAAATCGCCGGCCTTGAAATTCTCTTTTGATCTTTGGATAAAATTTTCTTCCCTGATGAAAATCGATCTAAGAATCCCGGTTTTTCTTTTTTTGTTTCCAATGGAGCGTAGATGGAACCGATGGATTTTTGGTCTTCAGTTCCGTCCCTGACTTGTCCGATGGCTTTGAGGACGATTGAGTTTCCCAGCTCACCACCGAAAAATATAATTGCATTTTCGATTTCCTTCAGTGATTCAAATCTTCCTATCGTTCGAAAGGCAGTTTCCTTGTCACCGGATTCATACTTTCCTACTGGGACGTTACTTCCAGCTGTTTTAAATTGGTTTGCAATTGCGACCGCAGACATCTGGGCTGCATTCATTTTGTCGCGGTCCAGCTCTACTTGAATTTCGCGCCTTACGCCACCGGTAATTTTAATCGCGCCGACATTACTGATCCTTTCGATCTGGGGTTTGATCACTTCTTTAGCAAGGTCATAAATTTCTGCGCTCGGGAGGTCTGCAATAAGTCCGTATCTAATGATTGGCTGGTCAGCAGGATCAAACCGAATAATTACCGGCTCTTCTATACCCAATGGAAGATTTCTTCGTACTTTTGCGGTTTTGTCTCGGACCTGCTGCTCGGCATATTTGATGTCTGTTGTTAAATTGAATTCTGCAACTACGAGAGACAGGCTTTCCTGATTTCTCGACGTTAACCTTTTTAATCCGGAAATCGAGCTCAGTTCTTCTTCGAGAGGTTTTGAAATCAGGTTTTCAATTTCTTCCGGCCCAGCTCCGGGGTAGACCGTATTCACTGTAACCACCGGAATATTTACATCGGGGAAAAGGTCTACTCCCAGTCTATTTAAAGAAATCCACCCTGTGATAAGCATTAGAATTACAATGCTGGAGACAAAAATTGGATGTTTGATTGAAAAACCGGCGATATTCATAGTTTTTTTCCTTCAATACCACCAAAAATTTTCCATAGAGAGCAAAGTCAAACCAATTAAATAACCGGTTAGTTAATTGGATGAAGTAAGCTTTTTGTTGTACTGGTAACTATGGGATCTGGGTTGTGTACCCAAATGTGGCAGTAGGCTGGAGTGGACTGGAACACAAAACGAATCGGTCATGGTAATCCTTCCAGTTTGCAAAAAGTTTTAAATGGCAGAACCCTCACCTTATCTTTTTAGAAAATGATCTGGCTCGGGAAGAAGAAGGGCACGGAAAAATCAGCGAGAAATCAGTAAATTCTTATAGCCAAATGGAACGATTTCTTTCTATTCGAATTGGGGGGAATGTCATGAAAGCCGTACTATACGATAAAAAAAGTTTACCTGAAAAATTGAAGTATTGTGAAATAGAAAAACCATTACCGAAAGAAAATGAAATCTTGGTGAAAATATTTGCAACCTCGATAAATGCAGCGGATTACAGGTCAATGAAGGCCGGGATTATTCCTAAGAGCAAAATCTTCGGCGCTGACATAGCCGGTGTAGTGGAATCAGTCGGAAAAAATATCTCGCGGTTTAAACCTGGAGATGAAGTGATCGGAGATCTTTCCAATCACGGATTCGGGGGATTTGCCGAATACGCAGTGGCTCCGGAAGAAACGTTGGTTTTCAAGCCCGAGAATATTTCATTTGAGGAAGCCGGAGCCTTGCCGCTTGCGGGAATTACGGCATTACAGGCGTTGCGCGACGAGGGGAAAATTCAAAAAGATCAAAAAGTGCTCATTGTTGGAGGCAGTGGGGGAGTGGGGACTTTTGCGGTTCAACTTGCTAAATACTTTGGCGCGACTGTTACTTGTGTGTGCAGTTCCAAAAATGTGGAAGAGATGAAAATTCTTGGAGCGGATGATGTAATTGATTATGCGAAAGATAGCTTCCTGAAGAATATCGGAGTATACGATCTGATTCTTGCAGTTAATGGAAACTATTCTCTTTCTTCTTACAAAAAATGCTTAAAGGAAAAAGGAAGATGCGTGTTGGTAGGGGGAGCTTTGGTGCAAGTGATCAAGGCACTCCTCTTTGGGAAATTCCTATCTCTTGGCGGAAAAAAGATCCGGAGTTTGTATGCAAAATCCAATTCTCTGGATTTGGATTTTCTTGCAAAACTTGCCAGTGAAAAACAGATTCGTCCGGTTATTGAAAAAATCTATCCTCTTGAAAAAACACCTGAAGCTATGCATTCCGTTTCAGAGGGACATGCAAGAGGAAAAGTAATTATCAAGGTGAATTCACCATAAAATTTTATTCGGTTGTGTCAGTCCTGACTCTTGAGATTGCTTTCTCCCATTTTTTTAGTTCCTGAATTCTTGCATCGTCCTTCATTTTTGGTTTGAATGTCGTAGATTTCGTTTCGCCTTTCTTCAATTCGGCTACGGATTTGTAAAATCCTCTTTCGAGCCCGGCAAGGTAGGCTGCGCCTAAAACTGTGGTGTCAACATTTGCAGGACGTACAACGTCTTTTCCGAGTATGTCTGCTTGGAATTGCATTAAGTATGCGTTAGACGTTGCCCCTCCATCAACCCGCAGGATTTTCAAAGGCTTTCCGATGTCGTTTTCCATAGCCTTCACTAGATCGTAAGATTGAAGCGCTATGGATTTTAGGGCTGCCCGAATAATTTGCGCAGGGCTTGTGTCTCGAGACAGGCCGAATATTGCTCCCCTTGCATCCATATCCCAATGGGGAGCTCCTAGTCCGGCAAAAGCAGGGACAACTACAATTTCATCTCCAGCAATTACAGATTTTGCGATTTTTTCTGTATCCTTTGAGTATTTAAAAAATTTCAGACTGTCCCTTAACCACTGAATGACGGCTCCCCCGATAAAGACTGAACCTTCCAAAGCGTAAACAGTATTGCCCGTCGGCCCGCAAGCGAGAGTAGTGAGAAGCCCTGACTTGGAAATCTTGAATTCGTCTCCAGTGTTAAATAACAGGAAGCATCCAGTACCATAAGTATTTTTTGCTTCTCCCACTTCTGTGCATAACTGGCCGAACAATGCTCCTTGTTGATCTCCGATTAAAGAAGAAATCGGGATTCCGTCGGGGAGATTTTTTACTCCTTTCGTTTTTCCGAAAAGGAATTTTGAATTGTGCGCCTCCGGTAGAATCTGCGACGGGATGTTCAAAATTTTCAGAAGGTCTTTGTCCCACTCTTTTTTCTCGATATTGAAGATCAGTGTTCTGGATGCGTTAGTGTGATCGGTTTTGTGGGATTCGCATTTTGTAAGCCTGTAGAGAAGGTATGTGTCGATGGTTCCGAATAGGATTTCTCCCTTTTCAGCTTTTTCTCTGGCTCCCTTTACATTATCCAATATCCACTTGATCTTTGTCCCGCTAAAATAGGCATCGAGCACAAGCCCTGTTTTATTTCGGAATGTCTCTTCCAATCCTTCCTTTTTTAGATCCTGGCAAAGGGCTGATGTTCTTCTACATTGCCATACAATGGCTTTATGAACCGGCTTCCCAGTTTTTTTATCGAATAATACCGTTGTCTCTCGTTGATTAGTTATTCCGATTGCGATTGCGTTTTCAGGTTTTAATTTTCCTTTTCGGATTGCGGCTGCTAATAATTTTTCAGTTTTCGTCCAGATTTCTTCCGCATCGTGTTCTACCCAGCCCGGCTTTGGAAAATACTGCTTGAACTCCTCATATGCGCTGGAGATTACTTTTCCCTTTTTATCGAAACAAAAAGTCCTGATTCCGGTGGTTCCTGCATCAATCCCGATAATATACTCGCTCATCCTTTACCCCTGTTTTAAATATTTAATTCCAATCCTTCGTGCGCCATGATAATTTCAAGTGCGTTGTTTTTGTCGAGCATCTCTTTGTATTTCAATGCCCTCAAATATACTGCGTCCAGTTTGTCATCGTCATAGGATGGGTCATGGTGAAACATGACTAATTTTTTTACATTTGCTTTCAGAGCAATGTCCGTTGCAATGGACGCAGAACTGTGGCCCCAGTCGATTTTTTGCAGTGACTCTTCGAAGGTGTATTGGGTATCGAATACCAAAACATCTGCGCCTTCAAAAAAACTTAAGTAATTCTCTATATTCTCCATTTCATCGATACTGAATTCCGCATCGGATGCAAAAATCAGAGTCTTCCCTTCCTCCGTGAATTTGTAAGCAAAATTTCCTCCGGGGTGGCGGACTGCTTTTGAATAGCAGGTAACATGTTTACCGATCTGGAATTCTTTTCCTTCGTCGATATGCTGGAAGGTCTTGCTGGCCCGGAGCCCTTCAAATGGAACCGGAAAGTGGGTTCCAGGGTGTTGGTGTTTTAATCGCTCTTCCAAATCGTGCATGGAGGTAAATATTTCGAAACGGTTTCCAGGAATGTACATCGGAACAAAAAACGGTATTCCCTGGATGTGGTCCCAATGGGTATGGGAAAAAACCCAATAGGCCTTTCCCTTTCCTTCCAAAAACCCCTGGGACAAAAGAGAGTTTCCAAGTTCGCGTAGCCCGGTTCCTCCGTCCATGATGATCAAGTTTTCATCTTTATCCCGGATTTCGAGGCAGGTAGTATTTCCTCCATAGGTGCTAATCAAAGAAAATGAAAGGGAATCCAGGAAATTTTGGATGTTTCCTCTGCTTTGAATGTCGACCGGAGTAGCAATCGATAGTATTTTCTCGATTTTATTTCTGAGGTGATGGCCCTTGATGGGAGATGCAATCGAACCTCTGACTCCCCAAAATTTTACCCGCATACTTAGAAAGAAAAAGAAAACGTTTGTTGCTTGCAAGCATTTCTGTCGTAACGAAAAAAAAATCTAAAAAAAAGAATTATTTGGTTGAAATTAAAATAAACTGTGTCAGCCTTCCTTGGAAAAGGCTCAAATGTTAATTACCGATGTGAAAATAGAAAATGGTGTTTGTACGATTTTTGTTGATGGCAACATCAGCATGAAACAAGCAATTCAGCTCAAAGAGTTGATTATCAAACAGGCTGACATAGGGCATTTAGACATAGTTTTGGACTTTGGAAAAAATGTTTACCTGGATTCCTCCGGAATCGGCGCTATATTCAATTCTCAAAAATATCTGGCTGAACGAAACGGCAGCCTGAAAATCAAAAACGTTAGCCAGGATGTAATGACGATTTTGCGGATTGCGAATCTGGATAAACATTTAAACATAATCAAATAAAGAAAAAACTCCGATATGTTTAAAAATCGATTTGACAGAATGTGGCAAAACCTTCTCTTAAACGATACAGGCATTTTTTTATTGTAGGGGGGCTAGATGCAAAAACAAACCAGATGGAAATATTATATAGATAAGGAATTCCAGAATCATTTTATATTCAGCTTTTCCGGAATATTGATTATTAACGCATTGTTGACAATCGGCATTGTTTGGCTCGTGAAAAGTAATCCGTATAGTTTGTTGCCGGAGGGGGCATCTGTTCTGGTTCAGGTTGACGCAGACAAGGCAGTGGGGCTTTCTCAGCAAGCTGATGGGAAGTATGCGCTAGATGACGCAGGGACTCCTTTTTTTCCTTTAAAAAGCGGGCCTGATGGAAAACCTCTTCACCAATACAATGCATTCGATATCTATCTTACTCCGGTAATCCTGATAAGCCTACTCAATATTCTTGTGATAATAGCCTATAGTTTGTTTTTCTCTCATAGAATGGCCGGGCCAGTTCACAGGATCAAAATGTCTCTCGAAGATTATGTCGCTGGAAAGCAGATCGGGTATATTAAACTCCGGAAAAATGATCATTTTAGCGAACTAGCCGATCTACTGAACAAGGCTTTAAAATTGGAGGAAAAAAAGAAAAATGGGTAACAAAGTGAAAAGCCTCTTTCTTGGATTTATTTTTTTAAGTATCACGGCATCGGTATTTTCTCAGGATGCTTTATATGACGTTTATGAAAAAATTGAAAAACTTACTATAAAAGATGTGGATCAATTGATTCAACTGATGCAGGACAAAGAAATCGTTCCTTCCGCAAAAGCTAGGGCAATTAACAGAGTTGCGGTTCTTTACCAGCACCAGGCCCAGGAGATCGAGAAGCAACAGAATTTGATAACAGTGCTTGCAGGTGTAATCGATCAGAACAAGGCCGACAGCCCTTCCAGTCCCCAATACAAAGTCAGAAGCGCTGCGTGCTTGGCTCTGAGGATATTTGACCCTTCTACGCATGCAAATGCAGCAATAGATGCGGTCAAAAAACCGCTATTGGAAGATTCTCATCTGGATGTATTGACTGCCTGCGCCCATTCACTGGGAGATTTTAACAGAAACAGCATTCCCGCAACCAAGGCCCTACTGGAAAGATTGAGTAAGGACTATACGAAGGAAAACAGGTCTTCCGAGGATGTAAGAACCGTGTCTGTGGTGGTGAATGCTCTTGGCAAGTTGGGCTCAAAGCAGTCGTTCATCCCGCTTATGAAGGTTTTGCAGTCGGGTTATCCGGTTTCCGTTAAGAAAGAGGCTCAAATCGCGATAGATCGTCTTCGCTGGTAAGATTATGTTGCGTAAAATTTTTTTAGGATATCTTTTCCAAAGTTTTACGCTTTCTTTTCTTTTACTCCTAAGTTTTTCATTCCATTTTCCGATAATTTATGGTAGAGATTGTAAAAGCTTTGGTTTTATGGGGGAGTATTTCCATAATGTGAAGATTGGAGTTGGAGGATTTTTTTCAGAGCGAATGATTGATCCTGAAATTAGAACAGAGAAAATTGTAACCCAGAATAAAACTTTTTTGGTTGACTTAAAGAAAAATCAGGCGGGTTATTATCTTAAAGTTTCAGAATGGTCAAATAGCAAAAAGTCGTCGATTTTTATCCCAGCGGAGGGAATAGATAGGATGATTGAAATTCTGGAAAGTTACAAAACTTCGATCCTTTCGGAAAGTTAGAATGGTGAATTTTGTGAGAAATGATTTATATATAAAGGGTTTATCCAAGGAGTGTTTATGAGTAAAAGAGTTTTGAGTATTCTATTTTTGTTGGCGGTAACCGGTTCTATTTTTGGACAGACACAGCCTGCCAATCAGCCAACTGGAAATCAACCGACGGCTAATCAGCCAGCGGCAGAAAAACCAAAGGATCCTCTGGATAAAATTGCATTGGAAGATTTTGAAGAAGCTGAGGACTGGAGAGCAAAATCTACTACTCCACTGGGAGAAACCAAAATATTAAAAATGATTCAGCGCGGCACAATGAAGGATGTTTTTGACGAAAAGACTGTTCCAGATGCGCTTGCAAATGAATCAGAGCAGGAGAAGCAGGAGCAAAGAACCAGAATCAATAAAAATCACATCCTTGGTGTAAAAACCTATTTTACAAATAGGGGATTTGACCGGGTAGAAGTAGCTCCCCCGCACGAATATATCATAAAAGGAAAAGCGCGTCAGGTATCCGTATGGGTGCTTGGCAGGAAATATCGCCACACTCTTTTCGCAAAATTCAGAGATTACAAGGGAACAACCCACAATGTCCGGTTAGGCCGTTTGGATTTTTTTGGCTGGAGAAAGCTCACTGCAACTATTCCGGGCTATCTTCCTCAAAGTACCCGATTTGCATTACTGGATAAAAATCTTCACTTCGTATCTCTATTTGTAACGAGCGATGTTCATGAAATTGGCGGGAATTTTTATTTTTATCTTGATGATCTCGAAGTCAGGGCTGACAAGACCGATGCAAGGTATCCTGGATATGAAATTAAAGACAACTGGTAGAAGTTTCGGGTATAATGACAAAGAGGTTTTAGCATGATAAGACATTTAATTAAAAAAAGCATTCTTATGATTTCCGGTTCGGCGATCATATTGGTTGGGATCGGATACGCCCAGACAAAGAGGGGAGTAAATACGGCAATTGGGAACGATATCACTAGTTCTGAATTGAAGGCTGTTACGCTGGAGTCCTGGGATAACCCTGCTCCGAGTGCCCCTTATGGGTGGGAAGTTTTTACCGATAAAGACGATCCGGCTTCACACGATAAACCGTACAACCCGAATCTTCCGCCATCTCCCCAGGCTGCAAGGGAGGTAAAAGTCGTTCCAGGAAAACCTGGCGATGTAAAACAGGTCGATTCTTCAACAGCTAAGGTACTGGGAGTTAAATTCCAGTTTACTTATCCGGGGCATAATGAAGTAACCATTCGTCCTCCTAGAGTCGACGAGTACAAGGTTCTTCGCCAAAGAAGCTATCTGGATGAGAACAACAAACAGAAGGTGTATCAGATATACGGACTGGAATTGCCCGGTATGGCAAAAGCAGTATCTGTTTGGGTTTGTGGTCGTGGAAATGAGTATGATCTAGAAGGCTGGTTCGAAGACTGGAAGGGAGATTCTCACATTTTCAAATTCGGTTCCCTGGATTTTGTTGGTTGGCGTCCAATGTCTATTCACATCCCGGCAGGCGTTCCTCAGGAAGTGAATTCTTATCCTCAAGTAAAAACTATCGTGTTCAAACAGTTTAAAATTCGTTCAACGCCGTTTACGAGTGGTGAGATCGTGTATCTCTTTTTTGATGAATTGAGAGTATTGACCGATGTGTTTGAAGTACATTTTGATGGTGCATCTCTTGACTTTGATGAAGGAGATTGTCAGCAAAAGCAGAAGCTTGAAAAAATGCTGAAAGTTAAAACTGAGAAAAATTGTGGAGAGAGCAAAGAAAAACCCGCTCCTCAGAATAAACCACAACAGTAATTTTTGAAGAATTCGAGCATCGTCCCTCATCGTCCGGCGGAAAAATCCGTGCAGGAAGGTGGGGGATTTCCTTTACAACCTAAGATTTTCTTGTTTACGAAATTGATAAAAGAAATTACTTTGGTAATAAATCCAACTATTGCCTGTTCCCGTGGCAATCTCAAAAAATGCAAGATCGTCAAAGCGATTAGCGACATGAGCTAAGGAGAATACCCCATGTCAGAAACAGTGATGACAACCGAGAAACCAGTTAGTGATCTCGATAAGTTAACGTCTCTTTTTAACGAAGAAATTTATTTAAGAGTTGATGCAGGCTCAGGATCAGTTAGTCCTTCCAAATTTAAAATTATTGATGACTTGATCGAATTTTTTAAATCAAAAGAAAAACTGGATGAAGCCAAGACAAAAATTGAAGAACATTTAAAAGACCATCCGGAGAGTATTTTTGCAAAGTACCTTCTAGGGATGATGGCTCTGCATCAGAACAAAATCGAAGAATCAAATCACCTGAAGAATTTATTGGATCAATTTCGGATTCACAAGAAATGGCCGATTGTAGAATACATTTCCGACAATATCCTTCAGTTTGGCGATCAAAGGATTGCATTAAAATTTAAGGCAGAGGCTCTTGAAAATCTGAAAAAAAACAAAGAGTTGAAAGTTGTTCTTGAAAAGCTTGCGAAAACTGACAGGAAAAATCCAGAAATCGCAAAAAAATACGCTCTTTCCATTTTGGATGAAGACAGAGAAAAGGCGATTTTGTATTTAAAGCAGGCGGCCGAATCTTTTGCAAAAGTAAAGGATTTTGATCAGATTGATGAAATCTGGCCAATTCTTATAGAGCACAATTTCACTGATATCCCTTTCTTTGAAAAAATCGAAAGGATACTTGTCGGCCACAGGGAAAAGGCAAGGTTGGTTGTGCTATTGTACCCTCTTGTTGAACCGTACAAAAAGTTGGAAGATTGGGACAAATCAATTTATCTCTTGAAGAAAATTCTGGATTATGAGGCGCAGTCCCCAAAAGCCAGAAATGACTTGATTCGCGCCTACAAAACGAAATATGCGGATCATTCTCTTTTGGAAGACTTCCTGAAAATGAGCGAAATTGGAAATAACAGGAAACCGATCAAGGTTTGTATTTCTAATTTTGAAAGAAATATCGTTTTTGATACGAATAACTATGTTTTGCACAGGAGCTGGGGGGTCGGAAAGATTACTTCGATCAGCAGCACAGGTGATTCTATTTACGTCGATTTCAAGGATAAAAAAGAGCACAAACTTTCTATTCAGATGGCCATCACTAGTTTGAAACCTCTGAAGACCGATCACATTCTTGTGAAATACTATGAGAGTCCGGAGATAGTAACGAATCTTTTTCAAAATGACATTGCTAGGTTCTTTTTGGAACTACTCACTTCCAATGACAATTTCATGACTATGGCAGAAATCAAATCTGAGATCGTTGGAAAATTTTTGAAGAGAACCGAAGACTGGTCCAAGTGGTGGAGCAAGGCAAAAATTGCTCTCAAGAAAGAGCCGAAAATCGGATTTAATCCGCATAAAAAGGATGAGATTTTCTATCGGGAAAAACCGATTACCCTTTCGGAAGAATTATCTGAAAAATTCAACAGTCAGGCAGATCCGAATAAAAAGATAGAAATCGCAATGGAGGCGTTGAGAGATTCTTCAGAGGCCGAAGGCGCTCTTGAATTGATTAACCATTTTTACTATGAAGAAGAAGAGTCCAAAGACGTTCTTCGGAAAATTGTGGCCTATCTATTTCTGGAAGAAGCAGCCTCTGAAACAGGAGAGGATCTTCCGCGCCACCAAAAGGAGTCTGACATTGCCAATCTCGTCAAAACACTCGGAAAAACCGAGTTATTGGCCTATTCGAAGCAAATCGGCAATAGCGATATCAAAAAGGGTTTTGTGAATCTGATTCACAAATTTCATCCGGACAATACCGAGATTCTAACCAGCATTCTGTATGAAGTTCCGGTAAAAATCCATAAGCATATTTTTTCGATTCTGGTAAATGACGGCAAATTTTCCGAGTTGAATAAATTCATTGAAAACATAATCGGCCGTTCAAAAGAAAACCCCGAAGTGTTCTTGTGGGTGGCAAAATCGATTTTGACCTCCGCTTGGACTTATGACTGGATAAAAGTTCAGTTTTCAGATCTGGTTCTTCGAGTATTCAGATTGCTGAAACCTCTTGCAAAAATTGAAGAGAAAGGAACGAAACTCAAAAATTTAACTAATGAAATTCTGTTTGGGGATGACAGCAGTGTTGCCAAGAAAGCCATCACTCAAGGAGATGCTGAATATATAAGGAAGCTATACGCTTTATTTAAGGAAGTTCCTTATATTACCGATCCCGAGAAAGAAAAATTGTATAACCTGATTAACAAATTGAAACCGGGCTTCCAGTGGAGTGAGGCTGGTGTCGATGAGGGTGAAATCGATGACGATGTTTGGAATACGATTCCGACTAATGGTATTTTAGTTACCAGAATGGCATTTAATGCGAAGAAGGCTGAATTTGACCATCTTGTAAATGTTGAAATGGCTGAAAACTCCAGAGATATCGGGGAGGCTCAGGAGAAGGGTGATCTTAGAGAAAATGCCGAATACAAAGCTGCAATGGAAAAGCAGGTTCAGTTGCAGGCGCAGATTAAAAAGATTGAATCTGAACTGAAAAGCGCGATCATTCTGGATATTGCGGGAGTTGCAACAGATAGAATCAATGTAGGTTGCACGACTAAATTGAAAAATTCTCAAACTGGTGAGACCCAAAGCTATTCGGTTCTCGGCCCGTGGGATGCAGATACTGAAAAAAATATCATCAGTTATCTTTCTCCATTGGGAAAAAGCCTGCTTGGTAAGAGAGTAGGTGATGAGGCTGTAGTGAATTTCGAGAATACCAAAACAAACTTTTCGGTACTTGAGATTTCCCGTTATTCTGCATAGTAAAGCTAAGCTTTGGACAAATTCGAAAACGAGCGTTATCGGATTTTTCCTTAGCCTGTTTGCAGATATAGGCAGTACAATTGCAGTTTGAGTGAAACGGTTATTTCCTCATGGAATTTTCGTTGCACTTGTCTACACTATCTTTATAGTAGCAGAAGGCCTTTAACGCAAGAATACCATATGGATATCATCCCGCATAATAGCTCGAAAAAAAGAATTTGGGATTTATTTATTCTGGTTCTAACGACTTATTTTGCCATAGAAATTCCTTTATGGTTGGTATTCCGCTATCCGATTAGTGGGGTTTTATACTGGATAGATTTATTCAGCGTATGTTCATTCATTGTAGATATACTGTTGAATTTCAGAACTTCGATTTATCTGGACGGAAAGTTTTCGAAAGACCCAAAGGCCATTTCCTCTCAATACTTGAGAGGCTGGTTTTTCGTTGATTTCCTATCCGCTGTTCCCTATGCTTTGATTGTTCACGCAAACATCATACCGACTGGTTGGGAATTTGTCGGAATGCTTCGGCTATTCAGGCTGCTCAGGCTGGTGAAGCTTGTGGAGTTTATCAGAAATTGGGGCTACACCGAATTTTCTAATCCGAGCGTTATGCGCCTTTCCTTTCTGATTTTCTGGATTTTGCTCATCTCTCACTGGATTGGCTGCGGCTGGATCGTCTTGGGTGGAGGTGTCACAAATGTGGACAATACTACCCGCTATATCCGGGCAGTTTACTGGGGGGGTTACAACCCTCGCCACAGTAGGCTATGGAGACATTACACCCACAACGAATGTGCAGACAGTGTATGCCATATTTATTATGTTACTTGGGGCTGGTTTGTACGGTTATATGATCGGTAATATTGCAAATCTACTTGCAAACATCGATATCGCGAAGGCTCAATTTATGGAAAAAATCGAGAAGATTAACACGTTCATGAACTACAAAAATCTTCCGGATGATTTGCAAGACCGCGTTCGCAATTACTACAATTATCTTTGGGAGAACAAAAAAGGGTACGACGAGTCCCTGGTAATGGGGGATCTGCCCAGTTCATTAAAGATGGATATTGCTTTGCATTTGAATTCGGATCTGGTGCGCAACATTCCGATTCTTCGCGGAGCAAGCGATGATTTGATTAACCGACTTGTGTTATTTCTGAAGCCGGTGGTTTTTACTCCTGGGGATTTTATATTTCGAAAAGGCGATATAGGGCACAATTTGTATTTCATCAGCAAAGGAGCGGTCGAAGTGGTCTCCGATGACGGCCAAACAGTTTACGCCACGCTCTCAGAAAGAAGTTTCTTTGGAGAGATTGCGTTGCTTATGGATACCCCCCGAACTGCAAGTATTCGCGCGATTGACTATTGCGATTTATACACTCTGGACAAAGATACTTTTGATGGAGTATTGAAATACTTTCCGGATTTTGCCAGAGAAATCAGACAAAAAGCCGCTGAGAGAGCGAAAAAAAGAGGAGTCCCAAAAAAGAAAATCTGACTACCTGGAAATTTTTACAAGATCATTGAACCATTCGGATTTGTTCCCTGCCCTATCGGTGATTTGAATCTGTACTAGATAGGTTGATTTGAATTTTGCCAATTTTTTTGGGATCTGTAATTTGATAAAATGCCTGTCAACGTCAAATTCAAACGGATAGGACTGTCCATCAAAAGTGAGTTTCATCTTTCCAATTCCCGAACCCTTGTCTGAAACGGAATAGAATCTTTCGATAAAATTTTCTCCTATCGTATCAGCCGGGTTAAAATTCCTGTTAACGAGATATGGATAATAAATTTTCGGAGGGGAAACATCTTTCATAATGGAAAGGATTCCAGTCCTCTTAAGTTCAAAAGAAAGGCCATCTTTTGTCTTTTTCGTTTTTAGCAGATTCCAGATTTTCGTATCTTTATCGTACAAATATAGTGTACTGTCCGCAGGAAGATTTTCCGTTTTAAAAATCGCATAGGCATTTCCCAGCCAACTGAAATCAGAGGCCAGCAGTTCATAAACTTTTCCGGTTGGGACAAGATCCTCATTTTTCGATTCTTCCGGAATCGAATCCAATTTTTGTATCCTGATTTCGCCATTTCCGAAAGTCCTGTTTTTCCGGAAGTCTATCGCCACATTGGAATCCGCAGAGGAAAATGTCTTGATTTTACTTTTCTTGAAGTCCGGGGCGGCCGATTTTCTTGAGATGACTGCGAAATGAATGGTACTTCTATTTTTGTTAGAGTCTGATATGGTAATGCTCAGATTGATTTTTTTGCCGAGAGGAAAATTGTCGGCATCAAAAGAATAGTTTTTCTCGTCTTTTCCATCGAATAAATTGTAAACATATTTCGGCGGGCTTAGTGAAGAGCGATTGATGTCGTATAACGCATGTTTTAGTGAGAGGTCTTTAAATGGAAGAAAGTCCAGGGTTTTCTCATACTGCTTTTTCTCATTCACGGCAAGTGAGAATTCGAAAATACCGTTTCTGTTTCTGGAAGAAATCAGGTCGAATGCGGCAACCTTTGCTTTTACCTTTCCGGAAATATAAATCGGTTCATCCGTTTTTTCGACTTCGAAAACTTTTTCCGTTTTTTTTACAGCTTTGAGCGAGTATGTTTCTCCTGCGTCAGTTTCCAAGTATACAGTGTCTATCACGGGGAATTTAGAGTCCACTTGGGAGTATTTTTTAAAAGCCATCGGATTGTAAAATCCGTTCGAGTCAAAAAGTTCCAAGTGAAGGTGGGCAACACCGGATCCGGTCTCTCCCGTTCTGGCTATCCAGTCTTTTTTTTTGAATCTGAAATCTTCCTTGTTTGTTTTGACGGAAAAACCTTCCTCCCCTGCCAGAAGCAGAAGTGAATTTCTCAGAAGTTCGAGACCCTTCAGATTGCCTTTGAAATCATTCAAGTGAGCATATCTGGTTCTAAGTTTACTGTTTGGAGAATAGGTAATCATGGACAGGCCATAGCCTTCTTTTGTATAACTGATTGATTCGACATAGCCTTGTGTAGCTGCAAGGAGCTTGAAGCCGTTTATTCCGTATGTCTTGAAATCCAGCCCGAGGTGAACCGTCGAGTTTCTATACTCGGTAAATGAGCCGGTAATCGGAGTCAGAAATTCCAGCGGCCACTCTACATTTTCCAGTTGATGATTTTCAAGTGAATGAATCGGTGAGTAAAAAAACATGAATGCGAAAAATACGGAAATAAATGTTCCGCGAATTCGCAGAGACTTAAGGAAATGTGAATTACCCCAAAAATACATTTGTGAAACCTCATTTTCCGGACTCGCCCCGGAAATTATATTTACCGGCTATCGTTTAATCTCGAAAGTTTGAAATCTGCCGGTCGCTTCTTCCCATCGAATGGTAGAGTCTGTTACTTGCGAACCTGAAGGGCCTCTTTGTAAGGCTTTATAAAAATCTTCTATGAAATTTTTTTCGCCTTCTGCAACCGCTTCGACTTCTCCTGTTGGAAGGTTTTGGGTATAACCTTTTAGTCTTGACTCCTGCGCTTTTTGTAGCACAAAATATCTAAACCCGACCCCTTGCACCTTTCCGGTGACGATTATTTTTGCTCTTGCGATTTCCTTTGGCATAGTTTTGATGTCTCTTAAATGGGAAAGTATCTACTAAAATCTTTGACTTGCATTTTCTTGTCATTTCTCTTTTCGTGCGCATATTTCACTCGGGAGCCAGGCCGTCCGCCAAAAATCAATGGAATCCCGGTTCCGGACGAAAAAAGAATGGTATATGTGCAGAATTTCCGCAATAATTCCTACGGCCCAACTTTGCATACTATGCTTACAAGGTTTGTAAAGGACGAAATTAATGCAAGAGGAAGGTTTATTCAAACTCGTGATAAGTCTAATTCTCAATACAGAATATATGGAGAGATTGCTCACTACCAGTTAGTTGGAAATATTGTTGATCAGGCAGGGCAGCATATCAGTCGGGAGATGACTGTAGTTGTGAGAATTGAGATGCAAAAAGCTGGTGGCGAAAAGCTTTTGCTTGAAAGAGATGAAATTCCCGGCAGAGTGTACTATTCAGAACAAATCGGATTTATGGAAACCGAAGAACAGGCTCAAACCCGGCTACTTAGAAATTTGGCAATTCGGATAGCCGAAGAAACAGAGCATGCGTGGTATTTCTCTTTAACCGGAATAGACGATACCGAGGAGAAACCAAAATCCGAT
Organism: uncultured Leptospiraceae bacterium; assembly: GCA_964436695.1. Taxonomy (GTDB): domain Bacteria; phylum Spirochaetota; class Leptospiria; order Leptospirales; family Leptospiraceae; genus JABWCC01. Next base: position 147,079 of record CAYTEA010000008.1, read on the forward strand.
AAGAGCCCGGCTTCCAGAGAAAAGTCAGGGACTGATAAAGCTCAGAAATCGGAAAAATCGACAAAACGTGAGAAATCGGAAAAGAAACCTTAAATCACGAAGGAACGAATATGAAAAAAGGTAGCGATATAAAAGAAATCAGTGAACCCAAACAAGATGAGGCCACTCTATCCATTTCGAAAGAAATGAAAATATTCGAGGATATTTTACGGAAAAAAGGGCTGAAAATTACAACCCAAAGGATGCTAGTTGCAGAAAAAATTTTTTCTGTCCATAACCATTTTACTGCGGATGGTTTGTTGGAATTGTTAAGAGATCGAAGGGACGAAATCTCCAAAGCAACGATTTACCGAATCATCTCCATCATGGTCGAGGCAAATCTACTGAGTGAGCACGATTTCGGAAAAGAATTCAAGTTTTACGAGCATATCGTAGGCCACGAGCACCACGACCACATTATCTGTGTGGAGTGCGGAAGGATTGAGGAATTTGTAAGTGAAAAAATCGAAGAGTTGCAAGCTCTAGCCGCGAAAGAAAAAGGATTTACCATTAAAGGCCACCATCTGAATATTTTTGGGGTATGCTCTAATCCGAAAACTTGTAAACCTAACAAGGTTTGAATTTGTTAAAGCTTTTGAGCATTTGTTCTTACCGCAGGCGTTATGCTATTTAATATCCTAACCACAGACCAGAAAAGCTTTGCAAGAACCGGAGTTTTAAAGCTAGGCAATGTTGAAGTGCCGACTCCTGTTTTTATGCCTGTGGGAACAAGAGGGTCCATCAAAACCATATCTTCGGAAGATATTGAAACTCTTGGTTTGAAACTGATTCTGGGAAATACCTACCATTTGTATTTGCGGCCAGGAACAGAGGTTCTGGAAAAATTTCGCGGATTGAAAAACTTTATGTCTTATAAAAACGCTCTTCTGACGGATAGCGGGGGTTTTCAAGTATTTAGCCTTCAAGGCCTTGTAAAATTCAAAAATAATGGAGTGGAGTTCCAATCGCACCTGGATGGATCTCGGCACATCTTCACTCCGGAAAAAGTCCTGGATATTCAGAAAATCATCGGATCGGACGTCATGATGGTTTTAGATGATTGTCCGGCTTATGGGTCTGATAAAAAAAGAATTTCGGAGTCAATGGAAAGGACACATCTCTGGGCAAAAAAATCAATCGAGTACTGGGAGAAGTCTGATTCCAATCAGTATTTGTTTGGGATTTGTCAGGGAGGAACAATCACCGAGGCAAGATTAGAGTCATTACAAAAAATTCAGGATCTGCCTTTCAGTGGGATTGCTCTGGGTGGGTTGTCCGTTGGGGAACCGCGAGAAGAATTTGTGAGAATTTTAAAGGATGCTGCGCCTCATTTGGACGTAAATCGTCCTAGATATTTGATGGGAGTTGGCACTGTCCCGGACATTCTGGATGGGGTAATGAACGGGATTGATATGTTTGATTGTGTTTTACCCACAAGAAATGCAAGAAATGCGCAGGTTTTTACTTCAAAAGGTAAGTTAAATCTCCGAAATGAGCAATATAAACTTTCAGAAAATCCAATAGATCCAAATTGTAATTGCAGGGTTTGCAAAAATTATAGTCTTGGTTATTTAAGGCATCTTCATACCGTTAAAGAAATGCTGGCTTTTTCCCTTTCTACCTACCATAATCTTTTTTTTATGGAAAAATTTATGGAAAAAGTCCGTATTTCAATAAATGAGGGATATTTTTTAGAAGAATATGCCTATTGGAAAAATTTATATAAAAACTAAAAAATTTGTCGTTGACTAATTCATCTAGAAGGGACGAACCTGTTTAGGAATAGGGGCACGGCCATTTTTGACTAAGGAGTTATAAAGAAGGTATGGAAATAACGAGGAGAGAAAATAAAACTATAATCATCTTAGATATCAATGGCGAGATAGATTTGTATAACGCTCCCGAGATAAAAGACGTAATTGCTAAGTTGATTGAAGAACAGAAATACCAAATTATCATTAATTTGGAAAAAGTTTCTTACATTGACTCGTCTGGAATCGGAGCATTAATCTCTAGTCTTTCAAATTTGAAGAAATATCAAGGTGGACTAAAAATTATAAACGTTGCAGGATCGGTTCGGAAAGTATTTGAGTTAACCAAATTAACATCTTTCTTCGAAATATTCGACAACGAAGGCGATGCAGTCGCAGCTTTCAAATAAGTCTAGACAGAACTTTAGGAGTCTTACAATGCCCAAGCGAAGTTTTTTCATTCGTACTTACTTTTTATTTACGCTAATAGCTTTGTTGGTGGTTGGATGTGGTGCGCCTCTTCCAATAGCGGAAATGACAAAAGCAAAGCAAGAGATTGCTCGGGCTGCCGTACTGAGAGCAGACGAATTTGCAAAGACCGAATATGATGAGGCAAGAAAGGGGCTTTTTAATGCGCATAATTTTGCGGCAGATGAAAAGCCTGATCCTGCTGAAGCAAAAAGTTCGGCAGAATATGCAGTTGCTCGTGCATACGATGCAATAGAAAAAACACTCCCCAGATTGTGTTCCAAAACTAGAGATGAAGTTTCCGCTGCTATCGATGGGGCAGATGTTGCATTTGCAATACAATTGGCTGCCGATGATTTTAACAAGGCTGTGGACTTGAGAAAAGAGGGGGACTCCATCGTTCAGGATGGGGAAAAGCAACTTTCTGATTATCCAAAGGAATCCGATGACGGAAAAAAAGTAGGGCTACGGCTTCGGGCATTTGATACCTACGAGAAGGCATACAGAAAATATGAAGAGGCCAGAGAATCTGCCGAAAGGGCGAAAAATTTGGCTCTTTCACAAAAGCAGCAAATGTTGGATTCCATTTCCGATATCGAGGATAATCTTTCCACTGCGGAAAAGTACTCCGAAGGAAATGATCCAAGAGTAGCAAAGACCAGATCTCTATTGGATGAAGCAAAGGCCAATATCCAAGACGGAAAAATCAAAGAAGGCTATAATAAGCTGGAAACAGCCAGAAAAGAATCTCAGGAAGTAGTCGCAGCTTCTATCAAAGCCTTTGCTGCAAAGAAAAAAGAAGAAGCCAAAAATAAAATTGCCGAAACAGAAAATGCAATTCTTGCACTTCCAAAGGACAAAATTGAAAACAATCCACAAGCAAAATCTTCCTATCAGACAGCAGAAGAAAATATAGCAGCCGCAAAAGAAGCCCTGAAATCCGGTGAAGAGTTGTACGACCAGGAAAAATACCAGGATTCTATAAAGCAAAGCGAAGAAGCGATTCGCCTGGCTGACATTGTAGTCGAGCAAAAAGACTCTCTTGTGGCAATGCTGAGTAAAGCTCCTGCGAATAAAAGAAGTGCCAATTTGGATGGTGAAGAACCAACGGATCAAGATAAGCCGAAAGAAGAAGACCAAAAGGATGAACTTGGAGAAGGTTGGAAAAAGTACATCGTCAAGAAAAAGGTGCCTTCGGATTGTCTCTGGAGAATTGCAGGATATAAAGAGCACTACGGAAATGCGAGGCTTTGGCCAAGAATTTATAAGGCAAATAAAGCAAAAATTAAGAACCCTGATTTAATTTATCCAAAGCAGGCTTTTGACATTCCCCCTAAAAAAGGATCTCTGAAAAAAGAGAAAAAGGAAAAAGCGAGTAAGCCTGAGGAAAAAAGGGACAAAGATATTGCTGATTCCCCAAAAGAAACAAAAGATGAATCTGATGAGTCTCTTGATTCGTCTCCTGGAGAGGATGAATCTCCAAAAAATAATTAGTATTTATTCAATAGGATTTTAGAAAAGGCTTAAGGTATACCTTAGGCCTTTTTTTTGCCCATGAAGAGATATTATACAAAACCCGTGGATAAACTGGAAGCTGGCGATTACAGTCGGCTAGTGAGTTTGGCATTAGAAGAAGATTGTCCCGCTGGGGACATTACATCTGAATCCATATTTCAGGAAAAGGACAAATGCAAGGCGCGTTTGATCTCGAGAGAAGATGGGATTTTTTGCGGGATGGGAGTTGTTTCGGAAATTTGCAGGCAGACTGGAAGCAAATTCAACTTTGCTTTTCAAAAAAAGGACGGTGAAGCCTTTTCAAAAAACGATACTATTTTGACCATTGAGGGGAGTTTGATCGTAATTCTTAAGGTCGAAAGAGTTATGTTAAATTTCCTACAATATTTGTCCGGAATTTCCACACAAACCGATACGCTTGTGAGGCGTTACAACAAAAGACTATTGATTCTCGATACTAGAAAAACCCTGCCCGGTTACAGAAAACTCGCCAAATACGCAGTCTATACCGGGGGAGGAGCGAATCATCGCTTGGATCTATCGGATATGGCGATGCTAAAGGACAATCATGTTGCGATGGCAGGCTCGATCGAAAATGCAGTCAGAAAAATTCGAACAAAATTTCCAGGGAAAATGGTGGAGGTGGAGGTCGATCATATCAGTCAAATAGATGAGGCGATTAAATCGGGTGCAGAAATCATTCTTTTGGATAATTTTACGGTAAAAGATTCGATTCTCGCAATTGAGAAAATTAAAACAATGAATCCATCGGTATTGATTGAATGCTCTGGGGGGATTACTCCGGAAAAACTGGAAACTCTTTCACAATTTGAAGGAATCGGAGTCAGCATGGGTTATCTTACCCATACGACCAGATTCTTGGATCTGAGTCTTGAAGTTGAGAAACTATAGTGGCAATCGTAAAGGATACAGTTACTCCGGAGATTTTATTCAAGACAATTGATGAGCGATTCGGAAAGGAATCCCTCGAACAGGTGAAAAAAGCGTACGAGTGCGCTAAGGCCGCGCACGATGGACAAAATCGATTATCCGGCGAGCCATACATTATTCACCCGCTGAATGTTGCTTATATTCTGGCTGACATGGGCCTTGATTCAACGGTTATCGCGGCCGGCCTGCTTCACGATGTAGTGGAAGACACACATTTCACAAAAGAAATGATGATGAATGATTTTGGAAAAGAAATCACTGACCTTGTTGAAGGGGTGACGAAAATTTCCGAAATCAAAAATCAGACTAAAGAGAATGTTGCAGCCGAAAATATCCGCAAAATGGTTCTTGCTACAATTCGCGACATTCGCGTAATTTTGATCAAACTTGCAGATAAAACACACAACATGAGGACGCTGAAATTTCAGTCTCCGGAGAAAAAGATCCGGATTGCGAACGAGACTCTATCCTTATATGCTCCAATGGCAGGAAGACTAGGTATCTATAAAATAAAATCCGAGCTGGAAGACCTTTCATTTCAGATTTTACATCCGAATGAATATCAGGAAATAAAAAAGAGGATATCTGCAAAGAAATCCGAACGTGACGAATATATTGAGAAAATAAAAATCATATTGAAGCAGAGATTATCCGAGATTCATATTCAGGCATCCGTTGAAGGAAGGGCAAAACACTTTTATTCCATCTATCGCAAAATGAAACTCAAAGAAAAGGGTTTCAGCGAAATCTTTGATTTGCGCGGGATTCGAATTATTGCCCAGGAAATGAAGGATTGTTATGGAGTCTTGGGAATCGTACATACTCTTTGGGCTCCGGTTCCAGGTAGGTTCAAGGACTATATTGCCACACCAAAAACAAATCTCTATCAGTCGCTACACACTACCGTGATCGGGCCGGATGGCAAACCTATGGAGGTTCAAATCCGAACCGGTGAAATGAATCAAACTGCAGAATACGGTATTGCTGCGCATTGGTCGTATAAGGAAGGAAATACTTCAGAATCAGCCCTTACTCCAAAATGGATTGAGAGGCTGAAAGTTTGGCAGGATTCTTCTTTGGATCCGACAGAGTTTTTGGAAGAACTCACATTTGATTTACACGAAGACGAGGTCTTTGTTTTCACTCCCAAAGGAGAGATTATCGAACTGCCGAAAGGTTCGACAATTTTAGATTTTGCGTTCAGGATTCACACTGACATCGGCCTTCATGCCAAAGGAGCAAAAATTAATGGGCGAATGGTTCCCCTTCGAACAGAATTAAAATCAGGTGACCAGATTGAAATTATTTCAGATAAAAAAAATAAACCTTCTCCTATTTGGCTTAGGATTGTAAAAACCTCTTCGGCCAGACAGAAGCTTAGGCAATATTTCAGAAAAATCCAGGAAGAAGCAGTCGAAGAAACCGTTTACCGCGTTAATGATTCGTCACAAAATGGAATTACAAAAATTGACCTGGAGCTTTTAAAGAAGCAGAAGGCAGAGAAAAAAAAGAATCAAAAAAAGGTCACCATCGTTGTCGCTGGAATTAAAGATATCATGGTTCGCCTTTCGGGTTGTTGCTCGCCTCTTCCGGGTGATGACATTGTGGGATTTATCACTAGAGGCAGAGGGGTAAGCGTTCACAAAAGCAGTTGTGAAATTGCCCAGAAGCAGTCTGAAAAAGTACGGATGGTTGCAGTGAGATGGGATGGGGTTAATGACCCGATTCCAGTGTGGATTGAAGTTCGGGCTTACGATCGTCAGGGAATATACCTGGAAATGGTTGAGTGTATATCCAGAACCGAAACAAATATTTTGGAGGCCGGTGCTTCTTCTTCACATGGGGGGACATTGTCTGCGAAATTTCAAATTCAAATTGAACATCTGGATCAACTTCAGGAAATTCTTGATAACCTAAAATCTTTGCGAAATATAATTTCAGCTG
>CAYTEA010000009.1:0-147250 GCA_964436695.1 uncultured Leptospiraceae bacterium
AACGATCAAAGAGCACCTCGAAGCCAAGAAGAAGTATATAGATATATTGTATTGAAATGTTAACTGAAATCTGCGATTTTGACATGCTCAATTGCGCCGGGAGTTACTGGATGTTCCTGAATTATCGGGAAGTTATTCTTGCTTTCGCTGTAAAAGGTTGGTAGCGATAACAGGTTTTTATTTGCGAATTGCACTCCAAGAAGCATTTCAACTAATGGTGCTTTTTTTAGGTGAAATTATTTTGCCATTCGATCCAAATCCTATTTAGTATATGCTTTCTGATGCGGACAATTTTCAAGACAATTTTTTATTGCTTGTTTAAATCTTTCATACCTCTCCACAATAAAGATGCTGCCGACGGTTTTTTGGCTTCGGCCATTATCGCTGTAGGCTTCATGGACCCTTCCCCTCCACAATCCCAATCTCTTCTTCCGTCAACCCATACACAAGCGCGTCAATCTGCTTATCGAGAATCTCAATCTTCTTCTGATACGAACCCTTCTCAGAATCTGTTTTCGCGGAATGCAAATATTTTGGCATTCAGGCATTTTTTGTAAAGTGAGATATTTGCGAATGAAGAGCTTGAGAGAATCAAGATGAACTATGAGAAAATCCAAGAGATTTCCAATAATATTTTTTCAATTTACTGAAACTTTTTGAAGAATAGTAATTGTATCTATAATTAAATTATGCATATTGTTCAAAAATTTAAGATGAGCTTGGCAAAGTCTGCCTCATTAAAATTTTGCAGAAGGTATGGGTCTTGTTTTAATAAATCAAAATCTATCTTCTGAAACATCTCAGAATCTTTCCAGGCGCGTAGCATATGAGAAAATTCAGAAAGTCTTACTGCTGTCCATTTTGAAAAAATTTGCAGAATATTTTCAAATCCTTTCTCAAGATTCGTGATCGAAGAAATCATTACCTTTGCCTCTGTATCTCGAGCTTCGGTTGGGATTACTGAGATATATCTTACGGAATCGGAAATCCCCGCACTCAACTCCACTTTGATAATTTCTTTAAAGTGCATATTTTGAATGATGATTCTGTAATCTTTAGGTACAGGTCCGTATGGCATTTTTATGTAATCAAATTTCGTGAATGTAGAACCATTCAAACAAAAACCAAACGCATCAATAAAAAAAATCAGCTTATTCCATTTTGTTTGACTCAAATCAGCAACTCTTTTGCCCATTTCATAAGTTAATGCTTCATAGAGTTCCATTTTTTCTCTCCTGCGAAAATTTTCGATCTCGTCGGAATAAATGCAATTTCAATTTTGTGGTCATTGGATCAATCTCTTCAACAAGATCAACGTTGTCGTCACTTAAAAAATAGTTGATCTGCTCTTCAGAAGGTATTGATAAGTAAACATTCTTTTCCTTATCAGTGAAACCCTTCAAAGCTTTTGATAGATTTATATTTTCGAATTCTTTTTCATAATCTCTGGAGATCGTTGTTAGTGCTTTAAAAAATTGCCTAGATACTAAAAGTTGACTTGGTCCTGCAAGATTTGAAATCCTAAAACAGCGATCTATTGTCGATCCTATTGGATCAAAACTATCTTTATTATCATCTATTTCGGTGGCCCAATTTAAAATCTCTGAACCGGTGTCTATGGCGCATGTTATTTCACGAAACTCAATATGCTTTTTTCCCCCTTTCTCTCGTGGACTAAAATCTTTGTAATGGTTCCAAAAACTATTCATGATTGATTTGCATATCGAATAAATTTCTTCATGTTCCAAATAGTTAATGATAGAAGGAACTTTTTGTGAATCCTTTGAAAAAAAGAACAAATACGCATCGCCTAAAAATTTATACCACTTTACTCCCTTGTCTTTGAATTTACCGAATACAATTTCATGAAATTTGTGAAAATCCGGCAGCCAGCCCGGAAACTGCTTATTTTCCTTTAGTCCTGTCGAATTTGTTAGATCTATAATTACAACTGTTCCAGAAATTTCCGCTTGCTTGATAAATTTGAGCTGATCTGTAATGTTTTTTGCCGGCTCAAAATCTTTTAAACGTTGCACGGCATTATTTTTTACTATACAAACATTTGGTCAATTGTTTTTATGCTATTTTAACAATTTTTTCTTATTAAAAAAATTTCTTTATTCACACCTTCCCCTCCACAATTAGAGTGTCTGCCGACGGTTTTAAGGGCGTTGCCCCGAACTTTTTGCGAAACAAAAAGTTCGAATCAGTTGGGTGGGAGCGAAGCAGGAAAAATCCCGTTTTCATATCCTGACTCCTTCTACTATTTTTATTTCTTCTTCCGTGAGTCCATACAACTCATACACAAGAGTATCGATCTGCTTATCGAGGATCTCAATTTTCTTTTGATACGAACTCTTCACCGAATCCGATTTAGCAGACTGCAAATTTTTTTGCTTCGAAATAACTGTCCTTATTTTTATTTGTGCCCCCATTGTTTAAAGAAAAAAGGAATTTTTTATTTTCAAGGTTTCTTCAATGCAACCGCCTTTTGCTCAGCATCCTTTTTTAAATTTTCTAAATCAGCCGTTCCTTTCTGCCAAAATTGAAGTTCCTCATCTTTGGATAATTTAGCAATTATGGATTGAACTGTATCAGCGCCTTTTCTTTTCATTTCAACACAATCAAAATTTTTATTCTTCATAAAAAATTACCTCAGACGGGCTATTGATAAATATTTCGTTAAGACCTTGAATTTGATTCACTGCGTTGTAAAGTTTTATTTTATCATAGTGAACGATGTGTTTAAAGTTCCAGCTTACTATGATATCACACCCGTTGACAGATGCCGTTGCTACATGCAAGGCATCGTCAGAAGATTTAGGGGTCACAATATTATGAATCAGATATTGATCCCGGATATCCAGGCAGATTTGAGATATTGGCAATATTTCGCAAAACAATAGCATGTTTTCAAATAAACTTTCGACATTTAGGGGTGCATTCTCCAATTCCCTTCTTACAATATCAGAAATACAAAGTTTGAATTTTCCTTCCTTTACTTGATCGAAAAATAATTTTGATATATCTTCAAATTCTGCATCAAATACGCCTCCAAAAACAGAGGTATCTGCGTATACTCTCATCCTGCACCCTCCACAATCGCGATCTCATCATCCGTCAGCCCATACAATTCATACACAAGCGTATCAATCTGCTTATCGAGGATCTCAATCTTCTTCTGATACGAACCCTTCTCAGAATCTGTTTTCGCGGAATGCAAATTTTTTTGTGTTTCGAGCATCTGGTCAACGAGCGAGACCATTCTGTCTTTTGAGTCTTGGAATCCCCTTCGCTCCGCTCTTCCCCTTTGTAAAAGGGGACTTAAATTTTCAGATAAAGCTATACCCCCCTTTTTCAAAGGGGGGCTGGGAGGATTTAAATTCTCAGTTGGTGAAGGAATTGGAAACTTCAAGAAAAATATTGAACTCGGTTCAAAAAATCCTCCACGGAGTTTTGGTAAAATCATCTCAAAAAGAAAATAATTTAAACGACTGTTCAGAATTCCGAGGAGATATTTATCAGGTTGAGAAATTATAAAACATTTCTGATTTGTGTATAAATTGGATTTATCATAAGTGAATTCCGGTTGCTTCAAAATATTTGGATAAATAATTTTTTCTTTCTCAAATTCTTCGTAATAATCAATAGAATCCTGCACTTCATACCATTCATAAGAACCCGGCTTTCTACCTTTCCATTCTTTATTTTCAGGCCAATTTTTAGGTTTTGGTTTTAGTTGCTCTTTGAATTGTTCGAGGTGTTTGAGGATTGCTGGATATTTATTTATTTCGATTCCTCTACGTGTAAACAATAAATATTTATCAGGACTGAGTGGACAATATCTTTTAATATCTTTGCCAGCAAGAAACGGCTTTATCACTTCTGCACTTTTAGGGTCTTCTTGAATGAGTCGTTTTTTTGTTTTTTCGTCGATTACGAATGCTTCGTTTAATCCTGTTAGAACTCCCCGATAGATTTTTCCCTCTGCGTATTCACCGAGAGGGACTCCTGCTTTTTTGATTTTGTCGAGTAGTTTGGATTCTTTTTCGTCGGAGAGGCTCCAGCCTTTGTCGTCGAGGGATTTCCAGCTCACTTTGTAGGATTCTTTTTTCACAACTGATTGCAGGTTGGGAAATTCTAAAGATTTCATTGTGATTGCCTGAAAATCAGAAGGCTTTGCATTGCTTACTTTCAGGATGCACGGGTATGTCGTGGCTCCCTGGAAAACGGGAAGATCACCAAAGTCTATGATCTCATGAATTTTCTTTTCTTTCAGAAACCTTCGCAGCGATTCGCCATATCCCGCTCTCATCCATTTGTTTGCGACAATCATTGAGTAGAGTCCGTCTTTATCTAGGAGTGAAAGAGACTTTTCTATGAAGTAGACATATAGATCTGCTGTGCCTGCATACGTTTTGAATTTGTCTTTCGCGTATTTCTTGAAGGATTCGCCTAACGTCTCCTGTCGGACATAAGGAGGGTTTCCTATCACCACATCAAATCCAAACCCTCCTTTTTCAAAGGGGGGTAGGGGGGATTTAAACACCTCAGGGAATTCTTTTTCCCAATCGAATACATTCACCTTTTTCATTTCTGTATTCCCAAAAAGATTCATATCCTTTTCAGCATAGAAATCGCTTCCGATAAGGGAATTCCCGCATTTGATATTATCTTTGAGATCCGGAAGAACTTTGATATGACTGTGTTTGAAAAGCTTTTCCGCGCTTTCAAGATTTTCGTCTTCCATCAGTTTAAGTAGAAGAGAAAGCTTTGTAACCTCCACTGCCTGCGGATCAATGTCCACGCCAAAGATATGCTGTATCAGAATTTGTTGCTTCACCTCAATCGTCAGTTTAAATGCGTTATGCGAAATCGGATAGATCAGCCCCAGTTTTTCTGTTTTCTTTATGTATTTTTCACTGGTGTATGTTTCGAGATATTTTTGCAGAAGGAATGAATAGGCACCAACGAGAAAACTACCGGATCCGCAAGCAGGATCAAGAATTCGAAGGGTCGGGTGAGTATATAAATCGAGCTCTTTGACTTTCTCGCCCACTGTGTTCTGAACAATGTATTCAACTATATATTTGGGAGTGTAATAAACCCCACCGGCTTTCCGGACTTCTTCTTTCTCCTCGATCTTTGCCTGATGAGATGCCGTGAGACGGATTGTTTTTCCGAGAAACCGTTCATAAATGCTTCCGAGAATTTCGATCGGAAGCACGGAAAATTCATAGGGGCAATCGGGATAATAAAGTCCAGTGATGATCGATTTTAAAACATCGTCGTCAATCTTGAGTTTCGTAACCCATTCCTTGACTTCAAACAATCCACTGTTGTATTTTTCGTCTGCTTTGATAAAAAGTTCATTGAGATTCCTATAGACCGGGTCCTTTACAGTTGCGGACAGAAGACTTTTGTATTCTTCCACTTCCCTTGCTTCTGCGATCCGTAAAAAAATAATTCTGTCAATCAGGAGCTGAACAGAATGATTGAGCCCTTCGAGATCCAGATTCTTATTCAGGGTAGCAAGACTTTTCGCTAATTTTTCTCTCCAGCCTTCGATCTCTTTCAGAAATTCGGAATCAACTTCACTCGTTCCCTTTTTACCCTTATCCGATTTCGCATAACGGTCAAACGAACCTTTGAGAATTGCTTCGGGAGAAAAAAGCCCTGCTATTTCTTCCCATTTTTTATCATATTCATCAAACGTGAAATAGGCGATTCTCGCAACGGACGCCTTGTCGTTTTTGAAAGGTTTAATTCTGCAATCGTATACCGAGAATTCTTCAAAGTCAGTGAGAATGGAAAGTGGAAGTCCCGCTGTCCAGGCATAACTCCGGAGTTGAAACGCAGGATCGATTTCGTCCTTGATCCGCACGGAAGGTTTCTTTGCTTCGACTACAAACTTTCGCGTTCCACCAACACGGAAAGAATAATCCGGATTCTTGGTAGATTTTCCCATTCGCAGAGAATCTTCATGGATTACTTCTTTGTATCCTTCTGCATATCCTTTCTCATTGTCCACATCCCAGCCAAGTGCTTTGAAAAATGGATTCAGGAATTCAATTCTAAGACGGGCTTCATTATAATTCCCGGATTTGAAATCGGTGATTCCGTCCTGAAAATGTTTGGTTAGTTCTTTGATTTTATCCGGTGCGCTCATTTTATTTCCAGTAGCTATGGTTAGAGATTGTTTAAATATTATAACATACGGGCAAGACAAAATTTTGGTAACTACTCAGGTAGGAAACACCTGAAAACACTACTGTCCCAAAGAAAAACTCAACTGTTGATTAGCACTTTCCAGAAAGGTTCGTCGTTTGTGAATTTCCTCACGATTCAAAATCATACCCTCATTCAATCAAAAACTTCTGATATTTATTATTGCGTCAAGTTATTAAAAAAAATAGAATCATTCGATATTACCTTTGCTGTGATTCCTGCCTGTTTGATTTTTTTTATACCTACTCGAACGAATACATGAATTTCCTTGATAATTTCAATTTTTCTACTTGACTCGATTGTTTTCTGCTTAAAAAATAATCCTACAGTTTTGCTTTTTCGATGCGTAAGAGTTTTTAGCGTATTTCGGTAATTGATTAAGGAAGCAATAAAGAGAGTGAGAATTGGAAAACACTGAAATGTGCGACCCTATTGGTTTTATTAAAGCTCTTGCAGATTTAATAGTCAGCAAATCACAGCCGGAAAAAATAATTTTATTTGGCTCCTATGCTTACGGACATCCAACATCAAAAAGCGATATTGATATTCTAGTTATACTTCGGGAATCTTCGCTTTCCCGAAGCGAGCGAGCGGCATATCTGTATAATCAATTGAGAGAACTTTCTCATTATCCAAAAGATATTGTTGTCTATACCCAGGACGAAGTAAAGAAATGGGAAAATGTCAGGCAGGCATTTATCACATCAATTATCAAGAAAGGTAAAGTTCTTTATGAAAAGTAGAATGGATCTTGCAAAATCCTGGTTCACATTTGCTGATGAAGATATGAAAGTTGCAGAACAATTACTGAAATATTCTGAGCCTGTCTTTAGATCGATTTGCTTTCATTGTCAGCAGGCAGTAGAAAAATATATTAAAGGTTTGATTATATATTTGGATGGTGATTTTTCTTATACGCACGATATTTCTCTATTGCTGAATGAATTGCTGCGATATGAAAAGAAAATAACTTTTGATGATATTCGTGTTGAGGAGCTTTCGGCTTATGCAGTGGAAGCCCGCTATCCCGACCCGGAAAATGTAATTAGTCCTGAGCAGGCAAATGAAGCTTTTTTAATTGCTCAAACAGTCAAAGATAGAATAGTCGAATTTTTGAAGGCATACTGAACATGCCTAATATTAAAAACATCAACAAAGAATTGGATAACGTAGCGGCAGAACTTCTCGACGTCCAGAATGCGCTTAACGCATACAAGGATAAAAAAAAGCAGAGTCTTGATGCGAATTCTGAAGCGCTGATTTTCGTGGAAAAAGCCGAGAAAGTAATTATTCGGGCTGAAAAAAAAGAAATCCAACTCACCGACGACCAGATCCGGAAGATCAAAAACAACCTTGTGAAAATTTTGCGGTCTTTTAAAGGATTGTAAATGTCCAATTCATCACAAAAAAAAGAGACCCAAGAGTCCAAATTCAAAAGCAAAACTTTCATTACGATATTTGTTCTGATACTCATTTCCTTTGCGCTTGGCGCGATTGCCTATATCGATATATTCAAGCCATTTGCAAAATCAATCGATTCCGGCGCACAGTCCGTTGAAGTGCTATTGCGTTCAAAAATTCTTGCAGGATTGTCTGTTGGGATGATTTTTCTTGCAATTGGTGCCTATCTCATTCCGGTGATTTTAAAAGATATCGATACGAAAAATTATCACAAGGAACTCCGAAACGGGATTCTCTCTGCCGGTGTATTTTATCTGATTACACTTGTTCTGGAAAAAGCAGACCAGAAACATTATTTAAAGCTTGCGCTTACCATCGTTGTTGTTTCAGTCATTTTTCTTTTCTTGATGAACTGGATTTTGTCCAAAATCGATTCAAAAAAAACAAGAACAGAAATTCGGACTGCAATCGTAGGTTCTATCGTTTCCGGTATTTTATTTTCGATTCTGGTTCACTTTCTTACAATCGGAATCAATTATTCCAAAAAGAAAGCAGAGGAAGTTACGCCTCGAGCCGCGGAAATCCAGAAAAAAGTTGGGGAAATTATCCCTCTACCGATCGAAGATTCTCCAAAAAAAGCCAAATCCAAACCCAAGAATAAAAAATGACATTTGCCAGCTTAAAAAAAAACTAGGTTTTAACCGTTATTCAATACCTGAAAAATCGAAAAAAAGAGGAATGATATGAGTTCGAATGCACCAAAAGCTGATGGAAATCTGGCGACAAAGGCCCTGGAGGTTTCCGGCAATATAATTTCCGAGGTTACGAAAAATCTGGCTCTTCAATGTAAAGAAAAAGACTCTATTTCTGTGTCCAAAATGGATGAGAACCAGCTTGTATGCTACGGGATTTCCTGGCTGACCGCAGAGCAGAAGGTCGCTGAAAATTTTCTGAAATATGCCTGGAATGATTCTATTGGAACGAGTGATCTTGAAAAGCAAATGGCTGTTACTTTTGCAGCAGAGACTGTGAGCCATATCCGAAACGAGCTGATCGCCAGGCCGACTGAATTTGCTATTTCTGCAGATAAAGTTCTAAGCACTCTTTTTTCGAAGGAGATCAGTTCTTTTGTAGAGGAGTTTTCAAAAATATCCAACTATTCTTATATCATTTCGCAAGTGATAGAGAAAGGACACGCGGGAGTTTATGGACTCAGTGATGACCACGACTCTTTCCGCGATACCTTCCACAAGTTTGCCGAAGATATAGTGAAACCCCACGCGGAACATGTTCACAGAACGGATGACATTATCCCTCAGGAAATTATTGACGGTCTGAATGATATGGGCTGTTTCGGGCTTTGTATCCCTGAAGGTTATGGTGGAATCCAGCCCGATGCGAAACCGGATAATTTAAGCATGCTAGTGGTTACAGAGGAACTTTCCCGCGGGAGTCTTGGAATTGCGGGAAGTTTGATTACCAGGCCTGAAATTGTTTCCAAAGCTCTTTTAAAAGGGGGAACCGAGGAACAAAAGCAGAAATGGCTTCCAAAACTTGCATCCGGGGAAGTTATGTGTGGTGTTGCGGTAACTGAACCGAATTACGGGTCAGACGTTGCAGGAATGAGCGTTGTTGCAACAAAATGTGAAGGAGGCTGGAAAATCAATGGAGTGAAAACCTGGTGCACATTTGCAGGATACGCAAACCTTCTGCTCGTTCTTTGCAGAACAGAAACCGATCCTTCTCTGAAGCACAAAGGCCTTTCGATTTTACTCGCTGAAAAACCAAGATTTACCGGCCACAGCTTCGACCACAAACAGGAAGGTGGAGGCCGTATCGAAGGAAAAGCGATAGGCACCATCGGATATCGCGGTATGCATTCTTTTGAAGTCTCATTTGAAGACTATTTTGTTCCGGAAGAAAATCTGGTAGGTGGAGAGGCCGGACGCGGAAAAGGTTTCTATTTGCAAATGGAAGGATTTGCAGGAGGAAGGATTCAGACTGCCGCAAGGGCTAACGGAGTAATGCAAGCTTCTTTCGAGGCTGCTCTACGTTATGCCGGGGAGCGACAGGTTTTTAAAAAACCGATTTACGAGTATAACCTAACTCAATACAAACTCGCAAGAATGGCAATGATTATCCAGGCTTCCCGTCAGTTTACCTACACTGTCGGAAAAATGTTGGACGAGCATAAAGGACAGATGGAAGCAACTCTAATCAAATTCTATGCCTCAAAAATTTCCGAGTGGGTATGCCGTGAAGCAATGCAAATCCACGGGGGTATGGGATATGCCGAAGAATACGCAGTGTCCAGATACTACGTGGATTCCAGAGTATTCTCCATTTTTGAAGGAGCTGAGGAAGTTATGGCTCTAAGGGTAATTGCGAAAGGGCTTCTTGAGGGAAGCGTTTAACTCACTTTCATAAGGTAAGAAATATCGATTTGATATCAGAAAAATTGAGTTTTTTGAAGAAAAATTTTTGATTTTTTTTGCGAGAGTTATTTGGATAACTTGGAAATTACTTGAACTGCGATTAGTTCAGATAGGCATTAAAGAAAAACAGGGGAACTGACACGATCGGCTAGTTCCCTGCGGTTTTAACTCAAAACGTAAGGGCAGGGCTCTCGGTCGATCTTACCTTACTTTATGCAATGAGCGCTAATAATGGTTCTTGGAAAACCGACTAAAATGAAGCTTCTTTGATAGAACTCAATTTCTATATTTTTGAGAGCCGTGCATTTATTCTCAGTCATTAATTCCATTAGTGAAGCTTTGGTGTCTGGTTCTTCTCCGATCGGCAACAAGCTCAAAATCAAGGCGCTCCCGTTGAAAGCCTTTGTGACAATTTGAGTTTTACTTCCCAACATGCTTTTATCAAATTCCATGAGATTGTAATTTGTATGAGTGACGACACAACCATTTAGAGTTAAAAATATGACTAATCCAAAAAAATATTTCTTCATTGCTTCTTCTCCTCGACGCTTTTTATGCAGTCGGCACGGATTACGAGTTTAGGAAAACCGATCAATAGATAATAATTTTCATAAAACTCAATATCTATGTTCTTTAAATCATTACAGGAATTTATTTTCGCGAGAGCATTCATTGCGGTTAAAATTGAGGGAGAATCGCCTGATTTAATTTTTATGAACAAAAAATGCTCGCCCATAATTTCGTACTTTACCCTTTTCGCTTTTGACGATGGATCAAAATTCAAGAATTGTTTATCCGCGTAAGGCAGCGCGCAATTGCCCAGAATGGCCAAAAATACTAAACCAGATAAGGTTTTCTTCCAAGTCATAAGTTTCTCCCTGTTTTTCAGGATTCTTAAAGACAAAAAGATGTTTGGGTTTTGCGCAAGTAAAAAAAGGTTAATTTTGCGATTAAAAGTCTTGCAAATAGGCTAATATCTGTAAAAATTTCAGTAATTCTCGGATGGAAAGCTATGAATAAAAAATATTTTTTTGTGTACATTTTACTTTTGTGGGCATTTTCAGAAAATTTGAATTCTGAAAGTATTGATACTAAGATCACCCAAGTGAGGCTTTATCAGAATAAAGCTTATGTTCGAAGGAGTGGCGAGTTGGATTTAAAAAAGAATTCTGCAGAATTTTCAATAGAAAGTATTCCGCTTTCACTGATAAATAGCTCGATCAATATCAGCTTTGAACCCAAAAAATTTCCGATCAAAGTAAAAAGAGTCCAGGTGATCGACGTTGTTGAAAAAGTTTTTCAAAATGACCAGGCAAAAGAGGCCCGGAAAAAATATGAAGAGCTCCTCAGAAAGTTGAGCCTGCTAAACAACGAATTTTCCGTTCTTGTTTCCCACAAAGAAAAATTGAATAGTATTACTCCGCAAAAAAAGGACACGGATTTTATTCAGGCGGATGTCCAGATGAATACTCCAATTTGGAATACCGTTCAGAAAACCGTTGGCGTTATGTTGGATGAAAACGTTAGGCAAGAGGTTGCAAAATTGGGGGAGATTGACAATTTGCGAGAAGAGCTTTTGGTTGCCGAAGCAAAACTAGATTTTTATAAAAAAGCGGAAGAAAAAATCCGCAAGAAAATCAAAATTGATTTTCAATCGTCTTCGAAAGATAAAGTGCAATTTCATTTAGATTATATGATTTCGGGAGCAGAGTGGTACCCTCGCTACGCCGTGAAAGTGGATACTGCTACCAAAATCAATTCTCTGTTTTTTTATGCTTTAGTTAGGAACAACTCCGGAGAGGATTGGAAGAATGTCGACCTCTCATTTTCTGCAGCAGACCCGAATCAAAATTCTGATCTTCCAATCTTGAGAGAGTGGAGAATCGGTTATGAGGAAGTTCAGGATGAAGGGTATTCTAGAAATGATCTGAAGCAGGACAAAGGTAATGATGATTACCGGAAAAAAAAGGCTTCTCCGAAGTCTTATGCGCAAAAACCATCGGCGCCTTCGGGGAAAATTTCCAATGCTTTCGACTTGGATGAGAAATCGGAAAGAGAAGAAGACAGGATGCCGGAGAAATCCAGGATTAAATATGAGAAAAATAAGATGGCTGAGCAATCAGCGAATGAGTACAACATTCCTCTGCAAGCGGAAATCCAGGCGCAGTCAAAAGATTTCCTTTTAAAAAATAAAGTTCAGTCCCGTTCATTTGCAACGGAAGAAAATTTGAACAGTCTAAAAAGCGATTTTCAGAATCTACAAAACTCTTTCAGGTCGAGGAATTATTCGAGCGCAATTGATTATGGAAAGCAGGCTAAGGAAAAAATTCTAAGATTGAATGATAAGCATAGAAAAGAACTGGCTCAAACTTTTGAAGAAATTGATGAAATCTCAAAGAAGTCGGCAATATTGCAATCCAACTCAAAGCTTGGTGATAACCTCGTCTCTCCGGTAAGTTCTTCCGGAGGTTTTGATTACAGGTATCATCCAAAGTCAAAGGAAACGATTTTATCGGATAATTCCTTCAATAAAATTTTGATTAGCACCGAGAATCTGAATTCCGAGCTGCAGTATGAAACATCACCATTATCGCAAAAATCGGTTTTTCTTTCTTCAACCTCTCTTTCAAGAAGCAAAGAGCCACTTCTTGCAGGGCCTTTGGATCTTTTTGTAAAGGAAGATTTTCTGGGGACGTCGGCTTTGAATATGACATCCAAGGGAGAGGAATTGAAGTTTGATTTGGGGCCGGATAATAATATCGAAGTGGACAGGCGTGAAACAAGATTTCGAGAGAAGAAGGGGATAATTTCCGAAAAAAATTCCGTGCGGACTTCTATTGTAATTACCTTGAAGAACAAAAAGAGTGAAAAGATAAATCTCAAGGTTATTGATCGGATTCCCTATACGTTCGACAAAGATGTGGAAGTTGAACTTTTAACCGCAACACCAGCACCTGAGAAAAAAAATTACGGGTCACTGTATTACAACGTTTCCTTGGGCCAGAATGAAGAGAAAAAAATCCAATTCGAGTACGTTGTGCGATACCCTTCTAAAAATATACTAAAAGAAAGATCCGGAGAGGAAATAGAATGAAACAAATTATTATTATCTTGCTATTAACCAGTGGTTCGGCATTTTCAAAAGCGTTAGAGGTGCCTATTCGAGAAGTTTTAATGTATAGCGATCGCGCTCAGGTCACAAGGCGCGCAGAGGTTAGCGTTCCTCCAGGAGAAACTGTTTTCAAAATATCTTCTCTGCCTGTAGAGCTGATGGATGAAACTTTGCGTGCTTCTTTTCCGGAATCGAATCAACTAAATATTTCTTCCGTGAATTCCTATGTGGAACTAACCACAAATTATAACGACGCTACAATCAAGGAGTTGAAAGAAAAAATCGACGTCAAAGAAAAAGATAAGAAAATCCTGGAAGGAAAACTATTTTCTATTTTGAAGGAAAAATCTTTGAACGGAGATTTCGAGAAGTTGACCATCAGCACTGTATCGCGTAACGCAGCATACACAAAATCCGAGCAGGAGATTGCGGGTTGGAGGGACTCTTTTGAATTTCTGAAAAGTAAATTTTTAAAACTGGAGAAATCCTACCACGAGACACAGAAAGAACTGGACGGAATTAAGGACGAGTTAACTCTCCTGGACCAGAAACTGGACAGGATTATTTCCAGAAGCGGAAAATCATTTCGCACAACGGAGATAAAAGTCGTAAATTCTTCTGCAAGTACGATAAACTATCCTCTCCAGGTTTCCTATCTAGTCAGAAAAGCGTTGTGGAATCCTGTTTACAATATCACACTTGCTGAAAATGGACAGATCGAAGTGGAGTATGTTGCCGAAATTCGTCAGGAGAGTGGAGAAAACTGGAAGAATGTAAAACTCTCATTGTCAACCGCCGAACCCCGTAAAGCACAGGTTCGCCCAAAAATTCATAGCGCAAAACTTTACAATATTGAAACCCAAAACAAGAAGGAGAAATTTTTCTCCTATGAAAAGACAGCTTCGAAAGAAGCTGCATCAGGTGTTCCGGAGGAAACCCCAGTTGCAGATACAGAGCCTACTACTGTTGACGGCTCAGTTGATAAAACTGCCGGAAGTTTTATTTTCCACTCTTCAGAGAAAGTGGACATCCCTTCTGATAAGGAATTCCATAGAATGTTCGTGTCCAGATTTCAGGCGAATTCAAAATCAGAACTTGCCACGATTCCGAAATTGAAGAAAACCGTCTTTCTAACCGGAAAAATTCAAAACAGGATTTCTTTTCCGTTACTTGCTGGAAAGGCAAATTTATTCCGGGAGTCCGGATTTGTGGGAGAATCATCAATTCCCTATGTTCCGGTCGGTTCGGAATTTACCATCTCTTTCGGCATAGAGAATAACGTCAGAGTTGTGTATCGCGTAGACAGCAAGCACTACAACGCAGGGCTAGTTTCCAACAAAAAAGTTTTTGAGAAAAATTTGATCATTATTCTGGAGAATTTCGACAAGACTGAGAAAAAGATTAACGTATTGGATCAGGTTCCGGTCTCCGATATTGAAGAAGCCGAAGTCGAAATCGACCAGGAAAAATCCACGGGCGGCTTTAAAGAAAAGGTCAAAGGCTCCGGAATTGTGGAATGGTCGATAACAATTTCGCCTAACGTCAAAAAGGAATTGAATCTGAAATACAGGATCAAGGTTCCTGCCGATTCCAATTTAAGTTTTTAGCTTGATTTAATTCAAAGGATGAAATGATTGAAGATTTTCCTGAGCTGACTAAAGAAGATATATTTGCATGCCCGGCTTATGCTTTTGATAGAAAAAGGACTATCCGCAATATTGCGGCATATTTTTCGGAAAGTTTAGAATTGAGATTACTTGAAATTGAATAAACCCAACCCAGCCCCTGTGTGCAGGGATCTGGGTTGGATAAATTAAACTACGCCTTTGCTGGCTGAGGATTTTTTTCTGCCTGCATTTTCTTATAGTATTTGAAGCCGAAAACTGCTCCGACTGCTATTGCAATCAAAATAAGGCTTAAAATCGGTCTATAGAAGAACCATGCAATTGCAATTGTGATAAAAGAAATTACAAAAGCAAGAATTCCTGAGAAAATGTTTATCCCTAGACCAAGTAGATCGCCAAGTAACGGAAGAACATCCCCCAGTGTTTCAAGAGGTTTGAAAATCATGCTGATTCCGATTGCCATTGCGACAAACCCGACAAGTCTCAAAATCCAAGTCATCATGGCATTGGAATCTTTAGCTGATTGATCCATTTCCTGAGCTGTTTTAATTCCCATCGTTACTTCTTCAATAGTGGTACCTGCTTTGGTTGTGAATGGTGTGAAAGAAGATCCGGTTTGCTTTGCACGAATTGTGACCGTTGCCTTCGGTTCGATTTTAGAAAAAGAAATTTTCAAATCTCCAACTTGGGGACTTGCAGGATCTTTGCCTATGTATAAGCCGCCATCTTTGATCTTCGCTTTTCCTTTGATTTCCGGAGATAATTTTGCCAGATCTTCATTGGTCAATGCTACCTTGGTTTCCGAACCGATCCTTTTTATGATTGATTCAGGCAGTGTAAATGCTCCCAGAGTTGCTTGCTTTGCATACAGTGGTTCTCCTGAAGTATAGGCCATTGCTGGATTGGAAATAGACACGCCTTCTTTTTTTTCAACTCTCTTCTTGCCCTCTTTGTTGAAGTTGTCAGAATTGTAAGCGGAACTGCTCCATTCCTTTTTGTAATCGTAGGTGGTGGTAGTCTGTTCCTTGCCACCCATTTTCTTTTCTTTCTTTTCTTTCTTGCTTTCGGTCCATTGATACATTTCTACATTTTTGGAAATCTTAAATGCATTAGCCGAAAAACCAAGATTATCCGTAAGTGTTTCTGTTGTAGCTGCTTCACCGGAAACATTGACCGGTTTGCCTTCATTGGCAGAATCGACTTTGTCAGGCTGAATTGTTACAACAAGGCCTGCGACTTCTTTCAGTCCTTCTGCAGTTTTGACCGCACATCCTTCGTTCTTGAATAACAGTACGATTGAAGCAATTACAAGGATACCTCCGACCGCAACGCCTTTAATCGATTCGCCAAGCCTTTCCCCCCAGCCCTTTTCGCTGGTTTCGGTGTAGCTCCCACCTTCTGATTCGTAATCTTCATCTGCCATAAGTATTCCCCTCAATAATATTTTCTATATTTTTAAAATTTGAATATTTCAAGTCAACTGAAAAAACAATAAATTTCCAGGTTGTTTGTTTTATTTCTTCTTTTTATTTGATGTAACAAACAAATGAAGTGCTCTATTGCCTAGGACAGCTTTTTTGTATTTTGAAATTGGGTTACTCAGAATTTTTTTAATTTCAGGAATTTTTTCCATTGCGGAATCATAACCGATTTGAATGGCCTCATTAGTTTTGTGGTAATCCATGAATTTGTAGTGAGAAAGATCCGGTGTAATTGTAATATCTGCTGGAAATTTTTCCATGTTGGCTTCTCTAACTTTATTCATTAAAACCGATACTGTTCTATCCAGTATACCCATAAAAGATTTAACTTTTAGGTTGGCATTGTGGGCGTTCAAATCAACGCTGATTACAATATCTGCTCCAAGTTGACGTGCAAGATTTACAGGTACCGGATTCACAAGGCCACCATCAACCAATTGCATCCCCTGGGATTCTAGTGGAGTTAAAAAGCCCGGAACAGCGACTGACGCACGGATTGCAGGGATCAAAAATCCATCGTCAATATGGATTTCTGAAAAGGTGATTAAATCGGTCGCGACAACTCCGAATGGTATTTTTAATTCAGAGAATTTTCGGACTGGCAGATGTTCTTCCAGGAATTTCATAAACTTTTTTCCGGCAACGAGTCCTCCATTGTTAATTGTAAAATCCATGTACGAAAAAGTATCTTTCAGGCTTTTATGTGAGAGAGTAAATCTCTCAAGATTTTCGATCGCATCTGCGGCAAGAAATGCGCCTACCACAGCTCCGGCAGATGTTCCAGTTATAATATGAATAGGAATTTGGTGATCTCGAAAAGCTTTGATCACTCCGATATGCGACCAACCTCTTGCGGCTCCTGATCCTAGCACAAGTCCAACTTTCGGTTTAGCTATTTGAAATCTTTTTAATTTCACGGTAATTTATTTTTTCTGAAATCAATATCTTGGATTTAATTCAATTTGCTTGATCTTGTAAGGCAAACAAAAAAATAGTTTCTGAGATAATTAAAGTCATATTTATTCTTGACGATTGATCAAAATAATGCAGGAAATAAGACCTATGAAAAAAACTGAGCCATCCAATTTTGAGATCCAGGACTTTATAACCAGAATATTTCGTATTGAAGAAGAGAAAAGTGAAAAGATTATCAACAATGCGAGAATTATAATTGCTCTAATTTATGCGGCTCTTGGGAGGGGGATACAAAATCAGATCCCGGCTCAATCGCTTGCGGCAATTTACATTATTTCCGCTTTCACATTTTGCTACGGAATTTTTATGTTTTTTTTCCTGAGGGCAGGGAAATATACTCCGCGGGTGAAATACATTTCCAGTTATATGGATATTACCCTTTTGTCTGTGGCTATTTACTTTTTTGGAACATTTCGATCATTCAAGACGGAAGCTTTTTTGGTTTACTTTTTATGGATTGCACTGGCGGCAATGCGCTTTTCCGTGCGGCTTACAATTTTTACCGGGATACTCGGTGCTTTTACTTACATTATCGTTATCGCTCTTGCAATCTTCAATTCAACCGTGGAATTCGGAACTATCACGGAATCGTTCACGACTCCGAAAGTAAGCCTTGCTAACCTGATTATCAAAATTATTTTTATGACGACTCTATTTTTAATCGCGGCTTACATTGCGAAAGTATATCGAAAACTTGTGGATCAGTCGATTTCCAAAGACCTCGAAGTTCGGAAGAAAGAGGAGGAAAAAGAGAGGGTGAAAGATACGCTTTCGAGATATGTTTCGCATCAGGTTGCCGAAAAAATTCTCCATGAGGGAATTACTTTGACCGGAGAGAAAAAGAATGCAACGATCCTTTTTTGCGATATACGCAATTTCACCAAAATGAGCGAGGATATGAGTCCGGAAGAAGTCGTGATTTTTCTGAATGAGTATCTGACTTTGATGATTGATGCAATCTTTGAATATGGCGGGACTTTGGATAAATTTGTCGGGGATGAGATCATGGCAGTGTACGGAGTTCCTGTAAGTTCCGGGAATGATGAGGAAATGGCTGTAAGGACTGCTCTTCGGATGAAGGAAAAACTTCAAGTATTAAATCAGGAGAGGAAAGAAGTTGGTAAAGACCCTATCAATTTTGGTATTGGTATTCATTCCGGAGAGGTTGTAGCTGGAAATATCGGTTCGGAAAAACGAATGGAATATACGGTGATTGGGCAATCGGTAAATTTGGCTTCAAGGATAGAAGCTTTAAACAAAGAGTTCAAAACCGATATCCTGATAACGGATACGGTATATGAGCGAGTGAAGCACTTCATCGAAATAGAAAAACAACCATCCATTTCCGTTAAGGGCATTGAAAAAACAATTCAGACTTTTCGAGTCGTCAAAGAGATTCCAGTTTAGATGCGTTAGCCGTTATTCCCAAGGTTCCGTGTCGAATGAAGCCCATAGATACCAAGAGATTATGCTTCTATAGGGGGAAAATTTTTCGGTAAATTTCAGAATCTTATTCTTGTTATCTTTCGGTATTCCATACCACTTTTCGATTGCTTTTCGTAATCCCAGATCTCCAACAGAAAAACAGTCCCATCTGTCCAATCCGAAGATTAAAGTCATTTCCGAAGTCCACGGGCCGATCCCTTTGAAACTGCACAGATGTCGCATAACGTCTTCATCGCTTAGGGAGTGGAGAAGATGGTCGGATAGCTTGTCCGTTTCATAGGCATCTGCGATTCTTTTGACTGTCTCAACTTTTGCGAAAGACAATCCACAGTTTCTCAGTTTTTCCGGGGGCGCTTTCTGTAGCAATTTGGGTTCCGGGATACTATCTGCGGTTTTGAAACAGTCATTCAGCTTTTTTAAAATGGAATTGGCCGCTTGGGTAGATAGTTGTTGTGAAATAATCGATTTAATTAGAACGTAGTAGGGAGTGCCTATAGTTTGGAGCTTGCATTCACCTACGGACTCGATCAATTTGAAGGTAGACTGATCGGTTGATTTTAATTTTTCAACGGCCGATTTCAACTCCGAATATCTCCGGAGATTTTTTCGGGAAGAATTTTCTGCCACGAAAAACTTGCCTCAGGCGAGGTCGAAAAGCTGGTCTAGTTTTAATTGCCGAAAAATGTCCAGGAGGCTTGGCTTTACGTTAATCAGCTTAACTTGTATCTGCTCGAGGTTGGTTTTATTTTTAAAAGAAAGTATTTTTGAAATTACTAGTGAACCCAGAATATCCACTTGCTCAAGATCTACGAAAACTTCTTTGGGCTTGGATGAAAGAATTTCAGAAAACACTTCTTTCAAATAATTATGGTCTACTTGTCCGGTAAAATCTAAAAACTTAATGGTGACACTGTTTTCCGTTTTCGTAACCGATAGAAAAGGATCCACGATTCGATTATTTCAACCTATCTCTTTGAATTTTGCTTTCCATTTGAGTTTTCTTACGATAGAAGTGTACTAATTTTTCCAGTTCGGACAGATCTGTGCAACTTAATTTTCCCTGATCCAGCTTAAAAAATTTATTTTTTGCAATCAGGTCTAGAACCAAATTTTCGTCCTTATGTTCCTGAAGCCCGATCATTTTTAACACGTCTTTCACGCCAATATCGAAACTATAGAAAGATTTAGCTGCAATTTTTGCCCGATTTTTTTCCGCGAGGGTCAACAATGTATCGCAAATCCTTCCTTGCGGGTCTTTTATCATTAGATTTGCAAGTTGTTTATACGCAGTCCAAATTCTCTCGGAAAGTAAAGTAATTAATCTAGTTGCGAGCTGAGGCTGCGCTTTCACCATCCCTTCGAAGTTGGCTTTATTAATGGCCAATAATTCTACATCTCCCCAGGCGACAGCAGAGGCTGAGCGCGGTTTATTATCTAGGATTGCCATTTCTCCGAAAATGTCACCATTTTGTAAAACAGCAAGCATGACCTCGTTGTTGTTTACGATTTTCGTGATTTTCACTTTGCCATTTTGAATAATGTAGAGTTCTTTGCCTGGTTCGTGCTCGCAAAAAATCATGTTGTTGTCTTTGTAAGACCGGTTAAATTTTGTTTCATCGATCGGGGGCAGGCTCATTGGTGCATTCAGAGATTGAAGCTTGAGCTTGGATTGGGTCGCATACTGTCCGTTAGGGAGATACTTTAAATAGCTCTGAAAGCAGTATGAGGCATGAGCCGTGTTGCCTTGCGAAAAATAGTATTCACCCATGTTGAACAACTGGTTTGGATCTTCTTCGACTGCATTTCTGAAAGAAAGCCGAGTAATAGTTTGGTCGAACTGTCGGAGCTTCATCGAGAAATAGCGGATGATTTTCATGGCAACGGGAGTATTTTTCTGGATCAATGTGCCGAATTGGTCGTAGCTAACGGAAATCAACGATACATTGGACAGTGCGATTGCAGACTCGATTTGAGCGTGCTGGCTCATTGCTGCTACAACTCCGAAAAAGTCCCCCGGGCCAATCACTTGATTCGGATCTTCCCCGACAACCGGATTTTCACGGCTAACTTTTACTTTTCCTTCGCGAACAATAAAAAAATTATAGGCTTCTTTCTTCCCTTCTACTATGACATAGGAGTTCGCTGCATAGTTTACCATCTGAAATGAAGGCGCAGGGGCGTTCGACATCAGTTAAATATCCTTGTGGACATAATGAATGGATTCATTTGCGGAAATAAACACATAAAACTGATTTAATTATCGGTCACCAACATGAGTTTATTTCCAAAAATTACTCACAAAATCTCGAAAATTCAGACAAAAAAAGGCCAGTTCAGATACCATAGAAATCAGATTTCTTCATAGCCTGTGTTTTGGGCAACATTTTTCGAAATCGACAATACTTCAATATTTTAATCGCCAACTTTGATCTTGTAAACTTGAATTTTTTCGACAAATCCTGGGATTTTGGACTCATCGGGTTCCGGTTTAAAACCATTGGCAGTCAGATAGTCCTTTACTCCGTGCCTCTGGAAAAAAATCTCTGTGAAAACGACCTCTCCTGAACCTGCCAATCCCTGGATTTTCGCGGCAATGTTGACGGTTCCCCCGAAATAATCGATATTGCTATTCAAATTGACAGCGATACATTTTCCAGAGTTGACGGAAACCCGGAGACGGATCGGGGTATCTTTTCTGTCCTGAAAGAAGAGCTTTTGCAGAGAAATGGAAGCTTTGATTGCGTCCGTACTTTCCGCAAATGATGCCATGACTGCATCTCCGATGGTTTTGATCACTGCCCCATTATTTTCCCTAACTGTTCGAAAAATTTCTTCGAAATGTTTCTTCACTTCCAGGAATGCTCTGGAGTCACCCTGACTTGCATAAAATTTTGTCGAGCCGACCATATCCGTAAATAGAATCGTTTGCTCTCCTATCTCCAGTTGCAGATCGGAAGAAATGTATTCGCTCGAAAATAGATCGTGGAAGTCCTGCATGTTAAAGAGCGCTGCTGGTTTTAAAATATTTTTGCTCCAGGAAATTTCTTCAATCGTGAAAATCAAAGGTTTTGCTGTGTTGTTTGATAGAATTAGAAGAGGATTTGTGGAAGTATAAAATTCTTCACTCGTGTCGCTTGACTCCCATCGGATATCCTTTGACGGGTTTCTTTCAGAAACAGCCAGGGTTTTGGACTTTTCGAAACCTTTAATTCTCATCCTGTAGTTTCCGGCTTCCAGAGGGATATTCGAATTCAATTGAGATCCAGGCTGAACAAATTGTTGTAGTTTGATATGGGGTTTGAGAGAAGCCTCTGCGCTGCAATACAATATTTTTGGAATGTTGCGTATGGAAGGGTGAACATGGAAAGTAATTTCTATGGAGTTCTCCGTATCGTTGTTAAAATCGATTTCACATACTTCGCACTCGCCTTTCTTCGGGACATCGCCTAACGTATTTGCTTCGATTCTCACTCCTCTGCAATGAGGACAAATGACGTCCCAGCTTAATGTTAGAAGTCCCTCCCTTGTAGCATGAAGACAGGTTCTTAATAGTTCGTTTGGATTGATTTTCCATTTTTCTGCCAGTTGGATCACCCGAATTCTATGGAGATCAAGTTCGTCTTCGGTTTGGATATAACTGATTAACTTATTTAGAATTTCGGGGTGGATTTTTTTCTCCAGGAGTCTCAAGGAAATACTTTTGATTTTCTCCTGGATTTCTGTTGGGAGTTCCGGAGGAGGATTTTTCAAAATCGGCACAATTGCATTTTTGTCCGGAGATTTTTGGATAGTTTTTTCCAGGGCATGCAAAGCTTTTCTATACGTTCTCTGAAACGGTTTTTCCAAAAACGAGACCAGAAAACGAGAAAAAAATCCATTAATAATCAGCCCAAATTGAATTGTCAGAATGGTTTTTCTCTTGTCCGGAGATTCTTCGAAATAAAAAATACCCCGGAATACTTTCAGAAAACTTGAATCGTACTCTCGAATATCTATCGCGCTTTTGTGGAATATCCAGGTCCAGGGATTTTCCTTCCATTCCGTTTTCAGGCCGAAGTAATTTGTTTTGCCGTAAAGAACCCCATCTTTCTCCTGAAATTCCATTTTCGGGAGTTTAAATAGCCTGTTTAGTCTGGAAGTATCAACAAGGTGCGGCCAGACAAATTCAACTGGCAAATCCAGTTCAAACTGCCAAAACCAGTTTACAGGCTTTCCGAGAGAAAGATGATTTGTTCCCCAGGGAAATATTTCAAAAAAATGATCTTTTGTTATCGGCGACATTGATGGATCCTTTAGCATATAGAAATCAATAATCCTTGAATATTGCAACCGGAAAAAAATCCATGAAAATCCTTACTTTCCACATTTACTTTAGAACACCCATTGCTAAATGCAATCCAGGCCAATTCTAAAATACTTGGTGAGGTCTAAGAACCGGTTTCCAAAGAGGACCTAAGATCCCCATAGGATTAGACTTCCGATTTGATTTTCGACTCTGATTTTAGGGCATTAAGAAATCCAGAAATGGAAAAAAAACTTTCTTGTAACCAGCCAATGTCGGAATGGAATGGAAGCACGATAGACTGCCTTTGCGCTAAAAACATTTGATGAAGACAATTCGTACGAAGCTATTTTTTCTTTTTCTGGTCATTGAAATTTCCGTAATTTTCGTTATGGGATATTCCACCTATCATGCTGTTAGCAATCTGTTTCAGGAAAAGTTTTTGCGCAATAAGTTAACGATTGCGACATCGGTAGCAAAAATTATAGATTATACCAAACACAGAGAATTCAAAGATTCTACGGCGCTCCACAACAAAGACTACATTTATTACCAGAGTATAATGAATGCCTTTCTCGCGGAAGATTATATTGCCTATATTTTCAGCGTGAATTACGAACCAGCCAGTGAGAGTTTTTCCTATGCAGTCGATGGAATTATCGCAAAAAGGGATTCTGTCTGGTTTGAATCGCCGGAGTTTGCTTTTCTTGCCTATCAGAATTCGGCAGGAAAAATTACCGTTGAATATGACTCAAATAATTTTACTTCTGATTTTGACATAAAAATCGGAGATGAAATTTTCAGGATTTCCATTAATGATCACGAAAAATCAGTGAGGGTCAATAAAAAAACTGTTTTTACCTTTCGGGGGAATGACCCATTTAGAATTCAGTGTAACGATACCGTGTTTGAAAAGGACCATACAGGTTGTAAAGGTTTTATAATTCACCAATTTAAAGAATTGCGTTATGAGATTATTCTAAATCTTAAAAATTATCCACTGACCGTTCCGGGCCAAAAAGTCGTAACAAATAAAGAGTATATGAAAGTATATCTCGATGCAATGAAATCCGGAAAAGACTATATCGAAACCGGATTCAAAGAAAACAATTACGGAAGATTTATGTCGGCAATTGCCGTACTCAGGAATTTTGATTCACAACCCACAGGTTTTGTGGAAGTCGACGTTTCGCAAAAAGAGATGGAAGAATTTCAGCGTATTATCCTGACGGTTTCATTTCAGGCAGGATTTGTCATTTTTATCATCATGGCATCTGGCGCGCATTTTCTCGCAAAAGTTTTAACGAATCCGATTCAGGAATTGATTCAGGGAGTAATTTCCATTGCAGATGGGAACTTATCTTATAAAGTGAAGGTTCACGGAGAAGATGAATTTTCTATTCTTGCCAGAAATTTTAATTCGATGTCGGAGAAATTGAATTTATCAACTATGGAAACCAAACGATTGCACGAAGAACTTCTTTTGTTCAATGAACGTTTGGAGGAAAAAATCAAAGAGCGGACGGAAGATCTGGAAATTGAAAAGATGATTGTCGATAAGGCTATGACCGAGTTGAAGAAAAGAAATAGTATTATCGAAAGCGAATTAGATCGTGCTAGAAAAATTCAAAAATCGCTTCTTCCCCAAAAAATTCCAGTCAGGAAAGGCTATAGAATATTTTCATTTTATCAACCGATGGACAAAGTGGGAGGCGACCTTTACGGATATCTGGAATTTCATAACGGCGATCTGGGAATATTTATTGCGGATGTATCGGGCCACGGGATTCCCTCCGCGTTTATCGCATCCATTGTAAAGCAGGAGTTTGATTCCCTCGCGCCGGTTATTTCTTCTCCCGCAGAGACTCTGCTCTATTTGAATCAGAGTGTTTGCAAAAGAATCGGAGGAAATTTTCTCACAATGTTTTATCTCATTCTCAAAACAGATGGAAGAATTGTTTGCGCTAATGGCGGGCATGTGTATCCATACATTTATTCATCTTCGAAAAATGAACTCAGAGAATATGAGGTTAAAGGAAAATTACTTGGAGTATTCCCGGATAATATTTGGCACGATCATGAGTTCAGTCTGGAAAAGGGAGATCGGCTTATACTATTGACTGACGGAATTGTGGAGGCCGGGAAAAAAGAATTATTCGGAGAAGAAAGGCTTGAAAAATTGATCGCGCAGAATCACCATTTGAACGGGGATTTGTTTATAAAAAAGATCATGCACGCTGTGAACGAATTTAACGGATTTGCTAGTTTGAAAGACGACGTAACTTTTGTGATATTGGAAAGATCGGAATAATGACAAGGATTACGAATGGCTCTCGGTTGGAATGAAATAAGAGAAAATGCAATCCGCTTTTCCAAAGAATGGGAGGATGCAAAAGACGAAGATGCGGATGGGAAATCTTTTTGGGATGGACTTTTCAATGTTTTTGGTGTTCCAAGGCAAAGAGTTGCTACGTTTGAAAAAAAAGTAAACGTATCTGACGGTAAGCGTGGTTCAATTGACCTTCTCTGGAAAGGTGTTGTGCTCATTGAACACAAATCAAAAGGGAAAGACCTGGATAAAGCCTATAAACAGGCTACGGATTATTTTCCGGGACTGAAAGATTACGAGTTACCGAAATACATTATTGTTTGCGATTTTGCAAGATTTCGCATTTATGATCTAACTGAAAATACTACGCAAGAATTTCCATTGGAAGAACTTCAGAAAAATGTTCAGCTCTTGGGATTCATAGCCGGCTATCAAAAAATTTCTTATAAAAAAGAAGACCCTGTCAACATAGAAGCAGCTGAACTAATGGGAAAAGTTCATGATCTGATGAAAGAAGCAGGTTATACAGGGCATGCGCTTGAACAGTTTCTTGTTAGGCTTGTGTTCTGTATGTTTGCCGAGGACACTGCGATATTTAACAAAAACATTTTCATGGAATACCTCATAAATAAAACTCATGAGGATGGGAGTGACATTGGCGCTCATCTATCGCAAATTTTTTACATATTGAATCAACCGTGGGATAAACGGATGAAAAATATTGATGAGTCTCTGGGTGAGTTCCCATATGTGAACGGAAAACTTTTTGAGGAAGTTCTTCCTCCGGCTTCTTTTGACAGAGAAATGCGAAATGCAATTCTAAATTGCTGCGCATTGGATTGGAGTAAAATTTCTCCTGCAATTTTCGGATCGCTTTTTCAATCCGTTATGGATCCGGAATTCAGAAGAAATCTAGGAGCGCATTACACTTCTGAAACCAATATTCTAAAACTAATCAAGCCCTTGTTTCTGGATGCGTTGTGGGAAGAATTCAATTCAATAAAAAATAATCATAATAAGCTGATTGATTTTCACAAGAAGCTTGCGAATTTGCAATTTCTAGATCCTGCATGCGGTTGCGGAAATTTTCTGGTGATCACATACCGTGAACTTCGATTATTAGAAATTGAAGTTTTGAAATTAATCAATAAAACAGGGGAAAAATTTACAAACATCAGCACTGTCGCCCTACTCGATGTTGACCAGATGTACGGGATTGAGATTGAAGAATTTCCGGTTCGAATTGCTGAGGTTGCTCTATGGTTGACTGACCATCAAATGAATCAACTGGTTTCTCTTGAATTCGGTCAAAGCTTTGCAAGACTTCCACTAAAAAAATCTGCTACAATTGTTCATGCGAATGCTCTCCGAATGGATTGGCAAAGTATTGTTCGGCCTAAAATTATTGAAAATTATTTTTTCGATATGGGTAGAAAAGCTCCAGCAGGTAAAATTACAGAAGTGAGGACAGAGTTTTCCTATATTCTGGGGAATCCTCCGTTTGTTGGTAAGCATCTGCAAAATGAAGGGCAGAAGGAAGATTCAGATTACATTTTTCAAAATGTTCAAGGATCAGGTGTGATGGATTACGTTACATGTTGGTATATCAAGGCTGCCCAGTATATGCAGGACAAAATTACAAAAACAGCTTTTGTATCAACGAATTCAGTTGCTCAAGGTGAGCAGGTTGGAATTCTCTGGGGAGAGTTGTTTCAAAAATACCATTGCAAGATTCATTTTGCCCACAGAACTTTCAAATGGACTAATGAGGCAAAAGGGCAGGCAGCAGTTTATGTGGTGGTAATCGGATTCGCAGCTAGTGATGCAAATGTTAAGAAAATTTATGATTATGAAACTGTAAATTCTCTTCCGCATGAAAGGATTGTGAAAAATATCAATCCATATTTAATTGAAGGGAAAGATATTTGGGTGACTACCAGAAAGAATGCGATATGCCCCGTTCCTGAGTTGCAGAAAGGATGCCAGCCGACAGATAACGGATTTTTATTATTTACAGATGAAGAAAAAATTGAATTTATAAAAAAAGAACCTTTATCGAAAAAGTATATCAAACCGTTTGTCAGCGCGAGAGAATTTTTGCACAATGAAAAAAGATGGTGCTTGTGGCTAGTTGATACCGAACCGACTGAATTAAAAAAGATGCCGTTTGTTTTAGAGAGAGTAGAGAATGTAAGAAAATTCAGATTAAAAAGTACAAAAGCAGCTACTGTTAAGTGGGCAGATCGACCAACCCTATTTACTGAAATCAGGCAACCAGAAAGCACCTATATTTTAATCCCTAGAGTTTCTTCCGAAAACAGAAAATACATTCCTATGGCTTTCTTGGGAAAGGACTCAATTGTCAGTGATACATGCATCAGTCTTCCAAGAGCATCCATGTATCATTTTGGGATTTTGACTTCAAAAATGCACATGACTTGGATGAAATATGTTTGCGGACGCTTAAAAAGTGATTTTCGTTATTCGAATGATATTGTTTACAATAATTTTCCGTGGCCTGAAAGTTCATCTGAAAAACAAATTCAAGCAGTTGAAGATGCAGCCCAAAATGTTTTGGATGTGAGAAAGGAATTTCCAGATTCAAGTTTAGCCGATCTTTATGATCCAACTACGATGCCCCCGGCTCTATCTAAAGCGCATAACGCACTCGACAAGGCAGTGGATAAATGTTATCGCTCTAAGCCTTTTGAAAGTGATGCGAAACGTATGGAGTTTTTGTTTGAATTGTATGAGAAGTATACTGCGCCGCTTGTGGGGAAGAAGGATCAAAAAAGCAAGGCATGAAACTCAATTTCAGAGAATACGGTACATCGGGAAGGCCGGTTATTATTCTACACGGGCTTTTTGGTTCTTCGAAAAACTGGGCGACTATTGCAAAAGAGCTGAGTCCTACCAATCTAGTTTATTGCCTTGATTTTCGAAATCACGGCGATTCTCCGCATGCGTTGTCCCATAATCTGAGAGACATGGCGGATGACGTATACGAATTTATTGTAGACAACTCGATTTCAAATCCAATTCTAATCGGCCATTCCATGGGCGGGCTTGTTACAATTCTATTTTCTTTTTTGCATCCGAATAAAATTTATTTTCCGATTATTGTAGACATTGCGCCGATGAATTACCCTCTAGATTATGAGAAGGAATTTTCCTGCTTGAAAATGGACGTTAGTGGATATTCCTCCAGAGAGTCGATCGACAGGGACATGAAGGAGATTCTCCCAGACCATTTTATCCGTCAGTTTTTACAGATGAACCTGGAAAGAACTGAAAACGGATATAGATGGAAAGTCAATGTCCCAGTGCTTGAAAAATCAAGGGATGCATTTGAACTGAAGCTTGAAGACGGAGAGTTCTATTCTGGGAAGGCAATCTTTATTCTTGGCAGTGAGAGCGACTATGTGAAAAGGGAAAATTACCCTGTTATTAAAAAATATTTTCCGGAATCGGAAATTGAAATCATAAAAGGCGCAGGCCATTACCTGCACCACACCCATCAGAAAGAGTTTATAAAAATTCTGAAAAACTCCATCCAAGGATAGTGAAAAATGAAATTAATTCCTTGCAATACTTGCGGTTCCGAAAAATTTAAGTTTCTTTTCGAGAAAGAGAGCTCCCTGAAGGAAAAATTCCGAGTTGTGGAATGTTGCGATTGTAATCTGGTTCAAGTGAACCCGCAACCGGATTTCTCTGAAGTTGCGAAATATTATTCCGATGACTATTTTACTAAACGGACTGACAGGGGCTACGACGACTATTATTCGGAGAAAATCAAATCGGAAATATCCAGAGTGTTCAGATTGAATTTGGAAGATTTGAAATTTTTTGAATGGGAAAAAATTCTTCCACAAACAAAGTTCACAATCGATGTAGGATGCGCAGCGGGATATTTCGTAGACTATTTAAAACAGAGAGGCTGGAACGCAAAAGGAATCGAGATTGCGAAGGGTCCTTCGGAATTCGGAAAAAAAACTCTGGGGCTGGAAATTGAACAGTGTGATTTTCTCGAATGGGATAAGAGCTATACGCAAAGTTTTGACCTGATTACTTTGTGGGCTTCCATCGAACATTTGCACAAGCCAAAGGAGACTTTGCAGAAAATCCATTCTCATTTGAAACCGGGAGGGCGCGTAATAATTTCTACATGCAGATACGGTTGGTTAGCAAAATATTTTGGAAAAAAATGGAGATACATGAATGTTCCGGAGCATTTGTATTATTATTCCATGGATGGACTAATCAGGCTTGCGGAAAACGCAGGTTTTAAACTCGTCTCAAAAATTTCTTATGGTAGCGGGATGACATCTAAAAAAGGCGCTGGTACTTTTTTTAAAATAGGAAAATTTTTTGCAGATAAATTCGTAAAACTTTTCAATCAAGGAGATATGATGGCTCTGAGTTTTGCAAAAAGTAATGGGTAGCAAAAATCAATTGATGAGCGGAATTTACACCGAGATAAGTCGACTGAGCAATGCACCTTTTTCGGAAATCCCGTTGGGCAAAAACCTGGTCCTCCATTTGGTGGAAAAATTCCCGAATACTGGATTATTTTCTCCTAAGGCCCAGTTCAAACTTTCGAATTTCTTATAATAGGTTCATTCGGAACTATGATCTTTTAAATATTTTCCGACAGATTTGACGATAAAAATGAGCCAGAGAATCATCCCGACATGAAGAACATCATTTTCTGAAAAATAAAATCCTTGCCCTTCTTTGTAAAGCGCTTGGGTAATTCCAGATGCATAATAGACAAAGTAAGCAACTTGAACAAGGATTAAAATAACTGAAGCCATGAATAATGCAAGATCAAGCGGTCTTTTTTCTTTGAGATAATTGACTACTCCAATGCATAGAACAAATAAAATTCCGGGCAAGGCAAATAGCATCAATACTTCGAAAGATAACAAAATTTTATTTGGTTGATAAACGCCGAAAAATGTTACAAATGAATAAATTATTGAATTCACAATGCTATAACCTATGAAAACTTTTCTCACCAATCCTTTCGTGCTAGCAAATGCAACAGCGCTCAGCATGGCACTAACGCTCAATGTCTGTACTAGGCTGTAACCTACTTCAAAGCCGTTTGTTAATATACAGTATTCACGGCCTTCACACTTTAGCATATAACTGAATGCCTGATAACTTATTCCTGCGAGAAATGCTCCGATTCCCCCTAACACTAGAGCAATTCCGAATAATTTTCTGGACTTCTGACAATCATGATTCTTTAAAAAGAAAATTCCTGAACCGACCCATAAAAATGCAAGCAAGAACACTAAAAACGATCCAAGTGGCTCATTCCAAACAAACCCATTCACTTCAACACAGGGACGGATTTTGCACCAATGCATCGGAGTGATTTTGGGTTCAACAGTCAGTTGGTCTAGTTTGCAATGAAGTATAAGAAAGCTTATGATGAAAAGGCACTTTTTTTTCATGGATTCTCCGTTAACAGGATTAAAAATTGATTGTGTAATTATTTACGGATTCGGTAAACAATTTTTTTCTCTTGGGAATAATCGCTCGCTGTCTGCTCCTCTGTAAAGAAATTTCTGTTCTAATCGACAGGATTATTAACTGCTTCGTGCCGCAAAAAACCGATTTCTCGCTTGCAGTCATGAGGTAGTGATTTTTTTTAGATTTGATGAAAGAACCACAATATGGAGTAAATCCGCTCTGGAAATTTCTAACCTCCAATTACGAAATCGGCGAGACTTTTAGTCTTTTCGGCCCGTATAGTGGGGCAGGGATAAAAATCAGCGAGGGGCCATATCCAGGAAAATCGATTCAATCCTCAATGGATTTGGTTCCGAGTAATTTGAATTATGTGGGAACTCATTTCGGAGGTTCTCTGTACTCTATGTGTGATCCTTTTTTTATGCTTCTTCTGATTCGAGCACTGGGAGATGGTTATATAGTTTGGGACAAATCCGCAGTTATTGATTTTGTGAAACCGGGTAAGGGCAAGGTTTCTGCAATCTTCTATATAGAAGACAAAGTAATTGAAGAAATCAAGAAAGAAGTCGATGAAAAACGCAAAATGGACAAAGAATTGCATGCGGAAGTTAAGGATGAAAACGGGCAAGTGGTTGCCCGTGTCAAAAAGATTTTATACATCAGAAAGAAAAGGTAAATTCTTTGAATACTTTGGAATATTTTACCTAACTGTGAAATTTCTTTTTGTCTTCAACGATATTGGCGACTACTGAAGGATCGGCGAGCGTTGATATGTCGCCTAACGTATCATATTCTCCATTTGCGATTTTACGCAGAATTCTTCGCATAATTTTTCCAGATCTGGTTTTGGGAAGCCCTGGAGCCCAGTGAATAATGTCGGGTTTTGCGATCTTTCCGATGATTTTTTCCACTATTGCAATCAGTTCTCTTTTCAGCTCATCGTTTGTCGCAATGCCGTTTTTGACTGTGACATATGCATATATTCCCTGCCCTTTGATATCGTGAGGAAATCCTACAACTGCGGCTTCGGCAACGGATTTGTGCTCGACTAACGCACTTTCGATTTCAGCCGTACCGATTCTGTGGCCGGAGACATTCAAGACATCGTCCACTCTACCCGTTATCCAGAAATATCCATCCTTGTCCCTTCTCGCACCGTCTCCCGTAAAATAATAACCTTTAAACTGGGAGAAATAGGTCTCCTTGAATCTCTTGGGGTCCCCGTAAACTCCCCTCATCATAGAAGGCCAGGGAAATTCTACACAAAGATTTCCGGAAATTTCCCCTTTTTCTTTTATGGGCTTTCCTTCGCCGTCAACCAGGATAGGTCGGATTCCAAAAAACGGAAGTGTTGCTGAGCCAGGCTTCGTAGGAATTGCGCCGGGAAGAGGAGAAATCATTATTGAACCTGTTTCCGTTTGCCACCAGGTATCGACTATCGGGCAATTTCCCTTTCCGATATTTTTATTGTACCATTCCCAGGCCTCCGGATTAATCGGTTCACCAACCGATCCCAATAAGCGAAGAGATTTCAGTGAATGTTTTTGCACATGCTCTGTGCCTTCTTTCGCAAGCGCGCGGATTGCAGTTGGAGCAGTGTAGAAAACATTTACTTTATACTTGTCAATTACTTGCCAAAACCTTCCGGCATCGGGGTATGTTGGAACTCCCTCAAACATAATCGAGGTTGCACCGTTAGAAAGAGGCCCGTACAAAATGTAACTGTGGCCTGTTACCCACCCGATGTCGGCAGTACACCAAAATGTATCTTCCAGTTTGTGATCGAATACATAATGAAATGTAAGATTGGCTCCAAGTAAATACCCTGCCGTAGTATGTAATACACCCTTTGGTTTACCGGTGGAGCCTGACGTATAAAGAATAAACAATGGATCTTCCGAGTCTGCTTTGTATGGCTCGCATTCGGATTTTATATCGGGGGACTTCATGAGAAAATGCCACCAGTGGTCTCTTCCTTCGATCCAGGCGAGATTTGCTTCAATTCCTGTTCTTCGGACAACGATGACGTCCTTAATTTTGACCGAAGATTTTTCTAGCGCTTCATCAACGTTCTTTTTCAGGTCCAGGATTTTTCCTCCGCGAAATCCACCGTCTGCCGTAATAACGCATTTTGGCTTGCAGTCTTCGACTCGTCCGTGGATTGCCTCCGGCGAAAATCCTCCGAATACTATCGAATGAATCGCCCCAATCCGGGTGCATGCTAGCGTCGAGATTGCAAGTTCAGGAATCATTGGAAGATAAATCAGCACTCTATCACCGGGCTTTACTCCCTGCTTTTTTAGTACGTTTGCAAATTTGCAAACTTCCCGGTGCAGCTCCTGATATGTGTAGGTTTTTGATTCATCAGGATTGTCTCCTTCCCAGATGATCGCAGCTTTATTTTTCAGGTGAGAATCCAAATGCCTGTCCAGGCAGTTGTAAGATACGTTAAGCTTGCCGCCTTCGAACCATTTGGCTTTTCCTTCTGCAAAATTATGAGTAAGCACTTTATTCCATTTCTTGAACCAGGTAAGTCGTTCCGCCTGTTTCGCCCAGAATTTTTCGGGAGATTTAATGGACTCTTTGTAAAGCTTTCCGTAATTGGAAAAGTTGATATTTGATTTGGAAACAAAATCATTTTTAGGTTTGTAAATTTTATCTGCCATGATCCCCTCTATCAGTTCATACTTCAAAAATCTAAATGCTCAAATGACAGCTAACCTTGCAAGAGAAAAAATATTTTAATGCAATATTGCTTTCTATTCGGATTATGGTTGATGAAAGCCTGGCGGTATAAAAAAGCAGGACAAGGAAATCTCTGAAAATGAGTAACAACTAATTTCAATGTCATTTTTTCTTTTTATCGACGAAAGTGGTCAAGACCATCATGAATCGCCTTATGATGGTTCTCGCTGGTATTGCTGTCGAGGATAGGGATTTATGGAATTTGATAAGTGACATTCAAAATTCTGAAACGGGAATATTTTGAACGCCTTATAGCAAAGGTAATGGCCGTGAACTGAAAGCAGGAATCGTGACAAAGGCAAATTTCCCGCAGGGAGCGAAGTGGGTAGCCGGTGTTATGTGCAGGGATTTCAATTTTGGATTTTTGTTTTAAAAATTTTTCGCAATAAATAATGAACAAGTAACCCTATAAAGAGAAATACCAGAATTATTACGGCTAATAAGATGTAAAAAATTGGAAAAGCATCGGCAATGTCAGTAAATGCTGAGGGTGGTCCGGGAACAAATGTAGGTGTCCCAAAACTATGGATTAACTTATATGTATCTAGCGACCATATTTTTGCGGTAGTATCCCAGCTACCGGAAATTAAATATTTGCCATCTTTAGAAATATCGATAGATGTTATTATATCATTGTGACCTTTTAATTCATTGATCTTGTCTTTTTTTTTAAAATCGTAAACATATATTTTTGAATCCGTTCCTGCACTAATTATATCATTTTTGTTCGAGAATTTTAATTGGTTTATAGTTAAATTTGAATCACTAATTTCATAACTTTCATTTTCTTGGAGCAAAGATTTTATTAAAATGCTTCGGTTGCTCCCGCCAGCGATTAACCATTTTTGATCGGAAGAAACATCTACAGTTCTAAATAGAAATTCTGTGCGAGCGATAGTTCGAAGTGGAAATCCGCTTTTTAAATTCCACAAGATTACTTGTGCATCATCCCCACCAGTAATTGCATTCATTCCATTGTTAAATATTTTAATAGAGTTTATATTGGGGCTAGAGGATTTTCGAGACCAAATCATTTTGCCATTTTGTAGATTCCAATATTGAAGTAAACCTTCCCAGTTACCTGTAAGAGCACTGTTATCTGAAATATCTAAAGCCAAAATATACTTTGCTGGCAACGAAAGTATAATTGAATTATTCTTATAATCCCAGAGATTTAAACCTAACTTCGATCCGGATAAAATATATTGATCGTTTTTTGTGAACATAATACTTGATATATAATTATCATAGTATTCTTCAGAGATAACGTATAATGGATTGAAAGTATTTGTATCGTAAATTTTTATTTTTCCGTCTGAACCACCCGTCGCGACATATTTTCCACTATTAGAAAAGCAAACAGAATTGATTACAGGCGGGAAGGCCCTAATGTTTGTCTGAGCAAAGATAATGAAAATTAGAAAGAACAGGGTTAATTTTTTGTTCATAATTATAGAAGAAATAAAATCTTTCGCCTAACGTTCCCCGGCTATCCGAAGTTTGCCGATGGCACGCATTTTTGCAAAGCAAAAATCGTGTCAGAGGCAAATTTCCCGCAGGGCAACCCAGCCCCTCAGCATCAGAAACTTGAGAGGCTGGGCGTAGCGGATGACCGGTGTT
Source organism: uncultured Leptospiraceae bacterium (assembly GCA_964436695.1). Taxonomy (GTDB): domain Bacteria; phylum Spirochaetota; class Leptospiria; order Leptospirales; family Leptospiraceae; genus JABWCC01. Next base: position 35,161 of record CAYTEA010000009.1, read on the forward strand.
GGCCGAATTGAACCCGCACTATAAATTTAATTCTTTTTGAATTTCTTTTGCATAAGGATTAATAATTGTTAGCTTTCCGAATTTTCGATTGTTATCAAAATCTTCAGAAATTAAATATTTACAATCTGCTTCTAATGCTGCAGATAAAATCAAGCAATCATAAAAAGAATAATTCGTCTTCTCTTTTAAATCCATAGTCTTCCTATAAGAATTAAAACTCGGAAAAACTTCACATAAAGGAAACAAAACATTCTCTAGGTATTTTCTTGCATCTGTAATAGTAAGTGGATTTTTAAATTTTGAAATAGAGACGTTCAAAAATTCTTGAATAACTTGAAAACTGATAATGCCATTTGCTGAATCAAGTGCAGTTTTTATTAAAAATTGAGATTTTTCAGATTTTGATTGTGAATTTCTGTCAAAGCTATAAACAAATATATTAGTATCTAAAAAAAACTTATCTTTCATTGAACTCGGCTCGAGAGAATTTTCGTCCTGCAGAAGCATATTCGAGATTTTTCATCAATAAATCATAGTCTTTTGCTTTTTGTTTATTTTTTGCATAAATTTCCAACCAATTGATAAAGACTTCATTTAAAGAAATATTTTCTTCTTTAGCTCTGATTCTGGCCTTTTGTAATATTTTTTCATCCGCTTTAAATGTTATATTTTTCATATTATTATTAGGTAGCACGGATTTTGTGCTAAGTCAACAAAAAAATATTAATTTTTTAAAATTTAAAAATTTTTGGTCCATTTCACCTAACGTTCCCCGGCTATCCGCAATGATGATGGTAGCGGTAATTCTCAAGAGATTTGGAGTATCAAGGTAATAATAAAAAAGGCAATGCAACATGCAAAGCCTCCGCATACATTGTGCGAGTGATTCGAGAAAGATCAACTTTTTTTTAAAATCTTTACGGGCTCTGGCGTCCTTCAGCGCTGGATATTTTTGAATTCTGCAGGAATTTTTAAAATAAAAAACGGGTGCTATTCGGCTGTGGTGATTCTGCAATCGGGCACGGATTTTTTCAAATTCTGAATTTCTTTTTTCATATCATCAAAATTATTTTCCAGTCCTGCGAGAGATAGCTATTGCAGTGACTTTATTTTTTGAGGATGTTTGTTTTTCCGCTGGGCCATAAAACCCTTCCGAGAGTTGTCCTTTAATCAATTGGTGGAATAAATCCAGTGCAGCTTTGGGAGTCTTTCCACTGAAACTTCCTCCTCTATAATTTCCCGACCGGATATTCAGTGTTGCTCCGACTGTTTCGCCGTCTTAGAGCTTTATTTCCCAGCTATCGCCATTTGTGTGTATTAGTTTCTTAACTGGCGTATTGCAAAAAAATAAGAATACCGCAACCATGTATATACATTATTTTTGAAACGAACCGGATTTGACAGATGCAAAAAGGGGGGATTTATTTGTGCCTCAAATACAAAGACCCTCTTATATTTCATCAAGAGGGCCTTCAAGATTTTTATGCTAAATTATTTTCTTTTATCGCCGCAAGCCAGCATTTCACCGAATTTTAGATTGTCGAGTTTTGCTGTGCAAACTTTTACATTTGCAGCGCTTGAACAAGATGCTGTTCCGGTAACTTTACATCCGGCAGCTTCACATTTTTTTCTTTGATCAAACGTATCTGAACCGGAGTACTTGCACTGTTGGCAGCTAGAACCTGATGCACAGATATAACAGCCATCCGCGTAAACTTGGGAACTTAGAGATACGAACAGAGTTACTGTGAATACTAAAGCGAATAATTTTTTCATTCGAAGAACCTCTTTTATTTTAAAATCAATCACCGAAAATTTAATAATTCTATCATTTAGCGGTAACACCTATTAGACTGCCAGATTATACTCGTTTGTCAATGTATTTTTAGATAATACTTTGCGGTTTTTTCGATTCCGGTTTCAAAGGTTTCTTTTGGAAACCAGTTAAGTTCTTTCTGAATCCGTGAAGAATCTATCGCATAACGTCTGTCATGTCCGGGACGGTCAGTGACGTAGGAAATTAAGCTTTCGTAATCCTGAACGGATTTATCTGTCAGGTTTCCCAGTACTTTGCAAATGTATTTTACAATGTCGATATTTTTCCACTCGTTGTTTCCCCCGACATTATAGGTTCGGCCGGTCTGGCCTCTTTTCAAAATCGTCCAGATCGCATCGCAATGATCTTCCACATACAACCAATCGCGAATATTTTTACCGTCTCCATACACGGGAAGTTTTTTTCCGGAGATTGCATTTGTGATCATCAACGGAATCAATTTCTCCCGGTTCTGGTAGGGGCCGTAATTATTTGAGCAATTAGAAATCGTAACCGGCAAATTATAGGTTCTGTGATAAGCCATTACAAAATGGTCGGAAGATGCCTTAGACGCTGAATATGGAGAGGATGGATCATAGGGAGTTTCCTCTGTAAAAAATCCTGTTTCTCCAAGTGAGCCGTAAACTTCATCGGTAGATATGTGGTGAAATAAAACGCCCGAAGACATCATAAGATTTTTTTCCCAGAAATTTCTCGCGGTCGTCAGTAGTTCATACGTTCCAATTACGTTGGTTTCCAGAAAAATTTTCGGGCCTTTGATGGAATTGTCCACATGGCTTTCTGCGGCAAAATGTACCACTGTGTCAAAATTCTCTTCTTCAAAAAGGGATTGCAATAGCCCACTGTTGCGGATATCGCCTTGTACGAATTTATAATCGATTTTGGATTCGATACCTTTGATGTTATTCAAATCGCCCGCATAGGTTAAGAGATCCAGATTTACGACTCTTCCACTGAAGCCGATCTTCTCCAAATAGTGCAAAAAATTTGCTCCGATAAAACCTGCCCCACCGGTAACCAGGATATTTTTAAGTTTTCTTTCCATTCTATTTTCTTTTGTTTAATTTTTTATTTTATTCAGTAATGCTTTGGCCGGTTCGAAATTTTCTTTTATTGCCAGAATTTTTCGGAGAGTGATCTTGGCATCATCATTTTTTGCAAGTTTGATTTGAGTTCTGGCAAGGTTGTACATCGCCGGAATATTTTCCGCTCTCAGTGAAATTGAGGAATGTAGTTTTTCTTCGGCAAGCTCGTAGTGTCCCAGTTGATAGTGGCAATAACCCAGAATCTGGAATGCATCTGCGTTGTATGTTTTCAGATTGTTGTATTCATCCAGGAAATGGATCGCATTTTCGTACTCTTTATTTTTTGCATAAAATTTTCCCAGCGAGAACAATGTCCAAAGGTCTCTCGGCAAAATTTTGTTGGCTTTTAAAAGGCTCTTGCAGGCTTCCGAATAATTTCTGTCTCTGTAGTGTTTTTCTGCAGCCAGAACGTAGGCTTTGTATTCTTCCAGGTGAGGGCTAACCCCGATTGCCAGAAGCGTTTGGTCATCATTCGCATCGGTTCCCCTGCAGAAATGATTGAATTTTGAAAAAATAAATTCAGTGGATTCTTTTACGCCCAGCTCCATGCTTTCTTTGATTGCGGACATTAGTCGCCCTATTTCAAATCTCTCGCCGTCGACATCCTGGCCCTCCAGAATTCCATCCGTGTAAATGAAAAGTTTATCTCCGGGTTCCAGCTTTAATTTATAATCTTTGTAGAATTCCCTTGCATCCGGAAACATTCCGAGGTAGGTTCCTTCACCTTCCAGAAGTATCACTTCTCCTGTCTTGTATTTCGCAAGAATTGGCCTTGGGTGGCCTGCAAGAGAATACAAAACTTCGTAGTCCGAATTGATTAAAGCATAGAAGGATGTTAAATAACCTTGTTGCTTAACAAGATCAAGAAGCTCTCGGTTCACAATTGCAAAAATTTCGGAAGGGCTGTCCAGTTTGTGCTGTGAGAAAAGTAATTTGGAAATAGCCGTTATAAAAGCCGCCGGCACTCCATGACCGGAGACATCCGAGACAAGAAGGCCGATTTTATTTGAACCGAAATTGAAGTAGTCGTAGTAGTCACCGCTTACTTCCTGGAGAGGAAAAAATTTCACCCAGAATTGAAGGCCTTTCCAATCGGGAATTCTTTGAGGGATGATACCTTTCTGGATATTCCGCGCCATTCGTAAATCTTTTGTAAAAGATTTTTGTTTGATTTCAAGTTCTGTTTTTAAGCTATTCAGTACTTGCACTATCGTTTCCAAGTCTCTGTTTTCTATCATGAGCTGACGGGACTTTTCAAGGACTGTTGAAAGTTCCACAAATGAAAATTTTTCCTTCTCGGTTTCGTCTATCGTAGAAATAAAAAATGTCTTTGGCTGAATAAGTTTTATTTCTTTATCGATATTCGTTTTACCGACCTTGGTCGGAGTATCTTTCCATGTAATCTGCATGAAATTTTTGCCGGAACCGAATTTGATATTTTTTCCCAGCTCCGAATGGTCGATGATGATTCCACTCAGTCTTGTTTCGAGAAGCTCGATGGTCCGGTCATTTATCTGGAACAGAATCGCTGCGCCTTCCAGGATTCCCTTGAAAAAAAGGATGTCGTACCATTTCTCCCTGTTTCCCTCTAGGTAATCAAATTCAAATACCACGGAGTTTTCCGACCGTATATCCAGATTCAGCCAGAATACCCTGGAAAATCTTGCTGCAAGAATCGGAATTTTATTGATCATTTCCAAAAATGAAATTTGGGTGTCGTCGTTAGGGAGCAAATCGTAGGCTCCCGCCAAAAAGGATTCCCTTCCTGCCTGAAAAAGAATTACGGAAATGTCGCTTAAAGTGGAAAGATAATTGATGATCTGGTATTCCAGGTCTAACGGAATCCAAAGATTGGAATCTCCGAGAATTCGTTTCAGCATGTCGTCGGATACTATTTGTTTGAGGGGATTTCCGATCAGAAAATCTCCTCTCTGCTTATTAAACATATTGAGCAGAGTTGCAGCTCTTCGGGCTGAGATTTCTGGCGGGAGTAGCACAGGCCTGGTTTCTGTTTTTTGAACTTTTGGATTTGACATAACTGAATGTAGAACTACATTGAAAATTGGTGGAGATAAAATCAAATAAATACTGGAATTTTTCGATTGTTTTCTTGCTTGTTTTTTCGGGTTTTACTCTAGCTTATCTGGCATATATTCTTGTTTTGTTTCAGGCGAATTTTTTTCAGTCCTGTCCGAATAAAGAGTTTTTAACTTGGGACCCTTCGCTACGGTTCATCCAAACCTTGAAAATGATGGATAATCTGAGGAATTTCAGGATTTTTCATTTTCTATTCCAGATTTTGGATTCCCCCACCTGGCCTGTGCTGAGGAATATTTTTCAGATTCCTGTATTTTTCCTTTATGGAATAGACCAATTCGCGGACATTCAAATTACTTTTGTTTTTCTTGTGCTGTTGCTTCTAGTATCGGGGGTTTATCTGTTCAGAGAGATTTCTGGAGAATTTCGGTTTATTCTTTTCCCTGTTTTTTTTCTCTTTGCCTGTGTTCTGACTCTCCTTTCCCCTGCTATTGCGATTTATTCTTTTACGGGAATGCTGGAAATCCAGGGCGCGGTATTTTTTATTTTTTCGGTTTTAGCCATTTCCATGTACTACAGGGAAAGTCACCCGAAAAGCAAATGGTTTGTGCTGGCATCCACCTTGCTATTGTTTCATACGAAATACCCTTATGGGTATATGTTGGCGCTGTCTGCCATTCTGTTTCAGTTTGTATTGGAGCCGAAAGAATTTATCATGTTCTGTCGCAAATACATTGGCTATATTTTTTCTTCCTTCAAAAATATTTACAGGCTTGTTGTCGCTTGTATCCTACTGATCGTGTATGTTTTACCTCTTTCATCATCGTTTCCGGGAAAGACAAAAAACTATATAAAATTTCTAGTGTTTCTGATTTTATCAATAGATTTCATCCTGTATTTTTTTAGAAATAAAAAAGAACTTTTGGAAAGTGGATTCGAAAAGCTGATTTTTATTTTTCAGTGGGTAGTATTCCCTGTTTTGTTTTGGATATTGATTCACCCAGATAGATTTTCTAGCTCTGGAAGCACGATAGCACTGCAGCAAACGGAAGGAGTTGCCATAGGGCAGGCTGTTCCAAAGGACTTTGCCTATTTCACGATTTATTTAAAAGAGATTGCGGCTAACGCATTTCACGTTTCCGTAGCGGGCTGGATAATTCTCGCTTTGACTGTATTTGCCTTAGGATTCGGATATTACGGATTCAGAAAATATTCCAGGATTAATGCGAGTTTTATTCTGGCATTTTATCTATTGGCGCCGGTCGCGTTTCTGACATTTCTGACAACAAATCATCAGGCGAGACATGTTTATCACCTGATTCCGGCTTTTGTATTATGCGCGCTTATATTTCTTTTTGAGTTCATTCGTAAATTTTCCAAAACTGTTCAAGCGGGAATTTTGGTGCTGGCGCTTCTGCCTACATTGTACTTTGCCAATGTATTGAATAAATTTTCCGGCAACGCGAACGTCTGTTTCTCAGGAAAAGACCGGACCGGGTATAGTTTGCCGATTCAGGTGAGGGATTATCTGAACACTGTCGTCCCTCTCGATAAGAGCGCGATTCTTGTGAATGATATAAATCCAGATCATGTGAACAGAGCCGATGTTGAATTGATTTTCAGTATCGAAGCTTACAAAAAAAGAAATCAGATAATCACAAATCCCAAGAACGGGAAAAGGTTCGGCGAGTTCAGCGAATTATTTTTTGTCGGAAACGACTGCACTCCGCAGGAGAGCATGAAAAAAATTCAGTCAATCATGGATAAGAAATACCTTCTGGTGGAAAAGCAGAAATTTTCCGGTCAGCATTATTGCCTCGTGCGTTATGGCATTCAGAAATTAGATCCGGCTCTCAATTAAATCAAAAAGCTTCGTTCTGACAATTTCGGTTGAGTAATTTCGGGAAACATATTTGTAACCGTTCTCTCCCAGCCCTTTTCTGATCATTTCATTCTTCAGCAGATAGTTCAGGATTTTGAAAAAACTTTCCTTGTCGCTGTAATACAATCCTCCATTGCTTCGAATGCAATGCCCTTTCATTACATCTGACTTTTCATTGACCACTACCGGAATTTTTTTCGCCCAAGCTTCCATGATCACCATCGAAAAACTTTCTAGAGAAGAAGGGTTGATTAGAAATTTCGCTCTTTTCAACAGAAAGTTTTTTTCGTTTACCGGAAGATAACCAGTGGAAATTATATCGTCTTCTTCGCAAAAATCATCTCCGATAAATAATAATTTCAGGTCGCTGGAATAATTTTTTTTCCATTCTCTAAAAAATTCTATAAGTTCGTTGACCCCTTTGCCCCCATCGGCTCTGCCGATGTAAACCGCATAATTTTTTATAGTAAAATTATCCGGGTTTTGATCCAAAAAATATTTCCCCATCTTGCCCGGCATTCTAAGACTGAAATCGGAATCATCCAAGTCTATGTTTACACCTATCACTGAAAACTTGTCCGGCGTAAATCCGAAGATATGCTTGAATAGCGCCAGCTCCTCGATAGTATTGAAACAATAGGAAATTTCATTTGTGAATGTTTTTTTATAAACCGGAAAATACGCTGGAAATTCGTCGTGCAAAGTAGGCAGGCATATCGACTTACTCTTAATATTCTTGATCCCTATTACGGTTGGGTAATATAGATAGGAAATAAAAAAGAAGAGATTAAATAACGATTGGTTTTCTTCTATGAATTGAATCAATTTTTTTGAAGCAGGGCCTTGTTTTCTCAACCAAAGATCCGATGTTTCATCGTTCCATAAGATTTTTCCTTGCCGGATTCTATCCAGGAATTTGTTGAATTTCTGAAGTTCCCTGGGCTTATCCACAGGGAAACGTATGACTCTTATTTTTTGAAAATTCGATTCCCCCGCAGGCAATTCGTTTTTCCAGGTTTTGTAGTCTAGAGCTGTCGTAGTCAGCACTGTAACCTCATACTTCTCACTCATTAGTAACGCGAATTTTAGAGCGTGCTTTTCTGCTCCTCCGGAAATCGAGTCGGAAAATCTGGCTGCAACGATCGCTATTTTGGGTTTAGAGTTCAAAATGTTTCCGAATTTCTTCTTCTAATACTTTTTCAGAGCAAGCGTTATGAAAATCTACGAGCCTGGCTTGTTCTTTCTGAACGACCTTGTTTTTGAAAGCCTCGTCAAATAGGAGTTTATCCGCTATTGCGGAAATTTCCAGGAAGTCTTTCTTTCCGAAGAGTATCCCGCTATCTCCCAGAGTGTAAGGAACTGCCGAAGAATTAAAAGCAAGAATTGGGACTGAGAAATACATGGATTCGATCAAAGGGACGCAGAATCCTTCGTGTTCGCTCATGGATAAAAATAAGTCTGCGGATTTGTAGTGTTCGATTAATTTTTCATCTGAAATAAAATCGGAGATAACCAGATTTTCCTTGAGTCCATAAAAATCAATCATGGTCTGGAGTTCTTCTTTGTAGCTTTTTAATTCATGGGAACAATTTCCCAAAATCCAAAGCCTGAAATTTCTGTTATAAACCTCCTTGTAGATTTTGGCGAAACGGATCAGATCATCTTGCTTTTTATTTGGAGCAAGCCGTCCGACAAAGATAATTTTTTTTTCTTCGGAATTAATTTTCGTAAATGCCCCGTTTCCAGAATTGAATTTTGAAAAATCAACGACAATTGGAAGCTCTTTTACGTTTGAATATCCTAGCGCTAGCAATTCTTCGCAGTTATATTTTGAATCTCCGAAATGAATCAAAAATTTTCCCTTTAGGTCTTTTAATTCCTCCCTTCCTTTTTTCAGGTAGTAGGTAAGTTTCAGGTCGTAAGAACTAAAAAACTGGTGAGGTGTGACATTGTGGTAAATCAGAATTTTTGGAGCCTGGGCTTTCAATACAAAATCCAATACGTTCGAATGGATGGAATGGTGGTATACGATCAGGTCATTTCTGCTTTCCGAATAACTTCGGAATTTTTTACATGTCTTCTTGTCTTTTCCGATATTCTCCGAATATAAATTTCCGCGAATTCCGATTTTCAGAAAGTATTTTTGGATTGCGAGCATTTCATTGCTGATTGCGTCTCCCGGATTAAAGCCTGCTGAAAATTGATGTAGGTTCTGGATCTTCATTTCGAGTTCAGGATTTGTCCAAAAATTTTTGCATAGGGAAATTCATTATAATATTTCAGAGCTAGATTTTGTGAAGATAGAATCTTCATCTTAGCATCGCTTTGTTTGTTTAGCATCTCAATATATTCTGCAATGAGTTCAAATCTTTTTTTATTGAATAATACTCCTCCACCTCTCATTGTTTCCCCGACTGCTGATCCCTGAAAGGCCAAAACGGGAATGTTCAATGCAAATGCTTCCAAAAGGGGGATACCGAATCCTTCGTGTTCGCTCATCGAAACGTAGAAATCGAAATCGGAAAATTCCTTTGTCAATTGATTGTCATCTAGATTTTCCTTAAAGCTGATGCTATCTTCCAATCTTAGTTCTTTTGCGGTTTTTTTTACGTAGTAAAAGTAATCGGAGAATGCGGGAACGGCTTTTCCGATTAAGTTAAGAGAGTAGAGTGGATTTACTTTTTTTAAAAAGTGTAGAAGAAAAATCAAGTCTTCGACTTTTTTATTCGGGACTATCCTTCCAATGAAGCCGATTTTGTAACCGGGAGGTTTCTCTCCGACTATTTTATCTTCATAGAATTTTACTATCGGAATTACCTTCAAGTTCTGGAAGTTGAGATCCGTCAGGAATTCTTTGTTGTATTCCGAATCGCACAAAGCTATTTCGATTTCAGTCTTTATTGAGGACAATTCGAATATGGATTTTAGTTCGCTCAATTGAACGGATTTATATGCCTGTAGGTTTTCAAAAAAGCAGGAGGGAGTAATGTTATGAAACCGTAAAATTTTTCTACCTCTGCTTGCTAAAAAATATTCCAAAGGGTAGCCGTGCCCACCGTAGTGGAGTATGCTCACGTCACTATCCCGATAGTTTATTGGATCGGATATGTTCAGAATATATTCTTTGGAATCATAATTGCTCTTGCGGCAAACTATGCGGGATTCAATACCGAAGTCGTGGATTAATTTTCTGATTCCCTCGACATCGTTTCCGATGCCGTCTCCATGATTGAATTCGTCAACGTGCTGAAATACTCTCAATTTTTTAGTCTACGGCGAACATGAATAGATGGAATCCGTCTTTTTCCGTTTCCAATTCCTGAATATTCTTGTAGCCTAGATTTTTGAGAAATGGCCTGATTTCTGAAAGATCAACTCTGGTCGGGTAAGAAGGCTGAAAAGGTGAGTTGCTGGAAATATCTTTCTCGGAAAAACGCAAATACACTTTTGTCGGCTTGTCGGATTTTTCGGCAATGTGCTTCAAGAGCAGTTCTATTTTCCAGTTCGGAATCAGGTTTATGTTGGATTGAAACACGATGGAGTCAAACCCGGAAAAATTCAATGAAGCCAAATCGTCCGTGAAGCGGACATTGTCGGTGATTTGTTTTTTGATGTGGTCGAATTGGTTCTTTGAAAAACTGATCGAATCAAATTGGATTTTTTTTGTTCTTAGTTTCAGCAAAAAATCGCCCCATTCCGGAAAAAGAACAAGAGTGTTTTTTGAATTTTTGGAAATTTCTTCCAAGATGATTTCATCGCTTTCTTCTATCAGTTTCGGATTTTTATACTGGATTACGGAAATTTCAAAATCCGGCTGAACTTTTTCTTGAATAACGGCTTTGAGTTCCAGAAATTCTTTGTAGAATCTTTCGTATCGTTTCAGAAGTGTTTCGTGCTTTGAACGGAGTAAAATCAGTTCATGCAGCACATTATAAAAAGCCCGGATTCTGTTTTCCGAAAGTTTTTTGTCTACGAAAGAATATATCTCGACCAACTTTACCACCATCCACTTGAAAGGCCCTTTGATAAACCAGAGCGAGGGATTCGTGAATTTCGGAGCGGAGATTCCTTTCTCGAATAAATTGGCTGTGAAGGCTGGGTCGAATTCCCGGAATCCTGCCGGAGATTTTGGAGAAAAACTTTGGTTTGAAATTCTCTCGATTTCCTCACGGGTTACGTTACGTTTTTTTAAGGAGGACTCTAACTCCTGCATGATTTCTTCGACGTTTATTCCGGAGTCTTTTATCTCGAATATGGTCTCGCCGGATTTTTTGTGATTTTCCAATATTTTCTCTAAATTTACCAAAATAATAGCAGGGAAAATCCATTGAAATCCGTTTTTTTTAATTTGTCAACAGTTACGGAATTTCCTTTCTGGATTTCAACGGTTTTTTTTAATTGATATGATGAATTGCTTGGTTACAGGGGCGAATGGATTTGTAGGAAAATATCTAATCTCTGAACTAAAGGATAAATACGACAAGATTTATTGCATAGGTTTGGGTGAGGAGACGGGTCAGGATTTCGAATTGATTTCCATTGATATCCGGGATGAAAAATCTGTGGATTCCATTGTCCGCTCCCTTGAACCTGACGTTATTTTTCATTTGGCAGCCCAGGCTTCAGTGCCAGTTGCAATAGGAAATCCTCAGGATACTTTGGACACAAACGTCAAAGGTACACTGAATTTTTTGGTTTCGTTGGCGAAGGCCAAAAAGACAACCAGGTTTTTGTATGTTTCTTCTGCGGATGTCTACGGGAGGCAGGATGAATCCAATTATCCCGTGCACGAGGAAATTTTTCCAAATCCCTTGAATCCTTATTCTGCTAGTAAGCTGGCCGCGGAAATTTATTGCAGGCAGTTCGCGCTTCAATACGAAAACCTGAAAGTAGTAATCGCGAGGCCATTTAATCATATCGGGACAGGCCAAAGGGATATATTTCTTGTTCCGAATTTTGTGAAGCAGGTACTCGAAGCGAAAAAATCAGGAAAGGCTGAGATATTCGTGGGCAATCTTTCTTCCAGAAGAGATTTTCTGGACGTTAGGGATGTTGTTCGGGCATATTCGATTCTAGCGGATCGCGGAGTAAGCGGGGAGGTATACAATATTTGTTCGGGGCAAGACATTTCTATTCGGGAAATTTTGGACAAGATCATTGAGTTGACCGATGCAAAAATTACTGTAACAGTTGACCCTGCTAGATTTCGTGCTGCGGATACTCCCAGACTTTTAGGTTCTTCTGCAAAATTGCAGAAACTGGGATGGTCCAAAGAAATCGATATCGAGGACTCTCTTCGGCGTATTATAGAAAGCCTTGGTTAGATTATTTCGGGATTTTTTTTCAGTTTGACGTTTCCACATTATCGCCTGACAATTGCGTGGTTAGTATTTCCGGGGGCGTGCAATGAAACAGTTTGTGAAGAGATTCATTTTCCTATCGATAATATTTTTCTCATCTATTCTAAATCCTGAAACACCGGCGCCGGATAGCTATAAAATCAATTCTGAACCATATCAGGAAGATTGGGACAAAGTGAACTACTTTCACGACAGTGGGTTGCCGAAGTCCGCTTTGGAAAGAGTAGGGCTGATTTATAAAAAAGCCAAAGCGACAGAGAATCCATCCCAAATCATAAAATCGATTCTTCACAAAGTAAAATACCTCGGGCAGGTAGAAGAGGAGGCTTTTGTAAAAGCTCTTGAGTCTATCCATGCAGAGTTGACAACCGCGTCGAATCATACCAAGCCGGTTTTGCAATCTATACTAGCCGAGATTTACTGGCAGTATTATCAAAACAACCGTTGGTATATCGACCAGAGAACCGCGACTAAAAAATTCAAGCAAGATGATATTCGAACCTATGATACGAGAAAACTAGTGGAGGAGACTGTCCGATTTTACAAAGAGTCGATAACCGGGATTGGTAATCTAAAAAAAATAAAAATAGAAAACTACCAGGCAATATTGAATTCAGATCCCAGGTCTCCTCCTTCTGGAAGAAAGAACCGCTCCACAGTTTATGATTTTCTGATTTTTCGAGCGATTGATTTTTTTATGGGGTCAGAACCTGATATAATAAGGCCTGCCGAAACATTTGTAATTAAGGACCCTGATTATTTTTTCCCAGTGAAAGATTTCATTAGGCTAAGAATTCATTCTAAAGATCAGCTTGCATATAAATTCCATGCGTTAGTCGCTTTGCAGGAATTGCTTCGTTTTCATTTGCAGGAAAAGAATGACATTGCCGGGGTAGTGGATGCGGATCTAAAAAGGCTTCAATTTGTCAAAAATCATTATACTGGAACCGACGGCAGCACCCTGTATTTAAAAGCGTTAAAAAGCCTTAAGGACTTCGCGCAAAACCATCCGTCTTCTGCGGATGTCACTTTTGCGATTGCGGAATTTTGGAATTCTGAAAGCGGAAAATACAAACCACTTTTAAACGATGAACACAAATGGGACAAAAAGACCGCTTTTGAAATTTGCCAAAAAGTTATTGAAGAGTCGGTGAATTATGATGCGCCTGAAAATTGTAAATCCTTACAAAACTCAATTCAGACGAAGAGCCTAAGGCTAAAAACCGAACAGGTAGTAATTCCCGGAAAACCATCCAAGGCTCTACTGAGTTATAGGAATGTCAATTCGCTTTATTTTTCCGTTTACGAAGTAAATAAATCGATGATGGAAAAATTGAAACGGGAATATGCTGATTACATTACCAAACACAAGCAGTACATCCTTTATGAGGATTTTTTGTTTAATCATTTCTCCGGAGAAAAGGCATTGAGGCAATTTACCCAGGTTCTTCCCCAGGACGGTGATTACCAAGAGCATTCGGTTGAGGTAAAAATTCCACCTCTGTCTATCGGGCAGTATTTCATTTCTGTTTCCAGTTCTAGGACGTTAGGCGCTCGTCATAACGTATCGGGATTCGCATTTACGGCAGCCTCGAATATATCTTATATAACAAGACGGAATTCCGACATGAGTATGGATTACTACATTTTGGATAGATACACGGGGAAAAATCTGCCGGGGGTTAAGGCGCAGGTTCTCATTCAGGAATACAACAACAAAAAATCCGAATATGAAACGATAAAGGGAGCGCTTTACACATCGAATGAGGAAGGATATTTCAAAATCAAAACCCCGAAGAAGTCCAGGAGCTTTAACCTGGAATTTACAAATGGGGACGATTATCTGTATTCGATTGATGATTATTCGAACGGAAGTATTTACAACTCTACGAATTATTATCAGAATGAAAGATATGATCACGACTATTCTGACACAAACAAAGTATTTATTTTTACTGATAGGGCAATTTATCGACCAGGGCAGACCATATATTTCAAGGGAATGATGATAAACGGGAAAGACCCGAAGAACCAATCGGTGGTTTCCGGATATCCGGTTGGTGTAAATCTATACGATGTAAATTCTCAGAATGTCGGAGCCTTGTCGCTTCAAACAAATGATTACGGAACTTTCAGCGGGACATTTACTGCACCCGCCGGAGGTATTACGGGAAGTATGAGGCTACAATCGGATTACGGTGGTGTTCAATATATTTCTGTGGAAGAATATAAGCGGCCGAAATTTGAAGTTCAATTTGAACCAGTTAAGGGGAATTTTAAATTAAAGGAAAAAGTCGCCGTCAAAGGATATGCACGCGCATATTCAGGCGCGAATATTGATAACGCATCTCTCAGATACAGAGTGGTTAGAAGCGCACGATTTCCTTACTGGTGGTTTTGCTATTTCGGATATTATCCATCATCTCCAGCTGTGGAAATTTCAAATGGAACCGCGAAGACGAATGAAAAAGGAGAGTTCGAGATTTCCTTTGCGGCTTTACCGGATTTGTCAGTTCCTGCGAATTCCAAACCGGTTTTCCAATATCAGGTATTTGCGGATGTAACGGATTTGAATGGTGAGACCAGAAGTGCTCAGCAATTTGTGAATGTGGGATATACAGCTCTTAACGTAGGAGTAGAGGCATCAGATTCGTTGAATTTGGATCATGGAGCAGAATGGAAAATCAAAACCGTTAACCTAAACGGAGAACACGAACCTGCAAAAGGAAAAATTACAATATACAAACTGAAATCTCCAAAAAAATTTTTCAGAGAAAGGCTTTGGGAAAGGCCTGACAAATTCGTGATGAAGAGAGAAGTAGCTTATGACGAATTTCCGGAAGATCAATATGAGGATGAAAATAATGTGATGAAGTGGGAGAAAGAAAAAGAAACCTTCACTTTTTTATTTGATTCCACAAAAGACAAAATTCTGAAATTAAAAAATCTCTCCGATTGGAATGAAGGAAATTACTTTTTGGAAATTCAGGCGCAGGATAAATCCGGACAGGAAGTGAAGGAAGTAGCATATTTTTCAGCTTATTCGCTTTCAAGGAAAGAAATGCCTTCTTATTTGCCTCTTTGGATTTTGTCAAATAAAACCAAATATCAGCCTGGAGAAAAAGCAGAAATTCATTATTCATCATTTCAGAAGAACAGGATTCTATTCGAGGTCGAGCAGAATGGAAAAGATATTGAATCCGGATGGCTGGATTCCAATTCGGAGAAAAAGCATCTTCAACTTCGAATAGAAGAAGCTCATAGGGGAAATCTCTCAGTTCATTTTACTTTTTTTAAAAACAATCGGTTTTACAATCGGTCTGCAATTTATTTGATTCCTTTTTCCAATAAGGAATTAAGCATAGAATTCGAGACATTTCGGAATAAACTTCTTCCCGGCGAATCGGAAGAATGGAAACTGAAACTGAAAGGCCCTCAGGGAGAAAAAGTAGCGGCAGAAATGCTTGCGACTATGTATGATGCGTCCCTGGATTCTTTTCGCCCGAACTATTTCAATTTTTCCATTTATCCCTATTTCTATGACTCGAACAGATGGGACAAAGGGCATGAAACCAAAGTTGCGGATTTTCGGATTTTTGAAAAAGAATGGAACAAATATGTAAGTGGAGCTTATAAATCTTACGATAGTTTAAATTGGTTTGGAATTTATTTGTACAATTATCGAGGATTCCGTTTTTATAGATCCGAGCATACTCGTTATAAACGGAAAAACGGTCATGATGGCAAGAGTGATTTGGTGCTCGATGGGGAATCGGAATTAGTTTCTGAGGAACCGTCCGCTAAAAAAGTAGCCGAAGCGGCCCCACTAAATCAGCCTCTAGGTGGAGTAACTTCCGGAAAAGATGAACCTAAACCAGGATTAGTTTCAAGCGACAAAAACAATCAAGCTAAGAATCAAGATCTTGCAGGAGTCAAAGCCAGAACCAATTTTAACGAGACTGCTTTTTTCTACCCGCACCTGGAGACTGATTCAAACGGGTCTATCATTATAAAATTCACCGTACCCGAAGCTCTCACAAAATGGAAAATTCTGGGACTTGCACATACCAGGGATTTGAAATTCACATCAATCCAGAGAGAACTTGTCACACAAAAAGAGTTAATGGTAGTCCCGAATCCCCCGCGTTTTTTTCGAGAGGGCGATGAAATCGATTTTACTGCAAAAATTACGAACATGGGCGATAAGGATTTATCAGGAAATGCAAGGCTTGAAATTTTCGACGCGGTGAAGATGAAACCATTGACCGCTGATTTGAATATATTGAAAGCAGAGACTACGCAAAGCTTTCAATCAAAAAAAGGGCAAAGCGCTATTCTTTCCTGGAAAATAAAAATTCCGGATGGATTACAGGCGATAAATTACAGAGTAGTTGCGAAGGCGGATAACGTATCCGATGGAGAGGAGGCTGTTTTGCCTGTGCTCACAAACCGGATGCTGGTTACGGAATCTCTGCCGCTTCATCATAGGGGAAATCAGTCCAAGGAGTTCAGCAATCAAAAACTCCTGAACAATTCATCGACTACTCTAAGGCACCACAAACTCACGCTGGAATATACTTCCAATCCCGCTTGGATTGCAATTCAATCTCTTCCATATATCATGGAATATCCTTATGAATGCGCAGAGCAGTTGTTTACACGGTTTTATGCAAATAGTCTTGCTTCGCATATCGTAAACTCATCGCCGGAAATCAAAAAGGTTTTTGACTTATGGAAGATCAAGGCACCGGGGAGCGAGAATGCGCTTGTATCCAATCTGGAAAAAAATCAGGAATTGAAAGCACTTCTTCTGGAAGAAACTCCTTGGGTGAGAGATGCGATAGACGAAACCGAGAGAAAGAGAAGGGTCGCTCTGCTATTTGACCTAAACAGGATGACAGATGAGCTGGATCGCGCATTAGATAAACTCATCAAGCTTCAGGGAGGCAACGGGGGATTTCCTTGGTTTGCCGGAATGCCCGAAGACAGGTACATTACTCAGCATATCGTCAGTGGAATCGGCCATCTCGACCACCTGGGGGTAAAGCAGACGCGCGAGAATAAAAAAGCCTGGAAAATGATGACAAATGCCGTGACTTATCTGGACACCAGAATGGCTGAGGATTACGAGGAGCTGAAAAGAGTTGAAGAAAAATACGGCCTGAATATGGCAGAATTGCATATCGGATACTTTCAAATTCAATACCTGTATGCGAGAAGTTTTTTTATAAAGGACATACCGGTTTCCGGGGAAAATGCAGAGGCATTCGAATATTACAAATGGCAGGCAAAGACCTATTGGGCCAGGTTTTTGGGACAGAAAATTATTACAGGAATGATCGCTCTCAGCCTGCATAGGATGGGAGAAGAGACTCCGAAAAAATATTTCACTGGCCTTGAATCCCACAAACTGAAAAATTTCAAAGACGAAAAGACTCCCGCTCGGATTCTGAAATCGCTGGACGAGCACTCGCTACATTCAGAAGAGATGGGAATGTACTGGAAATCTGATTGGGGTTACTACTGGTATGAGCTTCCGATAGAGACCCAGGCGCTTATGATCGAACTCTATAGCGAAGTTGCACAGGACACGAAAAAAGTGAATGATTTGAGGACATGGCTTTTGAAGCAAAAGCAGACAACGGATTGGAGAACAACCAAAGCAACTGCGGATGCAATTTATTCTCTTTTGTTAAAAGGTGATAGCTGGTTGAATGCAAGGCCCGGTTTGGAAATAAAGGTAGGTGAAAAAATTATTAACCCTATGGAAGATAAGAATATTCTCACAGAGGCCGGCACCGGATATTTTAAGATCAACTTTGAAGGAAGTGAAATCCGGAACAATATGGGGAAGGTGACTCTCACCCCTTTGAAAAAAGAGAAGGAGCTAAGCCCAAGCTGGGGATCTCTGTATTGGCAGTATTTTGAAAATCTGGATAAGATCACTCCGCATGAAACGCCTTTGAAATTGAAAAAGCAGCTTTTTTTGCAGAAAGATTCTCCCACGGGGCCTGTGCTTGAACCTGTGAGTGAGAACCTTGTTTTAAAGCCGGGAGATTTGTTGAAGGTGAGAATCGAACTTCGCTGCGACAGAGACATGGAATATGTTCACATGAAGGACATGAGAGCATCGGGACTTGAGCCGACTAACGTATTCTCGCGCTATAAGTGGCAGGATGGCCTTGGTTATTACGAAAGCACTAGAGATGCAGCGACGAATTTTTTCATCTCTTCTCTTCCCAAGGGGACATACGTTTTCGAATACCCATTGCGCGTAACGCACACTGGAAATTTTTCAAACGGGATCACAACGATACAAAGTATGTATGCTCCGGAATTTACCAGCCATTCTGAGGGGATACGGTTAAAAGTTGGAGGGAAATAAATTCAATCTTCGGCATTTCATTCGGTTCACTGCAAAACCCAAAAGACTCGGATGCAGTGTATCGTTTAAAAAAGAGAGTATCGCGGCTACGCAACTCATGCTGCTAGTACCAGTGATATAAGTAATCCGTTTCAAGTAATCACTCAGGTTGAGACAGTGAAAAATAGTCTTGATGACGAAAAAATATTATCCTCCTGTATGGGGAAACTCGTAAACGAAACTGCTGGTTTATTTGTGAACTGACGGCTTTTGATGACTGATATTGTTTCACGGCTTACTCCATACTGACTCGAAGATGAGTTCATTATGTAAGCTTCTCCACTTAAGTTGATTTTTTCATTGAGAGAATATCCGAAATAAAGAATCGATGTATAACCTTCGCCGAAATTCGGCAATACTCCAAGCTGAAATTGTCGCTCAGTTCTAATTTGCTGCTGAGTTTTCTTTTCTTGCGGGAAAAGACTATTCGGTGCAATTGTAAATAATACGATCAAGAAAATCACTGTTTTCATTTTTTCGCCTAACTCAAATCAACCTTTCAATATTGTGCAAAGGGTCAAGACAAATTGTGGTACAAATCTTTGCTGAATACGGTGGCAGAACGCTCCGCAGAATGAAAAAAATCGTTTTTTTCCTTTACAAATTATGTCGCATCAGGCAAATGAGACATAATATGGGAAATCCGATTGGCCTAGAAATCATTGAAAAAACAAAATCTATTTCGAGAAAAATCGAAAATAGAAAACCGACACTTTCCAAGGAAGAGCTGGAAAGAGTTTTGGATTGCTTGGTGGAAGACCAACTGGATTCTGGAAGCGTAGTAGAAAGGTTTGAGAAAGAATTCAAATCTACATTTGGCCTAAAGAACCCAATCGCTGTAAATTCTCTTTTTTCTGCCTATCATTTGGCACTTCTGGCTCTCGAAGTTAATGAGGGCGACAAGGTAATGCTTTCCTCGTTTGCTAACCATTCCGCATTGAATGCAATTCTATTGGTAAAGGCCGTTCCAGTCGTAGTAGATCTGGGTAAGTCTTCCTTTCATCCGGACAAAGAAATCGTTAAGTCGAAAATCGAATCGGAAAATCCGAAAGCGATTATCTTGGAGCACAGCTTTGGAGAATTGCTGAATTTAGCCGATTACGAAACCGGAGAAATTCCGGTTATAGAGGATTTCTCGGAAGTGATCGGGGCTGATTCGGATGAGATCAAAGTTGGTAAGCAGGGGGCAATTTCTATTTGCGGGCTTTCTATGGATTGTGTAATTACTACCGGAAATGGCGCAATGATTACCACATCCAATGACAAATATGCGCAAGGAATGAAATCTTATATTCCTGAAAAATCCAAGGAAAGAAAACCCGGCTCCTTGCAATTGGATTACAGCCTGGTTGACTATCAGGCGGCAATCGGCGTGGAGCAGTTATCCAAAATAGGCGTGATCGTTGAACGCAAAAGAAAAATCGCTCAAACCTACCTGCAATCGCTTTTGGGTTCGTCGCATGAAACCTATTTCAAAAGAGTTGGTGAAGATCAGTTCAATAGATTCCCAGTCATTGTAAGCAAATCCTTCGAGGAGGTTCAAAGGTATTTTGATTCTCTTCACATTATGACTGAAAGGACAATCAAAGAACCGATTCACAGATTGATAAATCTTCCGAATAGTGATTTTCCGAACTCGGAAAGATTATTTCAAAGGGGACACTCTATTCCAATTTATCCGAACCTGACAAAAGATAATGTGAATCGAATTGCAAATTCCTTAAAGGGAATTCTTTAGATTTACGAAGAAGTTCTAAAAAAAGTATTTTATTTTTCAAATTCGAGAGTTATTTTTGTCCCCTGGTTGCGCTCAATCAAGAGTGTTCCCTGCATTTGTTTCGTCATCATTCCAATTAAATTCAGGCCGAAACCGGTCGAGTTTTTAAAATCTATCGATTCCGGAATGCTGTTGCCGTTGTCCTGAATAGTCAGAACTACTTTTTCCGCCTTTCCAGAACTGTAAGGCTTCAAATAGGCTTCGACAAGGATAAATCCGTCTCTTCGGCCGAGGAACGCATATTTCATTGCATTTGTGAGTAGCTCATTTATGATGATTCCAAGAGAAGATAATTTTTTCCCGTCTATTACGAAGTCGGAAATATTTTTTTTGACAGTGATCGGAATAGCAGCTGGAAAATTTTTGATTATCTGGTCAATCAGCGGAGAAAGGTAATCCTTGATTGAAGCCTGGATAAAATTGGAAGATTGATACAATTTATCATATAAAACCATCATGCTCTGTACTCTACTCGTTGCATCATTAAGTGCGGAAATGACTACGGGTTCCTTGGACTGCCCTGATTGAAGAGTTAAAAGAGCATTTATCGTGCTCATGTTATTTTTAATTCTATGGTGAACTTCTTTCAGAATAATTTCTTTTTCGCGCAGAAGGGACTGAATTTGCTCTTCGGACTTTTTTCGTTCCGTGGTATCGTAAACAAATGCAAGAAATCTTGTTGGGGAAAGGGAAGCGGCATTTACAACCCAGTATCTGGTTTCTCCATTTTTATGGATATATCCAAGCTCTCCGACCGAACGTCCGGTGTTTAGCAAATTCTGGAACATTTTGGCCGCAGCCTCCTGGGAATCCGGGGATGTAATGTCGATAATATCCATGGATAGCAATTCGTCCTGACTATATCCGGTTACTTTTGACGATGCAGAATTTACTTCTATATATTTTCCTTTCTCGTCGGTTATAAATATACCGTTAGGCGACATCTCTATATAAGTGCGGAATTTCTCTTCACTGTTTCGCAAAGCCTCTTCAGCTTGTTTTCTTGCAGTGATGTCTCTATGGAATGCGACAAAATAATTTTCGCCATTCATAATCATCATACTCGCAGAGACTTCCAGGTCAATAATATGGCCATCTTTGTGATAATGCCTCACGTCAAATAACAGATCCTCGCCATTCATCATCTTTTGGTATCTTTTGGGGGCAATATTCGATAAATCCTCCACCTCAAGATCCCGAAGATTTAATTTTTGGATATCCTCCAATGAATATCCATGCATTTTTGCAAAGGCATCATTGATGGCGACAATTTCCGTTTTTGGAGAAAGGTAAATAATTCCTTCGCTTGCTTTTTCGAATAACGTCCTGAATTGCGCTTCCTTTTCACGTAGAATCTCCTGGGATTTTTTCCGCTCGGTAATATCTACAGTTGAGCCTGTCATCCGGATGGGTGTTCCTTGTTCATCTAAAATTGCATTGCCTTTTACTATGAACCATTTGAAATTTCCGCTTTTTGTTTTCATGCGGAATTCCACTACATAAGGTTCTTTGAACTGAAAATGCCGGGTTATTTTTTCGTTCACTATATTTAAATCATCCGGGTGAATCCAGGAATTCCAGATTTCCGGAGTAATGTTTACTTCCCCCGGGTCGTAACCGAGTAATCCAAACCATTCATTGGATGCATAAACTATTCCTGTCCTTAGGTCCCAGTCCCAGATTCCAATTGAAGAAGCTTTTACAGCAAGGTCATACCTTTCCCGAATAACTTTCAACTCTTCCTCTAATTTGATTCTTTCTGAAATATCAATTCCTACACCGACTAAAATTGCAGAATTGTCGATCCAAGTGCGAAAGCCCGCAAAAAAGTACGGAATTCTTACTCCGTCTTTTCTTACAAGATATGCTTCAACACTGGATTCGCCTGATTTGAAAACCTCTTGTATTTTCGAAGTAACTTTCTCTTTTTCATTCTCTGAAAAAAAATCCTGCGGGAGCTTTTTTAAAATTTCGTCTTGAGTAAACAAGGTTACTTTTGAAAATCTTTCGTTTACCTGCAGGAAATTTCCATTTTGGTTAATCACATAAAAAATCCCGGGAAGACTTGAAATGATTGATTCGGAAAAGTTTTTTGATTTAAGGATTTCATTTTCTGCTTTTTTTCTTTCTGTAATATCCGTTGCAGTTCCTTGGGTTCCTTTTATTTTTCCTTGTGAGTCAAAAAGAGGGATTGCATTGAATAACAATTTGATTTCTCTTCCGTCTTTTGCTATATGCGTTGTTTCGTATTCTTTTACAAAACCGCCTCCCAAATGTCTTGAAAATTCTTTGAGATCCCGTTCAAAGACTTCCGGCCGCTGGAAATCGCCGAAACTTCTACCGATCATTTCATCAAGACAATATCCATGAGTCCTTTCCCACGCCGGATTCAAATATGTGAATATCCCTTTTTCATCACATTTCCAAATAAGTTCTTGTGCTGTTTCCACTAGGCTTCGGAATTTTGCCTCGCTCATTGTTGCTGCTCTGTTGGCTTCAAAGAGCTGGAACGCCAGTTCTATGGAAGATTGCAGGACGAATTTTCCAGAATCTTTGGTTACAAACCCGTATCTGGTAATTTTTCTGACTTTGTCAACGTATTCTTGCTCCGTGTGAGATGTGAGGAATACGATCGGGATTTGACGCTTTTCCAGAATTCTTTTGGCAGTTTCCGTACCGTCAATGCCGTTACCCAGATCAAGGTCGATTAGAATCAAGTCGATGGTGTTGTCTTCCAGTAACAGCTTGATTGCTTTTTCTCCGGTATCCGTATGGAGAAAATTATAGCCGATTCCCTGAAGGATTTCCTCATAAATCGCCGCAGTCATAGCATCGTCTTCAACGAATAGTATGGTTTTCTGACCGGGAATTATGTCTGAGTGCAAAGGGATGGCCTCTTAAACTATTTACAAAGCTGATTTTTAAAATCAATCTAATCTGATTATCAATATTTAACGCAACTGCGAAAAGTGCTTTCCAGGAAAAAAATTAAGTAAAAAAAATCAATAAAATCGTCATGTACAGACATTGTCCAGCTCATGTGAAGCATTGGCTGGATAGTAGCGTCATAAATCATTTTCTAAGAGAATGCCTGAAAAATCCCATTTCGGTAAACTTGAAGTCATCGCGAAGCGACGACTTTCCAGGCAAGCTCTAAAATATTTCCAGAAATTGCCAAGTGAGCTAACCATATAAAATTGCGCAAGATTTTAAAAAAAAAGCGATCAGTTTCCTGACCGCTTTTTATGATTTAACAACCTTTAGTTGTTAGATTGAAGAACTTCGAGCTTATCTCCAGCCGTCGTCCGTCAATTCGCTGTGATTCTCATACAACCCAGAACTTCCTACAGAACTTGCTCTGTAGTGGTTGCTGTACTGATTGTATGTCTGGTTTCCTCCGAATGGCCAGATTCCTTCATACTGTGTATAGGAACTTTGGCACACCGAAAGGCTTCCAGTTCTGTTGTATGCACAAGAAGAGTGGTATGCAACTGCATAATCATCTTCTCCCGGAAGAATTGCCGATGGACCAAACGCACCTTTGTAACCCGGAACATTGTAAATTCCAAGTCCACCTGTGCTGTTATGGTTGTAGGCCGCTCTTGCAGTGGATACGATTAATGCCTTATCCATTGCAGTTCCGAGCCATCCAAAAGAAATTCCGTCCTGTGCTGATGCTAATTCAGAACCACCGGATGCTGATGCGAGTGCGGTTACTTTTACGATATTGTATCCAAGGCTTGAAGCGGTTGCTCCAAGATTTGCAAGCCAATATTCGGTTGCGTAACAACCTGCGCTATGACAAACGATCTTGCATGAGTTTGCACCCCGACACTGGTTGTAAAGAACAGTTGTCAGGTTTGTTTGTGCTCTTGCGGTTCCGTAAGTTCTAGGATCAGTTGATCCATCATACCCTACAAAGTATTTGGTTCCAGAAACTGTGTTTGGAGCTGAACCCCAGTAATTGTTTACATCAGTTGTGCTGGTTCCGTTGTGATTCTGGCTTGATCTTCCATGTACAAAAATTGTTCTGTTTTGTGCTAGAAGCTGCCCTGAAACCACAAACATGAGGCCGACTAAAATCATTTTCAAAATTGTTTTTTGGCGCATATTCGTTCTCCTTTTTTTAGGGGTTTCCCTACTCAAATATACTTCTACTACATATATATGTCTTTTGCAACAATAAAATGACACAATTTTGAAAAAATTACACAAATTTTCCATAATAAATTATGTCTCATTATTTTTTTTTTCGTCGAATCCCATTACCTTATTTTTAAAATAATAGTGAGTTATTGCCCTTTTCTTCAGCTTTTGCACGCAAGAGCAGTTTATGATCCCATTAGAATAGATTTGACTTGCTCATGAATTTCGATAGATTGTGAATCTGTGCAGAATATCGAAAATATATCATTTATATTAAAAGAATACTTTTCAGGATTTGATTTTATCAATTTTGCTCTGGTTTTTGGTTCCTTTGCAAACGGAAAAGAGAATACGTTAAGCGATATCGATATAGGTATTCATACAACTAGAGATTTGGAATTACTTGAATTGGGAAAGTTAGTTGTTGATATAGAAAATCAATCCGGTATTAGAGCTGATTTATCCATTCTAAATAATTCTTATAAAAATAATCCGTCTTTTGCCTACCAGGTAGTTACGAATTGCAAATTGATTTATGAGAAAGAAAAAAACAACTTTTCAGATTTCAAGACCAGTTGTTTTATAAATTATTTTGATCACGCAAACCTCAGAAAAATGGTTGAAAAGAGTTTTGATTTACGAATTTCCAATAAAAAGATCGGAGAAAGAAATTTTGTTGGATAGATTAATTTTACTGGAAACTAATATTAAAAATTTAAAAAATCTAAAAATTTTGTTTGAAAAAAATCCCGATTTGTTAAATGAAAAAATTTATGATTGGTCATTGAGATATGGTCTACTCGAAAGCATTCAGATCATTATAGACATTGCATGTAGCGTAACTTCAAAATACAATCTTGGAAATCCAAAATCATATTCGGAATGTATCGAATTATTAATCGAGTTTAATCATTTAGAAAAAAAACTTGGACAAAAAGTTATTTCTATGATTGGATTACGCAATCTTCTCGCGGATGAATATTTGAAGGTCGATGTTCAGAAATTATTTGTTTTTTTGGATTTTATAAGTGACTTTGAGGAATTTATTGTAAAAATAAGAGAATATGCTTAAAATTTTATTGATACCATTCCAATGCCAATTAAAAAAGTTTTCAATCAGTATAGAATCATGAAAAGATTGCAGAACCTGGCCTTTTTGATCAAAACTAAGTTGAACACCGATCTAAAACACTTGAACACAAAAGCCCTCATTTCCGGTGCGATTTTTTTTCTGACAATGTCTTCGCTTTCCGGTGAAGAAACCGGACTGGGTTTTGTCCATGAAAAAATCTGGAATGAAATCTATTCGGAAAATTATGCAAATTCTGAGAAACTTACTTTAGGTGAGCTGGAAAAGTCGCCGGAAAATCTGAAATTGTTATCTCTTTTGGAGATTTCCCTGAACGGCCAAGGAAGGAAAAAAGAAGCTCAAGTCACCAGAAAAAAGATATTTGAAATCTGGAAAAGAAAATACAAATCTGCATTCATAAAAGAAAATTATCCTTTGAACCTTGCGACATATCCTAGGATGGTTGAGGTCAAGCCTTCGTCACTCTTGATAGGTTCGGAGTTTTACATGCCCTATCCCGTGAATAAGGAAAAAACCGGTTACTATTACAATAAGATAGTTGTTTACAACCGGTTTACAAAAAAGCCGGCCAAGTTTTTTAAACTGGAAAAATCCGATTCTTCAAGTGGAGTTTATATTTTGTATGAGATTGAACAGGATGGGAATAGTAAAAAAATCAAGGAGTATTCCACGAGGCTTCCGAGCCTTCGCGATGAAATGGAAGAAGTAGTCAAATTCCTTGGGTTGTAAAAATTTTTTCGTGGCGTAAAATACACTTTTGCAAAAAACCGCATTCAACTTTTCGTTCGCTTAAGGAAAAACCCTTTTTTCGTCTTTCTTTCTAGGCTACCCTCTAAAATATGTGAAAAAATAGATAAAAAATGAATAATTTTTCCGTGAAGAAGGATTATTCAGTGATGAAAGTTGTTGGAATGGTTTTTTGGTCTTCGTAAAATCGCTCCGGAATATTTGATTACTGCAGGAAATACAATTGAGGCGACTCATATGAACGAAAAATTGAACGAATCGTTACTGGATTATTATCCAGAATCGCAAGGGATGGTGGATCCAGCTCTTGATAAAGACTCGTGTGGAGTCGGTTTTATTGCGAATTTCAAAGGGAAGAAATCCCGTGAAATCATTGATAAGGGGATTAGGCTGATGTGCAATCTTGAGCACAGAGGCGCAGAAGGGGCAGACCCGAAAACCGGTGACGGTGCGGGAATAATGATCCAGATCCCTGATAAATTTTTCCGGAAAAATGTGCCGTTTAAACTTCCACCTGTCGGAGATTATGCGATAGGAGTATTGTTTCTTTCTCAGGACAAAGAGATCAGGGAAGCAATTGAAAATATTATCGAAAAGGTTATCGTTGATGAAGGCGAGGAATTTTTGGGATATAGAGATGTTCCGGTTCATCCTGAGCATGCAGGCACAATCGCATCCAAAACCCTCCCTGTTTTCAAGCAGGTATTTATCGGGAAAAAAACCAAATCAATTAAAACCCAGGATGAATTTGAGCGAAAACTTTTTTTAATCAGAAGGCTGATCGATAGAAGGATTCGCGCTGAATATAAATTGAATCGGGGGCAGTACTATGTGCCTAGTTTTTCATCCAGGACAATTGTTTATAAAGGAATGCTTCTCGGAAATCAGGTAAAGCCGTTTTTCGAAGACCTGAAATCTCCAGACATGGAGTCGGCATTTTGCCTAACGCACACCAGATTTTCCACAAATACTTTCCCCACCTGGGATCTTGCTCATCCGTACCGAATGATTGCGCATAACGGAGAAATCAATACCCTCAGGGGGAATATTAACTGGATGGCGGCAAGACAGATGGTTATGGAGTCCCCACTTTATGGAGACGAATTGAAAAGAATGTTGCCCATCGTTATGGAGGGCCAGTCAGATACGGCGACATTTGACACTGTACTTGAGCTTCTTGTGATGGGAGGAAGGAGCCTTCCTCATGCGGTTATGATGATGATTCCAGAGGCTTGGTCAAAGAACAAAAGCATGGATCCGGACAAAAAAGCATTTTACGAATACCACGCATGTCTGATGGAACCCTGGGATGGCCCTTCGGCAATTGCATTTACGGATGGCAGAATTATCGGCGCCACATTAGATCGTAACGGACTGCGTCCGGCAAGATATATATTAACGGACGAGGACGAAATAATTTTCGGTTCAGAGGCAGGGGTATTGAATACTCCCTCGGAAAAAATACTGAAGCAGGATAGGCTGCGACCCGGTAGAATTCTACTAATCGACCTGGAGAAAGGCCAGGTTTTGGATGACGAGGAAGTCAAAAAGCAGATCTCCACTCAAAAGCCATACAGGAAGTGGGTCGAAGAAAAAATGATTCGGCTGACAAACCTTGCAGACACCAATACTGCAGTTGCGCCGGATCATGATACGATTTTAGAGAGGCAAAGAGTTTTTGGCTACACCAAAGAAGATATTGTTACCATTATCAAGCCGATGGCGCTGAATGGAGAGGAGCCGGTAGGCTCGATGGGAACCGACGTTGCCCTTCCGGTTTTGTCGGAAAATCCTCAGCCTCTTTTCAGATACTTCAAACAAAATTTTGCTCAGGTGACAAATCCTCCGATAGACCCGATTCGAGAAGAACTGGTCATGGAGCTGACAACTTATATCGGCCCGGAAGGAAATCTTCTGGGTGAAACTCCCGAACACGCGCATAGACTCGAACTGGAGCATCCGATTCTATCCAATGATGACTTTGAAAAAATCAAGCATATCAGTGAGGGCCATTTTAAATCGATAACTTTACCGATTCATTTTGATCCGACAAAAAAACACAATATGCGCAATAGTCTCGATCATGTTTGTAGTCAAGCTGCGGATGCTGTCCGAGATGGATATAACCTGATAATTCTCACAGACAGAGGAGTCTCCAAGGACAAGGCTCCGATTCCAAGTTTACTAGCTGTTGCCGGACTTCATCACTATTTGATTCGCGCGGGATTACGGACAAAAACTGGAATCGTCCTGGAAAGCGGGGAGCCTAGAGAGATTGCTCATTTTGCTCTACTTTGCGGGTATGGGGCGAATGCGATAAATCCATATCTTGCATTTGAAACTCTGTCGGATTTGATCCGTGACGGAGAATTCGGTGAAGAAGCAGATTTCAAAAAACTAAAGAAACAGTTCATTAAATCGATAGGAAAGGGGCTTTTCAAAGTTTTTAGCAAAATGGGAATTTCTACTCTGCAATCCTATTGTGGCGCACAGATATTTGAGGCTGTGGGGCTGGATTCTGAATTAGTAAACAATTATTTTACTGGAACGATGACCAGAATTGAAGGGCTTTCACTGGAAATGCTGGAGCAAGAAACCTGTAGAAGGCATTTTCAGGCTTACGATCCGGTCTGGTTTCCGAAATCTTTGGATCCTGGTGGCTTGCACTACTATAGAAAAAACGGGGATCCTCACATCTTCAATCCGATTACAATTCATAAATTGCAGGAAGCTTCCAAAACGGGTGACTACAAAACTTATAAAGAGTTTTCCAAAGAAGTCGATGACCAGCACGATAAACTGGTGACACTCAGGAGTTTATTTGAATTGGATTTTTCCAAATCGAATCCAATCCCCATTGAGGAAGTCGAGAGTGTTTCTGCGATTGTAAAAAGGTTTCAGACAGGTGCCATGAGTCATGGTTCGATTTCCTGGGAAGCCCATACAACTCTGGCAATTGGAATGAATAGGATTGGCGCGAAATCCAATACCGGAGAGGGAGGAGAAGATCCCGTTCGTTTCAAGACCCTTCCGAACGGAGATTCCATGCGTTCCTCAATCAAGCAGGTGGCTTCTGCAAGGTTTGGGGTGACTATGGATTATCTGGTAAATGCAGATGACCTGCAAATCAAAATGGCGCAGGGGGCAAAACCTGGAGAGGGAGGCCAGCTTCCCGGCCATAAAGTAGATAAATATATCGGCGGGTTGCGTTATGCGACACCGGGAGTGTCTTTGATTTCTCCTCCCCCTCATCATGATATTTATTCGATTGAGGACTTGAAACAGTTGATATTCGACCTAAAAAATTCGAACCCTCACGCAAGAATTTCCGTGAAGCTGGTTTCAGAGGTAGGTGTCGGAACTGTAGCGGCCGGGGTTGCAAAGGCGCACGCGGATCATATTTTGATTTCCGGCCACGATGGCGGAACCGGTGCGAGTCCTATTTCATCTATACACAACACGGGAACTCCCTGGGAGCTTGGCCTATCAGAGACCCATCAAACGTTAGTTGCAAACGGACTCAGGGACAGGGTTTATCTGGCAGTGGACGGAAAAATTCTGACTGGCAAAGATGTGATAATTGGAGCATTGCTTGGAGCAGAAGAATTTGGGTTTTCTACTTCGGCGCTTATTACTGTAGGGTGTGTGATGATGAGAAAATGCCATCTGAACACCTGTCCGGTTGGTGTTGCAACCCAGGATGAAAAGCTTCGGGAAAAGTTTACGGGAAAACCGGAAAATGTCGTAAACTACATGCACTTTGTAGCAGAAGAAGTTCGCGAGATTATGGCAAAACTTGGTGTTAGAACATTCAAAGAGCTGATCGGAAATGTCGAAAAAATTAAATTTATTCGACCGCACGGCCACTGGAAAGCGAGAGGGCTGGACTTCACAAAAGTGCTACATCGTCCCACTTCGATATACCCTTCGGACATGTACCGCACAAAAGAACAACACCATGGATTGGATAAACAGATTGACAATGAGCTTATCAGAAAATCCAGAGCTGCGATTGATCACAAAAAATCCGTCAAGATCGAATCGAATATTATTAATTTGAATAGGTCTGTTGGAACGATGCTATCCGGTGAAGTCACCAGAAAGTATGGATTGGAAGGACTTCCCGAAGATACAATAGACGCACTTTTCAAAGGAACTGCGGGCCAGTCGTTTGGGGCGTTTCTGACCAGAGGGATGACTTTCCGTCTTGTCGGTGAAGCGAATGATTATGTTGGGAAAGGCCTCTGCGGGGGAAAACTAATTATTCAGACTCCACCCAATGCGAAATACAATCCGGAAGAAAATATTCTGATAGGAAACACCTGTTTTTATGGAGCTACGTCCGGATCAGCGTTTATTCACGGCCTAGCTGGTGAAAGGTTTTGTGTCAGAAATTCCGGAGCGAGTATCGTGGTCGAAGGAACCGGAGATCACGGGTGTGAGTATATGACCGGAGGCAGGGTTGTAGTTCTCGGAAAAACAGGACGGAATTTTGCGGCAGGAATGTCCGGAGGGATTGCTTACGTTTGGAATCCGGAAGGGAAGTTTGAATCTTTGGCAAACAAGGAAATGGTGGATTTGGAATCTTTTGCATCGGAAGAGGAAAAAGAAGAAGTCAGAAAATTGATTTCAGACCACCACAAATATACCGGTTCCAAAAGAGCAAAAGAGATTTTGGACAAATGGAAAGATGAATCATCCCGATTTGTCCGGGTTATTCCTAGAGATTATAAAAAAGCTCTAGAGAAAATGCAGCAAAATACTTCTAAGCAGGCGGTGACTCATGGGTAAGATCACTGGATTTATGGAATTTGTCAGGGCCCCTTTTAAAAAAGCCCCCGCGCAGGAAAGAGTAAAAAATTTTCGAGAGTTCGAAGAATCTTATGACACCGAAACCGTAAAACTTCAAGGCGCTAGGTGTATGGATTGTGGAATTCCATTTTGTCAGGGAGAAACTGGCTGCCCTGTGGATAATTTGATACCTGAGTTCAATGATTTTGTTTACAAAGGCAAAATGAAAGATGCTTGGGAGAATTTGCAGTCCACAAATAATTTTCCTGAATTTACGGGGAGGCTTTGTCCGGCTCCCTGTGAAAGCGCTTGTACCTTGGGGCTTATCAGTGATCCGGTTTCCATTAAAGGAATTGAAAGGTCGATCATTGACAATGCCTGGAAAAATAATTGGGTTGTTCCGAGGCCGTCCGAGTCCAAGTCGGGAAAAAAAGTTGCTGTAGTAGGGTCTGGGCCTGCCGGGCTTGCTGCAGCCCAGCAACTGGTAAGAGCTGGCCACGGAGTTACAGTTTACGAAAAGAATGACCGCATTGGAGGCCTTTTACGTTACGGAATCCCGGATTTCAAATTTGAAAAAAGCCACATTGATAAGCGCGTCGAACAAATGCAGAAAGAAGGCGTCGTATTTAAAACAAATACGAATGTAGGTGTGGATATTCAGGCGAAGGCTCTTCATTCGGATTTTGATGCAATTGTATTGGCGATGGGTTCTGAGGTTCCTAGGGATTTAAAAATCGAAGGACGAAATTTGAAAGGGATTCATTTTGCAATGGATTTTCTTGTTCGAAGTAACAAGAAAGTTGCCGGAGATAATGTGGCTGATTTCATTTCCGCAAAGGATAAACACGTAATTGTTATCGGTGGAGGGGATACCGGCTCAGACTGTGTCGGCACTTCCAATCGCCACGGGGCAAAGTCGATTACCCAAATCGAATTGTTTCCGGAGCCTCCGAAAGAAAGAGATCCATCCACTCCTTGGCCTTTGTATCCGAAAATCTTCAGAACATCTACATCACATGAAGAGGGCGTTACGCGGAAGTGGTCGGTCAATACTCTTGGATTCAAGGGAAACGACAAAGGGGAAGTTGTCGCCATTTTTGGGAATCAGGTGGAGTTTAAAGAAGGGAAATTTGTCCCGGTTTCCGGAACTGAGTTTGAGTGGCCTGCAGATCTTGTATTTCTTGCAATGGGTTTTGTTCATCCGATAAAAACCGGCTTGTTAGAAGGATTCCAAGAGATGGGAATGGAACTGGATTCTTTCGGAAATGTTAAGGCTAGTTTTGGACTGAAAGAAGGCTCGTTTTCTACATCTCTGGACAAAGTGTTCGCATGTGGGGACGTTAGGCGCGGCCAAAGCTTGATCGTCTGGGCGATTTCTGAAGGCAGAAAGTGCGCTGAACAGGTCCACCGGTATTTGCTAAGTGGGCTTAAGCCCAATGTCTAACAATTGTCATAAAACAACTTGACAAAAGTAGCATAGGGAATATTGTTTTAATAAAGTAGCTTTGCTACCTTTAATCGACGTTTCCATTTCAGGCGCATTTATGCTAATCGCATTGCGCCCTTTCTTTTTCGAATCTGCTTTACAATCCTGCTTTGGTTAAAAATGTTTCTATTATGGAAAAAAATTTCGAAGAAATTAAAAAAGGCCACATCCTGGAATTGAGATTCAAATTTAATGAAGTGAATTCATTGAACAAGGAAGCATTTCTGGCATTTAGTCAAAAAATCGATGAGCTTTCGGCGACACGGCCGTGCAGAGTCGCAATTTTGTCTAGTGGGGTAGAAGGATTTTTTTCAAATGGGCTAGACCCGCTGATGTTTCTCGATAAAACAGAAAAAGAAATCAGAGAAAATTTTACCATTGTAATCGAAGCGGCTGAAAAATTGTTCTTCTTACCGATTCCCTTGATCGTAGTGCTTAATGGACATTGCATGGGAGCGGGTTCCGTATTTGCTCTTTACGGAGATTACAGGTTTATGGTAGATAAAAAAGCGAGGATCGCATTTCCCGAAGCACTAGTAGGCATGACATTTCCCGCATGTTCAGCAATGTATCTACAGGATGTAGTTGGAGTGAAAAATTCCAGAGATTTGCTTCTAACAGGTAGGGCACTTAAAGGGCCGGAGGCAAAGGAAATCGGACTTGTAGACGATGTATACTTCATAGAAGAGATTCAAGGAAAAGTTCTTGCTCTTGCGGAAAAAATTGCCGAACTTCCTCCCGAATCATCCAGCTCAATCAAGAGCGCGTTCCGGGAAAGTTATAGATCGAGAATTCAAGAGTTAAAGGCCAAAGATATTGCTGCCGCTGTCAAAACAATTCTGGGTAAAAATTCACAGGAAGGATTTCGTTCCATTCTTGAGAAAAGAAGGCCAAAATTTACCGAATAAGAATCATGAATTTTTTTCGTTGGTTTTTCTTAATGCGCAATTCGGAAGCCACTCGCATCTAAGGCAGTAATTATCCTCTCGGCTGAAAGTGGCCGGCGGGCAAATATTTGCATTCTGCACCTGAAGCGGATTTAACAATTGAACTTTTTCTTCCTGAGATTGTAGTGAGTCCAGTTTTTTTAAAAGGGCAAGATTGGCCTCTGCCTGTTTCTCTTGCGGATCGTTTTTGTGTTCCTGAATTTCCTGAAATTTGGTAATTACTTTCTTTAATTGCTGCGCTGCTTTATTTGCTTTTGCTACTTTGTCGATCAGAAAGATTCTGTAAAACAAGAATCCTGTTAAAGCTCCACCCAGATGACAGCTATTGCTCACGGGAGAGGAAAACAACAATTCTATTCCGAGGCCGATTAATAACGAAATCCAAACTGCATTTTTTGCCTGAATCCGGAAAAATAAAAGGAACAACTCCATCTCCGGAAATAGGATTCCAAAAACTGCCAATAGCCCGAATACCGCCCCACTTGCGCCGATGGTTGGAATTGCGCTGTAGGGAACTCCTCCTTCCTGGGGAGGAATCAAATTCATATCCAGAACAGCAAACAGAAGAACAATCAGGCCCCCTCCCAATTGGGAAGCGAAATACAAAAGCGTCAATTTCAGTTTTCCGATCACAGGTTCGAGAATGCTGCCGAGCATATAAAATCCGTACATATTCATGAGCAGATGAAACGGGAAAAAGCCCTCAGTCGCGTGAAGAAATCCATATGTAAAAATTTGCCAGTAACTTCCTCGCAAAACCAGTTCGGGAATAAGTGCAAATCGGAAAATCAACTGCTGATTTGCAAATTGCTGCAGAATAAAGACAAAACAATTAAAGAATAAAATCAGATTTAAGGGATGAAAAATGGAAAAACCAAAAAGTGTCGGTGAAATGGATCTTCGTTTTGACATAGTGTAAAGATCTTTTATTGGTGATTTTTCGTCAAGAGGCAAAAACCCCAGCCCCTCACCGCTTTTCTCAGAATAAATGGGGAGAGGCTGGGTTGGTGTAAAAAAAATAGCGCTTATGCAAGGAACGCTATTTTGCTATCAATCACATTATACCTATCGTTTAGAAATAAAAAATGCTTAACACGAAATGAAAGATTTCGTCCGTGAAAAAAAAAATTTTTACTTCGATTTTTTTTTGTTTTGGTTAAAGTTTTTTTTCTATCGCTGCGTTGCTTTCAGAAGATTCAGTTTGCCCTGAGCCAATCTTCTGAGTTCGATCATTTCGTTTAGGTATCTTTTTAATGCAGTATCCTGGTCTAGTCTAGTCTCCATAAGCTTCAAAGTATCGCGGACGTATTTTAGATCCTCTTCTCTATTTATTTTACCGCTTACTACCAGTTTTTTGATTACGTCGAATTCATATTTCCGGAAATGAATTCTGACTAGAAATTCTATTGAGAATTGATTGATGGCTTTTCCCCATCTTGAATTCGGATTTACGTCGGTGTTGTTTTTCTTGATCTGGTCGACGGCTCTTGGAGAGTTCTTTTCCCTTGATTCATCATCTTCCTCCTCTTTATACATTTTGAATAGCCTTTCTTTTCTCCAGGCATCCGTAAACTCATAAGGGTTTGATGTGATAAGCCTATGGTACTCTTCAGTCATAACGGCTTCATTTATGGCTCTTCCGAGGGGAGTGTTGTTGTATTCTTTTACTTTTGTGAAAAGTTCCCGGATAATCTGAAATGCGGATTTTCTTTTATAAAATGTGCCTTCATATACTGTTTCGAGTTTTTTGTCCGCGAATCTTTTTAGGTCTGCGAGAAT
The DNA here is from genome assembly GCA_964436695.1 of uncultured Leptospiraceae bacterium. GTDB lineage: Bacteria > Spirochaetota > Leptospiria > Leptospirales > Leptospiraceae > JABWCC01. The sequence goes on from CAYTEA010000009.1 coordinate 70,549, forward strand.
ACTCGGTTCGGCATACACATAGGCATCAACGCTTTTAACATATAAATTTGCGTCTCCCTGGACGATGTTTACGAGAAAAATATAATGACAATCTTTGAGGTCGTTTAAAAATTTACGTATTTCATCATCGGTTCTGGAAAAAAAAGCCGACATTCTCCGAACGAAAGTATCGGAGGACGGAATTCTATCCTTGCTCTTGGTGTTTTCAATTTTTATTTGTTCCGCTAGTTCTAAAATTGTTTTTATTGTGGGTGACATAATTTCTTATGACAAAAGCTAGAGTTGAATGTAAGTCATTAACCAAAGTCTACAAGCCCTGGGCTCTTTGGTCAAAGAAAAAAAATCTAAAAGCAGTCGATAATGTAAATTTTTCGATAAAAGAGGGGGAAGTTTATTCTCTTTTAGGGCCGAACGGAGCCGGTAAGTCCACGATTATCAAGATGATTGCAGGGTTAATTTCTCCGACCTCGGGAGAAATTTTGTTCAGTGGAAGAGGGGGCAGAGGGGCAAAGGGCGCTTACAGACATTTGAGCGCAATACTGGAAGGCCCCAGAAATGTGTATTGGAGGCTTTCTCCTCTGGAGAATCTGCACTATTTTGGAAATTTACGGGGGATTCCTTCCTCGGAAATTGAAGACAAAGCGGAAAAGCTGCTCAAATTTCTGGATATTGAAGGGAAAAAAAAGAATCAGTCGCAACATTTGTCCAGAGGGATGCTTCAGAAACTGGCTCTGGCAGTCGCTTTGATTACAGACCCGGAATTATTACTTCTGGACGAACCGACTCTCGGGCTAGATGTTGCGAGCGCGAGAAAAATCAAGGACCTCATCAAAGACAAAGCATACAATTCCAAGAAAGGGGTTCTTTTGACTACCCACCAGATGGACCTTGTGGAAGAGGTTTCGGACAGGATCGGGATTATTAAAAATGGAAAATTGATCGCTGAAGGTTCCGTTTCCGAATTGAAAAAACTTTTTTCTGTGGATGTCTATCAGATCAGAATCCGAGACAACGTAAAAAAAATTCCACGAACTTTTAAAACCGGGCTTGCACAGGTAAGAAAAGATGAAGGGAATATTTTATTCAGGTTAAGCGCTAAGAAGCATTCCGACATCTATGACGCATTGGACGAATTGAAGAGACTAAAGGCAGAGATTTTGGACGTTAGGCGAGATAGCGAAGACATGGAGGAGATATTTCTCCGTCTTACTTCAAAGGCAGAAGGTTGACTATGATAAAAGAGATACGTGATTTTTTTCTTTTGGTAAAAGCGGAAATCAAGCGGGACTTTATTTTTATGGTGCGTTATCCTGCCGAGATTATCAGCTTTTTTATAGTGATGTATGCGATTCTGATGGCGGTTCTGTTCGGAATCGACGTAATGATACCTGAAAAGTCTGGAATGGCTTTGAACCGGATTATTCTGGGTTACGCGTTGATGAATTTTATTACTGCGACACAGATGGGGTGGTCAGGAAGCATTCAGACGGAATCAGAAACGGGAACCCTGGAACAACTTTCCATTTCGGGCCACTATCTCAGCGGGGTGCTTTTTGCCAGAGGGATTTCACAGTTTCCGAGGCATACTTTGAATTTTATTCTGATCTACTGGGCACTAAATTCTTCCACCGGCCTGAATTCAGAATTTCGCCTAACGCAGACAATACCGGTTTTGTTTACTGGGATGCTCGGAATATTCGGTGTCGGGTATTTATTCGCCGGGCTGACGCTAATTTTGAAAAGGGTAGGAATGTTTTTCCAAATTGTGAATTTCGGATTTCTCGCGCTTTTCTGGCTTGACCCTATGAAACTTTCTGAAACTCAGAAATTGCTATTCAATTTTTTTCCTCTGACTTTGACGATGAGTAATTTGACGGAGATACTGTTAAAAAAAGGGGACATTCTTTTTTCCTTTGACGGAAGCGGGTATTTAAAACTGCTTTTGGTCAGTCTTATTTACTATTTTGCCGGAATGTATTTTTTCCGGTATATGGAAAGTATTGCAAGAGACAGAGCTTTATTGAGCCAGTACTAAGAACCGGTTTTGAAACGCGTTCTAAGGTTTTCCCTTTTTGACTTTTTTTGGAGGACTTGAGGTAAGGTTTACATTTCCATCCAGCCCCATGCAGACGCAGTTTTTTCCGTTATAGGTTTTTATGTCAGACCTGAAAAATTTTCCCTTGCCCATGTTCACTTCTACTTTAGGGAAGATCGCCTGCTCTACGTCGACATAAGCTTCTTCGTCCGGCTCGTACGATGTTACTGCGGAATCATACTGGGATTTTAGACTGTGGGCTTGGTTTTGAAATTTTTTCTCCACTTCATTCAGTTTTTCGAGCATTTCCTGATCTTCTTTTGAGAGTTCCTTTTTTGCGGCGATGTCGGTTAACTTCTTTTTGCTTTGCTCAACTTTTTTTAGAATTTCTTCTTTTTCTGATATTTCCCTTTTGATCTTGTCCAGTTGCACTAGTATTGCAGGCGGAATTCCAACGGAAACCTTTGTGGGGGTTTCGACTATCGCGCCCAGTTTCAGAACGGAAATGTTTTTTCCGGCAACCGCCTCTCCACCGATGAGTTCTCCTTTTCCTCCCTTGATTACGATGGATTCGCCCGCAAATAATTCCGAATGCATTGCGGCTTCCTGGATGAAAATCGAGCGGGAAGCGGAAAGTTTTCCCTGTTCAACGAATTTTGCATAAATGTCCGAATCGGATTCTATGATCCCGCCATTTTTTCCCATGAACCCGCCGGAAAGGATGATGTCGCCTGACGCATAAAGAAAAACCCTGCCGACGCTGTTTTTCAAGAAAATAGATCCTTTTGTTCTTAACTGGAAGCCGTCGACGATAGAGCCTTCCACTATGATTGTTCCCGGAAAATCCACATTTCCGGTAGAATAGTCCACATTTGCTAGGCGGCAGATTTCATCGACGCGGATAGTTCCTCCTCTTTCGATGACCGGCCTTCCGGTGATTGTGGCGATGAGCTTTTTTCCATCAGGCGACAATTCCGTGTGCGTGCCTAACTTCCACTCTTCTTCTTTGGTAGTCTCGAATGGAATAATTTCTCCGAATATATTTTCTCCAAATTCTCCTAACGTCGGATCGATTTTTTCCGCAATGACTGAATTTTTTTCCACGCTTTTGATGATGTTAATATTTTTAAAATCCATCTTTCCTTGCTTGTCTTCGTGGAGGTCCGGCTTCTTTCCGGAGTCGAATAAAACCTTGATATAACCGTCTGTTCCTTTTTTTGGTTCCCTTCCTTTTGCTACTTGAATTTTCTGGAAATAAAAATCTTCGTTTAAAGCCCTTTCGATTTCTTCGACAAGAATCCCTTTTGTGATATTCTGCCCTTTTAGCCTAGCGGTGATTTCATCCGAGCCAAGCATTCTTCCCCCATGTTTAGGAGGGCTAATTGTTATGAAAGCAGACATCTTGTCTTCTGAAACTTCGATTTCGAGTTTCATGTCTTCCGACCTGTCCGACCATTTTGCTATTTCGTGTTCGTTTCCATCTGCATCGTTTACGATTTTTGCAACTGCTTCTTTGTTAAAATCCTTGATCCCGAATAATTTTAAGCGGGCTATTACGTCCGCCAACTTTACTGCTTCGCCCTGCTTCCCCGGTTTTGTTACTTTCAGGAAAGCCAATCCGTTTCTACTCTCAATTTGAAAAAAACCATTCTCAGTTTCTTCCAGATCTTTCAACACGGATTCCGTAAAAATTCTTGAATGTTCCGTCATAAACTTTTTTTAAGCCTTCCCTCATTGTACTTCGATTGATTTTAGAAAATTCTTAACGAAAAGAATTGCAAAACCCAGTTCTATTTCAGATTTAAATTTTTCATAATTTTTCAAATCGGGGGAAATGGATACTCAATATATTTGGATTAACTTTTAGAAAAGAATTGTTTCTTAAAAAAGAGAGAAGAATTCTGTTTTTTAGAAAATTTCGAGGAGAAGGAGGGTTCTTTTAAGAACATTTTGAGTAATGACCGATTCTAATTCAATTAACCGGAGAAACCTGAATCATCCACGATACAGGATTGAGGAGGCCGAATCAAATCCGCATGGAGATGTGTATGATTGCGATATAACATACTACTATGATGTTGTAGAAGTCAAAACAGGGAAAATTATTCAAAGCTATCGCGGCACTTCTTCATCGAGGCTCGGTGATGACGGAAACTGGGGAGATAGCACATATTATGGAGTCAGGGACGTTACGTTCTCTGAGGACGGAAAATTCGTGCTGGTGTATGAAGAGGGAACTACTCTTCCGAAAGAAATCCGTCTCCCCGAATAAGCCCATGAATCCAATTGATCGGGAATTGCATTTTTAGAACTTTACAAAGTATATACCTTGATATATACTAGGATAAGAGGTGTTGTCATGCAGAGCGCAAAACTTTTTATAAATGGTAGAAGTCAGGCAGTTCGTTTACCAAAAGAGTTCCAATTTTCCGGGAAGGATGTGCTGATTCAAAAAGTAGGTGATGCCGTGATTCTTCTTCCTCATGATAAATCCTGGGAAGTATTTCTTCATGGGCTAAACAATTTCACTGGTGATTTTCTGAAAGGAGGGCGAGATCAAGGTGAAGGTCAAAAAAGAGAAGATTTCTGATGTATTTATTAGATACGAATATCTGCAATCATGTCATAAAGAAAAAGCCGTTTGATGTTTTGAAAACATTAAGGTCAAAATCGAAAAAGGATGTTTATATTTCTTCGATAACCATTTCCGAACTAGAATATGGAGTTGCAAAAAGTCAATTTCCTGAAAAAAACAAAATGGATTTATTATTGGCTGCCCAGGCAAAATCGAAAGAACTTATCCTTGTTACGAATAACACAAAAGAATTTCATCGAGTAGAAGGGTTGAAGATCGAAAATTGGGTAAAAGAATAGAAATTGCGACAGCAAAGGTAACGCATTCAGAATTAATCCACTCAAGTCCCCGGTTTCTTATTCGTATTCTTTAACGTATTCAAATTATCGATAAATCTCTTTTTCTCTCCCGGCCTTGCCGAGTTTCCCATTAACGAAATTCCTAAGTAAAGATTGTTGTCAATGTCTCTTGAGACGGAGCGAATCAGTCCAAAGGAAGTTAGTGGGGATTGCATCTTGAAAAAAATATCAAAAGTGAATCCTGCGTGCTTCGGCAGCTCATTGACCAAATCTTTGTCGTCAATTTTTACTTTAAGTCCTCCTGAGGAAAGGTCAGTCACAGGAAATTTTTTTGTGTTGATAGATGTGTTGGATTCTCTTATCCGGTCAACCATTTCGAATGTTAGGGTTTTGATTTCCATGACTTTGCCGAGATCAAAGTTTGAACTTTTACTTTGCATCTGGATATAACCGATAGGGATTGCAACCTGATCGTGGTTCACATAAATAACAGGAACAATTAGCTCGGATATGATTTTTTTTGCCTTATAGTCGTTGATTACCGTTTTGATTTCATCGTCCATTTCTTCGGCGAAATCGATAAAATCATCGTTTAATGCTTTGTATGAGTTTATATCCGAGGTGTTTTCAATGAAAAGCGTTTTGCCGGATCTGCGGACAACATCCAGTTTTTCGTCCAGCCCGGAGAAAACGTCTATTTTGATGAAATCACAAGTGGACTTTAGTTTGGCTTCGTAATCCGCAAAGTTCACTTTCACGAAAGTGGGGATATTAAAAAGACTCGCATCAATATTCGTTTTACTTGTCCGGATATTCGTAATCCAGACAGTATTTGCCGGAGGCTGAATTCTTTTGTCCTCTCTGTCCTTTTTTGCAATCACCATTGAGTCTATCTGCATGATATAGTGGCTCTGGGGCTTCTGGGTTAAAACGGTACATTGTAAACTGATGTATCTGGCCAGTACCTTGAAAAAAATAATTTTTTCGCCTTCTTTCAAGTCCCGGTTTTCACCTATCCAGACATGAATTTTGGAAAAATCCGGTGAAAGTTCTTTTATGATTCCAAATGAGTTATTTTTTGAGCCTTTAATATTCATTTCTGTTTTTAAGAGAAACTTGGATATAATATGCTGTCGTTTGGAAGGGTCTGAAATCAGTTCAGTTTCCCTTTTTTTCCTCTCTGTTGTGTTCAAAGAAATTCTCTCCCTTATGAAAAAATTATAGCTTAAATTCTCTTATTCGAAACTATTTACTCATACTCTAATATTTGGTAGATAAATGTCAAAAAAAGAAATACACGACAAGTCTATTTTGGACGGACTTTCAGGCGAACAGCTTTTTAATCATCAGATTGGGCTAACATACAGGGATTTTCTGGTTCTTCCGGGGTTTATTGATTTCAACCCATCGGATGTTGACCTGGAAACGAAACTGACAAAAAACATTACGATCAAAAGGCCCTTAATCAGCTCCCCGATGGATACTGTGACTGAGTCAGCAATGGCAATTGCCTTGGCATTGCAGGGTGGGATAGGAATTGTTCATTATAATAATACGGTCGAAGCCCAGGTGGGGCATGTACAGAAAGTCAAAAGATACGAAAACGGATTTATAACGGATCCATTGGTGCTTGGGCCTGAAAATTCTATCCGGGATCTGGATGAGATCAAGGAAAAATTCGGATTTTCCAGTATTCCCATAACGGAAGATGGAACATCCAATTCTAAATTGATCGGGATTGTTACGAATCGGGATGTGGATTTTGAGAATGATCGCTCGATAAAGCTGGGGAAAGTGATGACTACGAATCTGATCACAGGGCCAATGGGGCTTTCTCTGAAAGAAGCAAACGAGAAATTGAAGGTTACCAAAATCGGAAAGCTTCCTCTTACGGATAAGCAGGGCAGAATCGTTTCGCTTGTAACGAGATCCGATTTGAAGAAAAATAAGGAATTTCCCGATTCTTCGAAAGACCAAAATAAACGTTTGAGAGTAGGAGCGGCCATTTCCACCTTGCCGGAATCCAGAGAAAGAGCAGCTGCACTTGCTGATGCGGGAGTGGATGTAATCATTATCGACTCAGCTCAAGGGAACTCTGAATATCAGATAGAAATGATAAAATTTTTGAAAAACAATTTTAAAGGCTTGGATGTAATCGGCGGGAATGTAGTTACAAAAAGTCAGTGCAAGAGTCTTATAGATGCAGGCGCCGACGGGTTGCGGGTCGGAATGGGTCCTGGATCTATTTGCATTACTCAAGATACAATGGCAGTGGGCAGGGCACAGGCGACCGCAGTTTATATGACCGCGAGCTATGCTTCCAAATTTAATATCCCGGTAATTGCAGACGGAGGGATTTCAAATATTGGTGATATTGCAAATGCCCTTGCTATCGGAGCTTCCACCTGCATGATGGGTTCCATGTTTGCCGGAACAAACGAGGCGCCCGGAGAATATTTTTATGAGAATGGGGTTCGGCTGAAAAAATATCGCGGGATGGCGAGCCTGGAAGCGATGCAGGCCGGTGGGGAAAAAAGATATTACAGTGAAAGCCCGAAAATCAAAGTAGCCCAAGGTGTAAGCGGGGCAGTCGTGGATAAAGGATCTGTTATCAATTTTGTTCCGTACCTTGTTCAGGGACTTAAGCTTTCACTACAGGATATGGGATACAAAAACATTTCAGATTTGCACGATGCGTTAGGCGATGGAAGTTTGAGATTTGAAAGAAGGTCGGAGTCCGCACAGATGCAGGGTTCCGTTCACGGCCTTTATTCTTATGTGAATCCTGCAATGCGTGTGGAATAAAAGAACCTGAGTAATTGAAATTATGACAAATGAAAAAGATTTTCACAAATTGAATATTTTAAAAATCTTTTTGGTTGCGTGCTTTATTTCATCGGGACTTTATTTGAATTCTTTAATTGCACAGCCTGTAAATGGAAGGACAGCGCAGGAGATGACTGCAAGGCTGGATCAGGCGATTAATCCTGGGAAAGGCTTGATTCGGGCTACTCTGACACACATCAAACGCACTGGAGAAAACACTGCCTGGAAAGTTAATATTTTCCGGAACAAAGATGACTCTCTCTATCTTTTTGAGAGAGGTGGGCGAGGGCTTGAGGCCAAGATTTTGTTTAAGGATGAAGGCGATAAAGTTTATCTCTATAACGCGAATTCGGCGAAAATATTCCAGAAAAATGAGGAAGAAAAATTCGAGCCTCATTTCATGACTGGATTCAGTTTTATCGATTTGTCAGGTTATTCTTATCAGGTTAACTACAACCCTATAATTCAGGGAAACCAGGATATTAGCGGGAAAAGCTATCTCAGAGTGTCTCTGAAACCCATCATTGCCTATAGTTATAAAAAACTGGTTCTGCTTTTTGAAAATCCTATTTTGCGTCCGACCAGGATTGATTTTCATGATAAGGACGGGGTTTTGTTCAAAACACTGAATTTCAAATATTCGAAATTGAGAGTGAAGGATAAAAATGTCGTATCTGAAATAGATTTTCCCGCCCGGCTCGAAATGCTCGATCTAAATACGGGTGGTATTTCTGTTTTGGAATATCTCGAAGTGGATAGGGATGCGTTACCGGATAAATCGCTTTTCGAATCTGCAAATCTGAATAAATAAATATTATGAAAAATTTCTTTTTAATTCTATTTCTTTTCACTACATCGGCAGAAATATTTTCTCAACAGATTAAAGGCAAATCAGGCCAGGAATTGTTGGCAGTTCTGGATGATAACACGAATTTAGGATCCGGATTGATTAAAGGCAACCTGACTATAATCAAGAGAACGGGAGACAAGGTCACTTGGAAGCTAAATGTATTTCGTAGGCGAGAAGATTCTCTCTGGATTTTTATCAGGGAAAAAGGGGATGTTGAAGCGAAATTTTTGTTCAAGGATTCGGGTGACAAAGTCTACCACTACAATGCGCTTTCCTCAAAATTGTTTTTGAAAAACGAAGAGGAAAAATACAATACCTTTCTAACCACTGGTTTTGGTTATATGGAGATCTCCGGGTATTCCTACCAAGCTAGTTACAATCCAACGATTGAGCCATCCAAAAAAAAAGAAGAGGAAGGTCTAGTTCGAGTGGTGTTAAAGCCGATCATTTCCTATAATTTCAAAAAACTCGTAGCCTTCTTTAAGGACAAAGGGACAAAAACCGAGAAACTGGATTTTTTCGACAAGAACGACCATTTATTCAAGATTCTATATTTTCGGGAAGGAGTCGTGAGAGTCGGAAAAAATCACAAAATTACAGAAGTCCCATTTCTCTCTCGCTATGAAATGTTCGATGTTATGACAGAGACGATTTCGATAATTGATTTTTACGAGATAGACAGGGATGTGCTTCCGGATAGTTCCTTATTTGATGTAGCGAATATTCACAAATAGATGATGATCTTTTTCCGGGAAAACGAACCGTTTCAAAATGAGATCAATCTGAAACCGGAAGAAGTTGAACATCTAAAAAGTCTTAGGATATTCAATATTGCTAAAGAACTCGAATTTAGAGATGGGAATGGAAATTCTTTTTTTTTTCAGGTAGAGAGCCAGTCGAAGAAAGGCAGGTTGTTGAGGAAGGAAACATTTTCAAATACAGAGGCTTCGATTGAGATTGCCTCTGCAATTCCGAAATCTGATAGGTTGGATTTTCTTTTACAAAAGGGGACTGAAATCGGAGTTACCAGATTTATTTTTCTGAATTTTCTTCATTCGGAAAGAAAAGACTATAATGAAGAAAGGTCCAAAAAAATTATCCGGGAAGCCGCTTCACAGTCCAGAAGGCATTTTTTTCCAAGAATCGAAAAATTCAATAAACCAATTGCACTTTTCGCAACCGAGAAAAATTTCTTCTACTTGGACCCGGGCGCTCGGAATAAAATTTCAGAAGAGAATATCAAAAATCGAATTCCGATTATCGGCCCGGAAGGGGGTTTTCGGGAAGAAGAAATTTCACTTTTTGAAAAAAGCAATATTGAGGGTTTTTCTATGGGGGAAAATATCCTCAGGATCGAGACCGCATTTTTGTATATGGCGTCGGTATTAAAATATCTTTCAGGTGTGAGATGAATGGAAGGTCGAATTTTCGAAAAAGAGTTGTTAAAATGGTCGGCTAAGATATTTAATGGGGACATCACAAATTTACTCATGGATTTCAACTGATTTGAAAAAGGTTCTGCAAACAATTAATTTCCTTGTATTCGCACCCGCTCTCGTTGCGCTTTTTGCTTTGGAGTTAGCAGCCTGGGATTTGGCAAAAGACGAGGAAGGAATTCAGATTTCGACCAGATTCACTTCGGAATCTAAACTGAAAGAATTCAGAGCCGAAATGGAAGTCAACGCGCCTCTGGAAAAATTTATTGCCATAATGGAAGATGTGTCCACTTACCCGACTTGGATGCACAATTGCAAGGAAGCGAGAGTTTTGAAGAGGATCAGTAAGGATGAAAGAATTACGTATTTGATGAATGAAACGTCCTGGATTACAAAACGAAGGGATATGATCGTATATTCAAAAGTTACCCGACGTTCTTCGCCAAAAGAAATCATGATTCAATTGGATGGAAGGCCCGACTACATCCCTCCTCATGAAGACCACATAAGGGTTCCCAGAATAAAAGGGTATTGGAAATTCATATCACAAAAAAATGGAAAAACTCGCGCGACCTACCAGTTGATACTGGAGCCGGGTGGAAGCATTCCGGACTGGCTTGCAAATTCAACCGTAGTAGAGATTCCATTTAATACGATGATAAATCTTCGGCAGCTCGCAGAGAAAAAATAACATGCAAGATTCGATTTATTCTTGCAAAATATTTTCATTTCTTGAGAAGATATTTGCCTGAAACATTAAAGAAAGGATACAAAATGAAAACAACCTATAAGTATTTGTTGGCCGCCGCGATTATTTTTATTATTTTACTCGCAGTTTATGCATTGTATGTGCCCGAGAAGTCCTCTCAAAAAAAATCAAAGACTTCTGAAACCGAATATATGTCCTTTAAAAAAGACCCTACAATGGGGCAACTAGGCGACACAGGATTTGAAACAATTACCGACGATGCAGAACAAATGCTGGAATTCTATAAAAAGTGGTCTCAGTATCCTCCTCATTCCCGGCCTCTTTTTAAAGGTCAGGTGGATCTGACCGATCCCTACAATGCGGAACGCCCTGCGGTTGGAATAGTCTCAACTCCGGCCTCTCAATGTGCTCCGACAAAGGAAGGTGGAATTCGATGCGATAAACCGGCGATATTTGCGGAACAAGAGTGCAAACTTACTCCTGAAAAGTCTATCTCAATCGGCAAAAAAGATTTCAAAGTTTTCTTAAGCTGCAATGATCAAAAAGGCCAATTGGTGCCTGTTACGAAAATTGTCCCGAAAGTTTACACAATTCAATTTAAGGAATCTATTCCATCGTTGCCTGTAATCCATTTCGGAGACGATGGAACGAATGGGGATGCCGCTAAGGGGGATAATATCTATACGTTCCTGGTCCGGCCAACCTCAAGTGACTGGGGTGATATGTATTTAGAAGTAGACATGGAAGTTGCCGGTAAAGTCCACAATCAAAGGTCAACTTGGTATAGTACTCCGACTGCTGTTGCAGAATTCAGAAGCGGGATTCGCGATGGAGTTAAAGACGGCCACTTGGTCATTACCGTACCTGTAAACATTATGAAAAAAGGGTATTACCATTTTGATGCAAATATTCAAGGGGCAGGGGAGGACAAAGACTTTGTTGCTACGAGTTCATGGGAGGGAGATATAGAAGCCGGGTCCCAGAAAATTGATTTTCAGTTTTTTGGAAAAATTATTCGGGATTCCAGAGTTGACGGCCCGTATCTAGTAAGAGAAATCAGAGGTAAGAGGAATAATTCTCCGGTGACTCCTACAATGGTCAACAAAGCAATGGCAGAAGGAAGAGAAATTTCTGGAACGCACAAAGAACCTCTTTGGGAATACATTGAGCCTGCCCAAAATTATACAACGGCAGTATACCAATACAAAGAATTTTCTCAGGAAGAGTGGAATTCAAAAGAGAAGGAAGAGAGACTTCAGTTTCTTGATAAGCAGGTCAAATCGAAGAAATAAGACTTCTGAGGGAATTGAAAGGAGTTCAATGAAACTAAAAGCCGTTACAGTTGCAGTTAGCGTTGCCGCAATTTCGATATTTTTTGCCTGCAGGGATTTTGATAAAACATATGAGAAAAAGGGCAATAATGGAACAGTAACCTGTTCGACTTTTTGCGCTGGGAAGGATTGGGGAGTAGTCGGAAAATGTTTTGCGGGATTTAAGGCCTCTACAAAGGAAAACGTTCCATGTGATGTATTGCTTGGACACCTCCCCAATAATGATACTGTCATTTGTGTCTGTCAGAAGTAGAACCCTCTTACATGAGCTTACAAATTTCTTTCTGAATTCGCTTCGAATCCTTGATTTGTTTTTGATTGGTTAAGTTCTTGGGCAGGGGAGGATTCGCCGTTACGCAATTTGCCATCGTACCAAATTAAGCTCCACGGCGTCTCAATTCAGCCTCGATGCATCGTGCATCTCGGAAAAATTTGCTCGCTCTTACATGAGCTTACAAATTTCTTTCTGAATTTCGCTTCGAATCCTTGATTTGTTTTTGATTGGTTAAGTTCTTGGGCAGGGGAGGATTCGAACCTCCGAAGGCGAAGCCGGCAGATTTACAGTCTGATCTCGTTGGCCACTTGAGTACCTACCCGTCTTTAGTGGATAGTAGATTTTGCCAATAAACAGCTTTTCCGTCTGAAAAACTATCTACCATTAACTAATCACTATCTACTATTACAGCTGTCTAAGGGACTTGAACCCCCAACCGGCTGATTACAAATCAGCTGCTCTACCAATTGAGCTAAGACAGCAGGATAAATCCAATATTCGAAATTAAATTCCTGGGTCAAATGAAATATTCCATTTTGATGATAAAAATCATTGCTTTATTGGTAAAGGTTGAAATACAAATTTCAATAGCTTGAAAAAGGGATTTTGTTTCGGGTTTAATAGAATTTGCTTTCAATTTTTTTTTAGTTTTCAAAATTCAAAAAAAAGAAAAGTTCACAGAAAATACGCTTAGGTTTTTTTGGCATTGTATGGAGTAGTAATTTTGTTCAGAGACTTTATTTTAAAATAGGAAAGAACTTATCATGGCCGACATAAAAGAGCTAGAAGAAAAAGCAAAACAAATCAGAATCCAGATTATCAAGATGATTGCTGCGGCAAAGTCCGGCCATCCCGGTGGGCCGCTAGGCCTAGCTGATATTTTTTCTGCTTTGTATTTTTCCATAATGAATCATGATCCCAAAAATCCGGATAAGGAAGACAGAGATAGATTAATCCTTTCCAATGCGCATGTATGCGCTGTTCGTTATGCTTCAATGGCGCTTTCCGGGTATTTTCCCATTGAAAAACTTTTAACATTCAGAAATATAAAAAGCGAACTTCAAGGGCACCCTTCAACGAGATATATGAAAGGACTGGAGTCCAGTGGTGGTTCCCTCGGACAAGGCCTGTCAGTAAGCGTTGGTTTGGCACTGGGAGCACGACTGCAAAAGAAAAACTACAGAATCTATACTTGTATTTCTGATGGAGAATGCGGAGAAGGAATGACTTGGGAAGCGGCTCAATCGGCAGTGCATTACAAACTAGATAATTTAACTGCATTTATGGATAGAAATTTTATTCAAATAGACGGGAACACAGAAGATGTAATGAGGCTTGAACCGCTTGGGGAAAAATTCAAAACCTTTGGTTGGAACTTGATCGAAGCTGACGGACATAATCTTGATTCGATTCTTCGAAGTTTTGAACAAGCAAAATCCATGAAAGGGTCTCCTACTCTGATTGTATTTCGAACAACCTTGGGAAAGGGAGTATCATTCATGGAGAATAAACCTGAATGGCATGGAACTCCCCCGAACAGTGAGCAGGAAAAACTTGCTCTGGCGGAGCTTTCGCAAGTCTGAAAAAATATTTTTTTGAAATTTTTATCAAATAGATTGACGAAAAAAAATTAATATAAATATAAATAACTCTATGCGAGATGATTTTCCTTTTTCAATTTTAGAAATCGAAGAAAAATTCTACCAACTGGAATTTTCTAATACACTTGAAGAAAAAAATCAAATCATCCGCCGGATTGCTGAAATTATTCCTTGGCAGTACCCAATTATTGAAGTTGTTGATCTATTTAAAAATGCTTCTCTTAGAATTTCTGGCCGTCAGTCTGCCCTTGCAATTCAAATTCAGAGAACAAACTTGAGGTTAAAGCGCCTTGCAAAAAGAGGAAATGGCACCAATTATGACGATCTTGAAGAGGCCAGCTTCTTATTGTCTGGAATGGGAGATATATTTTCATCCTACAAGGACTTTAAGCAAGAGCTTGATAGACTTGCTTTCCGGTTAAAAGAATTGTTTGAGTTAAATCGCGAGATTTTAACGGATGATGTGAAGGTGCATTTATTATCCAGAGTGCTGTTCCAGGAAAGCGGTTTTGTTGGGAACCAGGACTCCTATAGTGATCCCAATAATTCTTACCTTACTCGTGTGATACAATCCAAGAGAGGGATCCCGATTTCATTGTCTGTGGTTTATCTCTTGGTAGCAAACCGTTTGAAACTTCCGATTTACGGAACGAATATCCCATTGCACTTTATTTTACAATACGAATCCGAAAATTTTACTACATTTATAGATCCTTTTCACGGTGGAGTTTTGCTGGAAAAAGAAACTTGTGAAAAATTCTTACGAGCTAACGGATTCGATGACGTTTCTAAATTTTTTGACAAAACCGGGACCCTCTCTATATTGAAGCGAATGTACAGGAATTTGATTCACATTTACAGAAAGAATGGGCAACGTGAGATGGAGAGAGTGCTTACCAAGCAACTTCAGATTCTGGAAAATAAAGAAGGGACAACGTTTACCGTATAATTTTGAAAAATACCTCCTTCTTTTATTGTAGCCCATGCCTTTAAGCCGGATAGAAATTTCCTCTCTGATAGGAAAGTTTGACAAGAAACTTGGCGAAATCATTCGCGAAGATTTGAAAATTATCAAGGATATAAAAAAAAATGTGATTGAATCCGGAGGAAAAAGAATTCGTCCTCTGACTCATTATTTTTTAAGCGTGTTACTCGGATACAAGGGCAGGGACAATATTCTGGTGGGAACCGTTGCAGAACTGATTCACGCCGCGAGCCTTCTTCACGATGACGTTATTGATAAAGCGGAAATGAGAAGAGGAAAGCCGACTGTCGGCAATCTCTTCGGAAATAAAACAGCTATCCTCGCCGGAGATTTTCTGTTGGCCTGCGGCATAGAGAATCTTAACAGGCTTCATAATCCCGCATTGATGGACTCATTCACAAGGGTGATCCGGGATCTTTCTGTCGGCGAGCTGATCCAGATGCAGTGGGAGAAGGATCCCGCGATCACTGAAAAAATTTACGACGAGATCATATACGGAAAGACCGCTTCTTTATTCGGTGCGGTATGCGAAACTGCTGGGATTTTATCAGGTGCTGAAACAAAAAAGATAAATTCTCTCAGAAATTTTGGAATTTCAATGGGAAATATGTTCCAAAAAAGAGACGATTATCTGGACTATTTTGATGATTCGAAAAAAATAGGAAAAATTCCCTACAAGGATTTCTACAACGGGCTATATACATACCCGGTGATAGTTTTACGCGATCTTTGCACGAAGAACGAAAAAGAAATAATTCGTAGCATTTTTGCATTGCCGGAAAGAAATTCTGCGGATGCCAAAGTTATGGAAGGGTTGATGGTTCGTTATGGTATTAGCGAAATGCTACGAAATGAAATGGCTTCGGAGACAATGAAATTAATCGAATTTCTAAAGAAATTTCCGAAAAACAAATTCAGAACGTTGATGATTGAAAGAATCGAAGAATTGACTTGATTGGATGCTCTTAAAGCTTGACTGCCTTGCTTTTAGAATTACAATGGAAATAGAAAATTTTTTTGTATTTTGGGAGGCTTATGATGCCGGTTTACGAATACGAATGCCAGACTTGCGGAAAAAACTTGGAAGTATTGCAAACAATGTCCCAGGTATTTTCCAGCTGCTCAGAGATAGACCCGAACTGCGACAAGAACGGAGTTCTGAAAAAGAAGCTTTCTACTTTTGCATTTACTGGTTCACAGGAGTCGCCTAACGTATGTGATCCTTCTTCTTGTGGTATGAGTGATTCCGATAGGTCGCCTCATAACGGTTGTATGTGCTGCTAAAAAATCGAAACTCGTTCGAGCTTTCGTCCTAAAGAGCGCACCCTCGCCGGATTCTAATAAAACTCCAGCATCTTGCTGACCATTACTTTCCGGTCAAGTTCGAGCAAATAGAGTTTTTTCTTAACAGCCTTATCGATTGACCGGACAATAACTTTGTATTTTTCAATAATCGATTTTTGTTTTTGAATCGGAAGGAGGTTTTCCGGGTCATTCAGCTTATTGACCAAGCTCGCCTGTTCTTTTTGAACCGGTTCATCCGGCCAAAGCCCAGAACCTTCATTGCTCGTAAAATATTCCAGAGAAATATCACTATTATCGTCCGGCTTGTCTGTAGTTCCTGTTTTTGAAAGACTTTTCGGCGATGGATTAATAAGTCTTCTCATTTCCCTGATAAAAACTTCCCCTTTAGAATTTGTTCTTTTGAATTGGAGAATAATTTTATCTATATTTTTTCCATCCACAGCAGGGTATATATAAACTCTAGACTGATAGAGGTAGGTCTTCGGATAGTCCATGAAAGACTCTCCCCTCAATAGCTCCAAATCCAGGTATAATTTTCCCTCGGAGTCTTTGGAAAATACGTCAGGCACCGTCTCCGGAAGGTCGTTGATGTATCGTGCGTGCTTTTTATCTATGCCTTTATCTACGAAGGCTTTGATTTTTCCGAGAGACTCACCGATTGATCCGTGGAGATTGTCGATTTCTATATCAGCAAAGCCGGCCTTCCGAAGCGCTTCAACCTGCTTATTGAATTCCTGTTCTTCCAGAGTAACCGTAGCCGGCCCCGCAGCCAGGGAAAATGTAATAAAGAAGCTGAAAAAAATTAAGTATCGCATAGTTTTTCTCTCAAGGTATATAGAAATATTATCGATATTCTTGCCCTCATTTCTTTAAAGAGCAAATGTTTTTTTTGCGGTTTTATCAAGAAATGTCGGTATTTTCTGCTTATGTCGGATTAGCGGATTCAGAAAGAATCTATCTCTTGCAATTTACTTTTATGGAATTTTCTCGATTTTGCAGAATTTCTCAAACGAAAGGGTCCTGGTTTTTTGTCCGGGAAGAACATAAAATTGATTTCACTAAGATCGGTGTCACGGATGAATCGAAGTTTTATTTTTGTACCCAAGTATATCAATTTATCGCGACCGATGAATGACGCACTTGCAAAGAGGTTTTCCTTAAATTAAGGACTTCAAGTTTTTTGCTAATTCTTTAAAACCAGGGGTGCCCTTTTTTTTGTACCAAGCAAGGACAAATTTGATCCAGTCAGTAAACAAATTTATCCAAAAAGGTACTGTAATAATAAGATAGGTAAAGATAAAGAAATTTCTAATGTAAATTTCCTTTGGTGTTAATCCTTTTGCAATAATAAGTGGGTGCCAAAGGACACTGAATTCAGGTAAATACCAACATAAGAATTCATTAGCATAATTACCAGCAGTGCAGGTATGATCAAGAAAGTTTTGATCAAATACTAAACCGCTAAATCCTACCCAAAAGGATAGGGTGACGAGAAATAGTGCCAGGAGGCGATTTGGAAAATTATTCTTTTGAAATAGAAAAAGTGTGATTAGCAGCGACGAAAATATAGATGTAAAAAGAAAAAACCTTGGGCCCCAAAACCATCCGCCGTACCAAGACCACCATTTTGCATAAACCAGTATTAATCCAAGGATATAATAAAAAGACAATTTCAGCGTAGTTTGAATTTCCGGGGAAAACTTTTTTTTGTCCAAACTGAAATATAAGATAGATGCAGGTGAAAAGAAAATAAGGCCTTTTCCGAATGAGAATAGGATAGATAATACTCCAAAGAAAAATGGATAACTAAACCCTTCTTTTCCCGAATACGGTAAAATCGTTACAAAACCTCTGTTATCAGCATAACCAAAAGCAAAAAAATTTCCTCTACGAATTCTATTCTCCAAAAGGATTAATAAGATCGGGAATAAAGAAAAAAGGAGATATCGTAATTTTTTCTGGGTAAAAGAAAAAACCGCAAATAGAAGAAGCGTTCCAATCAATGTTGCCGGTGTGCTTGCAGTTCCTAAGCCAATAAAAAGAGAACCCAGAATAAATTTCCCATTTGATAGAAGAAGAATACCCAGAAAAACAGCAAGGGTCGCAAATACTTCACCATAAAAATATTTTATATGGTTTGGAAACATTGAAGCGGTAGTTAATAAAAGTAAGAAACTCAAAAGCGTTATTTTATCGATCCAGTGCCGCATAACGTAATAATAGATTGGGATTGCCCCAAAAAGTAGAAATAGATTGAATTTTTCCACAAAATATACATCCATTCCGGTAATTTTTCCAAGAATAAATGCAGGAATGGCAAACAGGGGCTGTATATAAGAGTAATTTGCTTCAAATAAAATACCCGATTCTACAAGGCTCTGCATCATTTTGAATCGAATTTGCCCATCACCGTTAATTACATGATTCACTTTCACTGAAAATGCGTAAGCCGCTATCAGAAAAGCTAAATAATATAATACGTACTTCACAGTTTTCATTTTTTGAGATGTTAGAATATCATTCATCGGATTATCGGCTCCAGGTTTTTTCCCCATCCAATTTGGGAATATAAAAAGAATTTTGATTCAATTCGAATAATAGTCCATTATCTTTTATTTGCAGAAATCTTAGATCGACTTGAGATAAAAATCTTATGGATCCTTTTAGTCAATCAAAATTCTAAGAACAAAAAATCTTTCTTTTTGTCAAGAATGTTATAGGTATTAAGATTTTATGTTTAGTTAACTCTAAAAAAGCCTTGACACATTGAACTTTCGAGAATATTGTATGTCTAATAAATATGCAAAATCAAAGAGAAAATCAATTCAGAATTACTCTACTCCTTCTTCTCAGTGAATGAGAAGAGGTGGGGATATTTTTTGCATAGAAAAAAGCCCGCTCCTCGAAAGCGGGCTTTTTTGTTTTAAGGTTATCCTGGAAGCAAGAACCCGAAAGAGGGCGAGCGAAAAAGGAGAAGCTTATGAAACAAGAATCCAGATACCCCATTCCATTTTTTATGGACGTTACCCTTCGTGATGGGAACCAGGCTTTAAGGAAACCCTGGAACGAATCCGAGAAAAAAATAGTCTTTCGATCTCTCGTCGAACTGGGAGTTCAGGGTGTTGAAGTCGGTTTTGCCTCAGCCAGTCAAATGGACTTTGATTCCTGTGTTGCGCTTTCAAGGATCGCTCCCCCGGAAATCCGGATTTCCAGCCTTTCCCGTGCGGTCGAAAAAGAAATCGACCTCTCCTGGGAGGCGATTCGCCACAGTGCAAAACCCTGCTTACATATAGTCTATCCCGTTAGTCCATTTGCCAGAAAGCATATTCTTGAACTTGAAGCCGGGGAGGTATTGAAAAATATCGAAAGGTCAGTGCGTTATGCGAAACAGATTTCCAGTGGTAGGTCTCTTGTGCAGTTTTCCGGAGAACACTTCGGGGATTCTCTTGATGATCTGGAGTTTTCTGTGAAAGCATTCCAGACAGCAATTCGTGCGGGCGCGGAAGTCATCAATCTTGCGAATACCGTTGAGAGAACCAGGCCATTGGAATTCGTTTCAATGGTGAGGATGGTTGCGGATAACGTCCCAGATGATATTCGAATATCGGTTCACACTCATAACGATTTGGGGATGGCGACGGCAACGACTGTTGAAAGTTTTTTCGCAGGCGCAGTGCAATTAGAGACGGCTTTGAATGGTTTGGGGGAGAGAGCCGGAAACACAAATACCTATGAGGTCGCATGCGCTTTATTTAACTCTGGGGTTGATGTCCGATTGAACATGGACAAAATCTTTCACACTGCAAAAATAGTTTCCGAACTGTCCGGAATTCCGATTCATGAAAAGGCTCCCGTGATTGGGGGAGACGTTACGAGTCATCGTAGCGGAATACACCAGGATGGAGTGGCAAAGACCAGCGGAATGAAGAAAGGCGCATATCGCGCTTTGGATCTGAAGTTAGTTGGAAGGGAGGATACGGATAATATTCAATTCACTAGCCTTTCCGGAAAAAGCGCTATAATTCAGATTTTTAAAGAGCGTGGAATGAATATTCCGAGAGAGGAAGCAGAATTTCTCCAACCTCTGTTTAAGGCCGCATCGGAAAAAAAAATGGGAATATTGAATTGGGAAGATATGCTGCGAATTCGTGAAAATGCTTTATCGACTCAGGAAAATTAGAGTATGCCTGGAAAAGGTGTCGCTTGTGTGTTCAGCCCCACTTACTCGCTTAACCTCTACCGAATTTGAGGGGCTGGATGTATCGAATCGACTTCCTGATATCTTATTATTCAATTTCTGCGAATATAGATTATTTTCTTTGGAATTTTTGAGTAAGTTTTAAGAAAATTTTTGAGGAGCGGATTTTTTCGGTTACTCGAATTGCGGTAGGGGATACTTTTTGCCAGAGAATCGCAAAAGGCTTCTTTACTACCTTGATTTTATCCAAATACGGGGATATTTTATTCCAATAGGGTTTCAATGGCCTGAGCCATTTTTCAAAAGGGAGCTGTATATCGGTTCTGGTCGTCATGATGTAAACGCTGATCGAGGCTATTACAATATTCGCGCTCCAGGGGCCGATCCAGTCCGGGATCCTGGATTTGTAAGAGATGCTACTCCCCATGATAAAAAATAAATAGTAAATGAACAAAAACACAATTGCTAGAGTGAAACTCATTCCTTTACCGGATCTTTTTACTACGAGTCCGAGCGGAAAAGAGAGAAAAAAGAAAATTTGGCAAGATATCGGAGTAGCAATTCTTCTGTGAATTTCCACATTGAATGCAGTGACCGTTTTTTTTGAGTCTTTCAGAAGATTCATAAGCTGAGTGAGTGTCGCATAACGGTTCGAAAGGTCATCTGAGGATAAGGTTCCTTTTTGCGCTCCCTCGACTATATCCATTTTCATTTGATTTATCATCGAAGTTAGGCCCCCAATCCCTTTAATAGACAACCCCATTTCCTTTACCATTTCTAGGCCCGGTACATTCTCCATGCCCTCGGTTTCGATACTATTTCTAATTGAGAACAACATCGGAAAAGAAAAAGTTTCCGGCTTAATATTAAACCCTATCAATGATTTTTGTTTTTGAGTGGGAACATTGTAGTCCATTTCCCCGTTCAAAAAATTCGTAATCGTAAACCCGTCTTTTTTTTCATTCCACTCTATAACAAACCCGTTTCTCAATCGGATAGATTTTTCGAACTCCCCTTTTGAATTCCTTTTTTCGACAATGGTTCCCTGCTTTGCCGAAATGATCTGCGTTACGCGCGATCCTCCCATCGGAATTACGATGTTGTTGTGTCGTATGTATTCGTTCCCCTCCATGTAAATTTCCCATTCCCGTATCTGAACGCCTTGAAGCTCTCCAGTGTCCCGGTTCATACCTTCCGTGTAAAGGGTTCTTCCCTTCTTGGCAAATGCTTCCTGGGTTTGATCTCCACTGAATTGTCCTGGGGTAACCGCAATCATAGGGTTGTAAGCCAGGATCCAATTGTTGAATTCGTTTAGCTTTCTGGTGTTTTCTGGAGCCAGGTAAAAGTTGAGATAGCCAACGATGATTGCTGTTACAAACCCGAATATCAGAAAATTCGAGTAGATTCTCGTGAAGCTAATACCGGCTGAGCGCATTGCCGTAATTTCGGAATCGCCGGACAATCTTCCCGACGCCATGATTCCACTCATCAGGCACGCCATAGGAATTGTAGATGGCAGAGTGTTTCCCAAAAGGTATCCGAAATAGTCCAGAAGTCTTAAGGCATCTACTCCTTTTCCCACGAATAAGCCGACCATTTTCTGCAGAGCCATTGCCATGTAAATCATTGTGAAGAAGGAAAGTGCAACTAGAAATGGACTGATGATTTCTTTTAGGATGTATTTGTTTAAAATCGGAACTCTAAAAAATGGGATGAATCTTTTTTTATCAGTATGAACTACAAATCCTTTCGGCATATCTGCATCGGATTTGATTCGGATAGTTCTTAAATCGGCCGATGAGTTTTCATGAATTGGTCTTGGCTCTTTTTCGTTCTGAATAGCTGATGAAGATTTTTTTTTTGCTCTTATTTTTTTCTCTTTTGGAGGAATTTGTTTTTCGCCTGACTTTTTTTTGGGCATGGCTCTTAAACAGATTTTCCTTTGAGTGTGGCGCTTGTCGAGGATTCAATTCTAACCGGCAGAATTTTTCCCATTAAATCTTTTGCGACAAAACCTTCCGGGATAGGAAACACGGTCATTCTACCACAATTGGTTCTTCCACATAGTTCTTTGTCTGATTTTTTCGATGTTTCTTCAACTAGCACATCGAAAACCTTGCCGACTCTCGATTTATTCTGCTTTAACGAAATTCCGGTCTGGAGATTTACCAATTTTGTGAGTCTTTCAGATTTTGTTTCCTCGCTAACATCATCCGGAAGATTTTTAGATGCGAAAGTCCCTTCTCGTTCTGAGTATTTGAACATAAATGCCATGTCGAATCCGCACTTCTCAATTGCGTCTAACGTATCCTGGAAATCTTCGTTTGTTTCCGTGGGAAATCCTACGATAACATCCGTCGAAAGCCCTACGTCCGGAACAACACTCCGGATATTTTCTGCGAGTTCCAGATATTCTTCTCTTGTATAATTTCTTTTCATTTGTTTTAGGATTCTGGAACTTCCCGATTGAAGAGGAAGATGGATATTCGGCGAAAATCTTTTTTCCGTTGACATCAGTTTTAGCAAGTGCATCGGAAAATCTTTTGGATGAGGGGAGGTAAACCGAATTCTTTCGATTTTTGTTTTGGCCAGAATTTGTTCGATAAGGTAGGAAAAATCAAAATCCTCATATTTGTAAGAATTTACGTTTTGGCCGAGTAGGGTAACCTGCTTTATACCTTTATCTACAAGGTCATTGATTTCGCCTACAATAGATGAAATGTCTCTGCTTCTTTCGCGGCCTCTAGTGTAAGGAACGACACAAAAAGTACAAAAGTTGTTGCACCCGCGCATAACTGTGACAAAAGACTGAATTCCGTTGATCGTGTTCGGTTTGATCTCATCGTATGTTTCAATTTTGGATAGCCGAGTCAGGCTGATTTTTTTTTCTCCTGAACGAATTTTTTGAATGATCCCCGGAAGTTCGCGATAGTTGTCAGGCCCCACAACAATATCAAGGGGCAGTTCTAGATGAAACAAGTCCTCACCCAGATTTTGTGCCATGCAGCCCAGGATTCCGATTACCAGATTCGGATTTTTTCTTTTGAGATAACCGAGACTTTGAAGACGCCCGTAAATTTTCGCGTGGGCATTCTCTCTTACTGCACAAGTATTCAGAAAGATAACGTCTGAATTTTCGGCGGATGTAGCCTTGCTATAATTAGCCTCTTTCATCAGAGTTGAAACGAGTCCGGAGTCATATTCATTCATCTGGCACCCGTATGTTTCGATGAACACCCGCCCGATTTCGGAATTTTGAAGTTCGGTAGTTGTTTTTTCCTGCAAAGCTGTACCCATGATTCTAATTTATTTGACTAAAAAATTCTGTAAAGCCGATTTGAAATCGAATAAATCAGACGGATTTCTTTTCTTTCAAGATGTCCCTCAATTTTAAACCGCGGACATTTTCGGGTTCCTTTGCAAGTGCAGATTCTAGAATTTTTTCAGCTCGGTTGTATTGCTTTAATACGGAATAGGTTTCAGCCAAATGAACTAGATTTTTCACTTTACCGGGCTCCCTCAGCTTCACTCTTTCGCCATAGTCAATGGCTTTTGACTGTAGGCCAATTTTACGGTAACAATAAGATGCAACAAATAGTATTTCATTATCACCCGGCTGGAGAAATAAATAATCCTCCACGTAGAGAATCGCATTTTTATAATCTTTCATATCGATGTAAGCCTTGATAATTGCTTTTAGTATTTCCGGCTGATGGTTATCCAATTCCAGAGCTTTTTTCAGTTCGAGTATTACGGACTCTTGATCTTCAATCGTTTTAACTTTGTCGAGAATTTCATGAGCTACATAGGATCGGGCCTCTGCCTCATCCGGATGAATTTCTTTTTCCTTGTAACTTAAACGAATTAGGGAAAGATCATCCGTAACCTGTCCGACTTTTTTAATTTCTTCCACTACTCCTTTCAAGTCCCCGTCTGCCCTTTCGATATTTCTTAAGAACACGGTTTCATTTTCATTTATGACTCTTTCTCCTTGTCCGTCGGTCTCCAATAATAAATCATCTCTCCCGTCGGAACCAATGTATATAACGTCCTGGGGTTCGAGTTGAAAAGTCCTAATATAAATTTCTCCATCCATTCCGTGCGTGCCCAGTTTGCGGAATAGTAATTCGTTTTCGATGAATGCTGCTTTTTTATCCCGGTACAATACCGTCCAGGGGTGTTCTGCGTTTATATAATACATGAGTCCGGTTTCATCATCAACGAGCCCTAAGACCAATGAAATTAGCATGGAACCATTGAAGCTTTCAAATATTTTGTGAAGTTCGATGAAGGTATTTTTAATCCATCTCTCCGGATAATTGTCCTGAGCTGCGCTAGTGATTCTTGTCCGCTCTATGATCGACTCAAATACCGCGCCTAGAACCAAAGCGCCACCTGCACCTTGCATAGATTTCCCCATTGCGTCTGCGTTCACAAAAGCGATATAATTTTTTCCTTTTAAAGAAATATTTTGAGCCGCGCTGATATCTCCTCCGATTTCTTCCTGCCAATTTCGAAATATGAAATTTTTCTTTTGTTTGGTAAAAAATTCCAAGTGGATGTTTTCGCTTTTTGCTTTATTTGTGCTAAGGGGCTTCAGCAAGAGTGATGTCAGGAAGTAGTCGCCGTCCTGTTGCTGTTTCAGCGCTTGGACTTCGTCTAACGTATTTTTCAATTCTTGCGTTCTTTCTTCAACTTTAATTTCCAGAGTTTCTGCATAGTCTTCCAGTTTTTCTTTTCCCTCCCGGATTGAACTCACCATGCTATTGAAAGACCTCGACAGAAACCCGATTTCGTCCTCTACTTTTACGGGAACTACTACTCCGAGATCTCCTTCGTTTACTTTTTTTACTCCGGCAAGGAGGGAATCCAATGGATTGATTAATGCGCCTAAAAAGAAAAACCGAAATCCTATGGTAATAAATAATACGAATAGAGTCAGTATAACTACCATCTTTTTTCCGGTGACGCTAATAAAACTTCTATATGCCTTAGTGGAATATCCGAATTCCGCTAAAGAATCTTTTTCTTTGTCATAAACAATAAATGAGACAAAGTGCTTTTCCGAATAGGGATTTCCTCTGTATATCCGGGTGCCTTCTTCGTTCATAGGAAGAATATATTGTAAAATTTCCGATTTTAGATATGCGCCTTCCGATTTTGAGGCTTGCAAATGGGAAATCATTGCTTTTTTGAAAGGCTCGAAATCTCCTTTCTGAGAATCTAAAAACTTTGTGATAAGATTCCTGAAATTGGTATCTTCCATTTTCTTGATTTTTAATCTTCTGTAGTTCAGATAAGAGCTAAGATTTTTAACAGATTCAATAATGCGACTTCTTGGATTTTTGTTGTTGGATGCATCAATTGCTTTGTTTTTTATATAGTTGGCATATCCTCCAAAGAATGGGTGGGAGTCATTTAAAATTTCTTCTAAGTTATTCTCATGATTTTCTTTTTCTTTTAATTTCTCAAAAACTCGAGTATTTAATAATTCAAATTTGAGTGATTCGTCATTTTCCCCGAATTCTTCCTCCGAAATTTTCTTCTTAAATTCGTTGCTTATCGGATTAAAAAAAATCGAATATTCCAAACTTTCGTGCGACCAACTCCTTTCGCCGTATAACATTCTGGATAAATCCGCATGGGACTTACTGTAATAATCTTCCCTGTCCTGAAGTCCATAATAGCTAATCGATAAAAATGCAAGAAGCAAGGTGACGATACTGATCCCGATAATTTTCACCATAAAGCTGGTTTTATCTTTTGTTGTGTTGATATAAGTAACAACAACAATAAATCCGCCGATTACGGACGTTATGTCCCAGATTGTGTGGTATGTCGATCTTTCTAGGGCACCTTCTCGGCTTAAAGTATTTGAAATTGCTGATGACCCGACTAAAATGAAAAATGAAATCATAATTGCGAATACTGCCCATCGCTCCCAGGTTTTGGTTACGACAGTTCTATAAATTCCTATTCCAATCATTACGAAGGTATCAATTAAAATAAAAAGCCCCGAAATTTTGTTGGCGGATTCTGCGTCAAAATCGTAATAAAAACCGGTAAAGTTATAAATAATTTTTGATTTTGCCGTTTGGATAATAAAGAAAATCAGTATCACAAGAGATAGGATTCCTTGAATTATTGCAAGATTCCGAGTAGCTTTCTGATGGATGGGGGACGGAAAATTGAGGAAGAATTGATTTAGGCAAAGAATACCAAAAAGCGTACCCCCGACCGTAAAATATCTATGGTATGCCGCAAATGGAGAATAATAACTGGATGCGAAAAAATAGAAAAGGCCTAAAACAGTCATCCCCCCCAGAAAGGCAATGCCAATGTAGAAACTAGCTTTTGACCGATTGGGTATTGTGACGAAAAATAATCCAATGAGCAGATAGTAGAAAAATGGGATGAGTGACCCCACAGAAAAAAAATTAAAATAAAATTTATCAAAAAATTCCATGCCACTACCTGCTTTTTGTATATTCTGGTGTTAAGATATTTGACTGTTTTTATTAACAATAATCCGGCAAATGCCAAAAGGAATTGACCCATTTGAAATTAAATTTGTCAAATAGATTAATATTGGATGAAATTTTTTCTTTGACATAGATTCTTACAATCATAAAATCAAAAAAAAATATATCGAACGGTGTTCACATGAAAATTTCAGCAGATCAGATAATCAAAGACTTTGAAGAAAAAGGGATTTTGCAGTTGGTCCGGGGCGGGTCAGTAGTAATAGAAAAGATTTCTCCTGCAGAACATTGTAAAAAAGGAGACCTTGTTTTCGTTGATAATAAAAAATACATCGACTCTGTCCTGAAAAATACTCCTTCAGTTGTGGTTACAAATTCCGAATTAAAAGACAGCTTTCCAGTAGAGAATATCCCTTCCCTCATCGTCGCATCCAACCTTGGCCTTGCCCATGCTCTGATTCGCCAGAAATATGCGGATAGAAATTTTCGAGATGTGGAAGAGTGGGGAAAAAGACACCAGAGTGCAGTTGTTCATTCTACTGCAAAGATACATGAGTCTGTGATCATCGGGCCTTGCGCTATAATCGGCAAAAATGTTAAAATCGGAGAAAATTCTGTAATCATGGCAAATGTGGTAATCGAGTACGATGCAACAATCGGGTCGGACTGCATTCTCTACCCTGGGGTATATGTCGGTTATGAATGCGTTATCGGAAATCGGGTGACCATCAAACCCGGAAGTATAATCGGATCGGAAGGATATGGATTTGCCCAGGACAAAACGAAGAAAAGCTACCGTATTCCTCAAACCGGGAAGGTTGTGCTGGAAGATGATGTATTGGTTGGAGCAAATAACTGCATCGATAGGGCGGCCTACGGAGAAACTATTATCGGAAATGGGACGAAGATGGACAACCTCTGTCACATCGCGCATAACGTCCAAACTGGCAAGGATTGTCTTTTGACCGCTGGGCTAGTAGTTGCCGGATCGACAAAAATTGGAAACAGGATGATCGCAAGCGGCCAAGCAGGTATTCTGGATCATTTGACGATAGCGGATGACGTGGTTTTATTGCAAAGAGCAGGGGTAACTGCGGACATTGAGGAGCCGGGCCTTTATGCGGGCCTTCCGGTTCAGCCTCTTCAGGATTATTTGAAGAATGCCGCAATTCTGAGAAAGCTCCCCGAAATGAGAAAGGAAATTTCCGATCTCAAAAAGAAACTGGCTTTGTTGGAAAAGAAATAAAACGGAATTTGCATAAGTTCCCGATCTTTTTTGGGCACTGGATTTATTATTTGTCATGGCTTCATCTGTGGGTCTGCTGGAATATAACGAACAATGTTAATTAAAGAGATTGACTTCCCTGCGGCTGAATTTTTACTGGTAAACGCATCGAAAAAAAAATGGAGTCGAGCATGACAAAAAAAATAGCCGTCAAGAAAAGCGCACTGTCTTCTTCTAAAAAGAAGGCTCGAAAAAAAAATGTCGCGAAAATAGCAGAGCAAGAAATACAAATTGAGTATCCCAAGGTAGACAAGGAAAAAGTGAAAGACCTTGTGAAAACCGTTCGGGAGTATTCCATCGGCCACGAAATCGCAAACGCGGTTACCCATGGAATTGGAGGGGGGTTAAGCATTGCGGGGCTTTCCATTCTGGTAACCATGGCGGCTATTTATGGAGATACCTGGAGGGTTGTTAGCTCTGCAATTTACGGGGCAACTTTGGTCATGCTATATCTTGCTTCAACTTTATACCACGGAATTCATCACGAGGGAGCCAAGCGGGTTTTTAAAACCATAGATCATGCTGCGATTTATCTCTTAATTGCCGGGACCTATACACCGTTCACACTTGTAAGTCTTCGGGAAAATACAAATGCCGGCTGGACAGGCTGGGCGCTTTTTGGTGTGATCTGGGGCCTTGCCATTACAGGGGTAACCCTGAAAGCCGCATTTCCCAGAAGGATGAGTACGCTTTCGGTCATTGTCTATATCTTAATGGGATGGCTTTGTCTATTTGCAATTGGAGATATTCGCAGGGCAATAGGTTTTGGCGGAATGGTCTGGCTGGTAGCCGGTGGACTGAGTTATACAATCGGGGTGATTTTTTACGCGTGGGACAAACTTCCTTTTAATCATGCAATTTGGCATCTATTTGTTTTGAGCGGCAGCATTTGTCATTTTTTTGCGATACTATTTTACGTTCTGCCCTTTCCAAAATAATTTTTGGGCTAAAAGAAAATCTCTTTTGCATGGATAGCTAGGCCCTCTTTTATTTTGGATTTAGCAATGCCATTTGGGCTATGAACAATGTATTGGCCGTCTTAGGGAAAAGTCTTTTTTTCTGCCCTTTCCCCCTTGTCAAAATAATGGGGTAAAAAACTATGTTCAAAAACGCTATTTTTACCGAAATTATACATAAAATGTCTCTGAAAAAGGAGATTTTACTCTATATTCCGGGTAATGAGGGATTGTAAAATGAAAGATTTAAGAATAAAAGAAGATAAAATCAAGCCAAAGCTAAGTTTTTTGAAAGAAAGCTATTCGGACAGGATGTGGTACAAGTCTCTATCCAAAAGGCCTGGGATTGAAAATCGTATTCCCTACTTCAAAAGTATCAAGCCGGTAGAAAAAGTATAAAAAATGAAACCCGCCGAAATTGAGGCGTTAAACTCCAATTTGAAGCTTATCCTCGAGGCGATTGCCCAGGGAACCGGAAACGGGTATAAAATAGTTTTGTATTCTGTTCCGATAGTTGGCATCGTCTTTGGCTGCACTCTATTGTTTTTCCTTTTTTACTGGAATCATAAGGAAAAAATAGAACTCATCAGGTCAAATCTATATAAGCCGGTATTTTTCGACATTAGGGCGCTTTCCTTTTTCTTAGGACTTTTGTTGACGTTCACAGGCTTGGTTTTGTCCATTGTATTTATCGTGGTACTGGGGAAATCCCTGGCCATGTTAGGAGGGTTAGTACCGTTAGCAATTGGCCTAGGACTATTGACCTATTACAAGCTTCGTCCGTAACTGAAAAACCGGCGAATCTCTGCAACCCTCAGGATTGGGGTGTGATACAGAATATTCTTGCCGGTGATTATGCGGAATTTCAGTCTCTTATGGATAAATACCAGGGTATGGTGTATTCTCAGGCTATCAAGTCTACCAGAAATCCGGATGAGGCAGAGGATCTTACTCAAGAAGTATTTGTCAAAGCTTTCGAGAAGCTTTCGACTTTTAAGGGTGAAGCTCTATTTTCGACCTGGCTTTTTAAAATCGCCCAGAATGAAATTATCAAACGAATTCGAAAAAATTTTGAAGTGCCTCTCGTCAAACACGAAGACCTGGATTACTTGGAACTTAGCGCTTTCGGGAAGATCACTAATTGGAAAAATTCAATCACTCCCGAATTGAATTTAATTAAAGAAGAGCTCAAGGATAAAATCCGCGGAATGATTTCCAATCTTCCTGCTCTGTACAAAAAGCCGCTGACTCTTTACTATTTTGAGGAAATGTCCTACAAAGAAATCTCTGAACATTTGAATTTGAAGATGAATACACTCAAGAGTTATATTTTCCGTGGAAAAGAAATTTTGAAGGAGTGGTTGAAAGATGAGAACGAAAACTGAGTCTGTTTCCGAGTTTATTCGGCCTGATATATTTTCCGCTTATGCCGAAGCTCCTGCAGTAATTCAAAAAAGAGTAAAATCCCAAATCGCGCCATTTGCAGTCTTGAAATATCTTTTTTTCGCGCTTGCGGTTTTGTTTTTATCTCCGCTGACTATTTTGTTGTTCAAAGCCGGAATTTTTGAAAATGACGACTTTGCTTTTGTTGCAATCGGAACATTGTGCGCTGTTTTCTGCTTAGTCTCCATTCTTGCAGGAATATACCTTTCAAAAGTAAAAACTCCATATATACAGGAATGGAAAGACAAACTCGGATATATCGAATGAAAACCATTTTTTTAATTCTTGCATTTGTCATTCTGCAAAATCCGGCTTTTGCAGATTCTAAAAAGAAAATCGATTACCGTGAGTTTTTGAATTTATCCGAGGAAGAAATCTACCCCCGGATTTCTAGGCTGACAAAAGAAGAGGCTGCAACTCTAGTTACCCAAATCCGAAAAGATGCGAGGAAATCTTATCCCGAGATCGATAAATTCTATCTTTTAATTTCCCACATCGAAAGCATCAAAGCTATTTCAGAAGAAGAGTCCAGGTTGAAAAGCCTGAATTTTGTCTATATTCTGGCGCTAGCTTTGTTCGTAGGTCTATTGGGGTATGCCCTATTTTACCAAAGAAAGTCCATCGAAGAAGTCAACCGGCTTTTGAAATAATTTCTAGGATTTCGCCTAACGTATTGATATATTGTGGTCAACTTGCAAATTGGGAAGTTTAGGTGTCTCAAAAGAAAAATCCAATTGAAAAATCATTCCACTTGTAAACAGTTGTGTTATGAGCGAACCAATTCTTCTATCGATGATCTTTGCAGACCGAGTAATCGTAGAAAATAATAATAAAAAGGGAATTATTGGCACTTTCGACAGATTCATGTCCTCGACATTCCCGGCTATTTTCCCCCCTTGGGCGATCTACGTGGCTGTTACAAACTTAACTGGGAAGCACAATTTTTCCATTACCTTGACGCAAATCGAAACAGGAAATATCATTCTTCCGATAAATGGAGAATTGGAAAGCCCGAATCAGGATCAGAACATGGAACTTTTTTTTAATCTGGCAGGAATTGCTTTTCCCGAACCGGGAAGGTACAGTTTATCGGTGGAGCTAGACGGAGAGTTGCTCGGATCAAGAGTTTTATTTGTGGAGCAGATAAGCCCTGCATCCTGAAAAATGAAGTACGGACGCAAAGAATTGCGTCCTCCAATCCAGGTAATCCCTAAATCCGTTTAATCCGCGATCTTACTTCGCGAGCCACTTCATCATGCTTCGGAGTCTCTTCCCAACTGCTTCAATCGGATGAGCCGCACCTTTGTCTCTCAGTTTCTGGAAGTTAGGATAACCTGCTTTGGTTTCAGCAATCCATTCTTTTGCAAACTTTGCGCCTTTGTCTTTTTGGACTAAAGGTACGGACGTTCCCCAGCCCATGCCCTCCCGCTTCGCTCCTTCCCATGAGCTGGGTCGGGCTGCTACGGGGTTCGCTGTCGCTACCGTCATCCAGCACCACTTTTAATTTTCCTGTAAAGAAATATTTTGTAGAATAAAAAAAGTGGTGCTGGACGACCAAGCCCTACGCATCCCTAACGTTAGTAATCGCAAAACTCCACACCTAACGCATTGTAGGGGACGCATATATGCGTCCCCTACATATCAGACAACGACCCCAGCCAAACCCTCTTCAATCATCTCATTATTCAAAAAAATACCATCTGTCAGTACCTTCTCTTCATCCGCCTCACCTCTCAGATAAAAAACATCGACAAGATACCTATCGTACTTGTCCGACCCGTGAGTCTTAATGATCAAAAACTTAACGTCCTTTAAACGTGACTCTACAAACTTTTTCGCGAGTTCCCCTTGCTTTGTCCCAAGCTCCGGAGCGTCAAGCCCACGAAGCCTGAGTCGTTGTCGAATAAAAACTTTAAAACCCAAGTCGATGTTTACGACTAAAGTATCGCCATCAACAATCTTCTCAAGGTGAGCCTTGTAAGTGTAAAGCTCCCTCAGTTTAGCCCCAGTCTCAAACATGTAACTCTTGCCCTTCTTTGCAACCCTAACAATCGCCCCAACCTTAAATTTTATTGTGTCTTGCCCAGCATCACCCCAGCCACCATTTTTGGTGCTGGGTGGTGCTGTGGCGCCTAACGCTTCGATCTTTACAGAGAACCCTAAGTCCAGATTTGGAATACTGTGTGCCAAATTGATCGAAAAATTCTGGAGAACACGGTAGGTATAAAGTCCCATCAATGGACGTTTCAGCCTTGAATTTATTGGTTTTTCTGCGTTTTCATCTGCTGAATTTTCTGCTTGTCCGACAATCGCCTTGTCAATAAATTTCGTGAAATTTGCTAAAGACAAGCCTTCATGAATTGCTTTTTTTTCAAGAGTCAATCGCTTTCCAGCATCTCCAACTAACAATAGCAGCTTATAATGCGACCATGAAAGTTCAGGATGAATATCTTTTGCGTCATACAACTGAAAAAATTTTCTCATATAGCGGAGGTTTCTATCGGAAAATCCCTTTCCAAATTTCTTATTCAAATCACGGGACAGATCTTTTAGAATCCTATCCCCATAAGCAGCCCTTTCTTTATTCCCCTGCTCGATCTTAACTATACGCTCTCCTATCTTCCAGTTGGAATAAAGCGCGGCTTTGTTCCAGTTCTCGTTACCGTCAGATAATGCAACTTCATATATCTGAGAAATGTCTTTCAATAGAGAATGATATGTGGTTGGTGAGATTCCGACGGGTTCTTTTTTCTTTTTCATAAATATGATATACTAAATAATTAGCTCAATAAATCTGCAAGATCACTCCGGTCGTAAGATACAGCGTTTTTCCAGATACCAAATCTTCCATCCGTATTCACTGCATTGATCCAGTCGCCAAGTGCCCTTCGTTTCACATCATCTTGATCTTTTTTTTGTCCTTTAACTTCAAGAACAAGTGTTTCTCCGTTTTTCAACTGAATGATAAAATCCGGACGATATTTACGCGGAATACCTTTGAACAAATAAAATATTTCAAAACCAAGATGATCATTTTTCACCCATTTTAATACGTTAGGATTGTGATCCAATTCATAAGCTTCTGAAGCTTCCCACGTACTATCAAAAGTGCAAAAATTAATATGTGATTTTCTTGTATATTCGCATGGTCTTGCGCTAAACCAATAGAGCATATCTTCAGTGGACTTTATTGGTTTGTACGAATCAAAAATTGGAGTAAAGTATTCCACAGATGAATAATTGATTTGCTCAATCATATAACGGACTATTTTACTCATATTCAAGGTTAAAATAATTCTGCGTTTTATATCATCAGCATTATAAACTTCCGGGAGAATCTGAATCTTGTCAGATAAAATAAACGCTTCTGAAATTTTTATTAGTTGGGCTAATAAAAAATTTGTATTCCCCTCCCAATTCGGTTTAATCTGCTCTAGTGCATTTTGAGCTACTGTAAAGAAAACTCTTTGCATTCTATTCTTCTTTCCCCATTCTTCAAGGTCAATCTCAGTAACTTTTGATATATCAATTTTACCTTCAAGAATTGGAGCCATCTCAGCAGATAAAGTTGTATCATTTGCATTGATCTGCATTACCGGTACTCTATCGAGATCCAATTCCAAAACAGGTTTATAACTGCTTTGAATTCGTATAATATTAGGAAACGAAATTTCAAACTCTAATTTTTCTTTTACAGGCTCGATTCTTGTTTTTGGTGGTGGCGGAGGTGGTGGAGGTTGATCTCCCCCACCTTCATGTGGTAAAAATGTAAATGGGACTCCAAAAATATTCACATACTCTGCCTGAAATAATCCACTTTCACCTATATCATAACTGGTTCTTCTTAAGCCCCGACCAACAACCTGTTCACATAACAATTGACTTGAAAAAGCACGAAGACCCATAATATGGGTTACTGTTTTAGCATCCCATCCTTCTGTAAGCATTCCTACAGAAATTACATTTCGAATTTTTTCTCCAAGTTGTCCAACCTGACCGACAGTATCCACAGTCCTACGGAGAATCATTGCCTGGTCTTTTTTGGAAATCTTTTTCTCAGGCAACTCCTCTGAATCAGAATTTTCAATATCCGAATCTCCATTTTCGCTGTCCATCTGTGCCGGTACAAAAACAGAATTTTCTTTCTCTGTCATTTCAAGAACTTTTGAATCAATTTGGAGGAGAGTGTCAGTGTCGCATAACGCCTGTATCTGGATTTTCTTGCTCTCGAATGCATTTTTAATTCTGGCAGAAGTTTCTGTTCTGTTTACTACTGATATCATAACCGGAGGAGTTTTTGCTCCTCTATCTTTCCAGTCTTCAAACGTTTTTTCCCAGTCCTGACCTAATAGATAGTATGCATTCAACACAAGGTCTGGTAAAGGTTCATTGGGCTCTGCTGAACGGCTAAGATCGTCTTTTACTTCCGGATCATTGTATATATGATATAGTCTGGATTTATATTCCTGAGTTCTTGCACTATTGTCCCGGATAACTACCCTCGGAGTTTTTACAAGCCCTGCCTCAATTGCGTCATTCAAACCGAAATCACTGACAATCCAGCCAAAAAGTCCTTCTTCATCACTCTTCTTTCCGGTTGGAGCAAACGGAGTAGCTGTAAAATCATAACAGGTGAGAATTCCTCTTGCAGAATGAATTCTATCAAGACCATTCACCCATTTTGTTGCCTCGTCAATCTCTGATCTCGAAATCCCTTTTTTAATTTTAATCTCAGGTCTGTATCTCCAAGCATGATGCGCCTCATCGTTGATAACAAGAAGGTCTTTCGCTTTTGCCATATCTTCCAGTACCATACGACAGTAAGCTTCGTCGCTTAACGCACCACGTTTATCTATGGATTTTTTCTTTGCAATTATCTCATCTGAATCCCAATTCAATGCATGCCAGTTTTTAATTATAACTTTTCCCTGTCTCATTTGCTCTTTCAGATCAGAGGGAACAATCCGGAATGAATCATAATAGTTATTTTCTAAATCGGGAATCAGAACCTGAATTCTGTTTCTAACTGTCAAACCTGGCGCCATCACAAGAATATTTTTCGAGAAACGCTTATCCTGCGGGCTTGCAACTTTATTCAAAATCTGCCAGGCAATTACAAGAGCCATCACGATTGTTTTTCCGGAACCAGTCGCCATCTTGGAACAGATCCTTTTGAATTCTCCTCCATCACCCGGAATTTCTATTCCGAGTTTTTGTGACTCAGGAGCTTCAGTAAGCCAGATCAATGTTTCAATCGCTTCCAACTGACAGAAAAAATATCTCTGGAATTCCCTCTCCTCAGAGTTATTCCAGAATTCGAGCAGTCGCTTTGTAATTCCTGTTACTCCGGGATAATTATTTTCTCTCCATTCTTTTATCCGGGGGCGGATTCTATTCACCAATTTTATTTCAATGAATTCACCCGGATCATCAAACGATTTAGAACTTTCCGTCGCAAGTACATATCCTGCAGGTCTTCTGCCCTGCCTTTTTTCAAAAAGTCTTGTCTCTCTATCATAATGCCAATATTCCTTCGGTTCTTCAAACGGAGAATTGATGATCAGGTGATCGATTGTAGCTTTTTGTTCAGTCATCCCATCTCTCTTCCCGAATCATATCTTCAATAGTGGCACCGTTTTTCAATTTTATAAAAAAGTTTGGTAATATATATTTTTTAGGTTTCAATTCATTCGAATCTTTTTCTTCGTCTTTGCTTTCCATATTATATTTTCTTAATTTTTAAAATTAAATCGGGCAAATCTTCTTTTAGAATTTTCCAGATCACTTCTATATCTACATAATCATAACCATGAATGAGTCTATTCCTAAGACCAATGATCCCTTTCCAGTCAAGCTCATTATGCAAACTTTGAAATTCTTTAGAAATCTGCGAAGCAGCTTCACCCAAAACTTCAAGTCTCCGGACTATCGCATCTTGTAGCAAAGTGTCCGAGGAAAATAAATCAAAATCTTTGTCTCCTAAATATTCAATAGCCTTAACTCCGGATTCAAGCATATCCTGGATCAACAATTTATCATTTTTCATAGATTATAGTTTCAGATTCCAGAATAGAGGATTTTCGAATTTGGTTTTTACTTCTTTCAACCGCACTTCGGCTGATAAAATCTATCCGGCGATGAAAAATAGACGAAAGTTCGTCACCCATAGAAAAAAATTTAAAACCCGGAGTTTGTCCCGATTCAAATTCAACCAGAACATCAATGTCGCTATCAGGAGTAAAATCATTGCGAACTACAGATCCAAACAGAGAAAGTTTTCTGATGGAATTTCTCTCACAGAATTTTTCAATTTCATGAATAGGTATATGGATTCTCGGTTCCATTATTTTAGCTCCACAACTTTTAGACTTTCGATCCCTCTATTGTCCACAATCTTCACAGCAATCCGTTTATGATCACCGGCAGAAAACGGAAGCGATGTATAACTTCTATAGGACTCAATTAATTCTTCATCGATCTCTGCTTTTAGATTCTTCGCGAGTTTCTT
The DNA here is from genome assembly GCA_964436695.1 of uncultured Leptospiraceae bacterium. Lineage (GTDB taxonomy): Bacteria > Spirochaetota > Leptospiria > Leptospirales > Leptospiraceae > JABWCC01. Next base: position 107,647 of record CAYTEA010000009.1, read on the forward strand.
CCAGCCTTCCTTTTCCCCTGCAAGAGGAAGAAATATCTGGCTTGGGAAAATACTCCTTCCGTCATAATCCGTATCGAGCATCCAGAGTACGATATGCGACTTATCTCCCGATTCTATCTCGTTGGTCTTGGTATTGAAATAATCAAACCCGTTCACTTCCACCTGAAAACAATATTCCTGCTTACTATCCTTCTTTGCCTTCTCCCCCTTTTTCAAAGGGGGCAGGGGGATTTTTTTCAACTCCACATCCGGCTGACCAATGTACCAGAAACTTTCGTTCGAGGAACGCTTCTTTTTCAGATCATCTGTAATCAAGTCTGCATTCATCTGCGCTTTAAGTAGATTCACTCCCGGCCATTTTGTTTCATCGATTGATTTCGCAGCCTCCGGATCAAACGTGAATGCACAAAACACAATGAGTTTCGGTTTCGGAACAAGTGTCTCAGCCTCTTCAATTGCACGGCTCACTTGAACTTTTCCAAGAGGAGCATGTTCCGGGCCAAAAGAAATCACAGCCCTTTCCCCTTTGGAAGTCTCTGCATCTGCGCTCAGATAGTTCGTCACACTGAATGCCTCCACTCTGGAAAATTGCGTCTTCTCGCCACCCTTTCCACGAATTCCCGACGCAAGAAGTTCTTTTCTCCACTCCTCATGTCGAAGAGTATCCCCCGATCTCACAATCGAATTATCTACGACTATATCTTTAGATTTCGCCTGACGCATCACATCATCCGGTCTCGTTGCCTTTGCCTCGTCTATCGACCTTACGCTCGGCGCTGGCACTGCTTCTACCGTAAAAGGCCCTGTCACTCTTGCTTTTGAATTGTCGATGAAAGGTCTGTCGTATAACGTTTCTTGCGCCGGAGGCTCGTTATTTGCGATTGATCCAAGAGTGATGTGAGGAACGGTTTTGTATTTGAATCCGCTTCCAACACCATCTTGTGAATTCAAAAGTTCATAATAATCAAATACAGAAGTGAGAAGTCTTTGCTTGGCAAGTGTGATCGCGACTCTGGATGTATCGCATGTAATCCAGCGTCTTCCCCAATTTTCGGCAACAGATGCAGTGGTGCCCGACCCACAATTGTGAACCATGCAGGCTTCAGCAAGAAAAGAGTGCTCTCCTTCCACTTCAATATCATAGACGGTTTCAGATGTTTCATCATATTCCAAATGCGTTATACGACACTGCTCCTGAATTTCTCCAAAATATATAATATCGCTCAACTTTAACTCATCGGCACGAACCCATTCTCGTTCATCATCAACTTGATTAGATAAGTATTGTTCAATAATAACTCCAATAGTATCCGGATCATTCAACGCTATATTATTTTCAAAACGAATTACTTTTACTCCACAAGATTCAAGATATTGATCCCTTTGCCCATCATAAGCTTTTCCTTCTTCCGTGAAATGATGCTCTCCGTCTAATTCTATAACAAGAAGAAGTTCCCTCGAATAGAAATCGACAATATATGATCCTATGGGATGTTGCCTGCGAAATTTCAGGTCAGGAAATTTTTCTTTTAAATATTTCCAGATAAATTTCTCTGAACGGGTATTCTTTTTTCTTAGATCTTTTGCATACTGAAAGTGATGATATGGAATATGTTTCCAGCTTGAGTCTCCTCCAAAATCAGCTTTTCTCTTTTGGATAAGAATTCTGTGATCACCTGTCACCCACATCGGAACCCCGGCTTGTTCATGGCTTATTCCAATCATGAGTCCATTGTATTCTCTTTCAATTGTTCGAATTACTCTGTGGTGTTTCCCATCGTGGGATAATACATATTCACCAGTATTTAATTGCTCTATAGGTTTCCATTCTCCCGTAAGCTGGAGATTTTTTCCCCCCTTTACATCTCCAGAAAAAGCTTCGCTCTCCTGAAGAACTCCCCCCGTAAACGGGGGGAATCTTATAGTGGAGCAGTCGAAAATTACCGGGATTGAGGGGGGAAAAAAATCTCGCGAAAAAACTAAAACCTTCGTCCCTTTCCGCAAACAAGTTGGATCAAATACAAGATCACCCGGATCGGTTGTCATAAGAAGACAGCGTTGAAGTGGAATATCACCAGTTTGTACAACGTACTGTTTATTTTGTGGTCCCACTGTATCATTCCACGGATTTGTAATTTTAGTTATTTGAAAATCATCGTGATATAATATATAATTTAACAAATTTCCTTTTACTTGAACCCTATTCGCTTTAACCAATCGGCCCAATTTATCGCGATCCATACCCCAGCCGTTTGCCGGGGGTTCAAAAACCCTTCCCTCGAATTCATATGGAAATATATTTTTCTCATTTTCGCCCAATGGAGCAGGATGTTTCAGTCGATAAATTCGCGAACCCTTCGGAAGTAATTCTGGGTTTTTAATTTCTTCAGATGTCATCTCTCTTCTATTTTTATCAGGCAATTCAATCCATTTCCAGTCCTGTGAACCTACAATTTCATAATCCTTAAACAAATTTTTATATTTTATATTTTCTTTCTTTTTAGCAGCCCAAAGAATATAATCGTGCATTTGTTCCAGTAAATTAGCTCCCAATGGCATTGTTTTTTTTCGAAAGCTAATTTGACTCACAAAATTCTCACTCCCAAAAACCTCATCCATTAGATTGCGCACCAAATGCACATTTTCATCAGAGATTTGCACAAACATACTTCCGCTCTCTGTAAGTAGTTCTCTCGCCAGAAGAAATCTATCTCTAAGATACGTTAGGTAACTGTGAATTCCAAGTTCCCATGTGTCGCGAAACGCTTTGAGCATTTCCGGTTCTGCTGTGAGATCCTCGTCGCTCCCGTCTTTCACATCCCGCTTGTTTGTAAATGGCTGGAAATTGGAACCATATTTGATTCCATACGGAGGATCAAAATACACCATCTGCACCTTTCCGCTCATCCCTTCTTTTTCCAGAAGCGAATTCATCACAAGAAGTGAATCACCCGCAACTAAACGGTTCGACCAGTTGTGCTTGTGTTTGTAAAATTCAATCGCTTCCTGTATCGGCGGATTCTCCATAGGCGATTCAAAAAGAGACATCTGACTGGACTCAGTCGTCTTTACAGCAGTTTTCCGGATTCCTTCAATCACAGTCTTTGCATCAATTCTTTCATGCACATGCAATGAAACAGTCGGAACTTCAAACGAAGTGTGCTCTGCCTTCCCAGCCCAATTTAGCTGTGGATCAAGATGTGGATCATACTGATAATTCTTTTTTGTGGGAACTCCATCAGTACCGGGTGTCACAAGCCCTGCCGGAGGATTGTTCACCCTCTCTTTATCTTTATGAGTGTATTGCTCGATTGGTTTTTTTTTAGATTCAGCCATTTGTTCCAGTTAAAAAGTATATACTAACCCTCGGACAAATTTCCACCTACAAAACTGAAATCATAGCATTTTTTTACTTATAGGATAAAATTTTAATTATGTCGCATTAGTTATTAAAATAAGAACAATAAAATTTGTCAAAAAATTTAATTACTATAATAAATTTTGCTTGACAGAAAATAAGCATTATCACTCCATGTGTCACAGTGCCAATGTTACATAATAAAATTAATGAAGATGTGTTTCGTGTCCTCTGCATTGATGGGGGTGGCATGAAGGGTTTTTATTCTGCTTTGTTACTCTCTGTTTTTGAAAAGCATTACAGTATAAAAGTTTCCGATTGCTTTGATTTAATTTGTGGAACATCTACAGGGGGCATTCTTACCTTGGGGCTTTCTCTTGGTCTTCCTGCTCATGAAGTTGCAAGTTTTTACAAAGAAAAGGGACAGGATATATTTCCGAAGCTGTCAAAGGGCAAGCAAATTTTCCGGGCTTTAAAAGGGCCTCTCTATTCGGGAGCTGTCCTCAGAAAAAACTTAGAAGATATTTTGGGAGATAATAAAATTAAAGATGCAAAAACCCAGATTTGCATACCTGCGATCAACATTCAAACTAATAAACCTATTGTTTTCAAGAAAGATCATAATAAGAAGCTCAGTCGTGATAATGACTTACTGATGGTAGATGTTGCGCTTGCTACTGCAGCAGCGCCAGTTTATTTTCAAAGTCATGAGATTTCCAAAATTAGCGACCAGTTAATAGATGGTGGACTATGTTACAATAATCCTTCATTAATAGGGCTTACCGAAAGTTTGGAATATTTTCTTGAAAATGATAAAAAGAATCAATGTGCAATCTTATCTATTGGAAATATATCTTCGAATCTTGTGATGAGGAAACATAAAGTAGGCTCAATCTGGAATTGGATGCAACCACCGAAATTTCCACTTCTTGAACTGACCTTAAATTCCCAGTCGAATGCAACACATGAAGTCATGAAAATCCTTCAACGTTCAAAAACAGTACCTCTTACAAAATACGAGAGAATTCAAGAAGAAAATTATACAGAGAAAGATATAAGCTTAGATAGCGCTAATTCAAAAGCAATAAGTAAAATGGAATACTTAGCATACAATAAAGGTAATACAATAAAAAATTCCGAACAAATTTCATTTTTTTTCAAAGGAGAAGATAATGGCAAATACAAATAAACTATTTAAGGATTTCGAAGAAAAAATTTCGGTGCCTGATTCAAAGATTGATTCTATGAAAACATCAAGGGATAATATCCGTGAAAAGGTTAAGAGTTATTTTACAGACACATTAAAACTTAATCAACCGAAGTTTTATCAGCAAGGGTCATTTGCATTAAAAACTATTTTAAAGCCAATAGATGGTGAAATCGATGTTGATGATGGAATCTACTTAAAACATCTTTCTGAAAATATTAATGAGTGGCCTCAGAATTCCAAAAAAATTCATAATTTAATTCTAAAAGCTACAGATAATATCACAAAGGATGGTAATGAAGATAAGCCAAATTGCATCCGAATCACTTATAAAAACGATTACCACATTGATATGCCAATCTATGCAGAATCAAAAGGAAAAATCTATTTATCTTCACATTCTGATGGCCCTTGGATAGAATCTGCTCCAAAGGAACTCCATGAATGGTTTCGTGGAAAAATTGACAATTTCGGAGAGCAGTTTCGATCCACAATAAAATACTTTAAAGCATGGGCAGATTTTGAAGATTGTGAATTGAAAGGGATTATGTTCACAATACTCTGTGGTAATTTATTTAAACCTTCTCCGGATAGAAATGATCAGGCTTTTTTGGAAACGGCTAAAGCAATAAAAAATCATCTTCGAACCAACCGTTCCATTTTTCGTCCGGTATCTCCAAATGAAGATTTAATTTTAAAATGGTCATCAGAAAAAATTGATAAAATTATAACCCAGCTAGAGCAGTTAATTGAAAAGGGTCAAAAAGCTATTGATCATTCAGATATAAAAGAATCAGCTAAAAAATGGCAATTGATTTTAGGAGCACGATTTGATATTCCAGAAGATCAAATTAAGGAAGATATGGCTATAAAAAATCCTACTATAATTATCTCTCCGGAGAAAGTTGCAAATCCTTACATGAGAATTATTTGAATCAATGGTATATTACAAATGAGGATTTTTGTTCTTCTGAAATTTTTTCTATTAAAAATAATTTTTCTGAACTATCATTTAAAAAAGAAAATGACAATCTTATTATTGTTGGGGAGTTAAAGTTTAAGGCATCAATGTCTATTGATAATAATAATGTAGTTATTGAGGATTTTTATTTTATCAAACTACTCTTTCCATATGATTATCCAGAATCAATTCCTTTTGCTTTTGAAACTTCGGGAAAAATTCCTAAATCTTATCATACAAATCCGGATGGCGATCTTTGTTTAGGTGTGCAACACCAACTTCAAAAAATATTCAAAGAAAATCGGACTATTATCCACTTCATAAAAGAATTGCTCATTCCATATCTTTATAGATATTCCCATATAAAAAAATTTGGAAAAGCGTCACATCCCGATCTTCCTCACGGTAAAGAAGGAATTATTAAATACTACTCGAATCTCATTGGCATTCAGAATTCTAAGAGTCTTATGGAAATGCTAAAAATCATATATTATTTGAGGTACCGTGGACATCATTCATGTCCATGTGATAGTGATAAAAAATTTAGAAATTGTCATGGCAAAGTAATTTTACCTCTGATAACTGAGGACTTCAATTCCGTTTATCAAGATTTAAGAATTATTTTTGATGAAAAATACACCCACCCACCCACAAAAAAAGCTCCGATCCTTACCAGCGGACAGATGTCAGTAAACAGGAGTCAGATTTCCTGACCACTGTCCACTGTTTCCTGTCATTTACTTCGCGAGCCACTTCATCATGCTTCGGAGTCTCTTCCCAACTGCTTCAATCGGATGAGCCGCACCTTTGTCGCGGAGTTTCTGGAAGTTAGGATAACCTGCTTTGGTTTCAGCGATCCATTCTTTTGCAAACTTTGCGCCTTTGTCTTTTTGGATTTCATTCAATACTTCTTTCATGCGGGCCTTGGTTCCAGCGTCGATAATTCGAGGGCCTCTAGTAAGATCGCCGTATTCAGCAGTGTCAGAAATGGAAAATCTCATTCTCGCAAGCCCGCCCTCGTAGATGAGGTCGGTGATTAATTTAACTTCGTGCAGACATTCAAAGTAAGCAATCTCCGGGTCGTAACCGGCTTCGGTTAACGTCTCAAAACCTGCCTGAATCAGTGCGGACAAACCCCCACAAAGCACAACCTGCTCGCCGAAAAGATCTGTTTCAGTTTCTTCACGGAATGAAGTTTCCAGAATTCCTGCACGTCCTCCACCAACAGCGCTCGCATGAGCCAACGCACGCTTACGGGCTTCGCCTGTCGCATCCTGATGAATTGCAATTAGGCATGGAACGCCACCACCTTCGGTATATACCCTTCTCACCAAATGTCCCGGCCCTTTCGGAGCCACCATATAAACATCCACATCTTTCGGTGGATCGATGAGATCATAATGAATATTAAAACCGTGCGAGAAAACTAACGCCTTGCCCTTCGACAAATTCGGCTCAATATCCTTTTTGTACATATCAGCCTGAACGGTATCCGGCGCAAGAATCTGAATGATGTCGGCTTTTTTTGACGCATCTGCAACGGACAAAACTTCAAACCCTGCCTCCTTCGCCTCTTTCTCAGACTTGGAACCGGAGCGAAGCCCGATCACAACCTTGCAGCCTGAGTCCTTCATGTTCTGAGCCTGAGCATGTCCTTGGCTTCCGTAACCGATTACAGCAATCGTTTTGCCTTTCAGAATTCCCAGATCGCAGTCAGCATCATAATATAATTTTGCCATTTCAAAATCCTCACTTTTCTATTTGAATTCACCTATCAAGTTTTTTGGGCGATTCCCGCGCTTTTCTCCAGCCCTTTCGCGCAAAGGCTCGATACAATCGCTATCGCAAAAAATTCAAACTATTCGTATTATTTCTTTCCCTAAAGACCAATGAAATACAATCAAGCAAAATCACAATCGAATTTTATAACCAAATTGAGAGGTTGGAAAGTATATCAAAACCGTTAATAAAAATGGAACTTCAGTAAAAATCATGAATCACAAGTCGCATGGGTTTCGCTTCAGTTAGAACCCAAAAAATCCAAATTGAAAACCTCACTCAACTACAAACTCGCCGAATACCCATCCTGTATTTTCTTTACAGTTTTTGTCGCCGACACTGGAGAATGTTTCAATGAAATACCAATAATTTTCCCAGTTTTTTACTTTCATTTTATCTTTGGTTCTGGCAAGCAATTTAACAGAAGAATTTTTCGGAATGACTCCATCCATACCGAATGAGTCCATAGCTATTTCAATTTTACATTTATTGGTTTTGCTCTTTATAGATGGTGTATTTCTGAATTTTGCATCATCCGAAATTTTGCCATTTTTTTGACCGAGCGCAATCAATATGCCATGCTTAGATTCAATCTCTGCCCCTTCCCTAACTTTGGAACTTTCTTTGAATAAAAAAGTTGTCCCACAGGTTAGCAACTCTAAAAAATCAAGGCGTGTTTTATCTTCAGTCCATTCGCAACTCGATTTGAATAGTTTCACATAAAAATCATCTTTCTTATCAGGATTGGTTTTGACTGATTTTTTAACTTTAAAAGAAATGGAATGAGCACCTTCCGCATAACTTCCTTCGCCCTCGATACAACTTCCCGGACCACAACACTCCGCGTTCCATGACTTATCACTGTACAATTTCAAAATAATACTGCATTTACCAGGCTCGTTTGAACTCCATTGAGTTTCTATTGTTTTCTCTTCCTGCGCCAGAAGAGAAAAACCCAATGTAAAAAAAACAACCATTATCAATGCTTCGATTATTGAATATCGGTTTCTTGAGAGATTCAATATGAGAGAATAAAATTTTTCCATCTCGCATTCCTTAGATTTGTTGTAGATTTTGATTATTTTTATCAGAATTGAAACCTGCAAGAAAAAAAGAATCAATCTATAAGGATTTCCATGTGACAAGGATTTGGAAAATGGGTTTACGGAAAGGTTCGCCTGAAATTCCTAAAGATTTCCTTTTAACTGCAACTATTTAACGATTGAAAAAATAATCATTTTTTCAAGGATGGTTTTACGTATATGTCAAATATAATCGTTCAGAAATACGGCGGCACTTCTGTCGGAAGCCCGGAGAAGATTAAAAATGTCGCGAATAGAATCAAGTCCTACCACGACAAAGGTTCCCCTGTCGTCGTTGTAGTTTCCGCGATGGGACACACGACAGATGAGCTTATCGATCTTGCAGAGAAGGTTAACCCCAATGCAAGCAGACGGGAAATGGATATGCTTTTGTCGACAGGAGAACAGGTTTCCATTTCACTTCTCGCAATGGCTCTTGAAGCAATCAATGTGCCGGCACAATCTTTTACCGGCTCTCAAGTAAAAATCGTAACCGATGGAAATTTTTCAAATGCAAAAATAAAAATGATCGATCGCTCGAAAATCGATGAAGCTCTTTCAAAAGGCAAGGTTGTCATAGTCGCCGGATTTCAGGGAATCGACAAGGACGAAAATATCGTTACCCTCGGACGGGGCGGAAGCGATACAAGCGCCGTTGCGCTTGCCGCAGTTCTAGGCGCGAAAGAATGTGAAATTTACACGGATGTTGACGGAGTCTATACTGCGGACCCCAGAGTAATCCCTGAAGCAAAAAAACACAATATGGTTACTTATGATGAAATGCTGGAACTCGCAAGTCTCGGAGCCGGAGTTCTTCATTCCAGAAGCGTAGAGCTTGCAATGAATTACGGAGTAGTAATTCATGTCAGATCCAGTTTTAACCAGAATACCGGTACGTTAGTTGTCAGCGAGGAAAAACTTATGGAAAAAATCAAAGTCAGTGGTGTTACGATTAAAAGCGAAGAAGCAAGAGTTACTATTCCGGATGTTCCTGATAAACCAGGAATTGCCGCTGATCTTTTCGGAAAGCTTTCCAAAGCGGATATCATTGTCGATGTAATAGTTCAGTCTTCTCCACACAATGGTATCAACACGATTTCATTTACCATTCCTCGTAAGTCGGTTTCTAATGCAAAATCCATTCTGGAAGATTTTATCAAAACGAACGGAACCGGAAAGCTGGACATTAACGAAAATATTGCTATCGTTTCGGCGGTCGGTGTGGGAATGAAATCTCATGTGGGAGTTGCGGCAGATATGTTCAAGGCTCTTGCGGATAAATCCATCAATATCGAAATGATTACAACAAGCGAAATCAAAATTTCGTGCGTTATTCGTGAAGATCAGGCAAAAACCGCATTAAAAGCGATTCACGAAACTTTCGGGTTGTAGTATTCGTTATTTTATAACTCGGTATTTATTCTGGACAAATCCGAAATCATAAGTCTTTGTTTCGATGTGCTGGAGTTTGACGTCTCTGGAAAGCTTTCCAAATAATGGCTTTCCGTTACCAAGAATTACCGGAATCAGAGTGATCGTAATTTCATCTACCAGTCCCTCTGAAAGAAATTCCTGAATAGTAAAACCTCCATCGATATAAAAATGCTTCGGCCTATCTTTAGTGAGTTCTTTGATTATAGCTGTCGGCTCTCCGGAACGAACCATAACCGTCTTGGTTAATGCTTCCGGAATTATATTTCTCTGCGAGCTCAATACGATAACCGGTTTATCGTCATAGGGCCATTTTCCAAAACTCAGTACCTGTTCAAATGTTTTCCGTCCCATGATTAATGCATCTATCGTTTCCATAAATTTGTGGAAGCCGCAGTCTTCATTTGCGGGAACGCTTTCATTCGCTTTGTCCAACCAGTCGATACTCCCATCTTCTCGGGCAATATACCCATCCAGACTTGTTGCTATGAATACGGAAATTTTTGAGTTCATTTACACCTTGAAAAAATTTACAAGGTTTTCTCCAAAAATCAAATTTTTTTTTATTTCAGGCCAGATTTTTTTACCTTAGTAGGTGGAGGGAAAAATGAAACCGCTAACATTGGAACGTACACAATCAAGCTTACTCATCCCGGAAAAATTTCTGGATGTATTTTTTGAAAAAACTGAGGAAATTTCAAGAGAGGAATATTTTCACCGTCTTCTTTCAAATGCCGACTGGATCGAATTTGGCCTCCTCGCAAACTGGCTTGGGATTTCCCGTACAGCCCTTTTTACTCTATTTTTAATCCTAGACCTTGCTGGCTGGGACAAATTCCTCCGTGAGAAATTCTTCGACAATGGAGTTCCACCCAACATTACGGCGTTAGGGTGGGGAGCTACATTGCAAGGAGGAAAACAGTTCGCGCGGATAGGCATATACGGTATAAAATGCGACTTTGGAAAAGTGCAAACGAGACAAAGCCTCAGTCCGGTTTCATAACTGAAAACGCAAGAGAAGTTGTGCTTACTAGTTTACAGGAGTATAGCTCTAGATTGGATATTCTATGAATCGAAATTCTTTTTTCTCGCTTTCACTTCATCAAAAGTATCAAAATATTTTGGGTGGTTTGTACCCATGATTCTGTCCCAATAATTGAAATATAAGCTGTAATTGTAATTAAAGTATCTATGGTGCATGTTGTGGTGGGTGGCAGTATTGTTCCACTTTCCGAGCCAGTGGCGCACAAAATTTGTAGGGTAAAGTTCGAACCCTAGATGTCCCAGAACGTTCATGAATGTCATAAAAATCAGAAAAACCATGATAGCTAACGTATGGACGGGAAGGGTAAATGCGAAAATCATTACGATAACCGACTCCAGAAAAGACTCTGTTGGTTGAAAGGAAAACGAAGCCCAAGGTGAGGGGTCTGTGGACTGGTGATGAACATTGTGAAGGTATTTATAAAGTCCTTTAACATGCATTAGTCTATGCGCCCAATAGAAGTATGTATCATGCAGAAATATCATCGCAACAACACTGAACCAAAAATATCCTACTCCGAATTCATCTATTTCCGAATACATTCTTGTCCAGCCGACTTTTCTGGAATAATAGATTGCAAGCCCAATGAACGCAAAAATCACCATAGTAGACATTGACCAAAGAAATTCGTTTCGGATTTTCTTTTTGTCTGGATATTGGAGTTGGATCCTTTTATATTGCCAGTCTTTTCTTTTCCATACCCAGAAAATCAAATATGCGATTCCGGCGAATAAGATATACCTGAGTGTGACAACAGCAAAAATTGTAGCCCAGACTTTGAGCGCTTCTTCTATCTGAAAATCCATTTATTTTCCCCTCTTATTTTTACGACCTGAGTAAGGCTTAAAAAGGCTTCATTCACGATTTTTTTTATCAATAATCTGTTGACCAGCGTAAAACATTTCTAAAAGTTTATGTTGAAATGAGAAAGCGGAAAAAGGCCAGGCCTCAAATAACTTTAAGCTTGGATACATATGATGATATATTTTCGGACTTTGATATCAGGCATTATTCGGAGAGAACACTATCGGATGATTTTCTTTTTGAAGCAAAAAAAGCCAGCCGGGAGAAAAGTTCCGGAAGGCTGGAATTAAATTTATCCATCCCCAAAAAAGAAAGAAACTTGAGAGATGAAGCCGTAATAATCAAAAGACTGAAGGCTCATTTTCACAAGCACCACAATAGAATTCAAAAAGAAATTTCTGCTACCAAGAAAAATGGCGCTATGATGACTTTCGCTGGAATTGTGATGCTGGTGTTTGCAGGTTATCTTTCCTCTTTAAAATCGGATGAATTTATAATTCATCTCACAAAAACGTTGCTAGAGCCTGCGGGATGGTTTCTTGCCTGGACAGGAATGGATAATATCATTGATCAGTGGAAATCACTCAAACACGACCTGGAGTTTTATAAAAAAATGTCAGAATGTGAGATCGAATTCCTGTCAATGTAAAACTACTTTCTCCAGATAATCCGGGACTGTGCAATTCCATCCAAGCTGCTCTTTGATTTTCAATCTTAGCGATTCGCTAGCCGATGGTTCTCCGTGAGTGATGAATGTCATCTTGGGAGGCTTCTTGAAGGTTCTTAGCCAAGTCAGAATTTCTTCCGAATCTGCATGGGCTGAAAGCGTGTCCAACTGAAAAACATTTGCTTTAATTGGGATTTGCTCCCCATGAATTTTGATAAATTTATTTCCGGCTACGATCGCCTCGCCTCTTGTTCCTCTTGCCTGATAACCGGCAAACAAAACCGAATTTTTGGGATCTGGAGCAATAACCTTCAGATGGTGTAATACTCTTCCGCCTGTCGCCATTCCGCTAGCGGAAATGATCACCGAAGGGTTTTTGTTGTCGCTTAAGGCTTTAGAGTCTTTCGCACTTTCTACAAATTTGGCTATCTGAAAAAATCCTCTGCATTCTTCTATGGATATTCTGCTTTCCTCAGGATAATCCAGAAAAATTCTTGTCGCTTCGCTTGCCATAGGGCTATCTACGTAAATCGGGATGTCGGGTATCGCATTTTTTCGTTTCAATTTATAAATAATATACAATAATTGTTGAGCGCGACCAACTGCAAAAGAGGGCATCAAAATTCTGCCTCCGTTCCGGACGGTGTCGTTTATGATTTTTGAAATTATGTCTTCGGGATCTTCTTCCGAGTGGACTCTGTCTCCATAGGTAGATTCCAATACAAGATAATCCGTATTAGGAACCTTGGATGGGGGAAAGTGAGTCGTATTTTTCTGCCTGCCCAGATCTCCGGAAAAAGTGATAACGATTCCATCGAGGGTAACTCTGACAATACTTGAACCGAGAATATGCCCTGCCGGGAAAAACTCTGCTCTGATCTGGCGGGCAATTTTTATTTTTTCTTCAAAGTCGACGCTTCTCAAATATTTCAGGGATTTTCTCGCGTCCTTTTCCGTATATAAAGGGAGCGCCGGGGTATGCTTTGAATAATTGTGTCTGTTTGCGAATTCCGCATCCTCTTCCTGAAGGTGACCCGAGTCGGGCAGAAGAATGTCGCATAACGCACCTGTTGCTGATGTACAAAATATTTTCCCCCTGAAACCGTTTTTTACCATTAAGGGAATGTAACCACTGTGATCCAGATGGGCATGGGTAAGGATGATTGCTTCGACTTTATTTTCTCGAACGGGAAGCGGTCTTCTGTTTCTTTCGCGCATTACTTTTAGCCCTTGAAATAGGCCGCAGTCAATTAAAACCCTAGATTCCTTTAGTGTTAGGAGGTATTTAGAACCGGTTACTGTTCCTGTCGCGCCGATAAATTGAAGTGTAGATTTCATGAGATATGAATAGTGAATGGGGGAAAATTTTTCAACCATTTTTGGATATTATTGATTTTGCAATTTATAAAATTGCCTTCTACGAATTGATGTTTTTGATAGTAAGGGATTCAATTGCAGGTCGTTGTTGTTATTGAAGGGAAGATAGTTATTTTTCGCCCCATATTCAAAACGGAATGTCGGTCGATATGGCTACCACTGGTTTTTCAAAACGCAACAACTCCTGAAAAGTGGAACCTTACAAATTCCCGGTTCGATTCAGATTTTGGGAGTTCGTTAAAAAATAGATTGTCTTGTTTGTAAGATTTAACATTTGCTACGCAGGCAGAAAAAAGCAGGAAACTTTTCTTAATGCTTTCGGGCTTGTCGAGACTGTACTGACCGAGAATAATCAATTCTTTTCCAATGCCGATTCTGGATAGTGAATGATTGAAAATCAGAGACACATCCAGACTGGATATAGGGTTGAATGTGGCCCCCAGATGCGTTATCTGAATTCCCTTATTTTCGAAATTGCTTTTCTGCTTTTCATTTATCTCCCCAAAAATTTTTTCATTAACAGGTTCTATGCTCTCATTTAAAAAGAATGACGAACGTCCTCCGAAAATTCTCGGCTCAGTAATGAGTCCTGCGTAACCATTACTTTCCCTGTCTGTCCGAGAAACCTTATCTTTCGAGGATTTCAAAATCCCGAATCTGAATTTTAATTTATCAAAGTCCAGACATTCCTGAAAATATCCCAGGTATCCGAAAGTGGAAATTCTACTATTGTATTTCTGGTTGGAATACTCACCCTTATCCCTGTACCCTTTTACTCCGATAAAGCCGAAATCTGATCTTGCAAAATTTTTGAGAGGCTTTGATTCTAATTCCAGTCCGGAATAGACGAAATTTCCAAGTGGATGAAAATCTTCTCTAGAGAATCGGAACGCCTCCGGTCTTGCGACCTGCAAGGGTTCGTGAAGTTTGTAGGAAAAAAAATTGAGCCAGTTTAGAAACGGAAGTTTTTTGAATAGTATTGAACCGCCGTAAAGCTTATTTCCGTTTGAAATACTTTCTGCCGTTATTACTTCTTTATTTTTGTAATCAAATGAAGCTCCCAGAAAGCTGAAACTTAAACCCGGGCCTTTAAGCTGAAATGTTGCGTTTGCAAAATTGGATATTCCAGAAAAGAAAAGTCCAAAGCTGTCGAGTCTTTGAAATCCTCTTCCGGCTTCAAAGGTTAACGATAACATTTTAGGGTTGAGGGTGAATCCTCCAATTGCTTCGAAGTCCGCCTCTCTGGATATTTCTTTTTTCACTTGGGCTTTTTCCGAGTAAACTAAAATGGGAGAGGCAATCAAATAATAAGAAATGGAGTTTTTTGAAAAAGAAAATGTAAATTCAGGGCTTGCAATTCCGGATACAAGATTTTTTGCCGCCTTTTGAGAATTGTCCCCTCCTTTTTGAGAGAAAAATTTTGTGTTAAGGAAATTCATGTTATAAAAAGAAAAACCATCGCCATGTGTTTCGCTTCCAGATACTTCAAGGACACTATGCAATCTGTTTTCATGGGTGATATTTTTCCTGCCACCGGACGAGTACAGGCTATCATCAAGTCGATGATTTGAATGGGATTCTCCCGATACTGGAGAAAGAATTAACAAAAAAACAGCAAGTGAAAAAAGCGAATAAAACTTCATTTTCTAATATAGAATAAAATCTTTTTGAAATGACAAACAGAAATTATTCCGATTAGTAAAATAGGTTCAAAAACATGGTCTGGATAAAAAATCGATTTTTGCAAAAACTCTGTGTCTTGTTTATTTTGCTGAATTCACAATTGACGAATGCTCAATCGACAACGGATATACTCATAAAAGAAAGAAACTCGGATAAGGAAATTTTCGTACTCTCTTTATTAGAAAATGATTTCCCTCCGGAAAAGAGCGAGGAGAAAAAGGAAATCGCAAAAGCTATCGTGCGTTATTCTGGAGACCTGAAATTTACCGATTCATCGATGATCGGAAATGAAAAAGTGGATGAACTCGTATTTATGATAAGCTTCATAAAACTTGTTTCGAATTTTCAGAAATACTACAAAACGAAATATTCTTACGGTTATATGGCTGTCAGCGAATCGACTGTAGTGGGAATCGAAAAAGAATTTAATTCCAAAATAGACAGGAATTATGATATTTACGAACCTTCGCTGAATCTGAAAGCCGGAGTAAGAAAGCTGAACGAAGTTCTGGGGAAAAAAAATACGGTAAGAGATGCTTTTGCCGAATACGCCGGGATTTCAGAGATAAAATCGTCGTTTGGACATTTAGAAAAAATTTATCTGGGCTATTTACGGAAAAGAAAGTAGAGAGTGGGGAATTAAATTTAGGTTGAAGTTTTTCGAGCGAAACGGAAACTTTTCTTTTAGACTTTAACTATGCCCGAAACAGAAACAGACAATCAACAGGATTCAGAACAGGATTTTTTTGAAGAAACTGCGGAAACGGTTTCGACCAGCTCAAATCCGGTCTATGTCCATTCTTTGCAGACTTTACCGGGATTGACTCCGGTTGCAAAGTGTATTATGGACGAGCTGAAAGACAGGCATCGAAAAATTGACAAACAGGCGAGTAAGGAGATTCATCCGTCCTTCCTGCTTACTCTTGACAAGCTCAGCGAATCCCTTCACAAATATACGAACTTGAGTGTTCAGGCTAGGACCGAACAGGCGATTGATGTCGCGCTAAAGCAAATACTCGATTTGGATAGCAGGGGTGAAAATCGGATTGCCTATCTATATCCGTTTTTAATTCGCGATGGAAATAAAATCGTATCTAAAGTCGCATTGATTGCTCCGCAGACAGGAAATAAGGTAGACGTTCGCCCGTATCGGGAAGCATGCTTTCGTGAATCGAAAGAACTTGTGGATATGATTTTATCCAATAGAGCCAAAAAACCGAGAACGGTAGAGGAGGATAATCCGGGACAATTTCTGATTCACCCTTCCAAAAAGGAACCTTTCTGGTTATATCCGAAGCTTGGTTCTCTGGAGTCGGAAATTGCTTCCCTCTTAAAAAAAGGGTTTCATCCCTATTCCTATATCCCAATGCCGGATTTTATAGATGATTTTGTAGAGTATGGGCTGTCGACTAACGCACTCATTCGCGTATTGCCGGATTTTCATTTGATTGTGGACGAGCTGGATTTGACAGAGTCCGGGGACTACAAAAGGATTCCGGAACTCATCACGAATTATCGCGCGCAGGCGGATGGCTTGGAAAAGTTTGCTATTCACTTTCTGAAGAAACTGGCGGGTGATGCCGGGTTTTCTCTTTATCTGTCCAAGCTGAACGATTTTGAAATCAAGCATATTCACGGCGCGGAACCTGGTAGAAGGCAAAATCACGAGAAAGTGACCTATCTTCTAGATTTGATAAAAGAATTTCCTTTTGATACGATTAAAACAGACCTTGCGAAAAGAGTTGCAGAAACAAGTTTTCTTGCAGTAAAAATTCTTGAGAAGCTCATCATAGAGAAAGAAAGCCTGATTCACAGAAAGTCCGAGTTTGTGTACAAAATTCTGGAAGAACTAATCACAAAGAAGATCGCAGATTATACCAAAGGCGAATTGAAATTACTAAATCTTAATCTGAGTGAAGAAATCCAGAAAGCAGGAGTAAAAAGCGAGATTGAAGCCGAGGATTTTAAAAAAAGACTCAAAGAAAAAATTAATTCCGAATTTGGTACCTATGAGTCAACGAACGCCGACGGCAAAGAGATTTTTTATGCGGTTGACCAGGGGTATATGGCAAGTGTTGTGAATAAACTAACGTCTCTTGCATCAGTGGATAAGCGCTACAAAAATCAGCTTGATATTGCCAGAAAAATCAATGCAAAAATGTCGAATCCGAAAGATCCGCGGCTCAATTCCAGCTTGAAGCCTGAAGTCTTGATGAGGCTTTTGGAAGATTCCAGACGAATGGAAAAATTCGAGGCTGAGAGGCTGCAAAAAGCCGAATTTGCAAAAAAATTCAATCTGGTTGCCGGAGCATTTGCATTTATATTTTCATTTACTTTTTTTATGACTGTATCTTTCACTTTCGATAGTATCCAAGCTGCAATATTGGGAATTCCAGCAAGTGCAATCATTTCCGTTCTTTCCTCCATACTATTCAAAAACAGAAAATCTGTCGAGGATGATGCGTTAGGCGAATCTGATGGAGAAGAAGCCGTATCAAAAGGTTCCACGATAATACAGGAGTCCAAAGCTTCAAAGAGTAAAGACGACAAGCTTAGCGCAATTTCCAAAGTAGCGGAGAATTTTATTTACGGCGGAAAATTCAACAAGATATCTGAAAAGGTATATGACCTGAAATCGATCAGAAAAAAAATCGAATACCATTTGGCGGACATTCAGTCTGCAATCCCCCTGCTTTCGAAAGAAACAGACAGGTCCAAGGTCTCCTCCTCAATTGAATACGCTTTACTCCAGAATTCAATCGTAATTGCTGTTCCGGAGGACCTGGTTCCGAGAAATAAACCGAATTCGGTTATTATCGGAAAAAATGATTTTAAATCGCCTTTGATCCGAACCGAGATCGCGGAATATTTCAGAAGCGAAGCCGAAAAAGCGCGCCACGACGCGGAGCTTATCCGATACTATAAATTCCTGATCAACACACTGGAAGTAGAATACTACAAATTTCTTCCGAAAAAAGGACGTTAGGCGGAAATCTTAGTCTCGACGTAATATACCCGGAAAATCCCTGTACGTATAGCTGAAGGTTTTTCTGAGTTCTTCCGATTCGATTTTTCTTTTCGCCATTTCCATTTCAAAAGCTTTTCTTTTAGGAACATAGGTTGCAGAAAGTGGGATTTCCAGTTTAGCGGCTGTTTCGTTGTACTTTTCGCTGGAATACAGGCTGAAAGAATGTTTATCGATTCCCGTTTGGTCCAGAAGGATTCCGACCATGGTCAGGCCCATTCCTGCACCTTCTGTGTGGTCTCCGTGTTCCACATAAAAATCCAGAAGACTCGCAAAACTTGTTGCTTTTTCAAATTTGTCCCGGATTCTTTTTTCTTCAATCGGTTCCAATTTGAAATTATTCTTGACTTTAATATTCAAAACATCCGGAGAATAGTAAAATGTCGCCGTTACCGGAAGATTTTTCTCTTTAAAACTTTTTGCATACGAACGAATTTTATCCTCGCTCAAATGAGAACTAAAGTAGTTCATGCCTGTTTCGTAATCTTTTTCGTCTTCAATATTCAAAGTTAGTCTTTCAAACAAAACTCTTTTCAAGTTGGCTTTGGAGGCATTGATTACAAGCTCTTTTGCAGAGGTGTAGGCAATGTCTATCAGATCTTCGCGGTTGAATTTCTTTAAAATAGTCCGGATAATTATGTTCAGTTGCTTTTCACCATAATCGCTCATAACATAAGTAACAAGAGAAATAATTTTTTGGGCATCAACTGCATTTTGCACGATTTGCTGTAGTTCTTCGTCGGATTTTCTCAACTGATTTCTCGCTTTCGGATTCCTATTGGTTCAAGATACAAGCCGGTTTTTCTTCGTCAATTCAATTTCGCTATGGCTAAAAAAGAATCACGTATTTTACTTCGGATTTTGCTTCTGTCAGGCGGGCAAATGTCTGAATGGGGGGAGTGATCTGAATATTCACACCCTCGGTTACGATCTCACCGGATGCAGTATGAGTGATTTCTTTTGACCAAAAGTATCCTTTGATGCCTGCATGAATCAATTGAAATAGATACAAACCGGTGGCAAGGGAATATGCGTTATGCTTCAATTTGGAAATATCATTCAGCTCTCCGGAACTTTTGGAGTAGGCTGAAATTGCTTTCAGATTCTGGAACGCTACAAGCGAAGCAGACGTGGCCGATGTTGATCCTGAAAAAAGGCTTGAATAAATTGCAGGCGAAATCACAAAGTCCTCAATGATTCGAGAATTCAGGCTCCTTCTTTTGCTTTTTTCAGCAGAGTCAAGGCCGATTGCCGCAGCTAACGTGAATAGGGTCAAAAAAGTATAGGACTTGCCGATGTAGCCTTCTTTTGCATATACCAGTCCCCAGCCCGGAAGTATAGCAGACCGCCATACAAGATCCCAAGGGCTTCTTTTTCTTTTATAATAGTCTTTCCAGTCGGAGTTGATTTCCGTAAATTTTTCCAGTTCCGTAAGTCTGGTCTCAAGTTCGTGAACTTTTTTAACAAGATCTTCACTTGTCTTGATTTCCGGTTTTACAAACTGAGAAAGTTCCTTCTCTAGTTCCTCCAGACGATTCGCTTCTTCTTTCTGAAGGTCTTCTTTATTCTTGGATTCTTTTTCCTTTTTGGCCAGTTGAACTGCTTGTGCCTCAAGCTGTTTTTTTTCAGCTTGTGTTACATTGAATCGGATTTTATAAATTTGTCTTTTGGGGATCTCAAATTCTTTGTTGCCTGAATTTACACGTACTGAATCCGAAGATTGTTTGATGATTTTACCATCCAGAGATTTGCCGGATTTTAAAATAATTGTCTCAGCGTTAATGGAAAATGCGGAAATAAAAAAAAGCAAAATGATTATGATATGTTTCATACGAGTATTCCTGTTCCAGTAGATATAGAAAATTTCACTGCCGACAGAATATTCATCCCTTTGAATCCGGCTTCGGTAAAAATTGTGCGAGTCGTAATTCATTTTCGAAAATGAAAAGCTTGTCTTCAAATGATTGTTCTATTTTAGTCTGGTAAATTCCATCTTTCGGGTTAGTATAGATTTCCAGAAGTTTCACATCCGGACGGATTATCCAGAATTGGGGAATGTTTGCCTCCGCATACACAATTGCTTTTGCTCGGTCAAGTTCCGATGTAGTCACGGAAATTTCAATTACAAGAATAGCAGTCGAAGGATGTTCGGAAAAATATTTTTCAAAAGGACCCTCTACTATTGCAATGTCAGGTTCAGGTTCCGAATCGATTGTAGAAATAGGAGATTCTTGCCTAATGCAATAAAAATCAGGTATGATTAACTTGAAAAAGTTAACAAGTAGACCTAAAAAAATAGTGTGCAATGGAGATTTTGGCATTTTTTTGATAACATGCCCTTTGATAAGTTCAGTCGATTCTTCGGATAACATTTTGTGGTATTGGGATACGGAAAAAGAAAATGCGTTTTTTCGTATTGCAGGATCGTCGAGAATTGTTGTGGACATCCCTTGATTTTGAGATAAAGTTTGGATTTTGTCAAGTTTTTTTATGAGCCTGCTTTTGGGTAGAAAGAACCCCGGGGGAATGGCTTAAACTAATTTTGAATAATCCTTTCTTTGAAGGGACGAAAAAACCTAGCAAGAGGAAATGGCCGGATTATGGTTTATAACGCCTTTTTTAAATGCGATCAAAGGGACTTCAGTTTTTTCAGGAAAACCGTAATCCGTTGCAGTTTGTCCCGCTTATTTTCAGAATTATCTTCCTTATTGCCCAGCAGCTTGCCATAGATTGAATTCATATGGCTTTTAAAAGTGCCATCTTTGATATTCTGGCTGTGGAGAATTTCCGCTTTTGAAGTTCCTGATTCGATTGCGCAGCAAATTTTCGCTTCTGCGTAAGTGATTTTGTACTTTGACTGCAAAATCACAAAGAGCGACTGGGCATACATGTTGGCATCCGACACCTTTTCAGAGTAGACTTTTCTACTGACTGTTCTTCTTGTAAGAATAATTACGGCGAATAATATCAAAATCCCCAGGCCCCATAGAGTTGTCGGCATAGACCAGGAAATCATGCCTAGCGCTCCTAAAGTGTCAATCATTCCGGTTGCAAATAATACGAACATCCCGGTAAAAAACAATTTTGCTTCGTAGTCCCCTTTCCAAGCCGTTAATAATGAAAGAGTCATCAGATAAATCGTGACCAAAATCACCGAAACCTGAAAAGGAGCAAAAATATATTCCAGAAAAACCGGTTTGATGTAAATCAAAGGGATAGCAACTAACGCATAGGTTGAATGAAACCGAAAAAATCCGATGGAGAGTTTCCAGGGGCCTTTTCCAAAAATATGAATATTAAACAGCACAATCCATACAGGAATTTGGAACAAACACAAAATATCCAGGATCCTCCAGATTAGAGGATTATTGATAAGAAATATTTTGATTTCAGTTTGGGCAAAAAACCAACCGGAAAAAACAAGCAAAAACAAACCAAAAAACAAATACCCTCTTTCCTTTTGAGCAAAGAAGTATATTGAAACCAGAATTATGCCTATGATAAAAAATATTCCGTTAAGAGTCAATTTCAGAAATTCTTCGCGGATTAGATTATTGATGTGCGTATATTGGTTTGCGATACTAACCGTGCCGTTCAAACCGACATTTGCGGTTCTGGAAAAAATACGGAAACACAAAACAGCGTTTTTTGCGGATTTAGGAAGCTTGACCAGATGAAGAGTATTTCCGAAAGTCAATTCATCCGGTTTGTCAGGACTTCCCACATTATAAACCAACGATTCATTTAAATACACTTCGAGAAATTGATCGACTGATAAAAAGCGAATTGTCTCCGTCTCTGAAATTGCCGGTAGAGTTGTTCTTTGCAATAGAATTTTCCCGCGGTTTGAACCGGGCGGCTGCCCCGGAAAGGAAAACCGTTTCCAGCCATTTTCGGAAAGACAATTCGACTCTCCGTTTCTTTCTTCCATGAATTCCCAGTTTGTCAAATAAAGCGCTTTTTCATCCGCAAAAGTCTGAATGAATGGCAATAGAAAAAAACCAATCCAAATAAAATTCCGGATCAAGTTTTTATTCCATTCCATTTTGTTTTCCGGTTTGCAAATCCGTAAGAAACTGCAAAAGCTCAATTTGTTTGATCGGCAATTTCGACCTCTCCTTTTTCGTCTTGCTTTTGTCGATTGTCTTTGCGTAAATGCTTTTCCTATGTACTTTTATTGTGCTAGGAAGAATATTTAATATTGAAACAATTTCGTTGTTTGTTTTTCCTTTATATACCAATTCACAAATTTTTGCTTCCTGATGCGTTAGGAGAAAATCCTGCGTTAGCCGGTTATAGATCGGTAGTCTTGTATCCGGCACAACAGGCATGATGATTCTAGATTCGATTAAAAATTTATTCCCAAACCAGAGATAGGTTTGTACAAAAATGATCATTATCAAAAAGCTGTATGCGAGCAGAAAATTCCGGAAATAAAACCAGCACAGGAAACCCGTCAGAATTGCAAGAAATACAAATAACCGTAACAATGCCTCTTTCCGAATCGATTTTTTCTTTTTTGTTACAAGGCTGGAAACCCTGAAAAGATCGGCAATTGTGTAGATAAACAAGGAAAGAGGAATAAAAAAAAGAAGCGCGATTCCAAAAAGAGTAAAATCATCCCAGACTTTTTCATAAGGCAAAAACACCAGATAGAATCCGAGCGCGACTGCAAGAAACGGGTGCGCACAGTAGGAGAGAATCTTTCGAATCCATCTCTCGGCCGGTTCATATTCTGCCCAATCCGGAACCCTGAATACATCCGGATAGAAAATATGAATCAGTGCGGCCTCTCCTAAAACAAATCCGATAGTCGGAATTTTGAAAAAAAAGTATTCCGAATCGATTAGAGCGTATTTGTAAGTCGTTTCGTTGTACAGAAAGAGAATTGCTGCTAGGCAGAACAGAATCGTAAGTAAAGCCCGGAAAGAAACCTGAGTTCTGAACGTGTACGATTTGTAGTTTGATTTGCCAGTTAGAAATTTATAAGGAAAGATAAGCGAGTCCAGAAATTCGTCTTTATCCGACTTCGGGAAATTTTTCTGAAAAATGAATGTAAAGCGAACTATAAGAATGAATAGCATGAATAAGCCGATACTTCGAGGGAGGTCATTTAGAAGTCTGTGATGCAATTCTTTTTTTTGCAGAGAAAAGAAATCTCCAATTACCGGATTTTGCGAATAACAAAATCCGCCCAGGCCAGCAATGTCATAAACCCTGATTCTGAATTCATTGGTGTTATCGCTTAGAAATTTATCAGGTAAAAGCGAAAGCCTCGCCTCTCTTGCGGCAGAACGTAATTTTTCATCAGGAAACCTCCCGAATTTTCCCACTTTGTGGCCGTTCAAAAATTCCTCATCGGCGTCATCAATACAATCTGCGTAAAATGCCAAAGTTTTTTCCTTCAATGCCGGAGGGACTCGAAAAAATATCCTGTATTCCGCAAATCCGTTATGCGAAACCCCGGGGCCTCCGTTTTTGGGGCCGTATTCCCACGGAACCGGTTTCGTTTTGGACCAGGTTTTTCCGGAATCAAAACTTATTTCCCAGTTTTCCAGATTTAGAAAATCGGAATTGTTGTCCGCATGGCTCGCAAGCGGACACAAAAACAGAAAAAAAAAGAAATATTCTAAATTCAGGATTCTCATAAGACAGCTTTTACAAAACCACTAAAGCTATTTTTTGATTTGCAAAACGCAAGCGTTTTTTTTCAAATGAAATCTTATTTTCAGGCGAGTTTAAAAAAAAATCCGAGATTTGCCAGAAGAAGGGCTGTGAAAATCATTCCATGATCCATCGGAACATGGAGTCGCATTTTAGATGCGAGTTTATTGATATGCTTTCAATGAACCTTGTCCAGAATTCTTTCCAATAATCTTTTGTTAAATTCGTCCGACTGCTCCCAGCGTGAGTGCCATGCAGTCAAAATCTCTTGAGTCGAGCGCCTGGATTCTTCTATCATTCTTTGCGATTGATCAATAGACTTGCTTAACTGGTTTCGCGATTCTTCAATCATTTTCTGAGATTGTTCCATCGACCGATTGAACTGAATTCGCGATTCTTCAATCATACGGGTTGTATCTTTTCCAGACCGGTAGGAAAGGTAGCCGTAGAAAAGCCCCAGGGCAGTAATAATGAATCCAGCAGGGTTCAGAAAATTCCATAATTGTTCCATGACGCAAGTATCCTCAATTTTCTCGAATCTGTCAAGGAATTATACACAGATCCTTTTTCTTTGTCAGAAAGTTTCCAATTGGATTTCGGAAAATTGCAATTAATTGATTTGGAAACGAAGAAGATAAAAACCAGGAATGAAAGTTTGACTCGCTATCTGACTTTTCGTTTTCTGCCCTAAACCCACACCAAAAATTCAGCCCGATCCATGAACTTATCCGGCGATTCGCTGGCTTTTTGGGAAAAAAATAACCCTTAGCGCATTTTTCCTGTCTAACAATCGAGAATTGACCAAGCTTTGGTTTTTGATGCAAGGAAATGGTTTAATTTTCGGGCAAATTTCTCAATTTTGCCATCTACCACCTTTTTCCCTCTTCTACCACCAAAAAAAATTGCCCTTTTTATAACTCGAGTTATACGTTTTTTGCAATTTTTTTCTCCTCTACCACCCGAGGTGGTATTGACCTATTTACCCGATTGTGGTATAATGCGTAAAATTTTTGAAGAAATAGAGGAATAACAATGGGAGAAATTTTTTGGGATTATTCTAAAAAGGGAATTAAAAAAAATCACGACAGTTCTATTTTTAATATAATAGGGCAATACGAAGGAAATCGCTCATGAAAAACCTGTTTGTCTTGTTTGCAGTCCAAATTTTATTTACGAATTGTTTTATCTACAACAGTGTTACTTCCTTTGATACGGTTATAACCAGCAGGAAGGAAATGCCGAATCTTCCGCAGGGGAATATAGGCGTAATTTTTGATAACCGTTTGCGGAAATATCAATTTTATGACGAACAGTGGATCACAAATACTGTTGATAATAAATTCAAAAAAGTTTTTGAGAATCGCTATATTCCAATTAGCGAGTCCAGAAAAAAAATATCTTTAACAATGACCGAAGATGCTTTGCGAAGTCTTCATGGATATGACGATCTGATGCTAAAAAGTCAGTCCAAAACACTCGACCACATCCGTACAGCTGCAGGAATCGATTATCTGATTGTTCTGCATATTGATGAATACTTTCGGAAACACCAATATGACTATGGATATTACGGGTTTGGATTTATTTCAGGAAAAGAGGGAGGATACGGAAGAGCGATGGTATTCAGCATGAACTTTATCGATCTAAAAAAATATGAACTCTATTCAAGCAGGATGAGTCTGGCAATGGAATCAGAAAACCAGGGACCAAGTTACAAATCATATATTTCGAGTTTTACATCTAAACTTTCATCATCAATTCAAGGTAAAATGAAATGAGAAAATTTAATTATCTAATTTTAACTTTTGCATGCCTGATCTTTTTCAGATGCGGCGCGTCCATTAAAACAATCCACTCAAATCCTGATTTCAAGATCAAGTCCATCCATGAAAAATCAATTTCGATCCTACCGACGGTAAATGGCTATTTCGGATATGGTCTTGCGGAATTATTCGATGAGAAATTCAATGAACTCCAAAAAGAAGTCACATTTATAAAAACTTCTCCTGCCGGTGCAAGAGAGCTTTTCGAAAAAGAGCAGGAGATCAAAAAAGAGGTTTCTGAAATTGCTTTAAAAATTCATGAGAATGATAATCCGGATAAACTAAAAGAAGAGTTCGGAACCGGAATATCTGCAACCGTAGTTTCTGCAAGCGAGTTTAATGCATATATAGATGATAAAAGTCGCCTCATCGGTCTTCAGGCAACTCCAATTGAGCTTACTCCGGAGCAAAGCTCTGCGCTGATCAAATTAGGAACGGATTATGTAGTTCTGCCATACTTAAGTAGCTATAGTCCATTCTTTGATAAAACACAAATGTGGTTTATATTCTTTCCTATTTGGTTTAAAAATGCAACTTATGAAAACATATTCATGAATTTCTATATTTTTGACGGTAAATCAGGAAAGTATTTGCACTCTGTAAAAATGACGGAAAGCAGAGGACTTAGAAGTTTATCCGGTCAGGTAGATCAGATCATAGAAAAGGTGCTGCATATTGATTTAGGAATAAAAAAACAGTTTGGGAAAAAATAGGAAAAACCAATGAAAAATATAATAACGCTAACCTTGCTTATATTCGGAATATTCAATTGCTCTTCGATCGAATATTATTCTACTGATTATAAAAAACTATCTGAAATAAAAGAAAAAATATTGGTGCTTCCTGGAGTTCCTTCCGCGCATTTCGAAAAAGTAAGAGATAAAGATCAATCCTCAATTATCGACAACTATTTAATTAGCGGATTGCATGGTGATCCTAGGTTTATCACTGCGGATGCATCTGATGAAAAATTTAAACTGTTGATTCCTGAGTATAAGAAATGGCTCAATTCCAACTATAACTTGTTACCCGCAAATCTGAAAAATTATTTCGCGGAGAAATACAAAACTGAGTTTGCAATAATTCCGATTCTAATATGCAAACCAAAACCTCTGACTTTCCATGCACAAACAATAGTTTCTAAAAACCAAAATGAAACAAGATCCCAAACAAGTGTGGAATGGAAACAGGGAGAAAAAATCGGAGTCCGTTACCAGCTTTTCAACATCGAGACCGGAGAAATCTTTAAAATTGCAATGGTATATTCCGATTCAAAAGATTATAACGACCTCTTGAAAAATTTTTTGCGATCCAACTATAAATTATTAAATTCTATTTTGGAGAAATAAAATGAATTTACACCCATACAAATATCTTAGCACATTTTTTATCGCGTTACTTTTTGTCCATTGTTCAACTACAAAACTGTATTTACCCAGTTTAATTGATAATAAAAACCCGACAAATTTCGGGACAATTGAAATCAACAACACTTTCGAAAAAGGTCAAAAAGTAAATTCCATGACCATAGCGCTTGATAATTTTCCATTTTTGGAAACTGATCTTCAGTCGGGAGATGTGATAAATCTAAAAACTACTCCCGGAGAACACACAATAAAAGTTTTTACGGAAATTGAAAATCGACCGCCTGCATATCTTATCCAAAAATTCAATATTGAACGTAAAATCAATGTCAAGCAGGGACAAACTACAAAAGTTTCTATTGAGAATGGCGGAAATCATATTCTGTGGGGAACCACTATTTTAAAATCAACACTCGGATGGCTGTATCTGGTTCCCCTTTGGCGCGGTTTTGTAGAATTTGAAAGAGATGTGATAATTACAATCACAGACTCAAATTAAATCCTTATGAAATTTATCAAACGAGGTAATCATGACGATACAACCTGAAATAAACCTGAATGATGAAATTGAGTACCCAACAAGGAAAGCCATCAAAGAATTATCTCGGAATAAACTTGCTCATCTGGGCTATTGTCGTCTTCTTAGAAAAACTCCTAATGGCGATATTGAATACGGAAAAATTTCCATCATAGATATTTTTCACGAAAATTATACAGTGGTCGATCCGAAATCTTTTCAGACTTGGCATTATGATTCTATTGAAGAGCTTTTGGAAGACGGCTGGGTCGAGAAATTGTGAACAAAAAAGGAGAATAAAATGAAGCAAACAACAAAAATGGTCATCGGGATTTTCGGAATTGCGGTTCTTGGTTTCGGAAACTGTTCCTCGTCGCAGAAGTTCAACGAAATCGGAGGGGCAACTCTTGCGATCAATATGAATTTCAGTAATTTGAAAAGAAAAGACTTCAAGGTGCTAACAATCGCAGAAGGACAATCAACAGTAAAAAAGGATCGGATACTTATCTGGTCGTCTTATGACTTCGGAGAGCAAAACTCGGAAAAAGGTTTCGTGAAAGGATTTTCTTCGTCAGGTTTTTCGCATGGTGGAGCTCTTTCTTATGCAAAAGACAGAGCCATGTATAACGCGCTCGAAAAAATTCCGAATGCGGATGCAGTTTTAGAGCCAAGATTTAAATGGAGTTGTACCTACACAGATAATTTTTTTACATCCTCCGAGACATGCACAGTTACAGTCAAAGGCAAAGCGATTTCCATAAACGAAGGCTGATATGTCGATTCGATGTCTGGTTTTCATTTTATTTTCCTTGATTCTTGCGCGGTGTAGCACACTGGGAAATGCGATAGTCAATGAAAAACAAGGGTCTCTCGAACATGCAATTTTTTTCACTGACTCGGAAAAAGAGCGTCAGAAGTATTTGGAACAAACCGGAAAAAGCGAATTGATCGAATGGTTTGGTCAATTCGCTGATGATTATGAACCGAGCATTTTCGAAGAAATCTGGATGGCGTATAACGATGCGATTTTTTTTCCATTTTGGATTCCGCAGATTTTGATTTACGGAGATACGCCAAGACGAAGCTACGATGCAGACGCTGGTTTCTTTCAAAGGGTGAAAGAAAAAGCAGAGCCTTTGGGGAAAAAAATCCTCAGGGCTCCGAGCAGGCTTTCTCATTATACAAACGCTTTGTATGATGCGACTGCGCTACTCATTCCGAATTTGTTTTATTATGGTATTTATGATCAAACAATATTTGGAACTATTCGCACACTCAAGCGAAAGAATTTTCAAGGCTGGGATATGGATGCTGTTGAGATTCAAGAAGAATTTTCGCCGGAAGAATTTCAGGATCATCTCCAGAACTTGGGTTTTGACCCGGAAGATTTTGACGAATCCGATGCTGAAAAAATGGGGCTAGATGAAGAGGACTACCAATTACTCCGATCAAAAGGGTACTTTTCGATTCAGGAGAATCAAACTACTGCGGGAGAGAAAACAAAATGAAGCTGAAAACATACAGTAAAATCGGTTTATTTATTTGTTTATCCATCGCGGTTGTTTTTGCAGAAAATTGCTCAAATAGTAAATCGGACTGCGTAAATATTCCCTCAAGCGAAGTCTTTGCGCTCAGTCAGAAGTGCTCTAAAGATAAAGAACTTAGCAAAAACGATCTGACGCTTTTACTGCTATCGAGCATCGGTCCCACTCTTGAATGGACAAAGCTTTCATCACCGACCTTCCCGGGGCGAAGCGAACTCTATCTTGCAGAATTGAACAATACAGTGTATATGGTCGGGGGCTATTATACTTCAGATGTTTGGGCGAGTTCGGACGGAAATTCTTGGACACTAAAAACTTCCAGCACAGGATTCGGAACGACTTATTTCCCCCAGATGATCAGTTTCGGAGGGAGGCTTTGGGTATTTAATTTGGAGGATTTCTACACAAGCAAAGGAGGAGTTTGGAGTTCCACCAACGGAGTAAGTTGGACAAAGACCGCAAGCCCATTCACCGGAGCCGGCAGGGAGGATTATTGCTTGGTTGCCAGTCCAAGCGCAATGTATCTAATCGGAGGATGGAGCGGTTCATACAACAATGACGTCTGGAAATCTACAGACGGGATCAGTTGGTCTAGGGCCGGAACGGGAAATTTCTCACCTCGAATGAGGCATAAATGCGTATATTACAACAACACATTTTTTCTCATGGGTGGATATGCTAACAACGAGTTTTATTATAATGAAGTCTGGACTTCGACCGACGCGATTAACTGGACCAAGAAGAACGGCAAAAAAGATTCGTATACTTCTTCTCCGAATCTTTTTGTTTACAATGGTTTGTATGAAATTTCCAGTTCGAGCGTTTCCAGTAAGATTTACAAAACAACAGACGGAGAGTCCTGGTCATCGATCAATACTACCGGAATGCAGAATCCCTACCAATCCTCCGGTGGTGTTTATACATATACATCCAGTATTGTTCCCGTAATACTCGGCTCAAAACTGATCGCAGTAACCGTTACCGAAACAAGCACTTCAACTAATTCAACACCGACCTATTCCCATTCGGCTCATTCACTGGATTTGAATACGCTACCAAAGTAAAAATTATATGAAAAGAAAGGACTATAAAAAAATGCAAAACAGGATAAAAGAACAAAGCTCCATGCATCTGTGGAAATTTTTTTTTACAATAATTTCAATCTTTCTATTCCATCCCAGTTGTAAGCTTTTCGAACTCCCACAAATCGGCAGAGGCGCAGAAATTCTTGCAATAGCGGGAACTCTAACCCAGACAAATACAGGGACAGGAACGAGCACAGGGACGGATACTGGGAGCGCCGGTTGTAATGAGAACCCGAAGATAGCAACGAATGTTGCAAGATTCGCTGGTATAAATCAAGCGGTCGAATTAAAGGCATCAGTAGATAAATCCGATTACTCTTTCATATGGACTCAGATTTCAGGGGAAAGTCTCACAATTTCTAATTCATCTACAGCAAATGCCTACTTTACAGCAACAGAGGTTCCTCAAGAATCCCTGCAATTTCGCATAACGTCAAGTAAGGGGTCTTGCATGGTAACCTCTGATGTAACTATTACGATCCTAGAAAATACAACAAACCCGACATTTGTCAATATAAATTATACAGGGGGAGGAAGCGACGGATCCGTTGATAAGCCGTATACGAATTTGGTAACGGCTTACTCCTTGGCACCCGGAGCTATCTATTTGGCAGAGGGTACCTATCCGATTTCTGCACAATTTAATCTCACGAGTGGAAAAAGTATTTATGGCGGGTTTAACAGCAATTTTCTCAGAAAGGTTTCTGAATATACAACGGCAATATCCGACACGAGAAACGGAGTGAGCAGTATTTATGCAATTGATACGAATGGTGCAAGTTCTTCCACAAGAGTTGACGGGCTGACTATCCTCGGACCTGCAAATGGAGACTGGGCTGATGTACTCACGTGCGGATCAGGAAGTCCCAGATTATCTCACCTGAATATTCAAAATCGGGGAGTGAGTGCTGTTGGTGATACTTATGCAGTAAGGATTAACGGAACATGCACTGCCACGTTGGAAAACAGCAAAATTTATTCTGCTGTAGCGGCAACCGGATACTGTTTCGGAGTGGGGGTTTTCACAGCGGGGGTAGTTCTCCGAGGGAATTCGATTTACGGGGTTGCCGGTTGCGGAATGGCATCTTACGGAATCAATATCAATTCTGTTACCGGATTTCAGCTTACCGAATACAATTATATCGACTCCGTGGGAACAGGGGTTGGTGCTTATCCGAGTGGGGTTTTAGTAAGCAGTTGTACAAATACAGTCATTGCCAATCAAGATGTGTCCGGCGGTCAAGGTGGATCTCAGATTCAAATCGGAATATATGTAAATTTTTCAGCAAATACAACGATTCAGAATAATACGATTTATAGCGGGGTATCAGGCTCAGCCAATTCTATAGGAATCTTTATAACACCCACATCATCTAACTCTCTTATTGAAAGAAATTCAATCTTTACAAAGTATAGATCCGGAAATATGATAGCCCAGTCAACCGTAATAGGGATATCGATACTATCTGACTTTGCGCATGTAATCACTAATAATCTAATTTTGAATGCACAGTCTGTTGCTGATAATTACGGAATTCTGCTTGACCATGCGGGAACTACAAACCCGATGATTGTAAATAATACCATCATGTCGGGAACATCAGGTACATCCTGGTCAAGAGCAATCCAGATTCGAAGCGGAGCCAAGCCGATTGTAGCCAACAATATTCTTTTTTCCGATAATCCGAACGGTAACGGGTTTTCGGAATGGGATGCTGGTTCAGACCCTATCCGATTTGAAAACAATCTCATATTCAATGCACCTGTAGGTTTATATTATAACGAAGGAGGGGGCTATGTAAATACAGATGTCGGAATAAATGCGTTAGGCGATATTGCTATTGTTGGCTCGAATATAACTACATCCCCACAAACAGGCTATCCATTAGATTCGATTTTTGCAGATCCCTCTTACGGAAACTTTCGTTTGGTTTCCAGTTCACCCTATCTGAGTGCTGGGAAAAATGTTTACAATAATTCGATTTACGGTTCGATTACAGTCAATAAAGCCGGGGTTGCCAGACCCTCAAGCGGCAGTTGGTCGGTAGGTGCTTATTAATAGACTGCGAGCATAAGCCCGTTGCTTATGCGTTAGGCGCAATATTTAAACTGGAGCGTTTGCAATGCAAATTAAACAAATCTTTCTAATCGCAATCTTTTTTAGTGCCGCGATCCATGCAGATGAACAAATTGAGCCAAACCAAACAGATAAAAATACAATCATACTCACTTCGGGATTAACTGAAATCAATATTGGCAATCAAATTTCTTATTTTGTGGATCCGGACGGGAAATTCAGAATTGAGGATATGCAGATTCCAGATGTGCAAAATAAATTTCTTCCAACAAATGCAGAGACTCCGAATTTCGGATTTCGAACCGAGGTTTATTGGTTCAGGATTCCTATAAAAAATTCAACTGAAAATAGAGAGTGGATTTTTGAAATCCGAAATCCATATCTTGCCCATTTAAAATTCTTTTTGCCAGCTACTGATGGTTCGTTTAAAGAAAAATCTACCGGCGAACAGGAAAATGTTGCAACTCGTGAAATTCTTTATAGAAATTTTGTTTTTAAAGCACCTATTGTTGCAGGTGGAGAATCTGTATTCTATTTGCGAGTTAAAACAAATGCAATCATGGAAGTTCCACTTTTTTTATGGGATGCAGAATATTTTCAGAATACAATTCGATCCGAGGCATACATACTTGGGATTTATTACGGTTTTTTACTTGTGATGATACTTTATAATTTCTTTCTATTTGCCTCAACGAAAGATAAGACATACGTATTTTATTCCGGGTATGTCTTTTTTTTCCTAATAGTCCAGATGTCTTTTAATGGTTTTGCTCAGGTTCATATTTGGCCGGATATGCTTTTGTGGGAAAAATACTCAATTCCGATAATTGCGATTTTTCTTCTAATATTTTTAATTCGATTTTCTGTTGACTTTTTGCAATCGGATCAAAACACCCCCAGATTATTTTTTTTACTGAATACCATAACTTATATGGTAATCGTGATGATCCCTGTTTCTTTGCTCATTGAGGTTAGATACAGTCTCCCGATTCTTGCTCTTCTGTCATGCATAACTCTCGTATTGATATTTTCAAGTGCTACATTCTGTTTGAATAAAACAAGACCTTCCCGTTTTTTTTTATTAGCGTTTTTCGCATTCATAATCGGAGGTTTAACCAACATACTTCGAGTGTTTGGGTTTTTACCAAGTAACTTTTTTACTACTTGGGGTCAACAGATCGGATCAGCTCTTGAAGTAGTTCTCTTGTCTTTGGGTATGGCAGATAAGATCAATCTGATGAAAAAAGAACAGGAAGAACAACAAGAAAAAACTTTCAAAAATAATGAACGTTTGGCGCAAGCTTTTGGTCGATTTGTCCCCTTGGAGTTTTTAAGTTTTTTAGATCATAACGATATTAGTCAAGTGGAGTTAGGCGATCATGTTGAAAAGGAAATGACAATTTTGTTTTGTGATATCCGCTCCTTTACGGAAATGTCTGAAGTGATGACTCCTGAAGAGAACTTCAAGTTCTTGAATTCTTATTTCAAGCGAATGAATCCGATCATCCGCAAAAACAAAGGATTTATCGATAAGCTGATCGGAGATGCAATTATGGCGTTATTTCCATTTAGTCCTGATCATGCTTTGAGTGCGGCTATTGAAATGCAGAGGGAACTTCGAATTTACAATCAACACAGGGTGAAATCCGGATATGATATGGTAAACATAGGAATCGGTTTGCACACAGGACGTCTCATTCTCGGCACAATCGGTTCTAGTGAAAGAATGGACAGTACGGTTATTTCCGATTCGGTAAATCTTGCGTCAAGAATCGAAGGCTTAACCAAAAAGTATGGATGCACTCTGCTCATTAGTGAAAAAACATTACAAAAACTTTCCGATCCATTTCGGTACAATTATAGGATTATCGACAGAGTGCGAGTCAAAGGGAAAAAAGAAACCGTTGCTGTTTTCCACGTCTTCGACGGGATATCGGAATACCTTTTTGACCTTTTCGACAAAACCAAAGGAGATTTTGAAAGAGGAATCAACTGCTATATTAACCGAGATTATACCGGCGGAATCTCTTATTTTCAAAAAGTTACCGCGGCCAATCCGATGGATAAAGCGGCAGAATTGTATGTCCAACGCGGACTAATGCGGTCATTGGGTTAAACATATCGATAGATGATGTTTTTGCAAAAAGTTAATTTTGAACAAACTAGCGGATCAGAAACCCAATAAAAACAGCATTTTTTAAACCCAAAAAATGTAGTTGTTGTCTTTTTGCAGGAGTGCCGTTGATCTTATCAACTCACCTTACGCACAGTTAGCCTAAATTGCAAGAAACTTCAAGTAAGACTTACTCACGAAGTTGTGCCTTAGAATGATTCCATTTAGAGCCAATTTTGCCATCTACCACCTTTTTCCCTCTTCTACCACCAAAAAAAATTGCCCTTTTTATAACTCGAGTTATACGTTTTTTGCAATTTTTTTCTCCTCTACCACCTGAGGTGGTATTTACCTATTTACCCGATCGTGGTATAATGCGATATTTACAAATGGAGAACGCTTCCTTATACAGTGGGCCAGAGGGTTTTAGCCACTGTTTGAAGGAAGGATTACAAATATGAGTATAACAAAACAAATGCCCCTTGATATGCCTAAAAATATCGCTATTCCGATACTATGCCTTTTGTTACTCGCAGCTCAATGCAAAGAGATAGCTTTTAATAATGCGTGCGATCCGAGCAGCGACGAATACAACAAATCGATTCTCGCTAAATTGGCGCTAAAAGACGGTTCGCCTCCATCGTACAAGACTATTGGATGGATTGGATACGTTGATGCAGTAAAAAATATATGGATTTTATCGGGGAGTCGCCAAAGGGTAGTATAAACTGAAATCAAATAACAATTGCTCGAGTGCGGTAGAACAGGAGTTAATCCCTATGGTATTCAAAAATGAGAAGGTAGTACGATTGAATCATCAAACTGAAATAAAAAAGCTTTGTTTCGTAGCAACATATCTTGTTTTTCTGTTACTAGCAAACTGCCAGCTTTTCGAACTCCCGAAAATCGGCAGAGGCGCAGAAATTCTTGCAATAGCGGGAACTCTAACCCAGACAAATACAGGGACAGGAACGAGCACAGGGACGGATACTGGGACAACTCCACCCACAGCTGAGACTCCCACATTCAGTCCAAGCGCAGGATATTACGCGGCTCCTCAAAATGTAACTCTCAGCACAACTACAAGTGGAGCGAGTATCTACTATACCACAGATGGAAGTACTCCGACATCCGGCTCAACATCTTACAGCACAGCCTGGCATATCTGGAAAATTGCAGGACAAACAATCAAAGCAATCGCAACAAAAACAGGATACACCAACAGCTCAATACTCAGCGGAGTGTTCAGTTATCCACCCCTAAAAAGTGGACTGGTCACGAGCTATCAGGCAGGAGATGATGGAACATCGCAACTCGGCGTTACCAGAAGTTTTACAGGACCCACAGCTCATGCGACTTATACCGGAGATTTTACAACGACCGACAATGCAACAGGTCTTGTTTGGAATTCCTGCTCCCAAGGTCTTTCTGGTGCGACATGCGCCATAGGTGCAGCCCAGATAATGCCTAACGACGGCACTGCAACTGATGCGACAAACCATGCGACTTGGGGGTGCAGTGCGTTAAATTCAGCAAATAGCGGGAATGGGTATGCAGGAATTAAAACTTGGAGACTTCCGACAAGAAAAGAATTGGAGACATTAATTGACTATGGGGTATCAGTAGCTCCAGTCATAAACGGAACTGCGTTTCCGGGAACAATGTCTGGCACTTATTGGAGTTCTACTACCTATGCGCCGAATACTACCGATGCGTGGGTCGTAAGCTTTAATGTTGGGGTTGTGGCCAACAACGGTAAGCCTAATCCTTATTATGTGCGTTGTGTATCCGGACCGTAGCCTTGGGGATTTGGTGATTAATGTTGAATGTTAAATTATGAATTTTGAATGGAAAATAATAAAAATAGAATTCTATGCACATTCAGCATTTAACAATCAGAATTCAAAATTATAAAATTGGCCAGATATGAACATTTACCAATTTATAAAGCATCCATGGATCTTGCTGTTTATATGGAAGAGGGTGTAAGAAATATGAGCAGGTACAATAAATATGCAATTGGATCTGAGTTACGAAAACGAACAATATCGGCGCTTTCTCTCGTTGTACGGGCAAATTCTATTCTGGACTCTAAAATTCCGGTTTTGGAGGAATTGAGAATTGTATTGGAAGAACTTAGGCAGTTGTTATTTTTGGCAAAAGAAACAAAAGCTCTAGCATCTTTTCAGTTTTATAAAGATTGTATGAGCAAATTGGAAAATCTTTCTAAACAGAACGAAGGGTGGTTAAAAAGTCAGAGGAAATCAAAATGAAAAATAGCCGGAATCTTTTCCCTGTTTCGAAAGAACAGGTTGAGAGCGAGCTAAATGCTACGGTGCGTCCTTTTCACCTGCGAAGGTATTTAAAAGACAGGAAACCCTCTTTGTGTTTTGCAAAACGGTTTCTATGTAGCGGGTCATTGATTCGCAAAAAGAAAAAGGACAAAATTGCTAACAATTATTGGAGTTCTACTACCTATGCGCCGAATACTACCAATGCGTGGAACGTAAACTTTAATAATGGGAATGTGAACAACAACAATAAGACTAATCCTTATTATGTGCGTTGTGTATCCGGAGCGTAGCAATGATTTCTGAGTGTCCCGATCTGTTTTCCATAGAAAATCTGCACGAAGCTTACATCAAATGCAGGAAGGGAAAACGGGGAGCCATTCATACCAGGGGATTTGAGACAAAACTATTTCAGGAATTGCAAGGATTGTCGGATTCTTTAAAAAATGGAAGTTATAAACCATCCCGTTCTGTTTGTTTTTATGTCACAAAACCAAAACTGAGAGAAATATTTGCAGCTCATTTTAGGGACAGGGTAGTTCATAGGTTGCTTGTAGATATTTTGGAACCGGAATATGAAAAAAAATTTATATTTGATTCTTTTGCATGTAGAGCCGGGAAAGGAACTCATAAGGCAGTGAATAGGGTCAAAGATTTTGTAAATAGGGGAACCAAGAAAGAAAAGTCGCATTTTTATTATCTGCAACTGGATATAAAAGGTTTTTTTATGGGAATTCATAAGCCCACTCTTCAAAAAATTCTTTCAAAAAATGTATCCGAGGGAGTATTGCTTGATCTTTGTAAAGTAATCGTCAATCATTGTCCCGCTTCGCATTTTGTTTACAAGGGTAGGATACCGGCGATTGGAGTATTACCTCCGCATAAAACCTTAATACATGATGACATGGACATAGGGATACCAATCGGTAACTTGACAAGTCAGTTTTTTGCAAATGTCTATCTAAACGAGCTGGATCAATATTGTAAAAGAGGTCTTGGAATAAAATACTATATACGTTATGTAGATGACTTTTTAATATTTCATAATGATCCGGAGCAACTTCTACGATGGAAGGAAAGTATCAACACGTATATAGATCACAAGTTAAATCTTCAACTAAAGGATACCGATGTACAACCAAAATCTGTGTACAAAGGGATCGACTTTTTAGGGTATTACATAAAACCAGGATATACTTTAATAAGAAGAAGAGTGCTAAAGAATTACGAAAAAATCCTAAAAAAATATTTACCGATTTCTTTTGAGTTGGATTTTCCTTATTATAAAAAACAATTTCAACCGGATTTAGCCTACTACAAAGAATTTCAGTCGCGCGCAAATTCTTATCTCGCTCATTTCCAATATGCAGATTCTTTTAGGTTAAGACAGGACTTAGAAAAAAAAATCAAAGAATATTCTTATGTGCTGAATCTACAAAAAGGATATATAAGAATTCCGCGTTCACTTTCCCGATTTTCCAGGTTTAGCCATCAGATGCGATATTTTTTAAAACAGTTTCCAAATCATTTACTTATCGTAAGGGTTGGAAAATTTTATGAACTCTACGGTAAGGATTTTGATATAATTGCAAAGCATTTTGATTTTAAATTCAGGTATAGAGGAAGTCTGATAACTTGTGGCTTTCCAATCAAAAAATCAAAATACGCAAAGAATTGGCTACGGAAAGTTGTCAGTTATTGCGATAAAAATTATACATCCTATATTCTTTTTACCCAAAGAGATGATATGGCAGAAAATATAAAAATCAGAATGCCGATCTTTCAACAAAAACAAATTCACCCGATACAACTGGAATTATTTTATAATTCACAAATATTTAAAAAACATAATAAAAGGAGAACCTAAAATGTTTCATAAATTCTTAATTTTTAATTTTGCATTTTTCATTCTATTTGTAGCACAAGTTGAAGCTGCTCCATTCACAGACAACGGAGACGGAACTGTAAAAGATAATGCCACAGGACTTATCTGGCAGAAGTGCAGTCAGGGGCAGAATACTGATGCAACCTGCTCCGGAGCGGCGACTACATCAACATGGTCGGCTTCGCTTACGAATTGCAGTGGGTTGGGTCTTGCAGGTAGAACATGGCGATTGCCAGGCATTCAAGAATTGAAAACAATTGTTGACACCACAACTACCGCAAGCGCGAAAATTGACAGTATTGCTTTTCCAAATACACAGACAGCTAACTATTATTGGAGTTCTACTACCTATGCGCCGGGTACTACCAATGCGTGGGCCGTAAACTTTACTAATGGGAATGGGCCTCGACAGTAAGCCTTTTCCTTATTATGTGCGTTGTGTATCCGGACCGTAGTCATATACCCCCAGGGTATATGATTGGCTATTTGGGGATATACCTATTCCGAGACATTCGACAAGCAGTGAAAAGAAAGTGAAGAATTGAAAAAACTCCGAAAAGAAAATCTTAGATTAAAAGAAGAGAATTTGATTTTAAAAAAGTTTGCAGCCATGCTTTCGAAGGAAAACGAACCCGACTAGAATTCATGGCAAAGTATAGGTCGGAATTTTCAATAAGAATAATGTCAAGGATATTGAATGTATCACCGTCGGGATATTACGCAAGAATGAAACGGAACGTGCAACAGAACAGAGAAGCAAATACTTTGATTTATCTATGCGTTATATTGGATGTATTTTCAAGAAGGGTGATCGGTTGGCAT
>CAYTEA010000010.1:0-143843 GCA_964436695.1 uncultured Leptospiraceae bacterium
TGCAGCAGGGCCTATTTCTCCAAGAGCATCTGCAGAAATCTGTCGAACATAAACATCACTATCGCCCAACGATTTTATTAAGGCAGGAACTGCATCCTTTGCAGCAGGGCCTATTTTTTCCAACGCCTTCGTAGAATTGATTCGAACAAAACGATCACTATCACCCAACGATTTTATTAAAGCTGGAACTGCAGCAGGGCCTATTTCTCCAAGAGCATCTGCAGAAATCTGTCGAACATAAACATCACTATCGCCCAACGATTTTATTAAGGCAGGAACTGCATCCTTTGCAGCAGGGCCTATTTTTTCCAACGCCTTCGTAGAATTGATTCGAACAAAACGATCACTATCACCCAACGATTTTATTAAGGCAGGAACTGCATCCTTTGCAGCAGGGCCTATTTTTCCAAGAGCCTCTGCTGAATACTGTCGAACGACACTATCGCTCAACGATTTTATTAAAGCTGGAACTGCAGCAGGGCCTATTTCTCCAAGAGCAATTGCAGAATCGCGTCGAACATTGCTATTACTATCGCCCAACGATTTTATTAGAGCTGAAACTGCTTCCTTTGCAGCAGGGCCTATTTTTCCAAGAGCCCATGCAGAATTCCGTCGAACATAACTACCACCATCGCCTAACGCTTTTATTAAAGCTGGTATCGCCGATACGCCTATTTTTCCAAGAGCCTCTGCAGAATTCCGTCGAACATTGCTATTACTATCGCCCAACGATTTTATTAGAGCTGGAACTGCATCCTTTGCAGCAGGGCCTATTTTTCCAAGAGCTATTGCAGAACTGCTTCGAACATCAATATCGCTATCGCTATCGCCTAACGCTTTTTCTAAGGCACCAACCGCATCCTTTGCATAGCATCCCATATTGCCTATTCGTTCAATAATCTCCCTTTTTCCACCGAAGAAAAAAATCGAGTTTTCCAGTTTATCTATAAGTTTGGGTAATTTTGGCAACTCATCTTTTATTTGAAAATACAGTGAATTAACATTCTCCCATCTAAATATCAATTTTGAATTTGAATACAGATCGATTATTTTAATTTTATCTCTTTTGGTCTGATACTCAAGATGATTTATCGAAGAATCATATACGGTTATTCCATCTTCGAGAATTTTGATCCGGGTTGGTTTACCGTTCTCCGTTTCAATTTTATAAATACCTTCTACAACTTCCTGAAAAATAATTTGAGGGTATTCTTTATACAAATTATAAAATATCTTTTGAATAGTATTGTATTTTTGAAATTGAATATCCATTTCAATTGTTTCAGTATGTTTATCAGGAAGGGATGTAATCCATTGTTTACTGAAATTGAAAGATATCCGGAGGGAATTTTCTGACAATTCTACAGATTCCGATTGAATATTTTTACAGTTTATAGTAGGTATTTCTTTGATGTTTTTTTGTTCAATCGGCAGGGTTAAATAAATTCTGCGTTTCAGATCGTCTTCAGAGTAAATGGTTTCTCCTTTAAAATTATCTTTTAATAGCTTAAAATAGGATGTTGTAAAATGAATTTTTAGAATATAATGAATATCATTGATTTCGATGAGGCCTTCGAATTCTTCTTTACAGTGTAAATTGCAAATCTTCTCAAATTTCTTCTGATTAGTCCAATTTCCAAAGTAAACTTTTATAGGTTCCTTATTTTCAATTATGATTTGAATTTCTTTATTGTTTCCGTTTTCAAAAAATACTTCATCCAATAAAGTAATATTAATTATTTCATTTTGAATTGCTGCTTCGTATGCATAGTCCAATACTGAAATTTGCAAATATTTTTCAGGTTCGATTGGTTCGGGAGCAAATGAATTTAAGTATCTCGCTAAATCATTCCCGTCATTTTTTGGATTTTCCCAATATTTTGTTTTTGCAAATACTTCATCCAGAAAATTGAGCGCCGAACTCTTTTCATTATTCTTTCCGGCATCCTGAAAACCTGAAAAGTTCTCATTCAAGAAATTCGAAAGAGTCTTTGCATTGCTGACAGATTTCTGGTTTTCTGAACTTCCATACGCAAATTGAGGTTTTTCCTGAAATGCCAGAAGGAATATTTCTTTCAGGGAAATCGCTTTATTACAGTTCTGGACTATATTTCTGCTTTTTGTCAGAAGTTCAAGGACAAGGCTTTTTATTTGCGGAGATGATTTTGCAAATAACCAGATAGATTTTTCTTTGCTTACCTCATTAAAAAAGTTTGTTCTGATTCCATCGTCTGCTTTTTTTAATTGTGCAGTCAATTGAGTCAAATCATCTGCAGGTAGTTTGGGAAATAATTTTTCGAGTATTGCAGGATTCACAAATATCAATAGATCATCCCAAATATGAATATACTGATTGTGTTTGGCTTGACTGTACCTGGCCTTACAGATTGTTCCGGCCAGAAAATCTATTTCTACTAACGCATTTCTTTCCAGAAGAGGCCTGAAATAGTTTTCTGCGCTTCTGAACCAATTTTCAAGATCGGTAGAATTCGTAATTGAAGGACTCACTTTCCGAAAATTTGAAGGCGCTCTGTAATACCTCAATCCACCGGTCACGAAAGCAAATATTTGTTCTAGATCAGAACTGTTCCTTTCTTTCGCAATCTTCTCTGCTTCCCCCAATTTTGCAAATGTCCAATCCCTCACCTGTCCCGAACATTTTATTTGGATCCAGACACCTTCTTTTTCTTTAGCAGAGTTGAATAGAAAATCCAGGTCTTCCGGAGTTGCTTTCTCCTCACAGTATTTCTGAAAATCACTGAGATTTTCACAGGGAATTTGAGGCTGAATGGATGAGGTGTAGCCGGGGTCGATAATAGATAGAAAATATTCAACTCCGACAGCTGGAATGGATCGGTATTTTTCCCTGACAGACAGCCATTTATTCCAATGTTGTTTATTACCGGTTTGTTCGAGAAAGATTTCAAGTTCTTTGGTTAACAGCATATAGTATTTACCCCTGTATCAAAATAAAAGAAAAATTATCCGGCGCGCCTGCTTTTTGAATTTCTGCTATCAGTCTGTCCTGTATATTTTCCAGAACCTTTTCTGAAAGTATATCTTCCAGTATTTCTATATCTATAAATTCATGAACCCCGTCGCTTGAAATCAATATCTTATCATTCCCTTCAAATAAGGATGAATTGATTTTTTTGACTTCCAGAAAATTGTCTTCTGTTCCACCAGCTACACAATTCGTTAAAGCCCTGCTTTGGGAGCCTGAGTCTGCGCTTGTAATATTGGAAAGACTATGATCTGCAGTCAGCTGCCGGAGATATTTTCCATGGAAATGATATACTCTTGAATCACCTGCATGGAATGTATAATATGATTCATTGGTAAAATAAAGACCTGCAATTGTGGCTCCCATGTTTTTGTATTCCTGCTTTTCTATAGAGAGCTGGAGGATTTCTTTATTCACTTCTTTAAATATACTTTTTAAATAGTTCTCCGGATTGGATTCTATTCTAAAATTTTTTTGATAAGTATTGCATACAAGTTTCGATGCGAGTTCTCCGCCACCGTATCCTCCCATCCCGTCAGAAACTATTATAATGAACGGGCCCTCTAATTCTTTGATTGCTGTAGAGTTTGGCGAGTCCGTAAAAAGCACAGACTCGCTGCTGGTGATAAACAAAACACTGTCTTCGTTATTGGATCTTTTTAGTCCTTTGTCTGTTACAATTAGCGCTTTCATTT
Source organism: uncultured Leptospiraceae bacterium (assembly GCA_964436695.1). Classification (GTDB taxonomy): domain Bacteria; phylum Spirochaetota; class Leptospiria; order Leptospirales; family Leptospiraceae; genus JABWCC01. Next base: position 3,700 of record CAYTEA010000010.1, read on the forward strand.
TTGTTAGAAGTTAAGATCCTCTATTTTGAATATCTGATCGGCCAGGGAAATTAGATCATTTTTTTTGATAAAATATTTATTATCCGGATCACACTTCTGGTTGTTAATCATAGTACCGTTAGCAGAACCCAGGTCTTTGATATAGAAATTTCCATTTTCAAATAAAAAAAGACAATGCTTTCTGGAAATCGTGTCTATATTATTCAGATCAGGCGTGACTTCTCTGCCCACAATCTCATTTGCATGAACCTGAATTTTTTTATTTGCCGATAACCAATTCAGACCTACCTGACGCTTTATAAATACTCTTTTTGTTTCTGCCGGATTTGCTTCTTTGGTTGGAACAGTTTTATCTTGGATAGAATTTTCAGTCTTTATCAATACCGGCTGAGTAATAGTTTCCGGTTCTTCTGGTAATTTTTCAATTGTTTCAGTCAGGAATTGTTTGCATGGATTGCAAACAACAACATCATGAGAATATTCAGTTTTACATTTTGGGCATTTCTTAATCAGCATTAATATCTACCCAAACAAAGCTTTTTGAAAGTCAACCTGATGTGTCTGGATATATTTCGATAACTCGGCATTATTTTGGAAGACACTTAAAAACATAGGCTTGCCCTGAAGTTTATATAAAGCTTGAATATACAATTTTTCATCGTCTTTCTCTTCATCAATCAAATCATCCAGTTCATTTGCCATATCCATCATTCCGTCAATTTCTCCATTATTCTTGATAAATGAAGATATAGTCATCCTTCTTAGGAATTTGATTGAGTTTTGAGTATCTTTTCTCATTTCGAGAATCAATTCTTCAATAGAATTTACTCTTGGGTTTTCTCCGAATTTAAAACCGCCTTTCAATTTCTGTTTACGGATATCTGTTTCTACCGTGTGCTTCAATTCCGGGACGGTAAGCTTTTCACCTTTCAGAAATTTTTGAATATCATCATACTTAAACCTGAGATTTTTTTCTTTTACCAAAAGGCCTTTTACCAAAGCTTTCAGATTGGTAGATATATTCTCCGGTATTTCAATAATCCCGGAAATTGTTTTAAACATAATCTCGCTGTCGCTCATTCCCGCAAACGGATAAACTCCTGTAATCAGCTCAATAAGTGAAATTCCCAAACTGTAATAATCAGATTCAAATGTTACAAAACTATTGTAGGTTTCAGGCGCTGTGTATCCGAATGTTTTATCTGCTCTTTCGGTTTTGCGATAGGATAAAATTTCAGTGTGGTCAAAAATGGTAGATATTCCGTAATCGCTCAGAACCACATTTGAAAAAGTATTGTCTGAAAATAAAATATTGCTTGGTTTAATATCTCTATGAACCAGATCATTTTTATGCAATAGATTGATCGCTTCTGTTACACAACGAATAATATCCCGAATCTGATCTTCGGTCAACGGGAGAAAATTGGAAACGCTTCCACCTTCTGCATAATCCTGTATTTCAAAAAATCTGCCGCTCTCGGTCCCGATTTCAAGAATCTGCAAAAGATTTTTATGATTCAGCTTCATGATTTTCTCTACAACCTGTTGCTTGGGGGTAAGTCCATGTCTGTAAAATTTTAGAATGACACGCTTGTTGTTCCGGATATCTCTTCCGAAATATATATCTGCCTCTCCTCCTTTTGCCTGGCTGTTTATTTCTGAGATTTCGTATTTTCCATTGATTGTCTTTCCGGTAAAGTTGAATATTTCGGCAGGGTCGGATTCATTGGAGATTCTTCTGGTTAGTTCTGATTCTTTAGATAGTCTGCGAGTTTCTTGATTGTCCATGTCAAAAACTCACTATTTTTTCAATTCAATATTTTTTTGCAATAATATATTATTCAGATCATTTGTAAAATTTGGCTTTGCGATCCCGCTAAAAAATAAATCCTCTCTTTGAAATAGCTCAATTTTTGGCCTTTTTGAATTTAGTTGTTTCATTTCTTTCAATTTCGCTTCTCCCAATTTACTCATACTATATATTTTTTGATTTTCTGACCCGCGAATAAAATCTTTCGCAGGGTTATCAATTTGAAATTCCCCATCTACCAAAATATCAATCCAATCTACTTCTATTTTTTCATCTGCTTCTAAAAAATTCAAATCGCAATCAGGTTTATATGTAAACCCGGTATAAACCAGAACGTCAATAAATGGAAATTCCTTTTTTAATGCCAATATACTATTTCTCAATGGTCTCCATTGCAGTAAAGGCTCTCCACCTGAAATAGTAATTCCGGTCAACTTTTCACTCTCTATTGCAAACCGCACTAGGCCATAAAATGACCTTTCCGGATAAAATGATCCTCCTTCATGTCTTTGAAATTCCGGAGTAATACAGCCTTTACATCTTTTTAAACAACCCATTATCCATAAAGCAAGCCTTCGTCCCGTGCCAAGTGATGTTACTGGCAAATGGATTTTTGCAATGTGAAGTTTTTGTGTCATTGAATTTTAGGCGTCGGTTTGAAAATTATTTATAATAACGCATTTTGACCCAGTTGATTTCTGCCATCATATAATTTTCAAAAGAATATAGATCAATGAACACCATTTTTTTTCAGTTGATAACAATTTTTGTTGCGTTTAAAAACGCTGATTAGGAAATTCATAACTTTGACGGACAAAAACAATCAATTTTTTTGAAGCCGTAGCCTCGCAAAAAAGAGAAACTATTCGTTTCTTGGGAGAATATTTTGACTACAAAAGCAAACGAAACTCAAGAAAATTTTGATTACCACAAGGCTATTACCAAAAAGGAAAGATCTTCCCGATACATTAGAACCGCAATCGATTATGTGACTCAATCAAAAGGACAGGATGTAACTGATAAGTTTCTTCAGGACATTGGAATTCAGAAAGAAAGCTCAATATTCAAGCATATTTACGATGATGAAAACTGGAATTCTTATGAGCTGGAGGTTTTTTTTTACGACAGGATTAAAAACCTATTTGACGATCCGACACGCGCAATTTGGGAATTTGGCCTTGCTTCTGGTTCCGGTAAATTGGACCAAAAAGATACACTATTTACCTTTAAATTAAAAATTGCCCCGATGGCAGTTCTTTTGAAGAAATTATCTGAATCAACTGAAAAGGTAAGTATGATTTCAGAATGTCATGCTCATCTGGTGGATGATCCGAAAGTAAAAGGAAATCTGGTCGGAGATATTCATTTTAATTATACCCGTCTTCCGGAAGGATTCAAATATCCGCATTGGACAACTATTCTTGCTGGATTCGGAATAGTTTATGGAGCAATTCGCTTTCGAAAAGGGTTAGTCTGTGAATTGAAGATTACCCACTGGCCGAATCTTCCTTCTGACATGCCTCACTACAACAATAAGGTTTATATTTTTGATAAGACAACAAAAAATATTTTAGAAAAGGAAACCGGAAGAATTATTGCTAATGCAAAAGAGGGCCCTTTTTTAATTGACGGGGTAACTTTCAATAATGGGCCAAACGCCATTGCGAGATTGGAATGGAAACCGGAATCTATCTGGTCAAAAATTGCAAGGGCAACTTATCTTCGTCCAAAATTAAAGCGTGAAGAGAAACTGAGAGAACTCAAGGATAAAATTACGATTGAACTTTCCCAGGAGCATCAGCGTCAGCTCGGCAGGTACGAGAAAGAGTTATCCGAAAAAGCCAGGGTAATTCAGGAAAAAATGGATGAGATCAATGCTTTAAAAGTTCAACAAGATGGAGATTATTACCTCACTTCTCTTCTTACAAAACCTCTCAATTATAACGCAAACAAATCTACTAAAATTAAAACGGATTTTCTGATTAAACAAAAAAAGGCCTTTGAGTTCAGGAAAAAAAATGCAGACCTTGGTGGAGATATCTGCATTACAGGAAACCTGAAATTTGGAACTCCGGACAATTTCAGACGGTACACGATGGTAATGAATGGTGACGCAATGGGAAAATCCATGCAAGGAGCCGGAGGTTCTCTCGTAATGGGGGTTGTTATGAATTCCATCATGGCGCGTTCTGCTGGAAACAAAAGAATAATGGATACGACTCCGGAAGAATGGCTGACCAGTGTATATCACGAAACGAATGGAGTGTTCAAAAGTTTTAACGGTTCCATGATTTTGTCTTGCGTAATCGCTATTATAGATGATGAATCCGGTGAAATGTGGTACTTCAATGCTGAACATCCTTTTAGCGTTTTGTATAGAGATGGAAAAGCAACTTTCATCGAGGATAAGCTGAATTTAAGAAAACTTGGGCTGGATTCAGAAATTGATTTTCAGGTCTTCCAGTTTCAGCTTCTTCCCGGTGATGTAGTTATTCTAGCATCTGACGGAAGAGATGACATCAATTTAACGCCGGATCAGGTAATTCGGACTATAAATGAAGATGAAACTATTTTTTTAGAACACGTGGAGCTTGGAAACGGAGATATTCATGAAATAAAAGAGAAGCTTCTGGAATTTGGAGAAATCACTGACGATCTTTCTATTTTGCGAATCGGTTTTCAAGAACCCCTCGATTCCGAAACAATTGAAGAATCCATCGAACCTCAAAAAGCTCATGGAGTTGATACTTATTACTTTGAAGCAAAGCGTCACTTGAAAGAAGGAGATTCTGATAAAGCCGTATCTCTTTTAATTCAAGGGTACAGACTGGATAAGTCAAATCCCCGCCTGAATAAATTACTCGGACTCTTGAGTTTCAAAGGAAAAGATTATACCATTGCTTCAGAAGTCCTTTCCAGATACCTAGATCAAAATCCTGAGACTTCGGAATACTGGTATTATTTATCGATTGCAGAAAAAAAAGTAGGGAAATTAGAATCAGCGCTTGAAGCGGGACTAAAACTTCACTCGATACAATCGGAAAACGTCCAGAATCTAATAAATCTCGCAGATATTTACCGAGCGCTTGAGCAGATAGAGGAATCTCTCGAATTTTCGAGAAAGGCCCTCTCCTTAGAACCGGAAAATAAAAGCGCAAAAAAGTTACATGACCTTATATTAAGGCGCAAACCTGCCGATTGATATACATAATGCAAATTTTTAAAAAGGAGTCGTCTACTAAAGTATGGAATGGCTAAAACTATCTTATCATTCAATAGGCACCTTAACCGCATCTATATTATCCTTTTTATTAACTTTTTTTCTTTTAACCAAGAAAAACAAAACTGCCCCGACTTGGTGGTTAGCCGGTTTGTTTGCTGGAATTTTTTCGATTTTTCTCGGTTATTTTCTAGCTTATTCTGTTTATGCACCCTGGGGAGCGTACCATAGGTATTTAACTGTTGGCGTTTTATTTGGAATTATGTCAATGATACAATTTTCTTATGTCTTTCCGAGAAATGAACATCCAAGAGAATCAAAGATTGTACTAATTCTATCGTTAATCGCATCTTTTGGAGCTTGGGGACACTTTGTTTTTAAAACCTCAGATATGGAAAAAGTGTTCAATTTTGATGCACATTTTTTTACTTTTGATTATGGCAAAGAAGCTGGGATAGTGATTGCACTCGAATTTTTATGGATTGTAATCGTGTTGCTCAGGAAAACAATTATTTACTCGGACTACAGTGGTTTTTTAATTAGGGGGATAGTAAAAAAGAGTAAATTAAATTTATTTCAAAAATTTCAAAATTTCTTTTTAGGTTTTTTTATCGGCTTTATAAAGATTATTAAACCAAGAGGAAAGGACGCTTCGGCTACCAGGGCTTTTGCTTTTGCGATTTTCTTTACATTCTTAATAGCAATAATGAACGTATTTGTAAAATCGGGCGCTATTTCCTATGAAGTATATGCTTTTATATTTAGTTCCGCTTCTCTAATTAACTATTTTACAATTCTACTAGTCTACATTAACAATTCACCGGAGCCTACTACTTTTATGGTGAAGTTAGTGGGAATTTCTCTCGTTACAATTCTGCTGGTTATTGGGACTATTAGCAATGTGACTTTGGCTTTGAGTGAATCCGGTTATGACAATGAAAGACTTGCTGAAATTGAGCATTCCAAATCTTCAATTATTGCAAAAGATTTTCATGAGCTTCCGGAAACATTTCAATATATTTCCTCAAGGCCTGTTGAGGGTGGATTATTTTCTGAGAAGTATGATTTAATTTTTACTAAAGACTCAAACTTATCAGCTACGAACTTCATTAAAAATGATTCCGAATTAAAAAAACATCTCGTTGAGGAAAAAATAGGAAAACTCCGGAAAAAAGATAAAAATATATCACTCGAAGATGCTACTAATGTTGCGTTAGGCGACATCGAGAAATCTAAAGCGTCATTAAAAACTAGGCGCAGCCGAAATCTAGGAAAGTTTTTTAATTCTTTTGCATATCAGGATAAAGGGCTTATCTACGAAGTGGGCTTCAGTTATGACGAATACCGGAATTACACACATGCAACTGCTTTAAAACTACTCTTGATCATAATAGGAACAACTGTTTTAATTTTACTTTTGTTTCCGCTTTTCTTCAATTCGAGCTTAGTCAAACCCTTAAATGATTTGTTAAGCGGTGTAACCGAAGTAAACAAAGGCGATCTAGATGTCGTAGTATCGATTAAGGTTCAAGATGAGATCGGATTTTTGTCAGGCTCTTTCAACTCGATGGTGTCTTCCATCAAAGACGCTCAGGAAAAATTACAGGATTACGCCGACAATCTGGAAGAAAAGGTCAAGGAAAGAACCCGTGAGGTTCAAGAAAAAATGGAGGAGATTCAAGCTCTCAAAATTCATCAGGACGGAGACTATTACCTCACTTCACTTCTTACAAAACCATTATTCTTCAACGCTAACAAATCTGCCAAAATCAAAACGGATTTCCTAATCAAACAAAAGAAAACTTTCGAATTCAGAAGTAAAAAGGCTGATCTCGGAGGAGATATTTGTGTTACGGGTAATCTGAAATTCGGAACCCCGGATAACTTCAAGAGATACACAATGGTCATGAATGGCGATGCAATGGGTAAGTCCATGCAGGGCGCGGGAGGGTCACTGGTTATGGGAGTCGTCATGAACTCCATCATGGCTAGGTCTGCCGGAAACAAACGAATTCTTGACTCAACTCCGGAACAGTGGCTCACAGATATTTATCATGAGACTAATGGAGTATTCAAAAGTTTTAACGGAACAATGATCCTTTCTTGCGTCGTTGCTGTCATTGATGACGAAACCGGGGAGATGTGGTATTTTAATGCGGAACATCCATATACGGTTCTTTACAGAGACGGTAGAGCCTGTTTTATCGAAGAAAAACTCAACTTACGCAAACTCGGACTAGATTCTGAAATCGATTTTCAGGTTTTCAAATACCAGTTATTTCCGGGAGATGTTGTAATCCTAGGCTCTGACGGTAGGGACGATATCAACCTTACTCCAAACGACCAGATTCGAACTATCAATGAAGATGAAACTCTATTTCTCAAATTTGTTGAAGAGGGAAAGGCGGATATTCACCAGATTACCGAATTGATAAAGAAAGCAGGAGAGATTACGGATGACCTTTCTTTCCTCAGAGTCGGGTTCAAAGAAATTACTGAGGACAAGCCCTCTACTGATGAAAATAGGCACAGGACCATTGCAGAGGAAACAGCGCACAGTGGGGATAGTGTCACCATTGACATTGACAATGACTATCCGGAGGAAGAGGAGAATGTTGAGGATTATTATCACGAAGCCAAAAAATTTCTGAAAGAAGGAAATCAGGAACAAGCCTTGAAAGAATTGGAGGCTGGGTATTCCAGAAGCCACAATAACCCAAAGCTCAACAAGCTTCTGGCACTACTCAGCTTCAAAGGCAAGAACTATGACACAGCTGTAGAAGTTCTCGGAAAATACCTTGAATACGATCCAGATGTTGCTGACTTCTGGTTCTATCTTTCCATTGCTCACAAGCGATTAGGAAAGTATGAGTCCTCTCTCCAAGCGGCTGAAAAGTTTGAAGCTCTTCAACCACAAAATATCCAAAACCTTATCAACCTCGCTGATTTAAACAGGATTCTTGGCAGAATTGAGGATGCTCTGGCTTACCAGAAAAAAGCCATCGATCTTGACCCAGAAAACAGAAACGCACAAAAACTTGCGGAAATTCTTCAAAAAAGTTAGAACTGTTCTAAGTAATTTTTCCCATATTTTTCTGCTTCTCTCTGTGACTCAAACGTAAGCCTGGGTTTATTTTCTTTTGAAAATCATTAAAACTAACCGATAATTGATGAGTAGATAACTAACACTTGTTAACAATGGGGCAGTTGCTAAAATTGTCCTTTTCAGGAGATGTTTTTGTGGAACTAATTAAATTAATTCTATCTCACTCACATTATAATTTTCTTTCTTTTGGAACACTTCTTGCGATGGCATTTATTGCCTTCCTTTCAATATTTCTTCTCACATTAAAAAACAAATCGAGAAGCACATTTCATTTAGGGATTGCCTTTTTCTTTTTGACTCTTTTTATGCTCGGTTATCTTGTTGCAGCGGCAATTTATCATCCGATAGCAGCATACCATCGATATTTCACAACTTTTTGGGTTCTCCCTACAATCATTCATATCGGACTCTGGGGTTTTTATTATCCCGATAACAGCCACCCAAAGACAGCAAGAGGTTTTGCAATCGGCGGATGGTTAATAGCAATTATTGCTGAAACCGTTTTCATATTAAAAACCTATGATGTGCCGAAAAAGTTTCACTTTACTGGGCACTACTGGGATTTTGATGCAGAGCCAATCAGTAAAGCAATCGGACTTTTAATAATGCTGTATTCTGCGATTGGTTTTATTGTAATTCCCTTATGGAAAGTTATAATAACCAAAACGAAAGAAAGATGGTCAATTTTACAAATGGGGTTTGGGTTTCTCGTAGCAGCAACAGTCCCAAATATTACTAACGTACTTAGCCGAGATGGAGTTATTGATCGGGAAATTTATTTACTCTCGCTTGTGTCTTTATTCGTTCTGGGTTTCTTTTTTGTAGTCTTAATATTCATTAACACTACAAAAGATAAGACAACTTTCATGATCAAGATAGTTGGAATTACCCTCGTGACTTTTTTCTTAATGTTACAAGGTTTAAGTTATTTTGTAATGAAGGATATTGAATCTGCTTATGATTTGCTTAGATTGGAATTCTCCGAAAGGGCTATCGAAGGTGGTTCAAAAAACAAAGACCTGCAATATATATTGACTCTGAATAAAGGGGATATTAAAAAGCAGAGCTATGATGATTCCATTAAACTCGATCTACTCCTGTTGAAAGAAGACTTTTTAAATACTCTGATTTATGAGGAAATTAAAGAACTTCCGGATAAAGATTTCAAGAATGGTATCCGGGAAATATTAGCGAATTCTCACGAAGGTTTTGAAGGATATAAAAGATCAATTTCAGAATTCCTCGAGAAAAATTCACATGACGATGCAAGTACGTTAAAAAATAAATCATTCGATTACTTTTCAAAATTAAACCGAGCCTCTTTTGTCCATTCTAACAAAATAAGTGTATTGTCTCGAGATAAATTTTGCAAAGAAGTAGTTTCATATCTGGATAAGGACAAATCTTTAATTGCATTCCGTGAAGCAATATATAAACATCTAAAGGATTGCAAATGGGATGGCAAAGAAGTTGACTCCACAGCTCTAATGCATGAAATAAACAGATTCTTCAGATATTTCAAACCGGCTGGTACACGTCACTACCGAAAAAGCCTAGAGGATTGGAGTATTCAGAAACACTATGTAGCCTACATGAACTACGACAAGGCCAAAAAATCCATAACTGAAACAGGATTTTCTTATCCCGAATATAGGAATTATGTTCATCCCGCGGCAAAAACACAGAAAGTAATTCTAGCAATAGTACTTAGTGTTATTTTGTTTTTATTCCCTCTATTTTTTAAAGGAAGCTTACTAAATCCACTTCAAAGTCTATTACGAGGCGTTACGAAAGTAAACAAAGGCGATCTAGATGTCGTAGTACCTATTAAGGTTCAGGATGAGATCGGATTTTTGTCAGGCTCTTTCAACTCGATGGTGTCTTCCATCAAAGACGCTCAGGAAAAATTACAGGATTACGCCGACAATCTGGAAGAAAAGGTCAAGGAAAGAACCCGTGAGGTTCAAGAAAAAATGGAGGAGATTCAAGCTCTCAAAATTCATCAGGACGGAGACTATTACCTCACTTCACTTCTTACAAAACCATTATTCTTCAACGCTAACAAATCTGCCAAAATCAAAACGGATTTCCTAATCAAACAAAAGAAAACTTTCGAATTCAGAAGTAAAAAGGCTGATCTCGGAGGAGATATTTGTGTTACGGGTAATCTGAAATTCGGAACCCCGGATAACTTCAAGAGATACACAATGGTCATGAATGGCGATGCAATGGGTAAGTCCATGCAGGGCGCGGGAGGGTCACTGGTTATGGGAGTCGTCATGAACTCCATCATGGCTAGGTCTGCCGGAAACAAACGAATTCTTGACTCAACTCCGGAACAGTGGCTCACAGATATTTATCATGAGACTAATGGAGTATTCAAAAGTTTTAACGGAACAATGATCCTTTCTTGCGTCGTTGCTGTCATTGATGACGAAACCGGGGAGATGTGGTATTTTAATGCGGAACATCCATATACGGTTCTTTACAGAGACGGTAGAGCCTGTTTTATCGAAGAAAAACTCAACTTACGCAAACTCGGACTAGATTCTGAAATCGATTTTCAGGTTTTCAAATACCAGTTATTTCCGGGAGATGTTGTAATCCTAGGCTCTGACGGTAGGGACGATATCAACCTTACTCCAAACGACCAGATTCGAACTATCAATGAAGATGAAACTCTATTTCTCAAATTTGTTGAAGAGGGAAAGGCGGATATTCACCAGATTACCGAATTGATAAAGAAAGCAGGAGAGATTACGGATGACCTTTCTTTCCTCAGAGTCGGGTTCAAAGAAATTACTGAGGACAAGCCCTCTACTGATGAAAATAGGCACAGGACCATTGCAGAGGAAACAGCGCACAGTGGGGATAGTGTCACCATTGACATTGACAATGACTATCCGGAGGAAGAGGAGAATGTTGAGGATTATTATCACGAAGCCAAAAAATTTCTGAAAGAAGGAAATCAGGAACAAGCCTTGAAAGAATTGGAGGCTGGGTATTCCAGAAGCCACAATAACCCAAAGCTCAACAAGCTTCTGGCACTACTCAGCTTCAAAGGCAAGAACTATGACACAGCTGTAGAAGTTCTCGGAAAATACCTTGAATACGATCCAGATGTTGCTGACTTCTGGTTCTATCTTTCCATTGCTCACAAGCGATTAGGAAAGTATGAGTCCTCTCTCCAAGCGGCTGAAAAGTTTGAAGCTCTTCAACCACAAAATATCCAAAACCTTATCAACCTCGCTGATTTAAACAGGATTCTTGGCAGAATTGAGGATGCTCTGGCTTACCAGAAAAAAGCCATCGATCTTGACCCAGAAAACAGAAACGCACAAAAACTTGCGGAAATTCTTCAAAAAAGTTAGAACTGTTCAACAATAGTAGATTTTAGAATTTGCGCTAGCTTTGGTTCTTTCAGAGCGTAGTCCTTAACCACTTTTTCAAGTCTAGCTTCTCGTTCTTTCAACTCGGCAAAATCAGTCTCAAAACAAAGCTCTTCATATTAAAGATATTGAAGACTTTAAATAAATTTATCAAGAACAATAGGGCTATATGTTCCGGTGTTTTTTAAGCGCCTGCCCCAACAGGATATTTGCAATTGAAAGACTATAATGAAACCAATCGACTCTAAGAATTCCGAACCAGCTTCCTTCTGTTCCGATTAATAAACCTGCTAGAATCGTCAGGAGACTTCCACCAATAGCGCATAACGCATAGTCCTTCTGAAGTTGAATTTCCCGAATTCCTGCAATTAGAATTCCCAAGTTAGCCAGTCCACCTACAATAATTGGATACAGAGGAAATTTCACCACGTAGGTAAAAAGATTGAACAGAAGTAAAAGAGAAATGACAATATATAGAAATGAATTTCTACTTATTTTATATAGCCCAAACGATATGAATGAAGCTCCAATTAAAGGAACTCCGACATACGCAGCAAAATTGGATAGAAACTGATGTGCGGGCAAGACGCTTGGCTGGATTCCAAACCGAATAATGCCAAAAATTGCTGCAAGAACAAAAGTCAATAGTCCAAGCGAAGCATAAAAGCTTTCAGTGGTTTTTCTTTGGTAAGAAACATATACGGCATAACCGGTCGTCATTGCCAGAACAAAATCAGATAACGCTGTGCTATATTGCATGTTCATAAATTTACGGCAGACTTGCTGTAGTCTGCCGAAAGAATTTCCTAACTATTGAACTTCTGAAGCAAACCTTTTTTCGATTGTTTGGTAATCTTTCACATCAACGATTTTGGTTGATTGCAGTTTCCCACCTTGAGCCATTTTTAAAATCATTTTTGAACCAACGGTTTGAGAGGATACTTCAATTTCACTTAAGCTACCATTAGATTCTTTATAGAGTTTTCCTGGTTCACTTCGTAAAGCAACAAAACTTTCTGCATAATTACCTTTTTTAACGTCAATGGAGACCCTAGCTCCAAATCCTGAATAAGTGAGTTTTAATTTTTCATCGCCATTTTCAAAATTTTTCACAAAAACTCCATCTTTACTATATTCATTCAACCCTACTACATTATTGCCGGTCCAAAATTCGATTAGGTTAAACAATATGAGATCAAAAAAAGCTGAGATTGCATACAGAATACCAAACGGAAACCAGAGTAAAATTGTCTTCACAAAGCGAGCAAGCATCCCGCTACCAACATTAATTCCATCATGTGCTGCATAAAATTTTCTTATCAATGCGAACTTTCCAAAGCAATTTCCAAATGCTAGAAAAAATCCCCCGACTAATAAAGTGACCAAAGCAACTTTGCGTATGAAACTTTTTGTCATATACCTTCCCCTAAGCTATAGTTTATAGGTTTATATACACTATCCGTGAAAATCTGCAAGCCTAAAATAGAATTTTTTCTCGACGAATTCAAAATAAAATATAAACTGATTCTGGAATCATCCAATCCTTTCAGATGGAGTAGCACATGAATCACTCTGTTAATAAAAAAGATTTTCTTTTAGGGTTTCTTACTTGCGCTTGTTTATTAATAATTCTCTCGAGTCTTAATTGCGGAAGAACCCTTTCAAGGTTTGGATTGAGCGAACAGGTTTTGAAGCTTCCTAAAGACTTCCAAACCATGATCAGTGGTGCCTTTCACCGGGAACCGAATGGCGATACCGTGAAAGACATGACTTACGAAGCAACAGACGGAACAATCCACTCCATCGAATACAGGGACAAGCCCTGGCACTTGGAAGGATCAATCCGTTGGGAAAAAAGCAAATAGCACTTTAGGGAATATTTTTGTTATTCGCAACATTAGAATATTTGGTTTTTTTTACACTGGTATTTATATTCCATTGGTATATATTTCCTACAATAATTCAAAACGAGGAAAATAGAAGAAGAATCATACATATCTTCCTCCTTTTTGCCAGCTATTTTTTTTATATGAGTTGGGACTACCGGTTTGGCGCTCTGATTCTATTTTCCACTTTCATCGATTATTACCTTGCAATTGCCATTGAAGATTCCACGAGCCACAGGCAAAGACAAACCTACCTGATTATCAGTCTCTTTCTAAATCTGATTTGCGTACTCGGCTTTTTTAAATATTATAATTTTTTGGTTTCTTCGCTCGGTGATTTTCTGTCTCTTTTCGGAATGCAAAGTTTTTTACCTATCCTGAAAATTACATTGCCTGTGGGAGTTTCTTTTTTCACATTTCAATCGTTAAGTTATACCATTGACGTTTACAGAAAAATTATTCCTTGCGAAAAGAATTTTGTCCGGTTTGCTTTGTTTGTTTCCTTTTTTCCCCAACTTGTTGCAGGCCCGATCGTTATGGCAAAGCAATTTTTGCCGCAGCTATTTCACAAAGTCACTCTTGAGGAAATTCCGTTTCGAAAAGCCATAAGATTTTTTCTTTTGGGTTATTTTAAAAAAGTTGTGCTGTCGGATAACGTATCCCCTATTAGTGATTTGATTTTCAAAAATCCGGAAAATTATGGAACTTATGCTCTTTGGCTAGCTGCATTCCTTTTCTGGGTTCAGGTGTATTGCGATTTTAGCGGGTATACCGATATGGCCTATGCTTCAGCATTGCTTCTAGGTTATGAGCTCCCCGAAAACTTCAGAATGCCTTATCTATCAAAAAGTGTAACCGAGCATTGGAGAAGATGGCATATTTCACTTTCTACTTGGCTTCGGGATTACATCTACATCTCGATGGGTGGAAGCAGACGGGGTTACTTTATGCACAAATTCAATATCTGGTTTACAATGTTTGTTGGTGGTGTCTGGCATGGGGCAAACTGGACTTTTGTTTTATGGGGAAGTTTCCAAGGACTTTTGCTTCTTATCGAAAGTTTTTTAAAAGACCTCCGGGAAAAGTACATACATTTTGATTATTCCGCGTTTCGTCCGTATATGAATGTTTTTAGAATACTATTTACATCGTTTTTAACCATAACTGTAGGAACATGTTTCAGAGCGGAATCATTGACCAAAGAGTGGATAATGATATCTAAAATGTTCGTATTTCATGACGGAGGGCTTCGTCCGTTTATGCTAAAAACCGGGATTCCGGCTATTCTTTGCGTAATCGTGGGCCATTATCTCGGATATTTGATTTTCGAGAAAAACAAGGATTTCAAAATCCCAAAACTCGCAGAATTCGCAAGCTATCCATTTGCGATTCTTCTCCTTTTAATTCTTACCCCAGACAAAGAAATTCCATTTATATATTTCCAGTTTTAATTCATGCAGCTAAAGATATTAAAGCTTTTTCGATTTTTCCTGATCCTGATTTTTTCAGTCAATTCGGTTCTAGGCCAGGAGGAATCGCTTCGCAAGGTGACTAATTCTGACTTTGTATTTGATGACTATCCAAACGAGGGATATTTTCAAGGTTGGAATTTTTACTTTTTCAATAAAGATTATCACATATTCGCAACTTTTCTTGTGAGTAACCTTGGCCCAAATGATTTGAATCATGGCGTAAGCCTAGTCCTGCAATCGCGTAAAACAGGAACAAAGTTTTATACCAGAGAATTCGGAGCAAAGACCCTGCAAGCGAAGAAGGGGATCTTTGGGCAACGTAGTTATGATAGCTTTATGCAAATGGTTGATGGTTTATATGAAATTTATATAAACACCGGAGAAGCAAAGCTCCACCTAAAATTCAAAACAAGACCTGAAGGCGTGGCACTGTCTGGTGGAAAGTTTTTTGTAAAATCTCCGGATAAATTTGTTCGAGCTGATATACCTTTTGCATTTAGCGAAGCATTCGGCACTCTTTCCTTTCAAAAAGAGGAAATCAAATTGACTGGTGTGGGAGGCATGGAACACCTCAACACAAATTATGAAGTCTATAAATATTCCAAACGATGGGAAATATTACGTTCAAAATCCGACAATGGTCATTTGGTTTTCACCGGCGGATTCATTGGTAATGATACTTTCCCCGGTGGATTTTTTAAAACGGTTGCGGTGGTGGCTCCAAGTGGAGAAATTTTATTATCCGGAAAAGTTAAGCGGACTGAAATTGTTTCAAGCGCCCTTGAGCCTTTTTCAGATTATACTTTGCCAGTCGTCGAGAAAATTTACTTAAGCGATGATTCATCCTGCTTTGTGACCTCTGAAAGAAAGGGAACTCTGGGAAAAATATATGTAATTGCAAATGTGTCGCCCGTGTTGCGTTTTTTTGTCAGACTTTTTTTTGCTAAACCCTACCAGATTCATTTTGCCACAAATGTCAAAGTGCATTGCGCTGAAAAGATCCCTTATTTTGAAGCCGCAGGGATTCATTCTTATTACCTTATCAATAGATGACGGAAATATCCGGCTTGTGCAAAGCATAGGCTGGGCAGTAGCCTCATAAATAGAAAGCTCCCATAACAAAATTAGAAATTCTAAGAAAAATATCAGAACGCACAATTTTTTTGTTGTTCAGACTGACAGTTGCACGAAAATTGATATATAATAGCTAAAAGCGAATATTGTAAATTTTGAATAAGTGGAGAAAAACATGAAAAAAATTCTTTCAGGGGTATTAATCCTCTCATTTTCAGTCGCAACTTTTGTAGGTTGTGCAAAAACTGCAGCGGAAAAGCAAGCAGAGGCAGAAAGAAAGGCAAATAATGATTTATTGATCCTTTTATTAATTCTAAGCGCATCCAGAGCATCAAATGCAAGCGCTTGTAGTTATTATGGCACTAGTGGTGGCTGCTATAGCTCAGCTCCATATTCCTGCCCAAATAGTAACTACTGCACCAGCTCTTCAACATGCTCAAACTTGAGCTGTGACATCGCTTCTGCCGGAAGCCAAAAAATAGAAAACCAAACAAGCGCAACTTGCGACACAAGCAAGTTTGAATGTTTAATTAGAAAAGAAGCAGCAAAATAATTCTATTCACATAAGGGACTTGGCCTATATCTGTCTCCCACCCAGGTTGACAGATTACGATCGGTCCTTTTTCGTGACGCTCACGAATTGTGTGCTATTCGCGCTTAATCGGCGCGAGCCGAAGTCACTCAAGTCCCTTATGCTTAGTTTGTTTTTGATAGTGTAGTGGTGCGTTCTGCCGAAGAAGGGACTCGGTCTACAATTATCTCCCATCCAGGTCGATAATTTCCGACCCGTCCTTTTTTCCTGTCGCTCACTTCCTGTTCGCTTTTCTCGCCTTTTCGGCGAGCGGAAAAAAGTCGTTCGAGTCCGAGATTTTTATATTTAAGATTATGCCGAAGAAGGGACTCGAACCCCCACGGTTTTACCCGCTGGTACCTGAAACCAGTGCGTCTACCAATTCCGCCACTTCGGCTTTTTATGCCAATAGTTTAAAGATTTCCAGTGAGTATAAAATACAAACAAAAAAAATAGATAATCCGGCTTTTTTTAAAAACCGCAATAAATAATTTGAATATTTAGGACTGCCTGATTATATATATATTTTTGTTCGGCAATCAAGGAGAAATTACGTTGAAGAATTATTGGATAATTTTTTTATTTTTATGTCTTGCTTTTTCGATCTCCTCTGAGACCCCACTAGCAAAAAAAAAACCAAATTTGGTCAAGCTTGAAGGGCTTGAATTCAAGGTCCAAGAAAGCGAAAATTTTGTGATCCATTTCAGAGGCCCACAAAAAGATGCGGAATTTCTGCAAAGGGAAATTGATAAATTCTACTCTGTTCAATATTCGAAATTTTTCACAACACCTCTTGCGGTTAAAATTTCAATTATTCTTTTCAAGGACAAAAGGGAATATATTTCCAAAACAAAAGTCCCGCAAGATTACCTAGCGCATTTTGAGCCCAAAGCAAAAAGAATACTAACTTTTTCTAACACCCAGCCTGGGGCTATTTTTCATGAGTTAATCCACGCTTGGCTTGATTTTAATTCGGTTTCCAATACTAGGCAATTGTGGTTTGAGGAAGGGTTTGCTTCCTTCTTTGAATCTCCTGAGAAAATTTCCGAAGGAGAGTGGAGATTTGATAAACCAAATTGGAGAATGGAGTCTGCCAAAGGAAAGTGGACGAACTTAAAATCATTCATGCAAACCATAGACTTGCGGGAAAATCATAGCAAAGGAGAAGCGAGATTGATATTTCTTTGGCTTTCTAAAAATCAGTTGCTTGAGCAGTTTGTGGGAAAATACCACGAGAATTTAGATTTCGATACAAGTGGCATTGATGCGATTCAAGAAATAGTCGGAAAAAATATTGATGAAATAGATTTCGAAATTCAAAATTTCAAGGCTGAAATTGAGAATGTCCCAGGAAGCCCGTCAAACAAAAAACTGGATTTAGAATAAATCACTCCGACTATTATTTTGCTGTCTTATGATTTACTTCTGAATACCGATTGACAATATATTTTGACATACTTTCTGCGAGTTCGACTTCTTCGACGAAAATTTTACTCGAACTTTCATTTTTAAGAAGATCCGCCTCCTCATCACTTTGAATGCGAACTATAATTTCTATATTTGGATTTAGTGTACGGGCTATTTCTACAATTTTTCGGATTTTGAATGTATCCGAAATTGTGATAATTACCATCCGAGCCCGAACTATATGGGCTTGAATCAGAACCGCAGGCTCAGAACTATCTCCAATAACTGCGGGCAGTCCGGATTTTCTTAAGTTTTCTACGATATCGCGATTTTCCTCCGCGACTACAAATCTGATATTTGATAGAATCAATGTCTCTCCAATTCTTTTTCCTACTCGTCCGTATCCGACAAGAACTGAATGGCCTGTTAAGTGAGCCGGTGTAAAACTCATCGGTAGTTCCGCTAGCGGGTCATCGTTTCGCTCCAACAGATTTGCCAATTTAGAGTTTGATCTTATCCAAGCCTGTAAAGGCTCAACAGCTTTAAACACAAAAGAATTGAGTGTAATGGAGATCAATGCTCCGGCCAAAATTAAGCTATGTCCTTCCGAGGACAAAAGTTTCAGCGATACACCAAGACCAGCTAATATAAATGAAAATTCACCTATTTGTGCAAGACTAGCAGAAACGGTTAAAGCAGTATTTAACGGATAACGAAAAAGCAAAACTAAAAAAAATGCCGCAATTGATTTTCCAAAAATAATGACTGCGACAACAGCTAAAACATGCAAAGGTTTCTGAATTAATATTTCCGGTTTGAATAACATTCCAACCGAAACAAAGAACAAAACAGCAAACGCATCACGAAGTGGTAGAGATTCTTCTGCTGCTCGAAAGCTCAAATCCGATTCCTGTAGTACCATTCCGGCAAAAAATGCGCCTAGTGCGAAAGATACACCGAATAAAGTAGCAGAACCATAAGCAATTCCTACGGCCGCAGCAATTACGCAAAGTGTAAATAATTCTCGCGATCCTGTTCGGGCCACTTTCCAGAGAAGCCAGGGAAAAAAACGTCTTCCTAAAAATATCATTAGGAAGATAAAAATGCCCACTTTCCCAAATGTTACACCCATTGTCTTCCAAATAGAGACATCATCCGGAATCGAAGCCAAATTGCCACCGAGCCAGCCCGAAAGAGGAGGTAAAATAACCAATACCAGAACCATTGCAAGGTCCTCGACTATTAGCCAACCTACGGCGATATGGCCATTTATAGTTTCCAGTAACCCTCGATCCTCTAAAGCTTTTAAAAGAACCACTGTACTTGCGGTTGAAAGAGCCAGTCCAAATACCAAGCCCTCACCAAATGGCCATCCCCAAAATTTTGACAAAATAATTCCCATTCCTGTAGCGACAATAATCTGCACTACTGCTCCAGGTAGTGCTATCTTGCGTACGGACAACAGATCTTCTAAAGAAAAATGAAGCCCAACGCCAAACATCAAAAGTATAACACCAACCTCCGATAGTTGTCCGGATAATCCCGCATCTGCGACAAATCCTGGGGTTGCTGGCCCAATAGTTATTCCAGCGACAAGGTAGCCAATTATTGTCGGTAATTTTAATTTTACAGCTAGGTAGCCAAATGCTAGTGATAAAACAAAACTTCCCGCAATTGTTGTTATAAGAGCTAAATCGTGTGACATTATGAAATTTCCCGACTTTATTTGGACTTGGATTGTTCCTGAAAATCCGCAGAACTAGTAAAATTAAATACACCTGCAGCAAAAAAAAAGAGAGTGATTCTGTAAAAATAAAAACAAAACAATTTTCTCTCGATAGAATAGTCGGGTGAAAAAATATGTTATTTGTATTTATGGGATCTCCTTCAGCTAAGATATTATACCAAGAAACAAATCCGTATTCTTCGCTTACTGGATTTTTAGAGGACGATGGAAGAACGGTTTATCTATACATTCAATCTGAGTTTAACCATGAATGGGGAATTAAATCGCTTTGGGTTCGTAACCTAATTGATGCCCCAGTCGCAAGAAGCCCCGAAGATTTGAAAAATGGACTTGCTCCGCTGCTGACTATCGATGAAACGCTTTATCCGAAAGCGCAACCGACTTTCAACTCCGATGAAATTCATTTTATCTGGACCGAAGAGGGAGATGGATTGGCTTTATTTATTCGTGAAGAATTATACGCTTTTATTCCATCATATTCCGGGTTGGAGGGTTTTCATGGGTATTCAAAAGAAGCAAAAGCAGAATCATTAACAGCACACCCTCTCGGAAATTCGTATCACGGGCCGATTCCGGAGAAGATCGAGCAAGCTCGAAAATTCTGGGAATTTCGCGCCGATAAAAATTCGTGGAGAGAAATTCAGAAAAGAAGATTGAGCTTTCTGGAGGAGAAACTAGGTGAACATGTTCAATATTGGTCAGCCGATGGTGGAAAATATCCTCCGCTCGCAATAGCGAAATTTACTCCGTTAAATTTTGACCATGTTGTTGTTTATTCTACAATTGGTATGAGCGCTCAAAGTATGCCGCAAGTAGAACTTTATCACAAAGATTATCCAAAATATTCTCGTGTCGAACTTATCTTGGCCTATAAACATTTTGACTCAACGGATAAACCGGATACCTGGATCCCTCATCTTCTCGGTGAGGTGATAAAATATCCCTGGAACATGTTAAAATGGTTTGGCCATGGACACTCAATTGAAATACCAAGACGTGATCCCAATTCGCTCTATTTGAATTTTACCGCTCTGCTATTTATTAACCCATATGAATTGAATTTTTTTGAGGATATGCCTGACTTAAAAAATCTGAATGCAGAAAACGGGAATAGAATTAACTTCCTATTTCTACTACCCGTGACCGAAGAAGAAGAATATTTAATCAGAGAAAAGGGAATAAAAAATCTTGCAGAAAAAATTCCGTGGTTTCATGATTCGGAAAGAGAATCATTTTCCTAATCGCCTAACTTCTTTTTTCCTTTGTCCTCAAAAAAAGAATCGTGAATGTATTCTTGAATGATAGATTCAATCTCCGGCGCCAGGTCCAGATATTTCATCACGCAATCTTTTCCTGTTGTTCTAACCACTTCGCCAGGCACTTTAATCGGCTTGCCCGCAAGTTTGAACTCCATTTCCAACTTATCCCCTGGATACAGACTCATGGGGGATTGAAAAGTCATTCCACCAGTACCTAGGTCGATTAATTTGCAATCAACAAGTTTTCCTTTTTGATTCAAAACATAGGCGCCTGTACTATCCAAGCGAATTCTTGCTTTTTTCCTCTTCTGCTTTGAGGGGTCAAAAACTTTGAATGAATCGTTAAAAACAGATTTATCTCCTGCCATGATAAGCACCTACCCGAAAATTAAAAGTTCTCTTTACTTCTCAAAAACTGCAAGCTACTTCTTGATCGATATCCGAATAAAATTTACTCATGTCTTCAGACGGTTCAAATTCGTTCAAATGTAAAGCGAATTCATTCAAATCCGTAGTCGTCACTAATTTTCCTCGCAATTCGGAAATTCCGAAAAATCCACGGAGATACTTCGAAACATGTTTTCGGAACAGCACCAATCCGTGATTTTCTCCGTAAAATTCAGTCATCAGTTTTAAATGTCGAAAAATTCCCTCCCGAATTTTACTGAATTTCAGAATAGATTTATCTACCCCGGAAAAAATCCAGGGATTTCCTATGGCAGCTCTTCCAATGAGGACAGCATCTACTCCAGATTCATGAATGCGTTTTTTTGCTTCCACATACGATTGGATATCCCCGTTGCCGAAAATAGGAACTTTTGCAAAAGACTTTATTTCAGCGATTGCATTCCAGTCAGCTGAACCGGTATAACCCATCGATTTAGTTCTTCCATGAACTGAGATTGCTTTTGCTCCGGATTCTTGCAGAATGTGCACAACTTCTCTGTAATTCAGGCTATTCTGATCCCAGCCCAATCTTATCTTGGCAGTAACTGGTACTTTGACACTTCTGGAAATCGACTCAATGATTTTCCCAGCATATAATGGATTTCTGAGAAGGCCGGCACCGGATCCTTTATGAGCCACCTTAGTGACTGAACACCCCATGTTTAAATCAATTACGTCTGGTCGGAGCTCTTCAATAATTTTTGCCGCCTCCGTAATTACTTCCAGTTTATTTCCAAATATCTGAAAAAAAATTGGGCGTTCAATCTCATTAAAACGAAAAAGATCGATTGATTTTTTTGAATTGCGGCTAATTCCATCAGTGCTAACAAATTCAGTAAACGAAAATGCAGAACCTGCAATTCTTGTAATTTGCCTATATGGGCTGTCGGAAATTCCGGCCATTGGAGATAAAATCACATCTCCTCGGATTTCCACATCTCCTACACGTATAATTTTTTCTTCATTCATCTTCTCGCTCGGAAATAATCGCAAAATCCTGAGCTTTGTCATCTTCCTTAATGTTCACAACTTTCACTCCGACAGTTGCGCGGCCAACTTTGGATATTTCAGATGCATTTACCCTGATTACCATTCCAGAAACAGCGATAATGATTACTTCGTCCTCCTTGTTTACAGTGACTACACCAATTGCCGGGCCGTTCTTCTCGGTAATTTTCAAATAGGTCATCCCTTTACCACCCCGGCCTTTGGTGGAAAATTCCGAATAATCCATCCTCTTGCCAAAACCGTTTTCCGTGATAACAAGTAGATCGCCATTTTTATCCACAATTGTAACACCGACCAGAACATCATCCTCGGCCAGACGCATACCTGTTACACCCGTTGCAGTTCTTCCCTGACTTCGCAATTTGGAAAGGTTTGTTCGCAAGGCAAGCCCATCCTTACTTGCCAGTACAATATCATCTTCCGGCTTAATTAGTTTTACATCAATTAGACCGTCATCACCCCGAAGTCCAATTGCTATAATACCGGATTTTTTTGCATTGGTAAATTCTTTTAAGGCGCATTTTTTAATAATACCTTTCCGTGTAACCATTAGCAAAGAATCATCATTAAATTCTCTGAAGGTACAGAGCGAAGTAATAATCTCATCTTGTCCCAGATTTAGTATGGCTTTCAAAGATTTTCCACGAGCTTCTTTTGTAGCAACAGGCAATTCAAAAACCTTCATAACAAAAGCGCGGCCCTTCGTTGAAAAAAGCATTACTGTATCGTGAGTGGATGCAATTCTGATAATTTTAATTACATCATCTCGTTTTACAGACCCGCCAGCACCCTGAACACCCTTACCACCTCTTTTCTGACGCTTAAAAGTATCGAGCGGTAATCGCTTGATAAATTGATCCTGTGATAATTGTACAACAACTTCCTCATCTGCAATTAAATCCTCTGCATCAAATGATGAACTTTCAACACTTTCCAGGCTGATTTCTGTTTTTCTGCTTGTACCAAACTTTTGACTAACTTCACCAAGTTCATTGCAAACAATGTCATCGATCCTTTTCGGTGTAGCCAGAATATCTTTCAAATCAAGAATCAAGGCCCTAACCTGCTCCAATTCGTCTATGATTTTCTGGACTTCAAGAGACGTTAGGCGCTGTAGACGCATTTCAAGAATTGCATCTGTCTGCAAGTCAGAAAGCAAAAACTTTTCCATCAAAGAAGTCTTTGCTTCGGGTGGATTCTTGGAAGCGCGGATTGTTCTAATCACTTCATCGATATTATCAAGAGCTATTTTCAAGCCTTCTAAGATATGTGCTCTTTCTTCGGCCTTCCTCAAATCAAAAGTAGTTCTTCGCTTAACGACTTCGTTTCTGTGATTAGCAAATGCGACGAGGATTTCTTTCAGGTTAAAAATCTTCGGTTTATTGTCCAGGATCGCAAGCATGATAATCCCGAAACTTACCTGAAGTTGTGTGAGTTTGAATAATTGATTCAAGATTACTTGAGCATTTGCGTCTTTCTTTACCAGAATTTCAATTCGTATACCTTTTCGGTTCGAAAGATCTAGAATTTCAGAAATCCCCTCAATGATTTTCTCGTTCACCAATTCTCCGATTTTTTCAAGAAGGTTTTTTTTATTCACTTGGTATGGAATTTCAGTAATTACAATACATTCCCTACCTTTGTCTTTCTGTTCTATTTCAACTTTGGAGCGAATCCGAATTGAACCCTTGCCGGTAGTATATGCGGAAATAAGCCCCTCTCCACCGATAACCGTTGCTGCCGTTGGGAAATCTGGGCCTGGAATAATTTTAATCAAATCTTTTATTGAAATCCCCGGATTACGGATTACTTCGATTACTGCCGATATACACTCCTTTAGGTTGTGAGGGGGAATATTTGTAGCCATCCCCACTGCAATACCGGAAGAACCATTGACCAGAAGATTTGGAAAATTGGCCGGCAATACATCCGGTTGTTGCTTCGTATCGTCAAAGTTAGGAGAAAAATCTACGGTCTCTTTATCGATATCCCGAAGGAGTTCTTCCGCGACTTTTGTTAGCCTAGCTTCCGTATATCGATAAGCCGCTGCATTGTCTCCATCGATTGATCCGAAGTTACCCTGCCCATCAATCAGCGGAACCCTCAAAGAAAAATCCTGCACCATCCTGACTAACGTATCATAAACGGCAGTATCTCCATGCGGGTGATAGTTACCGATAACCTCTCCTACAATTTTGGCAGCCTTTACGTAGGGACGATCAGACCGCCATGCGCGTTCATTCATTGCATGTAGGATTCTTCGGTGAACCGGCTTCAAACCATCCCGAATATCGGGAAGTGCTCGACCAACAATTACACTCATGGCATATCCAAGATACGCCTCTTTCATTTGGTCTTCAACTTCTACGCGAATGACACGCACACCATTTTTTATAGCCTCGCTGATATCAGGGCGCGAAGAGGTGCTTAAAGTTAGTGTTGTTTCTTCTTTCTCTTCTTCAATGCTAGACATTTATGACGCTCCCGCTTCCAGTTTTTGCTTTTTATGGAAGAGTAGATTCGTTAAAGAATGGTGATATTTTTGAATCTGCAAAATACAATAATGTAATAAGAAACTTTTTTTTAAATTCGCCATTTATAAATCCAGATTCATAACTTTTGCTGCATTCATTTCGATAAATCTCCTGCGCGGAAGAACATCATCACCCATCAGAATGTTAAATGTTTCCTCTGCTTCTACAAAATCATCAACTCGAACCTGCAAAACAACCCTTGCTTTCGGATCCATAGTTGTTTCCCATAACTGCTCTGGATTCATCTCACCAAGACCTTTGTAGCGCTGAATAACATATTTGGAATCCTTGCCGATCTGTTGAACGATTTCATCTTTTTCTTTATCGGAATATACATATTTAGATTCTTTACCAAAACGAATTAAGTAGAGCGGAGGTTGTGCAACATACAAAAATCCTTTTTCGATGATCATCCGCATATACCTGAAAAAAAAGGTCAAAAGAAGAGTTCGAATATGGGAACCATCTACGTCAGCGTCCGTCATAATAATAATTTTATGGTAGCGAATTTTCTCAATATTAAACTCATCTTCACCGATACCGGTTCCCATTGCGGATATTAAAGTTCTGATTTCCTCATTGGATAAAATTTTGTCCAATCGTGCTTTTTCTACATTCAAAATTTTTCCTTTCAAAGGTAGAATTGCCTGGTTGTTTCTATCTCTTCCTTGCTTGGCGGAACCACCGGCTGAATCTCCCTCTACAAGGTAAAGCTCGCATATTGTCGGATCTTTCTCTGAACAATCTGCCAACTTACCTGGCAGCCCTCCTCCTTCCAAAACAGTTTTTCTTCGAGTAAGATCTCTGGCTCTACGCGCTGCTTCCCTAGCCTTAGCAGCCAGAATACTTTTTTCAATGATTTTTCTCGCTACCTGTGGGTTCTCTTCGAAATAAAGACTTAATCCTTCCGAAACAAGAGTTTGAACCAATCCTTTAACTTCTGCATTGACCAGTTTTTCTTTTGTTTGTGAATTAAATTGTGGCTGCGGAATTTTAATTGAAATAACCGAAGTCAATCCTTCTCGAACATCTTCTCCTGAAACTCCCGTAGAAAACTTTTTTGATAGCGAAGAATCTTTCTTCAAAAATTCATTCAAAGTTCTTGTTAACGCAGCACGAAAGCCTTCAAGATGGGTTCCGCCTAACGGATTGTTTATATTATTCGTGAAACAGAAAATATTCTCAGTATAGGTGTCCGAATACTGAACGGCTATTTCTACATGCACGGATTCCTTATCCCTTTCAAAATGAATTACATCATTATGCAAAGGATGCTTCTTTTCATTTAACAATTGAACAAAAGAAACGATACCACCAGTATAATGAAAGGTGTTTCCGTGCAATTCATCTTTACGGAGATCTTCTATTTTTAGAATAAGGCCTTTATTTAAAAAAGCCATTTCCCTAAACCTCGAAGACAACATATCGTATTGGTATTCTGTAGTAGTAAAAATAGTCGAGTCAGCTTTGAAACGAACAGTCGTTCCTGATTTTGAAGTTTCACCGATTACAGCGACGGGACCAACTGGAACACCTGTCAGATATTTCTGATAGTGAATCTTGCCATCCTGATGGACCTCTACTTCTAGCCATTCAGAAAGCGCATTTACAACACTTACGCCGACACCGTGCAATCCACCTGACACTTTGTAAGCATCATTCTCAAATTTTCCACCCGCATGAAGGATAGTCAAAACGACTTCAATAGTTGAGACTTTTTTATCAGGATGAATTCCCACTGGAATCCCCCTACCATTATCAATCACTTCAATAATATTGTTTTTAAGAATACGAATTTGTATCTCGCTACAAAATCCCGCCATAGCCTCATCGACAGAATTGTCTACAACTTCATATACTAATTTGTGAAGGCCGCTCTCGTCCTGAGTACCAATGTACATTCCAGGCCTTTTTCTAACTGCTTCCAGACCTTCTAAAATTTTTATTTTCTCGGCGCCGTAATTATCACTCATTTTTTAAGGAACTCTCATCAATTTAAGCTTTTGTTATAAGGCTTTTCTGCGCAAGTTATTTAACTTTTTTGGCTTTAGGTTTCTTACTTTTTGAATCCTGTTTAGTTTCATTAGTGGTAGTATTAAAGATTATTTTCTCTAGAACAGGTTGATTGTAAATCGAATTTATATTTTTGATTATTTTCTCATTTAAAAATGAAATTTCTTGTTTATATGCAGGGTGCAAAGCCCCCAAGAAAAGCTTTTTTTTTGAAAACCCGACAGGAAATACATTTTTTTCTAACACTGGCCCTACAATATCCGTCCATTTCGAGATAATCTTGTTTAAGACCATTCTATCAAATATATCCTCATAATCTAAGTGGTTACTATCTATTATATTAGCTATTTCAGAAATATTAATTCTTTTTAAAGACACACTATCCAATCCTTAGTATCTCATTATTATGCACACTGTAAATTTGCTTATTCGAAAATAATTTTACAAAATCATCGATACCTTCCAGATCTGTTGTCGTAAAAAAAGTTTGCTCTGCCTGTGAAATTACACGTATAAACAATTCGCGTCTTTTGATATCCAGCTCCCGGATAACATCATCTATTAGCAAAATAGGTGATATTCCGGTTTTTTCTTTTAAGAACTCAAAAGCGGCAGATTTCAAGGCTAATACTGTACTTCTTTTTTGTCCCTGTGACCCGAATTCAGAAATGTCTTTAGAATCAATTCCTATGAAAATATCGTCACGATGAATACCTACAGAAGTATAACCCAGTTTTTTATCACGAAGATATCTCTCTTTTAATCTCGCAAAAAAGTCCTCCTTGTTTTTGAAATTCGGTTTATAAAAAAGGTTAAAATTATCTTTTTCTCCGCTTATTTTTTTGACATTTTTTTCATACTTTTCTTTAAGAATGGCGACCTGGGTTTCCCTTATATTTTTAATCTCGGTTCCTTTATTAACAAGTTGCTCGTTCCAAATGTTAATTAAGTTTTCATTATTTTCTTTTTGGCGGAGCAATGCATTTCTTTGTTTTAGAATTTTATTGTAATGCTGGAGAGTTTCCAAATAAAACCGATCCGACATCGAAATAAAACTATCTATATATCTTCTTCTTTCAATAGGCCCTTCTTCAATGATCCTCAAATCAGCCGGAGAAAAAACAACGGACAATGCCTCACCAATTACATCCGTTCTTTTTTTTACTAAACTACCATCTAGTTTAACTTTCCTTTTTGCAATCGGCTCCTTTTCAAAGCCTATTTCGATTTTAACATTCTTTTTACTTTTAAAAAAACCCGAGATGTGAAAATAATTCTCTCCCCACTTTACCAGATCAGTTTCTTTTAAATCTCGAAAACTCTTCATAAAAGAAAAAAAACCAATTGCTTCAAGCAGGTTTGTTTTTCCCTCACCATTTTCCCCAATTAAAAAAATTAAACCCGGTTCGAATTTTAAAAAAATATTTTCATAATTACGGAAATTTTTTAGTCGAATTTCCTCTAAAATCATTACAACTTCATTGGCATGATAATCGCAATGAAATCAGAATCACTAGGATCACGAAAAATTACAGGTGAGTTAGGATTTGAAAACTCTATTATAAAATCTGTGTCGTCTAACGCACGAATCACATCATTTAGATAATCGCCTTTAAATCCAATTGTAATTTTCTCGCCCTTATATTCTATATCAAGTCCAACATCACTATCTGTTGTTCCTGCTGATGAAGAATACATCATTAATAAATTATTATCAAACTCCAGTTTTATTTGTCTCGTTGGTTCTTCGGATGCAACGATAGCTTGTTGAAGAACTATTTGAAACTTTTCTTTATTTATTTTCACCGAATGAGTTACATTCTTTGGAATTACTTGTTCATAGTCAGGAAAATTTCCATCAATGGTCTTGCAAAGAAGTTCCGTTTCTCCAATAGCAATATAAACTTGATTCTCATAAAAACCTATTTTTCCAACTTCGCTAAAATCGATCATCTTTAGAATTTCTTTTACAGCTTTGTGTGGAACAATTACTCCTTTTTCAAATGGTAATTCTTCTGAAATAGTTCTGTCTATTTTTGCCAGCCTTCTTCCGTCCGTACCTATGAAGGAAATTTTCTTTCCGTTCGAGATAATAAAAAGCCCGTTAAAAACAAACCTGGAATCTTCCTGTGCAACTGAATAAGAAGTTTTTCGAATCATTTCTTTTATTGTGAAACAAGGAAATGCAACTGAATTCTGCGTATTAATAGAAGAAAATATTTTAATATCTTCTCCTTCATAAGCATTGACTTTGGTCGAGTAAATATTTTTCTTATCGGCATCCGTTATCTTAATTGTCGGAGAATCGACCCCCGACTCACTTTCCAAAAGAGTGTTCTGAAAATTTATACACCTTATAATTTCGTTTAATTTTTTAGCAGGCAATGAAGTTGAGCCTTCTTCAATTACTTCAGCCTCCAAAGAAGTCTTGATAGAAATCTCCAGATCTGTGGATGACAGAAATATTTTATTCTTCACTGCTTCTACTTTTATATTTGATAGGACAGATTTTATTTCCCTGGATGAAATTACTCCATCAACCGCTTTAATGGATTTCAATAAATCATTAGTCTTTACTTTAAATTTCATTTTATCCTCTTTTTTGTTTTTATTACCATTGTATATATGTCAGTAACTGAAAAATAACCTTATTTTTTAAGAAATATGTCTCTTTATTTTTTGAAAATAAATTTTTCTTTTTCTTCCCTTTTTTTCCTCTTTTGGAACACATAATAAATGATTATGTCTTATATACGGTTTTCTTTTAACTTTATTGCTGCTTTCTTACAACTTATTGACATATCATTTTATTTTAATTCGATTTCTGTTTGAAGTTTTTTGAGGATTACAGAAAACTCTGGGTTTTTTTCTGATAATAATTTTACATGTTTAATCCCATGAATTACGGCAGTGTGTTTAGTTTGAAAAATTCTCCCAATGACTGTTTTGTTCAATCCACACAATTCATTTAAAAAAAACATACAGATGTGTCTGGGCTGAATATATTCTGCTTTTCTGCTTTTACTAAGAATATCTCTCTTGTTTTGTGAAAAGAATGAACAAACAATATCAATAATTCTGTCGTTATTGATCTCTATTTTCTTCCTAAATGTTATTCTACATTCGAGAATCTCTTTTATTTTTTCGTCATCCAAAAGCATCATCTGAAAACTCTTCTTGTATAGAAAAATATCATTCAATGCGCCTAGTAAGGATCTGGTATCCTTTGGAATTTTTTCAGCAATAAAAGAAAGAATGCTTTCCGAAAGGTTTAAATTTAAAGAATCTGCATGGCTTTTTAATATTCCCAGTCTAACATCAAAAGAAGGTGGTTTTATATCAACTTGAACTCCAGTAACAAATCTCGACTTTAGTCTATCATGAATTGGGAGCTCATAACTAGGCCTGTCTGAAGCTATAATGATTTGCCTACGTCTGTCGTAAAGATGGTTGAATAAAGAGAAAAATTGTTCCTGTGTTCTTTCGGCCCCGCTGTTCAAATTTTGAATATCATCAACTATCAAAGTATTGTAAGACTGGTATTTAATTTTAAAACTTTCCATAGTCGTTCGATTTTGGACAGCATATTGAAACTCAAACATAAATGAAAGTATATCAACGTATTTTACAGATGTCCAAGGTTGTTCTTTTTTTAACATTGATCCGATAGCATGGAGCAAATGCGTTTTTCCAACACCGTATTCACCAAAAATGTAAAGTGGATTTAGTGTTCCCGGCCTCTTTACAACTTCTTGGGCAGCCGAAAAGGCAAATTGATTCGTATCGCCGACAATAAAATTCTCAAAACTATAATCCGGATTAAAAGAAAAGTTGTCATCGGAATATTTTTCCTCAACGACAGTCTTAAATTGTACAGGTGTGTCCAAAAGGATTTCGACTTTAAAGCGATTTCCTTTTACGGCATAGATAGCATTTTCAATGTAATGTTGGTATTTCTTTTCAACGTGATTTTTTATTTGGAGTGAGGGCGCTTTAATACTGCATTTATCGTCGCTAAATCCGAGAAGAGATAACGGGGCAATAAAAGGCTCAAAGTAAGCAGGTGGAATCGTTTTAGAAATTTCTTTCTGAATATTTTCCCAAATAAAATCCTCCAATTCTTTTCCCCCCAAAAAGATAAGTGCGTATTATCCATGAAAAAGAAATTCTTATGGTACTCAAAATAAATCTTCAAAAGTTGAAAAAAAATCTGAAATAACTTATGTCTCTTTGTCAAAAAAGTTATTACGCTAAATCAAAAAAAAGTTTGCTGAGAATAAAAGGTTCTAGCCCGGGAATTTTCTTGTGAAGATTTTCTTTGAACTCAAAAATTTTCAAAATTTTTTCGAGGTTTTGTTCAATGTTTTCCTTTGCCAGCTCATCAATAATAAAAAGACTTACAAGGTCAAGGAAGTCAAAATACAAGAACTCTCCCTCGTGCTCTTTTGGCACAGTATAGTTTCTGACCCAATTCTCTAATTGGATCCTTAAAACAGGCTGGTGAATATTTTCTACAGTTTCATTTTTTATAGATTCAATAACTTCAAAAGGGATTGAAAAACAGCCAACACTGCCTCCGAAAAAATTCTCATATATAAGCCCCATTTTTCTGTGTAGCTCACGGTTTATTTTTATGGGAAGGTTGGTAAATGGGATATTTACTGCGCGACTGACTATTGTTTCTTTCAGTTCATTCAGATTCTTGACAAGAAAAATAAATTTTGTGTGGTAAGGCGATTCTTCCAGAACTTTTAACATCGCCGATTCTGCTTCATCCTCAATTAAAGAAGCGTCGGGTATCAGGATGATTCTGTATTTGGAGAGATGCGGGAGAAAATTGATTCTGGTTTTTTGAAGCCACCGGATGGTAAAATCAGCCGGATCTTTCGAATCGCCGATTTTGATTTTCTTGTCGCTTTCAGATGGAAATACGATAAAATCCGGGTGGATTCCGTTGTTGAATGATTTGCAAGAGGGGCAGATTCCACAAGATGTTCCTTTGAAACAAAGGAGTTGTCTTGAAAATCTGTCTGCCATGGATTCTTTCCCAACAGAAGGTGGGCCGTGAAAAATCAATAGCGAAGGAATTTTGTGCGGGGCTGCTAAATAGTTTTTGAGAAATTTTATAGCTTTCTCTTGGCCAACTAGTTCCTCAATTAAGAAAGACCCTTCCATAACGCCAATCTAGTAAACAGAAGTTAACCATTTTTTGTAAGACGGATTTTTGTTAGTTAGTATGTCAAAAAAGAATTTCTGGAGTTTCTCTGTGGTCTTTCCTATGATTCCAGTTCCAACAGTTCGCTTATCGATTTCTTTTATCCAAGCCAATTGAACTCCCGTTCCGGAAAAAAATACTTCGTCCGCAATGTACAGTTCGCTTCTGGTTATGTCTCTAATTTGATATGGGATGTCTAAATCTTTTGCGATTTCTAAAATTGAACGTCTGGTGATACCTTCCAATATTGAAGAAGTTATCGGTGGAGTAATGAGCGTATTATCTCGGACAATAAATAAATTTTCAGCAGATCCTTCGGAAACAAACCCCCGGCTATCTAGAAAGATTGCCTCATCACATCCGCTTTGAACAGCTTCCGATTTTGCCAGAGCTGAATTTACATATCCCCCGGATGCTTTGGATAAAGTCGGGATAGTGTTATCGTCAATTCTCCTCCAACTAGAAACCATTGTTTTGAGGCCGTTCTTGGTATCCAGGTAGTCGTTCAGTTGAAGGATATAGATTGCGAGATCCGCTTTGACGTCGTGAAATCTGGGCGACAATTGAAGTGCTGAGGTGTAAACAAATGGACGAAGATAAATATTTTCTCTGTAACCGGATTCTTTAACCAATCGCAATGTAATTTCCACAAGCTCGTCAACCGTTGAATTGAATTGAAGCTGCATGATTTTTATCGAATTCAGAATTCTTTGGTAGTGATCACGGATCCGAAAAATATTTACGTTTTCAGAACTCGAGTCGTAGTATCCCCTGATTCCACCGAACACAGTTGTTCCATATTGAAGCGCATGCGTTTGAATGCTTATCTTTGCGTCTTCGGCTGGAATAATTTTTCCTTGAAAGTAAGCGAGATTTTTTATATTAGTATTCATCCTGAAACCTCTTGTGCAATATCATAGTCGAAAAGGTAGACTTAATTCGTTAATCTACAGAAATATAGAACTCATTATTATTTCAACGAGAATAAACAAAGGATAGGGACAGAACACTAAATCATGCCTAATGCAAAAAAAAATTACCACGATGATAGATTTGATTGTATCGTTGTTGGGGGAGGCCATGCAGGAGCAGAAGCTTCTTATCTCTGCGCTAAGGGAGGGTTAAAAACTCTCCTTATAACACTAAATCTTGATACGATCGGACAGATGAGCTGCAATCCAGCTATCGGAGGAATTGCAAAAGGACATATTGTCCGGGAAATAGACGCTCTGGGCGGTTTGATGGGACGAGTGATTGATGAAACTGGAATTCATTTCAAAATGTTAAATACTTCCAAAGGGCCTTCTGTATGGGCGCCAAGGGCTCAGGCAGATAAAAAGGAATATCAACTTAAAGTGAAGCAAATTCTGGAAAAGACTCAGAACTTGTCCATAAGGCAAGATTCTGTAGAAGAGATCCTTTCTCTTGATGGGAAAATTCAAGGCATTAAGACCGGACGTGGCTTTGAATTCAATACAGATTATCTAATTCTTACAACAGGTACTTTTTTAAAAAGTGTCATCCACGTTGGCACTTTTCAAAAAGAAGCAGGAAGAATGGGGGATCAGGCTGTGCAGGGGCTGTCGCAGTCTTTACGCCAACATGGGTTTCGTTTGGGACGTTTGAAAACAGGCACTCCACCTAGGCTGGATAAGAAGACGATCGATTTTTCAGATATGGAAATTCAGGAGGGCGATGCTACCCCAACCCCATTTTCATTTTCAAACCATTCAATAAATCGCAAACAAATACCATGCCATATCACTTACACGAATAATGAAACTCATCGAGTTATTCGTGAAAACCTGAATCTGTCTCCAATGTACTCTGGACAAATTCAATCGGTAGGCCCAAGATATTGCCCATCGATTGAAGACAAAATTGTTCGTTTTTCAGAGCGCGAGAGGCACCAGCTTTTTTTGGAACCCGAAGGATATGTAACCAGTGAGATTTATGTCAATGGCATATCAACAAGTCTTCCTGAAGAAGTTCAATGGCAATTGGTAAGAACAATACGAGGTTTGGAAAAAGCTGAAATCATGAGGCCTGGCTATGCTGTTGAATATGATTTTGTGGATCCCACAGAACTTAAACCTTCTCTGGAGACCCATAAAATTCTGGGATTGTTTCATGCAGGGCAGATCAATGGAACAACCGGCTATGAAGAAGCTGCAGCCCAAGGTGTTGCCGCTGCCTATAATGTAATTCGCTCTTTTAGAAAAGAACCACCGATTCATTTTTCACGAAGTGAATCTTACATTGGTGTATTGATAGATGACCTTGTTTACAAGGGAGTCGAGGATCCCTATAGAATGTTCACAAGCCGGGCAGAGTACAGACTAATACTTCGACAAGACAATGCAGACAAGAGGCTCATGCAATACGCTAAAGAAATGGGGTTAATCGACAACTCCGAATTCGAAGCAATGACAGAAAAGTATGCAGGGATAGAACGAGTAAAGACTAAGATCCAAAAAGGGAATTTAAAACCCTCCAAGTCGCTGGACGCTTTGTTGGAGAAGAGCAATATTCAATCGGTAAAATTTGGAACAGACCTGTTTTCATTTATCAAGCGTCCGGAAATAAAATTGAAAGATTGTAAAGAAATTATAAACGACCTGAATGTTCTCGGTGATAGGGATATTGAAATCCTGGAAATGGAAATCAAATACGAAGGATATATAAAGCGAGAGCTGGACTCAATTGAATTTAAAAAGAAAAGTATGGAAATTTTAATTCCAGAATCTTTCGATTACTCGAGAGTCGTTGGATTAAAAAAAGAAGCAATACAGAAGTTAACGAAGCATAAACCGATAAATTTGGAAAAGGCAAGTCAGATATCCGGTGTAGATCCATCGGATATCGATATACTTCTTTATACTTTAGCTCTTAAAAAAGAACAAATAAACAATAATGTTTAAAGGCTATTTCGGGTCATTCTGTAGGACGCTTGTTTGCTTATAGAGAAGATAATGAGTTTTTAAAAGGTTCCATTTGTCGCCTTGTTTCACGTGAAACGAAAAATTTTCCAACTTCCCGATATTGTTGTAAGTTAACCGATTCAGTCGCAGCTGATTTCCCTGAAAGTTCTCTCTTTGCTGAAGCTTTCCATTCTTATCGTATGTGTATTTTACTTCTGCTGTTAGTTTCTTTTTGTCATCAAAAATAGATTGATTGTAAACATATTGTGCTTTTTCATCTTTTTTAATTGCAAAGGACTCGGTTTCTTTGTTGTCTACCCAAACAGTTTCTGCTTCCGTTACAAGCCCGTTTGATTGAGAATGAATTTTTGATTTTAGAAGAAGTTTTCCTTCACCGGAATACAATTCGATTTCCCCCAGATCTCCGTTGGAATTGTATTTGTATTTCTTTTTTTCTTTCAAAACCTTTTCGGAATTGTAAAGTTCCTCCACTGCCACCTTATTTTTTTCGTAGATGAAAATGGTTTCACCGTCCGATTTTCCATCCTTATCTGAATATTTTTCTTTTACAAGCTTTCCTTCCGAATCATATTCATATTCAGCAGTATAGGTCACCTTCCCTTCCGTATTTCGAACGATTTCTTTCACAGGACCGTTTTTTTCAAATCCGAGCACATAGCGATCCATGTGCGACCATTTGCCAGGCGTGAAAGAAAAAAGACTGGTGCAAGTGAAAAGCAAAGCGACTATAAAATGAAATTTCATTGAGATTCTCCTAAGAGACTTTCGTCCCTTGATTCTACTGTCTGGGCTATGAATGTTTTCTAAATAGACGATTCTGAGCAAGGCAAAGAATCAAGCTCTACAAAAAAATTTACCACCCCACTATAACTATTCGGATAAATTTCCAGAAGCTTAACAGACTAAGATTTGGAAATTATTCAAATTTCAGAAAAGAAAAGTCTAAATTTGTCTGAGAGTTTGTCAGGAAAATGGCCGCTGAGCGATGCACTGAGTTTGCCGAAGTGGGTTTTTTGCAGGCATGCTCGATAAACCCATCCTGCAACTTTTGAAAGATTTTTCGGGTGATTGTATTCCGGGATTTGAAATAACGGATTAATATCATCCACCAAAGTTTTACACAGAAAAGGAATTGCGATTGAACATAATTTCTACCAAATTATTTGAATTATTCCCGAACGAATCGAATGAGATTTCTTTTATATTTGATTTCGAGAAAATAGAAAGTTTTTATCAATTTCTAGAAAGAGAGAATCTTAGAGGAGGTTTTTTTTCTAAAAGAGACACGGAGAATATTCTGGAAAGGCACCTAATTGAATCGATCTACCATATTTACCGAATTGTGAAGGAAATCCCTGTTTCACGTGAAACAAAATTGGCAGACGTCGGGACAGGGCCGGGATTACCTGGGTTTTTGTTTTTTTGTTTGAAAGAATCTCCGCAGGTAACGCTAATTGATGCGCAAAGGAGGAAACTCGGATTATTGGAAGAGTTTGCTGTTAAGTCTGGTTTCCGCAGATTGAATTTTATTTATGATCGCGCAGAAGATATCAGTAACAGAAAATTTGACCTAGTGACAACCAGGTCATCTGTAACATTTCCCTGGTCTGCCGAGGTTTGCATAAAGCTACTCAATGAAGGGGGCTTTTTCGTTCCTTTTCTAGGCAAGTTTGAGAGAAAAAAAGAAGATGAAAAATTATTGGAAAATCTAGGCCTCCTGATCGAGAAATCTATACAGTTGGACGCGTTAAACTTTTTGGGAGCCAGGCATTTAATTTTCTTGAAAAAGGTGTCAAAAACAAAACAAGGTTATCCACGAAGTTGGAAATTAATCAAGGAGGAGATGAGACATAATGGGGAAGATCGTCTCGATTAGCAATCAGAAAGGTGGAGTAGGAAAGACGACGACCGCCATAAATTTATCAACCTGTCTTGCGAATTTAGGAAAAAAAGTTCTTCTGGTGGATATGGATCCTCAAGGCAACTCAGGCTCGGGACTAGGGTTAAACGCAAATGAACTTGAACGGACGTCATACGAGATTCTTCTCGGGGAACTTTCTGCTAGGGATGCAGTTCAGAGAACATTTATTGAGAACTTATTTATTGTGCCATCTAATATTAATCTAAGTGGAATTGAAGTAGATTTGTTAAATACGGAGAACCGTGAATTCAAATTGAGGGAAGCTATTGGGACTATCAGAAGTGAATACGATTTTATCCTTATCGATTGTCCGCCATCTCTCGGAGTCCTAACTTTGAATGCATTGTGTGCGGCTGACTCCGTAATGATAACACTGCAAACTGAATATTTCGCGCTGGAAGGTTTATCCCAATTGATGAAGGTTATTTCTTTGGTTCAGCAGAATCTAAATCCATCTCTGTTGCTTGAGGGAGTAGTCTTGACTATGTATGATAAGAGAACCAATCTTGCAAATCAGGTTTCAGATGATGTCAGAAAATATTTCAAGGAAAAAGTTTTCACAACCATTATACCACGGAATATAAAATTGAGCGAGGCTCCATCGTTTGGCAAACCGATAACGATTTATGATCCAGAGGGAGTCGGTTCGGTTAGTTATAAAAATCTGGCAAAAGAAATTATTTCGCGGGTGTAGGAGAAAGGAAATGGCAAAACAAAGCGTACTCGGAAGAGGATTGGAAAACCTGATTCCGGTGAATTCAAAAGGCCAAACGCTGGAATCTGACATATCTGGAAATTTGAAAGAAATTAAAATTTCTGAGATAACACTAAATCCTACTCAGCCTAGAAAAACATTTTCTGAAGATTCCATCAGAGAACTCGCCGAGACAATTAAGACACACGGGGTGATTCAGCCGATCGTCGTAAAGAGAGTAAATGACGTCTATCAGTTAATTTCCGGGGAAAGGCGTTTACGCGCTTGTAAAATGGCTGGGTTTGTAAAAATACCGGTCGTAGTAAAAAACTATTCAGATGCCGAGGTGATGGAAGCTGCGATTATAGAAAACATACATCGTGAGGATCTGAACCCTATTGATGAAGCTCTGGCTTATCAAGCAATGATTGACAAGTTGTCTCTAAAGGTGAGCGATGTCGCACAACGCATTGGAAAGAATAGAACAACCGTGGCGAATCTTATCCGACTTCTGCAACTCCCGGAACCGGTATTGAGGTTGGTGAAGGAAGGGAAGTTATCCGAGGGGCACGTCCGTCCGTTATTATCCATTGGTGATAGATCCAGAATAGAAAAAGCTGCCGGTGAGATTATTCAAAAAGGGATGTCCGTTCGTGACGTGGAGAATTTCGTTGCGAAGATTCTTGACAAAAGTTCATTAAAGGCAAAGCCAAAAAAAAATTCTGACCCTTCTTTGACTCAAGCGGAATCAAAAATTCGCAATAAACTGTCCGCTCGAGTTTCAATGTCGCACAATGAAAAAACCGGGAAAGGAAAAATTGTAATCAATTATTCAAGTATTGATGAGTTTGAGAGAATTTTAGGTAATATGGGAATAAAGCTCTGAATTTTATTTACTCAAATCAAATAGTAGGCCACGAATCTTTTCAATTTCTTTGAGCATTGCAAATGCGGAATTATTTTTATTCACCATGTTTGTAGCCAGCAGTTGAATATTCTCGTCTATAATTTTTATCGTGTGCAGAATTTTTTGGTCTGCTTCTCCGCGCCTCCTTGCTAAAACCAGTTTTGTGTTTTTCTGAATGATAAGTTGGATGATTTTTCTAACAATAGATTTGTATTCCTCAAGGCTAGTTGTGTTTGGGGAATTCAGAAAATTCTTCTCTTTGTCCGGCAATTCTCTCCATAGGTAATTCAATTCGGCAGTATTCTCATTAGTGGTAGGAACGATGGATTCCAGCACTGAAAGGAAACTATTTTCTTTGGGCAAAGCGGAAATAGAGTCTTTCCCTGGAGCGCCTTTGGCTTTCTTTTCACTGGATCTTGTTTTGTCGGTTACAGTTTGTAATATCACGATACTGGACTTATCGTGCATTTACCTTCAAAGTTAACGCCTTCTTCGATGATGAGTCTTGGTGTTACAATATCCCCTTTTAGTTTGCAAGTGGACAACAAGATCACTCTTTCTGAGGCGTAAATATTTCCAGTGATTTCTCCACCGGCGACAATTACACGAGCTCTAATATCCGTATCGACAAGGCCAGTCTTTCCGATTAGAACTTTTCCATCAGTTACAATAAGCCCTTTAAAGTGACCATCAATGCGGATGAGTCCGCTTAATCGAAATTCTCCGGTGAATGTGGCCCCTTCACCAATTATGCTGTTAACGACGAATTCGTCGGTTTGCTCTTTCATTTTTCTTGAATCTGATTTAAGAATGAGTATGGGTTTAACGGCTGAGTGCCGACGTGAACTTCATAGTGAAGAAAGTAAAGAGAATTGTTACTGGATCTTCCCACGAAACCGATTACATCGCTTTTAGAAACTTGCTGCCCTTTTTTAACTTGAACGCGATCTAAATTCGAATAAATAGTTTTCCACCCATACTTATGGGCTATCTTGATAATGTACCCTGTCTTGTCTGAATGAGAGACTTCATAAACTACACCTGGAGCTGTTACTACAACTTCCGCCCCGGAAAAAGAACCTATATCAATGCCGGAATTATTTACTTCCCTCCCTGTGGAAGGAGATAGATAAACTCCGAATGGATTTAGAATATACCCTCTCGTTGGCCAAAGCGAAGGAGTGTGCTTGATTACACTTTTTCGCTTCTTGATCATCTTGATAATTTCCTGAGTCAGCTCACTGGAAACTTTTAAATTGTGAACGTCCGATTTAAGTTTGTATGTTTCTGAATTGATATCAGTTTGTTTATTTGCCGGATTTAATTTATCATTTCCTCCGATACCCTTTGAAACTTTTGCAGGATCCCCGCCTAGTTTGATATATAGGTTAGAGATTTTTTTGTAATAGTAATCAATAATTTCGTGAAGCGAGCTTAGTTCGGATTTCATTTTTGCAGACTGGCGAATAAAGTCTTTATTGGATAAATGAAGCTCGCTAATTTCATGGACAGTGCCGCTATGATTCAAAACACTGATTGCGCTGATAACCATAAGGAGAATTACACAGGCGATGAATATAGTAATTGCTTTATAGGAGATATGAAGATTCAAACTTTTTTTTTCGGTATGAGGAATGATCATAATGGTCAGTCGCTCTCTACCCTTCTTATCCAGCTCACCCATGTAAGCCGAGAGTCGCAATTTCAGTTCTTGAAATTTATAGCGAATCCGATAAAACGTTAAGCGTAAGTATGCTTTTAAGTCCAAGCTTATGTCTCTTCTTAGTAATTTGTACCTTTTTACTGCCTGAACAGTATCCGGAATGGATTGCAATTTAACGTCAAGAAATAATTACGTCAAAACTGTAACAAAATAATTAACCGGAATGGTTCCTATGCCAAATTTAATAGATACACACTGCCACTTAGATATTATCGAACAGGAAGGGCTATCCATTAACGATTCTTTAGAGAAATCTACAGTTGCCGGTGTTTCAAAAATTGTCCAGATAGGCATTGACTACAAATCTTCTATCGAAGCCGAACGAATCGCAAAGGAATTTAGTAAATCATCTCTCGAAATTTTTTATACTATAGGTTGCCATCCAGCTGATAGTATTCATTTTTCAGAAAAAACAAAAATTAGTCAACTTGTTCAGGCAAAAAAAGAGGATTCCAAGATGGTCGGGATCGGGGAAATCGGGCTTGATTTCTACCATGCGAAAGATTCAACCGATGAACAAATTTCCGTTTTCTCCAATTTTTTGGATCTTGCATGGGACTCAAAGTTACCGGTAATAATCCATTCGAGGGATTCAGCGGAATCTACTTTTCACGTTCTAAGCAAATACAAAGGCCGAGTTTCAGGTGTTATCCACTGCTTTACTTATGATTATGAATATGCAAAAAAATTTTGCGATTTAGGGTTTTATATCTCATTTTCAGGGATAGTTGCATTTAAAAATGCAACTGACATTCATGATGCAGCAAGAAAGCTTCCGCTGAAATCGATCTTAATTGAAACCGATGCTCCATTCCTGGCTCCTCCACCATTTCGGGGAAAGAGAAATGATTCTTCAAATTTAACTTATATTCTTGAAAAAATTTACTCTCTCAGAAATGAATCCAATACGATGGTAGAAGAAACTATATATCAAAATAGTTTAAATTTTATTTCGCGAAAGGCTCCTTAAAATGCTAGATTTAATAAGAATTACAGAAAATCCAGATGAACTGAAAAATATGTTGATTAAGAGGTGTTTTGCGAACCTGGAAGTAGTCGATAAAATTCTGGAAGTGCAAGCCAGAAAAAAATCTATTCAAACGGAAGCAGAATCTTTGCGCTCCGAAAGAAACCGGGTAAGCAAAGAAATTGGAATGAAAAAATCCAAAGGCGAGGATATTTCGGCAGCATCTGAGTCTATGAAGATTGTTGGCGATAAGATCAAGGCGCTTGAAGAAAAATTGGAATTAGAGGAGACGAGCCTCCAGGATTTGAATCACTCCCTTCCAAATTTTTTGGATGATGAGGTTCCCACCGGAAAATCTGAAGAGGATAATGTAGAGCTGTACAAAGTTGGCGAAAGACCCAAATTCGATTTTCAACCCAAAACACATTTTGAAATCGGTGAAGCTTTAAAAATTTTTGATTTTGAGCGTGGAGTAAAATTATCCGGGGCCCGTGCATATACTTATTTCGGGCTGGCAGCGAAATTGGAAAGAGCTTTAATGAATTTCATGCTAGATGTACACAGCACTGAGCACGGTTATAGCGAGGTATGGGTTCCTCAGGTAGTTAATGATGAGTCAATGTTTACAACAGGACAATATCCAAAATTTAAAGATGAGTATTACCGAATGGAGAGAGACTCTCTGAATTTGATTCCAACTGCGGAGGTTCCGCTTACAAATTTGTACAGAGATGAGATTCTTTCCGAGGAAAATTTACCGATTTGTGTCACTGCCCATACATCATGTTTTAGAAGAGAAGCAGGTTCGTATGGTAGAGACACAAGAGGGCTTGTACGGGTTCACCAGTTCCAGAAAGTTGAACTTGTAAAATTTTGCAAACCAGAGGACTCCGAAGCAGAGCATAAAAAAATGCTCTCCGATGCTGAAAATATTCTGAAGCTACTTGGATTGCACTATCGCGTATTGCTGCTCTGTAGCAAAGATACATCAAGCTCTTCTTCAAAAACTTTTGACATTGAAGTGTGGATGCCGGGATTGAACCGGTATATGGAAATTTCCTCCGTATCGAATTTCAAAG
Source organism: uncultured Leptospiraceae bacterium (assembly GCA_964436695.1). Taxonomy (GTDB): domain Bacteria; phylum Spirochaetota; class Leptospiria; order Leptospirales; family Leptospiraceae; genus JABWCC01. Next base: position 46,091 of record CAYTEA010000010.1, read on the forward strand.
ACTTTCAGGCAAGAAGAGGAAAAATTCGATATAAGTCCAAGGCCGGGAAAAATACCCTGGTTCATACGGTAAACGGTTCCGGATTGGCTATCGGCAGGACGTTAGCCGCAATTGTAGAAAATTACCAGTCGGAAGACGGTAATTTCCATGTTCCGCAGATTCTCGGAAAGTATTTCTAAGTCAAGCTCTTAGACTTTTTCTAGTTTTACGAGTGTTTCGAAATAATGAGTTCTGGGGAAGAAGTCAAATAATGACAGGCCGGTGATTTTGTAGCCAAAGGAAGAAATTTTTTTCAGATCGTGTCCGAGGGTTACATAGTTGCAGCTTGAGTAGATCAGGAGCTCGGGCATAATCTTTTGAAAAGAAGAAATCAATTTCGATCCAAGGCCATTTCGCGGAGGATTTGCAATCCAATATTTTACTGAAAAGCTTTTCAGATTGCTGTCTTGTGATGAATATAGATCTTTTCTGACAAAAGACAAATTGCTTTTTTTGTTATTCTTTGCATTCATTTTAGAATAGGCAACTGACTGATTATCCATTTCCATGCAAGTTGCTGAAAGAATGCGGTCTGCAATTGATACTGAAATTAAGCCGCATCCGGAAAATAACTCCAAGAAATCTACCTTTGTTTCCGGTAAAAGAGATTTGATCTCATTGATCCAATCGGGAATTAATAATCGATTGATTTGAAAAAATCCGTTCGGTGGAATTTTGAAAACATTCTCGCCAACTCTGATTGTCGATTCTTTTTCTGAGTATTCTGTTATTTGAGTGTCACCTTGCCTTAGTTTGATTTCTTTGCCGTGAAATTTTTTTATGTTCGTCAAAATATATGAGTTTAGAGCGGGAGAGAGATTTTGGCAGCCGTTTTGTGGGAACTCCACCAGTTCATTTGAGCCGGACTTAAAGAAACCATAACTTCCATTTTCTGATTTTAGCTGAACGTTATTTCTGTAGCCGACCGAATTTCCTGATTTGATTTTGATCTCGCCTGCAAAATTCAATTCTTGCCGTAGTAATTTCTCCTTGAGTCGCAACTCTTCCGAATAGTTTATGTGCCTAAACTGACACCCCCCGCAACTTAAGAAAGCGTCGCAGTCCGGCTGGATACGCAAGTCAGATGGATGGACCGTTGTTATGACTTGCAGAAGTTTTAGTCGAGATGTGCTTTTCACTAATTGGCAAATTACTTCCTCACCAGGAATCGCACCTGAAATAAAATATGTCTCGTTATTGTGATAGCCGATACAAAGCCCGTTGTTCACCCATTTTTCAGCTTTGATTCTCATTTGATCCATCAACGGTACTCCATCCAAACGAATTTAATTTATCAATTATACTTTAAATCCCGCAAAAATGAGGTTTTGAGTTCAAATAAATGCCAAAGCTATATTTTTTATGGAATTATGCGGTAGTTTAGTCAAATAAAAAGTATTACCCTTGACAATATAGGCTATTTTAGTTATACAGTCATTGAAATTTTGGAGAGGTGGCTGAGTGGTCTAAAGCAGCGGTCTTGAAAACCGTCGTGTGAAAGCACCGTGGGTTCGAATCCTACCCTCTCCGAATTGGAGACGTGCCTGAGTGGCCGAAAGGAGCAGTTTGCTAAACTGTCGTACGGGGTAACCTGTACCCAGGGTTCGAATCCCTGCGTCTCCGTAAAAGAGGATTCGAACGTTTTGCCGGGCGATTGTTTTTGCGACCCATAGGAAGCGAAAAAACTGCAAAACGGATAGAACGTCCGATTTAGCGGAAAAGATGTTCGAGGACTGAGCATACGCAAGTCATTAAGAGGCGAATTCCTTTTTTAAGATAGAAAATATTATTTTGTATGAGAAAAACGATTTACGGTGTTTTGAAATTTTAGTAATGTCAATTTGTATTAATATTTTTGAAAAGATAAGGTCATGTCATCAGGAAAATTTTCAGTCGGCGACGTAGTTAAATCCGTAGAGAAAGCGGCGGATCATGTTAAAGGGGATGATTCGCCTGAGCTGTATGCTGCGCTGGCATATGTCCCATTCATAGGCTGGATTTTGCCGTTTGCTTTTAGAAAGCACCAGAAATTGTGTGATTTCCATGCAACCCAAGCATTTAAGCTAAATCTTGGAATTGCAGCAATCATGTGCACAGTTTGGATTCTGAAATATTTTCCGATTATAAGCTGGGTTTTATCAGCTATTAAATTCAATCCGATAGTAACGGATTTTCTGAATTATCTTGCCTGGATTGTACTTATATCTTTTAGTTCCCTCGGAGCTATTAAGGCATACAAAAAAGAAATGTATGAGCTACCCTTGATCGCTGAAATTGAGGAGAAAATAAAGGAAATTTCCAGTGCTTCTAAAAATAAAAAATCTGATAAATAAAATTCAATCAAGTGATCCGGAAAAAGTTATCAATGTTCTAGCATTGCTTCCTTTTTTCTTCAACTGGCTTATAATTTTCTCCAGAAAAGGAATTTCCGCAAATTGTAAGAAATCATGCCTGCAAGCCGGTTTTTTTTCTTTCATTTTTTTTATTTTGGTGCTGGTCAGCTTTGTGTTTTCTTTGTTGCCTGTGGTTGGTTCATACGTTGGCAATATTATTCATTTGTTGGCAATAGGGCTTTACCTTGGCCTGTCCGGAATTTTTATTTACGCAATCCACCAAGGAAAAATAATAGAAATCGACTTCGTTGATAAAGTGATTCTTAAATTGAACGAAATTTTGAACTAAAGCGCCCATAGCTCAACTGGATAGAGCATTTGACTACGGATCAAAAGGTTAGGGGTTCAAATCCCTTTGGGCGCATTCAAGTCATGCATTGCGCATTTGACATTCTTTGTAAATTTTACTCCAATGCAAAACATGAAAGCGAAAATAGATCTTTTCATTTCTGATTTTTTCCAGAGAGTGAAAGAGAATTCAGAAGAAATTCCATCATTTACCCGGATTTATGAAGCTGACAAAATACTGGTGGAAAGCTTTAATTCAACCACTAAAGACGATAGTTTTATTCAACATAGTGAAATTATTTCGATTCGGAAAGTGAATTGTGAAAAAAAATACTTGGATTCGTCAATTCTCTTAACATCACTTGAACCTTGTATCATGTGTGCGGGGGCAATCATCAAAGCCAGAATAGAGACTGTGATTTATTTTGCAGAGGCGAAGCCGAACGAAGGAATTTCTTCGTTACTACCTGAATTCATTTATAGCCTAAATTATTTCCCTAAAATTATTTTCCATAAAGAGGCTAAAATTCAGGATTTATTTAGGAGTTTTTTTTCAATTAAGAGATAGTTTTCTGTTGACGCTAGCCGGTTAAAATTTTCCATTTTAGCTAGTGAGGAGAAGTGTCAGAGTGGTCTAACGTGCACGCTTGGAAAGCGTGTGTGCCAAAAGCACCCCGGGTTCGAATCCCGGCTTCTCCGACACGAAAATCCAATGACTGAGCCACATTTAGTTCTATCTCGGAAGTATCGCCCCCAAAAATTCAATGAAGTGATTTATCAAGATGTAGCTGTTAATGCTCTTCAGAATGCCCTGAAATCCGGCAGGGTTGGACATGCCTACATTTTTTTTGGCCCTCGCGGAGTCGGAAAAACGACAATTGCAAGAATTTTGGCTAAACGTGTGAACTGTGATGCTCCCGTAGACAACGAACCCTGCAATCAGTGCAATTCCTGTGTGGAAATCACTAAGGGAATTACCAATGATGTTTTGGAAATAGACGCCGCAAGTCACAGGGGCATCGATTATATTCGGGAGCTTCGTGAAAATGTGAAATTTTCCGCGATGGGCGGAAAATACAAGATTTACATCATCGACGAAGTGCATATGTTAACTGACGTTTCATTCAACGCTCTTCTGAAAACTCTGGAAGAACCTCCACCTCATGTTATTTTCATCATGGCTACAACCGAGTACCACAAGATCCCCAAAACCATTCTTTCTCGATGCCAGGACTTTGTTTTCAAGAAAGTGCCTTTGATTCATCTCCAGGCATATATCGAAAAAATCTGTAGAATGGAAAATATCGAATACGATACGGAAGGGTTATTCTGGATTGCAAAAAAAGGTGATGGGTCGGTACGCGATGCGCTATCTTTTATGGAACAGGTCATAACCTATTCGGATTCCAAATTGTTTGGAAAAATTTTGCGCGAGCTGATCGGGTACCACGGAATAGAGATACATGAAAAATTTCTCAAAAATATATTGGATGAGAATAATTATACGAATGCAATTACTACTATTCAATATCTTTTTCAAGAGGGAGAGGATCTACAAAAATTTATTTGGGAATTTCTGGAATTTGTCCATATATTGGTTCTCACAAAAGAGAATCTGGGGGATCGGGAGAATATTAATTTTCCGATAGAAGATGTTCAGAAGATAAAGAAAGAATTCGAGAGTATTCCTTTGGAAACCTTGGTTCTCATTTCTGAAAGAATCTATAATTTTTTCGAGAAGATAAGCATTTTGAGGTTAAGAAATTCCTATGAGATAAAGATATTCATTGAAATTCAAATACGAAAATTGATTTTTGATTTAACAAAACCATCAGTTGCTGGTGTTATCGGAAAAATCTCTGAACTAACCAAATTATTGTCGGCAGAAGCAGAAGTCACTCCTGCAATTCAGCTCAAGCAGGAAGCACAGAAAGCGTTTTCTTCAACCGATGTAGAGTCATTGTTAAAAGAAAAGTTTGCAGCAACCGATGTCGACGCAGGGAAATTACCTAAATTGGAGTGAGTTATGAGTGATGGAAATTTAAAGTTCACGGAAATATTTGCAAAAGTTAATGAAATGAAAAAGCAAATGGAGGAGGTGCAGAGTAGAGTAGCAAAACTGCGAATTACTACGACTGCAGGAGCCGGAATGGTGAATGTAACAATTTCCGGAGATGGGGTCGTAAAAAATATCGAAATCAATAAAAGTCTTTTTGATGGCGAGGATGTGAAAATGTTGGAGGATTTAATTCTTTCGGCAGTAAACGAGGCCTACAGAAAATCAAAAGAAGCGACCGAGCATGAACTCAGATCGGTATCAGGAGGCTTAGGGGTTTTACCGGACTTTCTGAAATCCTTTGGGAATCTGAATGGTTGATGAAGTTTTTCAAAATTTAATCGATGCACTCGTATCTTTGCCGGGCATAGGCAAGAAAAGCGCGTATAGAATTGCATTTCACCTATTACGACAGGATTCCTCGGAATTTAATAGATTCATAGACAATATAGCCGAGGCAAAGAGAGATCTGCGGTTTTGTGCTTCTTGCGGCGCTATATCTCAAAATGAGATATGTTCTATCTGCGACTCTACCGATCGAAACACAGGGACAATTTGTGTTGTTGAACAACCGGAGGATATATTTTTTATAGAGAATACCGGAGAATTTCGAGGAAGATATCACGTTTTAAACGGAGCAATATCTCCGTTAGACGGCATCGGCCCGGATGAAATCAAAATCAAAGAATTATGTCTGCGCGTGCAAAATGAAAATGTAAATGAGGTACTGGTTGCAACAAATCCTACTCTTGAAGGTGATGCGACAGCGACTTATATCGCAAGCCTTTTGAAAAATTTTCCAGTCAAAATTACTCGCATTGCTCACGGGGTTACAGTTGGAAGCAATATAGAGTATGCGGATCAGTATACGTTAGGCAAAGCCATAAGATCGCGTTTGACTATTTAGAATTTGTGTTCTAGTGTGAAGAAGGCCTCGTAAATTCTTTTTCCATACTGGGAATCAAACAAGACCTTCAATCCATCGCCTGCGACAAAAACCCCTGATCTAAACAAAAGTTGGAGATCCCGGAAAACATTCCATCTCACATTGAAGTTGTATTCGTGTCCCATATAGTTAGTAGTTTTTTTGCCTGCATCGAGATTAAAAATTCGGTTATTTTCTATTTCCGGGGATTTGCTTGCATAGAGTCTATAGTAGCCAAGCGTTAGTTGCAAAGGGCCATATACAAGGATATTTGAGAACGCTCCATATTCAATCAGTCCACTCATTGTTTTCCCTGAGAAAAGCGCATAACCTCCAGTAAAGTCTATTCCAATATTTGAAATTGCAAATCCCGGGGACAAGGTTCGATAACCGTTTCCACGGTTGGAGGCGCTAACCCCATCCCTTTCGTAGCCAGGCCTACCGGTTGTGCCGATTCCGATTAAACCCAAAGTTATTTTGTCCGTGTAATTGTAGTTGAACTGAATATCGAATAACCCGCCCTTGATCTTGTGACGATCGTATTTTGTATAGATTTCACTTCCTAAATTATCTCTGTAAGGATTTGCAGATTTCAACGTGCCTGTGTTTAAGATGCCATGAATGGAGAAACTCATTCTAGAGAAAGTAAATTCATTAAATAACCCGTGCCAAAATAAAAAACCGGTTTCTTTGGCCGAATCAGTTCTGTCAGTATCGCTTAGGAAGTATGAATAAAGTTCGTTTTTTACACTTCGAAAAGGGTTTAGTTTTAATTTGAGAAAGTAGATATTGGTATTTATATAATTTTTCGAATTGAAACCATTTCCATCGGGATAGACTATACTTCGGTCTCTCGCACGGATCCACCCGCCTTCGAGAGTTGCATTTTTATTCCGAATATCCTTTGTGAATTGAACTCCGGCTCCATTGGTATAAAGGACGCGTCCCTGTGCCGAAGAAAATAACTGGATTCCCGTTCGAATATTGAAACTTTGCGCCGGCAGTTTGAAATTGATGTAAAGGAAGTTAGTCTGGACGTTAGTTCCAGAGGGTTGCCCTAATTCCCCTCCGCTTCCGGATCCGATTAGTGTCGGTTCAGTTCTGGTCGTTCCAGATCCTCGCCCACCGAAAGGAATATCACCGACTTGTATGCCCCAGAGCCCGTCTAAATAGCGCGAGGTGATAAAATTCAGGTTTAGAAGAGCCCTTGCATCATAGTAACGCATGGATTCACTTTGCTTTGTTATTGTAGAAGGATTTCCTTTTAGCTTCGCATCCAACTCCTCGTTGAATGCATTTTGTGCCGCTTCTGATTTTGCATTATTTTCGGCTTGTTTGTCGTATATGGGAAGAATGGAATTTTTCCGTGACAGGGGGTAGTCTCTTCCCATGTTAAAGGCGCGCATCCGAAAGGATCCACTGAATTCAAGAATAGTTCTTTGCTCTGCATCCTGCGAAATAATTGCTGAAGAAAAAAGAATTAGCAATAAAAGAAATTGAATCAATTTTTCTTAACCCAACCGTTGCTATTAAAATATTTTGTTTTGAGGGTATTGATATTACCGCTTCGTCTCATTTCCTTTATAAAAAAATTCATATTTGATGTAAAATAAATATCATTCTTGGGCAAGACAGCGCTGATGTGCTCCTCTGATACCGGGTTCAACAATGGGAGATAGTTAGCTTTTAATTCGGGTCTCTTCTGCAAAAGGGCTTCGATATAAAGGCCATCAGCAACGAAACAGTTTACGTTATTCCGCAATAAAGAATCCAGTGACAGATTATTCGATAAATAAGAATAGAGTTTGGAATTCTCGAAATTTGCCTTTAAAAAATCGTGATTAGATGTGTAGGATTTTACGGAAAAAGAAATTCCTGATTGGAATTTTAAGTCCAGCAGATCCTTAAATGGTTTTACAACAACAATTTGCCCTTCCGGTTCAGGTGGTAAATTTAATTTGTTCACCAGTCCAGCGGGGGTAGTGATCAAGTAGGGGTCGGAAAAATTAATTTCTTTTGCTCGCTTTAAGTTTGAAGAAAGCCCTGCAATCGCCAGATCAACTTTTCCGCTAATTATAGCATTTGCGTGATCTTCGAAATCCCCTAGCGGGACTAGTTTTAGCTTAACCCCCAAAAAATCTGCGTATGCTTTTGCCAATTCTACATCGAAACCAGGGAAACCCTCATTGTGTTCTTCAATATAAAACGGTTCGTAACTTTTACTTACGGAAACGATGATTTCTTTTTTTTTTAGAATCGAAAATATTCGCGAATCCTGGGCTGTTAATGGCCAGGAAATAAGCATAGAAAATACAGATACGAGAAAAATTCTAAAATGAACCATATTTATACTCCTGGTTGATTTCCAATTTAATTATCGGAGAAAAAATGATGCCAATTTTACTATTTTAGCAATTCGAATTCTGTTCTTCTGTTATTTTTACTCGCCTCATCATCGGCCGAATTAATCAAAGGAGTGGATGAGCCTTTCCCTTCCGTGAAGATTCTTTTGGAATCAATTCCTTTTTTGATCAGATAATTTTTGACGGAGTTAGCACGATTTTCAGAAAGCACTTTGTTTGCGGCATAATCTCCGGTGAGGTCGGTATGTCCCGTGATTTTGATCTTCTTATCCGGATTTTTCTTTAAAAAATCTGCAACTTCATTCAGAGCTGATTCGGATTGCTGCAAAATTTTACTGGAGTTCCTTTCAAAATTTATATTATTGAGAGCAATTTTATTTCTAATCTTGAACATCCCCGATATATCGTTGTCGGAAATTTCAGTGCCTTCATATATATCGTAACTCTTACCAGGCTCTCTTCTGCAAAAGATGAAATTTTTTTTTGCCTGGTTTTGGATAATATAAGCTTCATCTCCTGCTGTATTGATTTCCGGGCCGAGGTTTTCTAATATTATTTTATTCACTGCTAAAATTCTGGCTCTATAAATATCATAACCCCCGTAACCATTTTCGCGATTGGAAGAAAAAAGAATTTCCTTGTCATCGGCAGATACTATCGCTGCAATATTTGAGTTATCATCATTTATTGGGAAAGGCAATGGCTGCGGAATGCTCCAGATTTTTCCATCAAAAGTGGATGAGTAGATCTTTGCCTTTCGCACCTCGCCAAACGGGTATCGAGTGAAATAAAGGGTATTTCCTGAAAGAAAAGGATTCTCCTCAATATCTGGAGTATTAATTTCATTGGAAAGCGCTTTTGGAATTGTCCAAGAACCATCGCGAAAATCAGAGAAGTAAATATCCCTTGAGACCCCGATTTTTCCGTTTGGCAAAGTAAATTCTTTTGACCCGTCTCGGTTTGAGGAAAAAAGAATACTTTTCATATTTTTGTTTTCGGCGATGAAAGGACTTTGATCATCAAATGGTGAATTCAAATCTTGAAGCTCGACGGGGTCCGACCATTTTCCTCCCGACCAGCTTGATATATATAAATCCGTGTATCTCGAATTGTTTCTTTTTGAATAGAAATATAACTGAGTCCCATCCCTGGAAATGGAAGGGCCGAATTCCTGATAGTCGGAGTTTATCTTGCCTGGAATGGGCTGCACCTTGAAAACGGGTTGGGAAAAAATTGGTAGTGTGAATGTAAAAAAAATAAATGCGGATGTCTTCATAAAAGTAATGCTCTAAGTTGCAAAAATCGTCTTTACAAGCTCAAGAATTTTCTTCGGTGAAAACGGTTTTGTCAAAAATTCATTTCCGCCGGCGGCTAACGCTTCTTCCTTATCTGCCGATTGCCCCTTTGCTGTTAAAAAAATTATCGGTGTAGTTTGAAATTCCTGGATATTCCGAATTTCTCGAGTTGCTTCAAAGCCATTTTTGACAGGCATCATTATATCCATAAAGATTAGATCCGGCTTGATTTCGATGGCCTTTGCAACTCCCATTGCTCCATTGCTTGCAATTTCCACTTGGAATCCCGATTTAATGAGAACATCCGAAAGAATCCGGGATATTTGCGGTTGGTCATCAATAACCAGAATTTTTTTCACTTTCACCCCTTTTGCAAAGAAAATGTGTAAGATGGATTTCTAATAGACATAGTGTACAAGGGTCAACAGTATAATGCAAACTATTTTTGTGAATTCATTGCAAAGTTTTAAGAGAATATAAGTATTTCTCAAGTTGATTAATCGGCAGCAGGAAATCGTTTTTGTTGCCTGTAAGTTTTGAGCGGATCAAACTCCCTTCGATTACGGAAACTATGAATGCGCTTAAATCCTTTGCGCGAATATTCGAATTCAACTCTCCATTTTTCTTCGCCCGGTCAAGGGCATTTGTAAACAAATCTTCCCATTCAAAATATGTCTCATTTAATGCCTGCGATATTTGAGCATCATTCATGTCAGCTTCCTGTATAAGCTTGTTCAAAGGACAGCCAAGCTTGAAATCCATTTTTATGGTTTTGAGGCTCTTGATAATTGCTTTGGTAATCTCTTTTTCAGTTTCGAGAATTCGCCTCCATCTCTTTGAAAAATTCCTATGAATGATTTCCCTGATTATGGCAAGAACCAGTTCTCGCTTCGAATCGAAATAATAATAAATTGCTCCTTTGGAAATATTCGCGCTTTGCAAAATATCATTAAGGCTTGCGCCTGCGGAACCATTTTTATAGATTTCCCGATACGCCGTGAATAGAAGGTGGTTTCTGGTTAGATTTTTGCTCTTTCTGATTTCGGTGTTTTTTTTCATTTTATCCTTCAATTTCATTCATTTTTGCGATCTTGTAATCATTTGACTGGATTGCAAGGAATTAGGTTCCGTCCGGTCGGTATTTTTTATCTTGACAAATACTGACCGGTTGGTATCTTAGCAGAATCTGAGGTGGATTTATGAAAGAAGTTCTTTGGAAGCTCATGAAGAGGCATTTAAAATATTCCGATACGGAAATGGAAGATTTCAAGAAAAACCCGACAAATACGGTTGTACTGGAAAAGCTGGATGTTCTTGCCAACATTGAAATTCGTGTTGAAGTAATTCAGTCGAACGGGTGCAATACAGGTTATAAAGTGGGTGATACCTTTTATTATGACGGGCCCGGAAATCTTATAAATAACAGATCATCAAGAAATAATTGTGGGTTCCTTCTTGGAATTATTCCATCTTTTATTTATGCAGTCCATGAATTGATATATGCCGGAATTAAACCTGAAGAAGTAAAATTGCGGTTTAACCGGGCAGGATGTTTTGACGTTGGGGTTGCGAATTGTGGTTGGGGAAGAGTAATCATTGAGGTATCCGTAGTCAAGAAAGCCAGTTAAGTCGAAGCTGCAAGGCTTTGATGCAACTATGAATATTACTTGCTCGACTTTTGCAAGTTGCGATGTTCGGTAAGGACGAAGTGATGGTATTGGGAGGAGGGATTATGCAAGCTGAAGCATTCGAAGTATTGAAGGAAATAATTAACTCAAGAATAAGTTGCAGGGGTTTTCTGAATAAGGAAATTCCCAAAGAGGTCATTCGAGAGGTTATTGAATTATCCGAACGCTCACCTACATGGAAAAATACTCAAAGTTATAAATTAATTGCAGTTAGTGGAAACTTGAAAGACAAGATTTGTAATGAGCTTGTTGAGCGTGCAAAGAGCGGGGCAACACCAAGTTCGGATTTTCCCTATGAAACAGGATATCCCTCAAATATTAAAAGAAGGATGCTGGATTTGGCAGTGGACTTTTATGGCTATCTCGGAATAGACAGAAAAGACAAGCCAAGGCGTGAGGAACAGATGCTGAAAAATTTTACAGCATTTGGCGCTCCTACCATAATTTTCTGCTTCATACCCGCAACTTTGCGTGAGTGGACGATTCTGGATCTTGGAATTTTTCTGGGGCATGTTTGCCTTGCGGCGGAAGCAAAAGGGCTTTCTACTTGCTTACAGGCTGCGTTAGTGTCCTGGCCTGATATTGTTAAAAAGCATCTGAATATCGGAGCCGAAGAGTCTCTTGCAGTAGGTTTCTCAATCGGGTACAAAGACCAATCTGAGCTCGCAAATTCGTTCAGGTCAAAGAGGGTAGAGGTTGAAGAGATCTTACAATTTGTAGAATAGTTGCGATGGAGTTTCATTATGAAAACGAATGAGAATTTGTTTCTTTCTTATAAGGGGATGGTGTATCCCTGGAACTGTGACCACATGGGACATATGAACGTTATGTGGTATACCGGAAAATTTGATGAAGCGACCTGGCACGTATTTTCCAGAATCGGATTGAACCAGACTTTTCTGAAAGCGAATAGTCGCGGAATGGCTGCAGTAAAACAAGAAACAGTATACAGAAAAGAAATATTAGCGGGCAGCTTGATTGAGATTCATTCCTGTGTGTTGGAAATGAAAGAAAAAGCCATTCGATTTTATCACGAAATGATAAATGAAGAAACCGGAGAAATTTGCGCGACCACGATTTTTACCGGGGTACATTTGGATTTATTAACTCGAAAATCCTGTGCATTTCCAGAGGAGATTTTTTTGAATGGGCAAAAATTAACGGTAAATCTGAACCTCTGAATGCTTGGTTGATTGAGTCTGCTGCCATGATCTACAAATCTAATAAAACCAAAGAAAATTACCCGGTTTTACGCACCTGCGTCTGATACACATTCCACATAGTTTGCAGTAAAGATTTAGAATCGCTCAATACTGGCTTCCAATTCAGAAGTCGCTTGGCCTTTTCTGATGAAGCCAGCAATTTTGCAGGATCCCCAAGCCTTCTACCTGAAACTTTGTGCGCGATTTTTTTACCGGTTATTTCTTCTGCCATCGATAGCATTTCTTTTACTGAATATCCGTTTTCAGAACCGAGGTTTACGGTAATCGAAGAATCGGTCTTCATGATATATTCCAGGCTTAAGATGTGGGCACGCGCAAGATCGGAGACGTGAATATAATCCCGGATGCAGGTTCCATCGGGAGTATCGTAATCCTCTCCGAATATTTCAAAACCGTTTCTGATTCCGGAGGCTGCTTCCATTATGATCGGTAGGAGATTGGCAGGTGTTTGTTCAAGACCTTGAATTGTTCCATCAGGGTCATAACCGGCAGCGTTGAAATACCTCAATGCCGCATAACGCAGGCCTTTCAGTCTGTCGTACCACTTTAAGTTTTCCTCAATGCACAATTTTGTGTAACCGTAATAATTTTCTGGATTCAACGGGTGTTTTTCATCTATTGGAAGGTATTTTGGAGCCCCATACACGGCAGCCGAGGAAGAGAATATCAGATACTTGCAATTGCGCTCCACCATATTTGTAATTAATCTCATGGTGTTATTTAAGTTATTCAAAGAATATTTTTCAGGATGAGTCATGGATTCGCCGGCACCCTTCCACGCAGCAAAATGAAACACTGCATCGATTGGTTTCTTGAAAATAGTTTCCAAGATTCTATCATCACCAATATCGCCTTCGATGAACTCATTTTCAGGGAATAGGTTTTGACGAGTTCCCTTTTCTAAGTTATCTACTACGACAATATTATATTTTTTCTTACGAAGTTCTTTTACAATATGGCTTCCGATGTACCCGGCGCCTCCGGTAACAAGGATTCTCAATCTCCACCAACTTTTCGATGGCCAGTAACTCCTCGTTCGCTTTCCTCAAAAAATTTGATGATGTTTTTCACTTCTTCACTTTTGAGATCAGCTTTTTTTAGTTCAACCATAGCTTGGGAAATATTCATCTTTGAGTGGTAAAGTATTTTATAAGCTCTTTTGATTTCCTCACGTATTTCCGGTTTAAAGCCCGCCCTTTTTAAGCCCACGGTATTTAAGCCGATAATTGTCGAAGGGCTTCCATCTGCCATAGAGTAAGGTGGAATATCTTTAACTGGTTTTGAAGAGCCAGCAACCATAGCATATTCCCCGACCCGCACAAACTGGTGAATCGCAACTAAGCCCGAAATGAATGCTTTTCTCATGACAGTTGAATATCCACCGACCACGGTGCCTGGAACCACAATAATTTGATCTGCAAATTGACAGTCATGCCCGATATGCACCTGGTTCATGAAAAAATTTGAATTCCCAATTCTAGTGACTGCACCTTCCTTTGATCCCTTATGGAAAACGCAGTTTTCCCGAAAAATGTTGTTATCACCGATTTCTAGATAAGACTTGGTTTCAGGCTTAAAACTAACGTCCTGAGGGGGGCCGCCAAGTGCAGTTCCGTGAAAAATTCTGTTGAATTTTCCAAGCCTAGTTCCGGAATAAATTCGAATACAGCTTTCCAAAACTGTGCCTTCGCCGATTTTAACGTCTTTTTCGATGACCGTGTATGGCCCCACTTCAACGGATTCATGGAGTTCTGCTCCAGGGTCAATTATCGCTGTTGGATGTATCTTCATAGCGTAAACATAATAAAAGTAGTAGAAAATTCAAGCGTTTTGTTGGTATTCGGAATAAAAGAAGTGTTTGCAAACTCATGTGCCTTATAAAATTCATGCTACTATGAAAAAAATTTTACTGTTAGTTCTATTCACGATATTATTTTGTAAGCAGAATCCTGAGAAAAAAATAGGAAAGATTTTGGCAAATCCCAGCCTTACGGATGAGACTGCTCTGGTGCTGATTGCCCGTGAAGTTTGGGGGACTGAATTTAAAACTGCAGAAACGGAAAGATTGAAAAATTCCAAAATTGGGATGAAAGTAGTATTCGGATCGAAGCTGGCAGTAACTTTCTACAAGCAGGAAGAATATGCAAGAATTATAGCTACGAATATTTCGGTTAAAATTTTACAAATGATCCAGGCTGGAAAATCCAAAAATCTTGATTCTATTGTAGTAGTATTCAGTAAACCGTTCTATATCAAGGGTACGGATGAAATCCAAGACGATTTTGAAATTTACAGAGTACGAGTTAATCTTTCGGAACTAAAAGACCTTAATGAAATTCTTTCCACAAACCATTTTGAAACAACCGGAAATGATCGGCCATCCGAAAGGGTTTTGCAATCTGCAGAAAAAATTCGTAAAACCTGGAAAGAGGAATTAAATGATTTCGGAAGAATTGAAATCAAATGAGCCTATCTCAAAAATCTTTTGTAAAGTTTTTTCCCGTAATAACCCATTGCACCGAGAATAAAAATTATCGGAAGGAACCATACAAGATAGTATGTTACATTGAGCATTAAGTTAGTCATTCCGACAAAGGCATTTCGATAGTCTGGGATTTTAATTCCGGGTGGAGCCTCCGGAAGACTTAAGGTCAGAATAATTTTCGTCCAGGAAATTTTATCGTGAACTCGCCAGATTTCATGCTCTGATTGGTCTTCGGCATCTTCGCTCTGAGTCAATGATCTATCAATTGCTTCCCAATTTTTTGATTCACTTGTTATTTGTCGTGATGCAATATTCTTCCTTGCGATCCTTTTTTTTTCACGGGCAGATTTTCTATTTTGGGCTACCAGATTATCCGTGTGGTCTATCGATGTAATATTCTCATTTGTGAGTCTGCCAAGTTTATCCAGTTCTTGCAATACTTCATATAATTGCCGACTTCGGACTGTGATTCGCGTTGTCATGTATCGGGAATTTGACGAGCTCGCAGTACTCGATTCTAAAAATCCGTATTTTGGAATTAAATTCAGCATTTCTTTTCGGGCAAGCAACAAATCCTTACATTCATAACTAAGAGAAATTGAATATTCCAAAAATCGATCCCGACTTTCCATTGTCGGAAAAAATATTTTCCCCAAGGAAATGTTCGAATCGGTTTTTTTTTCCTGTCTTAAATTATCTTCAACTTCGCTATCCTTATCTATAGCGATGTCCTCTTTTCGGGCTTCACGACTTGAAGCAGCTGGAGTGGTTTCCTCCGATTTTTCAGATTGCACTTTTGCCTTGCTGCAAGTGACCGCGATACAGAAGAAGAACAGGATGAAGATGAATTTCCTGACCATTTCAACCCCCGTAAATTGCTTTCAAGTCGCTTGCAATGTTCTTTTGCATCGCTTCGTTTGTTCCGCCACCTATCGACAGTAGAATTGCATCTCTGTGCAACCTTTCCACCGGATATTCTCTGCAATAACCGTAACCGCCAAGTACCTGAATTGCGTTACGCGACACACGTTCCCCCATCTGAGTAGCAACTAGTTTTGCCGAAGCAGCGCCTAGTGAGTTTCTGTTTTCCGGTTTGATTTCGGAGGCAACTTGATAGACCAGCGCTCTTGCAGCCATGTAGTCCGCATAAGATTCAGCGATCAATCTTTGAATTTGGCCGAATTCGATTAATTTTTTTTCAAATGCTTCTCTGTGGCGAATGGAGTATTCACACATCACGTCAATACAACGCTTTGCAATTCCCAGAGATTGAGCGGCCAGAGTCACTCTTTCAATTTCTAGATTTCGCATCATGTGTCCGATTGCGCCATTCTCTTCGCCGAGTAAATTTTCTTCGGGAACTTCCATATCCTCAAATATCAGTTGTGAAGTCGGTGACCCCCTCATTCCCATTTTTTCTTCTTTATTGCCGACTTTGAATCCTTTGTATGAAGATTCGACGATGAACGAAGTAGTTCTTCGAGACGTCTTAGATGTTTTGCAATAAACTATAAAGACTTTTCCCGTACTTCCATTGGTTATAAATTGCTTCGTGCCGTTGATTACATAACGGTCTCCCTTTTTTACTGCCATGGTCGACATTCCCAAAACGTCTGTCCCTGCGCCTGGCTCAGTCATACCCATTCCAGCAATCCATTCACCTGAAATCACTTTACTCAAGTATTTTGCTCTTTGCATTTCGTTTGAGCTATAGTAAAAGTTATTCACGAAAAGAACTTCATGCGCGAGGTAGGAAAGAGTAAACCCAGGGTCGTATTTTGACATCTCTTCATGAATGATTACGGCTGCAACTGCATCAAAGCCGAGTCCGCCGTCTTTTTCGGGAACCGTAATTCCGAATAGTCCCAACTCGGATCCTAATTTCTGAAAAACTGTAATATTGAATTCCTCAGATTCATCGAATTTTCTGGCCTGTGAATCCAACTCTCTTTTTGCAAACTTTGAAACATTTTCTCTAAGTTCTGCATGGGATTCGGTGGGTTGAAAAAGTCCTATTTGAGACTGTGCTCCGGCATTCATATTTCTATCCTTGGTTGATTTGACAAATTTTTGCTTACTTTCCGCCCTATTCGCAGGGTCTTTTTTGAATTTGATCTGTAAAGCAAAAACCTGTTTTATTTCTTTCGCATAGGCGATTAAATTTTTAAAAATCAAAATCTTTTTTCTCAAAAAGGATTTACTCCTAAAAGGATTTGTTCCAACATTGCCACTTTGGGGGATTTATGTTTCAGAATTTATTTTTTTATTTTTCCGTTTCCGTGATCGTAAGCTTTTTAGCCGGGTGCTCTTCACAAATAACTCAAAAGCCTTTAAAAAGTTGTAAAAAAATTCATGGTGCTCCCGGCCCGGAAGACATTGTAATTCATAGGCCAACAAAAAATCTTTTCATTTCCAGTCACAACCGAAGAAATTTTGATGAGAATGGAAAAATTCTATTCCTTGACCTGAATAAAGAGCCACAGGATTGGAAGGTACAGGTACTCGAAGGAAATTATCCGAAAGTTTTCAGGCCTCATGGAATTAGTTTGGTCGAAAAAGATGGAAAGCTGATTTTGTATGTCATATCGCATGTCATGGGGGAAAAAATCAAACATACAATTGAGGTCTTTGAAATCTCAAAACAAAAATTGATTCACATGAAAACGTATGAAGATGAAGCCTTAACTTCTCCAAATGACTTATTCGCCTTACCTGATGGGCGTATTTTTGTATCGAACGATCATGGAACTGGTGGTACTTTCCGAAATTTAGTCGATGACGCCTTGCGGTTGAAGCGTTCGAAGATCGCATTCTTTAATGGTGAGAAGTGGAGTGAAATTGGCGAAGGAATTGCTTTAGGTAACGGAATTTATTACCGAGTTGAGAATGGCTTGGAAATGATTTATCGATCGGCTTTCATGTCTCGGTCGGTTTATAAATATCAGTTCCTTGGATCAGGAATTGGCCCTGATTTAAAATTTATTGCTGAAATCGCAGTTGATAGCGGCACTGACAACATTGAACCGGATGGAAAAGGGAATTTGTATGTTGTGGGCCACCCATCTACCTGGAAATTTCTGCAACATGCAAAAAAAGCTGAAAATCAGTCCCCTTCACAAGTTTTTAAAATCAATGAAAATCTAAAAGTTTCAGAAATTTATGCAAATTCAGGAGACGAAATTTCTGCTGCCAGCACTGCGATTCCCTATGAAAATAAAATTTTTATTAGCCAAGTATTCGAAGACTTTCTTTTAGTCTGCGATTTGGATAATTAAAATGTCGATTTTAAAACAAAATTTACCGGTTCAAATTGTTCCAATTGAAGATAATGAGGATGGTTTAAAATACCAGGGCATTCTGGAAAATCTGGAGCCGCAGAGTATTAAAATCCAAATGGGAGAAGATTTTTTCAGGTCAAATATCCACGGGAAAATCCAGGTAGAATTTACAATGTCCAGCTACAATTTTCGATTTGATTCGGCGGTCATCACTCAGGGATCCCCTTACATCCATATTAAAAAACCCGCGGCAATCCACAAAAGTCAAATACGCAAATCACCTAGAGTAAAAACCGATCAAAAGATTTCGTTCACGATGTGGACAGAAGGAGGACGATATGAAGCGACCATGACCGATTTGAGCACTGTTGGAATTAAAATGATCTCTCAAAAGTTACTGCATAAAAATACTTTGATCAGCTTAAATGTGTTCTTTCCGGGTGAATCCCTCCGATTTATTTGCCAAGGACTGGTAATGTGGTGTCGCGTAACGCCCGAAAGTGATTTATTTTACGAGTCTGGAATTAAGTTTACTACTCTATCGATAGAGGCAATGAAAAAAGTTGATCGGTACATCAAGGAAAGACTTCACAAAGAGAGCCTGGAACTGAAATCAAATTGAATCTCAGATTTATTTTTTGAGTTCCTATTTTAATAACTTAAAAAATGTCAAAATAATTCCAGTTTGAGCGACAATGAGGCCAATCGTCCATTTGAGCATTTCAGCTTTAGAGGACTCAATTTTCGCTTCTAGTTTTGTTTCCAGTTCTTTGATGTCTTTATGAACCAATGCGATATTGCTCTTTGTTTCGCTACGAAGTAGTTCGATGTCGCTTTTTGTTTCATTACGAAGTTGTTCAATATTGTTTTTCGTTTCGTTACGAAGTTGTTCAATATTGTTTTTCGTTTCGTTACGAAGTATTTCAATATCTTTTTTAGTCTCACTTTGTAAATTGGCAATATCCTTTCGGATCAGCAAAATGTCTTGCTGGATTACAGCAATGTCTTTCTTCGTTGCAAGCTGTGTATCCAGAACATCTCCAAAAATTGCGGCAATTTCTTCAGCGGCTTTTTCATCAACTTTTGCAGCTTTTAGTCTTTGATAAATTTTCAAAGGATCAATGATTACGTCTGCGATCATAATTGCATTTTACAATAAGTTAGTGTTGGGGGCAAGCATTTTCCTGCGGCATTGCTAGAAATACAGCCCTTCTTTTTGATGATGCTAATGATAGATAGATGAAGCTTTTACTTATCCCTCAAAAGTTCTATTCCCTTTTTTCGAGAGAAGACTTTAAAAAGTTCAAACCAGATGACGCTTAATAATGCAAAAAATACACCTAACAATAGATGCTCCAACTTCGGAGGCGAGAACTTGAATATTTTCTGAACAAAGGGGATAGACATTGTTAGAAATAAAAATAGAAGAGTGAAACAAACCACCCACTTTAGTGCAAGATTACTTTTCTTGAATGATCCCAGAATGGATAGAGTCCAATGCCTGTTTGTGAAGATTAGAAAAAGATTGGCAACTACCATAGTAAAGAATGTTAAACTCCTGGATTCTGTTTCCGTATTGCCAGCATTCATCGAAAAAACGTAAATTCCTATGACTGCGGCGAGCGAAAATACACCTTGAAGAAGGCTTAGGAACAAAGACCGTTTGCCGAATAAAGGCTCATCAGGATTTTTGGGCGATCTTTCCATAAGGCCTGCTTCTTCATCTTCCGACTCAAAAACAATCGAGCAGGCGGGATCAATCAGCATCTCCAGAAAAACGATATGGACGGGGAAAATAATTTTTGGCCAGTTTAATAAAACAGGAATCATGGAAACTCCAGCAATCGGGACATGAACGCTAACTAGATAGGCGAAGGCTTTTTTTAAATTATCGAATATCCTTCTGCCCAGTCTGACAGCGTTGACTATCGAAGAAAAATCATCATTCAGAACGACTAAGTCGGCGCTTTCACGGGCAACATCCGTTCCTCTCTCTCCCATTGCAACTCCGATGTGAGAAGCTTTCAGAGCGGGTGAGTCATTTACTCCGTCACCCGTCATCGAAACAATTTCTCCGTTTCTTTTCAGAGCATTTACAAGAGAGAGCTTTCCATCTGGCCGCATTCTACAAAAAATATTTGTGGTTTTAATTTTATCGGCAATCTCGACTTCGGACATCTGCTCTAGATCAGGGCCTGCAATAAACTCATTTGAGTTCTTTAATCCGATCTGGGATGCAATACTTTTGGCCGTTGCCGGGTAATCGCCCGTAATCATCATTACTCGGATTCCTGCATTGTAGCATTCCTGTATAGCTTCCGCTACGCCTGGCCTGACTGGATCCTCCCAGCCAATAAATCCCAGAAATTCAAAATCGAAGTCATGCTGGTTTTTTGGAAGGTTTAAACCCTTATGCACTGATTTCGCAATGCCTAAAATTCTCAAACCCTCATTGCCGAGTTGATCAACAACCTTACTCAATTCCAATTTTCTCTCTTGAGATAAATGACAAAGATCCATTACATCCTCCGGGGCTCCCTTAGCTGATATAATGAAACCATTCTCCTCCGGACTCTTGTAGGCATGAGATAGCGCCAACAATTCTTTTGAAATTGCATATTCTTCCTCAATTTCCCAGCTTTGGTGAAGGTGTTCAGTGTCTAGTAGCTTACTTTCCCCAAGTTCCTTCAGAGCCTTTTCCATAGGGTCGAAAGGATTTTTGCTACTCGCTAAAATCCCATATTCCACTATCTCATGAAATTCTTCCGGCAAAGGTTCCTTGCCGGACCCGGTGACGTCATGGTACTGCGAGTTAGCAAAGATTTTCTTTATTTGCATTTTATTTTCAGTTAGCGTGCCTGTTTTATCGACGCATAGAACAGTTGCAGACCCCAGAACTTCCAGCGAGGAGACTCTGCGAGCGAGAACTTTTTTCTGAGACATTCTCCAAGCACCAATAGCAAAAAAAACCGTTACAACTATCGGCATTTCCTCGGGGAGAATACCCATTGCGAGAGTCAAACCTGTTAAAGCCCCCTCCAGCCAGTCGTTGCGAATCAGGCCGTAAACCCCAATGACGATTGAGCAAAGAACAACTGCGATGGCAAAAATAAATCTGACGATTTTCGCAGTTTCCCGATTTATCTTTGTTTCTGTTTTCTCGACTTCCTCCAGAGACTTTCCGATTTTTCCCATTTCGGTGTGTATGCCGATTGAAATTACTTTTGCAACCCCTTCACCTTTCACTACCAAACTCCCCGCGAACAATTGGTTTGAGTTGGTATGATTTCCATCTCCACCGGGAAGTTTATCGACCGCAACGGATTCGCCTGTTAGAATAGATTCATCTGCCTTCACGCTTCTTCCCCACAACAATAGACAGTCGGCTGCAACACGGTCACCCTCGTTGACAATGATGATGTCGCCTAACGCAACATCTTTACCGGGAATTCTCTTCTTCGAGCCATCTCTTATTACAAGAACTCTCGGACTAGCTAGGTCACGCAATGCCTCAAGCGCTCTTTCCGTTTTATTTTCCTGATAGATCGTAATAAAGGCAATGACAAACATGAAAATAGAAAGTATTATCGCTTCTGTAACATCACCCAGCACTAGATAAACGGCAGCGCAAGCAAAAAGCAAAAGGAGCATCGGTTCGGACAGAACTTCGGCAATAATTTTCACGGGACTTTTTTTCTTTTTTGCTGGAAGTTCATTTGCTCCGTGAAGCCTCAAGCTGTCTTCGGCCTCTTTTTCTGATAAGCCACGAAGTTCCTTGATTTGAGTCTCACTTAGAAAAGATTTCACCGGATTGCTACCTTAATTCTTTAAGGCTCCATCGTAGTTGACTTCGAATGTTTTCGGTATTTCACCATTTGCAATATGAACGGGAATTCTGAATTCTATAGTTTCACTTGGCCCCATATTTTTTTTTCCAATGTATGCATTGTCAACTGAAATGATTTTGTTTTTGGAATTCATGGTGACACCGATTATAGTGGCGTATGCGATAGGCTTACTGCTTGTATTTTTTGCCATTCCAGTGATCTGATAAGAGCCTTTCCATTGTCCTGGTGATAGTTTTGTATTTGTTAACTGAAGGACCGGAAGTTCATTATCGGTTGAAGTCAAATTGTCCGAGGAGATACTTGCCGAATAACTCGCGAATTTCGGCGCCTTCTGGACGAGCACCTTTACGGGAGTTTTCTCGCCTTTCATGAGTTGCTTTCTATCGCAATACCCAAATGAGGATGTAAGTTCCTTTTTGCCCGCATCAAATAATCGAACCGTGACTTTACCGTAATGTATTGATCGATTGCCAGTATTCTGACAAAACCCCAAAAAATAAATATTTCCTATCGAGTCAGGAACAGGATTTAGGCTAAGAACCTCTCCACTTATTGGAGAGTTGTCCACCACGGGAGGGCTGGATTTTGGAGCCGATTTTGCGCGCTCTGGGTCCAAGATTCCTGAATGGCCAATAGCAGTAAAGACCCGTTTTCCGTCAGGGGCCACTACGATATTGGGATTTTTCTGCTTATATTCTTCAGCGCGTTGATAGAATTCAATATTGTATGATGGCTCGTTGGAGCAATGAAACAAAAGAAGAAGAGAGATTGAATAAGCAAATTTGTGCATTGTATTCATAATCGAAATTACCGTTGAAAATAAATTTAATCAATTTTGAAATATTTCCGTATGGTTTCAAGAACTTTAATTGTTGTCTATCGCTTATCCCACCACTTCCTCATTTCACTTATAAAATTTGCTATATGCTATTCCCCAAACACGGTTTCTACCAGTTTCCTTGGCTTTATAAAGTGCAGAATCGCTCCTAGAAAAATAGATTCAAGATTGTCTCCTTCTTGAAGTGACACTGCACCCATACTAACCGTGTAAGCAATTTCAGTCCCATTGAATCTAACTGTTTGCCCTTTTATTACATCCAGGATTCGATTTGCCACTTTTTCCATCCCTTTGATTTCCGTGTAGCGGATGAGCCAGTGTTAGCAGAAAAACCGCTTCAAATTCTACCCTGCTAAAGAAATAATGGATTTTAGAACGAACCCCGAACCAATGGGATTAAACCCGCCATCCATGGCGGGGGAAATTTAGAAAAAACGCATGAAAATTAAAGAAACCTTTGAAAACCAGCTAAAAGACTTCGTAAAAACATTTCAATCTCATATAAGTTCTGAAGATGGACAATGGACTGTTAAAGGTTTCATAGATATTTTCCAAAATATCTACACTATCTCAAATGATACAAAAATTGTGTCAAAAATCCTCGAAATTCATCTTTTCCCCAAAATTTTAGAATTTGCGAAAGCGAATGGTTATAAAGTTGTTCTTGCTGAACATCAAAATTATTATCCAGATATTTCATTTGTCAAATCAACCAATGAAAAGATTAAATTTGCAGTAGATTTTAAAACGACATACAGAGATCCGCAAAAACCACATTTATGCAACGGATTTACACTTGGGTCTCATGGTGAATATTTTGAAAATAGAACAAGTAAAAAAAATATTCAATTCCCATATGGAGAATATAGCGGACATTATTGTTTAGGTATTATATATTCAAGAGTTGATGGGAAATCTATTGATGAAACAAAATCTTATAAACTTTCTGAATTAAAATCGATTTCATCTGTCGTTAACGATTTTCAATTTTTTGTTGTAGAAAAATGGAAAATCGCAAGTGACAAAGGAGGAAGTGGAAACACTGCAAATATCGGGAGTATTAATAATATAGATGATATAATAAATGGTCGAGGGATGTTTTCAAAATTAGGCGAAGAATGGTTTGATGATTATTGGATGAATTATAGAAAAATTACAATGAAAGACACCGAAGGAAAGACTTTCCTAATTTCTTCATTAGCCGATTTTGTAAAATATCGTAAAGGTGACATTAAGAAAATTGTTCCCAAAAGTAATGGTAAAGACAGCGATGAATAAAGTTTTTGTGCCTCCGATAAAGTCTCAAGGGATAAAAACCCAATTAGTTCCTTGGATAAAAAGTATCATACCAGAAACATTCACTGGAACATGGATTGAACCTTTTATGGGAACTGGAGTTGTTGGCTTCAACATAGCTCCTGTGAAAGCTATTTTATGTGACACAAATCCTCATTTGATAAATTTTTATAAGGCAATACAAAATGATGAAATTTCTCCTAAAATTGCAAAATCATTTCTTATAGAGGAAGGTGAAAAACTAAAATCTGTAGGAGAAGACCATTTCTATTTTATACGAGAACGATTTAACAAATCAAAATCACCTCTCGATTTCTTATTTTTAAATAGATCGTGCTTTAACGGTATGATCAGATTTAACAAAAAAGGTGGTTTTAATGTCCCTTTTTGTAGGAAACCTGACCGTTTTGCACAAGCATATGTTACAAAAATAGTAAATCAGATATCACATATATATCTTTTATTAAAAACCCACGATTTTACTTTCATATGTCAAGATTTCAAAAAAACTTTTGCTATGGCGAAATCTTCTGATATTCTTTACTGTGACCCTCCATATATCGGAAGACACACCGATTATTTCAATGGGTGGGATGATACTCATGAAAATGAATTATTTGACTCCTTGTCAAATAGAAATATCCCATTTATTTTATCTACTTGGCATCATAATGATTTTAGAGAAAATGAATATATTAAATCCCTTTGGTATCACTACCATATTTTAACTAAAGTTCATTTTTATCATGTTGGTGGTAGTGAAACAAACAGAAATCCAATGGTTGAGGCTCTTATAACAAATTTTGAAACAAACATTAAAGTTTTTAAAGAAATTAAACCTGAACAACTAAATTTGTTTAAAAATTCTATTTCGCCAAAAGCTTCAAATTTTTAACCGCCTTCGGGCATCCGTGCCCTTCGGCTTAAAGGAGTGGTTCGGGGTTCTGACCTGACTGCAAAAGAGCGGTTCTTCAGATAACACAGGATTAGCCGCTCCGGTGCTCACTTCGTTGCGCTCCTCGGTCTTGCCCTTCGCCAGTCGGTTCGGACACGCCAGGATTTGGGGAGGATATAAAGCTGGCGTGCCGAACTCAGTGCGGCGACAAATTCCGACCTGCGGTCGGAACTTCGGCTAATCTAGGACGTTAGCAGAAGTGCCTGCTGATAACTACCAAATGGTTTTTAAATCCAGATCATGATATTTTTTCAGCTGTTTGTCTTTAGTAATGAGATTTAATTTTCTCCGAATTGCTTGGCAGATTAACATACGATCAAACGGATCTTTAGGGTCAGTATCCTTGAGTTCAGAATAGGTTGATGCATCTTCTGGATTTATCTCAATAAGTTCTATGTTCGATCGAATTAACAAGTCTGGTATTTGTGAAGGTCTAAAGCCAGATAATCGCAATTTACCCAGTCTGTATTTTATAGCGATTTCCCAAAACGAAACTGAACTAGCATAGATTTGATTATCAGGATTTTCTATTATATCCTTAACTTTCTTGCTTAATAAATTGGAAGCACCAATTACCCAGAGAACAGCATGGGTATCCAAAAGATATTTCATACTTCTTTAATAAACTCTTCTTCCGTTAATTCAAAATTCTTGGAAAAAGAAATGGTCACTTTTCCATTTAGTATCCCAATCTTACGTTTATGAGCTTTTTTTTTCTCAATGGGAACGATCAAGGCAATCGGTCTTTTGCTTTTTCCATATTGAATTCCAACTTTTTCTCCATTTTGGATAAATCCGATTACCTCAGAAAAATGCGATTTTAATTGCCCGACAGAATATGATTTCATATAATGATAATATCTATATTTGTCAACTTGTCAAGTATTTATCCTAATTATCGTGAGTTGATCGCACGGTGCTATCCGAAGGTTTGGCATACTGTATATAAAGTTTCGAATTATGCACAAACAGCAAATGTCACAGAGGTGTTACATTGCCCTTCTCAAAATAAACCTTCGAGTTCCCGAATGTGCCCGATGCCATTTAATTTCATGGAGAAATCTTTGGCTGAAAGTTCTTTTAGATTTCTTTGTGGTAGGACAATCATTTCCATGCCCACACCGGCGAGTTCTTTCAATCTAAGATTCAATTGGCCTACGCTTCTTACTTCTCCGGAGAGGCCGACTTCACCCAGCACGGCGGTTTTTTTAGGTAAAGGCTTTTCTAAATAACTCGAAATTATTGCAGCCGATACAGAGAGGTCAAGAGCCGGTTCATCGATGGTAAGGCCCCCTGCAAGATTTGCAAAAATATCGCATTCATTTGTTTTGATCCCTAGGAATTTTTCCAATACTGCCGCAATTAAGACAAGTCTTCTGTTGTCCAGCCCTTCAGCCATTCTGCGTGCCTGGGAAAAGGTTGACCTTGATACAAGAGCCTGCACTTCAACGGATAACGCCCGGCTTCCCTCCATGACTGCCGAAACTACGGATCCGATTCTCTCTTCATGGGTTGATAAAAACAAATCCCGCTTTTCTTTTACTTCGACGAGTCCATCTGAGCCCATTTCAAACACAGCAATGTCGCCTACCGCACCAAATCTATTTTTCACACCCCGGAGCATTCGGTAGTAATTCAATTTGTCCGCTTCAAAGTAAAGTACAGTGTCCACAAGATGTTCAAGGATTTTTGGGCCTGCAATGCTCCCCTCCTTTGTGATATGTCCGATAAGAAAAATCGGAACACCCGTTCTTTTTGCGGTCTCCAGCATTATTTGAGTGCATTCCCTCAATTGGGTAACGGTTCCTGGTTGGCTGGGGATAGTCTCTCTGGAAATTGTCTGAATGGAGTCGATGAATAAAGCATCCGGTAGTTCTTTTTCCACCATTGCTACAATTCTCTCCGCAATACATTCCGAAGAAAGAAGAATGGACTCAGCCTCAATGTTCATCCTTTTTGCCCGAATGGAAATTTGAGTAGAAGACTCTTCTCCAGAAATATAAATAATTTTTTTCGTTTTCGCGAGTTTTCCGCAAATTTCCAGAATTAAAGTTGATTTACCGACTCCCGGCTCGCCTCCAATCAAGACTAGGCTTCCGGATACGATTCCTCCACCGAGGACTACGTCAAGTTCTTTAAGTCCTGTGGGAGTTCTAACCGACTTCGATTCATTTACTTCTGAAAGGGGAATGAGTTTCGCATAACGTCCGTCTTTTTGAACGGAGAAGTTACTTTTTTCAAATTTTGCAGAGGGTGTTTCCTCTTCTATCGTATTCCATTTTCCACAAGACTCGCATTTGCCTGCCCATCTGGAAAATACTTCTCCGCACGATTGGCAGATGAAGACGCGCGAGCCTTTTTTCAATGCTCGAATATTTCCTTCATTTCTAGTTTATCTAGTTCAATCAGAGTCGGTAAAAAAGCAAAGCAACTGAGTGCCAGTTCATATCTTCCCTCTCTGATGAGTATTTCCGTAAGTTTTTGCTCAAGCGAGATCAGATATTTAACATCTTCATGCGCGTAATTTATCTGATCGTGGGATAGAATTTTTTTCCCCCAATCGCTAGACTGATTTTTCTTGTCCATGTTGACATCAAAAAATTCCCGAATCAATTCTTTCAATCCGTGCTTGTCTGTATAAGTTCTTGCCAATCGGCTGGCAATTTTTGTGCAGAATATTCCCCTGACTGTTATCCCTAACCGAGCTTTCAGAAATAGGGTATCCATTCGCGCAAAATGAAAGATCTTTATAATTTCTTCATTTTCAAAAAGATCCTTCAGATACAAAGCTTCTTTCTGATCCGGGAAAATTTGAATTAAACTAGACCTGTTTTTTGAATCGGTAATTTGGACTAGGCATAATCTGTCTCGATTCGGGTTTAGCCCCATCATCTCACAATCGATAGCGAGTTTTTCTTCTTTGGAATAGAACTCTAAGCTTTCTTCGTCTAAATCTCCCTGAAATACTTTTGGTTTTATGGTTGAATGTTTTTGACCCATAAGTTTCCATTTATTTCCTAATGAAAAAAACGGGAAACTAAATATTCGAATGCCATGAAAAAAGCTGTTATCTCTTACGAACTCTACGGGGATGTGGTTCATTCCAATTTTAACTTAAAAACCAAGGATATATATATCAGCGATTGCAAGCTGTTTGAGTTTAATTTGTCGTCTATCGGCAAATCGAGTAAATTCAAAACTTCTGGAAAATTGAGCTGGATTGATTCTAAGCGACCACCGGTCGGACTGAAAATCCTGGATTTTCGGATGGAGATGGAGTTTGAGAAAATTTCATCTGTAAAAATTTTTCAGCATGGGTATCAATCCTGGAGTTTTTCTTCTTCTTACGAGCCTATCCAAAAAGACTCTCCTCCTCTTGTGGGCTTTTTGAAATACCCCCAAGAAAATGTTTACACAAAACATTCAAACAAGACGGGGGATTTTCAAAGTGAAGGCTTTTTAGTTGCGTATTCCGAAAAAGAGAAGAGGGGATTTCTGGTTGGGGTAAGTGAAATTGGAACTCAAAACGTGAAATTTCAGATCAAACTGGATCAGGAAGGAAAAACTATTTTCTTATCAGCTATTTGGGATTTTTATTTTTATCCTCAACTCGCAAAAAACATCAAGATCAATCTGACTCCGATAGAGTATGAAAATTTCGCAGGAATTCCTGAGTTTTCTTTGGAAAAATATTTTCAGAAGATCGGAAAAAATGAAGTAGCTAGAAAATTTCCCAAGGAAGTTCCAACCGGATGGTGCTCTTGGTACTACTATTATACTGAAATTACCGAGGAAATCATTCTCGAAAATTTAAAACAGGTTAGACGAAAAAATCTGGATCTGGAATTTTTTCAGATTGATGACGGATATCAAAGAGAAATCGGTGATTGGCTCATTCAAAATGAGAAATTTCCAAACGGACTTGGCTTTTTATCTGAAAAAATCAAAAGAGAGAATTTGATTCCCGGTGTCTGGCTTGCGCCGTTTTTAGTCAGAAAGAAAAGTGACTTTTTTCAAAAATATCCGGAAGCTGTGCTTAAAGATGAAAAAGGGAAACCAGTTCCGGCTTTATGGCAACCGAATTGGGGGTATGATTATACTTATTGTATTGATACGACGCATCCGGCATCGGAAAATTTCCTGGAAACCGTTTTTAAAACCTTTGTTAAAGAGTATGGTTACCCTTATTTGAAACTCGATTTTTTGTATGCGGGATCACTCCCCGGAGTGTGTTACGCGAAAAATCTAACTCCCGCGGAAAGATACAGAAACGCAATCAAGCTTATCCGTAAAATTGTAGGAAAAGATGTTTTTTTACTTGGATGTGGAGCTCCAATTATCCCATCGATTGGACTTTTTGATGGAATGAGAATCGGGTGTGATGTAACTCCATTCTGGGGGCCGGAATGGAGACGCAGAATGCTCAGAGATAGAAATGCGTTATCAACGGAAAAAGCTCTGGTGAATGTAATTACCCGCTCATCCATGCATAGAAATTTATGGCTGAATGATCCTGACTGCTTACTTGTCAGAAGCGATAAAAATAAAATGACCCTGGATCAGACGATACTTATGGCAACTGTTATGTCGCTTTCGGGAGGGATGCTTTTGATAAGCGATAACCTCACAACGATTTCGGATGATCGACTGGACATTTTAAAGAAAGCTTTGAGTTTAAGTAAAAAATGTCAGTCCAAAACTCCGATTCCTCTCGGCCTTTTTGAACACTCATTCCCAAGAGGCTTGTACAATCCTTCAGGTTTCTTTGGAGTCTGGAATCCGACTGAGGAAGCAGAATGGGTTGAGGTCAAACTGCCGGTTCCTTTCAAAAACAAGAAAGTGAAGAACTACTGGACGAATAAATCAATTGAGGATTTTTCATTTGACTCCGCGCAAAAAAAAATTAGGATTAAATTACCGGCTTATGGGTCAGTAGTAATAGAATGTTGACAAAAGTTCCTATATTTTTATAATTTCAAATATAGAAAAATAAGGGAAAACTATATGAAATACTTGATATCTATTGCCATCGCTCTGTTCATACTTAACAATTGCTCTATTTCGAACGCTTTTGGCCGTTCCTCTGACTCGATGGGACGTTCGTCTGATTCTATGGGGCGTTCGTCGGATTCTACGAGCAATTCCTCAAAATCTTCTTCAGAATATCTGGGAAGATCATCAGATGTTTTGTCAAATTCCTCAAGGGGATTCTCGATGTCGATCGTTTACTCCTTCATGTCTTCCAACAAAGATAATAATAAAGAGAAGAAGACGACCTACAGACTGGATGTAAAAGGAATCGCCGAGCTGTATTCGAAAAATTTAGTGAAGGACAGCGGGTTCATCCGGGATATTTCTTTCGTTGCCGAGAAAAATGGAATCACAAACTGGAAGTCCGAAAAATTGACCTATTTTGCAATAGGCGAAGGGCTGAAAAAAGCAAATATTTCGATGAAAGATTTTCAAGCGCTGAAACAAATCATTTCCGGTGAAAATCTCGAAGTTCGCATGCTACTGGAAAAAGGGTACGAATCTGATTCAGGCAGTGCAAAAAATGTTGACTTGGATTCATAGATTGTTTAAATAAAGTAAATCTCTACCGTAAGGATATTTTATGAAAAAATTATTTCTGATAGCAGCTAGTGTGATGGTTGCTTCTTTTGCATCCAATTGTTCGATTTCAGATTCTGTGAATACGGCATCAAATTCATTAAGTAAATCCTCCGATTCCATCGCGAGTGTTTCGGGATCTATCAAATCCATTTCTGGATCCATTTCAGGTTCTTTTGGGTCTTCTTCCGGAGGAGGTGATAAAAAAAGCCAGCTTTACATCAGAGATATTAGCGACCTCACAAGAATGTATTTTGCTACCCAGAGAAATAATGGTTCTTTCGTCGGTGACCTTTCTGAGGTTGCACTCAAGCATAATATCACGAATTGGGAAGCCTCTGCTGCAACCTACATTGGAATTGGTAAAGGATTAAAGAGAGCCGACTTATCCAAAGCGGATTTGGAAGTTATCAAAAAGGAAATTTCCACTAGAAGCCCATTGGCATCCAAGCTGATTCAGGACGGATTCGATTCTATTTAACAATTTTCAAAAATCTTTGCTATCACGAAAAGGCTATTATCTAATAGCCTTTTTCGTTTTACAACTAGGTGTCTTTGCCAAAGAACCGCACACAATTGAATATCTTTACATAGATTCCAATACTGGACAATCTAGTGGTGGCCATACTGCAATCAAGGTAGGGAGCTTGGTCTATCATTTTCAACATTATCCCGATAAAATTTTCAGAATTG
The DNA here is from genome assembly GCA_964436695.1 of uncultured Leptospiraceae bacterium. GTDB lineage: Bacteria > Spirochaetota > Leptospiria > Leptospirales > Leptospiraceae > JABWCC01. Next base: position 77,364 of record CAYTEA010000010.1, read on the forward strand.
TAAGAGAGCGTTGGAGTGAGTTTCGTTTCATTTACAATGTAATTGATAATAGAACAATCCGAACCAGTAAAATCGAAGTCAGCGAAGAAACATACAATCTGATCAGAGATAACCTGAATAAGATCTATCTAATTCAAAATAAGCATCTTACAAATTATTCCAATTATTTTAATGATAGAATTTTGCTGGAAGCCTTTTTGGAAAAAGATCAGCGCATACGTTTGAGGGGTGCCGGATATTTTTCAGATTACAAAAAAAGTAATCAGGAACTCCAGATGATTTCGGGAATGATCGAAGCAAAATATGGAAACGGTTATCTCCGGAAAAGAATCGACCAAACAAAAAAAAATCTACGCGAATTACGCATATTTATTCATCCGTTAATAAATCAAACAGCGAATCCAAAAAAAGATGAGTACCCCTTTTCGGAAGAAACCTTTTCGGAGAAGCATATAAACAATTCCCATTTTCTGGAGGCCTTTTTGGCTTTAGATGAAGGAAGGGAATTAAAGCCGCAAAGCTATTTCTATTCCGATGAGCCGGAAATTCTAACCGACCTTCAACGCGAAAAGTTGATTTCCTACACAAAAGTTCTAGAAAATCAAATAATCGATCTGGTAAACACCGAGAGAAAAGGCGCAGGATATTCCCTTCTTGTCGCGCTTGCAAGGTATCTTGTTATAAAAAAATCGATTCAGGAAAACAAATTTTATTTTTTGGATTGTTTTGATAATCGCCACGTTCTTGTTTCAAGAAAAGCAATTCAAGACTCGGCCGCGGCTGCTCCACTGCAAAAAGAATCATTCTCCTACTATAAAATCATGCTGAGCAATGCTTTTTCGAAAGAGAAATTCGATGAGTTTGATTACAATATGCTGGAAGACTCGGCAAATCGTCACGCTGAAATGAAAAAAGGTGTTTTTGGTTTCGAACCGATCCGGACAACTTATGAAAAATTACTGCCATACAAGGAAAAAGAAGTCTCCATTTCAGCTCCAATGTCCTATAGTGGAATTGAACTTAGCAACTTACTGGATTCTGCTAAAGCTAAAGAGAAAATGTATTTGGAGAAACTCCAGAAAATTTATGATTATGACTTGTTTTTGAGAAACTGCACTACGGAGATATTTGATACGCTTAACTCATTCTTTATTCACGGGAAGAATGAATCGAAATTCCGCCTCGGTGGCTATATTCGGGGAAGAGATGCGCTCGTATTTGTGCCATTTTACTCTTCATTTGAAGTAAATCGAAAATACAAACTCCATAAAATTGAAGATCTGTTTTCTTATCGGCGACTGAAAATAAAAGAGATGATGAAAACCGAGAATTCCGCAAAAGTTTTCCTCAGAGAGTCGAATATTTTTACCTCATCGATTTATAAACGAAATCCCGATGATTCCCTATTTATTTTTTTTACGGATGAAAATATTTTCCCAAGACCGATATTCGGAGTGTTCAATTTTATCGCGGGTTTTGCGGAAACAATTTATGGGATTGTACTTCTGCCTTTTGATAAAGGCGAGAGATTTATAAAAGGAATGCAAGGAATGTTTTTTAGCATTCCGGAAATATTTTTTTTCAATATTCGCAAAGGTACTTTTACATATGTGGATAAAACCGATTTACCCGAAGATCTTTTAAAAGAAGAAACTGAATGATCTACTTTCGCTTTTTCTTTTTGTCGATTCCGTTTTTTGTGCTGCCTATTGCATCTTATTTCACTGCTTGGTTCATTTTTGCCGATCCGCGTTATATTCTGGCGGTATCCACCGGCACCTATTTACTCTTTGTCTACTTTTACTGGAGCAAGAGTAAGAGCATTTTAATCGGAAAGACTCAGGATAGAATTCTCACACTTACATTGATTTTCTTCTTCATCGCTATGTTTGCTTTATATCCTGTGCGAAATTCAAATCTCGGAGATGGGATATTGCTCGTCGAGAACGTATTTTTGGAGAGCGGCTTATTCGGCTACCAGCTTACTTTGGATGAATTGCTAGAGGCATTTTTACATTCTGCGGTTTTCTCTATTTTTTCTGATCAATTGACTGATCCAAGAACTGTTTATCGAATCTTTAGTACATCTGCCGGAATTATTTTCTTGGCTGTTTTGTTTGGTTTTTCCAGAATTAAGAATTTGAATTTTTTTTCCATGCTGGTTATTTTTTCCTCCGGAGGAATGCTTCTATTTTTCGGATATTCGGAAAATTACTCCCTTACAACTCTATTTATTTTATTTTTTCTAATCGTTTCGGTTCAGAAAATTTCGAAAGGCAAAAAAAATATGGGATTGTTGACACTGCCAACAATTCTTGCGTCGTTTGCCATTCTATTCCATCTGGTCAGCGGATATTTAATTTTTCCTTTGATTTATCTTTGGTACATCGCGTCTGATAAAGGTGAATATTTTAAAAATGCTTTGCTTTCGACTCTTATTGGAATCGTTGTGATATCTCCGTTTTTTATTTATTTTATCTTTTTTTCTGACCCCCGCGCAGATATGTCCCAGACTCATATTGCGCATCCTCCTTTTTATCCTCTATCCCGAATGATTTCAACAAAGCATTTTTTAGAAATACTTTCATGTATTTTCTTTACCTGCTTTCCATCGTTTTTCTTACTTCTAGATGCGCTGATTTTCAAAAAACGTGAACTGATTACTTTGGAGAAGGATAAAGAATTTATTTTTCTGTTCGTTGCTCTAGGTGGATTTCTTGTTCATGCTTTCACTTTTCACCCGCTTCTAGGTTTTCCATCGGATTGGGATATTATGAGTTTTTATTGGCTTCCATTTGCGCTGGTAGCGACTTATATTTTCGGAAATGAAAATTCTCAAAGAAATCAATTTCTTCCTATGCTGATTTTAAGCTTTCTTATGCTTATGGGGAATATGGCTTATCTAAATAAGCCAGTCGAGGAAAAAGAAATGGAACTAGCCGCAACACTAAATTTGGCAAACCAATTTTTGCGAATAGAAAAAGAAACAATCCGAAAGATGAATCCGAAAATCAAGAAATTCTACTTTAAAACCCAATTCTTTCTTTTTAAAGCTCAAAACAACCTGAAGAAAATGAAAAATGAGAAATTGCTTTCCGATGCAAAAAATTACCGAGAAGAGTTGGATAAAAATATTACAGAATTAAATCCACAATGGCAGAAAGATTATATCAGGCGCTTAACGGAATTTCACACTGAGTATTTAAAGCTGGTAAAGAATCAATGACGCGTCGTCCTGATAACAATTGTCTTCTTTGCAAGCTTTTTGGATTTTATCGAGAGCTTTTTTCACTGTATCGAAAAGGGATTCCGGGTTTTTTTCGGAATTTAGAATCAAGTTCAGAAACTCTTTCTGCTGGGTTTTCGTTTCAGAATTCTTGCAGCTGAAAAGCCCATCGCTATACAAAAACAAAACATCCCCCGGTTCGAAAGATTCTTCGTAGATATCAAATTTTAAATCCGGCAATAAACCTAGATTTTCTCCATGCTTGTCATAGAAATACCTTGGACTAAAATCTTTTGGACTGAATAAAATCGGAGATGGATGGCCTGCTTTGGAATATTTGATCTTTCTTTTTTCTTCGTCTATTAGAACCGATACCGCAGTCATCGAATGAGTGGAAACTTCTTTGAAAAGCTCATCATTAATTCTGGAAAGGATGAAGGATGGATTTGGGTGAATCCTGACTACTTCCTTAATAATGCTGATCACAAATAAGGAGATCAAACCCGATGAAATCCCGTGTCCTTCCAAATCACCAATAAATAAAAAATACTTTGAATTATCCAGCTTCAGCACCTGGTAAAAATCTCCAGACACAAAATTCAGGGCTTGAAAATCCGTGTGAACCCTCTTTTGTGGAAGCGAGGGCATTAGGATTTTTTTCTGTACTTTTGCAGCGAGCGTTAAATCCGTCTCAATCGCCTGCTGATACAATTCTCTTTCCTTAATCAAATTATAATATTCCAGCGCGCGTTGAAGCGCAATGCCAACAGTTTGAACGGAAAATGGCTTTAGTAGAAAATCCGTAGCTTTGTATTTCAAGGAAGAAACTACATTTTGAATTTCTCGCTCACCTGTCATCATAATGACTTGTGTCAACGGGTTGATCTTTTTTATTTCCTGGAGAATATCAAGCCCGCTGATTTTTGGAAGATTAATGTCGAGAATGATTATCGGATTTTTTTCGGTAACAAAATAATCAACACCGCGTTCGGCCGAATCGAAAAAAATATTATTGTATCCCAATTCATGCAAAATCGCACTTACGGATTCGGCGACAAATTCATCGTCATCAATAATTAGTACTTCGGGTTTATTCATTACCTGCCAGTTTATTCCATCCTCTTAAATAGAAAACTCTTTTTAACCTTCTCGACCGTGTCAAAATAACTTTGGTTAAAAACGAGTTCGTTAAGATAGTCATTGTCCGTTGATAACATTTCACCGTGCTGCCACTCATAAATTTTATTTTCCGTAACATTGAATATTTTTTGTTCATGGATTGCATTACTTAAAAAACGCAGATTGCTTTTTTTGAATGTGGATATAAGCGCTCTGAATTTGCCTTCTTTTTCCGGATCCAAAAATTTGAAGTTCTTGTGAAACAGGACTGCATCGTGAAAATATTCGGGGATGTTAAAAACTCCCTTTGCGCCCATCTTTCTGGTCAATAGCAACAAGAATGCTGTTAATTCTGTCATTATATTCAGGCCTGGATATTTTTGGCCTTGAAATAGTTTCTTTTTATCTTTTATGTTCTGTAGTTTTATATTTTGAGTGAGCAACCAATCGATATAAACCATTTTAAATGTTTCATTGATTTTCTTTAGTGCAAAATCTGAAACTTTCAAACGAATATGAACCAGAATTTCATCGGATTGGGTTTTCAGAAAAATACGATTGTCCAGTTCTGAAAAAACTTCTATCTCTAATTTAGGGTTTGGGTAACCTCTTTCTTTTAAAACCAGGAAAATGTTGGAATAGGTGAGCATGTCTCGGATCTCATCAATTGTGAACTTACCGAAAATTTCTTTTTCAAGGCCAAGAGATGTGTTCAATTCTTTCGAAATATCGATTAACTCAAGATTACTCAAGTCAAATGAATTGCTGGCAGTGGTTTGCTTATCGCTGTTTGTGAATAATTTCATTATTGCTTTGGTTTCCACACCATTTTTAGATGAAGCTTTTTTCAGCGAAAGAAATAAAAATGCCGATAATTACAAAAACACTTGAAATAGAGCCTGAATCCACTGTTGTAGGGTTTAGAATTATGAAAAATAGATTACTAAAAGCCAAACGAAGGACCAGAAACAGCCTGAGCCGAAAAGAAATTCTGGATGTTTCTCTGAATATCATTCAAAAAGAGGGAATTCAGTCTTTAAACATGAGGTCCATCGCTAAGAATCTAAAGTGTAGCGTTGCCAGTCCCTATAACCATTTTAAAAACCAAGACGAAATTATCCAGGCGTTAATCCAAGAGGGAGAGGAGAAGCTAGCCAAGGATTTGCTAGTTGCAAGAAAAAAAAGCAATATAATATATACTCAGTTATTGGAAATTGCCCGCACTTACTGGAATTTTGCTACTGCAAATAGAGAACTGCACAAATTGATGTTTAGTAATCTAAACAAAAGTAAAAAAGGGGCATCCCGAAAAGTGATCAACACTGTTCCCAAAAGCTACAGAATTTTTCTCGAAACCTTGAGGGCTGGATTTAAGAGTGGGGCTATTCCAGTGCCAAGAAAAGAATTTCACGGAATTGTAAGAACAATGTGGAGTTGGATTTATGGGCTAATTATTTTGGAATTGACCGGCCTTTTGAACAGACGAGCGAATTCTACAGATCCAATAGAGGAAGGCGTCTCAATATTTAGTCAAGCACTGAAAATTGGGAAAGTCTAAGAAGCCGGAAACATAACCGGCCTCTTGTAGAAAAATAGATTTACTTTACTCTAGTCCAGTATTGTTTAGCTCCAATCCATTTACTGATTTTTAAATGGCCTTTCACTAGTAATCTGTCAGGACTTTCCAGTTTCATAAACCCTTTGTAGGTTTTTCCATTGCTAGCTTTGTAGATTTCTCCATCCTGCCATTCTTTGTCTCCGGAATCCCACTTAAAGTTCTTTGCTAGAACCATTCCTATGATTGGTTTGGAATGTTGAGAAGAATCTGGATTTTCTGTATCTCTTTTTGCCTCGCCAGCTTTTGCTTTTCCGTCTTTAACGGCTGGGGAATTTGCATTATAGTTAGGTTCTTTGAGTCCAACTATCTTTCCACAATAGGCACTACCACATTTATACATCTCGACGGTTGCCTCAGCTCCTTCAGTGTTCCACTTTCCAACAACAGCATCTGCATCATCGGAAAATACAGGAACTGCGAATAATAGGGATATCCCCATGCTGGCAATTACTAAAAATTTTCTCATCTTGCTCTCCTTAATTACTTTTTTTTTGCAATACATTGCATGTAAAGACCACAAATATGTTGTCGAATTTTTTTCTTCAAGCTAAATAGTTATTTTTGATTGAAATTCTTTTAAAATCTCATAAATTTTTATAGAATCGGACTCAACGAAGATTGATATGTGTCATAAATCGAAAAATTCTTGCGAAAACAGGTATTTCCAGGAAAAAGTAATTCACTACGGGAGAACTTAAAAGTGTCAGGACATTCCAAATGGGCAACAATTAAACGAAAAAAAGAAGCCATTGACTCCAAACGAGGAGCAGTTTTTACCAGATTTGCCAAAGAAATTTCTGTTGCTGCAAAAATGGGAGGCTCGGATCCGGACGCCAATCCACGGCTTAGGCTTGCAGTATTGAAAGCAAAATCTTACAATATGCCCAAGGACAATATCGAGAGGGCAATTAAAAAGGGTGCAGGGGAATTGGAAGGGGTTACATATGAAGAATGTATGTATGAATGTTATGCGCCAGGGGGGATTGCGATTCTGGTGGAAGTACTCACTGACAAGAAGTCCCGAACAACACCGGAAATAAAAAATATTCTTACAAAATCCGGCGGGTCCTTGGGAAACCCAGGAAGCGTTAGTCGGCTTTTCGAAAGAAAAGGATTTATTAGCGTTAAGAGTGAGGCTACATCTGAAGACAAGCTAGTGGATCTTGCCGTTGATGCCGGAGCTGACGATGTCGTTCTGGTGGATGATCATTTTCAGGTTACGACAACTCCCGATAATTACGAGAAAGTGCAGATTGCCATCAACTCAGCCGGTATTCCGGTAGATGAATCTGAAATTCGTTACATACCCAGCGTCACAGTAGAAGTATCCGATAAGGCAAATGCGGAGAAAGTCATGAAAATTATCGAATCATTCGAATCGCATGACGATGTTCAAGGCGTTCATTCCAACTTTGACCTTCATCCAGACTTAGCAAAGGAAATGTAAACTCACCGATTTATGCTTTTTCCTGAAAGACTACCTGATTTTTTCAGTTTGAATCCATTGGATTTGTTCTTTAAAAAAATTCCTGTTCATCATACGGAAAAAGACAATTATAAAGTCACTCTGAATTTGAATTCACTGAATCGAGTAATCCAGACCCAGGTAGTCGAAAAGACAGACAATTTGAAAAAACTTACTTTTGATTCTCAAAACGGGCGATTGAATTTGGAGGGATATTATAATGTAACCCATTATTCAATCGCTAGACTCTGGGGAGTTTCGGCAGTAAATTTTTATGCTATTTTGGATCCGGTCTGGGTTAAGAATAACACGATAAGATTCAAGATTTTGAGTTTTCGTCTTGAAAATCATAAGAAGAAAAAATTTGACCTAATCAAGATTTTGTCCAGATTCGATTTTTTCCATCGAAAGATGATCTTGGAATCGATTGTAGAGGTAATTCCGGAAATTCTGTCCCTGACAAGACTGAATAATGAAATCAAATTCAATACGAATTATTTCCTGGACAAAATCCCTTCAATTGCCGGAAAAATTTCCATTACAAGAGTTTATCCATACAAAGGCGAAGTTTATTTTTACGTAAAATCAAGCACTATCCTGAAAGCTCTTCTCGATTTCTTCGGCCCTGAGTTCATTAAACTGGACGAAATCGATGAGGGCAGCGACTCGTTGAAGATGCTCTGGAAGCGTTAATTTCTCAATGAAGATCGTATATATCACTGATATACACGATGGCCTCCACGGCTTGAAGCATGTTCTTTTGGAGACCTCTCCGGATTTGTATTTGCTTTCCGGAGACATTATCTACAAAGCTTTTTTTAATTCGGAAAAAATCATAGAGTTTTGCGCATCTCAGGAAGAGTTAAGCCTTATCCTGAAAGAAACACAATCCGACCTGACTCCTTATGACTTTGCAACGCGGGTTATTCGTTTTCCGGAAAAATATTCCGAGAAAGTGTACAATAAATCGGTCGAATACAGAGTGCTTTTTAATCTCGCTGCAAAGACTATGAAGGAAAAATATGAAATCATTGAAATGCTGTTGGATAAATATGCGAAATCTCCTTCAAGGCTTTTACCGGGGAATTACGATATTGATTTGCAGTACACCGCATTATACGAAAGAGATTTACACCGAAAAACTTTTGAATTCGGTAATATTAAATTTGCCGGTTATGGAGGAGCTCCCATAGCTACCTCCGGCATCCCGGAAAAACTCGCGGTAAAGTTTCACGAGTATAACAAAAACGGGTCAACCTATAGTGAACCGGAAGAGTTTTTTCTGGAAGAACTACCGGACGTTGTGGTCATTCACGACCCCCCCTATGGGTATCTGGATAAAATTCCCGGCTTTGGGCATATCGGTTCTCAGGGGATTCGCAGATACCTGGACGATCATTCGCCTTTGCTGGTAGTTTCAGGACATGTTCATGAAGATCAGGGAATAATCAAAAAGAATGGAACAGTATTTTTGAATCCTTCTAATTTCGGCCCGGTTGATTCCATTTACGGACATCAGGAGGGTGGATTTTTTTCAGAAATTATAATAGAAAATAAATCAGTCCAAAGCGTAAAACTAAATCGGCTGGTGTCAAATAAAGTAATCACTTTAATTGAGGTTGATGCTCATGGTCAAGAACTTCTGGCATCATTTGTAAAATCAGACTCAGAAATCTCTCCGGAAGATTTTATAAGAAAATAATGGGAATTAAAAGATTTAGAAACCATCCGATTATCAAAGAATTTAATGGCTTGAAACGTTTTTTCAGGTCACACGAGACAACTGTGTCCAGGCAGCGCACCAGAGATTTCAAAAGATTCGCAGAAATGATCAGTATTTCGGGAGACGAAGTGGCTTTTGATTTAATGGGGTCAGTAAATTTCGGCCAGGCAAAGGAATATTCTGATACGGACGTAGTTATCTATATGAAATGTGACCATGGCCGCATTGGAGAGTGCGATCCGGAAAATTGTTCTCGCTTGAACTTGTACAAAAATTTGCTAATCAATACTCTGGTGTACGAATATACCAACCATTCTTATCCGGTTCAGGTTGTAGATTGTATAAACCTAAATCAATTGGACTATGATTTGAAAATTGGAAATCAAAATTCTCTTCCGCTTGTGAAGTTCGGATTTTATCGATCGATTTGCAGGAGTGTGAATCGGAAATTGTTACGCAAGTACGAAAATAGACTTAGCGCAAATGAAGAGCTATGCCTTGCAGTTGAAAAATCTCTAGCAGATTGTTTTTACGGGCTTATTCATTCATCGCAGCACTCCTATTCATTCAAGAAATATATCGAAAGGCTTGAAGATGAAGGATTTAAAGTTCCCGATTCTATGGCTAGAAAAATAAATTCCTATCTCAACAGTTAAATATAAATGGTCACATTTCTAATTATTTGCTCTGCGCTTGGGACTGCTGGAATTTTTTTGCACCTACTTTCATCTTATGAAAAATCAAAACTCGATCGGGCGCAAAGAGCCAGGGAGGAAAGGGAAGAAAATTTTGATGGGGCTGATCCCAGAGTGGTTTACGGAAAAAGCTGGAATCCGAATCTCCAACGACCGAGGATTTGCCCGTGTTGCGGTAAAGCTCTAAAAAAAACAGAATTCTTATACGCGGCCATGGGTAAGCAAACCGAAGTTTCCGGAAAAAAACAGGTTCACATTTATGGTTGTCGGTACTGTTATCTTGGTTTGACTGAAGACGAGCCTCTCGACGAGAAAGCTGAAGAGTCCTTGGATTTTTAATGCAAATGCATTCATTATCAAACACAGTCGATGTACTAAAAGGTGTCGGACCGAAAAAAAAAGAATCTCTACGGTCGATAAATATCAATAACCTTTCCGATTTACTCTATTACTTTCCAAGACGGTATCTGGACAGAAATTTAACTTCTTCAGTAGTTTTGACGCCGGGAACCAATGTAACCCTTCCGGTTACAGTACAGGATTTTTATCTTGCGCATGGAAAAAAATCCAGATTGGTTGTCGGAGCAGTAACTTCCCGCAACGAAAGAGTCTCGCTTGTATTCTTTAAAGGCCTCCCTTATTATAAAAATTTATTCAAAGAGGGAATGGTCATAGTTGCATCGGGTAAGCTGGACTATTTTCGGGGAATGCAGATGGTTCATCCGGAAATTGAAATTCTTTCGTCCTCGGAAGATCCCGAAGACCTTGTTCATACAGGGAGAATCATTCCACTGTATCATTCGACTGAGTCATTAAAATCAGATGGCCTTGATTCGAGGGGATTTCGGAGATTGATCAAACAAATTATCGATTATATGGAGAAAGATTCGCTTCGTGTGAACGAAATTCTTCCAAAAGAAATCCTGAAAAAAAGGGAGTTAAGCGAAAGAAAAAAATCCTTTATTGAAATTCATTTTCCCTCTAGTGAGAATTTTTTGCAGGAAGCGCGCAGAAGATTCATTTACGAAGAGTTTTATTTTTTTCACCTGCTTATGCTGTACAAGAAAGAAAAGCGCGACGAGATCAAGCGCATTCTTTGGCCCCTTCCGAAGTCTTCTTCGGCTGATAGGCTGGAAAGAAATCTTCCGTTCCAGTTAACTCAGGATCAAAAAAATGCAGTAGGGCAAATACTGGATCTTGCCAAAGACGATAAACCGATGGCGGTTCTTCTTCAGGGAGATGTTGGATCTGGTAAGACGATTACTGCCCTACTTGTTGCGCTACACTATGTGGAGAATTCAATTCAGGTATGCTTTGTTGCGCCGACTGAAATTCTGGCAAGGCAGCACTATCAATCGATTCTTGGCCTTCTGGGGAATTATCCATTTTTAGGAATTGAGCTGATGGTTGGTAAGGAAAAGGAGAAGGCCCGAAAAGAAAAATTACAGAGATTGCAAAACGGTGACATCTCGATTATTGTCGGAACCCATACTGTCTTTCAGGACGATGTGGCATTTAAAGATCTGGGGCTTGTGATCATTGACGAACAGCACAAATTCGGAGTTGAGCAAAGAGAATCTATCCGGGCAAAAGGAAAAAATCCGGATATCATTGCAATGACAGCAACGCCGATTCCAAGGTCCCTTACCCTGACTATTTACGGTGATTTGAATTTGATAGTAATCAAAAATAAACCTGTAGGCAGAAAGCCCATTACTACAAAATGGATACGTGAGGATAAAAGATCGGCCGTTTACAATTCTGTGAAAAAATACCTGAACGAAAAAAGACAATGTTTTATTGTTTATCCTCTTATAGAAGAGTCAGAAAAAGTCGATCTGCAATCCTGTTTGGATGCTTACGAAGAGTTGCGGACGATCGTATTCAAGGATTATTCAGTCGGGCTTTTGCATGGAAAAATGAAATCGGATGAAAAAGACCTGATCATGGAGAAATTTAAAAAAAATGAGATCAATGTTTTGGTAACAACCACGGTCATTGAGGTTGGGATCGATATTCCGAATGCCACGATGCTCGTTGTTGAACACGCTGACAGATTTGGCATATCCCAACTTCACCAACTCAGGGGAAGAGTCGGGAGGGGAAACCATGAAAGTTTCTGCATACTAATTACACCGGAGCGAGTAAGTGAAGACGCAGGTACGCGACTGGATGCGATAGTTGCCACCGAGGATGGATTTTCGCTCGCCGAAACAGATTTAAAAATTCGAGGACCCGGTGAATTACTCGGGCTTCGGCAGAGCGGCCTTCCGGATTTCAAGATTGCGGATATTCAAAAAGACGAATCTATTGCAATTGAAGCGAAACAAGACGCCGAGAAATTCGGGAAAATCGGTGATCTGGAAAGGCTGGAAATACGAACTAGGTTCAGCGAAGGAAGGATTCTGTTTCCTAACTAGTATTTTTTTCCGTGGAAATATACAGCTTCCAGTGAGCCTGGAAAAGTATAGCCTTCAAAGGGAGACCAGCCACTTTTGCTTTTAATCATCTCTTTTTGGAAAAGTGTTTTTTGTTTTAGATTCAGTATTGTAAAACTGGCAGAAAATCCTTCCGCAATGTACCCGAATCCCTTTCCAAATGCTGCGGGTAAGTATGGGCGAACAAAATCTCCAGGATTTTTCGCACAAATTTCCGCTATCTTGTTCAGAGGAACCTGCTTTTCATTGATGAGCCAGGTGACGAATAGTGAATATGTATCAAGTTGTGAGATTCCGCTGATCCCTGCATTTTTCTCTTCGATGGTATGTGGGGCATGATCGGTGGCAAGGTAATCTATGTGCCCATCCAGAACAGCCTGCAATAATGCAATTCTATCTTCTTTCTCTCTCAATGGAGGATTCATTTGAAACCAGAAATGATTTTTATCCGTCAGCATTGAGCGGTCGAAAAATAAATGTGTAGGTGTCACTTCGCAGGTTACGCGAATTCCATTTCCTTTTGCTTCGATAATTTTCTTTAGACCTTCTTTAGTGGAGTAATGGCAGAGCTTTCCATTTAGGCCGTATTTTTCAATCAGGTTGATTGCAAAATCGGTGGCGCTTATTTCAGCCGCTCTAGGCCTCCGATCTTCGTGAGTAGTGGCGGATTTATTTTTTTCAAGAATCAAGGGATCTTCGCAATGGAAACTAACGTTCTCACCTTTATAGTGTTGTATAACTTCTTCAAGTTCTTCGTTGGTTCGAAAATATAGCTCACCGATTGACGGCCCCATAAAAGCTTTGTAAGGAACTTTTGTTGAAAGCGGCCTTGTATTTGGCCCGATTCCCGCATATAGAGTTATATGAATCAATGATTTTTCTCTGGCGATAGAATTTTTCTTTGAGTAGCTTTTATCATCGATGGGAGGTATTGGATTATTCGGCATATCTGCAAGGTGAACCACGCCACCATTTAGCGCTGAAAGCGAGACGCTTTGAAAGTCTTCTTTGTAAACTTGTTTGCCAGATTCATCTTCCCGCGCATGAATATGAATATCACCAAATCCCGGAAAAATTGCACAATCCGAAGTCGAGTAGGACTCCTTTTGGAATTGTGATGCAATTTCAGGAATAACCGATGTGATCAATCCGGATTCAGTGTCGTAACAGATTGTACCGATGAAATCGCTGTCGTGAGTGATGATTCTTCCGGATATGTGCGCTTTGTTGGTATCCATGAGTTTTCTTTTTCTGGGCTCCTGCTACAAATGAGTGAGCATGTCTGGAAAGCGGACGCGTAATAACCATCGCCAGATTTTTTGAGAATTCGGTGAGGTTTTGGCCCAGTGATTTTTCAGGCAAGCTGCTAGGCTAGAATCAAAAAATGGATTGTTTTGTCAAAATAGAAATAGGGTTAGAGCCTACTCATACGATAATATGTCGCATTTTGGTGCAAATTTATGGAATACTGATCGGGAATTTTACAAAAAAAAGAGAAATTGTAAAAATATACTTGCTTTAAATAGGAACTATGGTAAAATTTTGTCAAAATTAAGAAAATTTAAGTGGAGAAGAATATGAAAAGAATAGTGATCGCCGGGCTTTTTCTGGCATTTTTTACAATTGGACTGAACGCGGACACGTATAGATTATTTGTGCATGGACGCTCTGACAAAAATCATTGTTCAGCAATTACAAGTACAAACAGTGCAACGGCTGACGTTAACAACTATTGGAATGGGGCAGTAACAGGACTTGCAAATGTGCGTTATGTTGGGTTTGACGGAACAAAAACAGGTGGGGCATATAGCTGGAATTCTTGCGGCGCTCAAAAGCAATTAAATGATGCATTAAGAATATTCTGTACTGGTGTAAACAAATGTGAAATCTATACACATTCTACAGGTGGTTTGGTTGCCGCTGCTTATTTTGGATTAAATAACCCGGCAGTTAACGTAACCAGAATCCAGCTTCTTGCAAGTGCTGCGGGTGGATCTGAATTAGCAAACTTCTCTACTACATATCTCAGTTGGCTTGGAATCAAAAGTTTGGGTGGACAATTGGATCAGTCCGTTAGCACAAATGGCGCTAGAAACGGATTTAATCATAACCAATCCTATGGGAAAATTTACTACACAACTTCCGGTGAAGGCTCTGACTATTGGAATTTGACAAGCCCTCTTCTTCCTGGGAAGGATGATGGAGTTTTAGCCAATCACTCGCTTTGTAACGTGAACACTCCTGCTGAAATTAAAGTTTCCTGCTCTATTGGAAAAGGAAATTTGACTCAATCCAGAAAATGTGGATTTCTGTGGTTATCCACTTGCTATGATACTTATAGCAGATGGACTCCTTACTATACAGTATGGCAAGGTGGTTCTAGCGAATCTCACAGAGATGCAAATAGAGACTACAACAGACGTTAAGAAGTTAGTTGAAAGCCTGATCTGAGGAATGGAAACCGCTCATGGAAATGAGCGGTTTTTTTTATGGGATGTCGCCGAAATATTCAATTTCTCTTTCCAATAAAATCCCGAATTTTTTAAAAACAGTTTCCTGAACAAGTCGAATCAGATAATGTACGTCGGCTGCTTTTGCATTCCCTTGGTTTGTGATAAAGTTACAGTGTTCAGGAGAAATGATTGCGTCCCCTTTTGCAATTCCTCGCAAACCGGCTTTGTCGATTAATTCCCAGCTTTTGAGCGATCCTGGGTTTTCTCTGGCCGTCGAAGGGTTTTTAAAAACAGATCCCGCACTTTTCTTGTTTGAAGGCTGAGACGAATTACGCTTATCTCTTTTTTCCTTTAGAGACTCTCCGATTTCGTCTATCTTCCCATGTTTTAGAGAGAGTTCGATTTTCAAAACTAGAGCGTCTTTATTTTGCAAAAATTGAGTGGTCCTATATCCGAACTGAATATTTTTTTTGGATAGCCGTTTAATTTTTCCGTTTTCGATGCATTCTACAAAATTAATCAAGTCGAAAAATTCTCCACCATAGCACCCAGCATTTTGGATTACTGCCCCACCGACCGATCCTGGAATTGTACTTAAAAACTCTGCTCCAGTAAAACCTAGAAGGGATAATTTTCTAAACGTTGGAGTTGTTAAGGCTCCGGCGCCAATGGAAAATTGATTATCCGAAATAGATGCAAATTCTTTGAATTCTCCAGCTAATCTAATCACGGCAAAATTATCAGGGTGATCGGATATTAGCAAGTTTGTTCCACCACCCAGAATTTTAAAAGGAATATCCAGTCTGGAAAAAATCGATAGAGAATCGAAAATCTGATTCTGGTTTTCAGGCTCTACGAATAGAGGAGAAAGTCCACCGATTCTGAACGAGCAATTCTTCGAAAGGTTTACATCGGTCCGGAATGGAATGGAGGCTTTATCCAATTCCTTGTATGTTTCCGGAAAAGGTAGGTACATTTTCCTATTCCGGATTTTTTTTACGGGTATGATAACAAATATTCATTCTATTGATCAATATGCTTACTTGGTTACCCGGACTAGTGAATGAGCTTCCAAAAGCTCGTTCGGTGGGTATCAGTATCTTTTCTGTAAGAATATAAATGTCCACCATTTGGATAGTCTATACAGTATCCTTTCCAAAATACTTCATCCTGATAAATTCTATAATTCCGGGAAGAATGGAAATGAAAATAATCGCAAATATTACCAGTGTAAAATTTCTCCGAATCATCGGAATGTTTCCAAAGAAAAATCCCGCAACGGTAAAAATCAGAATCCAAACAATTCCGCCAACAATATTATACAGAATAAATTTTGAGTACGTCATTTCTCCGATACCGGCAACAAATGGCGCGAAAGTTCTAACGATCGGAATGAACCTTCCAATAATAATAGTCTTCCCACCGTATTTCTCGTAGAACTCGTGTGTCTTGTCGAGGTGCTTTTTATTTATGAACCGGATAGTGTGCCCTTCCAAAATTTTAGGGCGAAAATATCTTCCCACCCAGTAATTCACAGTATCTCCGACGATTGCCGCAACTATTAAAATTATTATTAGAATCGTTAGGCTTAACGAGCCACGGGCAGCGATTGCGCCTATCGCAAATAATAAAGAATCTCCAGGAAGAAATGGTGTTACTACTAGTCCCGTTTCAGCGAAAATAATCAGAAACAAAATCAGATAAGTAAATAGCCCGAATTCTTGAGTGATATAGTCGAGGTGCTTGTCGATGTGAAGTACAAAATCAATAATTTGTTTAATAAATTCCATGCTGTTTTCCAATTGGATGAGGTTGTGTTTTTACGCTTTGGATATTACAAAAAAATAATTCGGCCCACCGGTCATTAAAAAAATTTTTCTATTTCTTAATTCTTCCGGCGATGAATAGAGACAGAATTGTAGCGCAAATTGAGAGATACCCGACTTTTTCGTAATTCATGAGAACTCCGTTTTGGCCAGTAGCAATAATAAATCCGGCTATTGAGGAAGCCAGCCCCGCGGCCAATTGCTGAATGGCAGAATTTACGCTCATGAAACTTCCTCTGTATTTCGGATCGGCTGCGGAATTGATTAGCGCAAGAGCCGGTACGAATCTGCCGGAAACAAAAATCATGAAAATTGTTGTGATCGATACGGCAAGAAAAAGCGAGATCTCTTTGAGGTTTGTAATAAAATAGATAGGAATCATCGACAGAGTTGCAACAATTTTAAAAAGCAAAGCTTTCCCGAATTTATCGGCGAGCCTCCCGATTAATTGGGAGGTAAAAAAAGTAAAGATCCCTCCGAAAAAGTATATGTATGGAAGGTCGGTTTCCAGAATTTTGACGTTGGCAACCATATACGGGCTAATGTAGGGGATTACGCTGAATCCGGCAAACATCAGAGATGTCGTAAATAGAAAAGCCTTGTAGTGATTCGGGTTCTGCAAAACTTTCAGGAATGATTGAAAAGGATTCAGATCGTCTGATTTTGAGATATGTTCTTTTACAGAGGGAAGGGCATACCAGCTTAGAGCCAGAATCACTAAGCAGAAAAAACTTAGTATGTAAAAAGAAAAAGCCCATCCAAAAGAATTTGCCAGATACAAACCAAGCGGAATTCCGACTATAGATGCTACTGAAAATGCGGACATGACGGTTCCTGTAGCCCTTCCTCTTCTAGTTTCGGGTATAATATCTCCAATTACGGAGAGAATTGTTGACCAAACAATCCCTGCAAACGCACCGGCAACAATTCGGGCAACCAACAAAAAAAAGAAGTTAGGCGCAATTGCACAGAAGAAGGTTCCCAGACTGAATCCAGCATAGGTAAAAATCAAAAGAAATTTTCGGTCAAATTTATCTACAAAAAATGCGCCGAGAAGGCCGAAGGTTCCCGCGCTGAATGTATAAGACGATACCAGAAAACCGAATTCCGCAGGCCCGATGGAGAATACCCGCATAAATTGGGGTCCGAGAGGCATGATGATCACAAAATCCACCATATGGGTAAATTGAATTGCCGCGAGAGTAAATACAGCTAGTCTTTCCTGGAATTGAGATAAGCCGACAGGTGAATGGTGGTGATTGTTCATGAGGACAAAATTCTAGAGGTGACTTATGAATGAAAGACTAATTTAATTGCCGGGCAGAAAGACAACTATATTTTTAAATCGAGTAGTCCGGATAACTCGCATCAAAGAAAACTTTGGTTTCTTTTGGGCTGATAAAGACCTTGTCCCCTTTTTTGATTCCGAGTTCTTTGTATCGATCCATCAGAATTTCTACCAGGACAGGCTTCTGAAATTCATCAATCAATTCAACTCTGATGTTGGAACCCGCAGGGCTTATATGTTCAACAATTGCGCTGGCAATTGCGTCAGATTTCTGTGTCAGGTGAATATCAAAGTGATGGGGCCGTATATAAATAAACGCTTTATTATTCTGCGATCCATCATCACCATTATGCTCTATTTCTTTGTTGCCCAGAAATAATTTGCCGTTTTCCATTCTTCCGTGAAATAGATTGACATTGCCTAGAAAGTTATAAACAAAAGGTGTCGCCGGATTAGTGTAAACTTCTTCCGGAGTTCCAGCCTGTTCGATTTTTCCCTGATTCATTACTACAACGCGATCTGCTACTTCAAGGGCTTCTTCTTGATCATGAGTTACGAATACACTGGTCACATGAATCTCATCATGAAGCTTTCTGAGCCACCTGCGAAGTTCTTTCCTAACCTGAGCGTCTAACGCACCAAAAGGCTCGTCTAAAAGCAGAACTTTGGGTTCCACAGCCAGAGCGCGTGCAAGCGCCACTCTCTGCCTTTGTCCCCCGGACAACTGTGATGGATAGCGCTCCTGCAATAACTCGAGCTTGACTAACTTGAGGAGATCTTCCACTTTTGACTTAATATCTGCTTTGCTCGGCCTGATATTTCTTGGCCTAATTTTCAAACCGAATGCAATATTTTCAAAAACGGTCATGTGCTTGAACAGTGCGTAGTGCTGAAAAACAAATCCAACGTTTCGTTCGCTGACATGCTTATCAACTGTATCTTCCCCAGAAAATAGAATTGAACCCGAGTCGGGTGATTCCAGTCCTGCAATGATTCTGAGTAGTGTGGTTTTTCCACATCCCGAAGGTCCAAGCAGTGCAACCAGCTCACCAGCTTGAATATTCAGGTTTAATCCCTTGATTGCGTGGTATTTTCCGAAATGCTTGTTAATATTTAGAATTTCAATGCTCATAGTCAGCTCTCTTTAGCACCAAAATACTTCACTAACTCTTTGATGACCAAAGTCAAAATCGCCGCTATGGTTAGAAGTGATGCAACAGCAAAAGCACCCGTATGGTTGTATTCATTGTAAAGTATCTCAACATGCAGAGGAATGGTGTTGGTTTTTCCCTGGATGTGGCCTGAGACAACGGAAACAGCTCCAAATTCGCCTAACGCTCTTGCGTTGCAAAGAATTACTCCATACAAAATCCCCCACTTGATATTCGGAAGAGTTACAAGCCGGAATGTCTGCCAGCCGCTTGCTCCCAGAATAATTGCAGCTTCCTCTTCTTCTGCGCCCATTGACTGCATGATCGGAATTAACTCGCGAGCAATAAATGGAAATGTTACAAAAATTGTAGCAATGATGATTCCTGGAGTTGAAAATATGATCTGGATATTGTGTTCTCTCAAAAATTTTCCGAAAAATCCATTCGCTCCAAACAGCAAAACAAAAATAAGTCCGGAAATAACGGGCGATACTGAGAAAGGAATATCGATCAGGCTCATCAGAACATTCTTGCCCGGGAAATCAAAACGTGCAATTGCCCAGGATGCTGCCACCCCGAAAATCAAATTTAGCGGAACAGTGAAAAATACAGTCATTAGAGTAAGTCGGATTGCGGATAACGCTTCCGGGCTTGTGACATTTTCCAGATAAATTAAAAATCCTTTTTTCAATGCGTAGAAAAAAACCGAGCACAGCGGAATTATTATCACTACTGTGATAAAGCCCAGAGCAATGAAAGTCAGTAGAATTCTGGTGGAAAGAGACTCGGTTGTTTGAATATTTTTTTTCATATTTACGCTTTATGCCTATTTGCCGTCCACCATTGCAATAGGTTGATCGAGAAAAATAGTGCGAAGGAAATTGTGAGAATTGCAACTGCAAGTGAAGTCGCTCCTGTAAAATCATACTCCTCCAATTTTGTTAGAATCAAAAGTGGGGTGATTTCACTCACCATTGGAATATTTCCCGAAACGAATACTACCGAACCGTATTCACCGAGCCCTCTCGCAAACGCTAGAATGAATCCACTAAGGAGAGCGGGCAGTATGGAGGGGAAAATAATTTTTGCAAATGTTTGAAACCTTGTAGCACCGAGACTTGCCGATGCTTCTTCTACCTCGATGTCGAGTTCCTCAATTACGGGTTGTACCGAACGAACAATGAACGGAAGGCCGATGAATACCAGTGCTACGAAAATTCCAGCAGGTGTGTAGGCGATTTTAATTCCGATTGGTTCCAAAAATTTTCCAAACCAACCATTTTTTGAATAAATCGATGCAAATGTAATTCCGGCAACAGCAGTTGGAAGAGCAAATGGAAGATCGATTATTGCATCAAAGATTTTTTTTCCGAAAAAATCATACCGCACAAACACCCATCCGATCAAAAGTCCGAAAAATGAATTCACGATAGCCGCCAGAAATGACGTTCCAAAGCTCAGCTTGAAAGAAGCAAGCACTCTGGGTTCAGTAACGGATGACCAGAATTCGCTCAGGCTAAATTCAAAAGTCTTTATGTATAAACCCGATACAGGAATGATTACGATTAGACTTAGATAAAAAATCGTATAGCCTATGGAAATTCCAAAGCCTGGGAGTATGTTTTTTTTCTTTTTGCTCACTATCGCAATGTCCAATATACTGCACTATATGTCAAATATATTATTATAATATCGCTTGTTCTTATGCAAATTTGAATATTTGTCTCGAATCTAGGACATAATCTGTAAATATGTTCAATATGACAGACAAATTGTGATTGCAAAAATCCTAAGGTTTTTGCATAAGTTAGATATTCTATTTTGCAGGAATTTTTTGAATGGGTTGTTTCAGAATCAATTTAGCTCTAATCTTTTTTATTTTTTTGATGCTGCAACTTTCCGCAGAATCCATATTAAATGTATCTTACGACCCAACGCGTGAATTCTACAAAGCCTACAACAAACTATTTGCGAAATACTGGAAAGAAAAAACCGGAAAAGATATTCAGATTAATCAATCTCATGGGGGTTCCGGAAAACAGGCAAGATCGGTAATTGACGGACTGGACGCGGACGTTGTTACTCTTGCGCTCGCTCACGATATCAATGTGATTTCTGAAAAATCAAAATTGGTTTCTGTGGACTGGCAGAAGAGGTTGCCCCACAATAGCGCGCCTTATGCCTCTACGATTGTTTTCATGGTAAGAAAAGGCAATCCCAAGAAGATCCTAGACTGGAATGATTTGATAAAGCCTGAAATAGAAATCATCACTCCCAATCCGAAAACAAGTGGGGGAGCGAGGTGGAATTATTTGGCAGCGTGGGGATATGCTTTAAAGAAAAATAGAAGCGATGAAACGAAAGCGAAAGAGTTTGTTGCATCGCTTTACAAAAATGTAAAAATCTTAGATACTGGCGCTCGTGCTGCAACGGCAACTTTTTTAAATCGCGGTTTAGGTGATGTGCTGATTACCTGGGAGAACGAAGCTTTTCTTTCTTTAAGAGAATTTGACTCGAAGGAACTTCCGGAAATCGTAGTCCCTTCTATTAGTATTTATGCAGAACCACCGGTTGCGATAGTTGACGTTAATGTCGACAAGCATGGCACAAGGGTTGTTTCCGAGGAGTATCTGAAATATTTGTATTCAGTCGATGCTCAGGAACTTGCTGCGCAAAATTATTACAGGCCCGTCACGGATTCAGTATTAAAAAAATACAAATCAATATTCAAGGAGTTGAAATTATTCACTATTGAAGAAATCGAAGGAAACTGGAAAAATGCACATGAGAAGCATTTCAAAAGCAAAGGATTATTTGATAAGATTTATCTGGAAAGATGATTATTTCTTAGACTTGCCCTTTTTTCTGTCTTTGTGGTAGCTATCCTGTTTTTGTTGGGCTGAGTTTTCGGCACAGAGGCTTTCTAGGATTGATTCAAGGCTTTTTCTTCTGTTGTCCGGAAAATCATCACTACTCAGAGCTTCTTGAATTTTACAGTCTTCTCCGAAGTTGCAGCAATTCAGCTCTTCGCATTTGTCAGTGAAGGAATGCAATCCGGGAAAGTTTGAAATTATTTCACTTTCAGTCAAGTGCAATAAGCCCCATTCTTTCACTCCGGGGGAGTCGATTAGGAATGTATTTTCAGACACAGGAACCAGGCTTGAATTCGTTGTCGTATGACGTCCCTTTTTTGTACTCGAGCTGATCTCAGCCGTTGCGTGAAATTTTCCGTTCAGGAGTTTGTTCAAAATGGTTGACTTTCCGACTCCGGAATTTCCAACGAAGAAAGTTACTTTTCCTTCGAGAGATTTTCTAAGGTTTTCAAGGGAAACCGAGTCGATGACGGATACGAGAATCGTTTTGATACCGCAGTTAGTATAGAAAGCAATCATATCAGGCAATTCTTCATCTGAAATGAGATCCGATTTCGTAAAAACTATGATTGCAGGAATTTTGGCAGAACCCGAAGCAATTAAAGCCCTGTCAATAAATCCTTCTTTTGTCTGAGGGTCTTTCAGTGATGCAAGTATTGCAATTTGGTCTACGTTTGAGCATAAAACGTGGGTATCATTCAGGCCGCTTTTCCGAATCAGTTGGTTTTTTCTTTCTTGGGGTTCATCTATTACCCATTCGTCCCCTGATGAGGGGCTTGCAATAACTTTATCGCCGACTACAAACGGATGCCTCTCTGATGAATTTCCAATGCGAAATTTTCCTCTAAGAACAGCTCTTTTTTTTCCAAGAGTGGGAGAGTAAATTTCGTAATAAGCTCCGTAAATTTTCGAAATCAGAAATTTTTCTTTGACCTTTTTTTCCATTTTGCGTAATTTAACTCATAATGAAGTCATTTTCCGGTTTTCCAAGTATCCGCAAGTCAACCCTCTTGGTGCTGTTTGGGCTGTCTGTCTTAGAATTTTTTCTCTTGTATTTTATTCAACGGATATTTGATCTTACTTCAAATTTAACGGAATCTGTAATCGAAGCCTTAGTCATTTTCTTATTCGCTGTTATAGGTATTTCAATTGCAGTAACAAAAACTCGCCGGGGGGGAATGAAATACAGGAAAATTCTAGAGTCCAAAGAAGACAATCTAGAGATAGTAAAATACCTTTCCGCTCTCGATAGCTTAAAAAATGAACTATTGAATATAAATGTTCCATCCAAGATTTGCTCGACCATCAGTGAATTTATCATTAACACCTACAAAGTCGATAAGTCTAGAATATTCCTGTGGGAAGAAAACAGAGGAGCGTTTACGCCGTATCCGGCAGAACAGGAAACAGATCACAAATTTTATGTGTACGATCCTTTTGTTCTCTGGATTACCGATCACGATGGAATTTATTCGAAGAGCAATTTTTTGACTATTGAGTCCAGAGAAAATCAAAGCGCCTTGGAATTTTTTGAGAGAGTTGGAGCGAAGGTAATAGTTCCTCTCACCTTAAATAACAGTCTCATTGGAATGCTTATCCTGGGAGATAAAACAGACAAAAGCGATCTCTCTCAAAAGGACTGGGAAAGACTCTACGAAATAAAATCTGTTTCCGTAATGGCCCTTTCGAATGCGATTTTCTATGAAAGGTTAACAGCGTTAACTGAAAATTTGGAAGCAAAAGTAAAGGAGAGAACCAGAGAACTGGAAGACACCCAGTCTCAGTTGATCATGTCCGAAAAAATGGCTTCTCTCGGAGTAATGGTAGCGGGAATTGCTCATGAGATTAATACTCCATCGGGCGTTATTAATGGAAGCGCGGACAATTTGGAAACGAATATGTCTTATATCGTTTCTCACTTGGGCGACCTTGATTTAATTGCAAAAGATAAAAATCTTCGGCGTAAATTCGAACTGGTTCTTTTGAAACTTTTGCGTGATGAAAAAAATCTTCCCATTGATTCCAAAGAAAAATTTCGGCTGAAAAAAACTTTAAAAGAAAAATTCAAAGCGATGGAGCTGGATGATAGTTTGGCGGGCGATCTTGCAACATTTCTAATTGATAGAAATTTCAACGATAAAGACGACTATATGGCAAAAGTCGTCAAGGAAAGCGGGAAGGAAATTTTTGAACTTCTGAAAAACATGTCCGGTGTTTACAGAAACCTGAAGAATATCAAATTTGCCATCAAGAATATCGTTAGAATTGTGAAGGCCTTGAAATACTATTCTCATTTGGATCAGGCAAGTTTTGCCGATGCTGATCTGACGGAAGGAATTGAGAACACATTAATTATTCTAAACAGCCACATGAAACACGGAGTTGACATTGAAAGAAAATACTCCGATGTCCCTCGTGTCCCCTGCAATCTGGATGAATTGAATCAAGTTTGGACAAATTTAATAACGAATGCTGTCCAGGCAATGAAAGGAAAAGGAAAACTTATTGTTCGGACTTTTCAAGAAAATGAATTTGCCTGTGTGGAAATTGAGGATAATGGCCCAGGAATTCCTCTGGACATTAGGGAAAAAATCTGGGATCCTTTTTTCACAACTAAAGACCAGGGTGAAGGTTCCGGCCTCGGCTTGGGCATAGTAAAGGGAATTATCGAGAAGCATAAAGGAAAAATTTCCGTGAGTTCGATTCCAGGAAGAACCATATTTAAGATTCAGATTCCACTGAAATCCTCTTCCTGATTTTTTTTGCAACCTTTCCGTTTCTTTTGCATCGTATCAGTATCAGGAGAATTAATATGGCGTATGGTATTGGGAGATTTTTGGGGTTTTTACTTTTGTGGGTTATGGTTAAGCCGTTAAGGCAGGTGTATGGCAGAAGAAAATGTGAATATAGAAATGCAGATGTTTTAAAGGATCTGAAAGGCCGATCATACATTGTTGCTTCTAACCATATAAAGCCGAGAAAGGGGGCTTTTGTAAGATATATCTCGATGCCGTATGACGCATACATTTTGCGAAAAATGTTTCTGAAACATGGAATTCAAACGACTGCTCTTACGAGTTATGACTCGCAAAGAATTGCAAAGAACAAAAAAGCAAAATGGATTCAGTCAAAAATCAAAACTCCTTTGCTTAAAGGAATTGTCCGCTCAATAGATTTGATTCCTGTTAACAGAAAGGAGAATGATCAGGAAACCATCAAAGACATGCGAAAAAAAATCAGCAAAAATTATTGGATTGGAATATTTCCCGAAGGCACATGGTTTAGAGGGTTCAGAAAATCTAGAAAGCTGCATTCAGGTATGGCGGTTTTGAGTAAAAGATATAACCTTCCGATATTGCCTGTTTTTATAGATGCTTACAATCTAAAAAAGAAACCGGAAATCAGAATCGGCAAGCCGATTCATGCGGAACATTCCAGCCACACAATTGTGGAAATGGTGAGAGAGCAATTACATGCGCTTAAACTGAACCAATTTCGACATGATGTAGCTTAAACTGGCCAAATAATTTTCTGCTTGTAGAATTTATTTTACTCAATTTTATCTCCATGAGAGAATAAAATTTATGAAAAAAGCGTTAATATCAGGAATAACCGGCCAGGACGGGTCTTACCTAACAGAATTACTACTGGAAAAAGGCTACGAAGTTCATGGAATTGTTAGAAGAGCGAGTTTATTTAACCGAACTAGAATAGACCACTTGAGCGGGCACCCAAGACTAAAACTTCACTACGGGGATCTTACCGATTCAAGCAATTTGAGCAGGCTTATGGATAAAATCAAACCCGATGAGATTTATAATTTAGCTGCTCAATCCCATGTAGGTGTTTCTTTTGAAGTGCCGGAATATACGGCAGAAGTGGATGCAGTTGGTACTTTGCGTTTTCTGGATACGATTAAAGAAGCAGGGGTTAACGCCAAATTTTATCAAGCCTCAACCTCGGAGCTTTACGGAAAAGTCCAGGAAGTTCCTCAAACTGAAAAAACTCCATTTTATCCGAGATCTCCTTACGCAGTAGCAAAGTTGTATGCTTTCTGGATTGTAGTGAATTATCGCGAAGCTTTTGGAATGCACGCATCAAACGGAATATTGTTTAACCATGAATCTCCGCGGAGAGGGGAGACTTTTGTAACGCGAAAAATCACCAGGGCTGTTGCAGCTATAAAAGCCGGAAAGCAGAATGTCCTGCAACTGGGAAACTTAGATGCAAAACGTGATTGGGGCTATGCTCCTGACTATGTGAACATGATGTGGCTAATGCTTCAGCAACCTGAGCCGGATGATTATGTGATTGCCACAAATGAAATGCATTCTGTCCGTGAATTTGTTGAACTGGCGTTTTCTCATGTTAAAATTAAAATCGAGTGGCAGGGCAGCGAGTCCAAGGAAATCGGAATTGATAAATCAACTGGTAAGACCGTAGTAGCGGTTGATCCAAGATATTACAGGCCGACTGAAGTTGAGCAGCTTTTAGGAAATCCTGCAAAGGCAAAACAGAAGTTGGGCTGGGAACCGCAGGTGAAATTTGCCGAACTTGTTGAGATAATGACGCGTGCAGATTGCAAAGAATATGGAATTGAAATTTAGCCGAGATGGAAAAGGGATTTGGTCACAAGCGATGCGCGTGGCTTGATCTAGCGCATCAAGGGGTTCCTTAAAAATAATTTTTGCGGGCATTTCGATATAACCACAGTCAAGTAGAACAATGGGTTATTCGAAGCCCATTGTCAATTTTCACTCACCATTTAGTAACAAATTCATTCGAATGAATTGTTTCAATTGCAAAGGATCGTGAGTTCTGATAAAATCAATGCCCCGATCTGCTAGAAATTTTTCACAGGCTAGAGTTCCACCTGATCTTTCCGGTGGTTTTACATTGTCGCATAACGCACCAATAAAGGATTTTCTGGAAACGGAAACCATTAGTCGCGGGAATTTTTCTTTGAGAACTGAGATATTTTTCAAAACATGAATACTCACGGCTGGATCCGGGCTGAGAAACAAACCCATTCCCGGATCGACAATGATTTTACTTTCCGGAATCCCGATTTTTTTCAACTCCTCGAATTTTCGCTCAAAAAAAACTATTATCGCGTCCATCACGTTTTCAACATTCAGGTTGGAATTGCCTTCAGCAAAATCTCCGTTATTTTGCGAAAACATCAGAATTAAATCCGGTAATGAATTGGAAAAATCTTTTAAAGTATTTCTGGATAACTCATCCCTGAAAGAATTGATATTGTTGATGATGTCCGCCCGATTTTCAAGGCACTTCCGTATCACGAACGGTTTGTAAGTGTCAACAGAAATTTTCAGATTTTTTGACTTGCAGTATTGAAGAACGGGAAATATTCTTTCCCACTCCAGAGCATCCGGTATCTGAGTAGCGTTAATATTCGAGGATTGAGCGCTGAGTTCGATAATGTCTGCGCCTTCATTCGAAAGAGCTTCGGCTCTGGAAATTGCCGCATTCGAGTCTAAAAATTTCCCTCCATCCGAAAATGAATCCGGTGTAATATTCAATATACCGACTATCTGGGAGATTACTACCATGTGGAAATTTTTTTTATATGGGAAATATCGTTCCAAGTTATTAGTTTAAAAGATGACTGAATCCTGTGAAAATAATTTAGCCCGGTATTGTGTTGAATTGCCTTTACGGCAATTTCTATAGATAAATCCAATACAGCGCTCATAAACGCCCGGTTAAAATTTCCGTGGGAAAAAATGATGACAGATTCTTTTTCCAATTGATTCAACTTGTCCAGAAAAAGTTTTGCCCTGTTCTTCACATCCTCACAGTTTTCTCCTCCAGGATAACTGTAGTAAGGGTCTTCTCGTAATTTCTGCAGAATTGCCGGATCGATTTCACTGGTCAATAGGCCTTCGTAATCACCGCAATCTATTTCTTTTAGCAAGTCGTCGGTGATGATTTCTTTCCCAATGTGGGAGGTCGCGATTTTTGCAGTTTCAAAAGCCCTGGAAAGTGGACTGGAAAAAATGTAATCACAATGAAAATTCTCGGACTCAAACCTCTTTCCAAGCAGTTTCACCTGATGTTGGCCCTTCTCGGAGAGGCTGGAGTTAATTCCCCCTCCCTGCATTCTTCCTTCCTTGTTGTATTCGGTTTCACCGTGCCTGATCAGATAAATATGTTGAATCATTTGAATTTTACTGTTTCTGAAAGCGGGATTTTCTGTCGATAATTGAATTAGTGAAATTATACTTTTCAACAATTCGGGCATTAACATTTTTTGGCGCCCTACTAATAAGTCCGTTGCTGCATTTTTCTGCGATTGATGCCCAACCCTTGCCCTATTTACCGGATGGGGTTTTCGGTGCCCCATTAAATACACAGAATGTGGAGTATAACCCGGTCATCAGTCCAAATGGAAGATATATAGTGTTTCAATCTGACCGACCCGGAGGCCAGGGGGGGATGGATATCTGGATTTCCGAGAATAAAAATTTCCGTGATAGGACGGGGAATGCTGAGTGGACTGCCCCGCAGAATTTCAGAGATCTGAATACAGATCATTTTGAAGGCATGTTTTCGATACATTTTGGGGCAGATGGGAAACCTGATGAAATCTTTTTTACTTCGGAATATATTGCGGGCAAAAGAGAGGGCTACCAAGGCCTAAATATTTATTATACGAAAAAAAATCCCAGAACGGAAAAATGGACTAGCCCGGTTCATTTGAATGAGATCAATTCTAACTTTAATGACAAAATGCCAACGATATCGCCTAACGGACAGAGTCTGGTTTTTGTTTCAAACAGGCCGGGAGGCTTTGGCGGTTTCGACTTGTGGCAAAGCCAAAGAGACCTTCGGACAGGTGTTTGGTCTAAGCCGAAAAACCTGGGCAGGACAATTAATTCATCATCCGACGAGATCATGCCTTCCTATCACTATGATGGATTGACATTGTATTTCAGTTCGAATGTGAAAGACGAAAACAATAAATTCAATCTTTACGGATCTGACATTGCCGATAGTGCCTTCGGCGTTGTTTATAATTTGGGGAAGCCGTTTAATGGCCCGGATGATGATGAAGGAATTTCGCTCACCTATGACGGGAATTGGGCGTATTATTCGTCTAATCGACATGTAGGGGAAGGCCAGTTTGATATTTTTAGGACGCAAATTCCGGAGGATATGCGCAAGGGCTATCCATTTGAATTGACCGGCCTGGTGTTGGATGGTTCAGAGCCGACGATGATAGGTATAGAAGCAACATTGAAAATTTATGATGAGACAAAGCCGGTAAAAGTAATTACTTCTAAACGAATCGGTGGCGACCTCACAAAATCGGAAAATAAGAATTTTGAAACCAATCTTTCCACAGGAAAATTTTATCGGATTGAAGTATCTTCTCCGGGGTTTCATCCGACAGAACTAACGCTCGATATTCGAGGAAATGTCGGCCAGAATAAAAAACATTTTCTCCGAGTTGTTCTTCAGCCAATCAAATCAGCCAAAGTTCCTGACAAGCAGGAAGATTTAACAAACAAAAAACACGAAAATGACAAAATTGCAAAAGGGCAGTTGAATGTAATAGTAAAAGACCATAAGACAAAGATGAGTATAGATAACGCGAATGTGGTTCTATTCACGGAGAAAAACAAGGACGGAGTTCAACTCAAAATTAAAAACGAAAGTAAAGAAATCTACGGGCTGGATAAATATCCGGAAGAAGAGTTTGAAATTCTAGCTAGAGCAAAGGGCTATAAAGATGAAACAGTAATAATTTTGAAAGATAGCGCCGGATTTAAGAATAAAGATACTATAACCATATACCTGAAAGATCTAAACGAAGTAGCTTCAATCTACAAAGAAAGAATATATTTCAAATTTAACGAATACAAATTGACAAATAATCAAAAACAAGCGCTAGATAAAATTGCAGCATTCCTGTTGAAAAACACAAACGACAAGATTGAAATTGGCGGTCATACGGATAATATTGCCAGCAAAGAATTTAACGTCGATCTTAGTCAAAAAAGATCTAAAGAAGTTTTCGAGTATCTCCGTAAGAAAGGAATACCGGAAAATAGAATGCGTAAACAAGCATATTGGTACTCCCAGCCTGAATCTGAGAACCTTTCAGAAAGCGGCAGGGCTAAAAACAGAAGAGTGAATTTTCGGAAACTGGATTAAAATGGAAAAAGCAGAAAAAATTTCTCCTTTACAAGTCATAAAGCAGGATGAAAGGCTATGGGAAAATATTACAGATTCTTCCAAGGTTGAATATATTTTAAAAGAATACATAATGCTTAAAGACCTTACCATAAAAGGTTTTGAGCAGAGGCCGGAAATATTTTTCTCTGAAAAAAAATCCGATGGTTCCTATATTTTCAAAACGGATCCTCTCGTTCCTTTTACTGAAGGGCAATTTACTATTTTCAAGACCTTGAATAAACATATCGAGGTCGATCTAGAAATTATTTCATTCATAAATGATGGAGTGGTCCATTGTAAGCCTGTGCTGGCAAAAATTGCTAAGACAAACCGGAAGTATTCCAGGATTCTTGATCAAAGCAATATGGTAACGGCGAGCAATTTTATGGTTGCCAAGGAACAAGTTGATGTATCTAAAGTGGTCGGGTTTTCCGGACAGTTGATTTTTACTGATGTGGAAAAAGAGCTTAAGCAGAAATACCCTTCGTCAAAACTTGTCCCTTTCAACCCTCAAACTCCGATAAATGAAGAAACCGAAATAGTCAAAAAAGATCGTGAGTTGATTTTTATTTCGGATACGGAAACAATGTCGTCGCCCGAAGATTTGGATTGCTACGATTTAAAGGAACATTATCTGGAAGAAGGGTCTCTGGAAGATAAGAAGGCGAGATTCCGGAAAGAGAAAATCAAATCTTTCGTTTATTGCCCGATATTCTTTCGGTCTCCAAAAGGACCACTCCTGATCGGATATGGCCACACTTTCTCAACGCAGGTTTTGCCCATTGATATACTAGATTTATATAAAGATCTTGAAGAAAACCTCAACAAAAGAATTATGGATTCGAACATTACGGTTTTGCCGGTAAAGCAGAATGTTATCAACATCTGTGAAGGTGGGATGCTTCTCGACATTACCGACTCAAATTTGCAAAAATCGATAATGATCAAACCAGGCTTTACAATGGATCTTACATTTAAACTCCAGGCTCCACTCAGATTTGCAGTGGACATCAAGCATATTCACAAGTCCGGAACCTCACTGTATGTAGGAGTTGCAATAGCCGGATCCAACGATACGGAAAAAGCGATGGAAAGTTATCGCAGTTTCTTGCATTTTATTAATAAGAAAATTACTCAGTGACCGAGAGAAAGTCAAAACTACCTACAGCCGGCTATAAGGGCACAAGAGATTTTTATCCGGAAGATATGCGCCTTCGTAACTGGATGTTTTCCGTGATGCGGCAGGTTGTGCGTTCATTCGGCTATCAGGAATATGATGGGCCGATCCTGGAGTCATTTGATTTATACGCTGCAAAAACCGGCGAGGAAATCGTCCAAAGACAGTTATATGATTTCATAGACAAGGGTGAGAGAAGAGTTGCAATCCGTCCGGAGATGACTCCAACTCTCGCAAGAATGGTGGCTGCTCAAAACCGGAATCTTCCAAAACCGATACGATGGTTTTCAATTCCGAATTTATGGAGATATGAAGCGCCAGGCCACGGCAGATTACGGGAACACTGGCAGCTCAATGTAGATATATTTGGAGTAGACTCACTTAAAGCAGAAGTCGAGATTATACAGCTTGCCTGTGAAATTCTTTTTGCTTTTCAGGCACCCCCATCAAGCTTTAAAGTAAAAATCTCTCATCGAAAACTTCTGGATGATTTTCTCCGGAATTCTCTGGGTTTGAATGAAGCCAAAGGAATGGCTCTTTCGAAAGTTCTGGATAAAAAAAATAAAATATCCAAAGATGAGTTTGAAGATCTGCTAAAGCAAATTTTGGAAAAGCCTGAAACCCAAATTCAGTTGGTAAATAAATTTCTCACCTCAGGTTTTGACGAAATCTCCAAAATAGAGGGGTTGAACCAGTCGGTGACAAAGGATATTCAGGATCTGTTTCAAAGTCTTTCAAGCTTGGGGCTATCAGAGCAGATTGAATTTGACCCATCCATTGTTAGAGGTTTTGATTATTATACCGGATTTATTTTTGAAATTTTCGATACCAATCCGGAAAACAGGAGATCGCTTTACGGTGGAGGAAGGTATGATAATCTTATCGGACTTTTCTCTAACGAAGAATTGAGCGGGATTGGATTCGGCTTGGGGGACGTAACTCTGGAAAACTTTCTGAAAGTTCACAATTGCATTCCAGTTCTCAGGCCGGAATGCGAGGTTATGCTATTGCTTCTAGATAGTTCTTTTTATAACGAAATGAATCAGCTTGCTTCAACACTTCGGAAAAATCGAATCAATTGTGAAATGATGTTGGACGGGACAACAAAGATTGGAAAGCAGATTGCGACTGCCGAAAAGAAAGGCCATAAATTTATTCTAATTCTGGGTGAAGATGAAATTCAAGCTGGAAAGGCAAATCTGAAAAATCTTTCGACAGGAGAGCAAGTTTTAATCGGAAGGGGTGAATTGGTTGGCTTTCTGAAAGAGAAATTGATTTGAATACACTCCTGAATTCACAAGGATAATTTTTTGGAAGAACGAAATCTGATAGAAAAAATCGATTATTATATCGCCGTATATATTCAAAATCATATTCGCAATGAAAAACTGGGCTGGTGGTTGTCGAGAATTAACAGGGGTGAAGTATTTTTCCTGGTCTTGGTCGGTATCTTGTCGTATTTTTTTTCTTTCCAAGCTTCAAAGATTTTCATTTGTATGTTAGTAACTGGATTGTTTGCTTTTGTAACAGACAGGCTTGTTTTGTTTGTCAAGAAGGTCATTTCAAGAAAAAGGCCCCTACTAAGCGTTAGTGGAAATCGTGATAAGAATCCCGACATGAGGCATTCATTTCCATCTGCGCATGCTGCAAATTCAATGGTCGTAATCGTGATCTTGATTTTGAGTTTTCATTTACCACCGGCTTTGTTGATTTTTCCGGTATTTGCAGGCATTGGTAGGCTATTGACTCTTCACCATTATTTGAGCGATGTTATTGGCGGATGGTTGATAGGTTGCCTCATCGGATTCTTGGCTTTTGCAATGCTAGAATCCGGATTTGTTTCCAGCCTTTTGTCGTAGGCCTGCTGTTCTAATTTTCCATGGAAATGCAGATCATCGAAATATCATCGGAGACTTCTCCGTTATTTCGAAAATTTTTGAGTTCTGCAGATAACAGCTCTACAATTTGCTTTGGCTGTTTTTGAGAATTCTCCTTCAGGAATTTTACTAATCTGTCTTCTCCGTATGTCTCCTCCTCTTTACTAAAGGTTTCAGTAACCCCGTCGGAGAAAAGGAAAATCTTTTCATCTCTCAAAAGTTGAACTGTTTTTGGAATATATTGTGTGTGTCGAATACCCAATACACGCTGGCTTTCTGAAACAACTTCGATGTCACCGGATTTATGAAGAATAATCAGTGGCAGATGTCCCGCGTTTATGTATGAAAAAACACCTGCTTGAATATCAAGAATTCCTCCGATTAGGGTCAGAAACTCATTTCCCGCATATCGCTCGATCAGGAAGTCGCTTATCTGTGAAAAAAGTGTTTCAATATGCACATTTTGTTTCAGATGTTGCCGAGTGATTGCTTTAATCGCGCTAACTAAATATCCGCTTCCAAGGCCGTGGCCTGCAACATCTCCAAGCAGTATCAGCAATTTTCCCTCAGTAAGTTTTACTATTTCCAAGTAGTCACCAGAAATGCTTACAGCGGGAACTGATAAATAACTCAGGTTGATTCCTGGAATCTCGGTGTCGCTTAACGGATGAATAATATTATCTATAATACTCGCAAAATTCAGTTCTCGGACAAGTTTCTTTTTTTCGACTTCTTCGTTCAGTAGTGTGTAATTTTCCAGCAGAAGATTTGCAAACCGTGTACATTCCTTAATATAACGCAATTCTCCCAGGCTAAAATTCTTGCGGTTTCTTTTTTCACCGACTAGAAATACGGATTCAATTTTTTTTTCATTCGAGGACATCATCGGATAAGCAAGCTGTATCTCCAGGTCTCTCAGAAAATTGTAAACCGACTCTCGTATCCCGACCCCATAAGTTAAGTAGGATGTTACCGTGATTTGAACTTCTCTGGAAAAATATTTCCAGATTTCCGAATTCAGCGGAATTCTCATTAAGAAAATTTTCCCCAGTTCCATTTTTGGAAATCGCTCACCCGGAAGAAGGACAATAATTTTTCCTACATCCAAAGTCTCCATGACTTTGGAGATTAGAGCGGAAATGGTTCCTTTCAGGGAAATCGGATTGGAAATCAAATCAGCTAGTTCTTTTAAAGAGGAATTCAACCTTTGATTTCTTTTAAACGTCCAGTAATCAATTAAGTCAGACAATTTGCCCTTGATGAGGGCAATGAGTAGCATCGACAGAAATAAATAAAAAACATTAAATGCAGGGCGCACTCGATAGAAAAAAACCGGCTTAAAGGATGATAGAGATAAATAAAATACAAGATAAATTCCCAGAAAAATCCCTATCAAATAGGCTGACGTAATAGACTTACTAAAGAAAAGCTGAACAGGTATAAAAGTATATCTATATGTTCCATAAATGAAAGATATCGGGAATAGAAGAAATGAAGCCATCAAGATGAAGCGTGAATAATTCGAGAGAAAATCTATGTCAAAGCTATATACCGAGAAAGGTATAAAAGAAATTGAGAGTATTGAAATGATGAGAGAGATTTTTTTTAAAGAATTAGAAAAGCCGCTTCTGTATTTTAACAGATCGTAGAGCACAATCAAGATGAAAATGGCAGAAAAAATCAAGATAAGGTATATCGCCAGATTGCTTAGGTCTTCAAACATTTGAGGATCGTTATTTTCAGAGAATCCAATGAACGTTAGTATGAAGGCAAAGGTTATTTCAACTACAACCCATTTTGCCGAAACTTCTTTTCCGTTTAATCGAAATGAAATATTGAGAATAAAGCAGGGAATCAAAAACAGAGAAAAATAATAAGGAATGTATAAATCATTAAACGCTAAAAGCATGAACGCGCTAAAAATGAAAGATGCTATGGAAAGAAAGAGAAAGAAAATATGAATGTCTCTATCTTGAATGAAAAACCAGATCGCGGCAAAAAGACTGATGTATGACACAAATATGAAAGGAAAGAAATCTGAAATGATCTGCAATTTAGTTTTTTCATAAAACTCAATCGTTATTGTATGAAAGTTATTCTGTTTGTCATGGAGAATAATTTCGTAATTTTGCTGGCCTGATGTTCTAAATAGATTTTCCGAGTATGCAATTTGCTGTGTGTAGATTTTATTTCCAACTAAATTCGAATTTTCGGGGTTTGCATTTGCAATAAAACCGTTCGGAAAATAATAGAAAGGAGCAAAAGATTTTTTTGAATCGAGTTTTAATATAACAATGAGAGAGAATGAAAGAAGAGCCACTAGTGTAATGAAAAATGTAATGTACTTACTCATCTCTTTCCAACCAATAAGATATTTTTGTCTTTCAACTTGAATAGAATCGGGGTTGATTCCAGATCGAGCAGATTTCGCCATCCGAGGGAGATCAAATTTTTATCAGGAGAATCCAGTTTTGACGCGGTTATGCCTCTACTACTTGCAAGAATTTGTAATAGATTTTTATTTGCTTCAGCATAGCCGATCAATAACTCGTATGGATCCGTATAATAAATCTCTTTCAGAGTATTTTCTACAGAGAGCTTAATCTCGTTTAAATTATTTTTGAAAGATCGGAGATGAATATACAAGGCCCCTGCTATATATGCAAGAACAAGTCCCTCACTTTTTCGATTACTTGGAAGCGCGAAAATTACGAATATCACTCCACCACTTTCCGGAGTATAAAATTCCGATAACAACCGGTGGTCTTTTTCAAGAAGCTGAATTACAAGCCCAGGCACTTCAGGAACCTTGGTAGATTGTATGGAGAATTGTATCCTTTCCGCAGCCTCAAACTCACGCTTATATTTTTTGTTCTCTGCAACCTTGAAAGATAGAATGTGATTGTGAACCGCAAGCGCAGCTTTACTTGCAAGGAAAAATAAATCTGCCTTCGACTTCTCTGACGGAATATTTGTTGTGGCGAGAAAACCGAAAAGTTTTTCGCGAAAAATAAAAGGCATAATAAAATTTGATTTTAGCGCGGTGAAATCCTCATTCAATTCCGGCGTTTCCATTACGTCGGTAATCGAAATGCTTTGCTTTTTCATCTTTAGTAAATTGGTAAGTCGGGTATTGATGTTCTCTCCACGAATTTTGACTTTTCTCTGACGCCCCCTGGAATAGGAATAAATATCGTAGCTGGTTTCCGACTTGTTGAGAATTGCCAGACGGCCGGATGGGCTATTCGCTATTTTTACCATATCAGGAAATACATTTCGGATAAGGGAATCTGCGTCGAATCTCTTGTGGGCGATTCTTGCGCTTAGTCTGTCATCGGAAAGATATTCGGATAAAAATTTGCTTCTAAAATAAGAAAGCAAGCGCTCTTGTGCCGGAAATATTCCTACAATGGAAATTACCATTGTGGTGACGAAGCTGATCTCTTCTGGAAATGCAATGTCGGCGGGAATTTTTCTCTTAATTAAAAGATAAATGAAAACGCAGATGAGTCCTGACGCTAGCTTTATAGAAGAAGAAATGACTACGGATTTAATTCTGTAATCAAATAAAGACAGGTATTGGATTATCGCTTGAAAAATAGCTTTCATTCAGGTTGTGTAATATGCATTCTCTTTGACATAGCCTTCTGTTAGGTCACAACCCCAGAATTTTTTGGAATAATTTCCGACTCCCAGCCCAACCTCAATGAATATTTCCGAGTTCTTTTTTAAATATTCGGAAAGTTTTTCCTTTGTATCGGTATCAGCACCCTTTACGTCTATTCCACCGATTCTGAGTTGAAATGAATCATAAGAAATTGGTTCGTCAAATACTTTTCCAACGGCCATTACAAATCTCCCCCAATTCGGATCTCCTCCGTAAATCGCAGTTTTTATTAGAGGCGAGTTGATGATTGATTTGCCGATTTTTCTTGCTTGATTTTCATCGCGAGCCTGCACAACATTGAGTTCGATTAGCTTAGTCGCCCCTTCCCCATCGGAAGCTACTTTCTTTGCAAGATCAATACATATTTCGTCTAACGCATTCTGAAAAATTTCCGATTCGACTTCTCCTGCAAGGCCGGAAGACATCAACACTACAGTATCGCTAGTGGATGTATCAGAGTCGATGCTGATGCAATTGAAGCTTTTATCAACCGATTCTTTTAGCATGGCTGAAAAATTTTTCCCCTTCGGTTTTAAATCGGTGAGAATATAGGAAAGCATTGTCGCCATGTTCGGCTCAATCATTCCGGCGCCTTTGGCCATCCCAAAAATAATTCCGTTTGCCGAACCACTACGGATTTCTCTCCAGGAGATCTTTTTTTTAGTATCGGTTGTCATGATTGCCTCTGCTACTTCTTCGAGATTTCCTTTTTGCAGAAAATCTTTTGCGCTTTTACATGCTGGCAGAATTTTTTCCATTGGTAATGGTACGCCGATAACTCCTGTCGATGAAGGAAGCACTTCTTCCGCGCGTATTCCAAGAGATTCCGCAATTGCCTCGCAGATTTGCTTCGAGTCCGATATTCCTTTCTCGCCTGTGGCTACGTTTGAGTTTTTGGAGTTGATTACAATAGCCCGGAGAGATGAGTTTTTGATATGTTCGCGCCCGACAATGACCGGTGCACCGGGAAAATTATTTTTTGTAAAAACCGCAGCAGCGTCACAACTAACGTCCGAATAGATCACGGAAAAATCTTTTGTAGTATCTTTGATTCCTATATTTCGGCCGAATGAATAAAAACCTTCCGGGTACTTCATACAAATCTCCAGAGTAAAATTATACTATATTCCGTTATTGAATATTGATCTAAATCTGCATGAAAAAATTCCGGGATTTTGCGAAATTATCAGAGTGGAATTGAGACTGTGAAAACCGACCCATTTCCTACATTCGGATTGACATCGACCCAACCCTTGTGGATTTTTGCGACGTGTTTTACAATCGATAGTCCAAGCCCGGTGCCACCTTCCTTTCGTGATCGATTCGTATCTACTCTGAAAAAACGCTCAAAAATTCTTTGCTTAAATTCGCTGCTGATCCCGATTCCTTCATCAATAACTTGGATTAAAACGCTATTTTTTTCATAGAAGGCTTTCAGCTCAATCTTTTTATTTTCCGGAGAATAGGCAGAAGCGTTTTGCAATAAATTTAAAAGCAGATGTTCCAATAAAACCATATCTGCAAAAATCTCCATTTTTCCAGGAATATTTACGACAAAAGTCTGATTTTTCAATTTTATGAATCCGTCAACGGTGAGTTTGATGTCTTCAATCAGATCATTAAGGTAAAATTTTTCCGGCTGAAAAATGGTTTCATAGTTTTCCATTTTCGTTATGAGAAGCATATCATCAACTATTCGCACCATTCTATCCGTGTTGCGGAGAATTGCGTCCAGAAATTTTCTTTCCTGGCTATCCGGTTGGGATTGAAGCTTTTGACTCAAAGTCTCTGCATATCCCTTGATTGAGGTGATTGGAGATTTCAGTTCATGAGAAGCATTTTGTGCAAACTGCTCTCTGATGATTTGAGTGTGGCGTTCTTCCGTTTTGTCTCTGACAATGCCTATTGAAATGATTATCTTATCATTTGATTTTAGATGATAGAAACGGATGTTGTAAAACCTGTCTTCAATTTCGATTTCTATTTTCTCGTCAGTCTGATTGGAAATGTTCCTTTTCAAAAAATCATGGAAAGCTGGATTTTTCACCACCTTAAAAATCGGCCTGGAGTTGGAGTTGGGTGGAATAAGATCAGAAGGAATACTTTTATTCTGGAAGAGTATTTTTTGTTCCGGGTTAATTGCGAATACTCCTTCTTTTAAATTTTGAAGAAGTGAGTTGAATTTTTCTTTTTCAATGGAAAGATCTGTAAATTGTAATTTCAACCTTCTGGACATTGTATTTATGGATTCGCTTAGGTTTGCTAATTCTTCGATTTCTGATGCTGTAAGAGCTGTGCCGAAATCTCCGGCATTAATTTCGTTTGTTCTCTTTTCAATCAGTTTGAGCGGATCAGTGATTGTTTTTGCAATGGAGTAGGAGATGAAAAATGATCCAAATAAAACCGAGACAAAGTAGATACCGAATAAAAGAATTTTATAGTCTGGTAAGATTATTCTTTCTAGGTAAAGGACAAAAATAGCTGAAAGCAATAAGGCAAGCAAAAAAAGCCAGTTACTCAACAGAAGCCTTGAGAAAAAACTACGCATTGTTGAATCTGTAGCCAACGCCGCGTACTGTTTCTAACCTGTCCTTTTCGTCCAGTAATTTATCCCTAAGTCTCTTTATATTGACATCAATCGCCCGATCCGTAACAAAAATATCCTTACCCCAAATGCTATCCAGAAGTTTGTCCCGTGTGAATGCAATGCCGGGATTCGTCATGAATAGGTTCAGTATTCTATATTCGATCAGGGTTAGGTCAATTTCCTGGTTATCAATAAACACCTTATGAGCCTTTTGGTTGATAAATATTTTTCCAATTGTGATGTTTCCCAGTTTCTTATCGTCGTTTGTTTCAATAATCGTTCGCCTGAGCACTGTTCGCACTCTGGCCATCAATTCTTTTACAGAAAAGGGTTTTCTTACGTAATCATCCGCGCCTAGTTCTAGACCGAGAATAGCTTCAGTCTCGGTAGTTTTTGCGGTGACCATAATTATTGGAATGGCGTACTTTTCTTTGATTTTTTTGCAGAGGTCTATTCCACCAACTCCTGGTAGCATTAGATCTAACACTATCAGGTTTGGTGAATTTTTCTCAATTCTTGGAAGAACTTCAAGACCATTGTTGCAAATGAAAACTTCATAGCCCTCTTCTTCGAGATGGAATTTTATTAGATCTGCAATATCTTCTTCATCATCAACTACCAAAATTTTTTGACCGTTCTGCAGATTAGACTTTGCCAAATTATTTCTCCAGAATCATTCGCCTCACGGGCAGATTTCATCCTAACTATAATTTTACTTGGATGGCTACTATTTCGACAAGGAAAAATTATCTCAATATGTTACGGATAGATTACTTATTTGTTTTGAAATTGTAATACTCTTTTCTGGTTTTTCTCTTAAAACAATGTACATGTCCATTTGGCCTTTATTTTTTGCTTCGATTTTCCCGCGATATTTACATTCAAATTGTTCTTGAATTAGCATGTGTGTTCGAGAGGAAATATTGATCTCTCCAGGAATTCCTGAGGTTTCCATTCTACTTGCAATGTTTACCGAATCACCCCAAATATCATAAGTAAATTTATAATTACCAATGACTCCTGCGATTAACGGCCCGGAATGAATTCCGATTCGAATCTTCAAACCTTGTAGTCCTTTTTTCTCGTTCTCATTACTGATCATCTCTGTAATTTCGCGCATAGATATTGCGGCTTTCACTGTATTAGATGCATGATGTTCATTTGAATGAGGCACGCCACATACAGCAATGTAGGAATCTCCCATTGTTTTTAATTTTTCCAATCCATACTTCTGTGCAATTCGGTCGAACTCGTTAAAATACCGTTCTAATTCATAGATTAGGTTCCTTGGACTTAAGGATTCTGCAAAAGCTGTAAATCCTGCAAAGTCTGCAAATAGAATTGTTGCGTCGGGAAAAAGAACAGGGCTAACGCTTCCCTTTGCTTTCAGCTCTGAAACTGCAGATTCCGGAAGTATTGAGTGCAAGATATGTTCTGATTTTTCTTTTTCCAATTTCAGCATTTCGCTAGTCTCGTCAATTCTGAATGCGAGGCGCCCTGCCAGAATAAAAATGAAAGTGAAAAAGGAAATAAGAATAGGGCAGAAAATCAATAGAATATGATTGATGACCTGAACGAAGCTTGCAGTTTCTTTTATGGAAACGTAATAGAATGAAAAAAACAATGGTAAAAAAATTAAACAAAGAAAGGAAATTCGGGCGGTAATAGCTGCTGCCTGCCCCTTTATCGGAGAAATTCTAATCAAAGCTAAGGTGAGGAATACAACTGGAATTGACTGAAGATTACCGGGTGGGTAAATGGAATAACCAAGAGCTGGAATCAGATTTAATAAATCCAGAAAACCTGAGAAAAAAAGTGAGAAAAATATTATCTTGACTGCAAACCGATTATTCCTTCCATTTTTAAGATAAATCGCTATCACTTGGAAGATAGCAATGATTCTAGCAAAGAGCATTAATGAAATTCCTGGCCCGGCCGCAGCAGTTCTAAAATTTAAAAAATCATAATAACCTTGAAAGAAAAATGGCGTTACGGCAATGAAGGAGCATGCTACTCCCAAAAATGTTAATAGATAATTTATTTTTTTATTTAGTTTAACTCCCGCAATCGTCGCCGCGAAATGAACAGAAAGAATAGGCACGTAACTATAAAAAATAAAACCGATTTGCTCAATCCTGCGTGTGATTTGGGGATCAAGTAAAAGAAATCTGGCAGTCATGATAATTAGATAAACACCATTCAGAAAGAGATAACTTCCAGCGATAACTTTGAGTTTACTTCCCGGGTCACTCCCGGAAATTAAAATTGCTCCTCCAAATAAAATTGTACAGGAAAGAAGCGGGATAATAAAATTATAACTATTAAAAGCTATGAATCCCATATCTGGTCTCATCTTAATTGCGACAATTAAAGAGACAACGAAGAGTAGAATGGATAAGACCAATGAGAAAAAATAGAAAAAACCATGTCGGTTTAATAGCATTTCATTTAAATCCAAAATATCAGATCGGATGAAAGCATAAATCAACATTATCAGCAAAAGTAAATTAAATCCAGACCAAAGATATCCAGCAAATCCATTGACCCATCCATTTGAATACATTTGCCAAGTGAAAAATCCTATTCCAATTGAGTAAATCATGCAAAGGGAGGAAATTACCAAAACTCTCGGTTCGCGTTTATAAAAAAATGACAACAATCCTAAAATAGAAAAGACCAGACCGACCAACGCGGAAAATATAGAGTAAATTCCTGCTGGTAAATAATACCAGAAATGTTGCCACGATCCCGGAAAATAAATCTCAGGAGGAAGGCCGAGCATAGTTGCCGGCTTAAATAATAAAGAAAATTCTTTTGTCCACATACATAATGAGGAATATACAAAAGAATTATTACAATAGTATTTCAAACGGATTATTTCTGAAAAAATACAAATTGTAAAATTTATATCTTTCAATTTTTGTGGAATACGATGCTTAGAGGTTTAAAAAGATTGAATCGCTATGAAAATAGGATCCTTTCAATTTTAAAAAACAATGATGAACTTGTTAGACTGAAACAGCTTGGCTTTTCAGCCAAAAATCGAGAGGGATTCAAATTTCCAATTCATGCTATCGAGGTCGGAACGAAAAAAGCGATTCAGAAAAATCCAGTTGGGCTTGTTGCCGGTGTGCACGGACTGGAAACAATCGGGATAAGAGTATTATTAGATTTCTTAGATTACATAACCAACCCAAAGCACTCAAAAGATTTTAGCGAACTTGAAAAAGGAAAATTGGGGATTGTGTGCATACCAATTTTAAACCCTGGAGGAGTAGCCCTAAAATCCAGATCCAATCCCAATGGAGTTGATCTAATGAGAAATTCCGGAATTGATTCGGAAAAAGCCGTTCCTTTTTTGGGAGGTCATAAACTCTCCGGTAAACTGCCCTATTTTCGCGGGAATACTCTGCAAAAAGAATCTAGAATTTTACAAAAATTTGTAGAAGATTATTTTTTTAAATCTGATGGGCAATTCATGATTTTACTCGATATTCATTCAGGATTTGGAGTAAACGATAGTGTCTGGTGGCCCTATGCCGGAACTAAAAAATACTGCGAAGATCAGCCTATTTATGAAAAAATTTCGAAGAATCTCTTGGTAGAAAAGGCTTTAACAAAATATAAATTTGGTCCCCAAAGTGAAATTTATACGGCTCATGGGGATCTGTGGGATAAGTTTTATGACGATTTTCTTGAAGTAAAAAGAAATAAAAAATGGAAACCTGATCGAAAATTTCTCCCTCTTACTCTCGAAATTGGTACCTGGGCCGATCTAAAAAATAATCCCTTGAAAATTTTCCGAAAAAGAGGATTGTTCAATCCGACCAACCAGAACAAAGAAATTTTTATCAAAGCTCATAGAGATTTTCTGACGAATATTGTAAAGTTAACAAATTCCAAGTTGACGGATTTTCTCTGATTTGTTTGTCCAGCGTTTGCCTTTATTAAACAAAAGCTGGACAGTTGTAGCATACAAGACCATTGAATTTGTATTTTCGCTTCTGAATTTTACAGCAAATGCTCATTGCCGAAGCATTAAGCATTCGCTTTCAAAAATTTTGACGCATATTTTTCATTAATTTTCTTTGCGTCGAAGAATACGAAAAAATCGGTTGTGCCGAATTCCAAATCAATTGCTGGAACTCCGGAAACTTTTGCCCCAAGCCTTAAATACCCTTTTAGAAGAGGTGGAATATTTTTCGAAATTGCAGCCATGTCCGAAATGATATAATTGGGATCAAAGCCGTGAATTCTGTGAGTATCCCTTGGCTTAATCCTTATTCTATCATCCGTCAAAATTCCGTCTTTGGATTTCATGAAAGCATAGGCCTCCATTGCAGATTTTACATCGGTTGAATGAACTGACCCGCAACCCATAAAATATCGAATTCGATTTTCAGTCATGTATTCTCCAAGTCCTGCCCAGAGTAATGATATCACTGAACCATCCCTGTAATCTGGATGCACGCAGCTCCTTCCGACTTCTGCTACTTCATCTTCCAAAAAATACAAACCAGTTAAATCAAATTCCGTCTCTGAATAGAAACCGATATTTTCTCGTGCAGTGCTTCGTTTCAAAATTCGGTATGTTCCAACTACAGCATTGTTCTGAGATTTATCCACTACAACAAGATGATCGCAAAAATAATCATATTCATCTCTGTCCTTTTGTGTCGCTCTGGATATTGCTAGACCTTCTCCTAGTTCTTCATTGAATACCGAATAACGCAGCGATAACGTCCTTTCAATTTCCAGTTGGTTTTCTGCGAGCCGGACTTCTAATTTTCTCTCAGTTCCTTTTTTGTTCTCAATTAATTGAAGAGCCATTTTTTTCTCCTTTGTAATCGCCTACATTTAAGCAACGATACTTTACAATTGAATTACAAAGCGATGAAGATTAAGAGAAATGGAGAACTGGTTGACAATACCTTAGAATCTGATATGTATGACTTAAAAATTTAAAAAGGATAATTTTATGAAAAAATTCTCTTCTCTTCTCTTCTCTTCTTGCTCTAGCGATAATTTCCTGCTCGAATAAGAAAAAAGATGATACAACGAGCAACTTCTTGCTATTTTCCGTCTTGACTGCTCCAACACCGATCACCAGCTTTGAATATGCTCCTGCTAGTGCGGATGCTACAACTTACCAATTTGGGATTACATACGGTATATCTGTTGATATTAAACCTAGTGCTCTCGTTGGCGAAGGGGTAACTAGTTGTACAGGGAGCGGTTATCCTTTCACAAGTGGTTTATCAGTCAATTCGACGACATGCGCGATTTCGGGTAAGTTAACATTTCCATCAGGTGCAACATCAGCCTCTATGGATTCGATATACTCAGTAACGGCAACTAATAATGCTGGGTCAAAAACAGCTCAAATCCGGTTGTTAACAGGTACAACTTTAGCTGGGTCAACACCAAGCACTGCTTCGATCACATGCAATAGTTCAGGGATTGCTACCGGATGTAGTTCTTCTCTGCCTTATTCTTGCTCAAATAACACTACAACCTGCTACTCTACCCGCGCGGCTTGTCTTGCAAGTACAT
The DNA here is from genome assembly GCA_964436695.1 of uncultured Leptospiraceae bacterium. Taxonomy (GTDB): domain Bacteria; phylum Spirochaetota; class Leptospiria; order Leptospirales; family Leptospiraceae; genus JABWCC01. Next base: position 122,302 of record CAYTEA010000010.1, read on the forward strand.
CCTGCGCAGATAATCTGTAAGATTTTTTTTGAAATACTCTGTTGAAATCTGATTTTGACAGAGTATTCAAAGGATTCTAAATAATTTGTCTTGAGGTGCTTGCCGATTAGGTAATCCAAAAATCCATATATAGTAAAATCAGTCGGTAACCCATACTTCGCCGAATGCTGCCAAGTTAAGCGGCCGCCTTTGTGTATGCTAGTCTTGCAGTTTGGCGTGGTTGTTTTCTTCTACGTTCGCATTTTATACCGTATATGCCTGTCTGCCCTTACTGTTTTTCTCGTCGCAATGTAAATTCCCACCCTAATTGCGCTTACCTGGGGTGGAACTCCATTTTCGAAGAATTTTTCAGCTAAGATTTTGTCCCATCCGGCGAGGTCTAGGGTTAAAAACCAGGTGAAAAGAGCCGTACGGGAGATACCAAGCCAGGCGGCCAAAATCCCAAATTCGATCCAATCGGCATTTGAGGGGTAAAAATTCTTTTTTATCAGATTTTGACCTTCGTCCTGGTATCGGGTTTTTGCTCTGGATGACTTTGGGTTAGTTTTCCAGAGCACCAGACAGCGGTACTGCTTTAAAAGATAGTGGAAATAGTCTTTTTTAGAGACACCTCTACCTTTAGTCTTCTCCGTGAAAACATCAAGAAATTTTTCCGGAATAAGTAAACTGGACTGTGTATCTTCTAAACTAAGCGGATTCATAAATTACCTTCCAGTTACTAAGGTAAAAAAAAAATACTTTAGAAGAGAAAAAAATGAGATTTCAAGAATTTTTTACGATTAACTTTTGCGGAAAGTAGCGAAGTTGATGAGCAAGTTTTGAGCAAAAAATCAGCAAGCAGGGAGTTAAATGTAATTCTGTGAGGAAAAGCACCTTTGTAGTTACCTAAAGCATCAAAGTCAGAATTTTCGGAAAAGATTCATTGCTGCAATACTGATTTGTCCCGGAGCTTTTGGACTATTTAGGCAGCAATAAGTCAGTATTGATCCAAATTGATCTCCGAAAATTCTAGACACAGCTCCGATTTCTCCCATTGCTATCGCAGCGACACTGTATTTTTTTGCAAGACTGCTTATATTATCCAGAAAAATTGCAACTTCTTCAATATTTTTGGGAGTCACGGCAAATTTGAAAATTTGCTTTTTGCCTGGATTAAAATTCTTCAGAATCAAAGATTCCATTTTTTTTTTAGAGATTGATTTTTTAAAATCATGTAATGAGCAAATATTAGAGAATTTATTATTTTTGAATTGAGTAAAAATGCTTCTTGAGTCCATTTCAATGTCCAAATAATTTCTCGGTGTATTGAATTCATCGAGTATTTGAAATATCATGTCTTCGGGAATTTTTTCAACTTGTTTTAAACTTGAATCCTTTGATTTGCGAATCGTGAATATTAAGGGCTTTTCAAGGAATACCAATTTTCGAATTAAGATGGTTTCGACAAATTTTTTTGTTAAAAGGTCAAACCTGATTTCGAGGTAATCCACTTTTTTGATAGATTCCCTATTGAGTGAAGATAATTCTTTCTGATCCAGGGTAAGAACTATTTTCAGTGGAGAATTTTTCATTTTAAGCCCTTTTGTAAAAGGTCGTGCAGGGATATGATTCCGACTACTCTATTGTTATCATCCAGTATTGGCGCAGCAGAAATCGGTCTCTTTCTTTCCTCCAAAGCAAGCAATACGTCATACGCTTTTGCTCCCGACTTGAAATACGTTGGATTCGCATTCATGATTTCTGAGGCTTTTTTGTCATTGGTCAATTTTCCATCTTTTAACAATTTCCTGATGTCATAATCAGTAATAAAACCCAGTAATTTATTATCATCATCAATTACTGAAACTGCTCCAACTAGTTTTGAGGTAATTTCGGTTAATACTTCATTTAACTTCTGATCTGCTTTAATTGTGGAATTGTTATTTCCCTTTCGCATAACGTCATCCACTTCCAGGGCTAATCTTTTTCCTAGTCTTCCGGAAGGATGGTACAAGGCGAAATCATTTTCCTTGAATTCTTTCAATTCCATTAGAGTCATCGCAATTGCGTCACCTAAAATTAGCGCTATTGTCGTGCTTGAAGTTGGAGCAAGATCGAGCGGGCATGCTTCTTTTAGAATTGGAGTGAATATGTGAATGTCAGAGGATTTTGCAAGACGGGATTCCGAATTTGCCGTAATCGAAATTATTTTCACACCGATCTTTTTGAAAGTAGGAATTAGAAAAATTAGTTCGTCGCTTTCTCCACTTTTGCCTATTGCGACAAGCACGTCTCCTTTCTGCAAAATTCCCGCATCTCCATGAGCCGCATCGGTCGGGTGAAGAAAAAAAGAAGGAGTGCCGGTTGAAGATAAAGTCGAAGAAATTTTCTTTGCAATATCACCTGACTTACCTACTCCGGTAAGGATAAGCCTTCCGTTTGATTGCAATATTTCCTGAACAGCGTTTTCGATATTTTGGGAATCAAGATTTTCTCTAAAATTCTGAATAGATTCTAATTCAATATCGATTGCCCTTCGTATTTTATTGATTATTCGTTCTACCATAATTCATCCAAGCCTAAGTCCTCAATTTTTATCTCTACTGAAATTGACTGATTCATCGCGGGTAGCTTCAAAGTTACTCGCGCATCCTTGTTTACTCTTTCAACCTCTGCTTTATAGCCCGCAAAAGGCCCGTACTTTATCTGAACGGTCTTTCCTTTTTGAAGGTTTTCTTCTCGTTTGATTTTCAATGTTTCCGGAAAATTTTCCACAAAAATTTCAATCAATTCGATATCTTCTTTCGGGATTTCGTAGGGTTTCCCTAAATGTGTAATAAAATGATGGGCACCGGGAATTGAAAGAACTTTCGTTCTGAATTGAACGTAGTCGATATTCACAAAAATATAGGAAGCAAATAAAGGTGTGTCGATAAATTTAAAACGATCCGACCACTTTTTTTTTAGGCGTAGAACCGGTAAATAATTTTCGATGCCATATTTGTTCATCAAGGAGGCTAGTTTTTTTTCTGCTCTCGGGTTGGTGTATAGCGCGTACCACATATTGGAAGAAATTTTATCACTCTCGCTGTATTCTAAAAGTAACCGGAATTTTTAAAACGGTATCTTCTGGCAAATTAAAATTCCAATCATTTATGACACGCAAAAATTCTTTTTCGAAGATCTGATATTTGCACTTGCGAATCGGATCAACCTTGGCAATTCTGCGTTCTCTTCCGATTACGACAATCCATTCGCATTTAGCTTCCCATCCATTTTCAAGGGCGAGCGGGGGGTAGGCGATTTTATTTTGGATTTTCTTAATTTCATCCGATTGCGCTCCTTCGTCTGTTGATGAGCTATTCGAAGAATTTATTTGGTTGAGTTGCCCTGTTAATTTAAACGAAATGAAATCAGTTTGGTAAATCCGATTTTTTCCTTTTTGGATTTGCATGGAGACTGTATTCGAGGGAGGAAAAAATTTCAATTTAAGGAAATTTATTCCAAATACCGACAAATGAAAAAAAACCGAAATGATGAGAGAAGTTTTTAAGCTCATAATCTGCTTTCCAGAATTTCCTTAACCAGTGAATACAACCGGAAACTGCCGGTTATTACCAGCGGCTTGTCTCGATTATTGAATAAATTTTTCAATCCTTCTTCATCGATAATCTTTATCTTTTCCTCTTTCTGAATAACGTTTGAATATTCTGACGAATAATAATAAATTCTTGCAACCGAATCCTCCCCGGAGAGAGTTTTCAGCATCCCGTCCGCATCCTTATCCTTTAGGCAGGAAAACAGTACATCAAATTCTTGAAAATTCAATGTATTATTTAGGGACTTCAATAAATATTCAATCGCAGAAACGTTATGCGCAACATCAAAGACAATTTTGGGATTTTCTTGCAGAACTTCTATCCTTCCTGGAATATTTACCCTTTTCGATTGCAGTTTGGAAAAATCATATTCCGGATGAATGGAGCCAAGAATAAATTCACCAAACCTTCGATTATAGGAAAGATAGTCGGTTTTCTGGAATCTTTCGGGAAAAAGAAAAGCTCGAATATGATTTTTTTTAGAGTGATCGGAGATGATATCATTGAGCAGGCAATCTTCTTGGTCATAATAAAATAAGTATTTGGTGAATTCGGAGGAAATCGCAAGTTTTTCTTTTAAGATTGCTTCTTTTGTTTTCCCCAGTATTTCCGAGTGATCCAATCCAATTTTTGTAACGACTAGAATTTCCGAAAATGCCATTCGGGTTGCATCGAGCCTTCCGCCAAGGCCTGCTTCGTAAATCTCTAGATCACAACTTTCATTCTTGAAAAAATAAAAAGCCAATATTGTGAATAGTTCAAAATACGACATTTCTGATAAATTTTTTTCGTATTGTCCGGATAGCATCGTGAATAATGAATTCAATTTTTCCGTAGAAATATTTTCTCCGTTCAAATTGATTCGTTCTTCCTTCCTTAGTAGATGGGGGGATGTGTATAATCCGATCTTTTTGTAAAGTCCTGATTTATTTGCAAGCATGGAAAGAATATGGGAAACCGAGCCTTTTCCGTTAGTGCCGACAATCGATATCCGTAGCGGGAAATTTATTTGTCCAAGCTTTTTGTGCAGTTCCATGATTTTGACGGATGATTCGAATTCATTCAGGCTGTAATTTTTGAAGATGTTAAAATTTCTGGTCTTTTCCGGATTATTCAGGTTTTTCAGAAACTCATCAAAATTCATTTCAAATTTTTAAGGACTTTCTCTTTCACTTTTTCTATGATCTTGTTTTCCACTTTGATCTTTGTGAACAATTCGAATTGTTTCATTGCTTGATAAACAAGCATTTCATAACCTAGAATAATTTTTGCCTTTTTTCTGGCTGCAAGTCGAACCAATGGCGTCCGGTACGGATTATAAACAATGTCGAATAACGTATGGTGCTTGGAGAAAAAATTTTCAGGGAGAAGAATTTCCTGCCCATGTCCTTTCATTCCCAGAGGTGTTGTATTGATTATCAATGAGGTGCTTTCTCGAAGTTCTCCGACTTTGCTTAGTGGAATGAATTCGGAAGAATCCGGACGGATAGAATTCAGCAAACTTACCAATTCCATAGACTTGATTTCATTTCTTGCAGAAATGAAAATTTTATTTTTATGGCCAAGCTCTTCCGATAACGAATAAGATATCCCGCGGGCGCTCCCCCCACTGCCTAAGATGATGATATTTGAATCAAAAGCATTTCCTTTTGCATTTTTGATTGCTTCAACGGCTCCGTAGCCGTCGGTATTGTTTGCAAAAATATTCCCGCTATTGAAGGTGAGGGTGTTTGATGCTTTCATCCACTCGGAGGGCTTGTCCTTTACATCGGCGATCGAATATGCCCATTCCTTATAAGGAATTGTAACCGATAAACCGCAAACTTTTAAATTTTGAAGAGCGACAAAAGTACTGTCCGGATTTTGTGTTTCAAAAACCAGATAGATACCGTCGAATCCGTATTCTTTGAATAAAAAATTGTGAATTACGGGTGAAAGAGTGTGCGATAAAGGATTTCCGATAATACCGAAAATTTTCGTCTTGTTGGAGATTTTAGTCATTTTACTAATGGTGAAAATGCCTTTTTTAGAGAAAAGAATTTTTCTGTTTCCGGAAATTTCATTATAATTGCCATAATGAAAAAAAATTAGTGCAAAAAAAACGGCATTTATGCGATAAATTTAATAGCATGTTTTTAAATCATTTTCCACTAATACCTTTAGCATCTCCATCAGCTCCATGGACAGTTTTAGTTGATATAATATTCTTCATTGCAGTATCCGCAGTTGTGGCCTGGTACTATTACTTCTATCTGAAAAAAGATTTGCTTGGAAAATTTTGGGGAGCAATACTAGTAGCTTCAATCGGTGCATTGATCATTTTTGCAATTCTACAGAATGTTCTGCGGGATGTAATCATGTGGCTAATGTCTCCGAAAATCGGCTCGACGCAGCTTTCTAATGTGAATCTTATTGCCGTTTTCATAGGAGCTTATCTTGCTTTGTTTATAATGAACAGGATAAACCACGATCGAGAAAGAAGAGATTAATCTCATTTCTGGAAGATAAAATTTTCTATCATTTTCATCCCGCCTTCCGTTGCGAAGGATTCTGGATGAAATTGTATTCCTTCAATTGGAAATTCTTTATGGCGAAGCCCCATGATCTCATTCTTACTCTCGCCGATTACACGGGCAGAAATCTCCAGACAAGATGGGATCATTGTTGGATCAACAATTAAAGAATGGTATCGCATAACTTCCAAATCTTGTGGAAGTCCCGAAAAAACTCCCTTATCATCGTGCTTGATCTTGCTGGTCTTCCCGTGCATAGGAAATTCGGCTCTGATAATTTTTCCACCGAAATAATGTGCAATGCCTTGCATTCCAAGACAAACCCCGAATACCGGAATAGCCTTGCCCAATTTCAAAAGAACATCTGCGCACACACCGAAATAATTTTTATCGGCAGGATCACCCGGCCCGGGCGAGATAATAATTCTGTCGTAATGCCGTTCTCGAATTTCTTCAACTCCGATTTCATCATTGCGGATTACATCAAGTCGAAAAGCCTCTTCGGAAGACTCTAAAATTTCTCCAGCGTATTGATAAAGATTGTAGGTGAATGAATCGTAATTATCGAGTATCAGAAGTTTCATACATTAGTCCGTAAATTTTTTCAAAACCTTTTCAATTGCGGCAGCTTTTCTGATGACTTCATCGTATTCTCCTTCAGGAGTAGAATCGTAAACGATTCCGCCTGACGCTTGCGTGTAGGCATAATTCTCGGAAATAAAAAGAGTTCTTATCGGGATTGCAAAAGTGCAGTCTCCATTAAAGCCGAAATGGCCGAGAGCTCCTCCGTAGGGCCCCCTTGGGTTATTCTCAAGCCTTTCTATGATTTTCATTGATTCAATTTTTGGTGCACCGGATAATGTCCCTGCAGGAAAAGATGTTGCAAGTCCCGAAAACATGTCTTCTTTTTTGCGTATAATTCCGGTGACTTCGCTCGAAATATGTTGGATATGACTGAATTTTTTTATATCCATTAGCCTTCTGACTTTCACAGTGCCGAACTTTGCGACTCGTCCGAGGTCATTTCTGTGTAGATCCACAAGCATATTGTGCTCGGCAATTTCTTTTGGATTATTCAATAGCATTTTCGCGAGTTTTAAATCCTCTTCTGCATAATCTCCGCGCTTAATGGAACCTGCTAAAGGGAAAGATTCCATTTCTCCGTTTCTGAGTCTGAACAGTAATTCTGGACTCGCGCCAATGAGCTTGTTTCCGGCAAATTTCAGGTAAAACATGTGAGGTGATGGATTAATCTGCCTCAATTCAGAATATATCGGAAGCGTATTGCCTGAAATTTCAAACTCCGACTTAAATCCGATCTGGCACTGAAAAGTGTTTCCGGCTTTGATTTCCTCAATTGCTTCTAGAACTTTCTTATTGTGTTCTTCTTTTGTCATAGAATGCCCAATCGATTTGACTTTAGGCATTTCCGGCTTGTAAATTCTGGAATGTATGAATTTTTCCACTTTTGAAAATCTGTCTTTATCGAAATGAAAATAAAAAACTTCTCCGGTCATTTTATCCAGTACCAATCCGTCTTCGTACACCCCGAACATGAAAGGGTCAAAAAACTTATGTGTTTGGAGCTTTAATGATGGCTCAAAGTAATTCATCGCATCATAGCCGATATATCCGACAAGGCCGCCTGAATAATTTCTTGACAGGACGTTAGACGGAATCAGATTTCTCAATTCATAGTAAGGATTTACGGAAGGATTAGCTTCGTCGTTAATATGCAGAAAATTTTCTTTTCCTTTTAGAATCAGTTCCGGATCAAAGCCGATTATGGAATAGCGGGAATCATAATTTTCAACTCCAAGGGATTCAAGATAAAAACAATTCAGGGATTCTCTTTCAATTTTCTGAAACAATTCAAAAAAATCAATATTCTCCTCGATCTTGCGATAATTTGCCTTTCCTGAAAGCTGAATTCTGTTTATTGACATGGCCTTTCGTCCACTTTTTTAAAAAATGGAAGTTAGTCAATCAGGCTTTATTTCTGTATTAGACAAATAGATTAGTTCAAACATTTTGATAGATTAATAAATCCTTTTTTCTTCGTATTCACATCATAGATTGAAAGCATTTTTTCTGAATCAAAACTTAGGCTGAATTTGCGAGGAATTACAGTCTCTCCCTTTAGGGTAACAAGGCTGGTTGCAATGGAGTTTTTGAAACCGATCATCATTAGTCCATTTTGGATACCAAGGATATAGTCGTATTTAGGTTCGATAAAAATTTTTCCAGTTTTATCAATGACACCTTGTTTGTTCTCCATTTCCACTACTGCAAATCCATCCTTAAAGGCCATTGCTAAAGTAAATTTAGGTTGAATAATAATTTTTCCTGTTTTGTCGATATATCCAAAATTTCCCATGTTCTTTAAAGCAACACTGGCAAGTCCGTCTGAAAATTCATTTGCATGTTCAAATTTTGGAGGAATTACGATTGTTCCCTTGTTGTTGATGTAACCCCATTTTGATCTGATCTGAACCGGAGCAAGTCCATTGGAAAAACCTTTCATATTTTGGAATTGATAATTTGTAATGAATTTTCCGGATTTGTCCAGAAGTCCGATTTGTCTTTTTCCGTTATTCTCAATCTCGACTGTTGCATAACCTTCAGAAAAAGAGTAAGGGACGCTGTAGTATTTAGGCTCGATTACCAAATTTCCCGAGGTATCAATAAAACCATGTTTACCACCTTCCTGTAAAATAACATACGCTAACCCGTCACTAAATCCACCAGTGTAATGATATTGAGGCTGGATTTTTATTTCTCCCGATTTATCCATATATCCATAGACGCGTTTAAAATTTTTTACCGCTGAAAAAAACGTCAACCCATCGTAAAAAGTGCTCATTTCGACATACTTGAATTTTGGTTCAATTACAAACTTCCCAGTTGTATCAAAGTAACCTTCTCTTTTGCCAAGGATACCAAAAGCAAGCCCTTCGTGGAAAGCAGTAGCATTATCTAAGTCAACTGGAATCAGCAAAAGATTTTCATTTGAAAGCTCTAAATGGGAAAGGGGTTTCCCTTCTTTTAAGATCAAATCCGTCGCGCAGGGATGAACTAATGTAGCGCTTGAAGTTTTACTTCTGGATGTGGAAGTTCCACAATCTATTTGGATAAGAATAAATCCCAATGTAAGAATTCTATAAAGAGTTTTCATGCAAGACCTCATACCTCATAAATAACTTCTATTCAAGTTTTCAAAGAAAGACTATTTTTCAAGCGATAATTCAAAGACGACTATTCCGAAATCGTCTTATCAATCCAAATAATTTTCTTATCAATGGTCTTTACTTGGAAAAATTTCCCTGTCTGAATTCTTTTAGAGATATCTGATTTGGCATCGAATTTTACTTTATGCCCACCTTCCAAAAAAGCTTCCTTTAAATGCAAGCAATTATCCAAAGTTATTTTTTTATCGAGACATTCTAGCTTCTCAATTTTCAGTTTTCTGTCAACAGGGCCTTGCAAATTGAAAAATGCAGGGTAGATTGAAGCCATTAAGGCAATGGATAACAACCAGATTTTTTCAAGATTCTCATAATCCTTTTCCAAAAATTTTGATATGGAAATCCAAAGAGTTCCCACAAGAGGAAATATTCCCCCAAGAATAATTCGTGTCCATGATCTCCATTGCCAGCTTCCCATTTCCATCGTGTCTGCAAAATTTGAACCGATCAAATAACCGGTCAGAGGACAAAGTGCTATAATAAATCCGTAAACTATTTCCGCAATTTCAGATTTAAAGAATTTTCCACTCATTTTTCTCAGTCCTCACATTATCGTAGAATTTAATGAAAAATATAGGTAAAAAAAATTTTAACAGTAATCATCGCTTGATTTTTCTAAATAAGAATTTAATCGCAGCAATATAAATTGGATACAATCCCAGAAATACCCAGAAGAAGAAAGCTCCCAAAGGAAACCTGACCATCGATTTCCAAGCTTTTCTAATTTCTGTCTTCAGGTTGAAGTCCTTTGGCATATCTTTCACCAAAACCGCGCTTTTAGATGTAAGTAACCCAAAACTTGACATCGCTTTATTTACCGCAAGATAGTAAGGATCTGTAGGTTGAAGACTGGAATAAAAATCCTCAACTTTCCCGACACCACTAAAGCCTAAAGATTTCCCGCATCCATTTTTGTCACAAACTACCCAGACGGAGATTTCGTTTTTGATTTCATCAGCCGCATTCACAAAAGGTATTGCGGAAAAATATTCTTTGGTTTCATAGATTTTTTCATCTTCAGTATCGTACTCGATATCATAGGATAGAACTTCTGCCGAATATTGATTCATTAGAAATCCTTGAGTGAATCGAAAATAGTCGGCTTTTGAGTAGGAGCCTACTTCATTCACAGAAATATTGTCAGCCATTTTTGATTTTCGATATTTTTTGATTTTGGATATGCTTTCCCCCAGAGAGAATAAAGTAACCGCCAAACAAATCACAAGCAATATACTCAGAAAAATTGCATATCCTATTTGATCTTCATCATAAATTGCGCCGTAAACAATTACTCCTATCAGAACGATTGTGACAACGATTCCGTTATAAACTGCAAGGCTGTCTTCCTTTTCCACAACCAAAGCAAAGAACGGAAAAAATATCAATGGCAGGAAATAGAAGTATATTGTAGTTTTGGAGAAAAATTGGAATGTTCTACGCAAATATTTTTCCTGGATTTAGAATATTTTTGGGATCGAAAACTTTTTTGATTTCTTTCATCAGGCGAATTTCTTCTTCCGTTCGGGAAAAAATCAAGAAATCCCTCTTCAAAAGCCCTATTCCGTGTTCAGCGCTGATTGAGCCTTCATACTTTTGAATCAAGCGAAACATCATCGGATCAACTTCTTTGCAGGCTTTAAAAAATACGTCATCCGCCATCGCTTTTGGTTTCAGAATATTCAAATGAAGATTTCCGTCTCCGATATGCCCGAAAAGAGCCGACTCAAAATCGGGGTATTTTTCTTTCAGGAGGGCATCCATTTCTTTCAAGAAAGCTTCCATGTTTTTCAACGGAAGAGAGATGTCGTTTTTGTGAACTGTATGAGCAAGGGATAGGCTTTCGCTGATCCCTTCCCGGTATTTCCAGAACGTTTCTTTTTGTCTAGAATTCTGGGCAACGCTTCCATCCAAAACAAGCTCCTTTTCGGTAATGGTTTCCAGAAATGAAAAAAGTTTCTCTTCATCCTTCTCTTCCTGGACTTCAAATTCCAGTAAAACGTAATAATCGCTTGGTGCCGAAAATGGATCGGATAATCCCAGGTGCTCTTTGACTTTGCCAAGGCAGAACTGTGTGAAAAATTCGAAAGCCAAAAGAGGAATATTAAAATTATGAGTTTCTTTGAAAATTTTAAGAATTTGAGAATATTTCTCTACCGAAACAAGAAGAACTCTTGAATCAAACGGCTTTTTGGTCAGTCGCAGAGTTACTTCTGCAATCACGCCTAACGTACCTTCTGCTCCAATGAATAACTGTTTCAAATCATAGCCGGTATTGTTTTTCAAGACACCCCCGTTGAATTTTAAGATTTCTCCGGTTCCGGTAACCACTGTCATTCCCAATACCCAGTTTCGAATCAAACCATAACGAACAACTCTAACTCCTCCTGCGTTAGTTGCAATGTTCCCCCCGATGTGTGAAGATCCGGTTGCCGCAAAGTCTACCGGAAAATAGAAACCCCTCTCTTCTACTTCTTTGTGGAGATTTTTTGTAATCATTCCGGCTTCCACTGTGATTGAACCGAAAAATGGATCAAAATCAATAAGCTTGTCCATTTTTGAAAGGGAAATTACTAGCTCTCCGTTTTTTGCAATGGCTCCACCTGCATAACCAGTTCGTCCTCCGGAAAAAACAATCTGAATGTTCTCCTCAAAACAAAGTCGTGCGATAGACGAAATCTCTTCTGTTGTTGCGGGAAAGCAAAGAATACTGAAATTCGGAGAAAACATTTTTGTCCTATCCGTTCCGAATGAGTCAAAAGTTGCCTGATCCATTTTATTCTCTTCCCTGAAAAAAACACGGCCTTCACCCAAAATAGAAATCAGCTTTTCTTTTACTTTCATGTGATTTGTGCAAGCTCCATTTGTGAATTAAAAGGCTTATTTTCACCCGGTGTTAACAGCATATATTTACCATCGGAAACAAGCACCCTAGCTTTTGTATTATCTTTTAAAATATAATCCTTGATTTTCAGAATCCTAGATTTCATTTTTTCGTCCAGAATAGGAAACATTACCTCGATTCTTTTTTCAAAATTTCTGGGCATACAATCAGCAGATGCAAGAAAAATATTCGGCTTTCCGTTATTGTGAAAAATATAAATCCTAGAGTGTTCCAGAAATCTTCCGATGATGGAGCGAACCTGAATATTTTCGGAAACTCCGGGTATTCCCGGCCTTATACAGCAAATTCCCCTGATTACCAGATCGATTTTCACACCGGAAGTGCTTGCTTTATAGAGAGCGATCATTACATCCGGATCTACCAACGAATTCATTTTGAGAAATATTTTTGATTCGAGGCCTTTCTTGGCGTTTTCGGTTTCAGCATTTATCATATCGAGAATATCTTTTTTCAGGTGATGGGGAGCTGCAGAAAGTTTTTGAAGTTTAGGCATTCTTGCAAAGCTAGTCAATGCATTGAATAGAAGTCCGACATCCTCCGTAATTTCTTCATTGATAGTCAAAAGGCTGATATCCGTATAAAATTTTGCGGTCGTTGAATTGTAATTGCCGGTTCCCAAATGCACATAACGTCTCAGCTTGTCATTTTCCCTTCTAACAATCAGCATCATTTTGCAGTGAATTTTGAGGCCGACGACTCCATATACCACATGGACTCCGGAATCTTCCAATTTCTGCGCCCACTTGATATTTCTTTCCTCGTCGAATCTCGCCTTGAGTTCCACAAGCACGGTAACCTGCTTTCCATTTTCTGCGGCTTGGCCAAGATACTGAATAATCGGAGAATCTCCACTGGTGCGATACAAGGTCATTTTGATAGCCAAGACTTTCGGGTCATCGCTCGCAATTTTTAAAAGTTCTTCTATTGTCTGAAAGCTGTCGAACGGATGATGCAAAAGCTGATCGTTTTTTCGGATTGCTGAGAAAATTTTATCCGGACTCTCCAGTTGCAATGCGTTTCTGGAAAGGAAGAATGGGAATTTCAAATGAGAAGATTTTTCTAAACCATAAAAAAACATCAGATCGTTCAAATTCAAAATACTCGGAATTTCGTGAATTTCAGATTCTTCGAGAAGGTTCAATTCTTTTAGAGTAGATTTCACAAGGCCGGCAGCGCCCTTGTGGACATCCAGCCTTACTGCATCTCCCCAGATTCTATTCTTTAACTCATTTTTTACAGAGAGAAGTAAATCACCGGCGGTTTCTTCATTAAAGGAAATGTCAGCATCGCGGAGTATCCGGAAAGGATGAATTTCCTTAATAGTCATTCCGAAAAAAATGTCGGAGAGGTGGAGTTTGATAATTTCTTCCAAAGGGAAAAATCTTCGTTCAGCTCCATCATTTGGTAGCTTTAAGAATCGCGGTAATACGGAAGGAACCTGCACCACTGCAAATAAATCTCTGCGCGTAACTTTGTCTTCATCTGAACTCAGCACGATTGCAAGATTAAGAGTTCTATTCAGCACATGAGGAAAGGGATGTGACGGATCAATCGACAGAGGTGTCAGTATAGAGGACACTTCTTCTTTATAATATCTCTTTACGATATCAATCTCGTTTTGTTTTAACTCCGAAGAATTTAAAATTATATTTATATTGTTCTGTCTTAATTCGGGAAGAATTGTTTCCGAAAGTGTTTTGTACTGATCGTTCACAAACTCAGAAACCTTTTTTGAGATATTCAAAAGAATTTCCGATATTCTCATACCATTCAAACTTTTCTCATCATTTCCTGCTTTTTTGTGATACCTGAGGCCTGCGACGCGGATCATGAAAAATTCATCCAAATTGGTTTCGGTAATGCAAAGAAACTTCAATCTTTCTAAAATAGGGTTTTCAGGATTTTTGGCTTCTTCCAAAACCCGAAAATTGAAATCCAACCAGGATAATTCCCGGTCGAAAAATAATTCAGAATTATCTTTTTCTATTCTTATTGGATCCATTTTCGTACCAATTGGCATAATATTAATGCTTACTGAATGCGACATAAACCGCATAACAGTGTCGTCAATCACCAAATTATTTTTTTATGCGAATTTCAGTAATCTTTTTTCTTAAATGGACGAACATAAAAAAGGAGAGACATATGCCAGCTTTTACTATGCCGGGACTTAGTTCCGGGCAGAATACAAACGAGATTATCAAAAAATTAGTCGAGCTCGAAGCTAAGCCTATTAAACGTCTTGAAAGAGAAAATAATTTCAACAAGGCTCAAGTCAAGGTTTATGGGGAGTTAAAAAATCTCACTGCAAATCTCCAGTCAAAAACAAAACAGCTTGTATCTTTCACCGCGCCGTTTGCGGCAAAAAAAATTGTATCTAATGAGGATGGATTTGTTTCCGGAGAAGCAACCAGAGGCGCAAAGCCGGGCAAGCGGAAAATCGAAATTCTGGAGCTGGCTACCAAAAATCAGGTTGCAGGAAACAAAGTAAGTCCGGATTCGAAACTTCCCGCTGGAAAATTTTCCATTCTCTCAAAATCCTTAAGGGCAGATATTGATTTTGCCGGAGGAAGTTTAAGCGCGCTGGCTGATTCGATAAAAAATAATGCGCAAAATATTGCAGTCTCATCCATTACAAAAGTCGATTCCGAAAATTCCGTAATTTCTCTTTCAGCAATTCAATACGGGGAAGAAGCCAAGCTTGTATTTTTGGATCCGAATGGCGTATTAAAAGCTGCAGGCCTTGTCGGAGAAAATACTCCTGAGGCAGATCCGAAAAAAATTCCAGTTCCACTGAAATCGGATTCGCCTATCGCATTTCAAACCGAGAAATTTTCAAACAACGACAAGGAAGGGTTCAAGGCAAGTGTAGTTTCTAATGCAGTAACTCTAAAATCCAAAACCGCATATACATTCTTGATCGAAAAACAGAAAGCGGAAAAAAATTCATTTATCGAAGGTTCGATAATTG
This sequence comes from uncultured Leptospiraceae bacterium, assembly GCA_964436695.1. Taxonomy (GTDB): domain Bacteria; phylum Spirochaetota; class Leptospiria; order Leptospirales; family Leptospiraceae; genus JABWCC01. Next base: position 137,511 of record CAYTEA010000010.1, read on the forward strand.
TAAAAGACAAGAAGCAAACCGAAATTCAAGGAGGATTTTATTGGCTTTCCGGTGAAGAGGAAAAACTCCAGTTAGAGCCTATTGAAATCAAAGAAGGCAAAATCAAAATCACAATACCAAATTTTGTAAAAAATAAAGAAATTACAAAAATCGTTTTTTCCAATTACGGTTCTGAAGAAATTGCTTTTCAGGATATGAATATTGTCATTCCGGCGGAAATGAAGGGAGCTCTTCCTGCAACAACGATAGTCGAGGCCAAAGACGCAAAATTAAAACTGGATGGAATTGAAATAACCCGCGACAAGAATGAAGAGATTAAAGATATCCTGGAAGGAGTTTCTTTGAGTGTCCACAAAAAAACTGAGAAGCCAATCACGGTTGATATCGATGTGAATGCAGTAAAGGGAATAAACATGCTGAAAGAATTCGTTGCAGCTCATAACGATCTGGTCAAGTATTCTCGTGATGTTACGGCAGTGAACCGCGACGGAAAAATTTCAGACTCAAAACAATCCAACGATAGAGATCCGAATTTTGACATATCCTCCGGATTCTGGGAAAACAAAACCAAGTCGGGAATTTTATCCGGTGATAACGCAGTTCTCAGATTATTGGCCGGTATGAGAACGGTCACCAGCGCATCTTATCCATCCTCGTTTGAATCCGGATATCGAGTATTATCAGATATCGGAATATCAACTGGAGCCGTAGGTTCAAGCTGGAAGCAAATACAGGAAGGCCTTCTTCAAATTGATGAAGAAGCCCTAAAGCGTGCGTTATCCGACAACCCTGAGGCAGTGCGAGAGTTGTTTGCCTCGGACAACAACGGAGATAGCAGAATGGACAATGGATTAGGCATTCAGCTTCTTGAGCATTTAAAACCTTACACTCAGTTCACTTCGGGAGTTTTATCCACAAAGATTAAACTGGCTGAAGATTTAATTGCGGAAAACAACAAGAAGATCAAGAATTATGACTCGCATTTAAGTGGATTCGAGCAGAAATTAAAAGCAAAATTTATGTACATGGAACAAGGAATAGGAAAGAATAAAGCAGTCGGATCCTATTTAAACAATAATTTAAAAACACAACAACAACAATAAGAATTGAGGATACTATGAAAATTTTTGTAAATGACCAGCCTTTGAATGGAACTCTTGATAACGAGAAAAATCTTGGAGATATTTTTGAGGCAATGAATAAATGGGTGGAATCTCAGGGAAAGTTTTTGATGAACTGCCTTGTTGATGGAAAAGAGCTGGACAAGAGCGAAATGAACTCTATGGAAATCAGCGCAACCGAGAGGCTTGATTTTTACATTGGTGAAGAAATGGACATGCTACGGTCGAGTCTTCTGGAATTCGATAGATATGTTGATAAAATCGGAAATACGATTTTGGGACGTGACTCACTTACTGAAAAAGAATCAAAGGATTTATGTGATGGAATTGATTGGATATCCTCAATAATGAGATCCGCAAAAATTCTTCTGAAACTGGATTTAGCAAAAATCAAACCAATGGGAAAAGGGAAAAATGTGCAGGAAATTCTCGACTACATGGTTGCAAATTCTCAGAAGCTGGATTCTTACACTGCAATTGAAGATTACTTGGAAAACCTCAGAGACTTGAAATTATTTTTGATGGACTTAATCGGAAGAGTTTCCGCAATTGATCTCAGTATCGATGCGTTAGTTGATATTGTGCGAACCTATGCTGAAAATATGGACACCTTGAAAAACGAGTTCATGAAAGTGAATGAAAATTTTCAATCCGGAAAAGATTTTATTGCCAGCGAGCTTCTAGGCCATTCCATCACCAGATTAAATGTGTTACTGACCGGTTTGATTTCCTTGAAACAAAAAAGTCCGGATCTTTGCCTTGACTCTCTCGTGGTAGACGGTCAGGTATTCAGCGAAGTGAATAACCAACTGAATGAATCACTTGCAAGAACTGCTCTTGCTCTCGAATCGAATGATATTGTCCAAGCCGGCGATATTTTGGAATACGAGCTTCCGGAAATTCTGGAATCTCTAGTTCCGTTTCTGAAAGCCGTAGAAGAAAAGATGCGAAAAAAATAGAGGGAAATTCAGAAATATTTTCCTCCCATTGAAGTTTCCCGGCTGCTGGAAAAAACCGGTTTTCAAATTCTCAAAATGGGAAGCGATTACAAAAAGTGGAAACTAGAAGAAACCGCATGTCTGGTAAATTTTCTGGTTACGGTTGAATGATCTATTCTACTATTGCCCACATCCAAAAATTTAAGCTGGGCAATCTAAAGATTATAGAAAAAATTTTTATATAGACGAATCAAATAAATCTAAAAAAAACTTTCTGTATGCATTGCATCGATTTAAAATTGTGTTTTCTTTGCAAACGGCTATTCGAAGTTTCGTCCTTCCCCTTTTTCCTCATGTGTGCGGCCATCCCGAATCGTATATAGCCTTTTAAAAGTTGGAATGATTTTTTCATCGTGAGTTACTACGATAATCGCTGTTTCATATTGAAGCGCCATTCGATTCAATAAACGAATCACTCCGAGTGCACGGCCACTATCCAATGGTGCTGTCGGTTCATCTGCCAAAATAACTGGGGGCCGATTGACTAGGGCCCGAGCAATAGAAACTCTTTGTTGTTCGCCTCCGGACAACTGTGAAGGCATTGCTTTAAACCTATGAAAAACATCAAGTGCCTGCAATAATTGATGTGCTCGTTTTCGCGCTTCTTCATTTGGTACACCAGCTAACATTGGAAGTAGAGCAACGTTATCTGTAACATCCAAAAAAGGAATCAGGTAAGGAGCTTGAAACACAAAGCCGATTTTATCCCTCCTTAATGCGGTTAGATCTGAGATTTTCCATTCATTATCATAGATCGTAAAATCTCCGACCGTCATTTTTCCGCTGGTTGGTTCAATAACAGCGCCAAGAGATTTCAACATTGTGCTTTTTCCGGAACCTGATGGGCCAATAAGACCGACTACTTCACCCGGACTAACTTTCATATTAACACCCTTTAGAGCATCGACTGCTGTTTCACCCTCTCCATACCGCTTGCATAAATTCTCAATCAAGATCCCATTTTTCATCTCAGCCACCAATCGCTTCTGCAGGATCAACTTTGAAAGCTACCCGTATCGCAAGAAAACTAGCCAATATACAGATAATGATTATTGCGACGAATCCACGTAGAGCATCCCCAGGCTCGAGAAGTACATATTTAGGAAAAATGGGAGCCCAAAAAGTTGATGAAATTTTTCCGATTATAAAACCGATAACTCCAAGTCCGACAGCCTGTAGAATTATCATTTTCGCAATAGTAATATTTTTTGTTCCAATGAGTTTCAAAACAGCTATTTCTCGAATTTTTCCCATGGTTAGAGTATAAATTATAAAAGCCACAATTGCCGCGCTTACTACGGCAAGAATTACAAGAAACATGCCGATTTGCTTTGCAGCTGTGGATATTAATTTTCCAATGAGAATTTCTTCCATTTGAGATCGGGTGAAGACTTGAAGTCTTTTCCATCGACGAATCGGTCCTGCAACTTCCTCCGGTGCAAAGCCAGGCTTTAATTGAACAAGTACAGCATTCACAAAGGGATTCATATTTTGGGATGCAATGATTCCATTAAGCAATCCGGGTACTCCTGGCCGATTAAAAACAGGGTTCATTGCAGTTCGGCGACGTTGCCGTACTATTGCATCATTATCTTTTTGAAACTGAGCAGTTTGCGCATCTTTAATCGGAATAAAGACCATCGGATCACCACCAGAGGAAACCATTCGTCGAGTCATTCCAACTACCGAATAATTATTTCGTCGTATCCGAATATTATCTCCTAATTTAAATCCAGTAGCAATATCAGCAACAGCTTCATAATGCCCTCGCGTAATATGCCGACCAGAAATCAAATATCCCGGTTGACCAGGCTCACCTGGCCCACCAGGCACAATTCCGACAATCATTGCCCGAACTTCCCTTTTATCAGTATGAATTTGCATACTTAGATAAGTGATATTTGCCGCTCGCGCAATTCCATCCATTCCCAGTAAAGATCGATAAACATCGTCATATATGCTAGAAGGTTCCGCATAGGGACCGAGAGTATCCTGTTGGACTACCCATAAATCAGCCTTGCTGTTATCAAGAAGAGCCATTGCATCGTCAACCATCCCTCGATAAACACCCGCCATTGTCAAAGTGACTCCTATCAACAGCCCAAGCCCCACACCTGTGAATAAAAATTTACCCCAGGAATGGATAATATCTCGTCCAGCTAGACTTATCATTTATCTTTTATCCATCAAACTATCTACTATCTTTATCCGACTCTTGGAATTCAGGGGGCTTTTACTGTAGACAACAACACGATCTCCAATGCTGACTCCATCAGAAATTTGCACTCTTCCCTCCAAGTCTGAAGCCCCGATTTTCACTTTAACAAATTTCAGTTGTTTATTTTCAACTACCCAAACTCCGATATTACCTTCTATTCTCTGCAACGATGCGTTAGGCACCATTGGTTTTGGTTCGAGCGCTGGAAGCGCAACAGTAACTTCAGCTAGCTCTCCTAGTGGTGGCAAAGTTGCGGGCAAATTATCAAAAACAACCTTTGCCAATGTTTCTTCCGTAACAGAATCTGCTAAGGGTTCTACTCGAAATATTTTGCCATTAAAAGTCTCTTTCTGTGACCGTAGCGAGATTTTAGTTTGCAATCCGGATCTAAGTCCGGCAGAATACACCTGATCAAACCGCGTATTTATCCATAGTTCTTTTGGGTCTATAACTTCAACAACTGATTGCCCTGCTACAACAGTTGTACCAGGTTCTGCATTTCGCGAAATTACAAGCCCGGTTACTGGTGTTCTAAGCCGAAGATTTGCGCTGGGTAATATTAGATCTTCTCCATCTTTTTTTTTCATCAAAGCCCTTTGCTCAGGAGTCATGCTGCTTATCACAAATTCTTTCTCTGCATCCGTTGATAGAAGATCAAGATCAGGACGCTCCATTTCAACTAGCCATTGGCTCGCTTTCACTTTGTCACCTACATGTACGAATACTCTCTTCACTCTACTCGGCTGATTCGGGCCAATTTTGTATATTGAGCGCGCTTCAATCGTACCGATCCCAAAAAGAGCTGGCTGAATGGATGCATTTTCAACTGTAGTTAAAACTACCGATATAGGGGCAAGTGGGCCAGATCTAAAAACCACATAGACAAACAACAATACTATCAGTAAAATCACTGAAAGTATAGCGGCTGTCTTTCGACTGGCCGGAAATCCATTTACCTTTTCTTTAAAGAATTTCATCAGTTGACTCATAAATTTATTCCCCTTTTCTTTAGCGAATAGGAGCATTCACTCCTTCCAGCAATTTCGATAGTGAGTAACGAATTTCCTTTATTGTATTTTCAAACTTCGGTGAATTTTTCGGAATACCCAAATTCTTAAAAGAACTGGAAATCCTATTAAAATGATCCGGCAAAATTTCTTTGATTTTTCTCTTGCCCTTGGCCGTCAGATAAACAAGAATTTTTCTTCTATCCTTTTCATCGGATTTCCTAATCACATATTCATCTCTTACTAATACATCCAGAATTCCCGTCATTGTTGGTGGCTTTACTTTTATGATTTCAGCAAGCTCAAGCGGGTTCCAGTTGGATTTGTCTCCGGTAAACATAGTGAGAAGAACAATAAATCGTGCTTGCGTGAGGCCATAGCGAGCAAAATGGGAAGAAAGACTGTTTTGAATTTGATCCGCTATTTCAAACACTGCAATTGCTCTTTGAATGGAGCTAATATTGAATTCTCCATCCTTTCCGTTAAATTTCGACAGTATTTTCTCCCTCAATTCCTTTTCAGGAAGAATAAATTTTCTTTTTTCCATTGACTTTTTATTTAGTAACCTAAATATTAGTTTCCTAAGCATAAAATATTTGTCAAATATTTTTCTTGTAAAACTTTCTAAAGGAGTTTTCTCTATGAAATTCAATAAGTTTAAATTCGCTTCTATTCTCGGCCTTTTGCTTTCAGTTCCATCCATTATCCAGGGAATTCGAGTGATTATCGGTATTCACAAACCTGATCAGATTATTCTTGTTTGGCTGGTTTATTATAACATTTTGTTGGCCTGTATATCCCTATTTGCTGTTTATCAAATATGGACCGTTAAGAAAAGCAGGCTACCATTGCTTATTCCCGTGATGCATTTTTCAGTTTTAATTATTCTGATTGCTATTTATTTTTCAACGGGTATGGTTGCCGTAAAAAGTATTTTGGCGATGGCAATGAGAGCCGGAGTCTGGGCTTTCATTTATTTTCTTCTGAGA
>CAYTEA010000011.1:0-139525 GCA_964436695.1 uncultured Leptospiraceae bacterium
TATGGCAGCCCGAAAAAATGTGTCAAGCCGGAAAATGGGATTTTTTCAATGGATGGGGAAATAAGCAAATTGTTTTACGGGAAACGATAAAATAACTTGACAGTATCTATATATTTAAAAAATCTAACACTTGCTTATGCTCTTTAACTCTGTAGCTTTTCTTGTTTTTTTCTCAATTCTACATAGCTTTTACTGGTTATCGAAGCATAAGTGGAGAAAATGGCTTTTACTCTTTGGCTCGGTTGTGTTTTATGGATATTGGAGCGCTCCGTTCCTTATTCATTTTTTGCTGATTATTTATTTAAATTACCTATTCTACCATTTTACCCGCCATATATACAACCTAAAAGTTTTATCGATAATAGCAATTTTCAATTTTGCCAATTTGGCTTTTTTCAAATATTATTATTTTCTTCGAACGATTTTTATTGATCTTGGTTTTTCAGGCTTTTCTGAAAAAACACCCGAAATCATTCTCCCTCTCGCAATAAGCTTCTATACATTTCAGATAATGGCCTTTCATGTTGATATATACAGAAATCATATTAACTATAAGGTTTCATTATCTGATTTTACTCTGTTCATAATGTTTTTCCCTCAGCTGATTGCCGGACCGATTCTAAGAAGTGATGAGTTTATCAATAAGATAAACACTGAAAAAAAATCCTCAAGAGTTCCCGTTGACAGCGCAACACTTCTGATTTTAATGGGAATAGTAAAAAAAATATTAATTGCAGACAATATATCCATAATAGTCGAGCCGGTTTTTTCAAACCCCGGATATTACAGTTCTTCGGGAATATTAATAGCTGTTTATGGGTTTGCGATTCAAATATATTGTGATTTTGCGGGTTATACGGATATTGCTCGCGGCATAGCGCTCCTTCTAGGCTTTAAGATTCCAGCGAATTTCAGAGCTCCTTATTTTTCAATGAGCTTTCAAGAATTCTGGAGACGATGGCACATAACGCTTTCCACCTGGTTACGAGATTATCTTTACATCCCTTTGGGCGGAAATAAGTTTGGCGCCTATAAAACGTATTTTAATCTATTTATTACAATGGTTTTGGGAGGGCTCTGGCACGGAGCAAATTATACTTTTTTAGTATGGGGAGTTTTGCATGGGGTATATCTCTGTATTGAAAGATTTTTTGGGTTGGCATCCAGAAAAAGAAATATTGTTACAAAAATAATTAGCTCTGTTTTTGTGTTCCATCTTGTATGTCTGGGGTGGATTTTCTTTCGGGCAGAATCAATCAAATCTGCTTTTCAGATTATTCAAAGAATTTTTGCTCTCGATGGAATTGTTCCTCCCGGAACAAATCAGTTAGGAATTTACTTTTTAATTTTTATTTTGTTGCATATATTGGAATACAATCCGAAATTCTGGAATAGATTTGCCCGATTCAAAAATATTCTTATTCCTGCGTCAGCTATATGTATATGTTTTGCCATCGCAAGTGTCAGCTCAAAATCCTCTACCTTTATTTACTTTCAATTCTAATGGAAAAATCAAAACTTAAAATATTTAAACCTTTTTTGATCCTAATTGGATTTCTTATTTTGGATAAAGTGTTATTAATAAAACCAATTAAAAGCCTAATAACCGAGAATATAGGCTCAAACCCTTATACTGAAACATTAGAAAATACCGACAGTTCCTATCTTAATGAATCTGAAAAAAACAAAAAAAAATTTTGGAATTTCGGGACATCCAGAAGTATGGGATTTTATTTATTTCCTGTTGACTCCCATACAAAAGTAGATCTATATACTGATGATAAGACGAAAAAAATTATTTTGCAATGGCAGAATTTTAATTTCGCTTCCCCTGGTTCAAATCCTTCTATTTTTTATACAAGACTTGTTCAGTTGATTGAGCGTGGACACAAACCTGATGCTGTATTCATTGAATTATCGCCTTTTAGTTTTAACCTGAACAACCGCTACAATTCAATTTCACGCCTTGAAGGAATTCCGGTTAATTTTGCTTTGAATCATTATAAAAATTTTCCAAAAAGTTATCTGTCGGAAATTACTCTGTCCAGGATATTTTTATCATATCGATATAAGGTTTCAATGAAAACCTTGAAGAAAAAACTCAAACTTGAAAATGAAAACTACAATGACAAAATGATGCGGGAGCTGCAAGAGAAAGCTGGTGGCATGGATATATTTGCTCTTGAATCGGAAAAACTCAAAAAAAAGGAGGAAAAGAGGTATACGAATTTTGGTGACTACGAATCTGATAATATAGATTCCACCAGTAAATTTTTGAAATTCGAATATTTAAGCAATGTTCTCGATAAAGAGTTCTACAATAATTTTCAAATTGACGAGGATCAGATTAGTTTTCTGAAACAAATAATCAAAACTACCTCTGATAAAAATATCCGGGTGATTTTCTGGAGACCTAAAATACACCCAATCCTGAATAGCATCAAAACTAAATATAAAATCGAGGATATATGGGAAAACAGAATTAAAAAACTCGCTGCAGAAAACTCGATACCTTATTATAACCTTAACCAACCAGGCGTCATCAAATGTAATTATTTCATGGACGCAAGTCATCTTTCCCAAAGATGCTTTACCGAAATGACCGGCTTCTTGATCGATAAACTGGAAAATAAAAATTGAGTTGAATGAATATAATATTTATTTTATTTGTTTCTATTTTCCTAACATGTGAAAACCAACAAAAAAATAACCATATTTTACCCATCATAAAGCCAAGCATTGCTTTATTTGGTGATAGTATTTCCGCTTTTTGGCCTGAGAATCATTTGGCTGATTTTTATGTGATTAAATTTGCTGCTCCGACGAGACCATCGGATGTGATTTTAGCATCAATCAATAATTCACCCGGAAATTACAATTATTGCCTATTAAATGGAGGAGTTAATGATTTTCTGGGCAATTATTCCCCAGAAGACGAACAAATTGAGAAGACAATGGCAAATCTTCTGAACAGTTACAAATTACTCGAAGGCAAATGTGAAAAAAGAGTTTTTTTGAACACATGGATCGCATATTTTCCATGGCCCACAGTTGCAGCATTAAAACTGAACACCAGAATCAAAGAGACGATAAAATCATCGGATCGCCTTGATTCTGATGAGTTCATTAACAAAGATCACCTCATTGATGGTGGTCACTTAAATGAAGAGGGCTATACTGTTCTTTCTGCAAGATTTAAGGATAAATTGAATTCTCCTTAGATGTCCAGAACAAAAAAATCATTCACCCAAAGCTTTAATCTTTTCCATGATTGTAATAAATTTCAGGATTTCGTCAGATACCATATCTTTTTTCCGCTCGTTCATTTTATCATATCCACTAAAGTACTTACTGATTTTCTTAGGAGGGGAATATCTTTTTTCACAATTTGCCAAACCTCTTCTGCGTCCACACCCAGATAATCATGTGCGATCATATTTCGGAGCCCTTTAATATTTAACCAGTCGATTTCTGAATGAGCTAATTGAAAAGATTCAGAAACCCGCGAAACAGACTCACCGATGTTAACAAAATTCATCAAAACGGCATCAAAGAAAACCTGATTCCGATAGAACTCATCGACGCTTACAAAATCCTTAGTATATAGAAGAATCTTTTCAATGTATTCCAAAATGTCACAGAGATTTTCTAAATTTTTGTCCATTGACTCACTTTAGTCTCTTCTTTTATACGAAAATTGATTCCTCAAGAATTCTTTGCCTGACCCTTGGTTTGATATATTTTTCAGAGGCAATATCAACACCGGTATGAAAGCGAACTCGAAACATGTCACCGAGTTTCTTTTTTAACTCATGAATGTTCTCCGTATTCTTTTCAAAATTCACTACAAGGTCAATATCGCTTTTTTCCGTTGCTTCATTTCTTGCATAGGAGCCAAATAGTCCAATCCTTTGAATATGGTATTCTCGGGTTAAAAATTCCCGATTCTGTTCAATAAATTCAATGATTTGCTCTTTGTCTGGCATAGCGGCCTGCTTTAGCTTTCAAGTTACCTTTTTTTGATCTGTATCAACGAGATGTTCTTTAGATTTTGATTCAATCATAGTTTTGTCCTTCTAATTTTTTTTGTCATACGTGTCTGATTTAATTTAACGTCATTTGATTTTTTATTCTTCACCCAAAGCCTTTATCTTTTCCTTCGCGTCTTTGATCGGCTGTGCATAAGAAGGTGGAGCAGTCTCAATGAATTTTTTATAACTTTCAATCGCTGACTTTTTATTTCCTGTTCTCGAATACACAATTCCAAGATTGTAATAAATTTCAGGCGAAGGCAATAGTTTCAAGGCTTTGTGATAAGCGCTTATCGCTTTTTCGTTATTTCCCAGATTCTGATAACTAACTCCTTGATTGTAATAGCCTCTGCCATAATTCGGGTCAATTTCCGTAGATTTTAAGAAATAGACAATCGCTTCATCCAGTTTTTTCTGATTTAACAAAACAACTCCGATATTATTTGCATAGTCCGGAACTGTCGGATCCAGTTTATTCGCTTCACGGAATAATTTCATTGCCTCATCAGGATTGTTCTGAATTAGTGAGGCGCCTTTTTGATTCAATTCTGCCGCATTTTTCATTTTTTCAACACTCGACGATTCGGATTTGCACCCCAAAACGATTAAACACATAAGTAAAGACAACGTCAATTTGATTTTCATTTTATTAATTCTCCTTTTTATTTTTTGCTGCTTCTGTAAATTTTTTCATTTGTAAATTCCCCTTCTTTCCAAATCCCGCTCGATAGTATTTTTCCCTCGCCGGAAACAAGAACACCATTTCCATTCTGTTTACTCTCTTTCCATTGCCCGATATAACGCGATCCGTCATAATACTTTTTAATTCCGAACCCGTTCTCGCAATTTCCTTTTACGCAAAATCCTCTCACCATTCTTACTGAATACACTACTCCGATAACAACCAGAATAACTAAAATACCGGTTAGTAAAATTGATTTTTTAGCCTGAAAAATCCTTTTCATTTCTTTAAAAGGTTGTCGTTAACCCATTCTCCTTTATAAATTATTGCGCCCTCACCCGATAGCAATACACCATTTCCTTCTCTTTTTCCGTTCTTCCATTGACCTATGTATCTCGAACCATCGTCATAAATATATATCCCTTCTCCTTCATAAACGATCCCGTTGCTGTAAATTCCGGAAAGCAAAGTGCCATCAGGCAACTCAACAATCCCCCGGCCATTCGGTTCATTATCCCTCCATTCACCTTTCAGTTTGGTGCCGTCGGGCCAGATGTATACTCCAAGGCCGCTTTTGCGGTTGTATCTAAACTCTCCTTTGTAGACACTGCCTCCAGGATAAGTGTAAATCCCTTTACCGTGTTTTTCTCCATTCTGCCATTGTCCGTTGTATACATTTCCATCAGGATTTGTAAATATTCCGTTTCCGTGATTTTTCCCGTTCTTAAATTCCCCTTCATACTTTGTTCCACCGGGATAAACCTTTACTCCGAAACCGTTTTTGCAGTTTCCTAAAGTGCATTTTCCCGACTTTCCGAAAAATCCGATAAAGACAATTGTGCACAAAATGAGAAGTAAAACTCCTGTTAAAAAAAAGAAAATCTTTTTATTCTTTCCAAAAAATGATTTCATTTGAATTTTCTCCTGTTATAAGACATATATCCGATTCCCTCCCGATTGGATTGCTTTTTGCAGGGCAACTTTAGCCGATTCGAGAAACTCCAACGGAATATTTTGTTTTTTCTTTGTCGGTTCTTTTCTTGCGCCTTTGTATGAATTTTCGGGCAAACAATTTGCAACCCCAATGCTTACTGTAAGGTATTTTGAATAAAACCCGGCCGGATTCTTTATCTTTAAAGCCGAAATTTTTTCGATGATCTTTTTTGCTACGTGATTAGCCCCGGATTTGTCAGTCTCTGATAACCCGATTGCAATGATTTTCTTAGAAAGTACTGCCGCGAGATCTCCCGGCCTGTTGGCCGAATCTTTTACAGTAATCGCTATCTTTTGAAATGTTTCCTGAGCAACTCGATTGCCGAACTCGGATTCAAATTCGGTGTAATTATCGATCTTAACGGCTAGAATCGAAATAGGCCAGCAGTTTCTTTGACACCTGCTCCATTCTTTCTGGAAGTATTCCTCGAATTTCCTGTTGTTATGAATTCCAGATTGCATATCAGTTGTGATGATATTTTGAACTTCTTCTATTTTTAAAAGCGCCCGATTGAGTTCCTCTTCCATTTCCATTTTTTCCCTTTTCTCGTCTGCGATTCTTAAAAGGGATTTCACGCGAATAACAAGCTCAATATCAATAAGAGGGCTCTTCACGACATCATAGTACCCGTAATCTTTCGAATAATCCGGTTTACAACTGGAAATATCTTGAATTAAAAATAGCATCGGAACATCTGCAAGCGCCTTTGACTCCCGCAAAATAGTCATATATTTCTCCATTTCTCCGGCCTTTTCTAACCAGTCGAAAATAATCAGATTAATGTCGTTGTACCCGTCCTGAATTCTCAGATCCGTATAACGCATTAACTGATCCAAGTCGGGAGCGTACAGAATTGCCTGCTTTAATTCGCTTTTCAGCAAATCTCCGATGGTTTTTTTGTTTTCCCTGCTCCCGCTGACTAAATAAATCGCCACTGATTTTTTTTCTCCTATGTTAATCCGAAATAAAAATCAAAATTTGATTCATTATCAGATAAAGTCCTGCGAATATGAAAATAGGAGTAAGCCAAGTTAAAATAGCTCTTCCTTTATTTTGAGCAAATAGGATTTGATAAGCGCTAACGCACATAAATCCTTCTCTGATCCAGGCGGAAAAAAGAAGGACTAACGAGATTCCCAATTGCAAGTAAAAAAAGAATCCCATTTCTTTGTACGGACGCAAAGGGAATAGATCATTCATTGAATCTATGAAAGTTGTCGCCAGAATGAATGGAACCATCGAGTAACAGGTAATACCTGCGACTAAATTAAAGGAACGATTTTTTTCATCGAGTATTTTTAATGCACTAAACCGAATCAAAGAAAAAAGTAAAATTCCTGTAAGCCAAACTAAAGGGAATAGGATTCTATTCCAGGGAATAAAGGTTCTATTCAAATTCTCCAAAATCTCAGGAGGAACATTCGCACCGGGCGCAATCCTGAAATCAGCCGGAAGCTTGTTTCCGATAATAGCCGTAACAGAAACAATTAAAGCGCACAAAATCAACAGGATAGTTAAATCTTTTAATCCTTGTTTTAAAAATTCTTTTTCATTTTGCTTGATTGCAATCTCGCAAAATTCCCGAATTTTAAGTAGGCTTAAAAAAATTCTTTTCATTCCATTAACTATTTTCATTTTCTCTCCTTGGATTCGATATACTTGAAATACAAACCATACATATTTATTAATGAAAACAACAACCATTCGCCTAACGCATAGAAAAAAGAATTGTATATCAATATTCTTGACTTTTTTTTCACTACGGGATTAAATCTATAAAAGAATGTCAGTGCATTCAATGTTGGAGTGGAGATCGTGGAAGTCAGAATTCCGGCTAACAATGTGATCGATATGCTTCTAAGTAAACCCCCTCCTTCTCCGTAAATCAAGGTTAATGGCAAATAGAAAGAGGCCAAAACAATACAAATAATTACGAAGGGATTTAATATTCTTTTAAGAAAATTCTCTTCTATTCTAAATCTATTCTTTATAAATTCATCCTTGATTTTTTCAAACTCTCTGACATGAAAAATTGATTGGTTTACAACCATTCCAGCCAAAAGAATAACCCCTATGTAAATCGGAATGGAAATAGGGATGTTCAAAAAGAAAAGAATAGTCAAAGAAACAATGATCGGAATGGGAAGGGGAATCAGAAGCAGTAGAGGCTTTGTCAAGGATTCAAAATATGAGGCAATAATCATATAGATCAAAATGAAAGCAAATACGATTATAAAGAAAAATCTTTTTTGCGACTCGATTGCCTTTTTTAAACCTTCCCCGAATTCAATTCTATAGTTTTCAGGCATCGGATAACTTTTTAAGAACTCTAACTTGCTCATTAACTTATCCAAACCTATACTTGCAACTCTGACGGTAAAAGAAAAAAGTCTCTTTTTGTTTTTACGATAAATTTTTACTGGAGCGCTGTCTTCTTTGAATGAAGCAATTTCAGTAATTGGAATATACATTCCTTCCTTGTTTTTAAAACGGTAGTTACTGATTTTTTCGATACTGTCCCTGAAGTTTTCTCTATACCTGATCTTGACATCTATCTCACGGTTGTCTTCATAGAACTTTGTTGCAACCCCTCCCTGAATCCCGTACTTCACAATCTGCCCGATAATACTTGAAGAAAGCCCTGATTCCTCGCTTTTCACTTTGTCGATTACAACCTGAACTTCAGGTCTGGGGGGTTTATAACGAAGTAATACATTGCTTATCCCGTCAATCTCTCCTGATTTTTTTGCCAGAGCCCGTGTAAGCTCATCTAATTTTTTTAATTCCTCTCCAACTACATCAATTGTGATTTCTTTAAGAGTGCTCTCATCACTCCCGCTTGAAAAATGAACAAATGCGGGCTTTATATCCCCTATTTTTGATTCAAGAAATTTGATGAATTCATCAGGGTCATTTGCGGTTTTATCCAATTTTACGATAATGGAAGCTTGACCGGAATCGATTTTACTGCTAATCTCCTTAATTCCGGAAACTCCCGACAAAGTTTTTTCAACTTTTTCCGCAATTGAATTCGTAATCTGAAAACTGGTTCCGGACGGGAATTCTACGTGTCCGTTTAATTCTTTTTCTTCCAATTGATTTATAAACTCTTGCTTCGATAGCGAATAAAAAATCCCTCCACAAAAAAGAATACTCAAGTATAATGCGAGAGCCCTCACGGGTGATTGTACAAGTTTATTGATAAATCCGGATATTTTTTCAGGCAGATTGTGGAATAGATAATTTTTGGAATTTAAAATCTTTGAATGAAAAAAGAAACTTTTCACAAAACCGCCCGACTCATTTTTCTTTTTGTCCGAAAAATTCAAAATGATCGGGAAAAAAGCGAGATGCGTAATAAAAGAAACACTAATGCTGACAATGATTACTACAGCCAGACCTCCGTAAATGATCCTCATTTCGGAACTGGAAAAGATAAGAGGAAAAAAAACAGCAGAAATTATAAGAAGCACGGCAAGGATTTCATGTTTTACTTTCTCGACCCCGTTTAGAATTCCCTCGTCTCTTATTGAAGAGAGAAACAGAATTGAGATAACCAGACTGAAACCGGCGCTAAGGATCAGTCCTGTAATGGTAATCAAATTATAATCTATTTGAAACAGATACAAAAAGAACGAGCATATAAAAAAAGAAGAAAAAATATTAAAAATACAAATGAATGATTTTTGAATCGAATGAAAAGCAAAGGAGACCGTAACAAAAACGAATATAATACCTACGGAACTTGCGGTAATCAGATTGAAAACTGCATTCCGGATCGTGTCCGCTTGATTGTAGATGATCTCATAACTTAAATCGTTTCGCTTTACTTTATTTAATTCGTAAATAAGACCTTTTGTTATTTCCAGCAAGTTTGCAGATCCTGATCTGTGAACATAAATCGTCACCCTATCCTGACCGTTTAATCTTGCCGCAGTATCGTCATCCCTGTATGAAAAACTTACGTCAGAAACATCTTTCAATTTTACAAGCTTTCCCTTTGAATCGGAAAAAATATTTAAATTCCGGATTTCCTGCAAATTCCGGAATCTTCCTCTTACGTAAACAGGATATTTTCCCCCATCCTGCGAAATCTGTCCTGCCGAAGAATTGATGTTGTGCTTTTGCAAAGAAGATAGTATTTCTCCCATTGTAATCGAATGCGCGTCGATTTTGTGCATATCGCACGAAACAAGAATTTCTCTGGGCTTTCCGCCTGCGACAAAAACCTCGCTTACTCCCTGAATCCCTTCGATCATTTTTTTTATTTCCCGGTCTGCAATTTCCCTTAGCTCATAAATGGATCTGTTTGAACTTAGGAGGACAACTACAAAGACAGGTTTTTGTTCGGGATCGTATCTGAGTAAAACCGGTTTTTGAACTTCTCTCGGAAAATTCCCGGAAACAAGGTCAACTTTATCCCGAATTTCAAGTGACTTGAAATCTATATCCGCATCCCGGTTGAATTCTATGTGAATTCTGGATTTTCCTTCCTCGGAGGTTGAGAACATTTGGACGATTCCGCCTACCGTAGAAACGGATTCTTCCAGAGGTTTCGTAATCATTTCCTCTATTTTCTGAGGACCGACTCCGAAATATTCGGTCTGTAAAGTAAGTCCGGGGTAGGTCGTATTCGGAAACAATGATACAGGAATTCTAAAAAAAGAAATCAATCCCATAAGTAAAAATCCACAAAATACCATGCTTACGGCGATCGGATGCTTTAACGATTTGGAAGTAATTGTCTCCAATCTCAGGACTCCGATCCTTTCTCTTGCCATTTTCGCAGATAAAAAAATAAAACCGGTATCAGATACAAAGATAAAAAAACAGATGTTATAAGCCCGCTAATCACGGCTATTGCCATAGGAGACTGAAATTCCGTACCTTCGCCCAATTCAAGCGCAACCGGCAGTAGTCCCAAAAGTGTTGTCCCGTTATTCATAATGATAGGACGTAGTACGATTTTTCCGGCTTCAACTATCGCATCTTGAAGTTCTCTTCCTTCTTCTTCGAGGATCTCGACATACTCATAAAATAATGCAGCATTATCTACGACGATTCCTACTAACAGAATAATCCCGGTAAACGAACTAATATTGATACTTTTTCCCGTGAGTAGCATTGCCGGCGTTATTCCGATCATGATCAAAGGAATTGTGCCAAGCATTACTAAGGGAAAAACCAGCGATTCAAACTGGCCGGCAAGAACCATATAGATCAAAATAACCGCAAGAAGAAATGCAAAAATCAAATCCTTTAATGATTTCTCAATTCCTTCCTTTTCTCCGGAAAAACTGATCTTATACCCTTCCGGAAGTTTCAGCGACTTGATATACGAATCCAGACTGTCCAATATTTCATTTTGTTTTTTCCCTTCTACGTCTGCAGTAATTCGGTTTATTCTAGACTGACCGCTTCGCAATATTGAAGTGAAGCCGTCATTCTGAGAAATTGTTACAACCTGTGTAAGATGAATGATCTCTCCTTTTGGAAGCTTGACCATCATTTGATCCAGTGTATCTTTCGATTTCCTGTCACTCTCTCTAAATCTGAGCCTAACATCAAATTCAATATCGGAAACACGAAGTCTTGTAACCACAGATCCTTTGATTGCCGTTTTTAGATACTGCGACAAGGTTTCATGGGTAAGATTGAAAGTCCCCAACTTATCTTCGTCATATTGAATATGATATTCCCTTGCCTTTTCTTCGAGACTTGTTTTTGTATCAACAATTCCTGAAATTTTTGAAATATCGTTTTTGATTCTTTCGCCGATTGATGATAAAGTGGAAAGATCATTGCCGTGCAACTCAAGCGTAATCGCTCTAGATTCCGGAGAAAGCAGATTGGAGAGAATATCCCCTCCGGAAATAAAATTCACCCTAATGTCTTCCCTGATTTGAATTTTTTGTCTGAGTTTTTGAACCAGTGCTTTTGTCGAAAGTTTGCGAATCTCTTTCAATACAACGCGAATTTGAGCCTGATGAGTGCCGACATCTCCTCCTTTACGCGTAAGGATTTGTTCTTCGTCATATCCGATTCTCGAAATTACATGCTGAATATCCGGTTCCTTTAGCAGTATCTCTTCTATATTTTGAGCGACTTCAGAAGTTGACTCAAGTGAAGAACCTTTCGTATTCTGAATTTCTATTTTGAATTCGCCTGAATCGACTTTTGGAATAAATTCCCTTTCAACGAACGGAAGGAGAAACACAACCAAAACAATCAGAAAAAATATAATTCGAAAAAGAAGTTTTGGATTTTTGATTGCAATAGAAAGTTTTTCAGCATAAACCAGATCCATTTTTTCTTCGAGTCCGGCTATTCTTTGAAAGAATCTGAATTTCTGAAAATCAAATCCTTTTGAATTTTTCTTTCTGAGAGAGGACAACATGGGAATCAATGTCAATGATACCAACAAACTAACGCTAAGTGAAAAAGTAATGGAGAGAGCCATTTCACTGAACACCACTCCAACGATTCCTTTCAAAAATATAATAGGCAAAAACACTATAATAGTAGTTAGCACTGCGGATGTAATGGAACCCGCCACCTCATTCGCCCCTCTAAGAGCTGCTTCTTTTGGTGGAACTCCATTTTCAATATGCCTCTCAATTGCGGCAAGAACCACATTTCCCGCATCAAACAACATGCCGATTCCTAGTGATAAACCTCCAAGACTCATCATATTGATTGTAAGATTTCTAAAATACATGAGTAAAAAAGTCGTTATCACGGAAATAGGCAAAACGGTAAGCAGAATAAGAGGGCTTCCTAAATTTCTCAATATCAGAATTAATGATAAAAACGCGAGCACCCCTCCCGAAACTAGTTCGTTTGAAATATTATCAATGGATTGTTGTACGAATCTCGCTTCATCATAAACTATCTCATAAGAAAAATCCCCGGTGAACTGTTTATTGATTCTTTGCATTTCCGTTCTGATATTTTTGGAAACATCAACGGTATTCTTTCCGGCTTCCTTGAATAAGGAAACGACAACGCACTCTTTTCCATTATGTCTGGCAACGCCTTTTCTTTCACGATATCCGTTCTTAACAGTTGCAAGATCAATCAATTTCACGGACACGTTCGAATCATTCCGGCTGACTATCGTCTTTCCGATATCTTTTAAAGACTTGTATTCGCCTAACGTACGAATGAGGACATCGCTACTTCCAACCTGTATATGACCCGCAGGAAAATTCAAGTTGGATGTTTCTATAGCATCCTGCATCTCGGATAAAGTTACGTTATGCGCATTCATCAAAGTTTGATCTACATCGATTTGTATTTCTTTCTGGTACCCGCCGGAAAATTGCACAAGAGCGACTCCGTCGATTCTATCCATGTATCCCTTGACTTCTGTTTTCAAAAAATGTCTGAGATCTTTTTCCTTTGCATCAGACGGGGGAAAAAAAACAATTTCCTGTATCGGAGCCTGACTTGGATCAAACTTTGAAACAACCGATTTACTGGCTTCCTCCGGTAAAATCCCCCGAATCAGATCGACTTTTTCTCTGACCTCCATGGCTGCGAAATCGATTCTTGTCCCCCAAGAAAATTGAAGGGTCACAAATGACACACCTTCGAGCGACTCGGAAGTTATTTTTTCTATCCCGTTAACAGTCCCGACAGCTTCGGATACGGGTTTTGTAATCAAATTTTCCACTTCTTGGGGGGCTGCATTCGGGAAAGTAGTCACAATAGTAAGTCTTGGAAATTCCAAATCCGGCAATAAATTGATTTCGAGATCCTTTAATGCAATCAATCCCAATAGAATCAGAAATAAGTAAAACATAGCCGTTGTAACAGGCCGTTCTATAGCAAATTTCTGAATTGCTTTCAAACTATTCCGATTTAGGAAGAACCGGTTTTACTTTTGTTCCTTCCTTTAATTGCGATAATTTTTCAGTTGCGACAATATCTCCCACTTCCAGGCCGCTTTTGATTTCAATTTTATCATCAAAATGTCTGCCTGTTTTGACTTCAGACTTTAGCACAAGAGACTCTTTAATCGTAAACACCCATGCGTTATCTCCTTCTTTCGGAGAAATAGCCGTCGAAGGAAGTAGAATCACAAATTCCGGCTTTCCTGTCGTAACGGTTCCCCTCAGAAACATTCCGGGTTTTAATTTCATAGCCGGATTTTTTAATAGCGCTTTGATTTCTGCAGTATGGGTCTTCGGATCAATGATCGGATTTATTACGGTTATTGATCCTTGAAATTTTTCTTCAGGAAATACATCTACGCTAAAATCCAGAGACATCCCTTTTTTCAGGATTTTTAGTTCGGATTCTTTGAGGTTTAATTTTGCATATACTGAACTGATATTAACCAACACCATAATAGCGTGCTCGGAACTTGTTACACTACCTTGATTGACAAACTCCCCGACATGTTTATTCCGAAATGCAACTATCCCGTCAATAGGAGAGCGTATGGAAGTCGTTCTGAGAAGTTCATCGGTCGAATCTAAAGCTGCTTTGGCAGAGTTGACCTGAGAGACGGCAACGTCAACTTCAGCCTTTTCTATTCTTGTATTTAAAAGAACAAATGCTTTGGCTTTTTTTTCCGGCTCCTTCGGGATTGCAAGTCCTCTTATTTTTAAATCCTCATCCCGAAATCCGACTTGTGAAATATCCAAGTCTTTCTTTGATAAAAGAAATTTCGCTTCTGCCGCAACAACAGCAGTCTTGGTATTTTCATATTCTTCCTTGCTTACCCCATGCTCCCTGAACAGGGCTTGTTTACCGTAATAGGTAGTTCGAATTTTATCCAGCTCGGCTTTTAATTCTTTCACCTGGGTTTTTCTTTTTTCCACTTCTATTTCCCGGATTTCTACTGCATTTTTTGCTTTTTCGTATTTCTCCTCTGCAAGCTTCAAAGTCGAAACGGCGCTTTCATACTGCGACCGGTTTTTCTTCTGCTCCAATTCCAGTTGAAGGGTTTCCATTTGAACCAGAAGCTGCCCTTTATGAATAACTTCCCCCTCCTTAACATAAATTTTTTGAATACTTCCCGAAGTTTTGGAAACAATATCAACCTTTTCAAAATATTCTATTGAACCAAGGGCGGAAATTATCGGAGTTTTTTTCTCAGGTTGAACCAATAATGATTTTACCGAAAGCATATCCAGATCAACTATTTCACTCTTGGAATTTTCCAATTTGAAAATTCTGGCAATTGGGCGCAGCACCATACTCTTTTCTAAAAATGAATTTATATTTTTAGTCCACTGAGACGGAATAACTCCCAGTAAAACAAAAATCAAAATATACGATATAATCAGCTTTTGAAATATTTTTCCAATAAAATTTTTCGGTTTAAGTAAAACCGAAACTACAAAGAAAATCAAAAATTTTATTACAGGGGAGATTCTCTCAAATAATGCAGTTATCCTGTTTGATTTTATTGTTTCATTTTTCTTATAAAGGAAATTAATCATTTTTTGACCGTTTTCCTTTTTTTAGCACCTTCAGTAATTCCGGATTTGACTCGGCAAGAATTTCAGCACGACTGTAATATTTCTCGCTCATCAGTTTTGAATTCCCCCTTTCGTAAATTCTGGCAATACGCATATAAGCGAGAGCTATTTTTTCTTCTTCATGAATAACCTGATTATACGCCTGCAAGGCTTGTTGCGTTTTTCCCTCGCTCTCGAATATTGTTCCTTTTAAATATGCGGCTTCTGCGACTGAAACATTTTTCTCCAGAACAGTTTCCAGTTTTTTTAGCGCATCACCCCTTTTTTCCCTAGTCTGAATTTCTATTTTCCCCAGCCAGTACATTGCCCCGAGATTGCATTTGTCGCTATCCAGTACCTCCGAGAAATATTTTTCAGACGGAATATATCTTCCTTTAAAATAATGAAGCTTACCGAGCATCATTAGTGCGTGAGAACTTCTTTCCTCTTTCAATATTTCTTCATAAATTTTTTGAGATTTATCGATCTCTTTCTGGGCATAATACTTTGCAGCAGAAGCGTATTTTTTTTGAAGTTCCTCTCTATTTATTTTGCAAGCCGGAGCAATAAATAGATTTATTAGACAAAGGATCAGTAGTTTTTCATATTGTTTTTTCATTTCTTTTTACTTCATCTTCTGGGATATATTTTCCGAAATCCGATAACACACATCTTTTAGAAACGGAGCATCCAGTAGCGTTCTCCCGTTTACAGTAAAATTTAAAGCTCCTATCATTATTCCGCCTGTGTCATAAATTTTCAAAAAAATCAGCGAATTATCATCGGTAGACAATAATGTTCCGGACTCATTGTTCCCCATAGCGCCTTGAATAAAATAATCGAACTTTTTTTGTTTTGAAAGTTTTTGAATTTCATCCTGAGCCAACATTTTCAATTCAGGAATATGTCCCGACATTGACTTTTCATTGTGTTCTCCGGCAATTGTTTTCAAATTGTCCGGCAATAAGTCCGCGACAGAAGCTGTTTTATCAACTTGATTTTTAGCAGGATCGATTTGAGACTTTTCCTGCTTATCTGCCTTGTTTTCTTCACTCTCAATGTTATTGATTGAAGCTTGATCAGCCATATTCTGTTTTGAATCTGCAAAGCTTCCGTCTAATTCCGAGACCTGAAAGCCCAGACTGATTAACTGAAACTGAAGCATATCATGAAAATTTTTAATGAGGTGCGGACTATAACGAAAATCCCTGTTCTCAATTGCGCCTATCGTAATTGTTTTTGGCGACCCTGTTTTCACCATTGCCATCTGTATTTTTCCTGACGAACGAAACAATTTCGAAATACTGGAACATCCGAAGAATTGGATGAAAAAAAATGCTACGCCCCAAACAAAAACATTCCGGATCATTATCCTTTTTTTCATAGTATTACTCTCCCTCCATATAGAAATTAAAAGGCGATGATAACGTATTTCCATTTGCATCTTTTGCAGTTTGATCGATTTCCAGAATATAGAACGGATAATTCGCAAAAGGATCATCGCCGGCATTTCTAACGAGATCCATGCACAGAGGACTTTCAGCAAACGACATCGTCAAAACGTGATTCGAATCGCTCCAAATCCAGGATGCTTTTGTCACGGATGTAACCGGGGGTGAAATTCTTCGAAGGTTCACGGCAGCCGCAGCGCTAACAATATCCATCGGCTTATCAAAAATGATCCGAATATTATCCGTCTGGGCATCATTTATGCACGCCTGATTACCCGCGAGAAATTTGTAGCTCGACGCCGGAAGAATAGATAGTGTATTGTCCCATAAACAATTTGCTGACAACCAATTTCCCCCCAATACATTTCCCGTAGATGGAACACCCGTATAATTCAGGCATGCGGCCTGACTTCCCAACCCGACTGCATATACTTTTGGAGAAATATTTTCGGTAGTGAACCCGACGCTGAAACTACTTGGAAGGCTATTCCCGGCCAGATCTTTTGCTGATGTGGATACAGACAGAGTATATGCCTTGTTGCTTGCAAGAGCCGTAAGAGGTCTTATCGTAACAATATTTCCAGCCCAGGTGTAGGTAACATTGACCGAAGGAGAAAACGAAATTGCATTGGATGTTGCGAGCTGGTTCATTGCCTCGCTGAATGTGATCTGAATTGAATCTCCACCGGTGCATACGTTAGTCGTGCTGCTCGAACCATTCTGCTGGTTCAGCACATCATTCGGCACTGCTCCACAACTGTCTCCATCTCCGTTGATCTCGAAATTGACTCCACAGCCGGGGCAGGATAGATTTGGAGAAGTTGTATCAAGCGCACCTACTACAAAAGAACCGGTAAGCTGGTTTCCAATTCTTTGCCCCTGAAGGTCTTCAGCAGCTGTTGATACACTGATATTGTATCTCTGCCCATAAGAAAGGGCTGAATCCGGGGTGAATTGCAACTGTGTCGCGGAAGTCCATGAATAAACTCCGGTAACGCTCGGTGATAAGGAAATTGCAGCCTGGGTTCTGGATTGATTCATGCCTTCCGAAAAATTGAAAATTATCGGGCTATTTGCAGGATTTCCCTGACATGCGTTGTTTACAGTAGAACTCAGAATGTCAGTCGCAACCCCCAAGCCCCCACTACAATTTGTAACCGTTCCGGCTGGTACTGTAATTGTAGTTACGGAAGGATTTCCGCCGACAGCGCTTGTTTCAAAATAAATGAGATATGGAGCCTGAAGTTTATTTCCTGCCAAATCTTCTGCATTTTGACCAATTGTAATTGTGTATTGCTTATTCGGATCCAACGCTTGAGTTGCGGAAAATACCAGAATATTTCCGGCAGTCCAGGAAAGTACACCGGAAACAGAAGGACTAATGGAAAACGTCTGCGCCGTAACAGACTGATTCATATTTTCGCTGAATTGAACTTGAAAGTTTGCCCCTTGGCCCGTTCCCGCATTATCAGTGCAAACATTGGTCAAAAAAGATGCAGCCAAAGAATCATTGATTCCTCCATCACATCCACCCGCACCTCCGGTTAAATCTGAAAATAAATCCACAACGGACGGAGGAGTGTTATCTACGAAACCTGACCCGTTTCCGGTCGTAAAATACCTTGTAAAATCGCTAACAAGGCCGTTTCCTGCCAAATCCTTGGCAGAGGCCGAAATTGTAATTCTATATTGTTTATTCAATTCCAGGTTCTGAGACGGTGTAAAAAGCAATTCATTTGTAAAAGGCCAACTGAATGAACCATTTACGCTTGGAGAAATGGAAAATGCGTTCATTGTCTGAGACTGGTCCATCGCCTCGCTGAATCGAATACGGAAATTTGAACCGGCAGCAGTGTTGCATATATCAATATCCAAATTGTTAATGGAGGTGATGGCTGCTGCAGTACAAGGCGCAGTGGCTTTATCCCCAAATAGGGGACCGCCTAACGTATAATCCATTTCTGGCGGCATAAAATCTGTTCCGACAGTAAAGGAGAATGAATAACCCCCGAAGGAATTTCCATCCAAATCTTTAGCGCTGCTTCCAATATTTACACTATAAGTGGATATTGACCAGGGCTGTGATGGAGTAAAAGTCAACTGGCTGGTTCCTCCCGTGCAAGGTCCGGTCGTTCCACATTGAGGAAGTGGGCTTGCCAGCCAACTTTTTACACCGATAATCGATGGTGATATGCTGAATGCTGACTCGGTCGAAGAAATATCCATATCTTCCGTAAAGTCGATAATCACCGGTGAATTCGATGAGCCCGGGACGATACTGCTGCAAAATCCTGTTTTATCTCTTAAACCGAAAACCGGATCAAGCACAGAAGCTAACGTTCCTGGTCCGGGATTGCAACCGGGCATCAGATAACCATCCGGTCGGATTACTTGCGGGATTTGAAAATCAGAGCCGACTGTAAAAGAAAATGAATATTGATCGCCTAACGCATTACCTGCCACATCAGAAGCGCTTCCCAACAATGAAACGGTATATGTAACTGCATTTTGCCAGCTAGTTGTCGGAGTAAAGGTCAAAAGATTATTTCCGGTGCAGGGCCCGGTTGAACCACAAAGAGAATTGCTGCTTAATCCCCACGCCTTAATCCCGTTTATCGAAGGGCTGATCGTAAAAGCCGAATCTGCCGTTGAAATGTCCATATCTTCACTAAAGTGAATAAATATTGGAGAATTCTGATAACCCGTAACGATACTACTGCATAACCCTGTTTGATTTTTTAATCCAAGCCCGTAGAGAGAAGATGCAAGAACGCCTGGATTGCACGTCGTTCCTCCTTTCAAATATCCGTCCTGCATAGTGATTACCGGCCTTACGGACTCATTCCCTATGGTAAAACTGAAAGTAACAGTATTGTCTATTCTATTCTCCGAAGAATCCAAAGCTTGATTTCCTACCGAACCTACATAAGTCACTCCGTTCTGATAGATATCTTTTGCATTAAACTGCATTGTCTGATTGTTATTGCTCCACACATAAGAACCGATAACTTGAGGAGATATGACAAAATTTCCTTCCACCGAACTTCTATTCATAGATTTTGAAAAATTCAATACTAATGTCGTATTCTTGCAAATATCGGTAGTGCTGTAATAGCTGTTGGGGAAATTTACAATTTCAACTAACGGGCTGTTCGGATTGCACCCGCTTGAGTTCTTTCTTGCCTGAATGGAAACAAGATCAGGCTGGGTTGTGTCTGTGCTTACGGTAAAACTCATGCTGTACGGTTTTTCCAGATCCCTTCCCTCTTTGTCTTCGCATTGCTTGGATAGATTTGCAATGTAGGTGATTCCTCCGCGTAGTTTTGTAGAAGGCTTAAATTTCATTACAAATCCGTTGAATTCATACAATCCGGTCATAGGAGGTTGAATGCTGAACGCAGTCGTACAGGTTTTTTGATCGACCTCTTTGTTAAAAGTAAAAGTGACAGGAGAATCTTTTGCAACTCCGGTTTGATTTGCCGAAGGAAGAGCATGGATTACTTTTGGAGCGGACGGATTATTATCTGATGGGATCCAATTTTTAAATTTATTTTCAACATTGCTGCACGAAAAAAAAACTATGGGAAACAGCAACAGCAGATAAGCAAAAGATTTTTTTAGTTTTTTCATTCCATCACTCCGTCTTTACTTCATCGATCAAATTCTTATCCTTTTCTGTTTCCGGTTTATTCACATCAATTTCATCAAGATAAGATTTCTCTTGCTCCTCAAAAGGTGCGATTTCCAATTTAGGTCTTTTAAAATCATCATCGAGAATTTTTGACAGAAGAGAATTTCCTTTTCCAGGAATATGCCTATAGATATTTAATGAGCCTGGCCTTAATCCGGAAATCCATTCCAACTCGTACGCAGACGTTATGTACTTTGCAAAAGAATCCACAAGTTTTTCCTGAGCCTCAACCATCTCAGTTTCAGCAAAAAGAATATCAGCTCTCTTTGCATCCCCGACCGTATATTTTGTGCTCATAAGTCTCAGGCTTTCATATCGAAAATAAACCTGACCGTTTCCGATATGGATCGAATCCCATGACTCTTTCGTATTATCACACGCCTTGTTGACTTCTATGGCGATAGTCTGTTCGAGCCGGTTTTTTTCGGTTATTGCTTCTCCAAGTTTGATTTTGCTTTCCATAATTTTCCTGTTATAGCTCAGGTTATCCGCAAATTGGAATGAACTGTTGGTTGAATTATTAAAGTTCGTATTGTCGTTTCGGATACCGGTTCCGGCCAAACTGTTTGGACGAATACCCGTGCTTGTAGTAGTGTTACTCGTAGAATTTCCGAAAGGGAATGTAACTTTCAAATTCACTCCCCATGTAGGTTCCCGCAAAGGAAATTCCTGATCCATTCGCCCCAAATACCCGCCAATGGAAATTTTTGGAATCCATGCATTCTCAGCTAATTCCTTTTCCTTTTCAAGTTTCAGCAAATTTACTTTTGCGCGTAGAATTTCTGGACGCTCGACCTTTGCTCTTGCAATCAATACATCCATTTCAAAACCGGGCTTATAAAGGTAAAAATCTCTGAATAGGTCGCCGAGAATCCTGAGATCTGAATCGTAGTCGATATTCATTACGAGCTTTAAATCATTTTTGGTTCTCAGATATTCATTCTTGGATTTCAAGAGCGCAAGTTCAATTTCCTGAACCCGCGAAGCAGTGCTCATAACCTGTATATTGGTAGAAAACCCGTTTTGGGCTTCCAGCCTGCTCAGTCGCAATTGCTCCTTTCCCCGCTCCAATGACTTTTGATTTAATGCAACTTTACCTGATGCAGCAAGCACTGCAAAAAAAGCCTTTTGCACTTCCAGTCTGATTTTGTTGTAGGTTATCTGAAAATCTTCTCTGGTCAGAACTTCTTCCAATTCAGCTATATCAAGTTCAAATCCTCTTTTGCCTCCGTCAAAAATGACCTGTTCAATATTGAGTCTTATTTCGTTGGAAATAGAATCCTGCCCCTCGGCAATTATATACCTCTGCCTGATATATACCAGACCTACAGCAGGAAGATAATCTCGCCATCTTTCGGTAATTAATTCCTTAATTGCAATATTTTTATTCTTGATTGCCTTTAGTGCAAAGAAATTAGTTGTCGCAATTTGTATAGCGGATTCAAGATCAATTTCCAAAGCTCTCTTTTGCTTGGCGCAAATACTTTGAGAAAAAAACACTTCACAAACAATCAATAGCAGAAAAGCTCCCGTTCCAGCACTTATCCTTGTGGAAACAAGATGCATTCCCATTATCATCCATCTCACTTCTCTTTTTCCAATTGTCCATTTTCACTTTTTACACTCGCATATTGAGTTAAAACCCCGTGCTCACCGACAAAACAGGAACCGTTTTTTTCCAGACAAATACCCAACATTTTCATATCGCAAGACTCAAAAGTGATACCTTCAATTTCAAAAACTGTTTCATTTGCCATAAATAACAAGTTGCCCGGAACCAAATCTTTTACTCTCGTCCACTTCCAAAATTTTCCCGGCTTGACCTGACTAAACCATAGTCCCCTTTCAATTGCAGCTTGCGCATGATCGGCTAATTTACTTTTCCGGCGAGCGACAAGAAAGGCTGAATCGTCTGTGACCATTAAATGAGAATCAGTTAAAGATATTTTATTTTTGTAAGTCAGGCAATATACTCCACAAACCTCTTTTTCGCAAAATGCAGTAACTTTGTCATAATACCGCTGAAATCCAGAATTATGAATTAAGTAGTTTGGATTTTCTGCCCAGCACATGACATACTCACCCACTTGAATTGAGCTAATAGTCTTTAACCCCTCTCTGGTGAGGATAAAAGCATCCGGAACTCCAACAAAAGAACACATCATGCTTTCCCGCCCATAATCGTATAAGAATATATCAGAGGATGCAACATTCTGAACCTACCCAAAAGCTGCCCGCCATTTTTTGATATAGAGATATGGATAGTGATATAGAAAAAATTCTTTCAGTGCATACGCATACCCGTAAAAAACGAAAAATTTTGCCCATAGCGATATGCCAGCAGCGAAATTTTTCAATGTCAAGAAACATGTACACCCAAAAAGAGGTGAATAGATTTGCTTTAGCGAGTAACGAGTAGCGAGTAGCGAGTAGCTAACTCTTTATTAATATAACAAAACATCTCTTTGAAAATTTCGTCAACCAATTCATTTTTCTTTAGCCATTTTTTGCATTTTTTATGTCAATATCATAAACTTTGAATAGCGCACATTCACGCTGAATTAGAATCAGAGTAATTTATTGAACATGGTATATTTTTTTTTGAAACATCGACATGTCCCGATCAAAACACCAGAGACGATTAACAAATGACGTGCTTGCAAAAAGCATTTTCCCGAATTTATACTCCATGAAATCATCATTTACTAATACGAAAAAATCCCTTTCAAAAACAGCACTTCCTTTCCTTTTTAAGATAAAAAAATGCAAAAAGTCCTGCTCCTTTAAAAAAATAATTAAATAGAACACGAAATAAATCGATAACTACTATGCTATACTAAAAATAAATATGTGAATATGAGGCGAGTAAATGAGCAGCGAAAACCGGTATATCACTCCAAAGGAAGCAGCAAAAGAACTGGGGATTTCCACAAGAACCCTGGCCAATTATAGACGCGAGGGCAAAATCCATTCTATCCGATATTCTGACAGAAAAATTCTTTACCCTGTCAGCGCTATCGAGAATTTCCGAATAAATTCCGGTGGGTAAGAAAATCTTTCTTAAAACTTAAGTTTCATCATGTAAATCACCTCGCTATTCCTATGGATGAGATTGGCACTGACAAGGATCAAATTTTTCCCTGCTTACTTCGGTACGTTAGTTTCCACCTGCAAGAATAGGGGTTTAGTAAGGGTTGAATAGCGATTTGTTCGGATAAAACGCACCAAACCCCTGGTTTTATTGATTCAATCCGAAGAAAGCCCGAACAAATCCGAATGAATGAAAAAAAATTTTAAAAAATATGCGAAAATTCAGAAACAACGGAAACAACGGAAAGTTTGACTTAAAGATCCTGCTCTAAATAATTCGACACTCTTAGTATTCCAAATATGGAATAGGAGAAAAATTATGGCGAAAATTTCAGGTAGTATTCTCGGAAATGTTTCCGGGAAAATAGGCAATGTCACTTTCTCGAATTGGAGGGACATTAGAATAATCAAAGCGGCAAGAGGAGCCAGTGGAAACACTCCTACTGACGCACAGAAACTGGTTCAGGAAAAATTCCGCGCAATGTCAAGACTCGGCAAAGCATTTTTTCCTGTTGTGAAAATCGGACTTGCATGGATTTCAAAAGGACAGAGCGAGCAAAATATGTTCATGTCCATGAATTTCATTGCGTTAACGGAAGCCTCGGAAATGTTTCCATAAATTATCCGGGCCTTATCATTGCGAGAGGAAATCTTGAGACTCTGAACGGGATCACAAGCGCATCTTCTTCCGGTTCTGTGAATTTCACATGGACATATCAGAACAACGGAAACGGAACAGATAATGCGGTTCTTGTAGCTTGCAATCCGGCTGACAACCATCTTTTGCTCAAACAGGATGCGGTACGTTCTGCCCAGAGCGGGACGTTAGTAGAACCCCCGGACTGGATGGGAAGAGAGATTCACACTTATGCTTTGGCGATCAGCGCTTCCCGAAAAGTCGCTAACTTTCAGTATGCTGGTAAGATTATGATTGCATAAAATTTTGTGAATTGGCGTAAGTAGCAAAAAATCAATTTGAATCCGGAATCACTTTTACTTTCTTGAAATCTAGTGCCAGATGTTCATAGACCCCAGGCAAAATAGAAAATGTTGAATGAGTTGAAAGTGGACGAAGTTGAGAATCATTTTTACAGCCCAAAGTCCCCAAGACACCGAGGCTTTGGCAGAGAAAAGGACTCGATAAAAACGACATCTGTCAAATTAAGAGTAGTGACGACTTCAGGCTAGTCAGGCTGATTTGATCCAAAATAACGCTATACAAAATCTATGCAGACATTAGTATAGCGTTATGCGCCAGATTTATTCTCACAAACCCGGTTTACTGAAGCCACTACCTTCGAAATTGAACCCGAACCGAAAAAGCGGGGAGATATTACTCCTTCACGGCAAGAAAGGATTTGGGGCTTCTCATTTCCTGGTCACGGAACTTGTTCAAAAAAATGCCTCTGTTCATCTGATTGATTGCGCCATTCGTTTTGATATTTTCCAGATTACTTCTACTCTGAAAAATGAAAGCCTGCTGGATAATCTCTTGATTCAGAGGGCGTTTACTCCTTATCAAATCCTGGATTCGACAAAACAGATTTCTCTTTCAAAGGTAAACAGAGAAGCTTTTTACTTTTACCTTGCTCCGTTTAAGCAGTTTTTCGACGGTGATGTCAAGCCCGACGAAGCAGAATTCCTTTTGAAAAAATTGATCCGTGAGTTCGCAAGTTTAAAAAATTCGGGAGTTCATCTGGTGATTGCAGAAAAGGAAAAATATTCCTCCAAAATTTTTCCGGAGGCAATGAATTCTCTTCGATCCATTGCAAGTCAGGAAATGAACCTTGTAAGTTTACCGGAAAAACTTTCTGACACAGACCTTTTTGGAGAATTTTTCTAATGGGCAGAACAGTTGAACCTTATTCCAGGCAAATTCTGAGAGTAGAGGAGAGGCTATCCGATTTCAAAAGAGCTCTCCGGAAATCCGACCAGGAAACTTTTGATGAACTCATTCGCGCTGCGAAGTTGAATCTTCAGGCCGGTGTAATGGCATCGAATCCGAATCCACTTGATTCAATGCTTGTCTCTATGATTTTATCTTTGTCGAAGGAAGTAAAATCGCTTCAAAAAGAACTCAGGAGCACCAAAGAAAGGCTAGATAAAAATGAAAGGCCATCTTTTTGACCTTTATCACGTTGAAGAAACCGTATATCTCTGGATCCGGGATTGTCAGGGAAACATGCACTGCTTTTTCGATAAGTATTATCCCACCATCTACATCCACGGGGCTGAGACTCATGTTCAGAAAATTCTGAAAAAACTTTATGATTTGGATTCGATTTTAGAAAAACCGGTTTACCGTACACGAAAGCATTTCTACACGAATGAGAATTGCGAAGTTCTCGAAATTAAAATCAAAAAGCCTTCCATTTTGAGAAGGATTGCGGGAAAACTCTATCTATTTTACGGCCTACTGGATATTTATCATTCCGATATCGACCTTTTATCCCATTATTTGAACGAAAAAAAACTTTTTCCTCTTGCGTTAGTTGAAATTGCTCACAAAAATTATCACGTAGAGAATATCGTAGCTCAAGACAACATCGATTCTTTTGATTATGAAATTCCAAATCTTGGAGTCATGAATATGCGACTAACATTGAGTCACAAACTTCCAATCAGTGAAAAAAACAGGATTCTTTTTGAAAGCAAAAATCATTCGTATGAAATCTGGCATTCCGATACGAAAAAATTATTATCCAAGGTGAATGCGGTTCTCGAATTGGAAGATCCCGATGTTATTCTTTCCCGATTTGGGGACCAGGCTATTTTTCCTTATTTATTCCGTAAATCGAATGAGTCCCGAATCCCGCTTCAATTTGACCGGGATAAAAGCACTAGAACCAGAAGAAAAATTCTCACATCCGGCACAAGCTATAATACTTATGGGAACTGGATATACCGAGCGCCTTCTTATCCGCTTTTTGGAAGATGGCACATTGACAATTCGAATTCATTTGTTTATAAAGAAACGGAACTCACAGGTGTCTTGGAGCTTGCAAGAATTGCAAGGATGCCTGTTCAGAAATTGGCGAGGTCTTCCACGGGGACTGCGCTGACAAATATAGAAACATTCACGGCAATTCAAAACGGCTATCTGGTTCCCTGGCAAAAAAGTTCCCTTGAGAACCCGAAAACTGCTTATCAGCTTTTGAGGATTGATAAAGGAGGACTAATTTTTCAACCTTCCCGCGAGGAGGGTATAGTATTTGAAAATGTCGCTCAGTTGGATTTCAGCCAGATGTATCCCTCTCTTATGGTGAACCGCAATATTTCACCCGAAACCGTTAACTGCGTATGCTGCAATCGGGATATGGAATCACAAGTTCCGGGAACTCATTACCACACCTGCAAAAATAGAAAAGGTGTGGTTTCCGAGTCTCTGGAAAAAGTTCTGCAAAGAAGAAAATATTATAAGAAACGAATGAAAGAGACCTCCGGCCCAAATTACGAAATTTATAATTCAAGGCAAAACTGTTTGAAATGGATGCTTGTTACGAGCTTTGGTTATCTGGGTTACAGGAATGCGAAATTCGGAAAGTTGGAAAGCCACGAAGCTGTGACTGCTTGGGGGAGAGAAACCCTTTTAATTGCGAAAACCATTGCCGAAGACAAAGGTTATGAAGTGCTTCACGCGATTACCGATTGCATTTTCACTCAAAAAAAAGACAAATCCAAATTTGATCCAGCCGAGCTGTCCATGCTTTGCAATGAAATCACTCAATCCACAGGAGTGGAGCTTGCATTGGATGGAATCTATTCCTGGGTAGTTTTTCCTTCTTCCAAAACTGATGAGAATATTGGGGTGATGAACCGGTATTTCGGAAAATACTACACAGGGCAATTGAAGGTGCGCGGGCTTTTTGTAAGAAGAAAAGATATTCCTCCATTTGTGCAAGAAGCGCAATTGAGTTTTCTTGAAACGATGAAAAAAGCTTCGACAAAGAAAGAATTATCTTCCCTGCACGATGAAATGAACCGGATCTATGAAGGCTATATTTCAGAAGTACAATCAAAAAAAATTCCGTGGGAGAAGCTCCTGATTCGAAAAACGGTCGGTAAAAATCTGGCAGATTACGAGGTAGATAATGGAACATCGCTCGTATTAAAAGAATTGGAAACTCTCAATGCCCGGTTAAGTCCGGGTGAAAAAGTTCAGTACATCGTAAAAGCTCAAAAAAGCAGGGACAAATCAAAACGATATTCCTCTCTTGAGAAACTAAGTCTTTTCGAAAATGAAATTTTTGAATACGACATCAGGTTTTATGAAAACATGGTCTTTGAAGCTTTTAAAGAAGTCTGGGAGAATTTCGCTCCACCGAATTATTTCCTCTCACTAAATGAGAAACAAAGTTTTCTATTTGCAGTTACACATGAATTTTAGTGATTCTTGATGCTCCGGACATCGAGCGCAGTCGATATGCCCGTTTTTTTGTCTGTCGCATAACGTCAACTATTCCAGTGAATAAATGGCTTCGGATCCTGAATAATAATCAGTTTAATCAGAAACAGAAACAGAATACAAATAACCACAAAGTGATAAGGCGCAACCTGCGCATCGTCATCTTCATTTTGCAAAAAAATTACCAAAGGAATTGAAATCGTGAACATCCTGGATATATTCTCGTATACCGACCAAAAATGATAGTATCCCGCAGTCCCAACCATAAACATAGTGAAAAATAATCCGAGCCTGAATGTCCACCCTCGCTTTATATTCCCCGAAAAAAAACTATAAATGCCAAGAAGAAACAAAAAGATCAGTGGAAGCCTGGACAATTCTCTTGCCAAACTCTTGAAGCTATTAAAATTCGTTAGAGCCGAAAGGAGCAATTTCGTGTAAGAAATAATCCCTTCCAGTGGAAGAATAAAATCAGTCAACCTTGTAGCAGACCAATTTGGAAATGTATATTTCAAATATGCCTGCCAGAAAAAAGGAATTAGAAGAGTTCCGGCAACTGCAAAAACTTTTTTCCATTGCTTTTCTTTCAATGCCAGTAAGCCAAGAGGAAATAAAAAAAACAAAGCAGGTTCTTTAGTGATTACTGCAAAGCCGCCAATAAGGGAAAAAGTAAAATATTTTTCCTGCAAAAAATAATAATAGGAAATGATAACAAGCGAAACCATAACGGAATCGCTCACGAGTACGGAGTAACTGCCCAGAGAAAAAGGGGAGAGTAAATACAAAATGGAATACTGCCTGTTTTTTTCATTTAGGATTTTTCTCAGTGCGATAAATGAAATTATGAAAAGGAACCAGTTTACAAAATACATTCCGAAAACGTTTCCCCATTTTCCGAATATTCCGAAGAGTGAAATCAAAAAAGGATACCCAATTCGGGGAGCCCTATAGCTTTCATCGAATCCTTTCGGCCAATTAGTATTCAGGTTACTGATTGTGCGCGAGTAAAAATAAAATATCTGTCCGTCATATCCGGCCCCAAGATCGTTCTTTTCACCAGGAAAAACTATTGCGTTAGTCGGCATCTCTCCTTTATTCTGATCGGAAAATTCTAGGCCGAAGTTAATCATGGCAGTAGGATTGAAATTATACTTCTTTAAAATAATGAAAGTAGTTCCTCCCCACAACAATACAAAAATAAAAAAAATCGATTTCCAATTGTCCAGTTTTCCAAGCATGTCGGATAACTTCTTTTCGAGCTTGATCATTTTAGATTCTCCATGATAATCTCTGCATACTTTGGAGTCATAAGCATAGCCCCTTCAAACACAAGATGATGGGGATCCATAAATTTTCTTTCTTCTGCAATATACTCTCTCAAGTCATAAAACCTCGCCGGATCTGCCACCACTGTCCCACTCAAATAACTTAAGAAATTCCTGTACCACTTGCTTTGCCCGTAGTGAGCAAGCTCCCTCGGATTTTCCGGGTTATTTACGATTACAAACCGAATGTTTTTTTCTTTGAGTATATTGGCCGCTTTTTTTAAATATTCGATTTCAGACCATGTGGAAAATTCACTCTGTGACAACCGAACTTTTCTCTCTTTGACGACTCGGAGTCTGTGCGTTTCAAACCTCTGCTCAGGATTACTGTACAACCTTTCGAAGTAGTCTTTCCCATATTCCGCAATACTCATACTGTCAAATCTATGTTCATCCAGATAGTCTCTTCTTACATACGAAATGTTTCGCTCTATTTCCGTTTTGCAGAAATTCTGCGATAGGCGAATTCCATAAAAAAATTCCGTGCCGTATTGTTTCGCATCTATCTCCTTCGAACTAACTGTTTTATCCGAAGCAAATGCCAAGCGAATCGTCTTCCGGCCTTGCCCAAAATCCAGATTTAGATTGTGCCATCCCGATTTCTCAAATCGGAATACTCTGGAAAAATTCTCCTCGCCTGAAATCGACACGCTCCAATTCGGTTGGGGAATAAAAATGCTATCACTGAGCTTTCCATTTTTCAGAGAACATTGAATATGAAATTTCTGCGTTGTGAACCCTTTGGACCAAATACCATTGTCAGGAAAAGTCCCGGTATAATTGTGATAACTTCTGCCTTTCCGGAAATGCCCGTCCAGATAAGAATTTATCGGATCATAAAAAAAAGACCGGTATCGGTTCACCCGCAAAATAGATTTCGTTAACAGCAAAAATATATCGTTTTTTGAAATATCCCTAAAATTATCCTTAAGGAATAGATATGGATAAACGGCTCTGACCGGCATTCTTGCCTTATACTCTTCCAATCTGGCTTTTTCCGAATACGTTAGGCGGCCTTCCAACTCCCGAAAGTGGTCCAGCTGCAAATCCGCAGGATTCAACAAATACAAAACCAACTTTGGCTTTTTGGCAATTACATCCTCGATATAGTAATAGAAATCAGTCGGGGACATTGCAACGTGAGAATAAAAATCAACTGCAATTTTATTCCCTACGTTTTTCTGAAGAGTTTCCTGAATTTTTTCAGGTAAAGCAGAATATAATGCGACAGAACTACCGGCAATCAAAACACCCTGTTCATTTTCACGAAAGCCGATATGCTTGGTTTTGTGAAGAAAATTATACCAGGGAGAAGTATCCCATTCCAGTTCGTTTGGAAAATAAAAGAGTAGGGTGTCAAAGCAAATAAAATCGACAAGTATTACGGAAAAGAAAAGGGAAACCGAAGCAAATGCGATCTTTATTTTAATCGTCATCGAATTATATTATTTGAATTTCTTTTTCAATAATGTCCATGCAAAAGAAACTGCCTGTTTGAAAACCCTTTTATTAAAAGAGGAATTTGAGAATTTATAATGAATTCCCATTTCCTCAACAGTCCCGCCTGACGTATAAATTAAATACAGGGCTTCCATGTGAAAATCGAACGCTTTGGATTCTAGCCTGGCATTCGCTATCGTGGATATGGCCTTTTTGGAATATCTGCGAAATCCGGATGTGCAATCCTTTATGCCTGGGCCGAGAATATCCAGAAAGCCTTTTGACATGCAGTAATTCATTACCCTCGCCGCGAGAAAAGAAATGATTTTACGGTATAGAGGCACGTTTTCGGTAATCTCCCTTTGCCCAATCAGGATGTCGCATGACGGATAAGAAAAAAAATTTCCGAGAGAATCGGGATCGTGAGAAAGCCCGGCGTCCATCGTCACAACCCAGTCATAGGACTGCTTTTCGGCATATCTCATTCCGTCCTGTATCCCGCCTGGGATGTGGGTGTTCTTGGCATGGCTTATTACGTGCAACTGTTTGGGGAATTTCTTCTTAAGTTTCGCGAGAATCTTCGGAGTACTGTCCTTTGAGGCATCATCAATAACGCATACATCGCTGAACGGAAGAGCCCTTGTCACAACCTCTTCGATCGTGGACTCTTCGTTATAGGCAGGGACAACGGTAAGTAGTTTTTGTTTCTTCACTTTTTAATTTCAAAAACCTGTTTGTTTTGCTCCACCCATTTAAGAAGATTCGATACGCCTTCCCGTGGCTTTACTTTCGGAGCAAACCCGAATTTTCTGGCCTCACTAATATCACAAACGAAATAGCGCATATCGCCCGGACGCTCCGCTTCAAAAAGAATTTCCTGCTTTTTACCGGTGATTTCTCCGATCAAATGAATACATTCCAAAAGTGAAATTTTATGCTCCTTTCCACCACCGATATTGTAAGTGCCCGGAATCTGGTTTTTGAAGAAATTAAAATAACTCTCTGCTCCATCCCTCGCATACAAAATATCTCTCGCCTGTTTTCCGGTTCCAAAAATTCTTAAGGGAAGGCCGAATACGGATCGAATGGCAAAGTTTGCCACCCATCCGTGATCCTCTCCGCCAAATTGTCTTTCTCCATAGATTCCGGTAAAGCGAAAGGTTGCAGCCATAACTCCATACATATCACGGTATGTCTGAACATA
The DNA here is from genome assembly GCA_964436695.1 of uncultured Leptospiraceae bacterium. Taxonomy (GTDB): domain Bacteria; phylum Spirochaetota; class Leptospiria; order Leptospirales; family Leptospiraceae; genus JABWCC01. The sequence goes on from CAYTEA010000011.1 coordinate 31,784, forward strand.
GTGTTCTGCGCTCATTTTGGATGCATGAAGTGGAGAAATTTTTCCGACCATAACGGCTTGAGTTTCTGGAATCTCAACCGGGGATCTTTCGTATGATGTATTGGATTCTTTTAAAGTATCGTTAATCGAATTCCCATATACATGGATAGAACTGGTATTGACTACAGGAATCTTTCTTTTTCGCGCAACTTCGAGAACATTAAATGTTCCAAGGACGTTAGTTGTGAAGTCTAGTTCCGGATCTTCCCAGGAAATCGTCATTGCCGGTTGAGCGGCAGTGTGAATGATAAAATCGCAACCCTCTGTTCTATCTAGGAGGTGCTCCAGGTTGCGAATATCGCCTTTTACCATAATCGCGCCTTTTGATTTCAGGTAATTCCAGTTATAATCCCTGGTCGCATCGGTTCCATAACCGGTTCTTTTTAACTCATACTTTGTCATGCTGTCGTAGCTTACTACTTCCCAGCCTTTTTCCAGAAAAAATTCGCAAACATGCGATCCTAAAAATCCACACCCGCCTGTGACTAAAACTCTCATTCTTGCCTCCTAAGAAACATAGTTTCTCTAATTTATAACATGTCAATCAATCAAAATAAGTTCAGTCCAGCATATGGGGTGAAAGGGCATGTGCTGTGGCCCTTTTATGATTTAAAATCCTGAATTTTTTTTCTTAGTATTATCTTAAATGCAGCATAAGCGTCGTATAACGCATCCACAAATCCGTATTTTTCTTTTTGTACCGGCCTGAAGTAAGAAATGGGAATCTCTATACACCTCATATGAGCGCGAATGATCTCGATCATCATTTCCACGGTAAACAAATGTCCTTCCACTTCTAAAGAAGGGCGAATTTTCGTATATGCGTCTTTCCAAATCGCCATGTACCTGCAATCCACATCGGTAAACCTCGGCTCCTGGCCCCACCAGAAAATTTCAACTAACTTCCCCATAAATAGATTCACTAATCTAACGAGCGGCTTGAGATTGGAACCCTGTTCGATCATCTGCCGTGTAGTCCTGGTGCCGATTACCATATCACAGTCTTTCATGTATTCCAAAAGTTTCGGATAATCCTTCGAACGGAATGCCCCGTCCGGAGAAACTAGTACGAGGATGTCGCCTGTCGCACGATCCAGGCCTTGCCGGATTTGGATCCCCTCGTAATCCTTTTTCTCTTCGTGAAAATAGTATTCTATCCGAGCTTTATTTTTCTTTGCAATTTCAATTGTTCCGTCTTGCGAGTTTGCATCAACAACGACGATCTCATGGACTTTATCCTTGAAGTCGAAGAGCACATCGGAGATGGACTTCTCATCGTTTTCCGTGGGCACCACAAGAGAAATTTTGTAGTTCTCGAATAAGTCATTTCGTATTTCGTAAACCGCATGGTGAAAATCCTGCATTGAATTGATGTTGAAATAATTGCACTGGATAACTGTAGCATAAATTTTTCCTGTTTCTTTTGCCATCCGGTCAATGACGTCTGTAATTTCGATGATTCCGGACTTTGGTGAAGGAAGAGTTTTCTTGAAAAAATGAAAGTACTGAGGGGTAAAAAAGTAAGTGCCAAGTCCCAGCAATTCATTTGGCGGGTCGACAGGCTTTTCCACTAGATTCTTGATTCTTTCTCCATCCAGCTCAACAGAGTAGTTTTTTCTGATTCGGGATAATACGGAAGTCTTTAAAACCCCGATGGTTCCGTAAAGGTCGGGATATTTCTGGATAGTCCTTAGTAGCACCTCGTGGTTGGTTTTGTAATAGAACTCATCTCCAAGAATCAGAAAGAAAGGTTCGTGGATTTTCTCTTCTAGGCTTGCCACGTCGCTTGCAAGCCCCTTTGTTGTCCAGGGAACGGTCTCAATAGCTACCTTTACACCTTGTAGTTTGATTTTATCCACTTCTGCAATCACCTGTTCTTTTAGGTGCCCGACAATAATATAGATTTTTTCGACTTTCAGCTTCTTCGCAAGAAGTTCAATGTTGTGATTCAGGATAGTTTTTCTTTCTACCTGAAAAAGCGGTTTCGGGATAAAGGTGGTTCTTGGGTATGCCCGTGTGCCTTTTCCGGCAGCTGCAATTATCCCGATTCGAACTTTTTTTGCCATCACCAAAATAGAGATAATCAGCTTGGTTTTGTGTCAATTCCTTTACTGCGGATTTATTTTTCTATTGACTAGTTAAAGTTGAAGTTTACTATACGATTATGGAAACAATATCTATGCTGGATTTGAGGTTAAAAACAGATCTTTTAATTCAGCGATTGAAAAAAGGAGAATCTCTAAAACTTACCTATAGAGGCAATGATCTTGCCTATCTGACTCCGGGTGATGATTTTGCTGAAAATTCAATAGATGATCCTTTTTATTCTATAGCCGAAATAGCTTCTCCGATGGGAAGTCTTTCAAATCAGGACATTGACAAAATCCTCTATGGCTGAACTGCCAATCTTCGTTGATACATCCGGTTTTTTTGCAATACTTTCTACTGACGACAGACATCATAAAGAAGCTGTAAAATTTCTGGATACAGCACGAAAGAAAAAATGGTCATTTGTCACAACAGATTATATTCTGGATGAAAACGGAACTCTATTACAGGCGCGGGAAAAACCTTTTTTAATTTCAAAATTTTTTGAGATCATAGAAGAATCCAGAGCGATCAAAATTGAATTTATCGGTGAGAAAAGATTCTGGCAATCCAGAGAATTTTTTTGAAACATATAGATCAGGGTTATTCATTTACAGATTGTGTGAGTTTTATTGTGATGAAAGAATTGAAGCTGAAAAAATCTTTAACAAACGATACTCATTTTGAAAAAGCAAAGTTCGATGCATAGTTGGTTTGAAAATCCCCAGAGAATTGAATGTCCAAGTATCTGCAACACTAATCCTGTTAATCAAAAAAATCATGGTTCAGACAAAAGTATTGCTGAATGATAGGGGAAAATCATTATCACAACAAATCCATTACCATTTTCCCGTCGTATTTTGGATTTCCTTCGAGTATATGTTTGGCTGTGTTCGGGTAGAGGTCGAGAGATTCGAGTGCAAGATAGCCCAAAAGTGGAGGGGTTCCTTCCGGAAGTTCCATAACGTCTAAATTTGCTTCTCTGTCGAAAATTTTTATTTGAACGGGGCTGTAAACTGTTCTATTCACTTTGCCATTTGCAGTAATAACGTCCCTTTTGTGCCTTGCTTTAAGACCTAGGTTCTCAATTGCATTCGGAGGTAAGCAAATCATTGCAGCACCGGTATCCACAAGAAATTCAATTTCCAGTTTCCTGATTTTTTCTTTTGGAATTAAACCTTCCTCTGCGGCGCCAATATCAATCGTATTTTCCAGTATTGCTTTTTGAATGATCTTACCCATAAAAATTTCTCCTTAAATCACCCTAACATATGTATTGTGTTTTGTAAAGAGATTTTTTTGTTAAAATAGTGAATATTTGTCCACCCGTAATGATAGAATACTATTTCAATCTGAAATTAGGAAAAGTGAGTAAATATGAAACTGGTCTATCATACAAAAAGAGCAAAATATTCTGTATTTGATAAAGAAATTCTAGGACTCGTCAAAAATGAAGATATTCTGATCGCATGTCCTTATATCACACTGAAATATTTTGAAAGAATTACTATGAGCGCAAAATCCTGGAAACTAATCACTGATGCTGAAGCGTTTCTTCCGAATTACAAAGGCGGTTATGCGACGTTCCTGAAAGACTATATCGTGAAAAACAGGGACGTTATCCGCCATTACAAGGGGCTTCACTGTAAGGTGATAATCTCCAAAAAAGGAATTTTCATGGGATCGGCAAATTTTACAGAGCCCGGAATACGAAAAAGAATAGAACTCTCTTCAACGATCCGTGAGAAAGGTAAAATCAAAGAATTGCAAAAGTGGTATGCAGGAATCTGGAAGGACTCTGATCTTTTGGATCCGGATGAACTTCACAGCTATGTGGATTCGCTTCCGGAAGAGCCGGAGGTTGAGGAAGAGGAAACTATTAGGATAACGTCTAACGCACCGAAGATGGAAAAGGTTTTGGTTAAGTTGAGGTAGGGGAAATAAGAACCAAAGAAAATAGTTTTCAATAATAAAATAGGCGCTGATTTTCAATTGACAAAATACATTCGAAGGAAGAAAATTAAACAATGAAAGAACTCATGAAAAGAATTACTTTAAATTCTGAGGTGTGCAAGGGAAGACCGACTATAAGAAATATGCGTTTCACGGTTGGTCAAATGCTGGAACTTCTTGCAAGTGGAATGAAACAGGAAGAAATTTTATCAGACTATCCTTATATTGAAAAAGAGGATATTCAAGCGTGTTTGTATTATGCATCCCAACTGGCAAATACCCGGATAATACACCCTGCCGCTTGAATTATGCAATGGCTAATCGACACACAACTTCCTCCGTCATTTGCAAAATATCTTTTAAAATTAGGAGAAGATGCCATTCATATTTCAAATTTTCCAGAAGGTCATTTGTATTCAGACAAAACAATCCGTAAAATTGCCATAGAAACGAATAGGATTATTTTATCAAAAGACTGGGATTTTTTTGACGACTTTTTTATTTTAGGACACCCTCCGAGGATTGTACATTTACAAATCGGAAACTGCGGCAATATGGAATTGTTTTCGACTTTCGAGAGAAATCTATTCAGAATAATTGAACTTTTAAATCAAGACTTTCCGGAACAGAAATTGTAGGGTATTGAAAAATGGTATGCAGGAATCTGGAAGGATTCTGATCTTTTGAATCCGGATGAACTTCACAGGTACGTGGATTCGCTTCCGGAAGAACCGGAGATTGAAGAAGAGGATGCTGTTAGGATAACGTCTAACGCACCGAAGATGGAAAAGGTTTTGCGAAAATTGAGGTAGGGGGATTATGGGTTTGATTTTTGGAGGAAAATGTGAAAACAATTGCTGAAATTTTTAAAGTAGTGAAGGATGAATACTTCAATTTATTAAAAAAGAAAGATTTCAATCATCCGTTAGTAAAATATATCAACAAAGATTTGAAATTTCAATTGAATAATGTTTTACTGAATTCAGGAATCGATTACAAAAATTACCAAGTTAAATGTGAGATTACAGAGAAAGGTCATTTTAATAACGCAATTTATATTTGGATAAATAAAAAGAAAGGTTTTTATCCTAGGTTTTCGATCAGGATAGAGTTTGAAGAAAGAAAAAATGAAATTGAAGAATTATCACTAACCCTCAGATTCCCATCTTCACCCGACGTAACAAGAAAGATTAAAGATGAAAAAAAAGTCAGAATTGAAAACTCTGTTAATAACCTGGGCTTGAAATTATTGAAAATAAAATTGAAGTCTATTGAAGAAGAGAAAATTATTCCCTTAAATTATTCTGAAATTAAGAAACCAAATTGGCATGAGTATAAATATCTGTGGGCGTATCTTTTCAATATTTATCAAATAAAATATTCATTGAATAACTTTGATGAAATTTCAGAAAATAAATTTAGAAATGACTTAACAGAAATGATTCGCATTATGGATTATTTCAACAAATTAGATTTCACAAAAGAAAGAAATGAAATGAATGCAATTCTCGGGAATGAAATTACATCACAAAAAACTGAACAAAAGGACTCAAACATGTCACTAAATACCATTCTTTACGGACCTCCGGGAACTGGAAAAACATACCACTCAATATCTTATGCAATTTCTATTTTAGAAAATAAATCTCTACCTTTTATTATAGAAGAGGAAAGGAAAGAAGTTATAAGTAGGTTCAAAAAATATAAAGAGGATGGAAGAATCGAGTTCATCACGTTCCATCAGAGCTATAGCTATGAAGATTTTATTCAGGGAATTAAACCAAATTTAAAGAACAATTCAGACCAAATTTCTTTTTCTTTAGAAAAAGGGATTTTTTATAAAATAAATGAACGGGCTTTGAAAAGTTCTGAGCCTTACGTTTTAATTATCGATGAAATCAACCGAGGCAATATCTCCCGAATTTTTGGAGAGTTGATTACTTTAATTGAAGAAGACAAGAGAAAGGGAAATGAAAATGAACTTTCTGTAAAACTTCCAAATTCTGAAGAACCCTTTGTCGTTGCCCCAAATTTGTATATTATCGGAACAATGAATACAGCAGATAAATCAATTGCGTTAGTTGATATTGCCTTAAGAAGGAGATTTGAGTTTGTAAAAATGTATCCCGATCTTGATAAAGTTCATAAATCTTTAAAAAACACATTTGGACTTTTGAATAAAGCGATTACTGAAAAGAAAAAGTCTCCGGATTTTCAAATCGGACATTCCTTTTTTATCGGCAAAACTAAAGATGACTTGCAAAATATTTTTGATAAGAAAATACTTCCATTGCTCAATGAATATTTTCAGGGAAAAAATGATGAGATTATCAGAATTTGTAAATTTGCCAAATTGTCATTAAAGGAGTGCGACGGCATTTTGCAGTATGCTGGAATAATAGATAATACCGAATCTCCGGACGACGATGAAAGTAATTGATCTATTCGAACACCAGAAAATTTCCAAAGACAAGATCGAAAAAATATCTGAAGAAAAGTTTAACTGGGATACATTCGACGAATATTTGCAAAAAATCTGGGAAGATAGAAAACTTTATGTAAGTGATGACAAAATATTTTCAGATGATTCCAAGGGTTATGATCGAGAAGAAGAGTCAAATAAATCGACACAGCAGATATTTGAAATTTTAGGCAAAACTATTAAACCCCAAAACTACGTGGGATTTGTTCAATCTCAAGGGATTCGATTCAATATATTTCCCAAAATATTTAATCCCGATAGAGTGGAGGATAATAATAAAATTAATAAAGAAAAAATAAATAGAAATAAAATTTGGAAACATCTTCTGTTTTATCTTTCAAAATCAAAATTGTTCAATTGCCCATTTTCGGATGCTGATGTAGATTCATTAGATACAGATGATCTGCTTGAAATATTAATCTATCTATTTGCAAATTATACAAAAAATACAGTTTGGGAAGAGCCTTATTCTTTTTATGAAGAAGTTACGGAAGAAACAACTTTTATCAAGGGGCGATTGGACTTTCCGGGCTACATTCGGGAAAATCTTACCAAAGGAAGATGGCAGTATTTTACCTGCAACCATGAACCTTTTCAGTATGACAATTTATTGAACCGGATTATTAAATTTACTTGCAGATATCTTCAATCTTACTGCAAAGAATCTGCATCTTCTGAAATATTAAGTTCTATTCTATTTATTTTAGATGAGGTCTCGGATGTAAAATGCACTACACGGGATTGTTCAAAAGTAAAACTGAATCCTCTTTTTGAAAATTACAAAACGATTTTAGATATGTGTAAAATGTTTCTTGAAAATCTTTCGATCAACAATGAAGATGAAGAGAACTCGAATTTTTCATTTCTTGTTCCGATGGAAAAGATTTTTGAAGCATTTGTATTTAATTCATTGAATGAAATTTGTAAAGAAAAAGAAAAAATCTATTACGTGGAATCTCAGTCAAAAAAAAATTTTGCAATACGGGAAGATAGTAAAATCACTGCTTTTGAGATACGTCCCGACATTCTTTTAAAAAAAGGGAAAGATGTTCAGGCAATTCTTGATACAAAATATAAATTCAGAGATTTTTCAAAAACAGAACCTGAAAGAAATAAAGCAGGCGTCTCTCAGTCTGATATTTATCAAATGGTGAGTTACGCTGTCGGAATAGGTTGCACTAGTTGTTATCTTATCTATCCGAAAAGGTTCAATTGGATTTCGCCTAACGCAGATGATTTTGTAACTTTCAGCATTCAAAGTGGATTATTGAATTCTTTGGATATAAAAATCACAGCGGTCAATATTCCGGTCACATCGGAAGAAGAAAATTATTTCAAGATGAAAATGGAGATAGAGAAGGGGATAAAAGCAAGTTTCGAGAAGATTTTGAGCCTAAAAGAAGTCGTTTTATTAGAATAAAAAATTGTCCAAACTGTGATTTTTGTGACTTAGATAATAATTTTTTTAGAAAATATTGACAAAAATAAAAATTTGACATTATTTCAGAAATTGATATCTTCGTCTAATAGATTATGAATAATGCGCCACAACTTATAAAGAAAAAGCCTTCTAAATACTACAATCGCCCCGGAAGGCCTGTAATAACAGGAATCGGCATCGTTTCGCCGATTGGAATAGGCAAAGATGAATTCTGGAAAAACCTGCTGGCTGGCGAGACAGGACTGGATAGAATCACTTTATTTGATGCTTCTACCTTTCCCTGCAATATTGCAGCGGAAGTGAAGGATTTTCATCCCGAAAAGTACCTGAATGAACGACAACTGAAATACTACTCGAGGGCCACTCAGTTCGCTTGTGCTGCTTTCAATCTGGCAAAAGCGGATGCCTCGTTAGATTATTTCGATCCCTATAGAACCGATGTCATAATCGGAGCTGCACAAATCTCTTTTGCCTCAGTCGAGGAAGAAATTCAGAGAGTGGGGGATGAAATTCTGAAATTCGATGAGGATATGGATTCCACAGGAATTTTGAAAACCACAATCAGCATTCCTGCAAGCGCAATTGCAAATATCGCACAAATCGAAGGGTATGTATCCACTGTGGCTTCGGCCTGTTCCAGTGGAATAGACGCAATCGGAATCGCCGCAAACCGGATCAAAAACAACGAAGCCGATTGCGTAATTTGCGGAGGTGTCGATACCCCGATTACAGGGATTATTTTGAATGCTTTTTCGAGAGCAAAAATGCTAACAACGGAAAATGAAGACCCGAAAAAAGTTCTTTTCCCGTTCGATGAAAGGCATACCAAATCAGCTTTAGGTGAAGGAAGCGCAATATTTATTCTGGAAGATAGAGATAAGGCCCTTGCGAGAGGGGCGAGAATTTACGCAGAAATTGAAAATTTTTCTCAGGCAACGGAAAACACGAATGAGGTTTTTATGCCGGAAAAATCGTCTAAGAAATGGATGAAAGTCATTCAGGATGTGTTGGGAAGGAAAAATCGAAAAGTGGATCATATAAATGCGCACGGCCCAAGCGATAAAAAAATCGATCAAATGGAAGCAAAGGCTTTGGCCGGTGTATTCGGAAACAAATCCAAAAAAATTCCTGTTACATCGATAAAAGGTGCGGTAGCCGCAGGAATGGCAGCTTCCAGTTCTTTTCAGGTTGCGGCGGGAGCATTGTCAGTATACACGGGAATCATTCCACCAACTTACAACTACACAAATCCGGATTCGGAAAGCGAATTGAACTGTTCCAATAAAAGCCGGAAAAAATTCAGAATTCAAGATACACTTGTCAACGGACACGGACTGGGTGGAGTAAATTCAGCCGTTTTACTAAAGGAGTTTTAAATGCACCACCTCGAGCCGCACATTACCTGGCTAATATTATTGGATGTTTTTGCATCCGCACTTTTCGCCTATGCAGTATTCAAAATGCCCGGAAGCAAGATCAAGTATTCCTACCTTGCATTTCTATTCATCAGCATGATTTATGTGAATCTGGTTTATATAATCCGTTTTTTTGCGTTAGATACTGAAACAGCGAATACTGTTTCCAAATTCATTTTCTTCGTATTCAGTATGAACATCATTCTATTCGGGACATTTTTGTTGCTATTCTTTGCAAGATCATCCGAGCTAAAAAATATCCGGTATTGGGTATTTGTTGCAGTGAATATCCTTTTCGGGATATCAGCATTTATTCCGGGCATTCTGGTTACCGGAATAAACGAAACCAGTCAGGGTTACAATCCGGTTTACGGAACTCTGCACCCGATTTTTATTACTTGTAATTTCCTGTGCGCAATTTATATCTTTACCATTGTATACTTTGCTTACAAAAAAGAGCAAAACGAAGTAATCAAATACCAATACATGATCCTTTTTTTTACAGGACTTGTAACGTTCTTTTTTATCGGTGTAATGAACGGAATTGTTCCTGCAATTACGGGAAATTCGAATTCTTCTTTTATTGGCCCGCTCGGATTTTTAATATTCTATATGGGGGTAATGAACATTATTTTCAACGAGAAAAGTCTCTTTATCAAAAAAGAGTTCAAAAAATTCATTCAACAGGATCTGTTTCAGAAACCTGAAAATATTTCTACGCTTAGGCTTCTATTTGCAGAATTGAGTAGCATTCTTGCCAAAAATCCGGAAAGAGCCAAAGCCCGTTTGAGTTTCGTGGGGCAGAATTCCGAGGAATTGAATTTATTCCTGCTAAAAGATGACAGCAAATTGAAAGTTGAGGGAAAGATCCACAAAGGCTCTGTTCCTGCCGGGTGGTACCAAGGGATCATCGATTCATTTTCGAAAATTTACGAAGACAACAGGCGAATGGCGTTTACTTTGGTGCGCGCTGAAAATCTACTGGAAGAGGGCTGGCTATCCAAAAAAGTCGAAAGACTACGCCTACAGACCGGGCTTCCGGAAAAAGATTTTCACCTTCTGGAAAATTATAAAAAAGAAATTCAGCACAGTCTGGAAGAGAACCGAGAATCGTTTGGAAACGACATACTTTGCTTTTCGGTCGCTTTTAAAAAAGTATTGATTCAAATCCTGAACTATTCGATTTCCAACCAAATCGTAACTTTTGCCGGAGAAGCAGGAACAGGGAAATCTCTATTGGCACACGCTTTGCATTTTACGAGAAAAGGCGGGCAAATGGAAGAAATTTCCTGTCAATCCACACCCCGTGAACTTTTGGTTTCTACAGTCGAAAATTTCCTGAATCAAAAAAAAGCAGAACGCCCACCGGGTTTATTGATTAAGCACATCGATTATCTGAATCCGGAAAATTTTGTTGTATTGGAGCCGTTGCTCAGGGATTTTGAGGGAAAAAAATTTGTGTATTTCACATGCTCGATTGATTTTCTCAATAGCATCCATCGTATCCCGGCGAATATATTTCTGGGGATCAAGCAGCTTATCGCATCGATTCCTCCTTTGCGGGACAGGAAGGAAGACATATTTTTTCAGACGATTTACAATCTGAAAAAGTATTCGGATAAATTCGGGAAAAATTACGAGGCGATTTCTATCAACATGATGAATTCACTTTTGAAACAGACCTGGACAGGAAATACTCAGGAACTAACAAACACAATCCAGAGTTTGATTCTAAACGGGAAATCTCCAATCCTTGTTGAGACCACGAAACCAACTGAAATCACCGATGCTCCGACAGTGTCCGACCTTTCCGATTTGACTCCTCTGGAATTGTCCGAAAGAGAAGTAATCATTAGATATCTTCAGTCCAACAGATACAATAAGAACAGGACTAGAATCGATCTGGGAATTACTATCAACACTCTGAATGCAAAAGTTGAAAAATACAAAATTCCTCTACCTGATTCAAAAGGGTAAAGTAGTCTAGGCTTTTGTATTCATTGCAGGCTATTGGGCAATCGGGAGAATAAACCAGCGGAGTTTCGGAATTTCGCATGACTGGATTCGATCTCGGAGAATTTGATTTTCAATTGGATGATGCACTAATTGCAAAATATCCGGTTGAAAAAAGAGATGAAAGCAGATTGATGGTTGTGGACCGGAAAAGGGGGGAGATTTTCATCGAGCCGTTTTTCCGAAATATCCAAAATCATCTTTTTAACGGCGATCTTTTGGTATTCAACAAAACAAGAGTCAGCAAGCGCAGGGCTTTTTTACTGGACGACAGTAACAGGCAATTCGAGGTTTTATTTCTGGAAAAAACTCCCGATGGAAATTCCTGGCTGTGTTTAATCAAAAATTTAAAGAAATTAAAAAACGACGATACCCTCAGCACGATTTACAAAGACTACCAATTCAAATTTACCGGAAGAGACGATAGCTATGGAATACTAAGGCCTCTGACTAGATTTGACGAAGCCGATTTTGAAAATTTCGGGGTGATCCCGATTCCTCCATATTTCAAAAGAGAAAGCGAAAAATCGGATGAGGAAAGATACCAGACCGTTTACGGAGAGGTCCCAGGTTCGGTTGCGGCTCCTACTGCGGGCTTGCATTTCACAAATGAGCTGATCCGGAATCTTACGCAGCATGGAGTAGCGACAACGTCGGTTGAATTAAAAATCAGCTACGGAACATTCAGCCCGGTTACGGAAGGCCAGATTCTGAAAAAAAAACTTCACCCCGAAATGTACTACATCTCGAAAGATTCAGCAGATGCCTTAAACCGACAGAAGTCATCTGGAAAAAGAATTTGCGCGGTTGGAACTACAACTCTCCGAGTTCTGGAAACCGCGTTCGACAAAAATAGGAAGACTTTCGCAGCAGGTTCCGATTCTACCGATTTGTTTATTTTCCCGGAGGATAAAATCAATTCAATAGACGCTCTAATTACGAACTTCCACCTTCCTAAAAGCAGTCTCCTGCTTCTGGTCTGTGCATTTGCCGGGAAAAATTTAATATTCGAAGCCTACAAAAAAGCAATCTCCGAGAAAATGCGATTTTTTTCCTACGGTGATTCTATGCTGATCTTGTAAGAACCGGCTATTCTTTGATTCCGAGATTCAATTTTTTAATTTCTCCTGTTTTCAAAATGTCCGCAATTTTCATAAACTCTTGAAATGGAACTTTTTTTTCAATATTCAAGAGTACGGATTTATTTTTGAAGCTACCGGAGGATACTTGTTTCTCCAATAAGCTCCATTCGATTTTTTCTTTTTCCAGAAAAATATCGCCGGTAGTTTTCACATTGATAGTAATATCATTCTGTTCTTTGCCTGCGCCATTTTTTGCGGAAGGAATATCCAATTCCATGTAATTGAAATTTTTTGAAAAACTAACGCTCAGCATGACAAAAATCAAAAGGATAAAAATTATATCCATAAGACTTGTCATATCCAAAAAAGATTCTCTGGCCTGAATTTTCCGCCTACTTCTTCTCACGCAACGTCCTATACACAATTTTAAAAGACTCGGTCTCTATTTCGTCTAACGCCCCCTTCAAGTATTGGTGAAATAGCAGAGACGGGACAGCGATGAACAGGCCGAATATCGTAGTAATGAGTGCTTCGCTTATCCCTCCCGCAAAAATCTCCGGGCTCGCCTGGCCTGCAAATTTCATCCTCTGGAAAGCTGAGTAAATCCCTAGAACCGTTCCCAGAAGCCCGAGAAGCGTTGCGATTCCACCGAGATTTCCGATCCAACCGATTTTTTTTTCATACGGAAAAATCAAGTGCTCGAATTCCTCTTCCCATCTCTTTTCAAGATCAGGGATTATTTTCAGAATTTCCTGAAAGGATTGTCCAAGCTTAGTTCTGGCAGTGCTTGAATCCCTTATGAGCAAATCCTTTTTCAGGGCTTGAAATTCGAAAAAAAGGTTGATTACAAGCGAAAGATTTAAAATCGATACACCTAAAAGAGGAAACATAATATTTCCCCCATTCAAAAAAAGTTCGAAAAGTCCCATAATCTCTGTTTCTAACTTAAATTTGAATTTTCTCTGATTGTCAAATTTTAATTTTCAACGGACAGGTTGAATAAAATCTTGCTATATCATGCGTGGCCTTCCGCTTCAAAATCAATTCAGCCGGATTTTTTTGAAATTATCCACTAAAGACAGATTTTTTTCGGCTGCATGCATTTTGATTTTGACAACACTTTTTATTTCCGGAATTCAGAAATCCAGCTCTAAGTCCGATTTTCAAGACTACTACAAAGCATCACAGTTATTTAGCGACCGTCAGGATATTTATCAACTGGAATTATTGAAATCCCTAAAAGAATCCATAAAGCCGGAAGATGTTTTCAAACCGGAAAATCTAATCAAATTGGAAAGCCTGAAAAATAGCGTCGGAACTTATATCTACCCACCAACTTTTGCATTTCTGCTTCTGCCCATTTCCTGGTTATCGTATCCCAGTGCTTCAATTCTATTTTTTCTTTTAAACTTCATCGCATTGGTCTTCTCGATTTTCCTGATAATGAAGAATCTAAATCCGGAAAAAAAATATCTCATTTTATTCTTAACACTTATTTTGAATTTCCGTTTTTTGGAAAACCACTCCAACAATAACCAAGTATCTTTTTTACTTCTGGCTCTTGTCTTATATTCAATCTGGACAAAAAATGATTTAGCATCCGGCATTTTGCTCTCTCTGGCAATTGTGATCAAATTGACTCCGGGAATATTCCTGTTATATTTTTTTCACAAAAAAGAATTTAAGAGAATCGGTTTGACTTTCTTATTTTTGGTAGTGTGGGTTTTTCTGCCGTTTTCTCTGGGCTTCGATTACAATTTGAATCTTTTGATCGACTGGATCGATATGGTGCTAAGAAACTTTATGCAGAATCCGGAATTTCGAGCTTGGAAGAATAACCAATCATTAATCGCAACGCTTGCAAAATATTTTCTTCCAAACGGAGACCCTCTGAATCAGGCAACATTCGGAATGCCTTTCATCACCCTAACCCAGAAAACAGTAAAGCTCATATTCTATGCTTTGGCAATCCTGATTATTGGAGGGGGCTTTTTCAGATACTCCCAATCAAAAAGAAAAATGACTGATAATCAAATCATTTCTTCGCTGTTTATTCTATCGATAATTTTCAGCGGGATCAGCTGGATACACGCATTCGTGTTTCTGCTATTTCCCATAACGTACACTTTAGCAGAAGTAATGGAAGGGGGGGCCACGCGATTTTCGAAAATTGTGTTCTGGATTTCGGCGTCCCTGCCATCTTTGACGGGAAGAATTTTTCTTGGGAATACTCTGGAAGGATTTTTTTTGATGGTGTCGCTATTGCTCTATACTTCCATTCTCCTATACTTTGCAGTCCTATTCCTAAAACCCAATGAAGCTTGATTTGAAATACAAACCGAGGGTAGGAGTAGATGCAAGGCCGTTGGCATTCGGGATGACCGGAAATTCAAGATACCTGCATGAAGTCTTAAAACGGTTAGTTCGTTTTAATTCTCCATTTGAATATTATCTGTATTCCCACAAGGAATTTCACCCGATGTTTGAGGACATCTATGAAAGCCCATTTGTAAAAGTTTCCGTGTACGATAAATTCACAATCCCCGGATTTTTCTGGCTCAACTTTCTTTTGCCTGTGGAGCTAAAAGAGGACAGGGTGGATATTTTCTGGGGAACGCTTCAGATGCTTCCGTTTTTCAAAATGAATATGCCCGAAGCCGTCAACTACCATGATTTAAATTTTATATCGGCACCGGATACGATGACAAAACTAAATTTCATCCAGCACAAAATTTTTTCGCCGATTACTCTGCGTCATGCGGATAGGGTATTCTGTTTATCGGCAAATACAAAAAATGAAATCGCGTCTCATTTTCCGAGATTTAGAGAAAAACTAAAAGTAATTTATCCTGGCGTAAATCAAAAAGCACTGGCCAAACCTTTTGATGAACTTCCTTTTGATAACTTTCTTTTTACGATAGGAACATTGGAGCCTAGAAAAAATCTTGGAACACTAATCAAAGCATATATAGCCCTAAAAAAAGAAAATCCCGGCTTTCCCATCAAACTAGTCATAGCTGGTAGAATAGGTTGGGGAGAAAAAGAACTCTCCGAAAAACTTACAAACCGGGAATACGAACAATACGGACTATATTTTCTGCAAAGCCCGAGTGAAGAATTGTTGTCCTTTTTGTACAAAAACTGTTATGCCTTTTTATTTCCTTCCATCCATGAGGGCTTTGGGCTTCCATTGCTGGAAGCTTTGATTGAAAATAAAATCTGTGTAGCTTCAAATATTCCCGTATTCAAAGAGATCCTTACTTCGGAAGATATTTTAGTAAACCCACATGATGTGAACGCATGGAAAGAAGCCATCCTAAGGGTATTCGATGAAAAAAAATCAGGACGAAAAAAATTTTGGGAAGCGAAGAGTTGGAGCTGGGAAAATACTGCATCTTTAATCGAAACCGAATTAACCTTGCTCTGGAAAGAAAAAGTCGAGAAATCAACTCTTTAAGATGCCTCCTAACGCACATCGAAAAAGCTCAGTAGTATTTTCTCCTGACTACTTTTAGATATGGGTTTGAGCTTTTCAGCCTATCAAGGTCTTCTTGTTTCAAATCTAGTCCATCTATATCCAGATACAAAAGATCCTTCAAAAGAGAAATCATACCCAGGTCTTTGATTCCGGTATCTCCTATCTGGAGATCCATCAGCTTTCTGCAATTCGATATTGGGGCAAGATCGGATATTTCGGTCTTTCGGACATCCAGATGCCGTAGTTCGGGAAAAGATTTCAGGAAGTCTAGCGATCGAATTTTAGTTTTGTACAGATGCAATTTGGAAATTTTATTATTCGAAAGCGGATTGTCGATCGTAATAAGATTAGTATTGTTCAAAATCAATGTTCGAAGCGCGGGCAAAGTTTTTAGAAAATCCACATTGCTGATTGACGTCCCATCCAAATTCAGAAATGTCAGCTTTTTTAGTCTGGCAAGATAACTAACGTCCCGAAATTCGGAAGACCTGATCTCCAATGATTCTAGGCTTGGAAACTTTTCAAGCTCGCTTAAAGGGAAATATTTTGATTCATCAAATCCTATCCACTTGGAATCCCTTGGAAATTCGGCGATTTTCCGGCCGTCAAAATTCAGAACCGGAACATACCCTGTCCCCTTGTGAGGAAATAGAGAAATGCAATTTCCAAAAACAACAAGGAAAAGCGTTATGCGCAATCCTGAAAATGAAAAGAACCGGAACAATTTCATTTTGCGTCAGCATCCTCGATCAACTCAACGATAACATTTCCTACGTAAGGAACGCGTGCCTGAATTTTCAGTGGAATTCTTCTGGAATCGTCGCTGATCCAGATATAAATATCTCCCGCAGATTTAAAAACCCCGCTGGTATTAAAAAATGGCTGAGTAACGACAGACTGATAAATTTTCTTTTCGCCATTTACAGTAAGAGGCAATTCCTCCTGTCTCAAAATTTTTATCCGCAATACACTGAGTTTCAAGTCGTCAAAAAGAACTATCTCAAAAGATTGCCCAATGTCACGCTTAGCCTGAAAGGCTCTCATAAAATACACTGCCGATAAAATATCCTGAAAACTGTCCGGTAGATATTCTGTTGTGCCTTGCTTGTATTTCCAAAGTGCATCTTTTCTTTTCACGCCTACTTTATCCGAGTTCCCTGAAATCTGTTCCAATTTCCATTCTGCTTTCTTTTCTTTCAATTGAAAAGTGACTTCGTATTTTTTGTGAAAATTTCCTTCATTCAGATTTTTTTCAGCCCAAACGGGTTTCTTTAGTTGGGGATTCCAGAAACTTGTTATTCTGTCATCAACCGGGAAAAATTTATTTATAAAAGGTGTCCCCTTTGCAGTTGAAAGAAAAATCAAGCATTTGGATTTTCCGCACATAATTGTTCCGGGGATACTCATCGTGGAATACCCGACTGTCATAAATTTCCAGCGAATCTTGTATCTGAATAATTCTCCAACCTTAAAAGACTGGGCATTTAAGGAAAAACCGCAGGTAACGATTGAGAAAAGTAAAATTTTCCCGAACAAGTTTTAAACAAGCTCCTTCAAAAAAGATAACGCATTCATCACCCGTATTCTTTCCGTAGAAATAAAATCCTTTTTCCCATGATAAGAAATCTGATACGCGTCCGCTTTCGGAAATTTATTTTTCAGATATTTCAATGATGAATCCACATCCCGGTCATCCAGTTTGCATTCTACAAATATTACGGGTTTATTGTCATCCAGAATCACAAAATCCACCTCTCGTCCGTCAACATCCCGAAAATATCTCAACTCAATCTCCCTGCCCTTGGTATCCTCTTCATAATTCACCCATTTTAAAAGATGACAAGCCACAAGATTTTCAAATCTTGCTGACGGATTTTTTACAAGGCTCCAGTCCAAATGATAGTGTTTTTGTTCTTTTTTCACTGCACGAAGTTTCGGAGAACCAAACGGACTGAGCCGGAAAATAAAATACATCCGTTCAAAAATATTCAGCCATGCACTTACTGCGCGGTGACTGACCTGCAAATCTTCCCGCAAAGAATTGATAGAAAGAGGGCTTCCCACGAGCTCAGGTAAACGCAAAGACAACAACTCCATATTTCCCAGATCTACGGTTTTTTCGAGCGAAACAATATCTTCCCGGATGAGTCTTGTCCGGTATTCTCTGGACCAGCGCCTGGATTCTGTCTCGCTTTGAGAGAGGAATGGTTCAGGAAACCCGCCGAACTGAAACAGGTTTTCAAAATCTTTTTTATCTACAAGTTTGAGCTCAGCAACGCTGAACGGATGCAGTCGTAAAAGATGATATCTCCCTTGAAGAGAGTCGCCGCCTCTGCGATAAAAATCAAGCTTCGCGCTTCCGGTTACAAGAATCGGCTTTTTTTCTTTCCAGTCATCGAAAAGCCCTTTGAGCAGATTTCTCCAAGATTTATATTTGTGAATTTCATCAAGCGCAAGAATTTTATTTCCGGAAGGCCACTCTCTTTTCAGAATTTTTTCCCGATCAATTGCAACGTCCCAGTTTAGATAATTATTCTTCCCGGCAAGAGCGAGAGCCAAAGTTGTCTTACCGACCTGACGCGCTCCTGCAATGAACACCATTTTCCTTTTTAGATCGCTCAGAATCTGCCAGGATAAATATCTTTCTTCTCCTTTCATATCTTCACTAATTTAACCTGCACGCAAAAATACAAGCTCCTTTTTTCTCCTACTAGCAAAAATACAAGCGTATAATAACAAACAAAATTAATTCTATCTTGACTTTTTGGGGTTTTAGGAAAAGTATTCAACTATCTATTTTAGAAAATATTTTTTAAAAAACAGGAAGGGAAAAATGGCTTTTGATATTGAAATGATCCGCAAGGTGTATGCACAAATGCCCGAAAGAGTGGCAGCCGCAAGAAAAATCGTAGGTCGTCCTTTGACGCTAACCGAAAAAATTCTATATTCTCATCTATTTGACAAAATGCCTGCGAATGCGTTTCAAAGGGGCAATTCATACGTTGACTTTGCGCCAGATCGTGTTGCCATGCAGGATGCAACAGCCCAAATGGCGCTATTGCAATTCATGCAGGCTGGCAGGAAAAAAGCCGCAGTTCCTTCCAGTGTACATTGTGATCACCTCATCGAAGCAAAAGCCGGAGCCAGAGAAGACCTGAGTATCGCCGAAAAAGGCAATAAGGAAGTCTACGATTTCCTTTCTTCTATTTCCAATAAATACGGAATCGGATTCTGGAAACCGGGCGCAGGAATTATTCATCAGATCGTTCTCGAAAATTACGCATTCCCTGGAGGAATGATGATCGGAACTGATTCTCACACCGTGAATGCAGGTGGGCTTGGAATGGTGGCAGTCGGAGTAGGTGGAGCCGATGCAGTGGACGTTATGGCAGGCCTCCCCTGGGAGTTAAAATTTCCCAAGCTCATCGGAATTAAACTCACAGGGAAGTTAAGCAATTGGGCATCTGCAAAAGATGTCATTCTAAAGGTTGCCGGAATTCTTACTGTAAAAGGGGGAACAGGCTGCATAGTTGAATATTTTGGTGAAGGCGCAAAATCACTTTCCTGCACCGGAAAAGGAACGATATGCAATATGGGCGCTGAAATCGGGGCGACAACGTCTACTTTTGGCTACGATGAAAGCATGGATAGATATTTACGTTCAACGGGAAGAAGCGACGTGGCAGATCTGGCGAATGGAATCAAAGAAAATCTGACTGGTGACCTGGAAGTATATTCCAGCCCGAAAGATTTTTTCGATCAAGTAATCGAGATCAACCTCTCTGAGCTTGAACCGCACCTGAACGGCCCTTTCACTCCGGATCTTGCAACGCCTATTTCAAAAATGAAAGAGGCCGCCGAAAAAAACGGATGGCATACAAAAGTAGAAGTTGGACTAATCGGTTCTTGCACAAATTCTTCTTACGAAGATATTTCCCGCGCTGTCAGCCTTGCAAACCAGGTTGCAGAAAAAAATTTGAAAACCAAAGCGGAGTTTATGATCAATCCGGGATCAGAACAGATACGTTATACGATAGAGCGCGACGGATTCCTGAAAACTTTCGACAAGATCGGGGCAAAAGTATTCTCTAATGCCTGCGGCCCTTGCATCGGAATGTGGGCAAGAGAAGGAGCCGAGAAAAAAGAAAAGAATACGATCGTTCACTCTTTCAACAGAAACTTTGCCAAAAGAGCCGACGGCAATCCGAACACTTATGCTTTTGTCGCCTCTCCGGAACTCGTAACCGCTCTTGCAATTGCGGGAGATATTACATTTAATCCGATTACTGACACTTTGCTAAATGAAAAAGGTGAAAAAGTAAAATTGGATCCTCCATCCGGTGACGAGCTTCCAAAGAAAGGATTTGAAGTCAAGGATGCAGGGTATCAAGCGCCCGCAGAAGATGGAGAAAAAATTGTCATCGCTGTCAGCCCGACATCAGACCGTTTGCAACTGCTTGAAAATTTTCAACCTTGGGAAAAAGCCGACCTCAAAGGATTAAAGCTATTAATCAAAGCCAAAGGAAAATGTACTACTGACCATATTTCAATGGCAGGCCCATGGTTAAAATACAGAGGGCATTTGGACAATATCTCCAACAACATGCTGATTGGCGCGGTCAACTATTTCAACGACAAAACCGATAGCGTCAAAAACCAATTGACCGGAGATTACGGCCCGGTCCCTGCAACACAAAGAGCCTACAAAGCAAAAGGAATCGGATCTATAGTAGTAGGCGATGAAAATTACGGAGAAGGGTCTTCTCGTGAACATGCAGCAATGGAACCAAGGTTTCTGGGGGTTCGCGCGGTCCTGGTAAGATCGTTTGCGAGAATCCACGAAACAAACCTGAAAAAACAAGGTATGCTCGCACTGACTTTTGCTAACCGTGATGATTACGAAAAAATTCAGGAAAACGATTCTATAGATATTCTGGGCCTTACCAGTTTTGCGCCTGGAGTTGCTTTGACTTTGGCCCTTCACCATCAGGACGGTAAGACCGAAGAAATCAAGGTAAATCATTCCTATAATGAACAGCAAATTGAATGGTTCAGAGCGGGTGGAGCTCTCAATCTGATCAAAATGCAAAACAACAAATAGAATTTTTAAAATGATTGCCGGTATTTCATACTGAATCAATGGAAAAAATTTTAGAAAAAGTTGTTCATAGGGGAATCAGCGCTTCATCGGGAAAATTCTATGGGAAATGCCTTAAAATTCTTTCCGGTGAACACCTGATTTTACAAACGCATATTCTGGAAAAAGATGTAGAATCTGAAATTGAAAAATTCGATAAGACTATCACAAAAACAAGGGATGAGCTAGAAGCAACAATCCAGAAATTTTCAATCGAATTAAAAAAAGAGCTAATAGATATTCTATCTTCCCAGATACAAATGCTGGAAGATCCCTTATTTTTGAAAAATGTAAAAGAACGCATCAAAAACAAACTGGAAAATGCTCCGTTAGCTGTGCACAACACAATTGAAGAAATCGCCGGAAAATTATCCTCACTGGATGATGAATATTTGAGCGAAAGAGCCGTCGATATCAGGGACATCGGGGGAAGAATCGAAGAAAATCTCGTCGGGAAAAGAAACGATTATACTTTTCTAGAAAATCTAGCTGAGGAGGTTATTCTGGTCGCGCATGTTTTGACTCCTTCCCAAATCATGCACCTCGACAAAAAAAAAGTGAAAGCGATTGCAACTGATACCGGTGGAAAAACCGGACACATGGCAATCCTCGCAAAAAACTACAACATTCCAGCGGTTGTCGGCTTAATCGATATTACTGAAAAAATTTCTGAAGATGAATTTATTCTTCTGGATGCGGACGAAGGAATTGTAATCCAGAATCCATCTTTGAACGAAATCAAACTATTCGGAACATCCTCAAAAGTTGACTTTGGAATTGCAGAACTCAAAGGAAAGAAATACGCTGAAACAAAGGACGGGACAAGGATTGTAGTAAAAGCCAATCTGGAATCGGAAAATGACTGTGAAGCTGCATTAAAATACGGGGCGGATGGGATTGGCCTTTACAGAAGCGAGTCTCTTTTTCTTGAGCACCCGACGAACAATCCGACAGAAGACGAGCAATTTTACGCCTACAAAAAAATTGCAGAGGGAATGAAAAATAAACCAGTAATCATCCGTACATTTGACCTCGGAGCAGACAAATTTGAAAACGAAAAAGAGGAAAATCCGTTCTTAGGCAGAAGGGGAATCAGATATTGCCTGCAAAATAAAGACTGGTTTAAAAAACAACTCAGGGCAATTCTTCGTGCATCCGTGTTCGGAGATCTCTCCCTCATGCTTCCGATGGTAACCTCCATCAAGGAAATAACGGAGACCAAAGAATTGATTAAAGAATGCAAGGACATTCTGAAAAGCGCAATGGTTCCTTACAAGCGCATCAAAGTGGGCATAATGGTTGAAACACCTTCGGTTGCTATGTCGCCTGACGTATTCACCAAGGAGTGCGATTTTTTTTCTATCGGAACAAATGACCTGCTTCAATACACGATGGCAGTAGACAGGAATAATTCCATGATTTCCGACCTTTACAACCCTTACCACATCTCTTTTCTTCGATTACTAGTAAACGTAATTCAAAGCGCAGGAAAAAAGAATATTCCGGTCGGGATCTGCGGAGAGATCGCAAGCGATATCAGTTTTACTATCCTACTGATAGGCCTGGGCTTAAGAGAATTTTCGGTTTCTCTCCCACTTATTCCAAAAGTAAAAAAAATAATTCAGGTTATCGAAGTTGCTCAGGCGAAGAAACTAGCAAAAGAAGTAATGAAACTAGCCGAAGAAGAAAAATATCTGGAAATTGATTCTTATCTTTTTAATAAGCACCTAATTGATCATCTTTAATAAAGAACTTGAGAGCTATTTTCTGTATGATATATTTGCGTGATAAATTCCTCGAGTTGTTTGAAAAAATAAAAAACCTGCGGACAATTTATTTTGTCATTTTGTATCTGATAACAAAACTGATTTTGATTGTTTTCATAATCCGCCCATACAATTACAACCTCTGGCCTCTCGTAGGTATCTGGGAAGGCTTCGCGCAATTAAATCCAGGGTATATAGAAAAAGGCTCTGTAATTTTTCAAAACGGAGGCTATGACGGACAATTTTTTTATCTCATCACTAAATACCTGTCAGATACAAATCTATCTACCCCGGTACTCGATGCTTTTCATCTTAGATTCCACAGAATCGGACTAAGCCTTGCCATGTTCCCTTTTGTCAAAATTTTTGGCTTCCATTATTACCCGCTCCTACTTGCAATTCTATTAACGATGACCCACATAGCCGGATTTTATTTTTTGAGAACGTTATGCGAAACCGGAAAAAAACACTACGCATTATTCCACCTATTTTCTCCTTTCTCCTTAAATTCCGATTTGCTTCTTGTTGCAGATGCATTTATGGTATCTTTCCTCTTATTCGCTCTGTTTCTTTTGCATAGATCCGGGGCTTTTTCTGATACAAAAACCGTTGACTTGCCCCTGCTGGCATTCTCCACAATGGCCTTTACATTTTCGATTTTCATAAAGGAAGGGGCTTTATTCATGCTCCTCCCTTTTTGTGCATATTTTCTTTTGAAAAGAAAATGGCTAATTTGTTGCCTGTTTGTATTTCCTCTACTAACTTATTTTTTATTCACCCGATATGCAGCAACTATCCAAGGCGTCAATCTCGGAACAAATCCATTGAGTTTTTCCCAGCTAATCGATTACCCTTTTTGGGGCTTAGTCAAGAGCTTCGATGTGCCTGCTGATTTCAAAGGTTTGGTTCGCGAGCTGGTGAAAATCCCACTACTTGCGTATTTTGTTTTTTTAATTTCACTATCCGGAAAAATCAAATCACTAAGAGATGGGATACTGTATACACCAATACTCTTTACAATCCTGCAAGTTACAATTGCCGAAGAAGGGTATTGGAGGTCTTTCGACAATCTATCAAGAATGTTTGCAATGTCCTTACCGTATTCGATATTTCTCTACTCAAGCGACGATGATTTTCGTTTCAAAGGAGTTCTATCCACCGGTTTATTTATTTCACTCCTTTTGGTTTTACGGATTATTGCAATTAAATCGCAGATGCTGTATAGGATTCATTTCTAAGATAAATTTCAATTCACAATTTCTGAAACTACCAAAGTTACTATTCTTTCCAGAGATTCACGGTTTTTGAAATTCACTATATTATTTGCGAACAGTTTTGAAGTATTCGTTTTAAATAATGAATAGTCCTCCGGACTCATACCAAGAAAATCAAGAAGGGTCTTCGATTGAACCTCATGTACCAGGTGACTCCTTAACGCAACATAAATATTCTGCAAGGATTCACTTAACTTCGTATCTTTCGAAACGGATTCCTTTAATGCTAGAAAATTCGATTTCAGCTCGTTCAGTTCGGACGGAGTAGGGCTTTTGAATTCGGAGAATTCCGCAGTCAAAAAAACTCTTACGGAGTTTCTTATCAACTCTCTTCCTTCTTCTCCCTTGGGAGAATTGAAAATGAAGTCCGCTATTTTCGAAAGAAGTCCCGGTAGAAATGGATAAACAAACATTTTTATCTGCTTGTCTAGCCCTGTTGCCTGAATCGCTCCAAAAAATGGATTGATCTTCTTATTGAACTCTATGATTGCGCTCTCAATAATTCCAGCTAACAATTCAACAATCGGCTTTTGATTCAGGATTTTTACCAGAAATTCCTTCGATGGTTCATAACCGGGAACCGATGCAAGCTCGCATAGACTCTGCAAGGTTTCTTCATTGATTAATTCCCCGATTGAATTCACAGGGATTAATTTTTCCAGTTGAATGGAATCGATTTTTTTGTCTAAAAAACTGTTTTCATTGGCTAGCAGTCCGATAGTCTTCACATCTAACTCAATTTTCTGTGGAAGAAGATTTTCCAGCTCTGACTGAAATACAAAGTCGACAACATTGCCGACCACTTTTTCGATTTTTGCCGAATCGCTTAAAAATAATTTTACTCGGTTTTCAATATTCATTCCTAGTCATAAACCTCAATATTCTTCCATATCTTATTCAAATCATTTTGTATGCTTTTCAGTTGGTTGCAATGATACAAATAGGGATTAATTTTTCTAATTTTTCGTTTTCCACCGGTGTCTTGAATATCAATGGAAGAAAATAATTTTTCCGTACCTCGATATTTTTTATTCTCCAGAAGTTCAATGAAACCAGTATTCTTTGCATTTGCCAAAATGTCTGCGAATAATTCATCATAGGATTTTATCAGAAGCTCTCTGGAAATATACAAAATCTGATTTCTTTCCAATTCCTCTGCCATTTTTTTCATTTTGTAAAAAAGAAAATGTCTACCGATTCCCGATTTAAATTCCTCGGTCAATATAGCAAAAGAAAACAAATTTGCAGGAGTCAGGGTAAAAGTTAAATTTAGAATTCTTCTTAGCTCAATTGCGACCTCTTGCTCATTCATTCCGGGCTTTAAACGAAATATTTTCCCATATCCTACATGTACTATCGGTTTTTTCTCCGAAAGATAATCATAAGTTAGAGTTAAAGGAAATAAATTCAAATCACTAATTTTTTCCTGCAAAAAGAATATTCCTTTGCGAATTTGCCCAATGGATCCGTCATTTGTAAACGTACCCTCTGGAAATAAAAAAAGTTTTCTTCCTTGACGAATTCCCTGTAATAGTATTTCCCACTGTTCGTTCACTATATCCCTAAGCTTCCCCGCACGAAGCAATTCTTTTGAGTCATCCCGAAAAGGGCGTGCTACAGGAATCGCGCCAACGTATTTACCTAGATTTGGAAGAATGTTTGAAGCATCCACTAAATGAAAGATATATTTCGCCAAACCTCGCGGCTTGAATTCTTTGATAAGAAAGTTTTTCTCCAGCATATCTCTGCGAACCGGAAGTGAATATCTGGATTTAGGCTCCAAGACCGGATGCACAGCTGCAAGAAGTGGAATATCTCTTTCATCCACATGATTCGCAAATGCAACCAGAGGATGGGAAACAATGATCTTTTTCGTTTCCTCTGGAAAATAATAACGAATGGCATGAAATACAAACTTACTTGCAAATGAGATAACCCATACCATCAACTCATAAAACCAACTTGTTTTCGCTATTGATTTTTCGCTAAGCTCTATTTTGTTTTTCATTTTGGCTGTGAAATTCCTTTAATTGATTAAGCTATACTCGTAAATCTCGTTCTTTGTTTCCAGAAAGAATTCTCTGGACGTCTGGGAGGGAATAGCCCGTGCAGGGAAAGAAATATTTTTCTGAATTTTCAGAATCTTTGCATTATTATCCAGAAAATATATCTCATCCTCATTGGACGCAATAAAGAATTCACCAGTGTGGAAAGCAAGTTGATATATTCCTGTCTTCCGCTTTTTTTTCTGCCGAAATACAGGCTTTCCATTTTCATTATAGACCTCAAGACTATCGGGAAGATTTATTAAGGCGTTTCCCGATGTCCCAGGCGACATGAAAATCCTATGGGGGTATACAGAGCTTAATTTTATGGAAAAAAGAACTTCGCCTTTGTCGTCAAGCATCGAGATGAAATCATTTTCTCCGTTAAGATAGTGGACAGCGGAATATAGTCCGTTAGGCGAAATTGCAACGCTTTTATAAAAGGAAAACCCCTTGCCACCTAACTCCCTTGAGAATTTCCTTCTTCCCTTTCCGTCCAGTCGGACTATCTCGCCACCGGAGAAGAGCAGAACAGCTCCTCCGTTTTTTGGAGCAAAGGAATAATCCGAAAGAAATCTTCCGTCAATCACTTTCTCTCCGGTCAAATTTCCGTTTATATCGGAAAGAAAAACTCTGTTATTATCACCGGAGGTTAAGAGAATCAAGTCTCCTTCAAAACCCGGCTTGGGATAACTTTTAAAGTCCTTCTGCCAGAGAATTTCCCGATCGGCGGAATAATAGGAAACTATTTTTCCAACTTTCTCATATTCGATAAAACCTTTGCCCAGTATCGGAATCTGATAAGAAAAATCGGGTTTCAACGCATGGCTTTTCCGCAATGCAAAAGAAAAATAACTGTTGCCTTGCAAATATCCGTTCAGGTGGGTAAGCGGATTTACTTTAAATCGTGCGTCAGGCGCCATCCCATCGGATGCGGTTTTATCCCAAACCCAGTTGCTTTGGATGAAGGCAGAAAACGGGAATTTATTTCCAAGGGTAAAAAAGAAAACTACAAAAAATATAAAAGAGGCAGAAAAATATAAATACACTTCTACAGATTTTTCGTTTGAATTCGTTTATACAAGCAAAAAAGAGCCATATTCGACGCATATTCCCTGAAAAGTTCACGGGTAAACGGAAAATGAAATTCCTTTGCAATCGGAGGAGCGCCTTTCTCCTTTACACCTATATAGCAGAGGCCGACCTTCTTTGTTTCGGTTTCGCCACCCGGCCCTGCAATTCCGGTAACAGAAACCGACAAATCGCAGCCTATTTTATCTTCAAGGCCCACGGCCATTTCCATTGCAGTTTCTTTACTCACTGCGCCAAAACTATTCAGTGTCTCCGGTGCCACATCTAATAAGTTTGTCTTAACTTCATTGCTGTATGAAATAATCGAGCCGAGAAAATAGACGGACGCGCCAGGAGCATCGGTTATTTTCTTTGCGATAAGCCCGCCAGTACAACTCTCCGCAGTAGCCAGAGTCTTTTTCTTTGAAATTAGAACCTCATGAATTTCCTGAAATATATCTTTTGTAACAATGGATGAAAATTCCATTTCCAGTTTTGCAATGAGAGTTTCGATTTTTTCCTTACTGCTCGAATGAAAAATCACTTTGATGTATCCCGGCTTTGCAGTAACCCCCCAGGTTACACCATCCGCAAGTAACTTTCGGTTATTCTCAATAAACTTGTCCTGGAAATAAGATTCTCCGATTCCCCAAATCCATCTCCATTCATAAAATATTTTTTCTTTCGAAAACATTCTCTGAATCAAAGGAACCGCTTCTCCTTTGAACATAGCCTTCATTTCAGCAGGAACTCCAGGCATTGCAACTATAAGAGATTTCGCATCCGATTCTGCCAAGAACCCGGCAGCGATTCCTACATTATTTTCCAAAGGGGTCGAGCCTTCCGGAACCCTTGTCTGCTTTTCAACCTGAGGAAGGAGCCTAACGTATTCCGGCCCTCTTTTCTCGTAAATACTTTCCAGCCGGCGAAATGCTTTTTCAAATCGCACGGGCTTCTTATTCAGAATCGAACAAATAACAGCGAGAGTGTAATCATCCTCTGTTGGCCCAAGTCCTCCCGTTAGAATCACAAGGGAATCCTCACTTCGAAATAACTCCTCGGTTATCCTACCTTTCAATACTTCAAATGAATCGGGCAGGACTAGGAACTTTTCCACCTGGAAACCCATTTCGAATATTTCACTTGCAATCCAGGATGAATTCGTATCTATGCTTTTTCCGGAAGTCAATTCCGAACCAGTAGAAATAATCGTAATTTTCGGCGCTGGTCTACTCAACCGGATTCACTCGATTCATTTTTTCCGGAGCGTTAATCCCAAGAATCAGAAGCCCTTCTTTCAGGCAGACTGCCGTAGCCTTGCACAAATAGGATAGCGCATGACGCACGCTTTCGTCGCTGCCTTTTAGTCTGTTTTCCTTTGCCGAATAAAATTTTGTAAACGCCTTGCTTAGATTCTGTAGATAGTTTGCAAGCCTGTGCGGTTCATGGGACTTGGCGGCATCCAGTACCTCCTCTGGAAATCTGGCACACCAGAACAAAAGCCTTTCTCTTTCGGTAGTCATTGTCAATTTCTTCAACTCCCGCAGATCCATCGCATCTCCGACTTCCCGAAATATCGAACAAATTCTAGCGTGCGCATATTGGAGGTAGAACACTGGATTTTTTTCGGATTCGTCCTTTGCCAAATCCAGGTCAAAATCCAGAGGAACGTCCAGTGATCTCATCGTAAAGAAGTATCTACCGACATCTCTGGAGTGCTCTCCAAGGTAATTCAATAAATCCGACATTGTTTGAAAGGAACCAAGGCGCTTGCTCATTTTCACTTTCTCACCACCGGCAAGAAGATTCACTTGCTGGGCAATCAAAATCTGAAAAGCTTCATCTGGAAAACCAAGGGACTTCATTGCCCCCTTTAGCCTGGCGATGTATCCATGATGATCTGGCCCCCAAATATTGATCATGGAATCAAAACCTCTTTGCATTTTATTCACATGGTAGGCAATATCGGCTAAGAGATAGGTGGGCCTTCCATCCTCTCTTACGATAACTCTGTCCTTATCATCTGCAAACTTGGTAGACCGGAAAAATAATTTTCCTTCTTCAACAAATACATCCCCGGCTTTTTCCAATAGCTTACGCGCATTTTCCACTTCCCCGGAATCATGCAAAACTTTCTCGCTGAAATACTTGTCAAAAAAAACTCCGAACTTTTCAAGATCATTTTTCTGTTCGGATAAGTTTGCCTCTACACACCAGGAGGAGAGTGACTCGGAAATGACTTTATAATCTTTCTTGCTCAAGGCAGTATCAACTAACGCTTTTTTTTTCGGATCGGAAAGGATTTTTGTTGCAAGGTCTTTGACATACTCGCCGCGATAGCCTTCTTTTGGTATAAAATTTCCGGCAAACAAAGCTTCCATAGTTAGCTCGGAGTCATCTGCTTCTACTTGGACAGACTCGCCCATAATTTCCCGAATCCTGACAAGACAGGATACTCCAAGCAAAAGCACCTGGTTCCCGTAGTCATTTACATAAAATTCCCGATGAACCTCGTTGCCGACTTTCTCCAACAACGAGCATATTGAATCTCCCATTGCCGCAGCCCTCGCAGACACGATGTTCAGTGGGCCGGTTGGGTTGGCACTAACAAACTCAAACACGATTTTTTTCGGGGAATCCGTTTTTGGAAATAATGCGTTAGGCGACTCCAACATGGTGGAAAGATAATCTATGAGATAATCCTTGTTGATGCGAAAATTCACGAATCCGGGAGGAGTAAAATCCGCGCGTTCAAAAAGTAAATCTTCCTTTAGTAAAGGGATGACCCCTTCAGCAATCTCCTTGGGATTTTTCAGTAGCAAAGATTTGTTCTCCATGGCAAAAGGGGAGGAGTAATCCCCGAATTTTTCATCTCTGGAGTATTCGATCCTGATTTTGCAGTCTTCCACTCTTACGGCCGATTTTTCGTTAGACAGATAACCCGCCACAGCCTTCTGTAATTTTTCCCTAACCAGGTTTTTTAACAAATCTTTCTCATTCATAATTCAAACGCACTTTCTTTCTTTTTTTAAAATCCTTATCCAACTCAATCATTACATTTTTTTTCAATTCGAACAAAGTCACAAACACTGGCCGACTTTGTTGATAAGACTCTACGCCCTGTTTTTTTATATTCTTCGATAGAGGAGCTTTGCGGCCCCACTGAATATTTAAAATCAATAGAGCAACAACAACGACAAGAACAAAAATAAAACCGATGCTCTTAACAAGGAAATTCATAGTCCTCCTTCAAAGATTTATAAAACAAATCTCCGCTTTTCAACGACCTACCGATATAAAATTTCAGAAAAGAATTCAAAAGAAAGTCGGCCTCAATAACAAGCGACATAGGAACCGTCCGATTTCTTAAATTCGAATATCTAGTATGTAGGATCGCCTTTAATAACCGGATTTCATTTATGAGATTTTTCTGAATATGCTGACAATCGCCACAAATAACTTCCCAGTTTTCAGGATTTAGAAATGCGCTTTTTTTTTCCAACACTTCCTTATGGCAAAAAATGCAATTAAACTCCCCGCTGAAAAGACCGATTGCCGACAAAAGTCTCACCTTGAAAAAAGGCAGAATCAACGGAGCATACCCTTCGGATTCCAGCATTAATAAGAATTCTAGATACAGCTTGTATATTTTAGGATGAAATTCTCCGTCCGGAAGAAGCCTGTCCAAAAGCTCCGAAGTGTAGCTGAGGAGAAGAAATCCGCCATAAGAAGCCTTGATTTTTTCAAACCGATTGATTACATTGACTTCTTTTACAATTCTGTTTCCTTCTTTTTCATGGCTGTAGTAATCAACTGCAATCAATGCAGAAATCTCGGTTGCAACTATCGGACGGTTCTTGCTCTTTTTTATTCCTTTCAGCAGATATTTGGCCTTTGAATGAACACTCCCTAGAATCGTGATAAGTGCATCCGCGTCAGAAATTACTCTTGCGTGCAAAACAATTCCCGTTTCTTTTTCGAGAGGCATCTAATCTCCGAAAATTATCGCAAGGCACTCGTCTTCTTTTTTTCTCATTTGTCTTGCGTGAAAGTCATTCTTCTCATGGTCATAACCAAGCAAATGCAAAATCCCGTGAACCAGAAGACGGTAAAATTCTTCTTTCAAGCTATGCCCGATTTTTTCTGCCTGAACCACGGCTGTTTCGATCGAAATCACTACCTC
Source organism: uncultured Leptospiraceae bacterium (assembly GCA_964436695.1). Classification (GTDB taxonomy): domain Bacteria; phylum Spirochaetota; class Leptospiria; order Leptospirales; family Leptospiraceae; genus JABWCC01. The sequence goes on from CAYTEA010000011.1 coordinate 63,251, forward strand.
ACCCAGAATCCTATGAGGCAAGAATATATCCTTTTCAGAAACCGGGAAAGACAAAACATCTGTCGGTTTATTTTTTTTTCTTTTTGCCTTATTTAATTTTTGAATCATTAGGTCATCGGTGACAATTATCGAAATCTCGTAAGACTTGCAATCAGTGACTCCCTTTAAAATTTTTTTGGTTACAGACCGAATTTCAGTTACACTTAGAGAGCGAGGTAATTTTCTCAAACAGGAAATCTCGACAATTTCCAATTCACTTTCCATTTTCCAGTTTTTTTGTTTCTGCCTCACTGGGATATTTTGGCCTTTGATGAAGGCTGGATAAAAGGACTTCCTTGAATGAGGACTTGATCACAAAAAGATCGCCAATAGTAAGCCCGCTCTCATCAAGTTGATTTTCAGATAATTTGATATTTATGATTTTTTGTATGAGTTCGTCTAACGCATGCGAAGTGACTTCCTCCATTGACCGGCTTGCAGCTTCAACGGAATCAGCAATCATAACGATTGCCGTTTCCTTTCGTTGAGGTTTTGGTCCGGGATACATAAAGTCCTGCTTCTTGATTTTCTTTCTTTGTGAAGATGACAGATCGGCGAGTGCTCTGTGGTAGAAAAAAGCCATTGTGCTCGTGCCGTGATGCTCAGGTATGAAATTGATAACTTCTCGCGGCAATCTCGCTTTTTTCGCCATCTCGATCCCATCCAGAACATGGTCTATTACGATTCTTGCAGCTAGCCCCGGATTATTTCGGTCAATATTTTCTTTTTTGGGAATAAGGTGCTGGTTCTCAACAAAGAAACCCGCATTCGGAATTTTCCCTATATCGTGAAAATAAACTCCGACCCTCGTCAAAAGCCAGTCAAGCCCCAGATTTTGCGCAGCTCTTTCGGATAACGCAGCAACCAAAAAAGTATGTGTATAAGTTGATGGGGCTTTGGTCAGCATATCCTGCAAAAGAGGGTGGCCGGTATCCGCAAGCTCCTGCAATTTAAACCTGGTAGGAATATTAAATACATACTCGTAAATGGGCAAGAGAAACTGAGTCAATGTGGAACAGGCAAATCCGTTGACGAGGCAGGTCAAATACAACTTAGCCATATTCGATTTTGCTAAATCCCTGAAAAACGAACCGCTGGATGCAGGCACCCAATAAGCCCGCGAATCAAAAAGATAACCGCTTGTAGCAATCACCATCTGAATAAACGTTATGAGAAATCCTGCTTTAATAAAATCGATTCTCTTTCTAACTTTGCCCGCGTAATATGCCGACACAACCGTTGTTGAAAATGCGATCAGAAAAGAAGTAGAATTGTTTCTGGAGGCAAAAAAAACAAAGAACGAAAGATAAAATCCTATAGCAATGGACAACTGCTCATCATAAATGAATGCTAATATCAGGCACGTCATACCAATTGGCACAAAGAGACCGAAATAATAAATCGAGTCATAATTCGTATCCGGAAAATAGAAAAACTTGGAAGCAATGAACGAAAATATAACTAGTATCCATATTAAAGAAAAAACAATGACATTGCTGGAAACATCATTCAGCCTCTTTGGATCATATTTTTTCAGATAGATGACAATGATTCCAATAAAAACTAATTGCACCATCAAAATAGACAGGATGGACGTTACGTTCGCTCTTGTCGCATATTTGTTCAAAATCTCTAAACGACTTCTGATTTCGGGAGTCACAAGCTCACCGGATTTGATAATAATTTCATTTCCAGTAATTTTACTTTTCACAGGCAACACTTTCTCCATAGCCTGTTTTTTCTCATTTTCAGTCTCCTGCCCGTTATATACGCAGGCCGGATAAGAATAAATGTAAGAATAACTCAGTTTTTTTACAACCGGCAAAAGAGCATGATTCGTGTCGGAAAATTTTTCTTCCAACAATTTACTCAATCTTTCTGAAACCGTTTTGTCACCGTAAATCTCAGTCCTTTCGATTACATAATTTCCTTCAAGTGTGGAAATATTTTCTTTCCCACCCTTACTCCTGATCTTTGCTCCAGAACTACGGATTAAATTTCTATCCAAGGGAATTTCCTTGCAAACGCAGTGGCTAAGAAAAAGCAGGCTAACTGCCTGATGAACCATCTCCCGAATCCTATCTTTTCTTGGATAAGATAACAAGACATCCATATCTTCCTTGTTTCTGTTTCTCCACCTGGGATTTTTATCGATTAATAGCGAATAAGTTTTCTGGGATCTATCTTGCCCTGAAAGAAGTTTCAGATTTTCAAAATCGTCATCTATGTATTTGTTGATATAATTCGTCAGCATCGAAGAGTCTCTGTCAAAAAAAATCGCTGCAGACTGGTAAGCTCTGGATTTTTCAGCTTTGGTTTTCTCTTCATCCTCATAGATGATTTCTTTTGCAGAAATTATGGTATCGTGAGAAATTTTTCCGAGAGCAAACGCGCCATCTTTCGATAAATCAATTTTTGCCTGCCCAAGAAATGGCACTGCGAGAAAATAAGTCACCATGGAAAGAGTAATCAATACCAGAAATAGTTGGAGCTTTCGAACGAAAGACACTGGCCTGACCTGCGTTAAAACTTCCGTTAACCGGGCCATTATCCTTTCTAAATTTTCATTGATCCCATTCAATTGCAATAATCCTACATTTATGTTAGTGCGTGACGCAATTATTTCAATCCCTCAAATTTATGCACAATCCTTTCAACTAGAGGATGCCTGGTTATATCCTCTTTCCCGAATGAAATAAAACCTATTCCCTCCGTATTCTGAAAAAGTGAAACAACTTTTTCCAGTCCGGATTTACCATGCTCCAAATCTATCTGGGTAATATCTCCAGACAGACTCATTCTAGAATTTTTCCCCAGCCTTGTCAAAATCATTTTTAACTGGCTAACAGTACAATTTTGCGCCTCATCGAGCATGATAAATGAATTGGTGAGAGTCCTGCCCCGCATAAAAGCAATCGGGGCTATTTCGATTTTTCCGGTGCTCAAAAGCTCTTGAACTTTTTCATATCCGATACACTCGTAAAGCGCGTCATATATCGGGCGTAAATATGGATCTACTTTTTGCGAAAGATCTCCGGGCAAAAATCCCAAAGACTCGCCTGCTTCAACCGCAGGCCTAGTAAGTATCAGCCTTTCCACTTCACCCGCCTGTATCATTTTACATGCAGTCGCAATGGAAAGATAAGTTTTTCCCGTTCCGGCAGGCCCGATTGCAAACGTAATCAGATTATCGTGAAGGCTATTAAAGAAAATTTCCTGGTTATAGGTTCTCGGAAAAATAGTTTTTCCACGATAGGTTGTAAATATTTTTTCAGTAGGTTTCCAAAGAGACTTGGTTTTTTTACTCCCTGAAATTTCTTCCGGCTGGTTTTTCTCGTTCAGCCCGATCATGTATTTAATATCCGAAAATTCCAGATGTTCTTTATCCGGCCTTGCGCGAAAATTCTCTTCCAAATTCGAAAAGAACTGCAATGCATCCGAGACTGTTTTTTTATCCCCGTGAAATAGCAGCGTATTCCCCCGCGGAATAATTTTCACTGAAAGAGTTTTTTCGAGTTCCTTTATCCTGGAATCATTAATTCCACAAACTTTCAGGTACAAAGAATAATCCTGAAAAGAATACTGCGCCTTATCCGTTCTTTTAGACTGACGCCCTCTTTTTTCCATCAAACTTTAATCGTACGGATTTTCAATTCGGAAAGCTGCTTGTCGTCTACTGGAGTAGGGCACTCGCTCATGAGGCAAAGCCCTTTTTGGGTTTTCGGAAATGCAATAACGTCCCTTATTGATTTTCCTCCGGACATAAGCATAAGAATTCTATCGATTCCAAAAGCAATTCCTCCATGCGGAGGAGCCCCATACTGCAAGGCGTCCAAAAGAAATCCGAATTTTTCGCGGGCTTCGTCTTCGTCAATTCCCAGAGCGCGGAAAACTTTGTCCTGAATAGATTTGTCATGAATCCTTATGCTCCCACCTCCGATCTCAGTCCCGTTTAGAACCAGGTCATAAGCTTTCGATTTCAGCTTTGCGTTATTCTCCTTCAACTTCTCTACGGAATCAAAATATTGTGTGCAGTCATCCGTCGGAGAAGTAAATGGGTGATGAATGGCGCCTAACGCATTCTTTTCATCCAGCTCGAACATGGGGAAATTCAGTATCCAGGTGAGGTTGATCTCATCCTCTTTCGGAGTCTCAAATCTTTCCGAAAGTTTCAGCCGCAATGCGCCAAGCCCAGCGTGAACTACATGGGGCTTGTCCGCGACAAAGAACACCATGTCCCCTTCCTTGGAACCCACCTCTTTCGAAATACCTTCCAGCTCCTCTTTGGTAAATCTTTTTGTAATTGTCGACTCCAAGCCATCTGAAGCGTGTTTCATATACGCAAGGCCCTTCACTTTAAAGTCCTTATTCAACCAGGAGGTCAAATCTTCTATTTCTTTGCGAGAAATTACCGACCCTCCCTTGACACATATCGCTTTTACCATCCCTCCTGTTTGTAGAGTTTGGGTAAACACCTGAAAATCGGACTTCTCCACGATTTTAGATACGTCATGCAACTTCATTCCGAAACGTAGATCAGGTTTATCAGAGCCGTAAGAACCCATAGCCTCATCATAACTCATTCTAGGGAATGGGGCGGAAAGTTTCAATCCAAAGACCTCATTAAATACGTTAGACACCATCGATTCGATTTCCCGTAGCACGTCTTCTTCATCTACAAAAGAAAACTCCATGTCTAGTTGCGTAAACTCCGGCTGCCTATCGGCGCGCAGATCCTCGTCCCGGAAACATTTCACAATTTGAAAATACCTTTCCATTCCCCCAACCATGAGAATTTGTTTGAAAATCTGAGGAGACTGGGGCAGGGCATAAAAACTCCCCGGATTCAGGCGTGAAGGAACCAGAAAGTCTCTCGCTCCCTCCGGAGTAGACTTGTTGAGAATCGGAGTTTCGATTTCCAGAAATCCTTTCTCATTCAGAAATTTTCTAATTGCAAAAATAAATTTATGTCGAAGGAACATCCGGTCTTTCAGTTCGTTTTTCCGGAATTCCAGATACCGATATTTCAAGCGAACATCCTCGCCGGCATCATCAAATTCATCCAGAGAAAATGGGGGAGTTTTTGCCGCATTGAAGATTTCTATTTTTTCAATGATGATTTCGATTGTGCCGCTGGGAATTTTTGGATTGATGGACTCTGCATCACGTTTCTGTAATTTTCCCTTAACTCCGATCACAAACTCAGAGCGAATGTGTTCAACCTTGGAAAACTCTTCTCCAATAATTTCTTTTCTGGCTACAACCTGGATAATGCCCGATCTGTCACGAAGGTCAATAAAAATCACTCCCCCCTGGTCCCGGAGACGAAACGCCCATCCGTAAACGTAAATTTCCTCCCCTACGTTTTTTTCCGTTATCTCACCCGCCCAAATTCTTTTCTGATAATTCTTCTTCGCCCAGTCTGACAAAATCCGACTCCTATAATTCGCTATTCTATTTCCAACAACTTTTATAACTCAATTTCTTCAAGCTTACTTTTTCAGATTGGAGAGGTTATTTACGCTCTCTAAAGGGTGTTAGCGGATTTTTCATTCAATACTTGAACCGTATCCTGTAAACTTCCCGCTTGCTCGGTAAGTTTAGATATGCCTCTATTTAAGTCTTGTAGGGCATCCTGAATTCCACCGATCGTGAGTTTTTGAGCATTGGAGAGCGATTCTACTTCGTTAGAAAAATCTTTCAACGATTTCAGTGAATCAATCATGTTCATATTGATCTCACCTTGGTTTTTGATCTGACTACTCAGCTTAAAAATCATTTTCTGTAATTCAGTCCCACTCTGTTCTTGATGAGATACTTTTTCGCTAACGGAGGATGCGACCTCTTTCCCGGATTGAATATGTTTTGCGCTCAACTGGATAATTTTTTTTATCATATCCGCATTCTGCGAGGAATTTTCCGCTAGTTTTCCAACCTCGGAGGCAACAACCGCAAAGCCCCTTCCATGTTCACCTGCACGTGCAGCCTCAATAGAGGCGTTAAGCGACAAGAGATTTGTGCGATCTGCAATTTCAGCCATAATCATAGTCACCTCCCTCACCTTTCCAAAAGAATCATCCAATTCTCTCAAGGCCTCATTCAATTGACTAACCGATTTAGTAACCGTTTCATTGTAATGTTTGCCCTGATTCATCCCTTCTTGTAAATTAGTAGTCGCACCTGCAACGGAATGGATAATGTTTTCAAGCGCCATGGCCTCTCCGGTCATGGACTCGACTCTCTGGTATTGTTCATTAACTAATTGAGCAAATGCTTGCGAATTTGCAGCAAACTCATCGACAGAAGAATGAATCTCTTCAAAAGCGGCTGCCTGGAGTCTCATTTCAATATTAAACTCTTCCATGAATTGCCCAAGTTTTTCGGAGCTTTCTTTCATAAACTGCAATGTATGAAATATTTTCTCGCGACTTTTTTGTAAATCATTACTGTTTCTTAAAGCTTCGTCTCGGCCTCTGGCCGCTTCGTCCCTCATCCCAAGAAGAAGCTTGATTACTGAATACACAATAAGAGTAAATATCAAAATAAAGAAAAGTTCGTTGATTTCATTTGCTAGAGGAATCGTATCGATATTGCCTTTCATCAACCCCTCTTCATCAAATCGCACACCCATTCTAATCCCGAATATGGTTATTGCAATCCCGCATATAAATGCAGTGACTCCCGCGATAATCACGAAAGATGAGCTGAAGAGAAAGGCCGAATAAGCTATATAAAAATAATTAATCACATAAAGAACTGTGCTTTGCATCATAATAGACGCAGATCTTGTATTTGCAACCATTCCGACGATCACAACAAATGTCAAAATTACTATATCAAATAGAATAAAGATTTTCGCATGATTGATTTTTAATTTTTTCAGTTTTGCCAGTTTAAGCTGAAGAATGGCATAGAGAAACATAATTCCGATTCCAACCAAATAGCCGGCCACTTGTTCTTTCGTACTCGATTGATAACTGACCGCAACAGCAAGCAGATAAAATATGATTAGCCCAAAGCGAATTCTGTTAATGTAGGCTGGCCCCTTGGCTTCTATTGTAGAAAAACGGTCTAACTCATTCATTTCAAATAGTGATTAACTCCTAATATTTATTATCGGTATTCAAGAATTAAATTCCAGTCCTAAAAAAGTAATATCATCCCTTTTGTCGCAACCCTCAATAAACCCATCCAGATCAGACAATATTATTCCCATGATCTCTTCGACCGGCAATTGAAAATTCCTTGAAATTATCTTATATATCCTCTCTTCACCGAATTCCTCCTTAGAAGAATTGAATTCCTCAAACAAGCCATCCGTAAATAAAAAGATTTTGTCTCCCTTGCTGAATTCGACTTCAACGGAATGGTAATCTGCGTTAGGCGAAAGTCCGATTAATCGGCCTGTCCTATGAATATATTGAATTGAGTCTTGGTGGAAAAAGATTTGAGTCGGATGGCCGGCTGAAGCAAACTCAACCTTTCTTCTTGTAAAATCAATATCGGCAATCATGCAAGTAAAATAGCTGCTTAGGGAACTGTAACGATTGCAGAACTGATTATTGATTGACTTTAAAATTTCCGATGGGCCGACATTCGCTTCCTTAATATTCAGATAATCCGCAAGAATGCACATCGTGATCAATGCGGCTTGCATCCCATGTCCTGTTGCATCTGCAATAAAAATCCGAATAAAATCCGGACGAATTTCCTCCACATGATATATATCTCCTCCAACCTCAGTCATAGGAAGATACCGAGCATATACTTTAATATTCTTATTGCTTATCTCTAATGGGAGAATCGCTCGCTGAATACTTCTCGCAACTTGTAAATCTTTCCGTATTTTTCCCAGAAGAGTTTCGGATTTCTGCTTTTCCGCTTCGGCAATTTGTTTGGATTCCAAAAGTTCTTTTGTCCTTTCGGTGATTTTCTTCTCTAAATCTCCGGACAGCTCTTCAACTTGATGAAATGCTTTTGATGTTCTAATGGAAAGCAGGAACGCCTGAGAAAAAACAAAAAGGAAAAGCCCCATGGGGCCATAATAGCCGGTTTGGATCAATTGGTTTGAATAGAGGATATCATTCACAATACATATCGCCATCACAAAAATTCCGATTGCAAAAGACTTCGCACCTTCCCGATTGTAACGAATCGCCTGTAGCATCATATAGCCGATATAAATCATTCCCGCGACAAAAACAACTTCCATAAAGAGAAGTGTTTGAGAAAAGAATTTCACAGGAAATAAAATCACAATTAGAGTTAGAAATCCCGACATAGCTAGAAAAATACGAGACAGTAAAAGTATTTTATCTTTTGGGAAAATAATATTCAGATAAACGGCAAACACTGCAGGGCCGATATAGAAGGGAATGTATTCCAGCTTAACCCCGATTTCGTACGGAAACTCAGAAAATAAATTGTACCAAAAATTCTCGCTCGTGAGTAGTGTGCGCATAGCCACCATAACGCATAAAATCCCAAATAGCAGAGGGGACCTATCTTTTTTCCGCAGAATAAACAAACCGAAATGGTAAAAACCCATGATTAGCAAGCTGCCGCTCAGAAACGAATCAAAAAAAAGATTTTTCTCTCGAAGATCGGAAATATCTTTGTCGATTCCAAGACGAATCGAATTTCTGATTCCGCCTTTGTTGTGAAAAAAATTTGAAACTTGAAATATCAGTTCAAGCTCACCTCCGATACCTTCCGGAATTTTTACCACGACTGATTTCAGCGCAGGGCTGGATTCCGAAAAACTGCTTCCTGCTTTGCCAACAGAAGTTGCAAGCTTCCCGTTAATGTAGAAATTGTACGCTGTGTTGATATAAGGAATCTTGATGGACAGACCAGAAAAGTCGTCGGCAAAAATTTTTAGGCGGAATGTCGCAAATCCTTCCCCGTCAATCTTATCCGCAAGGCTTTTGTCCCGATTATGAATGAACAATCCATTCCACGCTCCTGGAACTTTGATAAAATCCGATTTTGGAAGAATCGTGCCAGTAGCTAAAAAATCTCCACTCAGGCAAAACTTGCTCCAATAAAATTCCCAATCCCCATCTAGTTTCAAAATACCATCTTTGTGGAAATTCCAGATTTCTTGCTTGCCGGAGTCTGGCCTCAAATCCAGAATTCCTGTAATTGCCTGCGGAAAAAATTTTCTTTTGTCTGAACACCCGAATACAAACAAAACTGTCATTGAAAAGACAGCGCTAAATTTTAAAAACTTGCGCACAACGTTCAATGATTATTTATCGAAAACAAATTGTCAAAGTATATTTATCGAGTAAGGTGAAGGACATTCTGCTTTTCGGAAACGGACAAACCATTATCGAAATATCTCGCCTTTGCGGGTTTACATCTTATGTCTTAAAACAACCAGAAAAAGAATTCTGGCTGGAATAATCTGAATTGCAGGAAATAAAACCCTTGAAACACTTGTATTATTTGGGATTTAGAGAATTTGGATACATTCTCTACTTATGGAAATTCCGGCAAAAATCGATATTATATAGTAAAGCAGGTTATTCATGTTAAAAAAGCTTAGCAATTCAGACGTAAAAGTAGAGATAAAAGAAGCAGATTTTGGAAAAATCGAGCTTAAAGAAAAGGAAATCCACCCAGACTATTTTTTGTTTCAGGGTGACGCCTTAAAGCAGATCAGATTTGCTTTGGATAACCCGAAATTTTACAGAAATATTGTAATTACCGGGCCTGAGGGAATAGGCAAGAGAAGCGGCATTCTTTCTCTCCTGAAAAAAGAGTATATAACCAAAAATACTTTCACAAAATACTACTATTTCCGGAAAAACAACTCTATAATTGAAGATCCTGACTATAAAGAAGGACTGGTGGCTCTATTTGACCCAGACATTGAAACTACTCCGGTAATCTATGACCCGACCCCCAGCGTAATGGGACTTATGGGCGTGCCTACGGAAAAAAGATACCAACCGGGAAATTTAATCAAAGCCACTGGTGGATTTCTGATTCTACCGTTGTTTAAGCTGATAAACGAACCTTATTTGTATGAAGTACTGAAATCCTGCCTGGTTACTGAACGCTTGGATTTTCTGAATCTGCCCGAAACGGAGTTTTTTCAATCTTTCGACAGGGCTCTTCCCCAATTTCCGCTCCAACTAAGGGTGATTTTGATCGGAGAAGATTACCTTTACGAACAGTTAATCAAAAAAGACAGCGACTTGAGCGAAACTTTTGGAATGAAAATCGAGCTGGAATACGAGGCCGAGTTGAACAAGAAAAATATGAACCGCCTTTCGCTCCTCGTTGACAGCTGGACAATGGAGGAATATCCGAAACCCGTTGCCTCCGCTAAAAGAAAGCTTTTGGAATATGCGCTAAAACTCAATGACAGCCAATCCAAATTCTCACTTCGATTGACCGAAATCAAAAAGGTTTTCGAAGAATCTCTGGCTCTCGGAAAAGTAAAAAAAGAAATCACGGATGCGGAAATCGAAGCCGGAATACTGAATATCGACAAAAGAAATTCATTCCACAAAAGGAAATATTACGAAGACCTTCAAAACGGTTCTTACAATATTTCTTTGACTGGCAAAAGAATAGGAAGAATCAACGGCCTGTCCATCATCGCATCCCCTCAAAACAACTATCTGCCGGATTATGGGCAGGTAAACACGATTTCTGCAAGAGCAGTGATCGGCAGCGGAAATTTCATCAATATCGAAAGGGAAGTGAATCTATCCGGGGATATCCATGACAAAGGAGTGTTTGTTTTACAATCCTACATCAAGGGATTTTTCTCTCATTTGAATTCATTTGCTTTGGACGCGTCGATTATGTTCGAGCAAAACCACTACATAGTGGATGGTGATTCCGCAAGCGCAGGAGAGCTTCTTGCCATATTGTCCGCATTGTCCGACATAGAAATATCCTCAACTGTCGCGGTTTCCGGATCTGTGACCCAGTACGGAGAGATACTGCCCGTAGGCGCAATAAACCAGAAAATCGAAGCTTGGTATGATATATGCCAGATTATGGGCAGCACGAGAGAGTCCTATTCGGTCTATATCCCGGCGACAAACAGCAAAGATTTGGTTTTGACAGATGAAATACGCGAAGCGATGAAAAAAGATAAATTCCGCATCATCACTTATTCTCATATAATCGATCTGGTGCCGGAATTAATGAAAGTAAATATCGGAAAAATTGAAAAAGACGGTAAGTACACTCAAAATAGCCTGATGAGGGCAATCGAGGACAGGGTAGACAGGAAAAAAGAAATTGACAAAGAATAAATTTTACGAGAAACAAGAGAAATAAGTCCATTTTTTCCTATTTTTTTCGTATAATAGATATAGATGCTCTATCGAATCATAAATCCTAAGGTTTCATTACTGGTTTCTCTGTTCTCTGGGACAGGATTCGCGCTTCTTTTGGCATTTGCTCCAATGAAAAACGAGAAACCGGGCTTTAGCCATGCCCAACCTGTTGATAGCGAAAAATTTTCCATTGAATCGGGACATGTTACAGCGTTGAATTCAGGATCTCCCTTAACCGATTCCGGGCAAGACTCAGAAAAAAGTGGAGGGAGCGATGATCTATTAAAAATCTCTCCAAACTTGGAGTCAAAATTGGAAAAGTATCAGGATGAGTTTTCCATAAACAGAGCTGGCTCCGAAATGAATTCTTTTTCCGCATTCAATCCATTGCAGTACAATGCGCCAGTTAATGGCGAAACCTCCCTGTATTATAAAAATAACGCGATTTCTATTCATTCTGTCGTTGGCTCAAAAACGCCATTTGTGGAAGCTGACAAACGGAATTTTGCAAATCATCAGTCAATCTCTGAAAACCAATCTTCGCTTCGAATGCTGGAAATGAACTATGCCGTTACACCACATGTATCGGCATTAGTCAAAACCGTAAACTCAGAACTTGCCGAGGATAGAACCAAAGAAAGGACAACTGCTTTTGCCGGTATCGGCCTGAAAGGAACAGAGATGTTCTCCACACAAATCGTAGCAGGGGATACTTCTGCATCCGGTGTAAATAATTACGTGCTTCAGTCCCAAATTCCAGTTACAATTCCGACAACCCGGCAGATGGAACGGGATCCTTATGGATCCGGGCCGCGAGGCAAATTACTGGAATGGCAGACAGACGTTGCGCCTTCTCAGCATTTAAAAGTCCAGGCAGCCCTTTTTAATTCCAGAAAAGACAACCAGATGGAAATAAATTCCCCCGATGGAGGAAGGATCGCAGTCTTTTTAAATGTAAAAAATTTGGCTCTGAATCTTAGATATAATTATTTAAGCTCAGGCAACCAAAGAAATCAATTCAATTATCAAACAACTGATTTTCACGGAAATGACTCAGCAGCAGTCGGCCTTACGATTTTTCTGGATAAAAACAAGAGCTATTCATTCTATGTTGGTGGCAATTATACAAATGTGACGGCTCGATCGGGAAGTGGCGGGGTATTTCAGCAAGGGATTGCCAATCCTTTACTTTTTCCTAATTCATTTAACTTAAATCTCGGTGGACTGTCCCAGATGAACTCGCCAAATTCTTCCTCTTTTTCGGCAAGCTTTCGCGGGAAACCAAAAGCATCTGCGAATACCACATTTTTCGTGAATTTCAAGAATTACTATTCGAGGGACACTATCTACTCCAGTCTTGGCCCTTTTCAGATTCCAATTCTTTCGCAGGCAACATTCGACTATGCGACTTCTCTCGGGCTTGAATTATCTTTTTAATAATTGGATGATATTTTTTGCGGCGTCTTCGGGTTTTATTCCGCTTAAATCATAGGCGAAATCAGCAGTTTTCTTATAAATTGGTATTCTTCTGTTCAAAATTTCTTCGTAAGAATTCAACTGGCTCAAAGCCGGACGATTCGGGTCATTTTTAATTTTTTGAAGCAAGTATTCCTTGTTTTGAAATAAAAACACTACTGTTGCAAACGATTTCAATAGCTTGATTTTTCTTTCGCTTGCAATTTCATTTCCATGAGTATCAACATCAAATATAATGCCTCCACCGCAATCCAGAATGATGCTTTTTGCAGAAGAAACTTTTTGCAAAATTCTGTATTCCATATCGCGAAACTTTCTCCAGTCTCCATTCTGATTCTTAATCTGGTCTTCTATCGAAAGGCCACCGGATTCATAAACCGCAATCATATCCGTGGATATTACGGGATTACCAACCATTTTCGAAAGTTTGCGGGAAATTTTAGATTTGCCGACGCCCCGTGGTCCAATTAAAGCAATATTCATTTGAAGCGAATTAAATAGACTTCAGCTCGGTGAGGCTCTTTTCAAGCTCCGGAATCATTAGATAATAATCCTGAAGGTCTTTTTCGGTAACACCCGTAATTTTCAAAGCCTCTTTGGAAAGGGGCTCTGAAATCCCTCCGATATCAATTCCGATTCCAGAAACAATTGCAATCGTATTTGCAATATGAACCACCGCGGTGAGTAGGGGAAATTTTTTTGCATCTTCCGGATTATGGTGATGAGCAATCACTTCGGTCAACTCCTCGGGGAAATTCCATTTTTCCAGAGCTTTCCTTCCAACTTCCTGATGATCGTATCCGAAATATTTTTTCTCTATGTCCGTAAAAGGCCCCTGAGAATCCTTAACTTCATTCTTGATATTAAATAGCACTGTCGGAAAAAATTGCGCCATAATCATCTTTCCTATATCATGCAACAATCCCGCAGTAAAAACAAGATCTTTCGGCAAAGCTAACTTTTTGTGCAAAGTAATTCTATGCGAAAGCTCGGCAACAATCAAAGAGTGAAGCCACATGGCCTCTGCTTCTATCTGATACCCTTGTACGTCTTTGTAAAAAATTCCTTTTGCCGCAGTAACCAGAATGATCTCTTTTACGACCTTTATTCCCAAAGTCATAAGAGACTCCTGGACTGTCTTAATCGGCTTACTCGCCCTGTAATATGCAGAATTGGAAAGCTTGATAATGGTTGCGGTAATTGCCGGATCTTTGGATATCTCTGCCGCAAGGTCATGAATAGAAACGGAAGGATCTCTCACCATTTCCATTACCTTGATAACTACGCTAGAAATGGATGGTAGTTTATTTACATCGTTTAGGACTGCGTCGATCTTTTCTTTCATCTCGTTATTTAACTTTATATAAATATTTTTCGATTCCGCCTTTTTTCAGCAAAATCCGTCCGTCATCCAGGTATAAACTGATAGTCCTGCCGTCATGTCCACCGACATCTTCAACTATGATCGGTATATTTTTACTTTGCAAATACTCTTTTGCAATCTGAATATTATTTTCACCGATATTCTGCAGAAAATTGGAGTTGATTCCCTTGAACATGGAGGCTCCCCCAAAAATTCTTGCGCAAAAAGTTCCGATTTTGCAGCCTTCCTGCTCCATTGCCTTGATTACCAAAGGAATCGCTGTTTCCCCGTATTTTCCCGGAGCCTTAGCGCTATCCTTGCCGGTCGGATCCTTGGCCAGCATAATATGAGAGATTGCCCCGACTTTTTTTACAGGCTCGTATAGCACCACACCGATACAGGAACCCAGTGTAGTCCTCAGGACATCGGGACTTTTGCCAGATTTTATCTCCGCAATGCCTACATTCAGTATTTTTAAATCTTTTCCTAACATCTGTACTTATTATCTTTCTAAAATAACTTCTAATTATGGCAAAATTTCGTCGAATAAAAAATAAAAAAATCTTTACAAGGATTTGTTTTTTATTATTATAATAGCCGATATTAAAAGGTAGATATGAGAACAGTTCTTTTATTTTTAGTGATTTCCATCGGATTATTTGCTCAGGACAAGCCTAGTTCCCCGCCAGCCGAGAAAAAAGACCAGCCTGCAAATACACCGGAAAATACCCAGCCAAAAGAACCTCAGAAAAAAGAATCCGACAGTCAGGCAGCTGTTATGGATAAGGAATACTACGAATATTATTTTACAACCGTTCCGGATTCCGCGAAATTAAAAAAAGAAAAATTGGAATTTAATCTGGTGAAAACCTTTAAATCCGAGATCAACAAAAGGGATTACCCTGCGTGCAAAGATTTGCTACCTCAAATTACTTCAAAATCGATTCAATACGAAAAGGTAACCTCGGAAAGTATTTGGGTTCGCGGAATCAAAGATGTACTAGGGTATTTGCCTTATACCGAATACATGTACATCATCAAGTTTCAAAAGTATTTTGCCTATGTGACTTATGAAATGGACCCGTCCAAATACATCCAAGCTCCATTTCAGATGGAATTGATTTTCAAAAAAGATAATATCTTCGATTCAAAAACGGAAAATCATCCGGCAGATTCCAAGTAACTTCGATCCAAAGTCCACAGAGGGCTGCAATGCCCGAGATTTGCAACAAGATCGCATTCTAAACATTGCCGGTTAGGCTGAAGCGCGGCTTATAAAATATAGGCTCATATATGCCGATTTGAAAACCATAATCCATTGACCGGGCAGAGCATTCTTTCAGACTTGACCTTATGAAGGAAACGGCTCCTGCAAATTCAGGAAAAATTCCCTACCTCAATTTAGGGCTTATTTTTTTCACAATGCTTCCGGTAACGATGATTGTTCCGGTTTTTAAGGATATCGTAAAAGATATTCACGGTGGAGATAATTTCATGGTTTCCGTTTTCATGAGTATCGCTATGCTCGGATCATTTTTATTTTCTCCCGTAGCGGGATTTTTATCCGACAAATTCAAAAACCGAAGAACCTTCATTTCCTTTTTTGCGATTCTGGATGGAGCGTGTCTTTTTATTTTAGCCGAATCGAATAGCATCGCCTTTCTTCAATTCATAAGATTCTTGGAAGGGATATGCCACATTTTCGTCATCGGACTTCTGCTCTCATCAATAACGGATATGGAAAACGATAGCGCCCTTCATACTCACTACAGAAAAGGAATCCTGATGGGGTTTGCCGGAATGCTACTCTCTCTTGGGGTTGGTCTCGGTTCCCCCCTCGGAGTATTAGGAAAAAAGAATCCCTTTATTCCAGTTTACGCTGCTGCCACAATCATGTTTATAATCGGATTAGTTTCTTTTTTCTATCTGAAAGACCACTCCATTCATTTCCACGAAAATGTAACTTTTGCAAAATGGAAAAAAGCATTTTCTGGAAATAAATATATCTTAGTCCCTTATGCCTACAATTTTATCGATAGGTTTACCATCGGATTTTTCGTTACATCCTTCAACATTCACTTGCGTGAAAAACTTTTGCTAAACCCGGGACAGACCGGATTGTTTCTGGCATCCGTACTTATTCCTATGAGCCTTCTTTCGTATCCATTCGCAAGGCTTTCCAAAAGAACTGGGACATTACCTCTGATGATGGCAGGATCTTTTATTTATGGATCGTGCCTCTCAATCGCAGGCTTTCTACCGGAACCAAATTTTGTTTTTATCGCACTGCTTCTATGTGGGGTTGGAGCAGGGGTGATGTTCGTACCCTCCATGATGTCCGCTTCTCAGATGGCTCCGAAAGGTTATAACGCGAGCGTAATGTCAGGCTTCACGGGAGTCGGGTCTATCGGATTTATGCTTGGCCCACTGGCATCAGCAGTCCTGGAAAACTATCTGAACACAAATTCTTCTTCTCAATACAATTTCGGAATTTTATCCGCTGCATTCGGCAGCCTGGAAATTCTGGTAGTTTTTGTTACTTTCCCTTTATATAAAAAAATGAAAGAGGTAATACAATGAGTGTAGCATTTCAGGACAAGATCATCTACATTATCGTCAGCTTAACCATCCTCCATTTGGTTTTTCCGGCGATAAAAAATCTGTTTCGTTTTCTTTCTGGATTAAATGCGCCGCAGGATTTGAATTCAAAATTCTCCGCATACGTCGATGTTTGCGAAAGGTGTTCCGTAAAAAAATAGAACTGCCCGAATTCACCATTCATGCCCGTTTATCGGCATCGAATAACTCTCAAACTCTTCTATTTCACAGGGAGGACTGTTTTTATACTTCATGTATATTGCATCGCCCTCCAGTCTCAAAAAAGTCTGCGAAATGGTTCTAGCTTCACGCCTGTGCATGCACGGTGAAAGCGGGCCGATTTCCGGAAGATGAGAAGTCAAAAATCCGGCCGCAACATCTTCGATATTTTCCCACGACCCCAGGCCGGAAAGAAATTTGTCCTCGAATGTTTTTCTCCTCTCCACCTCTGCTCGCTTCCCCATTGTAAATGAACTGCCGAAAATCTGCCACTTATCCGATGACTCCGAAATCCGGATTTTATCGCCGTCCCACTCAAAAAGAACCGTGGACGAATGTGTAACTTTCAAAATTCTAAAAGGGTAATATTTCCCCAAGTCCTGGCTGGCGATATCGCCTAACGCAATCTCGCCGAACAGAAGAGATCGAAGCAAAAGCCCTCGGCTGATCGGATTTCGAATCAACTTCAACTGGGCTTCGTAGAAGTTCAATATCGCATAGACTTCTCTTTTAGAATTTGCTCCAATCCATGTCCCTCCATAATCGCCGTCTTTTGGGCAGATCACTTCCACACCATTGGCGCTTTCTACACAGGGGGACAGGGCTTTTTTTCTCTTAACCGACTCATCTCTATTAAACCCAAGAAAGCAACATTTCTTCTCGGCATCTCTGTATATCAATGCAGTGCACATAAAAAGCTCCGGCTTATATTTTTTAATTTTGGCGCGCTTAAAAACAAGAATGGCCTCCGCAAAGTATTTGACTACTAAAAAGCCTGATTCATTAAAGAAGCATGATTTGTAATTTAACCTTAGCCTATTCTCCCTGCCCGAATGACACATTTTTATTTTTCCATCTCATCCATGAAATGATATCCGATAAAATCAAATTCACTGAAGAGCTCCACGATGTGGAAGAGTTGAACAAAAGCGCAGAAACCGGAAAATATGACATTACCAAACTTTCCTTTGCTGCTTATTTCAGCGTGATGGATAAATATATTTTATTGAATTCCGGCTCCGCACTAGGCCAGAACTGCGGGCCGATATTGATAAAAAAAAAGGGGGTGCTCATGCCAGAATTAACCGGACAGCCCATCCTGGTTCCGGGAATGAAAACCACGGCAAATCTGCTACTTTCTCTGTATTTGAAAAAAAACTTCACACCGATTCCTATGCGTTATGACCGGATCATTCCGGAACTCGAAGCCGGAAAGCATGCGTTAGGCGTTATCATACACGAGGAGAGATTTACATATGAGAAAAGGGGATTTGAAAAAGTAGCTGATCTGGGGGAGTGGTGGGAAACCGAAACTCATTGCCCGATACCGCTTGGCGCCATTGCAATCAAAAGAAATATCTCGAAAGATATTCAGAAAGAGGTTGATTCGGCATTAAGGAAAAGCTTAAACCTGGCCTGGGAGCACCCAGAAAAGACAAAAGATTACATCCTCAAACACTCCCAAAGCATCTCCGAAGATGTAGTCCATCAGCACATCAATCTTTACGTAAATCAATTTACGGAAAATCTTGGAGAAAAGGGTAGGGCGGCCATTCAAACACTCTATAAAAAAGCCGCCGAAATCGGTATGGTAACAAAAGATAAATCGTCGGACTTATTTCTCGATTGAATTTTCACAAAAAAATCAGCCAAGATTCTTCACTATTTCATAGGATGCCCTGGACTGATTCAAAGTATAAAAGTGTAAGCCCTTCACATCGCTTCTCATCAATTCTCGGCACTGATTTACGGAAAACTCCATACTGATTTTTAAGAATTCCTCGTGGTTATCTTTGGCCTCTTCCAGTTGTTTCAAGTAATTTTCAGGAATATAACACCCGGCCATTTTTTTGAACCGCTCAATCTGCTTGAAATCAGTGATTGGCATAATTCCCGGTATAATCGGAACATTAATATTTGCCCGAGTTGCCATTTCTCTGAACTTTTCAAAAACAGAATTGGAAAAAAATAACTGGGTTATCAGAAAATCCGCACCAGCTTCCACTTTTTTCTTCAAAAAAACAATTTCGTCTTCCATTGTCGCTGTTTCCGGATGTTTCTCAGGGTAGCACCCACCGGCTATGGAAAAATCGAATTTTTTTTCTTTGATAAACAAAATCAGTTCTGTGGCATTCGAAAACCCACCGGGGGTTTTTCGGAACACGCCTTCACCAACTGGCGGGTCACCGCGTAGCGCAATTATGTTGGATATGCCCTTTTTTTGGATGTCGGCTAACGTTTTTTCGATCTCCCCCGAATTCGCTCCGACGCAAGTAAAGTGGCACATAGCCGGGAAGGAATACTCATGGTTAATCTTCTCTGAAAGCTCGATAGTTTTATCTTTCGTCGTTCCTCCTGCTCCGTAAGTAACGGAAACAAATGCAGGTTTCAGTGCGGAAATTTCTTTTACAGTTTGAAAAAATTTGATTTCACCCTCTTTGGTTTTAGGAGGGAAAAACTCAAAAGAAAAAAGGCAGCTTTTAGAATTCTTAAATATCTCAGAAATTTTTTTCATCAAATTGCATCACCCAAAACAAACAAGAGCCTTGATTGTCGACTTGCCCTTTTTACAAAACCCCAGCGACTTTCCAACCAGCATGCCCGTTTTTATTTTATTCAAATCTGCTTTTACGGCATGGCCTGGACTCATGCCAGACACCAATAGATCTCCCGGAACAATTTCTCCCTCTGATGCGTCTACATTCAAGTTCATCACTCCCAATATTCCGACAATTGCAGAAATATCCCCACTCTTCTCTCCAAAGGTCAACGCCCCGGAGCTTACTACAACCCCTGCAATGCGAGTAGAGTAGGCATTTTTCGATTTGGATAATTTTCCTTCTTCTTGAGATACAACCAATAGATCACCTTCGGCAACTACATCGCCTTTCGAGACAGGGAAATATCTAGCAACACAATCACACCCGGATGGTGTTGCTATTTTTACCACCCCTTTAAACAAGGATTCTCCATCAGCAAGAATTGCCATCCCGCTGCCTTCAATATCCTTGCCCTTAATTCCACTCCCGCTTGCAAATAACGCATAATCCCTTTGCGAAGTGAATATTGCGCCATAAGAAGAATGCGAAGCACCCAATACACCGGCAGAGTTTTCTTTTCCATTACTGTATCCGCTTACTCCAAACGAAGTCCCAAAACCCAAAACTCCTTCATCCTCACCGACACCTACAACCCCCGAACCCTGCTCTGCTTCGTTTTTCCCAAATATAACGCCCTGATTTTGGGAGGGGGCAATGATGGATTTGTGCTTAAACAAGGCCTTACCTGTAAGTTTTAATAACCCCGAATGTGAACTAAAGTCGTGGCCGAGTAATGAATAATCGTGGGTGTGCGGAATAGGTTCTCGCTTATCCGACAAACGTGGATCATCCGCTGTGACTACTTTACCGGGAACATTTGAACCGGGTTTCGCCAGAAGGACAACACCGCGTTCATCGAAAGTTGCAGGCTTTAATCTACGATCATTCCCCTGAACCACTTTCCGTGCTTTATCTTCTCCGTCAGAAGCTAGTTCTACAATTCCAAAATTTTCAGTACTTGCTTCCTTTAGCCGCTTATCGCTCCCCTGAACGGCCGCAAATGACGCATCTTCCCCATTTGCCGCAAATCGCAAAATGCCAAGCCTCTCTGTCGTGGCGTTCTTAAGCCTTGGATCATCAGATGTCACCACCTTATCCGGCGAAACTTCTTCGTGATCTGCGTGAATAGCCAGGCCATAGCCTTTGGTCGTAGCTTTTTTTAGCCTGCTATCATTCCCCTGAACAACAACACCCGGCCTTGTTTCTCCGTCTTCTGCCAACTCAACAATTCCACAAGCCGATATTGTTGCCGACTTCAGACGATCATCATCACTTTGCACGGCTATTCCGGATTTTCCCTCTCCATTTTTTGCTAACCGCACGAGACCTAGAGATGTTTCAGTTGCAGGCTTTAGTCTCTTATCATTTCCCTGAACGACAACGCCTTGCTTTTCTTCTCCGTCAGAAGCTAGCTCTACGATTCCTTTAAATTCTATTGTGGCATCTCTTAACCTTGGGTCACTCGCTTGCACAGCCACTCCACTTTTCACTTCTCCATCCGTCGCAAATCGGACAAGGCCGGATCGCAAAATTGATGCATAGGGGAGGGGTTCTGCTTTTTCTTTCTTCGACAAATCAATTAAATCGGGAGCCGCATAGAGTTCGATTTCCACAACCTGACTAACGTATTTTTTTTTGCCGTGTTTTAATTCTTCATAGGACACGAATTTCAGAAACCTCAAATTGGCTGGAAGAAACCGCCACTTGTACCATGTCCCGGATTCCGAAAAAAATTTCGGTTCTTCCAGAAGTTGAAACCAGGATAAATCATCCTCGCTATAAAATATCGCAAAGTGTTCCGGAAAATTACTATCAGGCGAATTCTTCGTAAGCAAGCGTAACTCATTTACCTTGCTTATGGACCCAAGATCGAGCGTAAAACTCTCTTCGGCCGGGGATTCTTTTTCCTGAGACGACCAACCATAATCAGCCCTTTCATCTACAAGATTCTCTTTGACCCACAATCTGTCGTTTTCTGAACTGGCAGTTATTTTCACTGCTCCGGAAATCATTATCTTAAGATTGGAAAACGCAATTTTATATTTCTTTTCATCAGAACTCAGATTTAATCTAGAAACAAACTTGATCTGCTTAGCTTTAACCAGAGAAAACGTCCAAGTATTGATGCTTTTTTGGTTTTTCCTAAACTCAACTTCCTGAATAATCGGTTCCCAAACGATTCCATCACTAGATATTTCAAACCGAAATAAATTTGGAGAATTCTTTTTTTCATTTTCTGTAATTCCGAACTGAATAGAATTGAAACTAATCTCCTCCGAAAAGTTGAGAATAACGACCGAATTGTCGTGGCTCTCTGACTCATCTGTAAAGCTTTCTAGCACACCCCCCTGTAATTTATATTTACCCCTTGAGGAAATATCCTTGATCTGCAATAACTTTGGATGACTGATTCTAACCGATTTATCTGACATTTTGCTTTATTCCTTGTTTATTTACCGAAAATATTCCAGCCGATTCTCTTTTTTTTCAAAACAATCGGAAAATACCACCAATATCGAAGGTGTTACCTCTTCCGTAAAGAATTTGTATAGGATTTGCTTTTGAAAAACAGGGACATCCCCGGCTATAAAAATTGTTCGCCCTTCAAATTTTATATCCAGGTTTCTAAAATAGTTTATTGATGAATTGGGTAAATATTTTTTTGCCCATTCTAAAAAACCTTCCCACGATGGCACAAGCTTACCAGGAGCATTTTGTTGAATCTCCGATTGATTAGAATTGGGCAACTTTTCAATCTCTGCCTTGCAAATGGCCTGGATATAGGCAAAGTTATTTTCCAGTCCCTTTTTCTTGGCCCTCTCCGTAGCAATAGCAAAAACCTGAGATCCAAACTCTTCCAATATTGAGCTAGCAGAAGGTTTATTTTTTTTAATCTTTTCCTCGTTTGTTGAATTAGGTACTTTCTGGTTATTAGTTATGGTTATATTTATGTTGTTTGGGTTACCCTGAGACCAACCCTGAGCACCACCAGAAGCCACCCCCGAGACGGGCATTTCCCCACCCCCAGGGTATCCATTTTTCCACCCCTGGGGTTCGATTTTGGAACCCTTATAGGCAAAGGAGAAGTAATATTTTGAGCTAGTGTGGCCTGTTCCCGGTTTGAACTGTATAAGTCCTTTTCTCACGAGGTCTCGCTTTCCCTCGATAATAGATTTCTTGGACTTGAATCCGGTTAGCCTCATAAGCGTATCGGTATTTGGCCAAACAGGTTTAAAATTTTGATCACTAAATTTAAGCAGGACCGGATAAAGTGTTCTCCCGGCAGAGGTTAATTCGCCCCAAGTGCCAGAATCAATGATATCTGACATCAGCTTGATATAGGAATGCCCTTCGGTCATTTTTCCTCCGGTAATTAATTTTAAGCAAAAAAAATTCCAAAGGAGTTGACATTATTTGACATAAGTTTTATTATGTCTCATCCAACAACATTCCTTCGGGTTACGCCCGCCTCCATTGGTTACCGCCAATGGAGGGCTTTTTTTGGGGCGTGGCCTGTATTTTTCTTTTTCTTGGTACTTAATCTTCGTTTACTAAATTATGTCACATTGTAAGTTTTGCTCCAGTTTTGTCAAGGATTGTAGCGAATTTTTTTCGTACTTTTATTAGGCCTGCCGGTTTTTGGGGAAAGGAGAGTCGAAAATTTTTTAGCTACTTATGTGCTTGCTAAATATATGATTAGTTTTGTTGCCTGAAATTTTTTGACAGTTCTTTTTTGATGAATTTGTATATATCACTGAGGTGGTTTGGATCGTTAGATTTTATGATTATGGTGTTTTCTTTTTTTGCAATTTCATAATCTTTGGAGAGGTTTTGTTCTGATCGGGTTGTTTTTTCGCTCTTATTGAACTCTTTTGCATCTTTTACCGTTTTCAGGTGCCCGCTAGAAAACATTTCAACGAATTCGGGAAAATTGCCTTTTTTTGAGGATAGCACGGCCTGGATCAATAGGTTTTTATTGTCTATTTTAAGGTTTTTGCAGATGTTGATTTCCTCTGGGCTAAGAGACGATATGCTCAATATTTCTGTCATGTAGTTTCGGCTTTTGCCAAAAATTGCCCCCAGGTCATTGTCGGTATAGCTGTACTCTTTTTTTAGATAGCTGATGGCTTCAATCTCTTCAAATGGCGAGAGGTTTTCCCTTTGAAGGTTTTCGATAATTGCGATTCTGTATGTTTCTTTTTTGCTTCGATCGAGAATTTTGCATTCGATTTCATTCCAGCCCAAAAGTCTTGCGGCATGGTAGCGTCTTTCTCCCGCTATAATTGTATAAAATTCATCCGAGTCTTTTTTTGTAACCACGATTGGCTGGAGTAGTCCGTCTTGCTTAAGGCTTTGCGCTAGTTCATCAATTCCTTTTTTTCGCTCTTGCCTCGGTTGATGCTCTGAAGGGTGGATTTTGTCAATTTTGATTTTTCTGATCGTCCCTTCGAGATTTTCGGCTTGAAAGACATCCGCTAGGCTTCCAAGTCGCTTACTTTTTGAGCTCATTCAAAATCTCCTCAATAAACCCTTCGTACTCCTGCGCCTGCCTGCTGGACTTATTGTAATCGTAAACTGATCTCTTTGCTAGGTGGCTTTCTCCTACGGCCACGCCATCGGATATTGAGTGCTCAAAAATTTTAAAGTATTTGTCTAAAACGGGCAAAATCGTTTTGGTTAACAATGTTTGTGGTTTTAACTGGGTGATCAGCGCGCCGAGAACTTCAAGATCCGGGTTGATTCTTTTTTTGATGCTATTGATTGTTTGTTGCAGACCGAGAATTCCGTCGACAGAAAATTTTTCTGCCTGAAGCGGGATGATGATGTGTTTTGATGCTACTAGGGCGTTAATGGTGAAAATTGACAAACTCGGCGGGCAGTCAATGATCGTAAAATCGAAACCAGATAGAGAGTGCAGGGCATCCCTAAGTATGTAGGGGGCTTCGACGCTATTGTTGCTTACCACTTCCATTTCTGCTAGATTTTGCTTTGAGGGCGCAAGGAACAGGTTTTTACTTTGGGTCTCGACGATGATGTCTTTCATTTTCAGGGTTGAGTTGAATATGTTGTATATGGACTTATCTAGTTTGTCTGGCGAAAGATATATTCCGCTGGAATTGGCTTGGGGGTCTATATCCACTAAAAGGGTTTTGAATCCTCGCCTGGCTAGTCCTTCTGCGAGGTTTAGCGAGGTGGTAGTTTTTCCTTCCCCTCCCTTTTGGTTTGTAATCGCTATGATCTCCATGTTTATCTTTGACGACCCCTGTATTTTTCTATTCAGAGCAAGGCTTTCGAAACTTCAATATTTAATCTAAAAATAAGAAAAAAAGAGAAAAAATTGTCTATTCCGTATTGCTTTTTGCGGATTGACCGATACATATTTTCGGTTAATGTCGCAACCCTTGTTTTATTGTCGGACATCCGACCTCGCGGAATTAGTATAAGAAAAATTTGAATGCAGAAATCTAAAATGTCGGACATCCGACAAACAATGGTTGACACCATGCTTAAATTTAAACAGTTTTAATTTGTGGGCAATAATCTGGAAAGGCTAATATTCGAAAAGTCAGAAGGTGAAGAATTTATTTCTCTGGCTTTGGCTCCGGCGTTTGAGGATATTTCTGCCAGTGTTGGCGCGCTCTGCGGAGTAATAGTTTTGAAGGCCGGAAATGCTGAAGTGTTTGAAGAGGCGGCCGCTTTTGGTTACCAAGGGGAGGGCTTTTTCTACTCGTTTCTCTCTAGGCAGGGAGGGCAATTCGATTTAGTCAGAAACTCAGAAAGTCCCTGCGCATTTTTATCTAATTCGTATTCTCTTTATAATAAAACCTCTTCCTTTGCCCTTGTCCTAAGGGTTGGAGAAAAAGACGATTTTCGCGGTTTTATCCTTTGGGAATTTTCCGGTGAAAATCGAGAGCTGTTTTCGAGCGTTATGTTACTGCTAGCTGATAAAATATATTCGAAACTTTCCCCGCAAAATCCCGGATTGTCTTTCGGGAATACCGACACTGGTGCTCAATTTGAATCCATGGAAAGTATAGTAAAAATGACTCCTGGTCTTCCCCAGAAGTTTGCCGAATCGAGCGCCTGGAAATATTTTCTTGTATCCGGGGCAGCAGGAGTTGGGAAAAAAACCTTTTCCAAATACTATCTTTCTGTCAATTTTCCTCAAAAAAAAATTATAATTCTGAACTCTATTCCAGATCAGATCATTAAACTGGAAAAGTCCCTCGCTGATTGGGTTGAATTATCCGGAAATGGAATGCTAGTTTTCGAAAATATTCATGAATTTTCTCTTGGCCAGCAAAGATTTTTCTTTGAAAAATTCTTGCAAAATCCGGATTGTATTCTGGTTTTTCTGGATTCGAAAAACGGCAAAAAGGAAGTTTACCCGCCATTTTGGGAATTTTTGAACCAAAAAATGATCAATCTCCCCGATTTGGATTCGATGGAAAGAGCGCTTTTTGTCGAAGTTTTAAAGAGCATGTTCAGGGAAATATCCTTCCGTCATCAAAAAAGAAATCTGGTTTTGAGCGAAGAGGCTATAAATGCTCTAAAGCTGGGAAATTACCCTCAAAATCTACGGGAATTGCGCAATATTCTTGAGCACGCAATCGTATCAGCGAGATCCGAAAAAATTGTGGCCGATGATATTTCGTTTAGCTCAAAATCGGGCCTAAAAACCATTGGAACTCAAGATGTTGAAGACATGAATATTAGGCGCTGTGTTATAGCACTGGAGAGGCAAAAAATCCTTCTGGCGGACAGACTTTTTTCCGGGAATCAGATTCGGATGGCCAAAGCGCTTGGGATTTCCAGGGGATCTTTGCAGTATAAAATGAAGAAAATGGAGTTACTATAGGCATGGAAGAGTCTCTGTACGAAGAGAAAAAAACGCCGGCAGGCTTTCTAGTAAAGGTCAGGCTATCCAAAATGACCTATGTCGTTTTTACAGCAAAAGGGCCGGAAATTCCGAGAGGGTCTAAAAATAATTCAATCATTGTTCCTGTCCCAAGAATTGTGTTTTTGGGCATAGATTTTGACCTGTCGCATTTTCAGCAAGGCGAGTTGAGTTTTGTTTCGGTAAAGGCCGGAAAAATGGTAATTCCTTACCAGCACGGGGGCTCCAAGGAAGTGAAAACGATTTTTTTGAATTCCGGGAGCGGGAGCGACATTTTACCGGTAATTATTTTTCACTTCAAAACAATCCAAGAGTTTATTGCGGGTTCGGAGGGAGGGAACGAATTTCATCACTTGGTAATCGATGAAGATTTTCCGAGACAGGATATGGTCTCGCTGAAAATACGTTTTCCGGTTTTAAATATCCTGATAATCAAAAGAAAAATAGTAACAACGGGCAATAAGGATTCTGGCCAGGTTGCAAGCGAGCCATCTTCCTCAGAAAAAGAAGTGGTCAACACGGATAAGGTTCGGGCAACGGATATTATTTCCAGCAGCTCGAACTTAAATATGTTTTCTACGAATCCTGTTTTTTTGGCGAGGGTGCATCTCCGAAACATGGATTTGGACAAAGTAAGACAGATTCTTTTGGATTTCAAACTCACAAAAGACGATGTAGTTTTCATCCGAACTTTTCTTACGGTCATGTTAAAAAATGAGAGCAACAAAGAAGAGCTTCGGGTCAATCAGGAAAAAATAAAGACGTTAGACGAAATATTTAGGCTCGCAGTTTTGATTCTTCAAAAAGAAGTTCTGGAGTTTGAGGCAGAACTAGATAAAGGGTTTTCAAAAGAAGTTGCCAGTATGATTTATGCACTTCTGGAAAAAAGTCAGGAAGAGTCGGAAAGCGAGGAAGAGCAGATCATGCTCTGGGAGTGGAAGTACAGAACTAAGCGGATGATTAGTTAGAAGTTGCAAAAAATCAAATTTCCTCCTTGAGGGAAAGATTGATTTTTTGCAAAAAAAAGTCAAAAAAATCGGAAAAAAGCTATACAAAATAGCGAAAAATGGCTATTTTGGGTCAAGATTCGATGAATTTTTTCAAAATACATAAAAATTTGGCACGATTTTTGATTTGCCTGTCTTTGTGCGGGTCTCCTCTTTTGGCTGAGGATGGATCCTCGGCTGTGCATAGCGAAGAGGTTGCGAATATTCTTCAGGAGGAGAATTCTCAGGCATTCGTTTTGGAAAATGAGGGCGTCCCATGTTCCGAAGTTCAGCAGGCTTTCGTTTCAGAAAGTTTGGATAGCTCTGATGTTTTTGGCCGCACCCTGGAAGATGTATTCTTGAAATCCAGTTTAGATAGCTTGTCTTTATCCGCAGATGGCCTGGCTTCTTCGCAGGAATTGATGTCGGAAAAATTTCTGCCCAGATGTGGGGGTGTATCGAATTCCCGTGAATTCAGTTTTTATTTAGGCCAAATTCCTTCGGCAAAGCATTTCCCTTATCGCGGATTATTGGATTTGCAAGTTGCGGGGATTTTGGATCATAGTCGAGTTTCGTTCTGCTTGAATGGCCAATCCTCTTTCTTATATGCTAAATCTTCGGTGGCCGTTATGTCCGATCGGAAGGGTAATGAATTTGCGGGCATTCCTCTATGCTTACAAATATCGGCTATAGCTAAGCTGGCCGAAAGACCAGAAGATTACCCGATGGAATATCTTCTATCTGCTCCAAGGGTGTCGGATTTTTCGCTTTCGAAAAATGAAAGAGGGAATTTTTCTGATAATGAGATTATTCCTTCCCGCCGAAAATTAAATCTAGGACTGAGCAAAAATCAAATTTTAGGAAGAGATATAGTTAAAGGACATTCGTTCGCTCTTCGAAAGAACAATTTGCGGCAGGACAGGCTGGGGTTGGGTTATTTACCTGTTTTTTCGGATAACATTGCTTTCGGGAAAAGTTTTTGTTGTGCGCAATGCCTTTTTTATTCTAATGGAAAATTATGGGGAGATCAACAGCAGCCTTCAGTAAATTGCTAAGCGCTATGCGCAAACTTAGCGTAGAAGTGAATGACGAAGAAATTTGCAGGCGCTTTGAAACGTTGATGCATACGAGCAAGGAAGATCTAAATCTGAATTCCGTGAAAAGCCTTCTACAGAATCCTTCTGAATTCGAGCCAAAAGAGATTCCTGAACCATACACTCAATATGTCCGACATTTTATGTATATGGTGAAAAGAAATGAAAAATCAGGCAATAACAAGCATTACTATGTAGACGGAGAGCTTGCTGAGAAAAAAAGAAGCGAGCATCTTGACGGACCCAGGTTGGCTCGTTCAAAATCTAAATAAGTTTGCGTTTGTAATCATAAATAATCTTTAGATTTTTCTGGTGGTATGCTGCCAGCCCAGAATCACTTTCCCACAAATTTCCTTGATTTGCGCATTCAATGAAAACTTTCATCGCGGCAAAGCAGTCGTCCAGTGCTTCATGAGCGATGCCCCCTCTAGATTTTTGAAATTCCGAAATGTAGAATTTTTTTCTCAAGGAATCCAGTGAGTAGGAGGGAAGGCCAGGGAAGTATTTTCTGGAAAGCTGTAACGTGCAATAGACCGGTGAGGAATCTTCAAATAATCCGACTGTTCGGACGTCATTTAACAAGAAAGATAAATCAAATTCAGCATTCTGGATGACTAAAGGCTTCCCGCGCAGAATTGGAAAAATTTCAGAAGCCACATCTTCAAGAGTCGGAGCATTTTCCAAGAGGTCTTCGGTAATGCCATTAACAGTCACTGCGCCATTCTGGAATTTCTGGGGCTTGATGTAGGTGCGGTAGTCGCCTAGAATTCTATCTTTAGAAAAATGAAGCAGGCCAATTTCTAAAACTTGACTATTCTTGGGGCTAAGCCCCGTTGTTTCAATATCGAGAGAAACAAAATCGCTATCTCTTAACTTTTTGGATTCAAACAACATTTTGTTTATTGTGGGACGAAGTAGTTTGGGAAGAAGCAAAAATCTATCAAAAACCGAAAAAACTTTGTGTGGGTAGCACAGGGGAATAAATCAGCAGGGAATGCCCCGTAACAGGCAAGAAGTGACATAATCCGGGCAGTAATTGACTAATCTTAGGCATTAATTGAAAAAATGACCACCATCTCTGTCTATTTTCGGGCGTTTTAGCCAATTAACCGATTGACGGCACTGCCGAATTTTCGGCACAAAGCTTTGGGAGGCTCCACTGATTTCACCATCCTTCCTTATCTGAGGATTGATGCTTTCGAACGCCAGGTACAGGTTTCTTCATAATGTAGCTTCATTTTCCTTTACTGCTCTTCTTGCAGAACTGCCAAAATTAGGGCTGCCAAAATATAAGCATACCAGCGTCACACAGCTCGACCAAACATTACTAAAATAATCAATACTGGAGGCAGGACCATTCTAGTAGGGTTCTCTTCAAAAATTAGATGAGGATATCGGGGACTCTAAAGCACGGTCTTTATAGGCGGTAAAGAGGCGCCAAAAGGCTGGCAGTTCACCCGGCACCGTGGTTTCCCAGGGCAAGACAACCAAAAAAGCCCAAAAAAGGAGTACCCTTAAAGAGGCGACTGCCATTCTGTCATGCGCATAGGGTTTTCATGCACCTGACATATCCCTATGCAAAAAAGGTTTGTTTTGCGTAATGGCCGCTTTATACTGGTGGTATGGCTGAAGTTATAAAACTTAGGGTAAAATGCCATGCCTGCACGAATTCCATTGAGGGCTCTGCGAGGTATGGGTCAGGACACTACGTTCCAGAGGGAGTGGATTTTGATTTTGTGGCGATTGGCAAGGTGGAAACTGCTAAAGGCAGGTCGGTGAAGGCCGAGGTGACATGTACCTGCCCCCATTGCGGAGTAAAATGCAAATACACACTATAAATATGTATCTATTTGCATAAATTTAATCAAATAAAGCTCTAAAAACATTCGCATGCAATAATGCTTCTTTGTGCTGCGTTTATTGTTTGATTATCAGCATATTGTCGCTTAATTTTTATAGTTTTGCGACAACTCTTTCTTTCCGGGTTAATCTTGGTGATCTGTTTCCTGTGGCAAATAGAAGTGCTTGTCTGGTCGTAATTGCTGATCCATTTTATTGTTGTAGGCTTCTTCTGTACAATGCTAGACTGAGGGAATTTCCGGATAGGCTAATATGCTTAAAAAAGGAGTAGTTTCTGGGCTTATTCCTTCGGGCTGCTTGGATTGCCTATTAATAGCAAGATATTTGCCTGTAAATAGAATGATACATGCTTAATAACGATCAAAATATTAATATTAATCGAATAAAGAAGTGTAGTTAAGCTATAAAATGCCCAAAAACAAGCGCATGCCGGATTTTTTGCTTTTTTCTCTGCTAGGCTTTACTTCACGGGTGTTTCACTAAGATTCATATCGCACAAAATTAAGCACCGATCATCTTCTATTGGGCTATCGCCTTGAAAATTCTTTAGGTTTTCTTTAACCTTTTCGATTGCCTCTTCTCCATCAATCAGGTTGGAATTGGAAAATGCCCGAAGGAGTCCCCTTTCGCCGAACATTTGGTTATTTTTATTGAATGTTTCCGGAATTCCGTCAGTATAAATAACTAGTCTTTCTTTTTCTTTGAGTTTCAATTCTTCATCTCGGAAATTCGCTTTTTGGAAAATTCCGATAACCTTTCCAGTCTGTCTCAAAAAACGGACTTTTGGGCGATTTTCTGTGAGAGGGTAAAGGAAGGCCTTAGGATGCCCTGCATTGCAGTATCGAATTATCTTCTTTTTCAAGTTTATATAAATGTAGATTGCCGTGACAAAATTATCTCCGATTTTTCCGTATAAATCATCGTTCATTTTTCGAATTAGTTTTTCCGGCCTGTCTTTGTATGTGAGATATTGCTCAAAGCTGATTTTTACGGTATTCAGTAGCATTGCGGCGCTTATTCCATGCCCGGATATATCTGCGAGAAATAGTGAGTATTCGTGGGTATCCAACTGGTTTACGCTGTAATAATCCCCCCCGACGTGCATAAGTGGTGAATACCAGAGGGAAAATTTGATTCTACTGTCGCTTTCCGGGAGCTTTTGCAGTGTTTTTGTCTGCAATTTCTTCGCGAGTTTGAATTCAGTGTCGATGGATTCTTTTTCTTTGATAATTTCGTCTGCGACAATTTTTTTCTCATTTAGGTCTTTTTTTAGCTCTTCCGAGAATTCCTGGTGCAAAATTTTGATAAATTGGTCGGATAGATCCACTACAATTTCCTTTCCGACAAGGTATTCCAGCCTGTTATTCGGGGAAATTTGGCGTAATAATGAGAATAATATTTCTTCTCGGAGCGTATGTTCTGCGTTATAAATTTCTTCAAATGTGATTTCATAGTCCTCTGAACTCAGCATTTTTCTAACAATTCTATTCAAATCGCTGAATTCGTAGGGGCATTTTTCGGTCAGCGAGTATAGTCTATTCCGGTAAATATTGAAAAAATTGATGATTTTTGGTAGGGTTAGCACGCTGATTTTGCTAAGTTGCCTATACCACCTTTCGATAATGGAGGTTTTGTCGAAATCCTTTCCGACCGGGTAGTATACATAAACACCCAGTTCTTTTAGAATTTGGATTATATCCTTGTGAATTGTTGAGGTATCGGGGAAAGAATCGCTGATTTCTGCCCCGGAAAGGACTTTTTGCAGAAAAAAAATGAGGTCATCTTTGAGAAATTCATACAAATTTTCCCGAGTTCGCTTTTTGTTGATAGTTTGCTCTAAATGAACGACTTCTGATTTTGCTTCCAGAAGGGATAGTTTGGACAAAAACATCTCGACCTCAAAATCTAGATCCGCGTTCATATTCTCAGGTATTTTTTCGATAGAATTTTTAATTTTCTCGATGAGAACTTCTTTGGGTTTATTTTCTATGGCTCATGCCCCTTTTTAGGATTTCAGGTTAAAATGAATTTTACGGCCCCGTTATTTTTTTTCTTTTTTATACTCGTATTTACCGTTCGATGGGGTGTCTCTTTCTTTTTCAGGCAAAATTCCGAAAAAACCGTCTTTTTTTCCAATCTGATCCTGGTTCTATTCAGCTATTATTTCTATATGAGTTGGGATTGGAGATTCGGCTTTTTGATTCTTTTTACTACAATTTTAGACTTTTCCTCCGGGCGCCTGATGGACAAATTCCCCCAAAATAAAAAAGCATTCCTTTTGCTGTCTGTCGTTACCAACCTTACAGTTCTTGGGTTTTTTAAGTATTTTAACTTTTTTCTGGAAAATGCCAGAAGGTTTGCGGAACTCTTAGGGCTAAACGCCCATATTTCGGCACTAGAAATTCTGCTTCCTGCCGGAATTTCTTTTTTTACATTTCAGTCAATGAGCTATACGATTGATTTGTATCGGGGCGTGATTTCGGTCGAAAAAAGTTTTTTGCGGTATGCTTTGTTTCTTTCTTTTTTTCCGCAACTGGTTGCCGGGCCGATTGTTGCCGCGAAAGACTTTCTACCTCAAATCAGAGTCTTGCATAAATTTTCAGAAATTCAGGCGGGAAAATCCTTGTATTTTCTTCTTCTGGGTTTTTTAAAAAAATCCGTGTTTGCCGATCAGGTTTCGGTTTTATCGGATTTTGTTTTTGGGCATCCGGATCAGGTTTCCGGATTTTTTACAATTTGTGGTGTGATTTCCTATTCTATTCAGATTTACTGTGATTTTAGCGGATACTCAGATATTGCCAGAGGCGCGGCATTTGCTCTTGGATTTGAGCTTCCGGAGAATTTTCAACTTCCGTATTTCTCCAAAAGCCTCACCGAGTTTTGGAGAAGATGGCATATCTCTCTTTCGTCCTGGTTGAAATCCTATCTATATATATCACTTGGAGGAAACAAGTGCTCGAATTTGGTTACTTACAGAAATCTTTTTATCACCATGCTTCTTGGGGGACTCTGGCACGGAGCAAGTTGGAATTTTATCATTTGGGGGGGGTTGCACGGAATGTGGCTGGCATTCGAGCGGATGGTTGCCGGACTCAAATTTTGGGAGAAAGCAAAAAATTTTTTGGAAAACTATAAGCCGAGTCGGATTTTGTCGCTTTTATATTCTGTGTGGATTTTTTTCCTAGTCAGTGCATTGTGGATATTTTTCCGATCTCCTGATTTGAAAACTGCGATGTTAATTTTCCAAAATATGTTTTTTTTCAAAGAGGGAATTGATCCTACCTACAGCACTCTGAATATGTTTTATGCGATTGCGGCTTGCTCGTTTTTGGCTCATTTAGTGGGGACATACCGAAGTTCGGCAATTCTGGAGTTTTTTGAAAATCTATCCTTGCCCAGATCTTTTGCAATCTCGCTTGCGGTAATTTTTGGGGTGCTGCTATCGGGGAATACTCGACCGTTTATATATTTTGTGTTCTGATATGAAAATACTGAAAAATTTCTTTTCTGTTTTATTTTTTGTTCTACTGATTGATTTTTTATTTTTCAGAGTCCTGATCTGGAAATTGCCGAATGAGTCTCCCTGGGGAACGAATCATTTTTTCAATTTTGAATATGAATTCAAAAAAGTTCAGTCAAAAATAACTTCCAACCCCAGAATTCTAGTTGTCGGGAGTAGTATAGCATACTATTCCATAGACAGGGACTTGTTGAAGAATTATCTTCAGGAGAAAGCCGGAAAAACTTTCGATGTGGAATATTTTTCTTATGCGGGGATGACTCCATTGGATGCGGTTCTTTGTTATGAATATATCCGTGAATTGAATCCTCTTCTGATTGTGTTTCCAGTGAATTTTATCGATTATAGAATTCACCGAGCCTATGCGCTAAATCCTGCTTCTGCGAATGCGTCAGGCGAAAAGGAATTGATCCGAGATGCGTTGAATTTCGGAGAAGCACCCCAGTCCAGATTCAGTTTTCCGTATCCTGCATTGCGTGAATTCTGGAATGTAATTGGGCTGGAAAAAAGCTCAGAGAATTTGGCTGCAAGCATATTCGGGTTTTACCGCTATCGCGAAATTTATTTTCCGAATCTAAAAAATCTATACAATCACAGATTTGGGAGAAATACCAGCTACCACGGTTATGCCGGAGTTCAAATTCCGGAAAGAGTAAGTTCTCTAGGCTGGACAGGAAGGAGTTTTACTTTTTATCCGACAAGTAAAATGCGAAGAGAAGGGTTTTATATTCAACTTGTTCCGGAAATTTTTTCGAAAGGGAAGTTGTCGGTGGAAGTAAAAAATTCAAAAGGGTCTTTGCAGATGTTGGATTTTGCCAAACCGGGGTGGACCCATGTTCGATTGGATGAAAAATTCTATGCAGAGAATATTCCGGTTACGGCAACTCTTTCAAATACTTGGAGGCCGAAGGATGCAAAGGACGACCGCTTTGACCATTCGAATGACGAGATGGGCGTTAGGCTAACCCAGACTTTTGGTCTGGAAGAACCGTTATCCGACATGCAGTACGTCCGAGAGGAGCGAAGCGAGGATTTGAGATATATCGGAATGGGTGATGATGAATATCGTAAGTATTTCACTTACAGGCTTCTGGATGATTTTGCACATCGTCCGGGAATTGCATATCTTCACGCTTTGAAAAATGCAAAAGTTAAACTTGCACAGGAAAAATTCTTTCCCACTTTGCATTTGAAGTATTTAAAAAAATTTGCAGAGCTGGCTGAAAGAGATAGCCAAAGAGTTTTGATTGTGAATAACCCGGAGAGCCCTTTATCGATGGAGTGGTATGCGAATTCGGATTGGTACAAATCCCATCTGGAATATTTGTTTTCCATTTCCGGCAGGAATGTGGAGTTCTCAGATCTAAAGGACTTTCTGAAAATGCAGGACTTCAGCGATTTTCATCACTTTACTTTTCCAGGCATGGTCAAGATGAATCCGATTTACGGGGATAAAATTCTTGGAGCGATACAACCGCAGAAGTAGTTTTTTCGCAGAACCTTTATTTGACAAATTGGAGAACGCAATGAACGCTTTTCAGAAAGGAAATTCCAATAATTTAAAGAAGGATTTTCACTTGACTTAGTGAAGTTTCAAGCCAGGATATGGGAATCTAAAAATGAAAATACTGATTTCCTCAACGTTGTCTTCTATCCCGATTGTTCTTGCGGAAAATAAAGGTTTATTTCCCAAGAGCATTCCCGATTTGGTGACAGAATCTCACATTACTTATACAGGCATTATCCGTTTATTGAGAGAAGGCCGGGTGATTGCGGGGGAGGTCCCGTTTACTTATTTTTTGCGCGAGAATCGCTTAAAAAAAGCTCCGTTTAAAAGCATGTATCCTGGGGCGAATTTGACGAACGTATCCTATAAATTTTATACTCCGAGGTATGTCAATTTTTCCAAGCTGGATTATTCAAAAGAATATCTAGTTCCGGTGACTCATGAAAATTCGGTCGAGCGCTACATTGCAGAGTATTATTTTCAGGACAAAAAGTTTCAGAAGTTAAAAATCAAATTTCATGAAACCCCATTTCATCTTTTGGAGAAATTTTTTCATCGAAAGGATTGCATAGGAATGCCGGGAAATCGATATGCGACACCGATGCTGGGATCCGCGATAGAGTCGGTTGAGTTCCCGGAAATAACTCTGCCAACTAACGTTCTAGTCTTTAGTGGAATATTTTTCAATGAAAACAGAAGACATGCGTTGGAAATCATCGAATCAGTTATGCTTGCTATCGACCTGATTGAGAAAAAAGATCCTGAGGAAAAATCGGAGTTGGTAGAGATGATCTACTCATCCGGAAAATTTCCGGATTATAGTTTTCAGGACATTAAAAAAATATTTTCAATAAAGAACATAGGAAGTAGCGGTTTCTTCTCATACGGGCCATACGACGGCGATTTAGATAAGATTCGAAAATACGTATTTGCAAATAGCGGGAAGAAAGTCAGGCAGAAAAGATATTCGGAAATATTCAATCCGCTTACCGACATCAAATTAAAGTTTCGTGAATTCTCGAAGAACGAAAAGATGATCAGCTATAAAAAGAGTTTTGGGCTGAATTTGATTAAGGACTTGAACTCCCTTTTGCTGGACATTTCCGAACAGAATTATGACTCAAGGCTCAAACTAGAGGAAGTAAAGGACTATAGCCTGATTGCACGAACGTATTTTAATGAGATTGTCGATCAGCTGATCTGGAAAATTCAGTATCTCCAGTATGAAATTACTAAAATGGAAAATCTGAATTCTATTTTGGAAATAAAGCTCGATAGGAGTTCTATCGACTTGCAATTTTCCGAAGAAAGGTATAGATACCTTTTTGAATATTCTACCGATCCATCAATCATTATTGATATTGTTACCGGTGGAATAATAGACTCCAACATTAAATTCAGACAAATTACCGGATATTCGAGAAGTGACATGGCAAAACTGAAATTTGAAGATTTAGTTGGGACAAATCAGAAAATTGCGTCTCTTAAAGAAAATGATGATGAGGTTGCCAAAGAAATATATTTTTCCGATCTGGAACTGTTGAGAAAGGATCAGGTGGCTCTAAATGTTGATTTGAACATCAGTTCCATGCCGAGGTTACAAGGGAAATACCAGATTCAGTTCGTAAATAATTCAGAGAAAAAAGAAATTGAAAGGCTTAAGCATGAATTCATTTCTAATATTAGTCATGAGTTGCGCTCTCCAATGACAAATATACAAGGGTATTTTCAGCTTCTCGGTGGAGATATGAACGCATCCAGATTTTCCGAAGATGAGCTGGAAATGTTGAAAGTCATTGAAAAGAATATTAAACGAATGAATCATTTGGTTGAGAATTTATTGCGTTTGGAGCAAAAAAATATTTTGGATTCGCATGAAGAGCTTGAAAAATTCGACCCTGCTTTTGTAATCCGAGATATTTCCGAAACATACAGCCCGATGGCAAAAGAAAAAAAATTGCAAATCAATCTTGATCTCGCGGAGTCTTTGCTTTTGGAAGGAATCAAGTTCGAATTTTCCCAGATCATAGGGAATCTATTGAATAATGCAATAAAATATACCGATGCCGGAAGTGTTACAATTAAACTTTGGAGGAGTGAGAACAATATTGCGATTGTTACTGTGTCCGATACCGGGATGGGAATTGACCCGAAATACAGCATTTCCGTTTTTGAGAGATTTTTTCGGGTTCCATCCAGTCAAAATAAAAAAATCGGAGGGACTGGACTTGGGCTTTCGATCATTCAAACACTTCTCGAAAAAATGGGAGGAGTTATTCTTCTGGATAGTAAACTGGGGGAAGGTTCCACGTTTACAATAAGAATTCCTGCTGCGAATTGATTTTTTTCGATTGAGATTTTGTTTTCCTAATCTTTTTCTTTTTTTTGGGCAAGGTTTTTTTGGGGAATTTCATTTTAGAAATTGATTTTGCGATCTCTAGGGATTTTTCTGCTCCGATTAATCCAACCACTTCCATGCTGTCGTCAAACCCCAGGGCCTTGATAATTGAAAGCATGTTCTTGGAACCAAGGCCGTTCACCAACACAGGAATGTCTTTTGTGCCAAGGGATTTGATCCATTTTCTGGATTGAATTAAGCTTAAATTTTTTACAAGAAGAATAATTTCTTTGTATCCTGTTTCGAATATGAGTTCGGTCATTGCCTTTGAGCCGATGAGTTCCAGAAGTCCTGAAGATTTTTCAACTCCCACCTCCAAAAGAAGGGTCGCAGCAATTTCTTTCCCGATTTTTTCAACGAGGTATTTGATTTCAGATACGGGTATATTTTTTACGAATTCGGAAATCTCTTCGACAGAAATATGATGGATAAAATAAATTAGAACTTCGTCGCTGAGGCTTGAAACCAGCTCTCCTAGTTCTCTCTCTTCGATTTTTTTTATAACTTCGACTATTTTTTCAACGGAAAGATTCTGAGCAAGATGCACGAGTCTGTTCTTCGGGACAATTTTTGATATGGAATAGATTTTTTCTAAACCGAGGCCGTTGACAATTTGAATAGATTTCTTCGGCCCAAGCTTATCCAGATATGCGTAGGCATTTTGAATGGTGAATAAAACCGCTTTCAAAAGAACCTCCTTGAATCGTAAAATATATTTTGATTATGACGATGTTCTTGGAATTTTTGCACTGCAATATTTCCAGGAAAACACTTTTTGCAAGCGAGTCATTTATTGTAATAAAATATTTCGGATCTATTATGGAAATCTAAAAACAGGGAAATAGTCACCCCACCCGGAGATATTTAGACTATTGCTTTTCTTACGCCTGTCCTCAGATCAGATTTTAATAGCACTTTATCTACAGGTTGCAAGGCTCTATTCTTTTGGGGCAGGTTCTTGCGGCTTATTGCTCGCACATGCACCCTTTCGAGCTGGATAGCGGTAGAAAATGACGGTTTTTTAGTGGAATTATTTTTTATTTAATTGCCCTTGACTTATTTTGGATGAGTCTACAGAAATGTCAGTAAATGGGAATACATATTACTAAATATTATTTTTTGAAGAAAAGGAGAATCTCAATCCTGGGGATTTCTATTTTGGTTTTGCTCGGAACATTTGGTTCTTGCACTGGCGTGAATCTATATTCCGGTGGGACAGTTTACGGGGCCAAGGGATCTGCAAATACAAATCCGACACCCGCTTATACAAATCTTGTCGAGGCCTCGACTAAAGGAGGCTTGTTGTACCATAATAATTATATCGCAGGTCAATTGGGAATGAATTCAGATGCGAATTTGAGGGGAGTTGTTTGCTCCCATTCAGTTTTGTATATGGTTTCCTGGGGAGATTCGAGTATTGCTGCATTGAAGTCGGAAGCCAAAATGGAAACTGTTGCGCACGTTGAATATGAGCAATTTGGAATTTTAGCTGGTTTTCTTTATCATCGGTTTTGTACGATCGGATTTGGCGGAATCAAAAAAACCCGGGCATCAAAATCCAAAACTGTAACGGATGAGGCGGAAGACAAAAAATGACTAAGCGGTTTCTCATCATTCTTTTTACAATTTTTCTAGCAAATTGCGCAATTGGCCCAACCCATGGCCTCTTGGTAACAATAAATAAATTTCCTGGTGAGTTTAATCCTGGAAATGATGTTTCATCGACAAAGTCTGCAACAGGTTGCCAACATTCCATTTTAGGATTGATTGCCTGGGGGTCAGCCGGAGTTGGGAGGATTGCAAAGGACAACGGAATTTTGAGAGTCAGTACAGTAGATCACTCAACGTTGAATATTTTGTCCGTTGTTTACTCTAATTATTGCACAACTATCTGGGGTGATACAAAATGAAAAAACTGATTCTTCTGATTTTTACGCAATTTTTTCTTTTCGGATGCGTTAGTTCGCCCATGCAGGGTGCTTTAGTGACGTTAGACACCAGCCATCACGTTTACGGTTATTCAAACGGGCCTTTCATTAACTCCTCAAAAATTGTGAAACATGGAAGATCTTGTTCCTATTCTAGCATTGTGTATCTCTGGTTTTTTTATTCGGGAAACGGGGGGAGCATAGAAAAAGCAATGCAGGAGGGCGACATCAAGAAAGTAGCTGTAATAGACAGAGAATCTTTTTCCATACTAGGGCCGGTTTTTGCGAAAGAATGCGTAATCGTTTGGGGAGAATGAAATATTTGTTGCTCTCTTGGTAGATGGATGCCGTACATGCGGCAGGCGGGAAAAGCTAGAAAAAGGCGGCTTTATAGGATTACTGCTTCTATTTTTCCAAGAAAACCCTCAATTTTGTTTGGGAAAAATTACGTCCAGCAATATGTCCGTTATTTCGTTATAACAGCCCCCGCTCAGGTGGTGTACATCCACGAATTTTTTGCATTGAATTTCTTTTTCTCTGTCGGCCAAATCCAAGACACTGAACTGGAATTTGCTTGCAACCTGAAACTTGTCCTTTTTCCAATCGTTATAAAATTTTTCCGAATTTAGAATTTTTTGCAAGTAAGGAGATACCAATGGTTTGTAAACCAGAACTTTGATATTATTTTCCGAAGCAAATTTTAGAAACTCTACGAAAAATTTATCCTGAGCGGTCGAAGTTTTGTAGCCGGAAAATGTTTTTTTGAAATAATCCTTTGATTCCCTTTCGAGATAGCTCTCCGGAACTTCGTGAAGAATCGGGTTTGGGATGCCTCCATTATTTTTTACGTTGGCAAGCCG
This sequence comes from uncultured Leptospiraceae bacterium, assembly GCA_964436695.1. Lineage (GTDB taxonomy): Bacteria > Spirochaetota > Leptospiria > Leptospirales > Leptospiraceae > JABWCC01. Next base: position 103,900 of record CAYTEA010000011.1, read on the forward strand.
TACCATGGATTGCAGAAATTCCAGCTGATTCGTTGAACCCGGGGATTTTATTCTTTCGATTGCAGTCAGTCCGTGGAACGGGAATCGAGTGGAGTGAAATAGGTTGGCAACCGTGAAGCTTTCGAATTCTCTTAGGGGAAAGAAATCCCGATGCTCCAGCATAAATTTCCAGTCGTAGGAGAATTTTAGCGCGTAGCTATTTGCACTTTCTGAGAAAATTTCTGGAATTGCTTCGAGAACGACGTAGTCCATCTGGATTCCTTCCGAATGCACTTTACGAAACCAGTAGTACAAAAACGAAGGAGGAGCCATGGGAGCAGAAAAATTGTAAGTTGTCAGGCCTTTCACTTTCTTGGAAATGTACTGGGTCGAAAATTCTCCCATGTGTGAAGTCCCGAACAGCACCAGAAGCTTATCCTCTTTCGATCTCGCGGAGTTGTACCGAATTAGCTGATCGAGTAGATTTTTTTTCTCATCGTAAAATGAAAATTCGATTCTAGTTTCTGTGAATCTTCTGACCGCCATGAGTCCGAAAATTTTATCAAATAGGAATAAAAATACAAAAAACAGAACAGGGATAAAAAGGTAGGGAGATTTAAAAAAAGTATTTTTCATGGCGCGGTCTCATTCCAATTATTTTCGGAATTTTCTTTTTGTCCAATGGAATATTTGTGCTTGTGAGGTAATATCTTTAAGAGCATGCCCTAGAACATTTTCAAAAGTTGGATTTAGGACAGGTTCTAAGTATTCTTCTCCTGCGACATTCCGATTTTTTAAAAATAATCCTTTTCGTAAGTTCGGGCAAAAACCATAAGGAATACATGGAAATAAGAAAAATCCTGATTGCGCCCGATAAATTCAAAGGGAGCCTTTCTTCTATTGAAGTATGCAGGGCTGTCCAAAAAGGAATCCGAAAAATATCTTCTAGTATCGAGGTTGAATCAATGCCGGTTGCTGACGGTGGCGAAGGGACCTTGAAGTGTTTGGTTTCTGCGGTAGGCGGGAAAGTTTACACAGCGCGGGTAACAGGCCCCTTAGGTAATTCTGTCATTGCAAGATACGTAGTCTTGAAAAACGGAACAGGGGTTGTTGAGATCTCTGAAGCTTGCGGGCTTGCCCTTGTTCCGGAATCCAAAAGAAATCCTCTGAAAACAACCACTTACGGTGTCGGCGAACTCATTTCAAAACTTCTGGACAGGAAGTGCAAAAATATCGTGATCGGAATCGGAGGGACTTCCACGAATGACGGGGGCTTCGGAATGGCTGAGGCTTTAGGATTTCGATTTCTGGACAAGCACAGAAAAAAGCTCCGAAGAGGAGGAGAGGCTCTTTTGCAATTGGAGTATATCGATTCTACCGGAGCTGATCCAAGGTTGAAAGAAGTCGAAGTAATCGCTTGTTGCGATGTTTTGAATCCATTGACAGGAAAATCCGGGGCATCGATCGCTTTCTCAAGACAAAAAGGCGCGAATATGCACAGAGCCCGAATGCTGGAGGACGCCATGATACGTTATGCGAAACAGGTTCGTAAATATCGCCATGTCGATATTCTGAAGGTATTGGGCAGTGGGTCCGGTGGAGGAATAGGAGGGGGTGCGAGGGCATTTTTAGGAGCAAGGCTTGTTTCTGGTGCGGAATATATTCTGCAATTTCTAGATTATGAAAAAAAACTAGAAGGAATCGATCTTGTTATTACCGGGGAAGGAAAAATGGACGGGCAATCTGCCCTTGGGAAAGCCCCGTTCATTGTTGCAAAGAAAGCGTCGGAGAGAAATATACCGGTGATTCTGATTGCAGGTGCAATTGGAGAGAAGGAGGAAGAGGCCTACAAATCGGGTGTAACCGCAATAGAGTGCATTGCGGATAAACCAATGAGCTTAGAAGAGTCCATTTCTCAGGCTTCCGAATTATTGGCCAAAGCTACGGCGAGAATTCTCAGAGTGTTTATTGGAAGTCAGATTTAGGTTTCAGGATTTGTTAAAAATCCATCCAAGCCGGAGATGGAGAAAAGCTGGTAAACGAAAGGGTCAATCTCTCCAGTTGAAGCAATAACGGCTTTTTTGTTTTTGGCGTCTTGAATCAATTTTGCAATTTGCCCCATAGTGGTTGAGTTCATAAATTTTACGCCTTGGAAATTCAATATTACTTTATCGTATTTTTGACTTTGTAAAGAACCTACTATCGTTTCCAGTTCTTTTGCATCGCTAATATCCAATTCCTGTTTTTTAAAGGCGATTTTTATGGTTGTATCTTCTTTCCTGAATTCGATCATTGAATAAGTCCGAAAATTATTGCCCTATTCAGAATGTAATTTATTATTATCCAGGAAGTCGAGAAAAAGAATGAATGCCAGAACAAAAAAATTTGATATTATTGCGATTGGAGGGGGCCCGGCAGCTCAAAAATGCGCGATTCAATCCGCAAATTTGAATAAAAAAGCGGCAATTGTCGAAAAAGAACAGCAATTGGGAGGAGGTTGTGTCCATTGGGGAACGATTCCTTCTAAGTCTCTACAGGAAACAAGCAGGTTTTATAGGCGCCTATCTGAAAAGAATATTCACGGATTTGAGACACCGGTTTCCAAAAAACTGACTCTGGATGAACTTATGCACCGGGCAGAAACCGTAATCCAAAAGGAAGAAAGGGTTGCACGAGAGCAAGTTTTGCAAAGTGGGGCAGAAATCCTTACTGGGTGGGGAACCATTTTGGATCCAAATCACGTAAAAGTAGGAACTCCAACCGGGGAGGAAATTTACGAGACTGACTACATATTGATCGCAACCGGAACAACACCTCGTCATCCAGAAAATGAAGGAATTCCATTTGAAAAAGGTGTAGTCTATGACAGCGATGGGCTTTTCGAAATTGAAAGCCTTCCTTCTACCATTGCGATTGTAGGAGCTGGAATTATCGGTTGTGAGTATGCGACTATTTTTGCAAATATAGGGATAAAAGTTCACTTGTTTGACAATTCCGAAAGAGTGTTGGGTTTTCTGGATACCGAGATTTCTTCTTCTCTGGAACACTACATGAGGCTCTCCGGGATAGAGTTGCACCTGGGAGCGAAAATTAAGGAATATACCAAAGTGCCGGGAGGAATAGATATATACACTGATTTTGGCGACAAAATTCATGTCAGCCAGGTTCTGATTTCTAGGGGCCGGGTGGGCAACATCAAAAATATGGGGCTTGAAAATGTGGGGATTGTACCAACGGACAGAATGCTAATCCCGGTGGATGAAAATTACAGGACAAAAGCGCCAAATATTTATGCGGCTGGAGATGTGATTGGGTTTCCGGCTTTGGCTTCTACATCCATGTACCAGGGAACCCATGTTGCGAGACATATTTTTTCGAAGGATGCAATTCCATTGAGCACTGAAGATTTGCCTATAGGAATTTTCACATTGCCGGAGGTTGCCATGATCGGGCCGACAGAAGAGGTCTTGAAAAAAAGGGGAATTGATTATGTAGTCGGAAAAGCAACTTTTGATACGATCACTAGATCCCAGATTGCCGGTGATACCTGGGGAATTTTGAAACTGATAGTGGAAAAAGACACTAAGCGTGTTTTGAGCGTGCATATCGTTTCGGATAAAGCAACGGAATTGCTTTCATTAGGGCAGGCTGTTGTAAATTTGAAGGGGGGGGTGGATTATTTTACAAAGCATATTTTCAATTATCCGACTCTCAGCGGAGCCTACAAAAATGCTGCAATGGATGCTCTTTCAAAAATCTAAAAAATTTCATTCTTGTGAAAATTTATTCCCTTGAATTGTTAATTATATTGGGATTTGACAAAATAGCAAAAAATATCGGGAGATTTTTTAGAGAAATTAGTCTTTTTCACTTGAAGTTTTATTTTTGAGGGCGCTACTGGAACTGTGGAAGGCAAAATTTCTTCAATGGAGATGCTCTATAAAAAAGCTCATAAGAGAATCTTTGACTTTTTGTACAAATTTACAAATAACGAAGAAGTAGCATTGGATCTCATGCAAGAAACGTTTTTGAGCTATTATAAATATTACTCGATGAATGAGTTGCCGTTGGAAAAGTCCATGATGGTGCTTTATACTATCGCGCGGAACAATTCCATCAACCATTCAAAAAAATTTTCCACCAAAAATGAAAGTTCTTTTGAAAAAATAGAATACAAAAGTGGCGCGGCCTCGGTTGAAAAAAACTATGAATTGAAGGATTTGGAAGAAAAGTTATTTTCCCACCTTTCCACTTTGCCCGAAGAGCAAAAAACAGCAGTGATTTTAAAGAATGTAGAAGACATGACCCTTCAGCAGATCTCGGAAATTATGGAGATTTCCATTTCAACGGCCTCGCGGCTGGTCACTAAAGGATTGGCCAGTTTAGTGGAATATGCTAAAGAAAACGGAATAAGCCCATGATAGAAAACAAGGAAGAGTTTAAAGATTATTCGGATTTTGAAAGTAAAATACATAGATCTGTTTTTCAGAACGAAGAAAATGAATTATCTCCTGCAGTAGGGCATTTGCAGAGAATATTATCCAAGGGAAAGAAACCAGTTGTTACTATTCCGGCAGAATTTGCCGAAATATTGCAGAAAGAAAAAATCCACAGTCAGTCCGGAATGTTCAATTTCAAAAACATTGCAATCGGTTTAAGCGCAGTGGCGGCTATTTCTATTGCGGTGAGAATTTTTTGGCATGGAAGCGTGAATGAGAATGAAAAATCCCAGAAGTTGTTTTCAGCGAAAGTTACATTTCTCAATGGCGAAGTATTTTTGAAATCTGCGAGCACCAAGGATGCTGTGAAGCTTGAAAATGGTGCGGAGGTTTACGAAAATCAAACCATTGTAACTAAAGACAAATCCGCAATCGATCTTTGGCTTTCTGTTGGAACCAGCATTCGGATTAAGGAAAATTCCGAAGTTGTCTTGAAAAAACTCGTTCAAGGCGATGAAAATATTGCAGAACTATACACGGAGAAGGGAAAACTGCTCTCTCACGTCCATAAGAATCAAAAGAAATCTCATTTTAATATAGTTTCCCCTACGGCTATAGCAGGAGTGAGGGGGACAAAATTTTCCTTTGAATCCAGAGCGAATAAAGCCGGAGAGTATGTTGTAAAATTGGGCGTAGAAGAAGGCCGTGTTGCGTTAACAAAATCCCAGAATAGTGTCCGCACTGAGCCTACCGGTGAACAGGTTATTGAACCGGGACAGAAAATTGAAATTTCTGCAAGCGGGTTTAAGAGGGCGCATCTAACCGAAAATGAAAAGGCTGAACTTTCCGAATTAAACTCTGTTTTTATCGATAATGTTGCCAAGAAAAGGCTAACAGGCCCCGTGACCGAAAAGCAGTTAAGAGACGAATACGAAAAACTCGAAAAAATCGTTCTAGATGATAAGACCGTGATTCGAGGAGTGATTATAGACATGAATGAAAATTTCATGACGATCCATACTCCAAACGGAGAGATCCAAATAGACAGAACCAAAGTAGTCGAAGTTGACCAGATTTACTGATTTGCTTCGAACGAGAAGTTGCCTGGCTGAAAAATTTAAAGCGATATTTTAAAAATTTTTGACAAAAAATAGTTTTGCAAATACAATGTTAACACCATTGGGGTAAAAAACGTTATGTCTTCTGAGAAAAAAAAATTTCGCATCCGGTACATCATCGACAAGGAATTTCAACTAACTTTCTTATTCTACAATTCAATAATACTTGTTTTTGGCGTTTTCATTACCATCGGTGTCCTGTACTGGGTTAATGAAAAGAAATACGAAGGGGGCGCTGTATTTAAACTGAGGCAGGATCCGGTTAAAGTTTATCAAAAGGGATTCGAGGAAGTCAACGGGGTTGAAGTGGAGAAATTTATCGAGAAAGAGATTTATCTTCCGGATTACGATCACAAACTAGACAGGTTTCATATTCAGGTAAACGCAATCATTGTCTTGTCCGGCCTTTTTCTTACTATGCTCGCCATTTTTACGATTTTTAATTCTCATAGGATGGCCGGGCCAGTTTATAATATCAAAAAATCCATCAACAAACTACTCGCAGGAGAAGATGTTGAAAAAATTAAATTGCGCAAGCGCGATGAATTCAAAGATCTTGCAGAAGCGATAAATTTGTTAATAGAACAAAAAATACGAAGTAAGAAGTAATTTTTCAATCCTTTTTCCCGATTCGGAGTAAAGAAAAAAGCCTTCTTTAATTCAAGCAGTTTATTTTACTAGTAATGACACTAGGAAAATAATGAAAAAACTAAACTTTGAAGAATTAGATATATCCGACGAAATAAAAAAAGCGATAACCGACATGGGTTTCGAAGAAGCCTCTCCGATCCAATCGGAAGCGATTCCATTTATATTAGACGGCAAGGATATTATAGGACAGGCCCAAACAGGGACTGGGAAAACTGCCGCATTCGCAATACCGACAATCGAAAGCCTGGACAGCACAATGAAAGATTTGCAGGCCATTATTCTTTGTCCTACAAGAGAATTGGTTATTCAAGTTTCGGAAGAATTCCGTAAGCTCATGAAATACCGGCCTGACCTGAGTATAGTTCCGATATACGGAGGGCAGGAAATCGGACGTCAGTTGAAAGCCTTGAAAAAAAATCCTCAAGTTGTGATTGGAACCCCGGGAAGGACGATCGATCATATCAAGCGCAGGTCTTTGAAACTGGACTCCGTGAAAATGGTCGTTCTGGACGAAGCAGATGAAATGTTGGATATGGGTTTTCGGGAAGATATGGAATTTATTCTGAAAACCACTCCTGAGGACAGGCAGACAATTATGTTTTCCGCGACCATGCCGGACGAAATTCTGAACCTAATGCGGAGGTTTCAAAGAAATCCGAAAGTAGTCAATGTCTCCCATCAGAAATTGAATACTCCAAAAATCGAACAAGTGTACTTTGAAATTCAAGAGAGATCCAAACCCGAAGCCCTGGCTCGCCTTATCGAATACCACAATATTAAGCTCGCTCTAGTGTTCTGCAACACCAAGGCTCAGGTGGATAGCCTTGTGGAAATTTTAAAAGCAAGGGGATATTTTGCCGAAGGCCTACACGGAGACATGAACCAGAATCAGCGCGATAAGGTTATGAAGGGTTTTAGAAGCAGCCTTATCGAAATTCTTGTCGCAACGGATGTCGCAGGTAGAGGGATAGATGTAAATAATGTTGAAGCCGTATTTAATTACGACTTGCCCAGAGATGATGAGGATTACGTTCATAGAATCGGCCGGACGGGAAGAGCAGGAAAAACCGGAATAGCTTTCAATTTTGTCGTTGGGAAACAGGTTTATTTTATCAAAAAAATTGAAAGAGAAAGCGGGCTGAAAATTCAGCGGAAGGAAATTCCATCGGTAGTCGATCTGGAAGAAATTAAGCTTCAGACTTTTAAGGAAACGATTTCAAAAATTATAGATGCCGGCCATTTGAGCGGGTATGTGAATAAAATCGAAAAGTTGATGGGCGAGGATTATACGGCAATTGATATTGCAGCGGCTTTGTTCAAATTGAAAATAGACAAAGAAACCCAAGGGTTTGATAAAAATCTGTCATTTGAAAAACAATCCTTCTCTGAGGATTCCGTAAAAAGAAAAAATAAATATGGTTTCAATTCAAGCAGTCGTGGTAGCGGAAGGAGAAGTGGAGGGGGCTTCAACAAAGGAGGCCGGTCAGGCGGTTTTCAAAAGAACAAAAAAAGAAAATAGTACGTTAGGCGAGATCTAAATTGCAAGAGGATCAAACTTTCCATATTCCGGAGTGAATGTTAAAAAGAAAGATTTCATTCTTCCGGACCGGTTTTTAGCGATTATGATTTCTGCTTTGTTGACCATTTCCGGTTTGACTTCTTCCGGCGGCCTCACCAAATCCTCCCTGTGGATGAAAGCCACAATGTCCGCATCCTGTTCAATTGCGCCTGACTCTCGAAGATCCGACAATTGCGGCCTTTGATCCTTGGAGCGTTGTTCAATTGCCCGCGACATTTGAGAGAGCGCTATGATGGGACAATTTGCTTCTTTTGCCATTTGTTTCAGATTTCTAGAAATTGTGGCTACTTCCTGTTGACGTCCGCCGTCTTTGCTTTCCGGATCATTCATCAACTGCAGGTAGTCAACGATGATGAGAGAGAGTGGTTGGGTAGTCAACAGTTGACGAATTCTTCCGCGAAATTCCCATAGATTCAATGATCCTGAATCATCTATCCAGATTGGAGAATTGCAGATTTTTACGATCGACTCTACCAGCTTTTGTTGGTCCGATCTGTGGAGTTCTCCGTTTCTCATGTGAGTGGAATTGATCCTTGCGTCTGCGCAAATCAACTTGATTTGTAGCTCTAGCCTACTCATCTCCATAGAAAACATTGCGACTGCTTTGCCGTCTTTCAGCGCTACGTTTGCGGCAATATTTAAAGCGAATGAAGTTTTTCCCCGGCCTGGCCTTGCAGCGAGAATCATCAACTCGTGACTTTTTAACCCTGTAGTTAATTCATCCAACTCCGGGTAGTGGGTTTTTAATCCGGACAGTTCTCCCTTGTTTTCAAATAGAGTCTGAATATATTGTAGCAATTCATTTTGGTCTGCCGCCATATTTCGGAGGCCTCTGGATTGAACGGCTTTCGAGACTACTGCAAGGTCCTTTTCAATTTTGGAAAATAGATTTTCGTTATCTGTCGGATCGGAATTGACTAGCTGAATCGAGTCTCGGAGAACAGAAAGATATTTTCGCCTGTCGGAAAGGTTTTTGATTCTTTTTACAAAATAGCTGAGGGGCTGGGAAATAACCGTGTCACGATAAAGGGAATAAATATATTCCAATTCTTTCGGTTCGTCTCTAAATCCGGCTTTTTCCCTTAAATCATTAATTACAGATACTGGATCTATCGTGACATTTTTGTCAGTGAGCCCCATGATTGAGGAAAAGATTTTCTTATGAAATTCCTGATAGAAATCATCAGGTTGAAGGCCGGTATTTGGATCGACTACCGACCCCTTTATGAGGATGGTGCCTAAGAAAGATTTCTCAGTTTCCAGTTCATAAAGAGGTTCAGGATTCATTTTAGATAGGTAGTTAAGCTTCCTTATCTACTTTGATTTTTACAGATGCATTGATTCCATCTGCAAGCTTAATCTTTGCGGTATATTCTCCAAGAGCTTTGATTTGATCGGGGAGATCAATTTTTCTCTTGTCAATATCAAAACCGGCTTTTTTTAGCATACCTGCAATATCGTTTGTTGTAACAGAGCCGAATAGCTTGTCTTTTTCTCCGACTTTTACCTTTAATTCGAATTCTTTTCCATTAATCGAAGAAGCAAGTTCGGTCATGGCTTTCTTTCTCTTTTCTTTTTTGAGTTGGGCCATTTTTTTCTGGTGGACTGCGGTCTTTGTGTTTCCCTCATCAGCCCGAAGAGCGATCTTTTTCGGAAACAGATAATTTCTTGCGTAACCATCAGAAACTTCTTTAATATCTCCGGCGTCTCCTAAATTTGAAACATCTTTTTGTAATACAACTTTCATAGTAAGCCTCAGTTCACTTTATAAGGTAATAAACAAATACTTCTTGCTTTTTTGATTTCCCTAACCAGTTGTCTCTGGTGTTTCGCGCAGGAGCCGGTAATTCTTCGGGGGAGGATTTTACCTCGATTCGTAATGAACCTCTCCAGAACATCAACTCGTTTGTAATCAAGCCCAGGGACTAGAGTTTTGTCCGCGCAGAATTTGCAGACTTTCCTCTTGTATTTAGGGTTCTTTTTCCCTTTTCCGTCCATATCCTTACCGCGAGGATCGTCATCTTCGTCGGTATTTCTTTTGTAATGATACCTTTCTTTTCCTGATTCGAATTTTTCTTCAGATTTTGTTTCTCCGCTATCGGAGTCTTTGATTTCGGTTTCTGACATGTTTTCCTCTAATAAATAGTCAATATTGTTCTTGGTTAAAATACCATATCATCGTCTATTGTCTCGGCGTAATCCGGAACAAAATTGGATGACTCTTCAGGATACTGTGCATTCGAATGAGATGGCTCGCCGGCTGCTCCGGTTGAACCGCCCAAAAGCTGGCAGTTTTCCACTTGGATTCTGATTTTGCTTGCTTTTTTGCCGTCCGGGGTGTCCCAGGTTGATTGCTTTAGTCTTCCTTCAATTGCTACTTGCTTGCCTTTTTTGGCGTATTGCTTTAGAACGTCTGCAAGTTTTCCCCAGGCTTCACAATCGAAAAAGTTGGTTTCTTCGCGCTTCTCGCCATTGGAAACGTAGACGCGATTGTTCGCTACCGAAAAGTTTACAACCGAGCTTTGCCCGATGATCTTGAATTCAGGGTCTCTAGTCAAGCGTCCGAGAAGGACTACCCGATTTAAATCATTTGCCATTTTAGTTCTGAGTAACGACTAATGATCTTAAAATATTCTCGTTTAAGAGAAATTCAGCTTTGATTTGGGCAATTTTTGCCGGATTTGCCTTGCACTTCCAATGAGCAAAAAATCCGCTTTCCTGTCCGTCGATTCTGTGCCAGATCTTTTTGGATCCCCAGTCTTCTTCAGATGCAATTTCAACGGAATTTCTGGAAAGAATGTCCTTGATGGCATTCTTGGTTTCTTCTACGATTTGAGCACCTTCTCTCAAAACCGCAGTAACTTCATAATTCTTCATAAAATCTCCTAATGGGTAATCCTTTATATCAAAAACCAGCCTTTTGAAGCCGATTTATATAAAGGTAGAAGCTAAATACTGCAACTGTAGCCATGAAAAAGAAGAATTCGAAAAAGTCAATGCAAAACTGTGCCAGGTTTTTAAAGTGGATTTCATTTCCGGTCAGGTAAAAGATAACTGATGTTTTTTGAAAAGAAAATCAAATCTCGAATTCCTGTAACCCTCAATTTTCTTGGGAAGGTGTACAAAATGGAGACGAGAGAAATCTCAAGAAAAACCGCGACTGTAATGTTTTTTTTGGATGATTTTGATTTTTTCCCCGATAAAAATTCAGAGCTAGTATTTTTTTTGACTTTTGATTTGTTTCGTTTTGGGAAAGTGGAACTTCAGTCTAGGATTTCCGATGTAAAATTGATTTCGGGGGATAGGGCGGTTGTTCAATTTGATTTTGGCAGGGAACCCTGGAACAAAAGAAAAAATCTGTATACTTTTCTGAGAAAATATTATTTCCCCAGATACACTGTAAACCAAAAAGCAACAGTAAGAAAAAATGGCGCGGATATTCCCGCGAAGGTAGTCAATATTTCGCACAAAGGCGCGTTTGTGGAGATCGATCCTGAAATTTTTTCCAACAAGGAAAATCTTTCCTTGGGATTCAACACGGACTTCGGCCGGATAACAACGCCTGCAAAAGTTGAGTGGAAGAATATGGGAAAATTATTTGATAAACCGAATGGCATCGGGGTCCAGTTTACCGGGGAGAGCAGGGTATTGAAGAAAATCAAAAATTACATTCAACGTATCGAGGAAGAAAACGAACTTTTGAGATGAAAATTTTACGGTATTTCAACGAAAAAAATATTGTCCGTGTTCTCTGCCTGAATGGAATTTTATTGCTTTCCATTTCCGGCGTGCTCACGCTCAAAACGACCAAACCGCCGATATACTCTAATCATTCCAATTTGAAATCCACAATCATTGCGCTGGAGTTGTCTTCAAAGGCAGCCCACATTCATGATATTTTGGGCGGGCCGGAAGACGAAAAACATTCGGAATACATCGAAGTATTCAAAGATTCGCTTTATTGGGACGCATTCTATATAGTGTCCTATGTTATGTTTTTCGGATTTTTGTTCGAACTTGCAATACGTTATGCGAATGAGAGTAATTTGTACAGAATCTTCTTTTATTTTGCGATTGCGACTGCCGGAGTTTTTGATTTTCTCGAAAATTACAGAATCCTACAGGTATTGAATTCTAGGTCGGAAGAACTGATTGCCGTAAATCTTCTGAATCTGAAAGAATACAGTCTTGTAAAATGGGTTTCCTTGTTCCTTAGCACTTCCATCATCGGCCTCTTGTTTTGGATTTCCGACAGAGGATTATTTTTGAAGCTTTCTTCTTTTTTTCTTTTCCCTACTTTTTTTCTTTCTCTGGTCGGAATCCAAAAGCTCAAACTAATAGAAATATCGCTTTTGTTTTTAACTGCCGGGCTTCTGATCGTTTTCTTTTATATTGTGAAAGAAACCGTTCATTCTTTCCGGAAATAAATATACCCGCGCCCGTTTGCTATTTCCAGTTTTGTATTTCTTTGGCCGCAAAGTATGGAGATCTCATGCAGAAAATTTGAGGCCTCCATTTGTTCGAGTGGCCGCACGATATGCTCTCCGTGCTGAAATTTTCCGAACACTGGAATGATTTCGCATAACGTAAGCTCTCCGTCTTCAAAGTGGAGAATGGAAACTAGGTTATGATTCAAATATGAATTTCTGCTTCCGAAAATCAGGTTTCCGAGAGAGTAAAATATAATTCCACTCTTATATTTTTCTATCGCCTGGGGAATGTGGGGGTGGTGTCCAACTACTACTTTTACACCGGCATCAATGAGTGAATGGGCCTTGGAGATTTGGGAAGAGTAGGGTGTCGGCCTGTATTCTTCCCCCCAGTGAATAGAAAGTATCTTTGCCGCCTTATTGAATTTGCTTTTTCGAAAAAAACTTTTTTGCATTGGCGCAATCCCGGCCCTTTTTTCTTTTGCGAAAAGTCTGGATTCTCCGATCTCGGAGACAGAGAAAAATTGAAAAAAATTCCCGTTTATTTCGGTTTCGATTGGCGAGGTAGCTTCTCCCAAATTTTTTCCCGCTCCCACATACAATAAATTCATGTCTGTTAAATTTTCCAGAGTTTCCGCAAGGCCGGTTTCTCCGTAATCCATCGTATGATTATTCCCCAGAAAAACCAAATCAACTCCGATGTCTTTTAGGGATAAAAGGTCTTCTTCGCTTGAGTTGAAAACATACGGTTTTTCATAATCGGAGAGAGATTTTTTGGTTACCGAAGTTTCCAGATTAATCGCTCGAAAATCGGCTTCATTGAATAAATTCTTTAATTGGATGATCGGCGCATTTCTTCCCAACTTGGCCTTTGTTTCCTGGATTCCCCAGTTGAACATCACATCGCCACCGACAAGCAGTTTCGAATAACGCACGGTTTTTTTTTGTGGAAATGATGGTGATAAGAAACAAATCGAGAACAACAGAAAAATTTTGAGGAAATTCATTTTATACTTTCGGCAAAACTTCTGATTCTTCCCATGATGTCGGGCCGTTTCAGGATGCTAGAAAATCCGGTACCGCTTTTTTCAAAAAACTCCATCTGTATCTTTGGGTTTTGAATAGGCTGAAAGGCTTCTTTGAATTCGCTTTCACGGTATTTGTCAGCAATGATAAATACCGGCAATTGCAGTTTTGCAATGTATTCACTCGTCTGGGTTTTGTAAAACTGCTTTCTAACCGAAAGCAAAACAAGCCCGGTCACTCCGTCCAAAATTCCAGTAAGTATCAGGTTTGAGTGGAATTTCCCGGTTACGAAAATGCAGGTTTCGGTCTCGATACCCAGTTCTTTTTTTCTATCTTGTATGATTTCCAGAATTGCCTTGTAATCTCGAAAGAAAAGCGAAGAATCTTTTTCGTTCTTTACGAGATCTCGGGAGAATTTTCGTCGGCCAAGAAATTCCTGTGAGTTTACGTGGCCTCTAGGATATAGAATGATTACGTTGAAATCCTGAATCATCTCTTTCGCAAAAAGATTTACGCTCTGAAAAGTCCGGTCGTGCAGATCCGGCACCACAACAAAAGTGCCCTTATCCTTGGAAATGCTTTTAAAAAAGTCTGCCGATATGCGAAATCCGTCCAGGGTGATAAATTTTAAAGTCTGGTGCTTTGCGTTAGGCGAAACCCCTTCGAAATTCATTTCTTCCCGTGGGGACAGAGGCTTTAGTTTTTGAGTTGAGAGTAAGGAGGGAGTAACTCCGAAAAATAGAATTACTAGGCAGGTGCCAAGATATCGAGAGCATATTTGGTAGTTATTGCGCAATCCATCCATGACGCTACTTGCCCAGCCCAAGCTTTGCATGAGCTGGACAGTGCAAGTAAATGACGATTTTATTGATTTTCTGCACTTGATTTTTTCCAAGAAAGCACTTTTTGCAATTGCGTCATCCATAATCAAAATCAGCCCAGCCGCTCTACTGAAATAATCTCGTCGCCTTGAAAATATGCAAATGCGAAATGCAGAGAGATTGAAATGCAGAACCCGGTTTTACCCTATTGATAGTAATTTTCAGATTTGGAGAATTCCAGGGGCCGAATTCTAGATTTTGAATTTTATTCTCATCCTTCAATGCGAATGTCTTTTTGTCGCCCCCGATTGATTCTATCGTAATCTCTGAAATTCTGTTGAACCAGAGAAGTTCATTTTCTTTAGTGTCCGGCTTGTCCGGGCTTCCCGGATGAATTTCTATTCCTGAAACAAAAATTCCCTCAGGGATCGGTATGTCGATTATTGCATTTTCTCCGGAAGAAGGTGTGACTTTCGAACAGGTTTCCGGGAGCTTGTCAACCATATTGAAAATTGGCTCGAATATTTGGGGGTTATTCATATATAAGTCCGTATTCAATATGTCCAGTTTGTCTGAGGAATAGAATTTCGGGTGAACAAGAAAAAATACTAAATGGCCAAATGAGAAAACAAAAATTGCTAAAAGAAAAACTACTGGATGAAAATTTAGTTTCCAGTCGGGCTTGTGAGAATCTATATGCTCTTTCGCCGGTTTGTAAAAAAATAGAAATACTGTCAGAATAAAACCGGTAAATGATAGTAAGGCAATGGTCAACATTACAACTGCAAAAGCAACAGATGAATTTGTTTTTCCTTTTTCCACCCAAAAGAAAAATGCGAAAACGGCTGAGAATAGGAAGAAAATAATCAGGTTAATGTAGGAATAGGATTTCAAATATCTTGTTTTTCTGGCAAAATCCAGTCCTGAGATAAAAATCCAGAAAAATACCGAGATAAAGAAAACATAAAAATGGATATCGGATTTACGGAAGAATCCGTTTATTTTATAAAAAGTTGTGTAAGTATCCCCATAGAATGCAAAGATAAGTAACGCAATTCCAAAGACTGAAAAACAGATTTTGAAAAACCCAAAGTACTTTAAAAGTTTCATATTTGAATTACGCTCCAAATACAAAAAAGCACAACTGCATTTTCCTGTAAAAAAGAAAATTGGACATAATCTAAATTATGGGAAGTCGGCTAGCCTTCCAGTTTTCTAAAATCATCTACTTTCTTATTTAGTTTATGTCATACTTTTGCAGCTCTCTCATAACCTTGGTGAGGTCTTAGAGTTAGTTTTAGGACATTCTCTAAAGTTTTTACACTCTGCAAGTTTGCCAATTAATTCTCACTATCTTTAAAAAATTTTCCTGCACTTTTAATTTGTCACCAGTCTATCGGTTTGTAGTCTTTTAGAAATTTTCCGTTCCAGTGATTTCCAGTCAGAATTCCGTCAAAGATCGGATCGAGTACACGCGCAGCCCCATCAACTATGTCCAGTGGTGGTTGAAAATCATGAACTTCTTCTTTATGTTTCGACAGCTGAACTGGATCTTCGTCCGTAACCCATCCCGTGTCAACCGCATTCGTGTGGATTCCGGATTTGATCAAATCTCCGGCAGAAGTATGAGTCATCATGTTTAGTGCGGCCTTTGCCATATTTGTGTGGGGATGCCTGTCCGCCTTCATGAAACGATGAAATTTCCCTTCCATTGCAGAGACATTGACTACATGTTTGTCTCCGGTATTGTCTTTCTTCATGAGAGGAATCAGGTGGTTGCATAACACAAATGGAGCAATTGCATTAACTAACTGAACTTCGATCATTTCAGCGGTCTGGATTTCGCCTAACTTCAATCTCCAGCTATTCGTAGTCCTTAAATCAACCTGCTGAAGATCTGCATCGAGTTTTCCTTGAGGAAAAATTTCTTCCACTGAAAGATTATAATCATGCGTATAAGGAATCTGTGACAGAAGCGCAGATGATTTTAATCCGATCCCAATTATTTTTCCATTCCATGCGATAGGAATGCCGGAGTCCGAGCTTAACCCGTCCGAAGATGCCCTGTCTAGTCTTCTTAGGCATGTTTTATAAGGTGATAAAATGCTTTTGACTTCATCCGGTAGTGATTCAAAAGGTTTTGTTTCATTCTCCAGAAGATGAGCATAGAACCCCGGGGGCCGTCTTACAGTCTGCGCGGCATTATTGATCAGAAAATCCAAACGGGATTCCGTTGCAAGTATATGATTTGCAAAAATTTCCACACTTGGAGTATGGCGAAGGTCTAGCCCGTATATCGCGAGATTGTTTTTCCATTGCGGGAAGTCACTCTCTTTCGCATAACGCATCGCAGAATCTACAGGGAAGCGGGTTGTTGCGATTACTCTTGCCCCTGCGCGAAGCAGCATCAAAGCTGCCTGGTATCCGATTTTCAATCGCGATCCTGTTATCAGGGCTGTTCTCCCTTGCAAATCTGCCGACTGAAATCTTTTTTTGTAATTGAACTCTGCGCATTCCGGGCACATGGAGTCATAAAAGAAATGTATCTCGGTAAAAAGAGCTTTGCAGACATAGCAGTTTCTTGGCGATATCGAAGTTTTCGGTTTCGTATCTGTCGACTCGATTTGCCTCGGGGCGACAAAGACAGGTGATTTCCGGGCGACTCTGATTCCTGTCGTAGCTCTGATATTGCGGTCATGAATATCGATTGATTTTTCTTTTGCTTTGCGGACTGCTTTGTTCCTTTTCTTGATTTCATTAATATTCGGGTGTGAAATTTTTCCGCTGGCTTTAAAAAGAGTAATCCTCTGCTCTTCATTAAGCAAAGCGAGCAGTTCACCGTTTTCTGAAACTTCCGTCAGAAATTTTAACGCATTATCTGTAAATTCTTTTGTGTATTTTTGTTTTTCCGGTGCGTTATCTGCAAAGTCCTTCATTCTTGATTCAGATTTTTCGGGAAAGCTAGAAATTCAATCCTTTTTCTTTGGACATTCAGTGCCCTTTGAGAAATCAAATCTGTCAAATAAACAAATGTTTGACACTTTCTGCAGAAACGGGATATTATAAAAATTCAAAATTTTGGCTTAACAAATGAATATAGAAATTCGTAGACGAAAAACCCTCAATTTTATTTTAATTCATAATATTCTTTTCATCGGATTTGAATTTGGATTAAGTTTCTTTTTTTTCGATTATTCGATGAATTTGATTTATTTTTTTTGTGTGTTGTTTTTTTTCCAGTGCGCGCTCAGCGCCTTTGCGGTTGTTTACATTCTTCCCCGATTACTTGAAGCTAAAGCCGGAGAGATTCAATCTGCGCTTGCAGAATCCGAGCAATTGAATCTGGATCTCTCCAGCCGGTTTGACGAGCTAATCCGAAGGCATGTAATTGTCAGCAATTCAGAGAAAAAATATAAGCAGCTTCTAGAGAATTCGACGGATATTTATTTTTCACTGGATGAAGATATGAATATTCTCATGGTGAATAAGAAAATCAAGGATCATTTGGGGATCAAACCGCAGGACGTTATCGGAAAGCCTTTTTTTGACCTGGTTTATGTTGCGCCAATGCAAAGAGGCTCATTGGATAAATTGATGGTGCTCGAGAAATTTGAAGAGATGAAAAATCAAAAATCAGGCTTAACATTCAAAGTGAATTTTTACACAAGCCACAAAGAGCCGAAAGAATTGGACGTTCATTTGGAATACATACAGACGGAAACCGATTTTGCCATATTTGGCAAAGCATCTCAAATGGTAGAAGATTCCATATTATTGTACTGCCAGTCAGAAAGAAAAAAATATATAATCGGAAATTATATCAATCTTGCAGAACAGGTGAGTCATCGCGTGACCATGAATATACATAAGTATCTCGATCCGGAAACTGTCCTGAGCATTAAGATTTGCCTTCGGGAAATTATTATCAATGCAATAGAACATGGCAACCTCGGAATTACTTACGACGAAAAAACGAAGATGAAAGAAAGCGGTAATTACTTTAAATTCATTTCAGAAAGACAGAATGACCCAGCTTGCAAATTAAAGAAGGTTACAATCGACTACTCTCTTCGTCCGGATAAAGTTACCTATCTAATTGCAGATGAGGGGAAAGGCTTTGATTATAAAAAAATTCTAAAAAAAGCGGAAGATGCGAATATGAATAATCTCTCCCACGGCAGAGGCATCATAATGACTCTGGGGACTTTTGATACGGTGAAATATAACGAAATCGGAAATGAAGTTTTCCTGAGTAAAAACCTTTCAGGTCCGATTCATTAAGCTGTTTTCAGTGAGTTTTCTTTTTTCCCTACGGCCTCTGTTTATACCGTATATGCCTATCCGCTCGGACAGTTTTTCTCGTTGCGATATAACTGTCCACCCTAATCGAAGTAATGTTTGGTGGAACTCCATTGTCGAAGAATTTTTCGCGGAGGATTTTGTCCCAACCGGCGAGATCCAGGATCAAAAACAGGGTAAAAAGTGCCGTCCGGGAGATACCGAGCCATTTGGCGAGGAGGCCGAATTCTAACCAGTCGTCGTTCTGGGGATAAAAATTCTTTTTGATTAGATTCTGCCCTTCCTCCTGGTAAGAAGTCTTGACTTTTCCGGATTTTGCAAAGGTCTTCCAGAGAACGAGACACCTATACCGCATCAATAGATTATGAAAATAGTCCTCTCGCGAAATCCCTTCTGTTCTTTCCAGAAAAACGTCCAAAAACTTTTCCGGGATGAGCAGACTGGACTGTGTGCGTTGCAGGTTAGTTGGTTTCATATTTTCCCTCCACTTTCTAAGGTAAAAAAAATGGAGATTTGAATCAAAAAAACCTGACTTTTTTTGGATTTTTTTATCCAGGTGTTTTTTTATACTTTGAAAAATTTGCCCACCGTGACATTAGTATGACAATCACTTTTGGAATCGATGTAAAATCAAACTGTAATGTGGTCAAATTTAATAGTCCTTCACTCGGAGTCCAAAGAGAGAGACCAGTTTGAGTTTTCCGGGTATTGCCATTGGAAAACCTGCATGAGGACAGTTTATATCGGTGACAGCCGAGTGGTAGATGCCGAAAAGTCGGCACATAATACTCCTTACAAAATCTATGAGGGGTATGATGCTTACAGGCTGATTTTAGAAATTGCAAGCGGGCTTCGATCCAAGCTTCTTGGCGAAACGGAAGTTCTGGCTCAGTTCAAGGATCGCTTTCAGGCGGCCAATCTCCCCTCTTCTCCTTTTGGGGAATACCTCGCAAAATTTCGGGATTTGATAATTGAGGATTCAAGAAAAATTCGCTCTGGTTATTTGAGAAATCTCGGAGACCAATCGTATGGAGGAATGGCGCACAGATATTTAAAAGATTTCAAAAAAGTGATTTTATTCGGAACTGGCCAGCTTGCCGAAAAAGTGCTTCCGTGGGTTCTTGAAGGCGGACGTGAAGTGCAGGTTGCGGGGCGAAACTTGGAGAAGTTAGGCGAAATTGCAAAAAAATATCCGGTTGCGGGAACGGGAGTGCTGGAGGAAGTGGAATTTAGCTGTGAGGCAGTGATCATTGCTGCTTCGGTGCCGTTTTCTTTCTGCCTGACAAAACTTCAAAATGTTTCTGTAGTAATCGATTTCAGAGAAGACAATTATGGAGAAAAATATCCCGATCACCTTAGATATATTTCTTTTGAGGAGATGTTAAATTCTTTGAAAGAGAATGAGGAAAGAAACGAAAAGTTAAAGCAAAAATTGGTACCAATAGTTTCTGAAATTGTTGAAGAAAGAGAAATGCAAAGCCACCAATTTGTATTTGGTTGGGACGATATACCTTGTTACGCAGCTTAAGAATTTCTTCCAGGAAAAGTTCTCTTGCAAAACTCCAATCTTACCTGGCAGCAAATGAAATAAAAAAAGTATTTCCCGGCCTTGCGATTGAGTTCATATTCAAGGAATCCGCAGGAGACAAGGATTTGCATTCACCTCTTTGGAAGATGCCTGAAAAGGGGGTGTTTACTCGCGATTTCCGGGAAGACCTTCTGCAAAATAAAACAGACGTTGTTATACATTCGTATAAAGATCTCGATCTTGAAGAATCCGATGGAACTAAAATCATTTCTATTCTGGACAGGGCTGATCCCAGAGATATTTTGCTATTCAAGAAAAAATTCTATCAAGAGGCCGGTTTCCAGCGCGTAAAAATTCTGACTTCTTCTCCCAGAAGAGAATACAATTTAAAAAAGTTTTTGCACGATGCTCTGCCACAAAGGCTGGGGTCTAAAGAAATTTTTTTTGAGCCAGTACGTGGAAATATTCAAACCAGGCTTTCCAAGTGGTTTGATTCAGAGGATTTTCAAGGAATAGTGCTGGCAAAAGCGGCTCTTGACAGGCTCCTGTCCGAGAATTTTCCGGAATCAGAATCTTCTGAATACTCGGCCATTCGAAGCGCATTACGTTCATATTTAAAAGAATCTTTATTTATGTGTCTTCCCTTATCCGTGAATCCTAACGCACCGGCGCAGGGCGCACTTGCGGCAGAATTTAGAAGGGATGATGAAGAGGTCAAGAAAATTATTTTTCAAATCTGCAATCAAGATATGGATGAATGTATTTCCGAGGAAAGAAGAATCCTGAAAAGCTTTGGCGGGGGCTGTCACCAAAAGATCGGTGTGTCCATTTTCAGAAAAGATTACGGAAAAGTGAAAATTCTGAAAGGGCTTACCGATAAAGGACGGACGTTAGACGAAATATCGCTTGAATCGCAAAGATACGCAAAGGCAAAATCGAAAGATGATGTTTGGCCATCGGCTAAGAATTCATTTCATTGGGAGAGAAATCCTATTCCAGGTGTAGCTCTGCCGGAAGGAAAGGATATTTTCGTAAGTCGGGGGAATGCCTGGGTCTTCGGTCCCGGATTTGATTTCCGAAAAAGCAACATTATCTGGGCGGCCGGGGTTTCGACTATGAAGGAACTTGCCAAAAAGGATCTATGGGTAAGCGGAACTTCGGATGGTTTCGGCGAAAATGAATTTTTGAATCTGGAAATTTTATTGGGGCGCAAAACGGACTTTGTCAAATTGACTCATAAAGACAGTGAGTCTGTTGATTCATCCCTGGAACGATTTTATACTTATGAGCTGACAAAACCGGAAATTAATGGAGACCTCTCCAATAAAACCCATTTTTTCTGGATGAGTGGAAGTTTGTTCGATTATGCGATAGGCAAAGTTCCCGAAATCCGGAATGCAGTGCACTCTTGCGGGCCCGGAATCACATGCGACCATATTCGAAACAGGCTTGGTAGCGACTCGAAAATAGAAATATTTTTAAACTATGAAGATTGGAAAAAATATCATCTCGGAGAAAAGATCTAGTGAGACTAATGAGGCTTCGGAAAAATCAGGCAATCAGAGACCTGGTTTCAACCACATCTTTTGATGCAAGGAAACTTATACAGCCGCTTTTTATTGAAGAGGATGGGTTAGAGCCGATTGAAATGGGGTCGCTTCCGGGCGTTAGGCGCGATACAGAGATTACGGTTTACTCCCAGATGGAGTCTGACCTGAAAAACGGGATAAGGCATTTTCTTTTATTTATGGTTCCGAAGCAAAAATCCAATGAATCGGTTCCGTCCAGATTTTATTCGAGGGTCATTGGAGGGCTTAAGCAGAAATTTCCGGAAAGTTTTTTATGGCTGGATACTTGTTTGTGTTCACTGTCTACTCATGGGCATTGCGGATTTTATGATGCCAAAGGAAACATAGATGTGGCTTCTTCAGTGGCGAGGCTTTCTGAAATCGCTCTGGCTTATGCGGATAGTGGCGCAGATGGAATTGCTCCAAGCGACATGATGGATGGACGGGTTGCAAGTCACAGAAACATTCTGGATTCGAATGGTCATGGGTATGTTCCGATCATGAGCTATTCCACAAAATTCAAAAGTAATTTCTATGGTCCATTCCGTGATGCTGCCGACAGCGCTCCTCAGTTTGGAGACAGGTCTTCTTATCAGATCGACCCCTCCAATTATGCGGATGCGATCAATTCTTCAATCAGAGATACACAAGAAGGCGCAGATCTTTTGATGGTAAAGCCTGGCCTCACTTCCATTGATTTGATCAGACCGATCCATGAGAAAACGGGGCTTTCAGTGGGCGCGTATCAGGTTAGCGGAGAATATGCTTCTCTGCATCTTCTTGCAAAGAACGGGTTTTGTGATTTCGAAAAAGCGTTAGTTGAGACCTGGCAGGTCTTTGCGCGCGCGGGCTCGCAGTTTCTCATAACGTATGCTGCGAGAAAAGGAAGGATGTTGTTATGAATTCGATTGAATTATTTGAAAGATCAAAGAAAGTCTCGCCGGGCGGGGTTCATTCTCCTGTTCGTTCATTTCGGAGCGTAGGCGGGACTCCGGTATTTTTTCAGAAAGCGAAAGGCGCTTATCTTTACGATGTTAGTGAAAAGGAATACATCGATTATTGTCTCAGCTTCGGCCCTTTGATTTTAGGGCATAGGGATCCGG
Organism: uncultured Leptospiraceae bacterium; assembly: GCA_964436695.1. Classification (GTDB taxonomy): domain Bacteria; phylum Spirochaetota; class Leptospiria; order Leptospirales; family Leptospiraceae; genus JABWCC01. Next base: position 126,441 of record CAYTEA010000011.1, read on the forward strand.
AGGTGGAAGAAATTGTTAAAGAAACGGTAGGTCTGGCCTGGAGCTTTGGCACATGCGAACCTTATTCTCTTGAACTGGCAGAATTTATTACAAAAGAAATCCCCTGGGTTGAGAAGGTAAGATTTGTCTCATCAGGAACCGAGGCGGTCATGAGCGCGCTCAGAGTTGCGAGAGCATTCACCGGAAGGGATAAAATTTTGAAATTCGACGGATGTTATCACGGGCACGCTGATGGACTTCTGGTAAAATCAGGCTCAGGGCTTGCAGGCGAAGCAAGTTCGGATAGCGCTGGAATTTCGTCTTCGGTGATTCATGATACGTTAGTTTTATCCTTGGATGATGAAGCGGGATTGGAAATGGTATTCAAGGAGCGCGGAAAGGAAATCGCTTGTGTCATCATAGAACCCCTTCCCGCAAACTATGGCCTGCTTGTGCAAAGAAAAGAATACATTGAGAAGATTTCAAAATTGGCGCGAAGTAACGGTTGTCTTGTAATTTTCGACGAAGTCATCAGCGGGTTCAGGGTCGGGCTTCGTGGGATGAGCGATTTATTTGACGCCAAACCGGATCTTGTAACTTACGGAAAAATCATCGGTGGTGGGTTTCCTGTAGGATGTTATGGAGGAAGAAAAGATTTGATGGATTTGGTAGCTCCCGCAGGGCCGGTTTATCAGGCAGGGACGTTAAGCGCTAGCCCTTTCGGAATGAGAGCAGGCCTTGCGACTTTGAAAAAGGCAAAAGAGCAAAATGTATATTCGGTCTTGGAAAAAAGAACTGCCGATTTCGTCGATTCTTTGGTTCGACTACTGAACTCATTTTCCGATTCCGAGTGGAACGGAGTAGCGTTCTCGTCCATGTTCTGGTTGCACAAAAAGACCGGGTCTCCAATTCGAAGAATTGACTCAATCCCCGAAGGGCACAAAGAGGGTTTTGCCAGATTGTTTCATCTTCTTCTATCAAACGGAATTTATTTGGCTCCTTCGGGGTACGAAGTCGGTTTTTTATCCTATGCTCATGATGACGCTGTTCTGGAGAAAACTCTCGGTCTGGCAAAAAAAGCAATCGGAGAGGAATGAGTCTTTTCCCTTCGCAAGTTAAGAGAGTCCTCTTTTCCGTATCGTGGCTTTTGCTTACGATTTCTATGGGGATTTGGTGGCTCCATCTCGGCCTTCGTCAAGCAGGCTTGATCGCAGATCTCAAAAAGACGATAGGCGGAACTGTTGCAGTTGCCGGATTTGATGAATTGCATCGGCAGAGTCGAATGCTCCGATTGGAAGGGGGTTTTTTTATACTTCTTTTGATTGCCGGAGGGGTGACTCTGCTCTGGTTATCGTACAAGGATGATGAGCGTTCCAAGGTGCTGAAAGATTTTTTTGCGACGGTCACACACGAGATGAAAACCCCGATTGCAAGCTTGCGATTGCAGGCAGAGAGTTTGGAAGAAGATGTAAAAAGCGTAAAGCACAGGAACCTTCTCAAGAGGCTTATTCACGATACGAAAAGAATCGAATCTCAGATCGAGAAGGCTTTGTATCTTGCCAGCATTTCCCGTTCGGAAAGTCTTTACTTTGAAAAGGTGAATCTGGCTAAAGAAATCGAGGGGATTGAAATGGACGGCTTAAATGTCCAATCATCGGTTAAGAAAGATGTGTTTGTTCGATGCGACAGGCGGGCACTGGAAAGCATTTTCAGGAATCTTTTTGAAAATGCGCACAACCACGGAAGCGCTTCTATCGTTGAGGTTACGTCTAACGTACACGAGGGAAATGCGTTGATTGTAATTGAAGATAACGGGAAAGGATTTTCCGGGAATTATTCCAGACTGGGCCGGGCGTTTGCAAGGCATGGAAGTTCGAGTGGAAGCGGGATTGGACTGTATCTTGTTTTGAACCTTGTGGGCAGTATGCACGGAAAAGTATTTTTTAAGAGAGGGAGAAAGGGGTTTCGAGTTGAAATAATTTTACCGGAATGGAAAAGCAATTGAAAAAAGCCCATCTATTGCTTGTGGAAGACGATCTCTCTTTGGGAGAAACTCTCAAAGAAAGGATTCAGAAAGAGGGTTACTCCATATCCTGGGCAAAGACCATCAGAAGTGCGAAGGAAGAAATCGAAAAGAAAAACCCCGACCTAATTTTATTGGATGTCGGCCTCCCCGATGGATCCGGTTTTGATTTTGCATCGGAGATTGCCGGAAGAAAACAAAAGCCTCCATTTCTTTTCTTAACTGCTCTGGCTGGGGCGCAAGAAAGGCTAAAAGGGTTTGAGCTTGGAGCCGAGGAATTTATACCCAAGCCATTTCACTTGAAGGAGCTTCTATTGCGAATAAAGCACGTTCTGGATTCACACCGGCATGTACACGAATCCATTTTGGGGCAGAAAACAATTTATGATTCATATACAATTGATTTTGATAAGTTTACGATTATTTCTCCTGATGGAACGGAAAATGCGTTATCCGCAAGGGATTGCGGGCTTTTGAAGTTACTCATTTCAGAGAAGCATAGAACCGTTTCCCGTGACGAAATATTGGATAATCTCTGGGGTGAGGAAAACTTCCCCACAAACAGAACGATTGACAATTCTATTGTGCGCTTAAGGCAGGCGTTGGGAAAGAACGGGCAAAAAGCGATTCAATCGATACGAGGCATCGGTTATAGATGGACAGGAAGCGAGGGATAAAGATTGGCAAGTGAAAGATTTAAGAATGCGTTAGCCGGAATACAACAAAAAATTCCACCGATTTGGATGATGAGACAAGCCGGACGGTATCACAAGCATTACCGGGCGCTCCGCGAGAAATACAGTTTTATGGAATTGTGCAAGGTTCCCGAACTTGCGGCAGAAGTAGCCTTCGGGCCTGTGGAAGAATTTGATTTTGATGTGTCTATATTGTTTTCCGACCTGCTCTTCCCGTTGGAAGCGCTTGGTATGGGACTGACATACGAGGATAGCGGGCCAAAACTCGGTTTTAGTCTAACGGAAGAGAATTTTTCGAAATTGAAATCCACCGATGATGCGATAGGCGATCTTATGTTTCAAAAAGAGGCTGTCCGGCTGACACGCGAGAGGATCCCGAAAGAAAAATCTGTAATTGGATTTGTCGGAGGGGCGTGGACATTGTATACTTATGCGTCAGACGGCAGGCACGAGGGGAGTCTCATTCAGCCAAAGAAAAATATCGCTCTTCGGATAAAGTTTTTTGAAAAGATTATCGATCTCTTGAAAAAAAACATCCAACTGCAATTGGACGGAGGAGCCGAGATTGCAATGGTTTTTGATACGTCCGCGGGTGAGTTGTCACTTCTGGACTTTCGAGAAATCGTCATGCCTTATATCCGAGAAATTGCAAAAAGCTTCCCTAAAAAAATCGGATACTACTCCCGGGGGACAGGTAGGGATCAGTTTGACGAAATCGCCACTGTTCCCGAACTTGCAGGGATAGGATTTGACCACCGGGTGGATCTGGCAAAGGTGTTCAGGACCGGAAAAAAAAGCGGGTTTGTTCAGGGAAATTTCGACCAGACACTTTTGTTTCTGGAGAAAAACGATTTTGAAAAAGCGTTTTCAAAATTCCTTTCTACGGTGAAAGATTGCTCTCCCGCAGAAAGGGCCGGCTGGGTGTGCGGGTTGGGACATGGGGTGCTGCCGAAGACACCGGAAGAAAATGTGAAAAGATTCGTTGAAGTAGTACGGGAGTGTTTTGGAAAATGATGAACTCAAGCGAGAATCTCTTTGCAAAGTACGATATTCCGGCTCCGAGATACACAAGTTATCCGACCGTTCCGTACTGGTCCGACAGCCCTACTACATCCGAATGGCTAGAGTCCGTTTCAAAGTCATTGTCTAAGCCTAACGCATCGTTTGCGATGTACATTCATATTCCATTTTGTGAATCTCTATGCACTTTTTGCGGGTGCAATACTTCCATTACGAAAAACCATGCAGTTGAAGAACCATACATCGAATCGCTTTTAAGAGAATTCGATATGTATCTAAAAAATGTTCCAGAAATCAAAAGAGTTGAGTTGAAAGAGCTTCACCTTGGGGGGGGATCACCCACTTACCTTTCGGAATCCAATCTGGATCGCCTCATTTCAAAGATTCTGTCCAACTTGAACGTTAGTCGCCATCCCGAATTCTCCATTGAAGTGGACCCCCGGCGGGCAAGAAAAGAGCAGCTGGAAGTTTTGCAGAAGCTGCAATTTTCCAGAATCAGCCTGGGGGTGCAGGATTTTAATTCGGAGGTCCAAAAGTTGATCAATCGCAACCAGACTTTTGAAGACACAAAAAGAGTTACTGACATTGCAAGAGAACTGGGCTATACTTCCATAAACTATGACCTGGTTTACGGACTGCCAAGACAAACAAAGGAATCCATATCTTATACCATAGAAAAGACCGTAGAGATAAAACCCGACCGTATCGCTTTTTACAGCTACGCCCACGTTCCCTGGATAAAAGCATCACATCGGCTTTTTACGGAAGATGACTTGCCGAAAGGGTCAGAAAAAAGGACGTTATACGAAACCGGAAGGAATATTTTTTCAAGGAACGGTTATGAGGAGATCGGGATGGATCATTTCGCCCTGCGTACCGACGGATTGTGGAAATCTTCAGTCGAAGGGAGGCTTCACAGGAATTTTATGGGCTATACGGAAAATAAAACCGATGTCCAGTTGGGACTTGGGGTCTCGGCTATTTCAGATAGCTGGTATGCTTTCCATCAAAATGAAAAAATATTAAAGCGTTACGATAAAAGGATCCTCTCAAATGAACTTCCTACTCTCAGGGGACATAAATTAAATTCCGAAGACTTGCAGCAAAGAGCCTACATTCTGGAACTTTCAACAAAATGGGAGGTTTCCTTGTCAGAGCACGCAGCAAATAGGGCCAAAAAATATCTGACACTGATGGAGGCGGACAGGCTTATTGAGTGGCAAGGTAATAAATTGACTATATCCGGCCTAGGAAAGCCGTTTCTGCGAAATATCTGTATGGGGCTGGATTTTAGATTACAGGATCACGTTCCGGAAACCCGGGTTTTCTCCAGGGCAATCTAATGGATTGCTCTGGAGTTGTTTGCCCGGCCTTTTAAAAAAAATAAAAAAAAATCGCAAAACTGACCATTTTTTGCCCTCGCTTCAATATACCCTATTGGGTCACAACGCGAAGGGTTAAAAGTGGTGAATATATTATGAAAAATTGCCGAAATAATAAAAAGATAGCCTTGAAATCATCGTACTTCACTTTACCGGCGCATTGTGGAAAAATAGACATAGGATTATTCTCATGAAAGGGAACTTCAATAACCTGAACTTTATTCTTGTTTTTTCTACCGTAATTTTTGCCCTTCCGGTTTTTTCAGAGACTATTCTACTTCGGAACGGTGAGTCCGTAAAGGGAAAGATCTTAAACCAGAACTATTCAAAAATCATAATTGCAACCGATGGACAGGACGAAGCCGGGCAGTCGCAAACCTTGGAAATTTCCAAAGCGGATATCGTGAAAGTAATTTACAAAGAAATTAGCGAAGAAGAGGCAAGGCTTCGCTTGATGGAAGAAGAAAAATTACAAAATCCGCAATCCGAAGAAGAGATCAAGAAAAAGGAAGAAGCTATTCTTTTAGAAAAACAAAAAGCCGAAGAAGAGGAAAAGCGAAAAAACGAAGAGTTTGCCAAGAAAAAATCTGAATGGGAATCCAAGCAAATTTCCAGATTCGGTTCCTTGGGCCGGTCAGCGCTACTACCCGGATGGGGCCAGTATGCAAATGACCGTAAAACCAGCGGGATGATCTACGGGGTTTTATTTTTCACATCTGCATTCGCTCTGTATAACAAAAATCGGGAATACCTGAATGCAAAAAGGGATTACGAGAATATAGGGAATCCGTACTCCGAAGCCCAGTATTTTACAAACTTTTACGGCGCAGCCACAACAACCTCAGTAAGTCAGGCCGCGCTTTTGGATCCGGCTACGGCTTATTTGTATTATCATTCAAATACTACAATCCTGCAAAGGGAAGCAGTGGAAAGACATTACAATGAAGTAAAGAGGTTGAGTTATCTTGTCGCCGGTATATATATCATAAACCTGATTGACGCATTTTTCAGACACGAAAAGCCGACATATACGGGATTGGACAAAGGGTTTTTCATGGACTATTCCATCGCAAGATCCAATTCGATCGGCTATTCGCCTAACGCATCTTCACAGATGAACCAGCAATACACCTTCGGATACAAGTTCAACCTTGATTATTAGAACGTGTCCTAAAACCAACTTTTGAAAATGAATGGATTCAGATTAGAATCCAATCGCCATGCTCGGGTTGCCCTTTAGCGCGTGCGCACAGATTAAGAACGTTCCAGTATAGTATTGAACGTTTTTTCCATGCGCTGAAAATATACTTATAGTAGACGAGGTTATGCCATCGCAAGGGGCAAGACTGATCAATTTGTTGCAAGATTCGACGGATTTTCTATCCAAAAAATTCATTTTTGCGCAATTCGTTGTAAGGCGATCTCAATCTTGCTTGGCTTCATCCGAGGCAATAATTGAAAATGAGAAGGACAGCATTTCTTTGACGTTTGGACATCTAACCGATAAAATTGCCAAGCTCTTGAAATATTCTTTTAATGCATCATCTCGACTGATCATTGTGTCAGATAGTTTGTTTATCCCGTTCAATGCCGGATCGGAAATCATGCAATCGCTAAAGAAGTAAAACGTGCTTAAACAAAAAACAATTTTTCCCAAACCCACCGGATATTTCAATCCACACATATGCACATAATAATTTCAGTTTGCTAGGAAAGGCAATCAGAATTTTATTTCGCAATAAAACGGTGCTGCAAGCTAATTTGTAACTGCCTTTTAAAATACAAAAATATTCTTGCAAAGTTTTCTTTGGCTGAGAAAAATTATCCCATGAGATTTCGGTTTTTGCTTTTAATCACTTTTGCCTCTGGATTATTCGGTTGCAATCTTATCGCAAAAGAAAAAACAGCCTCTTTTGAAGGGGAATGGTTTTCAAACGTTACGCGACAGCCAAAGGGATTTAATGCGAGGGAGTTATATTTTTTCAGGACATTGAAGGCCGGGAAATTCGTATTCAGCCAGATCAGTTTTAATGAAACTCGAAAGTGGGAAGAGATCCGATATTCCGGGAAGTGGGTTTTGGAAAACGGGAAAGCTGATTCTGCGGATTTGAAGCCTGAGGATTGTTCCATTTATGCCGCTCCGGAACTCGGTAAAAGATGGATCCTGATCCGGACTTTCGATTGCGATCACCTTTCGTTCCGTGCAAAAATTCAGTCCGATAAAGCAATCTCACTTTCCCCTTCCATGGATTTCGGCAGTCCTGAAATTTTTCAGAGAGTGGAGAACGATCCGGATTTGATTCAAGCTATGGTCATTTTAACCGATACAAAAAATTTCACCAGTTGGGGACTCAGGTTGAACCGGGCGAGAAAGAGTTCCAAACAACATGTAATGAAGAGATTCGGGGGAGCTAAAATTCCCGTTCTCATTCAGGAGGCTATCGATTCGTCTGCCACACACAAAGCAGAAGGAAATGTGGAGATTGGAGATATTTTAGTGATTCAAAACGAAAAGGCAAAAGGCTTTCTGGAATAGTTTTCTAAAATAACATAAGTTCGATGTGAGAAATTCCGGGCGATTCCCCAGCCTTTGCGCGCAAAGGCTGGATACAATCGCTATCGCATTAGCTACGTCGAATACGGATAAAAATATTCTATTTGTAAGAATTTCCTGAAAAATAAATCGTGTTACTGAAATTGCGGAAGCGCAGACAAAATAAAAAATGCTTTTTAATTCAGTACACTTTCTAGGATTTTTTGTAGTTACCATCATTCTGGGGAATATTTTAAGAAATAAATCCCAGAGGATATTTTTACTTTTCGCAAGCTTTTATTTTTATATGGCTTGGAACGTGAATTTCATCACGCTGCTACTTGCTTCCACCATATTGGATTATCTCGTGGCTCTAGGAATGGACCGAAAAGGAGCAGGCGACAAAGAAAGAAAATTTCTTTTGGCTTTCTCGATGGTCGGAAATCTCGGCCTTTTGTGTTTTTTCAAATATACGAATTTTCTTCTGGGTGTAGTCAGTGACCTCAATTTTGTAAACTCATACAGATTTCCGGTTTACAACATCACTCTCCCGGTTGGAATTTCGTTCTACACTTTTCAGTCCATGAGTTATACGATAGATGTTTACAGGAAGCAAATCGAAGCCAGAAAATCTTTTGTGGACTTCTCTTTGTATGTCGCGTTTTTCCCGCAGCTTGTAGCAGGCCCGATCGTAAGGGCTACGACTTTTTTCCGTGACCTGGATGAACGGCTAGATGTAATGAACGAAGACATTCAGATTGCGATTTCTCGAATTTTAATCGGGTTCACCAGAAAAATCGTTTTTGCGGATAATCTGGCCGTTGTAGTGGATGAGACATTCAGAAATTATTCTATGATGAATCCCTTGGAAATCTGGACTGGGGCTATCGCTTTTGGATGGCAGATCTATTTTGATTTTGCCGGTTATACGGACATAGCAATCGGAGTCGCAAGACTTTTTGGTTTCAAGTTCGATGCAAATTTTAATTTCCCCATGACTGTGAGAAATATTACGGAGCACTGGAGTAAATGGCATATCTCTTTTACCACATGGATACGAGATTATATTTTTATACCTTTGGGAGGCTCCAGGGGGTCACTTCTTTTTACTTATAGAAATATTTTTATCACTTGGTTATTCGGTGGAGTCTGGCATGGAGCTGCTTACCATTATGTTGCGTGGGGAATTTGGCAAGGCGTCATGATTACAATTCACAGAGAATATTCCAAGACAAAGCTCAGAGAATATTTTCATGAGAATGGAGGAATTCTCTACAATATATTTTCCAGGGTTTTGACGATGTACTGTCTTGCTTTCGGATTCGTAATGTTTCGCGCAGAAACTATGACAAAAGCGTTGGAGATGATTCGGGCAATGCTATTTCTTAATGGAAATCCTGCCGGGATTAAGCGTTATGCGAACTGGGAATACGGCATCTTGCTTGCGATATGTTTTTTCGCCAGTTCCTTTTTTTCCAAGCGGAATGTGGATTACATGGCATCTTCCAAAAATAAACTTGTCTACATGAATATCGCTGCAATATTTTTGCTTCTGGTTTTCGGCGTAACCGAAAGTCAAAATTTTCTCTATTTTGCGTTCTGACATGAAAAAAGAATTTAATAGATTTTACAAAGACAAGAGATTTTACATCCCCGTAATCGTAATCCTGGGTTTTGAAATCACTCTCCAATTTGGAATATATTCCCCCCTTCTGAAAAAGAATTCCTACGCAGCAAATGTGAACCGAATTACAAATCACGTATTAAAAAAGCAGTCGGAACATGACCCTGATATATTAATCGTAGGCACTTCTGTTGCTTACCAGGGATTGAGCGTAAGGATTCTGAACGAGAAAATCCGTAATTCCGGACTGAAAATTCAGTCTGTGGCGATTCCGGGTTCGGAGCTGATCGTTCAGCACCAGGCATTATCAAAGATTCTTCCGGAAATGAAAAATGTAAGGTTGGTTGTTTATGTGGGAGAAATTGCAATTCCTTGGGTGAGCCAGACCGATCTTTCCCTCCCTACCCTCGCGATGATTTCTGAATTCAACCGCATTGAAGCCCTCAAAAAAACTTACGCCTATGAATACAAGGTTCGTGCAGAAGATGTTTTTTATATTCTGTCGAGGAGTATCGCCTATCGCAGGGATATGCGGGAATTTATTCTGGACCCCAACAGAAGAATTAAGCACTTAAAAAAAATGCTAAAAGAGCCGAATCCTCACCCTTGGGATTACGAAAATCATTTTACCGAAAAAATCAGCTCTTACAAAATTAAAACCCTGGAAGAGTGCAAGAACAAAACAGCGCCATCAAACAGAGAGCCGATTCCAGCAGATTCTAATGAGGAGCACAAAATTGCCCTTTTCAAAACCTGTAGCCTCGCCGGGATTACATCCAGCGAGTCTGTTGAGACAGAAAAAACTAAACTGTATTTCAGGAGGCTCTCGGGCTTATTTTCAGAGTTCCAAAAAAGAAACATTAAAGTGATTACTGTTTTTGCACCGTACAGCGAAGCCATCGGAAATCTGGGGGGAAAAGATCGAGTCGGACTGTGGACAAAAGAACTTGAAAAAATTCAGGGCAAAGAAAATACAATGGTGGTCGACATGCAAAATATCTTATCCGGAGAAAACAATGGGGATTACTGTTACGACCTGGTGCACCTGAATGCATTGGGGATGCAAAAATTTTCAGAATCGCTTGGCGATTATCTGAATAAAAATCTGAGGGCCTTCGTTCAGTAATGCTATTTACCTCGATCACATTTCTTGTATTTTTTGCAGTCGTCTATCTGGCTTACTGGTCAACCCCATTCGACAAAGGGAAAAAATGGATATTACTCGTTTCCTCACTGGTGTTCTACGGTTCGTGGAGCATTCCTTTTTTATTCCATTTCCTCTTTTTTGTAATCCTCAATTATTATTTTTCGGTCTATTTACTAGGAAATAAAAACAAACAGGTTCTGCGCCTTGCAGTAATTCTAAATCTAGTCAATCTCGGCTTGTTCAAATATTTTTATTTTTTCACGGATGTTTTTTATCAGATTTCCGGGTCTCCATTTTTTGCGGATTTGTCAAGAGGCTCTTTCAAAATTCTTCTTCCTCTCGCGATCAGTTTTTATACATTTCAAATGCTTGCTTATGTTGTGGATTCCTATTGGGGGAATATCAAAGAAAAAGAAAGCCTGATGGATTTCACAATCTTTATCATGTTCTTCCCACAGCTAATCGCCGGGCCGATCATGCGCTCGAATGATTTTATTCCCGAACTGAAAAGCATCAAGCCTAATAGGGATTTCGTTTATCCGGGTATGTCTCTTGTAATTCTGGGCGTGTTTAAAAAAGTTTTGATTGCGGATAATATTGCGGGGATTATTGATCCAGTCTGGAACAACCCGTCGGAATATTCCGCAACCAGCCTGGTTCTTGCAATTTACGGTTTTTCGTGGCAGGTGTATTGTGATTTTAGCGGCTACACCGATATCGCCAGAGGTGTCGCCTATCTTCTCGGATTCCACATACCGGAAAATTTCAGGGCCCCTTATCTGGCGGAAACTCCTCGTGACCTGTGGAAGAGATGGCACATAACGCTTGCTACATGGCTGCGGGATTATATTTATATTCCTCTCGGAGGGAGTAAAACCAGTGAGGCTAGGTCCTATTTTAATCTGATAGTTACTTTTACTCTCGGTGGATTCTGGCATGGAGCAAACTGGACGTATATCCTATGGGGTTTTTTCCACGGAATAATGCTCGCCCTAGAGAGGCTTGTCGATAGGTTCCAACTAACGCTTACTTTGCAAAACAAAGCTGGGAAGTATTTTCGCATCGTATTTACCTACCATATATTTCTCGTGGGTGTTTTGTTTTTCCGATCGAATAATATGACTTCTCTCTGGGTTATGGTGAATAAAATTTTCACATTCAGTCAGGGCATTACTGCGGCCGGTTCGGAAACATTGGTATATCTGTTTATTCTGGGGTTTCTTTCACAACTCCCACAGTATTTCGACAAACTCCCGGATATATTAGTGAAATACCAAAAGCCTCTGATTGCAATCTCTTCTGTGATTCTTCTTATTTCCATCGGGCTTTATTCCAGATCAGGGAAGGAATTCGTTTACTTTCAATTCTAAATAGAAAAATCTATTTGCAAAGGTACTGTTTCGCATCCATTACTTCAATCCGATTCTTTTTGTAATTGCGTTTGAGATTTGCGGTAAGTTGTAGACTTGTAGAGGGGTTTAATTTTTCACAATAATAGGCCAGACTTTTGGAGATCGCTTCTTCGCTCCATTTTGCTTCGATAAGACTTTCTAGTTTCCTGTCTTTTAAAATTGCAAAATCCACTTCACGCCCTTCTTTGTCTCGAATAAAACATAGCTGCATCCGATAACCTTCAAAATCTTCTATGAACTGGATTTTTTTTAAAAGATGCGAGGCAACCAGATTCTCAAAAATCGCTCCTTCATTTCCTTCCACATCAGCATTGTCGAAAAAATATACTTTGAAAGGTTTAGAAATCGAGCGACTGATTTTCTCCGTGTACGGCTTTACCGTAAAAATCAAATACATTCTTTCCAGAATTTCAATCCAGCGTTTTACAGTGTTTGGCGCGACTTGCAAATCGCCCGCAAGATTGGATACTACGATTAAAGAACCAACTCGACTTTTCAGTAAATCAACGAGTAAGGAAATGTTTTGTATTTCATTCACTCTTTCCAAATCGCGAATATCTTCGCGAAGGATCAGGTCAAACCGTTCCTTTCTCCATCTGCGAGCCGACTGTTCTTTCATTTCCAGAAATGGCTCCGGAAAACCTCCGACTCTCATGAGTCGTTTGAATCCTTCATCGACCGACATTTTTTTGGGCAATTCATTTAACGTAAGAGGATGTAGTCTCCAATAGTGGTATCTTCCAAACATGGAATCGCCTCCTCTCTTGTAAACGTCCAATCGCGCAGAACCGGTAATTACAAAATTGTGATGATTCTTTTCCGTATCATAAATCCCTTTAATAAAATTTTTCCATTTGGAATACTTGTGAATTTCATCGAGGGCGATTAGCCTTTCTTTGCCCCAGTTCCTTGCGAGAATATTTTTTCTGTCGGAGTAGGAATCCCAATTGAAATAGTTGTCCGAATTGCTTTTTTTAAGAAGTTCTTTGGCAAGATATGTTTTCCCGCACTGCCTTGGCCCTCCAATGAATACCATTTTGGTTTTTAAATCTTCCAGTATTGGTGGAATAATGAGTCTTTCCATACTTGACTATTTTAACATACATGTTAAATTGGTCAAGGCTATTTTAACATGTATGTTATTTTAGCCATGCCGGTTTCCGCTTGATTACTTTTTTGTAAACAGGACAGCTTTCAATATGCGAACCGTTTAAATAGTCGCCCCTGAAAAAAGCAAAATATCTTGATTTTAAAGGGTTTTCTTAAATAA
>CAYTEA010000012.1:0-46076 GCA_964436695.1 uncultured Leptospiraceae bacterium
CCGGGCTTACAGACAGGAGAAATTTTATACGTATGGTTGACAGATAATATCGAGATAAGTTTCTCTTATTTAGAGGTTTCTATCAAACCATGATTGAAAAAAAAATTAAAAAGATTCTAATTGCTAACCGAGGAGAGATTGCAGTCAGAGTCATTCGTACCTGCAAAAAATTAGGTATACGTTCCGTGGCTGTCTATTCTGATGCAGACGCAAACGCTCCATTTGTCAAACTCGCGGACGAATCTGTTCATATAGGATCATCTGAGGCAAAAGAATCTTATTTAAGCATTCCAAAAATTATTAGCGCTTGCAAATCTACCGGAGCGGACGCAGTTCATCCGGGCTATGGATTTTTATCTGAAAATCCGGAGTTCGCATTGGCGTTGCAAAAAGAAAATATCGAATTCATAGGCCCGACAATTCAGGCAATCAACATTATGGGAGATAAAATCGGCTCCAGAATCGAAATGGAGAAAGCTAACGTCCCTGTGGTTCCGGGATACAATGGAGACAATCAGGAACCAATGCACCTGTTGGATAAAGCGAAAGAGATCGGATTTCCCGTAATGATAAAAGCAACGGCAGGTGGTGGCGGAAAAGGAATGAGAAGGGTGGAAAATGAAAAAGATTTCGTCGATGCACTTACATCCGCAAAAAGGGAAGCCCTAAATTTTTTCAAAAATGACAAAGTTCTTTTGGAGCGTTATGTGAAATCCCCTCGCCATATCGAGTTTCAGGTGTTCGGTGACAAGCATGGAAATGTGGAGCATATTTTTGAGAGAGAGTGTTCTATTCAAAGGCGTCACCAAAAAGTGGTTGAGGAGTCTCCTGCGGCCAATCTGGATCCGAAACTTCGCGATAAAATGGGAGAGGTTGCTGTAAAGGCTGCAAAGTCCATAGGTTATCTTGGTGCAGGCACCGTAGAGTTTATATTGGGAGAAACCGGAGAGTTCTATTTTCTGGAGATGAACACAAGACTACAGGTGGAACATCCTGTTACAGAGATGGTCACTGGATTGGATCTGGTCGAGCTTCAAATCAGAATTGCCGAAGGCAGTCCGATATTCTTTTCGAAGGATAGGTCAAAGGCACCTGTTCAAAAAGGCCACGCTATCGAAGTAAGAATTTATGCGGAAGACCCGGAGAATAATTTTCTTCCTTCCATTGGAAAAATAGAAAGAGTCCATTTTCCAGAAGGCGAAGGAATCCGGATAGATACCGGAGTTGAAGAAGGAACCGAGGTTAGTATGTTCTACGATCCTATGATTGCAAAGCTAATCGTTCACGATAGTTCCCGAGAAAAAGCGATTCGGAAAATGCAGAATGCGTTAGGCGAATTTGCTTTATTCGGGCCGGTTACGAATATTTCTTACCTTCTGGAAATCATGGAAAATTCCGAGTATCAGAAAAACAATATCACGACTCATTTTTTGGATGATCATCTGAATTCAAACCGCAAGCCTGATCAAGAGGAATTCATAAAACTTGTAGGATTATTTGCAGTGGTGAATTCCTTGAGAAAAAAAACTGTTTCAGTTTGGGATAATTTGTCAGGTTTTCAGTTCTGGCAAAACGGGAATAATGGATTAGAAGTCCGTCACCAATTGCTCGAAATTGTGGAAACTTTAGAGCCTTTCCGGTTCAGTGCAGGTGGCGAGGATTACGAAGTCCGGTTCAAAAGAACAGAACTTGAAACTCTCCTTGCAGTCAGGGCAAAGACTAATCTTGAGGCGAAACTCTCTGGTCTAAAAACAGTCGATGAAAGGGAAATTATTTTCCAGGATGGGTCAAAGGCATACTATTTCCGGCGTGGAAATAGTATTTTTGTGCATTACGGAAATCGAACATTAAAGGGAGTCTGCCACCAAAAGGAAACAGATTCTTCCTTGAATGCGGATGAGAAAATTCTAAGCCCGATGCCGGGAAAGATTTTGAAACTAAATGTTTCAAAAGGGAAAAAAATTGCGGCAGGGGAGATTGTTTTAATCCTGGAAGCGATGAAAATGGAGAATGCGATCAAGGCACAGGAAGACTGTGAGGTCGAGGATGTATTTTGCAAAGAAGGGGATATGGTGATGCAGGATACACTTCTTGTCCAATTTGTTTCCAAGTCATAGTTCGGCTAGTTCGAAAATAAATTGATCCAAATTCAGGATGGAATTTTTTTTCCACTGGAAAATTCCATTTCTATAATCGCAGAATCCTTTTTCCGACCAAGAAAGGACTTTGTTTTCAATTACTTCCCTTTTTTCCCCCACAAGATCCAGAAACGAGTTTAGGTTGATCGGAAGAAATATTCTGAAAATTGTTAGAAGCAATTCCTCCCTTGCTGAAGGACTCTCGTATTTGAGAGAAAATCTGTTGTCCAAGTACCCTTCGATATTTTTCGAGTTCGCATAACGTCCCTTCGGTGTGAATCCGTGCGCCCCGGGGCCAAGGCCAAGATAGTATTCCATAGTCCAGTATTTCAGGTTGTGCCTGGAAAAATATCCATCCTTCGCATAATTGGATACTTCATAGTGTAAAAACCCAGAACTTTTCAGAAGATCCGGTAGTTCCAGAAGAATTTCTGACTGCAATCGTTCATCCGGCGAGCCAATTTCTTTTGAATGGATTTTTCTTGAGTAGATCGTTCCTTTTTCTGCTGTCAGTGAATACAGGCTTAAGTGATTTACCCCACCGTAAATTAGTCTGTCTACATCTTTATAGAATGAGCTTTTTGTCTGACCCGGGATTCCGTAAATCAGATCGCATCCGATCGAATCGATTCCGGAACACTTTAGATTTTGCAAAATTTTTTCATACCTTTCTTTGTCGAAATACCTGCCTAGTATGAGTAGGTGTTTTTTGTCGAAACTCTGCACTCCGACATTCAACCTGGTTATCCCGGCATCCTTGATTTCTTTTAAGTAGACGGTGTCCAGATTTTCCGGATTGCACTCTAAAGAAATCTCGGTAACCGGCTGAAATTTTAGATTTTTTTTTGCAAAAGAGATGAAACTCCCTATGCTTTCCGGATCGGCAAGGGAGGGGGTTCCTCCACCGAAAAACATTGAATCGAATTTGAGGCCGGAAATTTTTGGGTCTAATTCAAGGCGTTTCTCGAATTCAATTTTATAGGATTGAAATATAGACTTTGTTTCTTGAGGGCGAATTTTTCCCGTCTCGACAGAATAAAAATCGCAGTAGGAGCATTTTTGAATGCAGAAGGGAAAATGGACATATAGTCCTGAATAATTTTCCCTTTTTTGAATTACTATTTTGCTGTTGCCTGTGGGTAAACTGAAATTTTCTTTCTAGTCTTGTCTGCATATTCGAACTTTACAATTCCATCAGATAATGCAAACAGAGTGTGATCCTTGCCGATCCCGACATTTTTTCCGGGTTTGAATACTGTGCCTCTTTGCCTAACTAGAATATTTCCAGCAAGAACAAGTTGTCCCCCGAACCTTTTCACACCAAGTCGCTGTGCGTGTGAATCTCTCCCGTTTTTAGATGAACCGCCACCTTTTTTGTGTGCCATTTTATTATCCTCACAAGAAACCTAAGTTTCAATTTTAATAATTCACCATTCATTTTAATTTTATCTCATCCAGCATTAGGGTGAAAGGGCTAGTGCTAGGCTTTTAAATACGCTATTTCAATTTCTTTTGGATATTGATCTCTAAGGTTCAACAATCCCATTTCTACCATTTCAAACGCAGAATTTGACTCCAATACGGATTTGTTCAAGTCAAATTCCAGGAACCCATCCGATATTTTTTCGGTAAAAATCAGTTCCTTTTTTTTGCAAAAAATGTACAAACTTTGAGTCAGAACGGACACTGCAGCGCATAACACATTGTCTCCGATCTTTTCTTCTATTTTCTCGCTTTTTAAAAAATTTTTCTCTGTTATCGAATGCCCGCTGACCTTAAGCTTTTTATAATGATTATCTTTTTTCGTTAACTGAATTTGAATCAAACACTTTCGATTTTTACAACCTGCATTTTTTGGAGATCCTGTCTGTGCCCCCAATGCCTGTGGTAATTTTTTCTTTTTTTGTATTTGAATCCGTGAATTTTAGGACCTCGCAAATCTTCTAAAACTTTCAAAGAGACTTTAGCCTCTTTTACGGAGGGAGATCCTATGTGGATTTTGTTTTTATCCGCAAGCAATAACACCTTTGCGTCAAACTGAGAGCCTACCGAATTTGAAGTTTTTTCCGTCAAAAAAACTTCATTATTTTGAACCTTGTATTGCTTATTGCCTAGTGAAATTACAGCGTACATTAGTTTATTCCAAAAAATTTAGATTATCCTGCCATATTTTCAGATAAGTTCGCATTGTCAATAGAAAATACAGTGACATATGAGGGGGCTAAAAATTTATGGTCTCATGGAAATTAGAAACATTGCAATTATAGCACACGTTGACCACGGTAAAACAACCCTTTTGGATGTCATTTTAAAAGCAACCGGCGCAATCACTTCAAAAGAAGCAAAAGAGAGAATGATGGATTCCAATGAGCTGGAACAGGAAAGAGGAATCACAATTGTTGCGAAAAATACTGCGGTTCAGTATAAGGATACAAGAATCAATATTGTTGATACTCCCGGTCACGCGGATTTTGGAGGCGAGGTAGAGCGGGTGTTAAGTATGGCAGATTCAGCACTCCTTCTTGTCGATGCATTTGAAGGACCGATGCCCCAAACCAGATTTGTACTGGGTAAATCATTGCAGATAGGCCATAAACCGATTCTTGTTGTGAATAAAGTCGATCGGGATGGTTGTCGGCCAAACAAAGTAATCGATATGGTGTTTGATCTTTTTCACGATCTGGGTGCGACAGATGAACAGATGGATTTTCCGATTGTTTACGCTTCTGCAAAACAGGGGTGGGCTGTGCATAATCTGAATGATGTTCCCGGAAAAGATGTGACTCCACTACTGGATACGATTTTGTCTCACGTTCCCCCAGTTAGCGCGGATGATTCAAAACCACTTCAATTTCAATCCGTGAGCCTGGATTATAATGAATATGTCGGGCGGATTTCCATAGGAAAAATTTATCAAGGGATGATCAAAAGAGGCCAAGAAGTTTCTCTGGTGCGAACAAACGGCAAAATCACGAATTATAAAATTTCCAAATTGTACGGATTTGAAGGCTTGAAGCGTCATGAAATTGAGTCTGCATCAGCAGGGGATATTGTGGCTCTCGCAGGTATTCCGGATGTTTTTATTGGAGATACAGTAGCAGATACCGAAAATCCTGTTGGATTGCCTGCAATTACGGTCGATGAGCCAACAGTTTCCATGTATTTTCTGGTAAATAATTCGCCATTTGTAGGTAAATCCGGAAAGTTTGTAACAACTAGAAACATACGCGAAAGGCTGGAGCGAGAGCTTCAAACCAATGTTGCCATGAGAATGGAAGAAACCGATGATAAGGACAGATTCAAAATTCTGGGTCGCGGGGAACTCCATCTTTCCATCTTGATAGAGACCATGAGAAGAGAAGGATTTGAATTGCAGGTTTCCCGTCCTGAAGTTATTTTTAAAACCGGAGAAAATGGGGAAAAGTTGGAACCATTGGAAACTCTTGTGATGGATTTGCCTGATGGATTTACCGGAAGTATTATTGCTGAATTAAACCGTCGAAAGGGTGAACTCACTCACATGGACGCTCATGAATCCGGGATTACAAGAGTGGAGTATGTCATACCAACAAGAGGACTCATTGGATTTAGGGGCTTCTTTGTTTCTGAGACAAAGGGAGAAGGTGTGCTTTCCAGCAGATTTCTGAAATACGGGCCTTTTAAGGGTGAAATTCCTGGACGTAAAAATGGTGCGTTAGTCTCTATGGATTCGGGCGAGACAACTGCTTATGCCCTCTGGAAAATCCAGGAACGTGGAACTCTATTTATCGACCCGAATACTGCGGTTTATCCGGGAATGATCATAGGTGAGAACGCGAAGGACAATGACCTGGAAGTAAACCCTGTAAGAGAGAAAAAGCTCACAAATGTGCGGGCATCCGGATCGGATGAGGCAATTCGACTGGTTCCACCTCGAAGGCTTTCACTGGAGCAGAATATAGAATTTTTGGATGAGGACGAACTTCTAGAGGTCACTCCGACAAATTTGCGACTAAGGAAAAAGATTCTGGATCCTGTCATGAGAAAGCGCGGACGCGGTTAGACGATTTTTTTTTAAAAATAACAATTCTTTCTAATTTTTTTTATGGAATTTCCGATGGGGGGTAGTCTGCCCAAAGGAGAAAATATTAATTATGAAAAAAATTAGAATGATATTAATTTTAGCAATATTATCTGTAATATTGCTAAACTGTGCTAAGGACAAAAAAGAAGATAATTCAATGTATTCGATGATACTGCTGCTTCAGCAAATCCAGGATCAATGTGTTAACTGCTCCTGTAATGTTGCTTACACGACGAATAATAGAGCTGGATATTGCGTAGATTACGACAGTACTGCCTGGGGTGTTTCCAAAGCAACTTTAGATTGCAATACAACAGGTAGGAATACTTTTACGAATACTACTAAATGTATCACTGCGAATTCACTCGGTTCCTGTGCCGCAACCAAAGGAACTTATACTGCTGGAAAATCTACCATTCAAATGTATTCCAATCCGAATGGGATTTATTCTAAGGCATCTACCGCATCCACTGATTGCACCAATAACTATGGGGGAACTTTTACAGCTTCAACGGTAACACCTAGCATTCGGTTTAAGAATAGTAGTGGAAGCACGGAGACCTATACCCTGCATTCATCCTATTCATGTGGTGCTGGGACAAAAGTTGCAACTATTGGGACAAGCGTGTCAAACGGTTCAACGACAAGTTACTCGGATGTGACAGCTGGAACTTATTATATCAGTTATAATGGGGGAACTAGCTGCTCGTCTAATTCCTACACTTTTTCAAATGGGATTATCTGGACAATTACATCAGGGACTTCAACCTATTCCTTTGATACGCCATAGGCCTAGACAAAAATGCCCCTTTATTTTTAGAGGGGTTTTTCGAAGCATTTAGCACGGTTGTTTGCGTTTAGCGGCCCGGAATTATCTTGTGTTTCGAAATGTGCGTTAGGCGAAATTGCTCAGCAAGCGAAGGATAGGCGCAACTTCCCTATATTGTTTTGAACTTTGAATGTTTTTTTGCAGTTTGCTCCGATTTTTTTCTTCTATGGCCTTATTTTGTATCGTATATGCCTATCCGTCCGTACTGTTTTTCTCGTAGCAATGTAAATTCCCACCCTAACTGCACTTACCCGGGGTGGAACTCCATTTTTGAAGAATTTTTCGGCAAGGATTTTGTCCCAACCGGCGAGTTCTAAAATTAAAAACCAAGTGAAGAGGGCCGTGCGGGAGATGCCGAGCCAGGCGGCTAGAATTCCAAATTCGATCCAATCAGCATTTGAAGGATATAAATTCTTTTTGATTAAATTTTGTCCTTCGTCTTGATACCGAGTTTTTGCACGGCTTGATTTTGGATAGGTATTCCACAAAACTAGGCAACGGTAGCGTCGAAGAAGATAAACAAAGTAGTCTTCCTTAGAGACGCCTATCCTTTTTGTTTTTTCCATAAATACGTCCAGAAATTTTTCCGGGATGAGTAAGCTGGACTGCGTAGTTTCCAAATTCAACGGATTCATAAATTTATCCTCCGTCTGATAAGGTAAAAAAAATTGCCGAAAAAAGAAAAAAAAGCGTTATCAATTTAAATTTTTTACCATCTTTTAGGTTAGAGTTTCCTCGGACTTATCCAGAATGGGAAAAGTCTCAAAATTATGTGATAGGCGAAATTTCTAGTACCTGATAGATTTGGGTCGCATCGGAGCGAATTCGATGGATTAATTATCTTCGACAGGCGCATTTTTTCCGGAGATATTAAAACACTCAAGGTTTTGGATTTTGAGAAGAAATTGTCTAGATATTCCTTGAGCCAACTAAAAAATTTGTTCGCACTTCTTATCTCTCAGTGTTTGATTCTATTCAAAATAATCCGAAAATTTCTGGAGATCGGATTTCAATTTTGTAAAAGATGCTTGTGATTCTTTCAAGTCATTTCCTTTTAAGGGTTTTATATCCTCTAGCAATGTAGCGATGTATTTGTGCAACTCATCGTGGCTTTTGCCTGTCATCTTGCAGGATGAAAAGATAGAATCTATGCTTCCTGTCGCTATTTTGGCCAGCTCATTGTAATCTTTGTTTGTAAATTTACCGTTTTTTCCTTTTTCAAATTCATATAAATCTGTTTTAAGTTTAGCAAATCCGGCCTTTGTCGGATCGTCTGCCTGCCAGCGCTTTCCCTGGTTCAATTCCACATTGCCAGATTTTCCAGGGTGATGGTCATTGGAATCGTGGTGGTGATCGCAATTTCCTGATAGAAACATTGCCGAAATCAAAAATAGTATAAGTTTAAACATGTGTTCCCTCTTTACGAACTGTAATTACTATGATATTATATTCGACAATTGGCACAAAGGTTTTTTGTTGTTACTTTTAAAAATAAAAAGTTTTACTGATATTTCAGAAATTACTAATCTGGTTCAAAAAAAGATATTTTGGCGAATTTAAACAATAAAATCTAGTGGAAAAAGTGGCTATTTTTGCTTTTCTTACATATTGGCCTGTTTTTTTTGCTTTTTTTTTTCTAATTCAGTGCGGGAATTCAAATTCAGGCAAAAAAAAATTAAATCCTTTGATTTTCCTTTTAGTGCTAGGTGGAACTTCTACCGGAACCGGGACTGGAACAACAGGCACGATATCCCCCACATTGATCACTGTAACAGGAACGATATACTATGAGCATGTTCCTGTGAATACAACAACGAAAACTCTCAATACTTCGTCCATAACCAATCGCCCGGCTCGTGCGATTACGGTTCAGCTTGTTGACAATTCGCTTAACGTTATATCCAGCTCAACGACGAATTCAAGTGGCGCCTACTCTTTAAGTGGAACACTTAGCACTTCTGCGTTTAGTGTTTACGCCGTTGCTGAGATGAAGAAGACAACTTCTCCAACTTATGATTTCAGCGTTACAAATTCGGTCACAGCAGGTGTGAACGGCTCCAAGTACTCGGTTGCATCTAGTTCCCAAACTACCACAAACTGCACTTCGGGTTGCACTGTGAATGTTACAGCCCTCGATTCCAATCATGGGAATGGGCCGTTCAGTCTTTTAGATGTGGCGTATATTGCAATCCAGAAAGTCCTTACTGCTGATTCTACTACTGTGTTTCCACAGCTAGTGTTTCGATGGAATTCATTGAGTACGACTGGAAGCTATTTTACGACAAGTTCTTCAGTATGTGGTACTGGAATTTTTAACTGTATCACTCTTTACGGGTACAGGGCGAGTGATTCCGACGAGTTCGACAGGCATGTCGTTGCGCATGAGTTTACTCACTACTTGGAATCTGCATTGTCCAGAAGCGATTCTGTTGGAGGTTCACATTCCACTAATGATTTGCTCGAACCAAGAGTAGCTTACGGAGAGGGACTTGGGAATGCAATGAGTGCCATATTTCTGGATGATCCAGTATATACCGATACGACTTACTCGGGTGGGTTCAATCTCAATATGGAAACCGGAACTCATACTCTCAATGGATTTTATTCGGAGGGGTCCGTGCAATCTGTTATTTACGATTTATATGACAGCGTTTCGGATACGAAAAATTCTAAGACAGACTCTCTGAATTATTCTTTCACGAAAATCTGGAATGCTGTGATTGCTTTGAAAAATATTTCCAGCGTCACATATATCCACGAATTCATATCTGCTTTGAAATCTGCAAATTCTTCAGATGCAACCGCAATTAACAATATCGCAGGAATGGAGCAGATGGCAAATGACGAGTCGAGCGAGGGGAATGTGACTTCGTCATCAAACTATGTATCAACATCCCATACATGCAATGGATCGCTCTCTACTTATCCATACCTTCCCATAATTTATTCTCTATCGGGAACCGGAACTGTATTGAGCACAACTACATTTATTGGCAGTCAATGGTGTGGGATGGTAGGAATTGCAAACAACAAATTGTTCGGAAGCCAGTTTTTTAAAATTATCCCTTCGAATTCCGGAACAATGACTGTAAACGCGACCGATACTACAACAACTGCTCCCAATATGGAAGATCCCGATGTTTATATTTCGGCAAATGGTGTTCTAAAAGCCACATGCAACCAGAATTATTCTGAAACTTGTACGGTATCTGTGATTGCAGGAACTACCTACATTGTTGAAATTCGGACCTTTTCCTATTGCGCGTATGCTTCCTGCTCAACAAGCTACTCAAATGCGTCCAAGCAAAACGATTATACACTTTCCATAGTGCTGCCATAGAGGGTTATATATGCAGAAAATAATTTTATTCATTTCCATTTTGGTTTTATTTCGGTGTTCTGGAAAAAGGCAGGCCAATTCGATTGAGGCGAATACTGAAAAGATCTATTATTCGGACAAAGCGAATCCTTATGCAAAAATGCAATTTCCGGTGGAAGTCAGCTGGAATCACGATAGGAATATTCGTGAGGGAGATTTGATGAATTTGAAACTGGAGGTCAAACCTCTGGTGAAATTGGAAAATGTCAAAATCCAGTTAAGCATTCCATCCGGTGTCAAGATTAGTGCGGGAGAAGCAGAAAAAACAATTGTTATGTTTTCTCCTGGTGATCTGGCATCAATGGATTTGCATTTGAATCCGGGCGTTGCTGGACATTATATTGTAAGCCTGCAAATTGTTGGGGAATTAAACGGTGAGAAAATGGGGACTTCCAGATCTATTGAGTTTTCTACTTCTGGTTTTGAAAAGCCCAAGTCGTCTTCTTCAAAAATCGGGAACCAGAATTATGAAGTTTTGGAAGGCAGAACGGATAATAATTCGAGGTGAATTGATCTTTGATATTTTGCATAGTAGGACCCAGGACATAAAAGTTTATCCATATTATTTGAATAGCGCAACAACTTATCTATCCTCGATAACTTTAGGTAGCAATGATAGTGGTTGGACAACTCCAAGGACATTTACTGCAACTCAGTCCGGTACTGTTCTCATTATGGTGTATCCTTTTAACCAGAGTTCATTCAGCACTACTGCAACGGGATATAATATCCGAGTTTATTGATTCACAACCGGATTTTCGTTATTCCACCATAAAAAATTTGTTGTAGATCCAAGTGCAATCCCCCTCTGCAAAGAGGGGTTTCCTTTTTTATAAGAGTATTGTCATAACAAAGCCTTTTTTTGCCACGGTGAATATGATGAGTTCTTTTATTAGTTGATCTTGGCGGGGTTTCCAAAATCTTTACAAGCATGGGACATGTAAATATAGCCGGAATCAAAGTCAGGACTTTTGAATTCGAAAATAGCCTTTCCGTATTTCCATCAAATCTGGTGGAAACGGATTCGACCGTAAAAAATCTGAAAAACATTCTTTATCCGATGCTGGAAGGTTATCCGATTTTGCTTGTGGGGGATGCAGGCGTTGGAAAGAATGCGCTCATCTATCATATTAACTTCAAGCGTAACCATCCGACCTACAGATTCAGCTTCAATGAAGATACTCTTCCGGAGGACCTGATCGGTTCCTACAGGCTTCTGATGGACGGGAGCGGATTTGAGTGGGTGAACGGACCGCTGACTACATCCATAGTAACCGGTGCTACATTTGTTGCCGACGAAATGAATTTGGCGTCACCCGATGTTATCAAAAGATTTTCCACAGTGTATGAGAATTCTTATTTAGATCTGATTGAAGGTGACAATTCCAGGAAAAAAATAAAAGAGGGATTCAATTTCATCGGAACCCAAAATCCTGCTGAAGGCTTTGAGGGAAGAAAGTCCTTACCCTTTGACATTACGAAAAATTTTGCAGTGGTTTATATCGACCCGTATTCTCCGGATGAAATTCTTTTCATACTAAAAAAACTTTTTCCATCACTAAACGAAACGGTTATCAGAACCTGCATCCGAGTCACTCTGGAAACCGAAAAAAAAATCCAGTCTGCAAATCTAGGAAAAGGGGATCTGGAAAAATACCATTTTAACATCAGGACTCTGAAAAAAATATGCGAGCGGCTAACGCATTTTGATTCCAGCGATAAATCTATTGTATACCGGGAATTAACCGATATTTTTGCTCACCCGTTCAGAAAAAAAGAAGACTTTGAGGAAGTTCATGGTGTAATCAAAAAAGAACTGGATATAACCGAAAACTATCCTGCTAGATCCGTGAAATTCGACTCCAAAAATTCTATTTTGTATTGCAATGATAAAAAGCTGAAAATTGGGGATGAAGTAAGAACCCGTAATCTTCTTAGCGCAATTCCAATGACTCCCAAGCTTGGAGAGTTTTTGGAAAAAGCAATAACCGTCCTATCCATGAAGGAAAATCTGCTGATTGAATTCAGTGAAGAAAAAGATCCTTATTTTCTGATAGATTTTCTGACTGGAATCTGCGGGAATTCTTCGGAAACCGTGAATCTTTGCAAGGGGATTCACACCAGCGATATACTTGGGGCGTTGAAGCCGATTGAAAATAGTAAAGTAGATTGGATTGACGGCCCGCTTTCAAAAGCAATCCGGAATGATTCTACGATTTTGATTACAGGGCTTGAGGCAGCAGGGGCCGAGCTTGTTGAAAAATTAAATATGCTGACGGATGACGCAAGATCGATCACTCTTCCTCCAGAAAGCGGGGAGACATCTCCTTTGACTCTGAGAGAAAACTCCCGCATTATCGCGTTGAAGCTTTTTCGAAGAACGAAATCTACACCCACAATCTCAAGGGCTTTCCGGAACCGATTTACCAGTCTGCTTTTCCCCGATCTTGAGGACTTGCAAACGTTAGGCGACATTCTAAATTTTTATCTTCCGGATAGCTCACTCGTTTCCATAATGACTGCTTTTCATTTGAAGATAAAGGAACTTTCATTTAAAAGAGTGATCGGTTCTGCGAATATTCAACCGTATACTTTTGGTTTGCATAATCTGCTCAGGTGGAAAGAGCTTATTTTGTTCTCCGGGACGTCCAATGATTTGAAAGAGGTGATTTCCCGCGGCGGAAAAATTTCCTATACGAATCAGATTAGCGATCCGAAAGAACGAAACGATATGGAACGAATACTGGAGACCATAATTTCCGGAGTCGTTTTGCCTGATGACCTCAAGGAAAAACTTGAGGATAAAAAAAAAACTTTTACGATAAAGTCTGAAATCGAAAAAAGCAAATGGTGGGACCCGGATCTCCATAAAAGGGATGCGAATACCGGAAAAGCAGAATTGAGGAATTCAGGAAATCCTTTGAAAAAGGGAATTGAGATTAACACTCCTGAAACCGGTGGAAACACAAAAGAAGGCCCTGACGCTTGGTATGGAAAAGATACCCGCGGAAATATGGGACAGGGTGAGCCGGCAGGTGGTGGTGGCGTCTGGGGTTACAGAACGGAAGAGCTGTACAAAAACTTTCTCGCAAAAAGAAAAATTCTCTGGTCATATACGATTCTTGTGTCTCTTTCTGAATTCAAAGACGTATTCGGGAAGGCTCTGGAAGAGACAGAATTGAATCTGGAAAAGTTATTTGATCCCGAAATTGATATTTCCAGGTCATACCAGACTCAAGGAAGAAGGATTGACGCTAGGAAATATATTTCCTTTAAAAACGGAAGAGGGGATTCGAAGGTCTTTGACAAGACGATCATAGACAAAAGTGAGGAAAGGCTAAAAGGAGTGGAGGTAGTATTCTTCGTAAGCAAGGCCCGTAGAATTTTTAACTTTGAATATTCGATTGCTACGTTATCCGCAATGCTGACTAGCTCATATATATTGAACGAACACGACGTAGATTTTTCCATTTATGCATATTCGGACAGGCACAACAAAAAAGAAACTATCGATCTTATCAGGTTGAAGAGCTTTGAAGAGGAGTATGATGACCATAAAGAGGAAGAAATTTTCAATTCTTTGTGTGTTGACTGGCAGGGTGATTCCGTTGAGGAATACCGTATTTTGGAAAATTGTGAAAAATATTTTTCACCGGACGCGCAGACAAAAATAGTCGTGTTCATTTCGGATTTCAGAGGTCAAAGAGGCAAGATGTTTCTTGACGATGAGATTTCCAGCCGAGAAACAAAAAAACTGAAAGAAGAAGTTTTGAAAAATACTAATAAATCGTATGTATTTCTTGGAGTCGGGATTGGAAATAGATACATTGCCGAGCATGTTTTCCCTCATTCCATACAGGTTACCTCGGATAATTTTGCAAGTATGCCGAATTTGATCGGGTCTGAACTTTCTAGACTTATACTTACCTACCACACAATCCGAAACTGATGAAAGAAAAGAAGACAGAAGAAAAGGCCGGAAATTTCGAGGCGGCCGTAAATAAGAAGGCTCGCTTCAATTTCGAGCTACTAAGTTTTATTGAAGCCGGAATCGTGCTAATTGGATCAGAGGTGAAATCCCTTCGTGAAAAAAAAGCGAATCTTACCGATGCGTTTGCAACGATTAAAAATGGAGAGGTCTATTTACAGAATTTTCACATAACTCCATATATGAACCGGGGGTATTCCGAACAACCCGAAGTCCGTCCGCGAAAGCTTCTTCTAAAGCAAAGCGAGATAGGAAAACTGGAAAAGCAAATTAAAGAAAAAGGCCTGACTCTTGTTGCGACCAGATGTTATTTCAAAAATAACAAATATGCAAAAGTTGAACTGGCAGTCGCAAAACCAAAAAAAGCTTATGACAAAAGGGAGACATTAATGAAAAAAGATGCAAAAATGGAAATAGACAGAGCCATGAAAGCGAGAAACAGAGGTTGAAAAGACTTCCTCTAATTTCTATAGTTGGCCGCCAGAATGTAGGTAAATCTACATTGTTTAACGCGATTTTAAAAAAGAATATCGCGATTACCCACGATTATCCCGGGGTGACAAGAGACGTTCTGAGATTCGACGTAAAAAAAGAAGATCCAGAGATCGAATTTACGTTATGCGATACTCCAGGACTAGATATTGAAAACACAAATGAGCTTTCAGCTTCCATAATCGAATTGAGTTTTCGACAACTTGTGGATTCTGACTTGATCATTTTTATCATGGACAAGAACGAAATCACGAGTTATGACCACAAACTTATCAGCCTTTTAAAAAAAGACAAAAGATTTCAGAAGAAAAACATCATCTACTGTATAAATAAATCGGATTCACCGGAAGAGGATTATGACTTGGATGAATTTTATCGGTATGGCCTGACAGAAGTGCTTCCGATTTCTGCTCTGGGCAGACGAAACATTAAAATGCTTCTGGAAAAAATTGCATTTTATCTGAAGGACGTAAAGTATTCCGAAGCCGGGAAAGTAGATTTTAGAATTAGCTTTGTCGGAAAACCGAATTCGGGAAAATCCAGTTTATTGAATGTAATATCCGGTGAAGAGCGAGCTGTTGTGAGCGATATTCCCGGAACGACTCGGGACCCTGTAAATCTCGTTATCAAATTCGAAGGCCAGTCCATTGAAATCATGGATACTGCCGGAATTCGCAAATCGAGCAAGAGCGCTGAAAAACTGGAGTTCTATTCTTTTCAGAGGACTTTGAAGACCATAGAATCTTCGGATATAGTTGTTCACCTGCTGGATGCAGAAAAAGGAATCGGGGAATTTGACAAAAAGATTTTTTCTTTTATCAGGAGAGCTGGCAAGGCGATGATTGTCGCCATCAATAAATGGGATTTGATTCTTGACAAATCGGACAATACATTTGAAGATTATAAAGATAAAATGCATTCCCGTTTTCCTGCATTAAAAGATACTCCCATTTTAAGTATCAGCGCGAAAACCAAACAGAGAGTTCATAAACTCCTTTTGGAGTGCGTTAAGCTCCATGCAAAAACATCTCTAAAAGTCCCTACATCAAAGTTGAACCAGATAATCAAAGGAATTTTTGAAAGTGGAAAGATCGAAGGAATGTCCAAGAAGAAGCCGAAACTGTATTATGCAACGCAAGTTTCTTCTTCGCCATTCAAACTTCTTTTTTTCGTTAACGATATGTCTTTGTTTAAGGAAAACCTTTTATCCTATTTGAGAAATCAGATTGCAAAGGAATTTCAATTGGGTGGAATTTTTGTTGAAATTGAACTCCGTTCGGATAGAAATGAGAGGACAAAAGTGAAAAAATGATTTTTATATTTTTGATTGCTTCCTATTTTCTGGGGTCGCTTCCCTTCGGCTATTGGCTCGTAAGGTTAAAAACCGGGCAAGACATCCGGGAACTTGGAAGCAAAAATCCAGGCGCGACCAATGTAGGGAGGGTGCTAGGAAGAAAATTCGGAATACTAGTTCTGATTCTGGACGCGCTGAAGGGAGTGATTCCTCCTTTTTGCGCAGGACTATTTTTTCCATTAGAAAATCTGATACAGATCGAGCTTATCTGCGGTTCATTGGCAATTATCGGCCATATATATAGCCCTTTTCTTTTTTTTAAAGGGGGGAAAGGAGTTGCAACAGCGCTAGGTTTATTTCTGTATATTGCCACGATTCCTTGCCTTGTTTCGGTTTTGCTATTTCTGATTTCCTATAAACTGTCCGGATATGTTTCTATAGGTTCGGTCATCGGGTCTTTATTTTTGCCTATAATTTATGCTTGTATCAACTGGATGAATATTTTCAAGTTAAGGCCGGAAGAAATTTCCGTGTTAGCTACGATGGTATTTGCATCCGTCTTCATTCTTTTTCGTCATATTCCGAATATAAAAAGGCTTTTGACCGGGCAGGAATTGAAGGCTGTCGAATAACGCATGCTAGAATCTTTTGATACAGAATCCGTATTAACTATTGATGAAAAAATATTCGTATTAGAAGAGTTTTTAAGAGAGCATCCACTGGCTGGAATACAGGACTTGTACAGATGGCTTTATTCCGGAGAGTTCGGACAGGTTGATTTGAGCGGGATTTTGAAAGGTGAGTCCAAGATTCCGGAACTACAGAGAATTCTAGATGATATTAAATCAGAATCGATATCCGAAGAGCTGGTGGACAAAGTCTGGGACCCCGTTGGTTTTTCTATGCGATTTGTGATGGTCTATGTTTCCGAATACTACAAAAAAGAATGCCCATTAAAAAGGTTAGTGAATTTGATTGAGCGAGCGCATGCTTTTCAAGGCAGTAGAATGCAATTTAAACTGGATTGGAGTTTTCTAAAAGACTATCTTACCAAAACAGTAAAAAAATTCGAGAAACAGGAGTTTTATAACTTCGAAGATCGGATCGGTTTTTATCAATTGCCGGAGGTCGGATTTACTGAGGACTTTACGGTAAATTATCCAACTAAATACCGTGTTGTTCCAAGAAAACTTTTCCTAAGCTATTTCCCTGAATTTGATGATAAGCACGATTTCCGGGATACCAAATCCAGGTCTCTTCTGGGCGAATAAAGACTTTACAAATTGGCAATGCTTGTTAGGCTAAGGCAAGAGGACAGAAATGTTAGATAAAATCAACGCGTCACTTAGAAA
Source organism: uncultured Leptospiraceae bacterium (assembly GCA_964436695.1). Taxonomy (GTDB): domain Bacteria; phylum Spirochaetota; class Leptospiria; order Leptospirales; family Leptospiraceae; genus JABWCC01. The sequence continues at coordinate 17,536 of CAYTEA010000012.1, forward strand.
TAATTCGGCGAGTCATCAGTTTTCCCAGTCTGAATTTACCATTTCCAGAATGCCGGATAGGCTTCACCCTCTCTCGAATATTCACAACGAAGTGACAGCTCCTGAGTCTCTGGCAGAAGTCGGTGTGAATACGGATGGAGAAAATCTCAGAAGAGGTTATCTCATCGATATGAACGCCTAATTGCAGTTGCTCAATAGCCCTCTTTTCAAAAAAAGAATTTCTTTTTTCAGAGAATCCGACAGAAGGGATTTTTTCTTTTCTGAGTCAATGGATTTCTCATGCCTCAAAAGATAGATTTCTGTTTTTCTGATCATCTGCTTAAGATATTGAATATTGATGAGCCTGGATTTTAAATCATCCAGAAATTGATTATCGTTTAGTTCCAAATTCCTATTTCTATCGACCAGATTTTGAAATTCGTTCAATTCGGAGATGAAATTATCTTTGGATATGTTTTGTTCTGCGGTTTTCTCCGGATGAGTTATCTTCCAGGGAGGAAGATTTTTCCAGGGATATTCGTGGTTTGAATATTCCATGAGAATTCTCATTGCTTCATCAGTGTCGATTGAAATTGTGTTTTCAATGTATGAGCCGTTTTTGTTTATGTTGTAAACCGGAAAACCTACGGCCTTGGAGGACTCTTCGAACCAGTGCCTGTACAATTCCAGAACATAATCCGTAAGCACATCTTCTCCTGAACAGGCTTTTGTAAAATTCGTTGTCCTTTTCCGGATAATCGATTCATTGATGTGTTCGAGGCTTTTTTTTCTGGACACCAGAGTCAGCCATTTCTCATTGTGATGGGTCCCTGTGGAATGGATTTCTCTACCCGTATAGGCGAGATCCTGGCCAATCAGAAATACCGGAGAAAATCCCATGATCCGAAGTGCATCAAATGCGGTAGTTGCAACGCTTCCCCCACTCTGGATGTCGCCTATCGCACCAAGCAGTTTTTCAGAAGTTTCCCCCCCTGCCGTAATTTCTCGGAATGGAGTTCCACTCGCATCCACTTGAAATTTCGATGTAACACTGTGGATAATTGCATTTGAGTTAAGATTTCTTAGAAGCGGAGGGGAGGCAACAAGGTCGGCAAAAATGGGAATTTCGCTTAAATCTTCTCCCATAAAATGAAAAAAAGAATGCGTCTGGGCATCCAGAGTCATTACTCCATCCGGGACAAGGTCGAATTTTTTTAAAACTTTCAGTGATGTGTCGCAAGAGAAAAGAAATATTTTGTCGCGAATGAGTTTTAAAAACTCACAGTTTTTTCTTAAGGAAGGCCCGGCTGAAACCAGCACAGCCGGAATATTCGAAAATGCGTTTTCTAAATCCCTGAATTTGTATCTTGGAATTTCCGAATTATAAAAATTGCATACATTGATCAAGCTATTCTTTACCCAAATTCTTTCGAATTCAAACTTAGTTAACAGGTCGCTCATTTTCGCTGAAAAAATATTTTTGATTTTTTCTTCGATTGTGTCATAAAAAAATTTATTTTGTTGAATGCTTGCGTTGTTTTTGAATACGATTACTCCCGATAATTTTTCTATCGGGAGTGAGTCCAGATAGTTCCAGAGAAGCGAAACCATTTTTTCTCCGAAGAAAATATGTCTTCCGGGAATGTCAATGATCGGAAAAAGAAATCTATCCCAAAGCACTTCAAATAATTCTTCTCCCTCATCAATGATCAGGCAAATCTGACCCGGCCGTAAAATTTTGTTGACTTCTTCTAAAAGATGAGGATTTCCAGCTCCCAAAATCACTATTACCGAATTTTCCCGGATATTTTTTTCATTGATAAGTCTTGTCGCCTGAACCAGGGGAGAAAAACTGCTCGCTAGATTTTTATTTTTGCAGGAAACAAAATATTCAGGTTTTGTCCCGACTTGATTTAAAGAGTATGGATTAGAAATTCCTAAAGGCTTATCATGGAAATACAGTTTCAGATAGGGCTTTTTCTGGAAAACTTCATCTGTTGATTTTGGGGACATAATTCTCTTGATTCCTATATCACTCTTTCTTATCTTGGTCACCAGGATCAAGAAAAATGTATTTAAAAAGTTTGAATATTGTTGGATTTAAGACCTTTGCAGATGAGACAGAAATATTGTTTGACCCGGGGTTTACAGCCGTAGTTGGGCCAAACGGTTGCGGAAAATCGAATATCGTTGACGCAATTAAATGGGTATTAGGTGAAAGAAACGCTAAAGGCCTTCGGGGGGATAAAATGGATGACGTTATTTTTCACGGAACCGAGACGCGCAATCCAGCCGGGTTTTCTGAAGTTACTGTCTCATTTGACAACTCGCAGAAGACTTTTGCCATTGAATTTCCAGTCTTGAAAATCACCAGAAGGCTTTATCCGGATGGAACTAATGAATACTATATAAATGATTCCAAGGCAATTCGTAAAGATGTTGAAAAAATTCTAATGGATACCGGCGTTGGGAAGTCTTCTTACTCTGTGATGGAGCAGGGAAGAGTCGATTCTATCCTGAATGCAAAACCGGAAGACAGAAGGCTGATATTTGACGAAGCTGCTGGAATTTCCAGATTCAAACTGGAAAGAACGGAAACGATAAAGAGACTGAGTGATACGAATCATAATCTGCTTAGGATTTCCGATATTTTGAAATCGATGGAATCAGACTTGGAGATAAAGGAAAAGCAATCGGAAAAAGCGAAAGAGTATTTTGCCTTAAAGACCGAGCTGACAAATACGGATAAAAATTTACGTTATCTGAAACTAAAATTGCTGAAAGATAAATCGAAAAAAGCAGAGGAAGAACTTTCTTTTACAAAACAAAAGAACAATGAAATCCTCGAAAAAATTTCGAAAGAATCGAATCAACTGGAATTATTCGAAGACCAGAGGTCTTGTCTCGAAAAAAAGATTTCCGAAATAGATAAAAAATTATCCGAGTATCTTTCCAGAAAAGAGATACACCGGGAGAAAATCGAAAAAAATCTGAGCATCATCAAGGAATTTGAAGAGAGAGAAAAAGAAATCGATGCTGAAATGCAGAAAACAAAAAGTCAGTTGGATTTCAGCTTTACCGAATCCGAAACATTAGAAGAAAAATTCAAAGAGCTGGACGGCCAGATTTCCATTTTTGAAAAAAAACTGGAAGAGATTCGGTCGAAAAAATCGGCTCTGGAAAAAACAATAGAGTTTCAACTGGATCAACATAAAAATTCGGATGAAAAAATTCGATCTAATGAAAAGGTTCTTTCCCAATTAAGAGAAAATCTCAAAGAAGTCACAGCTTCCATGATTGGCCAGATTGAAGATAAAAAGAGAATTGCTAGCCAAATTTCTTTTGAGCGAAACGATCTGAAGCAGTTTTTAATCTGTGAATTGGACAGAATCATTCAAAAGATCCAAGGCCTTTCTGAAAGCACCACTCTTACTGATCTTGAAGGCATAAAAAATAATCTGGCGACCTTGAATCTGTCCAATTATCAAATAAAGCTGACAGAATTTATCAACATCGAGGACTCATTTTTTTCTGTTCTGTATGAAAATGAGGGGATTTTTTCGGAAAAGGAAAAAATCGATCAAAGAGTGGAAGATATTCTTCTTGAAAACGAAAATTTGTCTCGGCTAAAAAGCGAGATATTTCAGGAAGTTGAAAATGCCAGAACCCAGTTGGAACAGGAAAAGGATGCTCTGGTTAGTGTGGAGAAATTGATACTTGAGACAAAGGCAAAAATTTCAGAACAGGTTTTGATCAAGAATAACCTAGAGAAAAAGCAATCGGAAACGGTTGCAAAAATCCAGGAGTTGGAACAAAGCAAAAATCAGATATTGAATAAGAAGAATCAATATTTCAATGAACTAAAAGAACTAGAGGCTAAAATAGAAGAGTCAACGACGGAACTCATTGGAATCAGTAAGAATTTGGAAAAAGAAAAATTAGACTTGAAAAATTTATTCGAAAGTATCCAGAATCTTAAGCTATCTTCCCAGAAAGATCAGGAGGATTTTAAAAAGCTCCTTCCGGTGCTAACGGATCAGGAAAGAAAGGTTACCGGATTTAAAGTCCAAATCGAATCTTTTTGTGAAGAATTGTATAACGATTATTCCATGTCCGAATTAGAGTTGGATGCGGAAAAATCTTCCGTTAAGCTCGTTCAGTCCGCAGAAGAAAATCGCTTGAAAAATATAAAATCGGAAATTGGACTATTGGGTTCAATCAATCCGCTTGCGATCGATGAATACAGGAATCTAAAAGAAATCTACGACCACAACAAATCCCAGAAAGAGGATATAGAGGAAAGTAAAAAGGGGATTGAGGAAGTCTTGAAAAATCTAGATAAAGAGTCTGAAAAACTTTTTCTGGAAAGCTTTGAAATTATCAAAAGCAATTTTCAAGAGACTTTTTCGACTCTTTTCAATGGCGGCAAGGCAATGCTGGAATTGACAGAGCCGGATGATCCTTTGAATTCCGGAATCGAGATTATCGCCGAACCTCCCGGCAAGCACGTTCAAAATCTCAGGCTATTGTCCGGAGGAGAGAAATCTCTGACAGTGATTGCTCTTCTTTTCGGAATATATATGCTAAAGCCCTCACCATTTTGCTTTCTGGATGAGATAGACGCGGCATTGGATGAAATCAATAAAATCCGATTCTGTCAGATTTTGGATAAATTTAAAGATACGAGCCAGTTCATTGTGGTTACCCATGCGCCGCCAACTATTTCCAGAGCTAATACTATTTTTGGAGTCACAAACGAAGAGCCAGGCGTCTCCAAATTGGTTTCTCTGAAATTGGATGAGGCAAGTTCTTTTGCAAGAAAAAGCAAAGTTGCAGTCTAACATTTACAATGGATGAATTAACGAAACAGAAATCTTTTCCAAAAGACGATTTATTAGAAATCGGAAATAGAAAATTTCAATCCAGGCTTTTTTTGGGAACGGGAAAATTCTCGTCGTCCACAATGATGGAGAGATCTATTCAAGCATCCGGTACGGAAATGGTCACTGTTGCTTTGCGGAGAGTCGATCTTGAAAATAAGTCAGATGATATACTAACGCATATTGACAGAAAAAAAATTTTGCTTCTACCGAATACTAGTGGTGCGAGGGATGCTGGAGAGGCTGTCAGAATTGCAAAACTTGCCCGGTCTCTTGGGGCAGGAGATTGGCTAAAACTGGAGGTCACTCCAGATCCTGTTTATCTTCTGCCCGACCCTATTGAGACTTTAAAAGCGGCTGAGATTTTAGTGAAAGAAGGTTTTTTTGTAATGCCCTATATAAATGCCGATCCGATTCTTTGCAAACATCTGGAAGAAGTTGGCTGTGTATCAGTTATGCCCCTTGGGTCTCCGATAGGATCCAATTCCGGAATTAAAACAAAAACCAATTTGGAAATAATCATATCCCAGTCTAAGGTTCCTGTAGTAGTGGATGCCGGGCTGGGAGAACCCTCGCACGCTGCGGAGGCCATGGAGATGGGAGCTGATGCAGTTCTTGTGAATACGGCGATTGCAATTGCAAGAAATCCGGAAAAAATGAGCTATGCTTTTCAACTGGCAACTATTGCAGGAAGGTTGTCTTATCTGGATAAGGAAAAAAAATCGGCTTATTATTTGAAATACAAAGCAAACGCATCTAGTCCATTAACGGGATTTTTGGACGAGGAAAATAGAAATGTTCCCGGACATTCATGAGAAATTTTCATTTTCTTTTGCCGTAAATGAAATCAAATCCAAATCTTTAGCCGATGTTCGGCGGGCGCTGGAGAAAACCGCATCAAGAGTAAACTTAGATTTCGAAGACTATCTTGCCCTTGCTTCACCCTCTGCAGATGGGTTTCTGGAAGAGATGGCAGTATATTCAAAAAAAATTACCGAGGATAGATTTGGAAAAACGATGCAGTTTTTTATGCCTTTGTATCTTTCCAATGAATGTCGGTCATCTTGCTTGTATTGCGGATTTAGTTTTGAAAATAAAATTCCAAGAATTACCCTCACGTTTGAGGAAATCGAGAAAGAAGCAAAACTGATTTATGAAAAAGGAATTCGCCACATTTTAATTTTAACAGGAGAGGATTATTCAAAAACCCCAGTATCCTTTTTATCTGACTGTATTCAGATTTTGAGAAAATATTTCTCCTCCATTTCAATCGAAGTATATCCCCTAGAAACGGAAGATTATTCCAGGTTAATTTCTTCAGGTGCTGATGGGCTTACATTGTATCAAGAAACCTATGACAGGGATGTCTACTCAAAAGTTCATATTCGCGGTGTAAAGAAAAACATGAACTATAGGCTATCCGGGCCTGATAGAGGTGGAGTAGCGGGATTTCGAAGAATAGGAATCGGCGCATTGCTTGGTTTATCTGATCCTTTGGGGGAGATGTTTTTTCTGGGACTCCATGCGGAATACCTTACAAAAAATTATTGGAGAAGTCTCATCCAGATTTCTCTCCCCAGAATGAAGCCGACAAAAAGTGAATTTCAAATCAATCGAATTGTAAGTGACCGTGAATTTCTTCGCTTTATTTTTGCAATCAGGCTTTTTTTGAAAGACTCGCCGATTGCGTTATCTACCCGTGAAAAAGCCGAATTCCGGGATAAGCTTTTTGGATTGGGTGTCACAACGATTTCTGCGGGTTCGAAAACCGAGCCTGGAGGATATTCCGGCATAGACTCACTTGAGCAATTCAGTGTTGAAGATAAAAGAGAGTTTGAAGAAGTTATTCAGAAAATTCAGGCGATGGGAATTGACCCGATCTTGAAAGATTTCGACCGGGCAATATTAAACTAAAAAAAATTATTTTTTCTTTGCGTCTGATTGTTTTTGAACGCAAGCCGCGTAATTCTCGCAGGAGTCCTTGGAGTCGTTGTAACAGGCGACCACTTCTTTTGACTTTTTTTTGCAAGTGTTTTGGCAGCCCGCTCTGAGTTTTTTATCCTCATCCGGCTTTAATTTACGCTTATGCAATTGCTCGGTGCATTCGATAAATTTATTGCAAGCAGGATCGCATCCTTTGTCAAGGGCAAGAACCGGCATCGAAAGAAAGCCGATTGCAAGAATCATTATCGCTATTTTTGTCATGTTGCCTCCAAATAATTGAACTTTCTTTTTTAAAACCTCTTTCTCGGATTAGACTTACGTAAACCAGAACCAGGTTTAATAATATAAATTGTATAGCGACACAGGGATTCGAACCCCGGACCTGTGGATTATGATTCCATTGCTCTAACCAGCTGAGCTATGTCGCCTTCAATTTTTTCTATTATAGCTATTTTTTTTTATTTTGGTCTGGTGTCAAAAACTTTGTAAGGGCTGGTAAGTAAATTCCGCCGAATTTTTCATCCGGCGGAAGGTGAAGCTTTTTTAGAAAATAAAGAGCATCTCCGAGTAAGTTGGTAAAGGCCAGTTCTGAGAATCTACAATCGATTCCAGCTTGTCCGCTAATTCTCTTACTTCATTCATGAGTAAAATCACCTTGTCTCTGAAATGCTTAGCATGAGCAAGAACATCCCCTTCATCATGGGAAAGGGTTTTTTCTAGCTCATCCAGTTTTAGTTTCAATTTGCCAGTGAGACTTGCCACTTCCTTCAAATGTTCAATTTGAGGTTTGAGGTCTGAGTCACCTACAATTTTTTTGGTTTCTTCAATACTCTTTGCAATCTCTCCTTGGTATTTCACGCAGGCAGGAAGAATTTGTCTTCTTCCAATATCCAGAGTTGATGCACCCTCTTGATTGATTGTTTTGTTGTAGTGTTCCAGGATGATGTGGAAACGGCTTTCAGTTTCTCTTTGAGATAGCACCTTGTATTTATCAAATAGATCGATATTTTCTTTTTTGATAAGTGAGGGTAGTGCATCTACTAGTGTTCTGAAATTTGGAAGGCCTCTTTTTTCGGCTTCTTTTCTCCAATCCTCGGAATAGTTATCTCCATTGAAAATGATTCGCTTATGCTTTTTGATTGTTTCAGTCAGGATTTTCTGTACTGCTTTTTCCAGAGTTGTTCCAGACTTAATATCTTTTTCCAAAGCGGTTGCAATTTCATCTAACGCTTCTGCTACGATCGTATTCAATGTGAAGTTAGGCGCGCCTAGAGAAAGAGAAGACGGAACAGCCCTGAATTCGAATTTATTTCCGGTGAATGCAAAAGGAGAAGTCCTGTTTCGATCAGTAGTATCCTTTGGCAACGGAGGCAGAGTTGTAACTCCAATCTCCATGTGGCTTCCTGCGATGGAAGTTTTCGCCTCTCCGGATTCTAGTTGAGTGATAATATCGGTCAACTGGTCTCCTAAGAAAATCGAGATGATCGCAGGTGGAGCTTCATTTGCTCCGAGTCTATGATCATTTCCTGGGTTGGAAATGGATACCCTTAAAAGATCGCCGTGTTTGTCAACAGCTTGAATTACTGCCACAAGAAATACTAAAAACTGGGCATTCTTATGAGGATTGTCACCCGGTTCTAAGAGATTTTGTCCATCATTCGACCCCATGGACCAGTTGTTGTGCTTTCCGGAACCGTTTACTCCCTTAAACGGTTTTTCGTGCAATAAACAAACAAGACCGTGTCTATTGGCAACTTTTCGTAATGTGTCCATTACAAGTTGGTTATGATCCAAGGAAACGTTTGTCGTTGAGAAAATTGGGGCAATCTCGTATTGAGCCGGAGCCACTTCGTTGTGTCTGGTTTTTGCATTAACCCCTAAAAGCCAAAGCTCGCCTTCCACCTCTTTCATAAATTCCAGAATTCTAGTTTTTATAGATCCAAAATAATGGTCTTCTAATTCCTGGCCTTTTGGAGGTTTGGCCCCATATAGGGTTCTTCCAGTTGCAATGATGTCCGGGCGAAGGTTGAAAAAATTCTTATCTATCAGAAAATATTCCTGCTCAGGGCCAACGGTAGAAATTACCCTTGTGGCTACGTTATTTCCAAAGATGCGTAGGATTCTAAGCGCTTGTTCACTCAATACGTCCATTGACCGAAGGAGGGGAGTTTTTAAATCCAGTGCTTCTCCGGTGTAGGAACAAAATGCAGTAGGAATGCACAAAGTTTCGTCTTTGATAAAAGCCGGAGAGGTCGCATCCCAGGCAGTATATCCTCTTGCTTCAAAGGTAGCTCGAATTCCTCCAGATGGAAAGGAAGAAGCATCCGGCTCTCCCTTTATGAGTTCCTTCCCGCTAAACTCCATAATAACTTTTCCGTTAGCAGTGGGAGAGATGAAGGAGTCATGCTTTTCAGCAGTTAGGCCTGTCATTGGGTGAAACCAGTGGGTGAAGTGGGAAGCCCCATTTTCCAAAGCCCAGTCTTTCATAGCATTCGCTACTATATCGGCTACGGTTGGCTCTAAAGCCTTTCCTTCGTCAATAGTCTTTTTCAAGGATTTGTAAACATTCTTGGGGAGTCTTTCCTGCATGACCGTGTCGTTGAATACTTTGGAGCCGAATAATTCCGGAACCGATATTTTTGTATAGTCAAATCCTGAGTCTTTAGGATTGATATCTGTGATTTTTGAAATCGCATTTTGCCGCGCTGTTCTCTGATTCATTTTTTTCCTCTTGTTTGATATAAATGTACGATCTGCTACTAAATTAAGCAAAATGCTTGGTTTAATAGCTCAATTTTCCAATAGTTTTCTTTATTCGAATACTATTAGTAATAATGCAAAATTCATGCCAATAGAATTTTAAAGTCTAGGGTTATTTGCTTCAGGGTTTTTGTCTAGGTATTCTTCAACAATTTTTTGTTTTTTATTCAATCTGGATAGGTGGTTGTCAATGATTGTTTCAAAGTTCAGCTTTCCTTGGACAATATCGAATCTTTCCGATTCCATAGTTCCCATATCCAGGTCTATCGGGATTTGGTCAGCCTTCACGGCATAGTCCTTTGCTTTTTTCCAATAATTTTTTGATTCATCGTAAAATGAACCGGCGATTTCGAAAGACTTTTTCAGGTCATAGGCATAATCCAGATTATAAAAATATAAATGCCTTTTGTCGTAGAGAGAGCCGATGCGCATGTATGAGCGCATGATTTGGAGGTTGATGTGCATGAATATGAGTAGTCTGTATTTATGATACGCAGTTTCGTTTTTGATTTCACAAAGCGCATTTTTCGGATTTCGAAATCTTTTATTGAGGCCGATTTTCAGAAAATAAATATCTCTACGAAGTTCATTTTCTCCGTAGTGAAGTTTTAACCCGTACAATTCGTAAAAATCTTCAAGAAATCTGGGTTCCCATTTGTGGAGCTTGAATGGAATCCAGTCAGAAAATTTTGTGTGGGGTCCGTTTTTTTCGTATTCATAATTGTAATCCAGATCAACTTCCGAGTTCAGGGAGCCTGAAATGGAAAGAATTCCGAAAAGTAAAACACTGAAAAGCCTCACGATTTTATTATCGGCGATTCCAGAATTCTGAATAGCTGCAAATCAGGATTTTTCGTGTGTTACAAACACTAAAGGGAAAAGCCTAAGTACCAAAAAAAGTGAGATGCAATTTTTGCACAATCCGAAGGAACCCTCAATGGTGAGAGTGCATCCATTTTTCAATTTCTTTTAGCGAGCGTTCTATCATTTCGCCCAACTTTCCTTTTTCTTCTTGAGTAAAGTTGGATAGTACAAAATCTGCAACGCTGAAATCAGGGTGAGGGGGCCGTCCGACTCCGAACCGCAGCCGGTGAAAGTCCCGGGTTCCTGTTCTGTCTATAATATTTCTAAGACCGTTGTGACCTGCATGCCCACCACCGAATTTCAGCCGGATGTCTCCGAATGGAATATCTATTTCATCGTGGATGACGAGCATTTGATTTGTATGGATTCCGTTTTTTGCAAGGAATGAAGATACGCAGTTTCCGGATAGGTTCATATATTCCTGGGGCTTTAAAAGTACCAATTGCTTGTGTTCCGTATCGGATCCCGCTGAAATGCATTTTTTATCAGAATTAAATGAAGAGCTAAGTCTATCGCATAACGCATCCAGGACAATAAAACCGGCATTATGGCGATTGTGGGAATATTCCTTGCCAGGATTTCCAAGCCCTACGATGAGCAATTTATGTTTCGAGGCCATAGCTATTTTAAAGGCAGGTTTAGCATTTTTTCGGTTGCTTTGATTGCCGCGGTTATTTGGTCGGAGTCCACACCGACAGTTCGGAAAGTGTTTTCTTCTTCCGAGTCAGGTGATTTTCCCCAAGTGATAATCGTTTCCACAAGTGCGGAAGTTTTTCCACCCGGAGGTATTCTAACCTGGTAATCGATCAAAGACGGTAGCTCCAAATTCAGACGCTTCATAATTTTTGACAAAGCATCCATAAAAGCGTCATATCCCCCGTCTCCGTTGCCTATTTCTTTATAGGTTTCTTTTTGGAAACGAATCGCAAGATTTGCCGAAGGCAGAACTCCTTTTCCTGAGGTAACAACGCAAGACAGGATTTCAAATTCATTTTCTTTTCTGTCACCTTCCAGGTCGGCGATCAGAAATGGGAGGTCTTCCTGGGTAATAGTTTTATTTTGGTCGCCGAGTTCAATCACTCGTTCCAGAACTTTTCTTTCCGTTTCAGGACTTAATACAAGGCCCAATTGCTTCAAATTTTCGGAAATACTCGCTTTTCCGGCAAGCTTTCCCAATGCGTAGCTTCGCTTCCTCCCGAATCTTTCCGGTAAAATGGGATTTGCGTAAAGATTTCCTTTTTTATCCCCATCTGCGTGGACACCCGCAGTCTGGGTAAATACATCCTGGCCAACGATAGGCCTGTTTTCCGAGATCCTTTTCCCGCTGAAAATTTCTACAAGCCGACTCGCCTCTGTGATCTTTTTCTCAGAAATTCCCGTATGAATTCCGGCCTTGTCATGAAGCGCAGTAACAACCGCTTCGAGGGGCGCATTGCCTGCGCGCTCACCCAGGCCGTTTACGGATACATGAATTCCCTTTGCCCCTGCTTTGATGGCTGAAAGGCAGTTCGCGACAGACAAATCATAATCGTTATGGCCGTGAAATTCGAAATGCATTTCAGGAAATCTTGAAGTCATATTTTTTACAGTTTCGAAAGTTTCGTCAGGAGAAAGAACTCCAAGTGTGTCAGCCAGAAATACCTTATGGATATGGATTTTGGAAAGGCCTTCAACAAATTGATGCACATATTCTGGAGAATTCAAAATGCCGTTCGACCAATCTTCCAGATAAACATTCACACGAATATTTTTTTTGTCAGCATGGTTTACAGTTTTCTGAATATCCGAAAGATGATCCGGGAGATTTTTTTTCAATTGTTCTGTGAGGTGTTTTAGAGAGCCTTTTGTCAGAAGATTGATCGTTCCGCCACCGGCTTCATGAATCCAGTCCAGACTCAAGGTTTCATCCACAAATCCGAGAATTTCTATTCGATCGGCCAGGTTTTCGGTTTTCGCCCAGTCAAAAATTCTTTTTACGGAAGCCAGCTCTCCTTTTGAGACTCTTGCTGATGCGATTTCGACCCTACTGACGTTCAAATCCATAAGTAGGAATTTGGCAATATTCAGCTTTTCATCACCGGAAAAACTCACTCCTCTGGTTTGCTCTCCGTCTCGAAGTGTTACATCCAGGATTTCCACTATTTTTCCTTTCGTGTTCATAGATTCCAGATTTTTTGGGCTATTCTGTTTAGTCTATTGTTTTCAGGTCAGCGCTTGAGCTTGCCGATTTTCTGCTTATCAATTCCTAGAATCTCCACTTTTGTGCTTCCAGGATTCGGGATTATGTAATTTTCGGTATTGTAGATTTTTAAGAAATCGTTCTCTTTCACGTAATCTTCCACCAGCTTTTTTAAAACACCCTCTCCGATTCCGTGGACAATTTCCACATAAGTTTCTCCGTTCATAAAAGCTTCGTTGATTTCCCGATCGAGCTTGTATCTCGCCTCTTCAAACCTCATTTTTCTGATGTAGATTTCTCTTGTGGGCATTTTCCCTCCAAATTCTTCGTTATGAATAAATCCAGCTCTTTGCAGTTAGATTTCTATTGGTCTCGAAACATTCAAGTATTTCCAATTATCCAAGAATTAAAAATCTTCGGAAAAAAACCGATTGTTATTTTTGAATAGAGGAAAAAACTAGAGGATATTTCGATTTGGGAAAGATCGCTTCCAATCGAATCATTTTCAGGAATGAATATGGAAACAAAAAAAATACCAGAGAATCATCAGGAAAAGTCCGGTGATGAAAATGAATTTATTTACACAGTAACCGAATTCATACTTTATACTTGCGGTTATTACGAACTTATTCAAAAAAAGAATTCGGATTCGTATATAAATGAAGATGTTCAGGTTGCCTTGACTGCCGCTGCATCAGGTTTTGTTTCCGGGGTAAGTTCGGTATTTAGCGGCAAGTTGAAAATGGCTGCAATGGCTGTTGAGTTTTTTCTGAATAACAGGATGCAAACAGAAATGATTTTTCGTATTGCGAAAGATAGAAACCAGGTTCCGGAAAAAGAAGAATTTATCAGTTGTCTATCGGGCGGATTTTTGGAAGAGAAATTTCTTCCAAAAAATGTTTCTCCCCAATCTCACTTGGATCACTCCGCATCCGAAGAAATATTCCGCAATTCCGTTCAGGCCATTTTCGGGTCTTTTGCAGCCAAAACGATTTTGAAATTTTCTCCGGTCGCAAAATCTCTTATGTCAGGGTTTTATTCTTTTCTGGAAACCTATCGGATCGCTGATGCTACACGGGAAATTTACGATGAGAAAAAATAATCCTTGTGACTGGGGGACCAAAAAGCTATGAAAAAATTTTGCCATCTTCGGAATCTATCGTTTTTGTCCGCTAAAATCACCGATAATGAAAGAGACATCTAAAGAGTTCTTGATTTTTCCCGAATGGTCAAATACACTGGGGCAATCAGATCTATTTTAAGGCAGGGGTTATGTATTTCGTGAAAATTCTTTCGGTAATAATGATCATTTTTATTTCTGTTGGCCCAACGTTTGGCCAGGAAAATGCAAAGCTCAGCGAGAAAGAAGTTAAGGCTTCCAAAAAAATCCAGTTTAAAAATAGATCAACTTTAAGAGCCAGCGAGGACGCAAGGGAGAAAAACTCCGAGATTGGCAGGTCGCTTTCTTCGGAGGTTGAGAAAAAATCCACACAAGTGCATACGAAAAATGGAATCAGCGTTAGGAGAATCGGGACAAAAGAAGACGAAAAATTCGGAGCCGATATCATTTCACTGAATGATAGGTCAGATTTCGGGCATATCCATTCCATTCAGAGGATTTTATCCGGCTATATTCAAAATGCATTCCAATACAAGGAGGGGGATTCCGACGCGATTGCTTTATATATATTGTATTACAACGCTATGCACAGAGGGGATAAGGCATACGTTGAAAAAAAATACACAAAAGAGGTGATTAACTCACTCGACAAAAATAAAATCGGGATTTCCAAAACTTATGAAGAGTGGAGTGGAAAAACGCAAATTCTCATTCCTATCGAAAAAAATATTCTAAAAGACAAGAAAAAAGATGTGACCATTGATGAGCTGGAAACAGAAGTTAACAAGGTCATTGATAAGAAGAAGAACGGCCAGGAAGAAAAGAAAAAATTCGACGATGTAGTCAAAAAGAAAACGGTTGAAGAAAGAACGCAGATTGAAAAGAAAAAAGAAGAAGTAAAAAAGAAAGAAGCGGAGATTGCGAAAAAGGAAACTGAAATTAATAAGAGAGAGGCTGAATTAAAGAAAGAGCCTGAAAAGAACAAAGAAGAAATCAAAAAAGAGGAAGCGAAAAAAGAGGATGTTAAAAAAGAAAAAGAGTCAGTAGAAAAGGAAAAGAAAGAAGTAGCCAAAAAAGAAGAGCAGATAGCCAAAAGAGAGGAAAAAAAAGAAGCAACAGAGTCTGCCACCTCAAAAAAACAGGACCCCACAGCGGAACAGACTAAGAAAGAATTGGCAGTTGTGAAAAAAGAGTTGGAAAAAGTAAAAGAAGAAGAGAAGAAAAAAACCGAATTTGATAAGAATGTTGTCGGCGGAAAAATTCTTTTCTTAAAAACTTTGAAGTATTTGGACCAAGGGCATTACAATAATGAAATGCACATGCTAGATCCGGAAAAGGATGATACGATTTTTAAAGGAGATTTCAACAATATCTGTGGAAGAACCTTTGAAGTTTATTCGGACAAAGTGTTGCTGATCGGTTTTAAGGATAGTCATTCCAATAACCACAGGCTTACATTTATAGATAAGGATTCTCTAAAGCTCATCAAAATGAGCGAGGTAAATGTTTTTTGGAGAACTCCGCTGATTGTGAAAGGCGAAGAGCTTTATGCTTTTGAAGAGGAAAATGGTAAAGTATATTTCTCGAAGTTCGATAAAGAATTGAAAAGAGTTCTCAGGTCGGATACCGAAGTTAGCCCGAATTCAAACGTGACTTTTTACGGCCAGAAAATTTATATTACAGGCAAAGAGGATTCGTCCAATACCGATATCAAAATATTCAAGAAAGATGATTTGAAATTTTTGAAAAAAATTCAGCCTTGATCGAGGAGTTGGTCAATCTTAAGGCCAACCTCAGCATTTGCAGGATTGTTTTTATGGTATCCTTTTAATAGATCGAGAGACTGTTCTTTTTTGCCGTTATTGAACCAAAGGTCTGCAAGTTCTATTACAGGCCTCCAATCCAGTGGGTTTTGTTCCTTCAGTAACAAGTAAATTGCTTCGGCTTTGCTTTCTTTGCCCATTAGGGCAAGTGTTGCGGCCTTGCCTAGTTTTGCGTAATAGTCATCGTTTGTTTGCAGGATTCTATCGAAGCATTCTAGGGCTTTGTCATAATTCCCAAGGCCGCGCAGACTATCCGCGTATCTGTTTAAGATCAGTTTATTGTCGGGATCGTTTTTCAGAATATCTTCCCACAATGTGATGGCTCTTTTAAAATCCTTGTTTCCTCGATAGGATTCTGCAAGCCCATACAGCGCAAAAAAATTATTTTCGTCCAACCTTTTTGCTCTTTCATAGTATTCGATGGCTTTATCGAAGTTCTTGATTTTTCTGTAGCTATTTCCTATTTCCGTAAGAATTTTTATATTGTGGGGTTGGATGTCGACTAACTTCTCCCACCAGATAATCGCATCCTGGTATCTTTGACAGGCAAAATACAAGTGGCCGATTCCCACAATTACATATTGGTCTCTGGGATTTATCTGCAATGCAGACATATAATAACTTTCCGATTCTTTGAAGTTCTTCAATTTTCTGTGTGCATCAGCTACGCGGCTTAGAATGGACGCATCGGTTACGGTTATCGATTTGAATTCTTCTGCGACGCTAATAACTGATTTCAGAAGCTTCATGTCTCGGTAACAGTTCATTAGCCCCATGACGGAAAACTTATTGGTCTTGTCCCATTTCAGGCATTCTCTGTAATATTTTATGGCTTCGTCGTATTTTTTCGTTTTGTAATTTAGATCACCTAATCCGACCAGCCCGTAAGTATTTGTTGGATCTGTTTCAACTAGTTCGTCCAATCGAATTTTAGCTTCGTCAAATTTTCTCTGGTCTAAGAATTTATAAGCTTCTTTTGCAAGACTCTTGATCTTGTTGAATTTGTCTTCTTCTGTCTTTTCAATTTCTAGATTATTCATTATGACCAATATTCAATTGACTTTACGCAGGTCAAATTTCTATGTTACTTTTAAGTAAGAAAAATTGCAGTTCAGGGCGATTTTGCCGGAATTAAAATCAATTTAGCTTTGACAATATTAAGTAAAAAGTAAGTCAAAAGTGGTGGGACAAGAGTGAAAACAAACGAATCCATATCAGGCGCAAAGCTCATGATTGAGCTTCTAGAAGAAAAAGGTGTAAACGTATGCTTTGGGTATCCAGGTGGGGCAATACTGCCGTTTTACGATGAGATGTTCAAGAGTAAAATCAAGCATATCTTGGTGCGCCATGAGCAAGGAGCAATTCACATGGCAGAAGGGTATGCGCGTTCTACCGGAAAGATCGGAGTATGCATTGCGACTTCTGGCCCGGGTGCCACGAATTTGGTCACTGGTCTTGCGGATGCGAAGATGGATTCTATTCCAGTTCTGGCGATTACCGGTCAGGTGGCAACGGATGCAATCGGAACAGATGCGTTTCAAGAAGCGGATATATACGGTATTACTGTACCAATTACAAAGTACAATGCTCTTTTAAAAAACCCCGATGAAATTGCAAGGCATTTCGAGGAAGCCTGGAAAATTGCGTTAGGCGGAAGGCCTGGCCCAGTGCTTCTGGATTTCCCGAAAGACGTTCAGATCAAGGGTACCAGTGTCCGTAAATCGAACAAATTAAAGATAGAGCCTCATCACTATGAAAAACCGAAGGTTACGGGTGACTTGAAGCCTTTGGCTGAATCCATAAATAAATCAAAAAAACCGGTGTTATATGTCGGCGGGGGAGCAGTAAGTTCAGGGGCCTATAAAGAGATTCGCGCTCTAGCGGAAAAGGCAGGTATTCCAGTCACGACGACTCTGATGGGGATTGGAACATTTCCCGGCACTCATGAATTGGCTCTTGGAATGCTTGGAATGCATGGGACAGCGTACGCTAATAAAGCAGTTATGGAATGCGATTTTATTCTTAACCTTGGAGCGAGGTTTGATGACAGGGTTGCGACAAAGGTCGGAGAATTTGCAGAGAATGCGATAAAGGCTCACATTGATATTGATACTGCTGAATTCAATAAAAGGATTCCAGTTGATTTTGCAGTACATGGTGATTTAAAAGAAGTATTAAAGTCTTTAACTCCCTTGGTGAACAAGGCAGAACGGACTGAATGGAAAGCCAGAGTTCAGGAACTAAAAAAGAATCACCCTCTGGAATTTGATAATTCCGGGGATTCAATCAAGCCTCAGTATTTTTTAGAGAGGCTGCATGAAAAAACATCGGGAAAAGCTATTATTGCAACGGATGTTGGACAGCACCAGATGTGGGCAGCACAGTATTATAAGTTTGACGAACCGAATAATTGGCTTACTTCGGGAGGACTGGGGACTATGGGTTATGGCCTTCCGGCAGCCATTGGCGCGAAAATCGGGAATCCGGACAAGACTGTGATTTGTGTTTCTGGAGACGGATCGATTCAGATGAATATTCAGGAATTTGGTACGATTTCTATGTACAAGGTTGGAGTAAAGATTCTGATTTTTAACAATGGATTTCTCGGAATGGTTCGTCAGTGGCAGGAACTTTTTTACGATGAAAGATATTCCAACTCAGGCTGGGATTTTAATCCGAATTTCACAAAAGTCGCGGAAGGGTATGGAATTCCTGCGATGAAAATTACAGATAAATCCGAGATTGACAAAGCCATTGAGTTTTTTCTAAAAGATGACAACGCTGCACTGTTGGAAGTAGTTGTTCCGGCAAAGGAAAAAGTTTTCCCGATGATTCCTGCGGGCAAATCAACAAAGGATATTATTGAATTTAAAGACAATGCGAGCGCGAAAAAATGAAACATGTAATTAGCATTCTGGTAAACAATCATCCGGGCGTTATGAGCCATGTATCCGGGCTTTTCACAAGACGGGGTTATAATATTGATTCCATAGCCGTTGGAATGACCGATAACCCGGACGTTTCCTGCATGACCATCGTTGTAAAGGGTGATGAAGCTGTCGTAGGGCAGGTCAAAAACCAATTGTTAAAATTAACCGATGTACTGAAAGTAGACGATCTTGCCTATCACGAATCGATTACCAGAGAGCTTGTACTTATGATTGTGAAGTCTACCGATTCCACAAGATTTGAAATCATTTCTATATGTGATGTCTTCAAGGCCAAGATTGTGGATATGGCAGATGAGTCTCTGATGGTCGAATTTTCAGGAAGCGCAAGGCAGGTGAATGCAATCATCCAGATGCTGAAGAAATTCGGTATCCGGGAAATGGCGCGAACCGGTCAGATTGCGCTGCCTTATCAGACAAAAGAGTGGTAGCTAACCGATTTTAGAATAGCTTTTCAATTCTTCTCCGACCGAGCAAAATACGGTATTGTCTCCCAATACTTCAGTGAGACGCATCATTAATTCTTTTGTCGGGTCAATAGAGTAGTGCGGGTGGGCTTTGATTACTTTCTTTTCTTTTGAGGATTGGAGTAGGTGGAAGAAGACAGATGAATCTCCCTTGAATGAAGTCAAAATGGAGTAAAGCCGCATAACCAATTCCGTATCGGCAAAATCCGTGATGTCGATTTTAATATGCAGGGATCTTTCTAATTTTTTTTCGAGGCTTTCCTCGGTAAGAATCTCCATTGAATTTACGATAACCTGCCCTCTCAGGTCAGACTCTCCGATTTCAACCTTGTCCAGCATTCCTTTAAGGAAAACTGCCTGATCCTCTTTTAATAGATCCTTGTATTTCTGATAAACTCTTGGAAAAACCGTGCAATCGATTTCACCGGTATAATCTTCCAGTTTGAAGTTCATAAACTCTTCGTTTTTCTTAGTGAGTTTAATCTGCGGCTTTGTAATGAGTCCGGCTAATTCAATATTGGAGCCAGAACTTATGTTATCGGCTTTTTCGATCGTGGATGTAGGAAGGGTTTTTAGTTTGGATTTGAATCTGTCCAGTGGATGGCCGGAGAGAAACAGCCCAGTTATTTGTTTTTCTTTTTTTAGCTTTTCCTCCAAATCCCATTCTACTGAATTTTTCGGGAGATTCAAGTCCATCGATTGATCACTGGACGATCCGAATAAAGATATCTGCCCTTCCGATTTTCTTTCCTGCTCTCTTTGGGCGTAGCTTGCAATCTGATCCAGGGAATTAAAAAGGCATTTTCGAGTGTATCCGAAGGAGTCTAACGCACCTGCCTGAATCAGGGCTTCGAACACTTTCTTATTCACCAGGCGTAAATCGACGCTGGTGAGGAATTCAACTAAAGTCTGAAAAGACTTTTTGTTTTTGCGTGCAAGAATAATATTCTCACCGGCTAAATCCCCGACTCCTTTCAGTGCTGAAAGCCCGAACCGTATCGTGTTATCTTCCGGAATGGAAAAAGTCGAATCCGATTCATTCACATCCGGATTGAGAATTTTAATCCCCATTTCCCTTGCATTATTCACATACTTTACGATAGTCGAAGTATCTCCGTGTCCCGTAATCAAAAGCGCAGTAAAATATTCAGTTGGATAATTTGCTTTCAGATACGCGGTTTGATAGGTAACCAGAGCATAAGCTACGGAGTGCGATTTGTTAAAACCGTAACCACCGAATTTTTCCAGAAGATCGAACAGTTCTTTTGCAAACTTTTCAGCATGGCCTTTTGCAACTGCGCCTTCTATAAACTTTTTGCGAAGAGGTTCCATCAGCTCGGCTTTCTTTTTCGCCATGGCTTTTCTAAGCATATCGGATTCACCCATGGTAAATCCACCTACGATGCGCGAAATACTCATCACCTGCTCTTGGTATACGGCAACACCAAAAGTTTCTTTCAAAATAGATTCACAGCTTTCATGAGGATAGGTTACTTTCTGCTTTCCACTTTTTCTGTCCAAGTAATCCTGCAACATTCCGGATTCCATTGGGCCCGGCCGGTACAATGCAATAAGCGCTACGATTTCCTCAAAAGTCTGCACCTGGCTTTTAGCGACCAGGTCAGTGATTCCACCGGATTCAAGCTGGAAAATCCCCAGAGTGTTTGCTTTTTTTAACAGGGTAAAAGTCGCTTTATCGTCCAAAGGAATTTCGTCGATATTGATCTTAATGTTTTTTCTCTTTCCGATAAGTTTTACGGCATAGTCTATGGTGGTCAGGTTATTCAAGCCCAAAATATCCATTTTAATCAGGCCAACACTTTCCAGATTGTCTTTGTCATACTGGGTTACTATGGCTCTTCCGTTTTTTCCCTTCTCGGCAACTGTTGATAGAGGGACTACTTCTTCGAGAGGGTAGGGAGAAATCACAACCCCTGCCGCATGACGTCCCGGTTGACGAAAATTTCCCTCCAGCCTGTCTGCAATTGCAAACAATTTCTGATTTGTTTCGTTTTTGTCCTTAAAATCCCTGAGATCTTTGGAAATCTCCAGAGCTTCCTGAATGGATGTACCTAGCTTGGAGGGAAAAGCTTTACTGATTTCATTGGATTCCGCAAAACTGATGTTTAAAACCCTGGCGACGTCTTTCAGCGCTGCCTTGGCCGCCAGAGACGAAAAAGTTACGATCTGGCCGACTCTCTCTTCACCATATTTGGATTTAATGTAATTGATTACCTCTTCCCTTCGTTCAACACAGAAGTCAGTGTCTACGTCTGGCATATCTTTTCTGTCGGGATTTAGAAAACGTTCGAATAGCAGATTATATTTCAATGGGTCAACGTTTGTCATTCCGATTGCGAAGGAAACGATCGACCCTGCCGCAGAACCTCTTCCAGGGCCAACGGGAATATTTTCTCTTCTGGCAAATTCAATATAGTCCTGAACAATTAGAAAATACCCGGCAAAATTCATTTTGCGGATAGTATTCATTTCAAAATCAACCCTTTCCTGAATTTCTTTTGTGATGCCGGAATATCTTTTTTGCAGTCCTTCATGTACGAGTTTTTCCAGATAGGTCTCGCTATTGTAGCCTTCCGGAACTTTAAATTCTGGCAATAGGTGATTCCCAAAGGAAAGCTTCAAATTGCATTTATCCCGAATTTCCAGTGTTCTGCGAAAAGCGTCCGGGAGTTCAGGATACAAAAGACTCATTTCCTGGGGGCTTTTCACGAAAAATTCTTTGTTGAAACCGAATCTGAGTTCATCATCGATTTTTTTTTGCAGTCCGATTCTTAATAGAATATCCTGCGCTGCATGGTCGTCTTTCGTTAGAAAGTGGGAATCGTTTGTCAATACCAAAGGAATATTGTTTTTTTCGGAATATTCCTTTAGCGCTTTGGCTACTATGTCCTGTTCCGGGATTCCATGCCGCTGAATTTCAAGATAAAAGTCTTCCTTTCTGAAAATCTCGTTTAACTTGCCAAGAAGCTGAACCGCCTCTTTTTCTTTTCCTTCGAGTGCTTTTCGAGGGACTTCGCCCGCGAGGCATGCAGTCAGGCAGATAAGGCCTTCACTATGAGATTCCAAAAGATTATAATCGATTCTTGCTTTTTTATAAAATCCCTCTGTGTAGGATCTGCTTGCCAATTTGAGAATATTTTTATAACCTATTTCATCTTTCACCAAGAGAATTAAGTGGTAGGCGCTTCCGTCCGGGATACTGTCCATCTCCTTTTCTTCTGACCTGTTTGGCGAAACATAGAATTCGCAACCAATGATAGGTTTTATGCCTTCTTTTACCGCTTCTTTATAAAATTCTATTGCGCCAAACATATTCCCGTGATCGGTCATAGCGACCGCACTCATCCCCATTTTTTTAACGTATTTCATTAGTTCAGGAATGCGTATGGCCCCATCCAGCATGGAGTAGGTAGTGTGGAGATGGAGATGAGTAAAATCAGTTTCGTTCATGGGACATAATTTCAGCGAATAATTACAGATTTTTACAGCTAATGTATCTTTACTGTAATTTTTTGGCCTGAAAAAATAGAATTGTTTAAAAAAAAAAAATGTAATTTTATGAGATTCTTAATATTCTGGCACAATTCTTGATTCGAAAAATTTTTCGATCCAAAGATTTTTTTTATAAAAATTGGATTTCTTCTAAGAACGTGTCCTAAAACCAACTTTTGAAAATGTTTTAGGCCACACTCCTCCAGCCTATGCGCGTATAGGCTGAGGTATTAGAGCTAGTCTTAGGAAATGCTCTAAGCTATTTTTTCTTCGGACTTTAAAATCATAACCGGGATTTCTTTTCTCTGGATTGCCTCTTCGGTAATCACAACTTCAATAATGTCAGTCCTGGATGGAATCTGGAACATCAAGTCCATCATTGTGTCTTCGATGATCGCCCTTAAACCTCTGGCACCTGACTCGCGTTTCAGAGCTAGTTCAGCAATTGCAGAAATTGCCCCATCTGTAAATTTCAGCTTTACATTCTCGATTTCAAACATCTTGATATATTGCTTCATGATGGAATTCTTTGGGTCGGTGAATATTTTCTTCATTGTTTCAATATTTGCTTCGTCAAGCGTTGCAAGGATTGGCAGTCTTCCGACAAATTCCGGGATGAGCCCGAATTTCAACAGATCTTCAGGAATTACTTCCTTTAGGGTTTCTTCCTTACTTTCTTCTTTGCCATCCGAATTAAATCCGATTACTTTTACGCCTGTTCTGGCCTTTACAATCCGGTCTAAATCAACGAATGCTCCGCCGCAGATAAAAAGAATATTTTTTGTGTCGATAGAAAGATAGTCCTGGTGCGGATGTTTTCGCCCGCCTTGAGGAGGAACATTCGCAACGGTTCCTTCGATGATTTTCAGAAGCGCTTGCTGAACCCCTTCGCCGCTAACGTCCCTGGTGATTGATGCGCTGTCCGATTTTCTGGCGATCTTATCGATTTCATCGATATAGATTATTCCTAGCTCGGCTCTCTTGATATCGTTCTCTGCATTTTGAATTAGCTTTAATATAATGTTTTCAACATCTTCGCCAACATAACCGGCCTCGGTAAGAGCGGTTGCATCCACAATTGCAAAAGGGACTTTCAGGATTTTTGCAAGAGTTTGTGCGAGCAGAGTTTTTCCGCTGCCTGTCGGGCCGATGAGCAGGATATTGGATTTCTCCAGCTCAACGTCAGACTTTTTTGAGTTGAAATGAATTCTTTTATAATGATTGTACACTGCTACGGAAAGCGCCTTTTTGGCTGCCTCTTGTCCGATGACGTACTGATCCAGGATTTTTTTGATTTCGTTTGGCTTCGGGACATCTCCAAGGATAGATGTCTTGTCAGATTGAGTCGGCTCTTCTGCAATGATCTCCGTGCATAGAGTGATACACTCGTCACAAATATAGACCCCGGGCCCTGCAACGAGCCTCTTAACTGAGTCTTGCTCTTTCCCACAAAATGAACAGTGAAGTTTTTCTTTTCCCATATTCGGATTTTTCTTCTTTATACTCAAGTTTTATCCTAGCGCCTTCTCTTTCTTCCTATCGGTCACTACAACATTATCGATTAGACCGTAGTTCTTGGCCTCATCCGCAGTCATATAGAAATTTCTTTCTGTGTCCTTTTCTATACTTTCGGCAGTTTTCCCCGTATGCTTTTGATAAATTAGGTTCATTGTGGTTTTAATATGCAAAATTTCTTTTGCTTGAATTTCTATGTCGCTTGCCTGGCCTGAGGCGCCTCCGTAAGGCTGGTGTAGCATAATTCTCGCATGGGGAAGGGCAGATCGTTTACCGGTTGCTCCACCTGCCAGTAATAGAGATGCCATCGATGACGCCTGGCCAATGCACAGAGTTCTTACCTCCGGTTTGATGTACTGCATCGTATCATAAATTGCTAGTCCCGATGAAACATAACCGCCGGGAGAATTGATGTATAGCCAAATATCTCTCTCTGGATTTTCGGCTTCAAGAAATAAAAGCTGAGCCGTAATTACATTTGCGTAGTCATCGTCTATTGCATTTCCGATAAATATGATTCGGTCTTTCAGTAGCCTGGAAAATATATCGTATTGCCTCTCTCCCCGGCTGGTCTGTTCAATTACGTATGGCATGAGAGTCATAGATTATTCCTCCTTACTTCTTTTTACGAGTTCCCTAAATTCAGCTAAACCGATTTCTTTTCCGGGCTTTTTCTCGTTTATGTCATATAAAAAGTTTTCAACTTTTTTAAGAAGCAAATTTCTCTTAACGGATTCCTCTTTATTGTCTTTTTTTATCTTTTTTAGTATATCAGCCGGATTTTGGCCATAGGCTTCTTCACCTGCCCACTGGATTAGATCTTCTTCCGTGACTTCGATTTTTTCTTCCTCGGATATTTTAAAAAAAGTAACCCATTCTTTAATCATTTTTTCGGCTCTTTTCTCAAAGCCACTTCGGATTTCTTCGTAGGGCTTTCCGATTTTTTCAGCATACTCTTTCATGGAGATATGCGGTAGATTTACATAGTGCAGCATATTGTGAAAATTTTCATCGGCAACTTCGTCGATTAGGACTCTGGGAATGGTAAATTTCGACTCGTCTATGATTTTATCAGTTAATTCCGTGATCGATTTGAATTTCAGGTCTTTTTTCATCATACCTTCGAGCTCTTTTTTTAGCTTTTCCTTCAACTCTGCAAGGGTTGGTGTCCCGTCCCATTCGACGGCAAGTTCGTCATTTAATTCTGGAATCAGAGTTTTGTATACCCCAAGAACATCAATGGAATATTTTACGGCAATTGAATCGGGAGACTGGTTTTCATCATTTGCAGCTTTTGGATTAATGGAAAATTCCAGTTTTTGGCCGGCTTTTACTCCAGTCAGATGCAAATCAAATTCTGCGGAATTTTCATTTGCTCCAATCCTGTATTTTGCTTTCAACGGAAATTTTTCTTTGTTGTGGTTTGGTTCGAAGGAATACTCAAATTCGATTATATCATTCTTTTCGGAAAGTTCATTTTCTTCTTTCAGTTGAGTTTTCATCATTCTTTCCTGAATGCCTTTCAAATCTTCAAAGATATCCTCATCCGTGATTTTAATTTTTCTTTCCTCAATTTTCATCTTTTTGTATTTATTCAATACGACTTCACTAGGAGTAAAATATGTAGCACTTACAATCAGCGTTTTTTTTCTATTGAATTCATCTACTTTGAACTGAGGGAATCGAATCGGAGCGGGCTCTATCGATCCGATGATTTGATTGAATCCATCCTGAAGAATGATATTGACGGCATCCTCTGTCACAGAATCTCCAAGAATCTTTTCTACCATTTCCACCGGGGCTTTTCCCTGGCGAAATCCGTTTATTTTGATTTTTGTCCTTGCCCGTTCATATGCTTTTTTAAAACCGTTTTCGATATCGTTTGTCGAAAACGTCATTTTTAATTCAGCTGTTGCATTGTTGTTCTTTTTAACTTTATATTCCATAACTTTTGTAGTATGACCTTAGTTGATTATTGTAGTCGGACTTTGGATTTGTTTTAGCTTCTCGCTTATTCGACCTAAACTATAAGTCGCATTGACGTCAGTTTTGTGACTTTAGCTTTTATATTCATTTGTCCTGTGATGATTCTTGGGTTTTTTATAATCTCCAAAAGCGGGAAACGGGACTTGAACCCGCGACCCCCTCCTTGGCAAGGAGGTGCTCTACCACTGAGCTATTCCCGCATTAGCAAATTCACTAAGAAACCATTCTTAGACAACAGGGACTTGTGTAAAGAATTAAATCCACTAAGTTTTCTGAAATTTTATTTTATTTCGTGTAAAATCATTATAGCAAAGATTTCAGAGTTTTGTAAACAGTTTCAGCCATGATTTTATGTCCATCCTCTGTAGGATGAATTCCGTCGCTTTGATTTAAGTTTTTGTTCCCGGCAATTTTATCCAATAAGAATGGGACAAGCGAAACATTTTCTTCCTTCTGAATCTCCGCAAAAATCTTTTCAAATTTTCGCGCATATATGGGACCCAGATTGGGAAAAGTTCGCATTCCGATCAACAGTATTTTGCAATGGGGGTATTTTTGTCTGACTTTTCTGATTAGCAGAACTAAATTGCTCTTGATTTGAGAGGGCGCAATTCCTCTCATTGAATCATTTGCCCCAAGTTCCAGAACAAATATGTCCGGCTTTTTTGAGAGAATCCAGTCTATTCTGGAAAGCCCTCCGGAGGTTGTGTCTCCGCTCAATCCTGCATTTATTACGGAATATTGATAGCCTTCTTTGGTTAATCTTTTCTGAATCAAACCCACGAAAGAATCCTCTTGAGATTCCAGGCCCATCCCCGCGGTCAAGCTGTCTCCAAAAAAAATAATCGTTTTTGTGCTCACCGATTCTTTTGGTCCGAGTTTTTCTTCAGCTTTTTCTTTCATTGGCTTTTCGCAAAACAAAGCACACGAAGTCAGGATAATAAAAAAATATTTCATTCGATAACCCCATAATACCTTTTTTCTCCTCAATTCGGAGAGTCAACAATTCTGTGATTATGAATTGACTCCCAAAATGCAAATTGGAAAATAAGGACAATCGGAGCCTATCTATGAAGAACGCACCTGCAAAAAGTGATTTCTTGGAAAATTTAAATTGTAAAAATCTAAAGCAATCCTCATTCTCAAGCGATGTCCAACTTTTGCCTGAAATGCACATGGTTGACAATCGCGTCATGATATACAAAATTTTTTTTCAGTCGATGTGCGTTTTTTTTGCTATAAGCCTTTCTGCATATTGCAAGGGAAAGGAATCTGAAAAGACCATCGGGGTAGTGAATTTTATAAAAGGAAATCCTGTTCTGGAAAGAAATTCTCAAAAGTCGGAACTGAAAAAAGGGGACAAAGTTCAAGAGGGCGATGTGATTTCCACCGATGATAAATCGCTGGTGATCCTGATATTTAATAATGAAGTCGGAGAGTTGGAGATTCAGGCAAAAACGGTTTTGTCAGTTGATTCATTTCTCTCCAATAAAAAATCCATTCAGGTGAAACAGGGAAGCGTTTGGACAAAGATTACCAAGCTTGCAAAGAATGATGAATTCCAATTGCACACACCGACCTCGGTTGCAGGCGTGAGAGGAACAAAATTTTATACATTTCAAATCGGGGAATATCAGGGAACCTGTCATTGCGAAGGAAATATCCAGTTGGAACTGAAAGGGCAGAAATACAACGAAGTCAATAAAGAGGATATACTTGTAGTCTCCAAAGGTGGAAAATCCATCGTAATTACTCCGAGCGAGTTGAAGGTGAAAAGGCCTGCCGACGAAAGGCACGAGCATTCGCAGATCGACAATAGTCCGCTTGGAAAAAGGAAAGATTTATCCAAGGCCGAATTTGATGCGTTTATAGAAACCATTGAGGAGAAATTTCAAGCGCTAAAATAGTTGGATACTTATGGGGAAATGGCGCTCTGCCGAAAGTGAAAAAAAATTGTCCCCTTTTACCGGCTCAAACAGACGCTAAGATGTTGAATAATTGGTTGTGTTCTCGCGACCTTGGAATATGATGTAAAAAGCTGTCTAAGATTCACAACAAATCTCAAATTTGAAAATACAGCATCTAATATAACTCATGAAACCTGCCAAGAAAGATAAACCAAACCCCAGAAAATCGAATTCAACGAGCCAGAAAAAGCCATTCAACAAGAAAGCGGGTTTTGATAAAAAAAATGCCGCGAAGAAAACTCCTTTTTTTTCCAAGGAGAGTAAGGAACCTCGTGAACGAAAGTCCTTTGGTGGTGAAAGCAGAAGAGAAAGAAAATCCTATTCTAGAAATGATGGCGACAGGCAAGAAGGTAGAAGATTTTCCAAAGGCAGTGACTTTGAAAGAAAGGAACCTCGTGAACGAAAGTCTTTCGGTGATAAGAGAGAAGGAAACCGGAAAGAATTTTTCAAAAAGAGTTATTCCGACGAGGGACGCGGATTTGGGGATCGAAATTATACGAATAAAAAAAAGTCCTTTGGTGGTGAAAGCGGAAGAGAAAGGAAATCCTATTCTAGAAATGATGGCGACAGGCAAGAAGGTAGAAGATTTTCCAAAG
>CAYTEA010000012.1:46176-127545 GCA_964436695.1 uncultured Leptospiraceae bacterium
ACCGGAAAGAATTTTTCAAAAAGAGTTATTCCGACGAGGGACGCGGATTTGGGGACAGGAAATTCGGCAATAGACCGTTTCAGAATAGAGAAAGATTTGAACAAGATGAGGCCAGCGAAGAGTTTGATCCCTATGCAGTAAGAAGGAGTGAAAGAAATCCAGAAAGAGACTCGGACAATTACCGGGAATTTAAAAGGCCTTCCGCACGCGGTAAGCATGAGGATGCGAAATTTTCAAGAACGACAAAAAGTTTTGTAATCAAAAAGAAAAAGCCTGAGCCTGAAGAAGTTCACCGGGAAAAGCTGGGCTTACTTTCCAAATTGAATAAGAATTCAAAATTCACCGATATACATGATGATGAAGATGAACTTCCATCCGAAATGAGGATTAATCGTTTTCTAGCAAAATGCGGATTCGGTAGTAGACGTGATGCGGAAAAATTAATTGCGGACGGCAAGGTAAAAGTAAATGGAAAAATGACCCAGGATTTTTCATTAAAGGTACAGATCGGAAAAGATGAAGTCGATGTGAACGGAGAAATAGTTACTCCAATTATTCGAAATCTTACCATAGCGTTTAATAAACCAGTGGGTTATATTTGTTCACACTTTGATCTTCATAATGAGAATACAGTGTTTCACCTCCTTCCGAAAGAATACAAAAGATTCTTCCTTGCAGGAAGGCTTGATGTAACCTCCAGAGGCCTGATGATCTTATCTTCCGATGGAGATTTGATTCAAACCTTGAGCCATCCTTCGTTCCACCAGAAAAAAACCTATAGGCTAGCGGTGGAAAATTGCCCTGACGAAAAATCTCTTCGGGAAAGTTTTCTGCGTGGGATTGAAGACGATGGGGACTTCTTAAGAGCAAAGGATGTTGAGGTATTGGACAGAGAAAGAGGGATTGTTCGAGTAGTCTTGGAAGAAGGAAAAAAAAGGCAACTTCACAGGATGTTTGCAAAAGTCGGCTCTAAAGTCCTTGACTTGCAAAGAACTCAAATCGGAAAATTAAAACTGGATGATCTCGGAATCAGTGAAGGTGAATTTAAGCAAATTGAGAAAGACGATATTTTCTATTGATTGTAAAAAATGAATTTTATATCCTTAAAATTTTTGGCACTCTTTACGGTTCTTTATCTAATTTACTGGAATGTTTCGAAGGAGAAAAAAAGGATTCTTCTTTTACTCGCTTCGAGTGTATTCTATTCATTTTTTAGCTTCAATTTTCTGATTCATCTGCTGTGTGTTATTCTAATCAATTTTTTCCTAATTCGTTCTTTTTTTGAGAAAGAATATTTTATTAAACTTGTTGTTGGGTTCAACCTAGCGAATTTGATTCTATTCAAGTATTTTTATTTTGGTTTGGAGCTTATCGGCCAGATTTTCGGGATTGCAGTGCTATCGGAAAAAACCGAGCTGAATAAATATTTCGCTAGCCTTCTGAATCTTAAAACATTCGAACTTGTTTTACCTGCAACTATTAGCTACTATACTTTTCAATTGATTTCACTTGGAATTGATTTGAAAAAAAAAGAAATTTCCGAAAAGGTAGAACTTTTCGATGTTGCTTCATACATTTTATTTTTGCCTGTTATGATTGCAGGGCCGATTCTCCGGTTCAAAGAAATCCGGCCTCAGTTCGAAAATCCGCAAATGTCCAAGACGGACATGATAGATGGCCTTTTTCTGGTTCTTCTTGGCATCATCAAAAAGGTTTTGCTTTCTGATCTTATCGCTCTTTCTATATATCCGGTTTTTTCAAGGCCTTCGGATTATTCTGGATCATCTCTATTATTTACGAGTTATTTTTTTGCATTCCATCTGTATCTCGATTTTTCCGGGTTAACGGATATGGCCCGTGGAATCGGGAAACTTCTCGGATTTAATCTTCCGGAGAATTTCAAAGCTCCATTTTTTCTTTCCAATTTCGGAGATTTTTGGAAGAGATGGCACCTAACGTTCTCGGTCTGGATTAGGGATTACATCTATATCCCGCTTGGAGGCTCAAGAATGGGGGAGATTCGAACCTCATTGAATCTTTTGATTACTTTTGTTTTGGGGGGACTCTGGCATGGAGCCAGTTTGAATTTTGCGCTCTGGGGGTTTCTGACCGGGCTTTTTCTTTCAGTTGAGCGGTTTTTAGGAAATCTAAAAATCGCTGAAAAAATTCCGAGAATTCCCTATTTGTCATTTGCATTAAAATATCTTTTTATTCTGCATATCTATCTGGTTTCATGGGTGCTGTTTTTTACGCCGGATGTAAGGACCGCGCTACTCGTAATGAAAAACATCATTACAATGAAAAACGGATTAGAGCTTCATACTTTGGAAACCGGATTCTATGTCGGTCTTTTCACGTTTTTGTTTCATTCCATGCAAGAGTGGCCTTACATATTCGGTAAGTATGCGAAATACAAAAATTGGATTCTTGCCCCCGGCTTTATCGTCGTGCTACTTATAATGATTTCCAATCAGAGTGGGAATCTCGATTTTTTTTATGCAAAATTTTAGGATAAAAGATGAGCTCTAATAAACTTTATATTTATTCTCCTGTAATTTTCATTCTTTTGCTTTTTGGGATAGATAAAATATTTTCAATGTCTTTTTTTAAAGAAAAATTTCTTCAGACCGGCAATGTTATTTATTACAAGCATCGGGAGAGGCTATTGGAGCGTTTAAAAAAAGACCCTTCAAAGAAAAATCTGATCCTGGTGTTTGGCGATTCCAGAGGGTATTCTTATTCGAATATTGCCTTTGATCAAAACATAAATCGAAAAAACAAGTGGAATGTTTACAATTTCAGCGCGGCTCAGGCTGTTCCAGCTTATTCATTTTACATGTTTCGGAAGATTATTCAGAGTGGAGTAAAACCCAAACTGGTCGTGTTTGCAGTCAGCCCTGAAGGGTTTGATGATTCCAAGCGATTGATCTTCAAGCCCTTTTTAAGGCTCGGCGCGGACACGGAGTTTGTTTCTAGTTATTGGAAAAATATTCCGGATGAAGACAAGTATGAATATTTATTGGATCGGCTTTTTGTTTACCGGTCACTGGAAGTGGATTTTAAGCTTATGATTTCCAGAATGAAAACCAGGTCGCTCAACCAGTATGATCCGGACCAAAATCAGGAATTGATGATTTTGAATTTGTATAACGGAGAGCAATTGGCATATACCGCTTTTCAAAATGACGATGGAAAATTGAAAAAAGATTCCCTACGGATGAAAAATATATATTTCTCACAATTTCACATTGATAATACTCAGTTTTTTTTCATTGAAGAAATGCTGAAGCTTGCAAAGGAAAATAGAGTCATGGTCAATATCCTTTGGCCGAAAGTCTATACCGATTACAAAAAAATCTATGATGAGCTTGATTTGAAAAATAACTGGTGGAAGCAGTTGGAATCCCTTGCCCTAAAATATGAAATGCGAACCTTTGACTTCAATGAAGTTTCCAAATGTTCGCTATTTTACGATGCATCCCATCAGTCAAGTATATGTTTCAATGAGCAGTTGAACTTTCTTGTAGATGAATACGAAAGAAAAAATCCCTGAAAGATTATTAAAACTAGTTCCAAATAATATTCTTTGAGTCTTCCAGAAACTTACTTAGTCCGCTGTCGGTTAACGGATGCTTGAATAACGACATGAATGTTCCATAAGGGATCGTTACGCAGTCAGCCCCGCGAAGTGCAGATTCTTTAAAATGAATCGGATTGCGAATGGATGCCGCGAGCAGTTTTGTGGAAATTCCGTAATTGTCATACATTGTCCGGATTTCAGAAATCAGTTCCATCCCGTCGTGGCTGATGTCGTCCAGCCTTCCAATAAAAGGAGAAATATAGGTTGCGCCGGCGTTGGCGGCTATTAGCGCTTGCGGAGAGGAAAAGCAAAGAGTTACGTTAGTTGGTATCCCACGCTTAGATAGTTCGCTAACAGTTCTTATTCCTTCCTGAATCAAAGGAATTTTGATTACTACGTTATCGGCGATGTCCTTTAGCTCCAGGGCTTCTTTCAGCATCCCTTCATAATTCGTAGAGATTACCTCCGCGCTTACAGGCCCTTTGGTGATTGCGCAGATCTCTTTAATAACTTCTTTGAATTTTCTTTTGCTTTTCGCTATCAGGCTTGGATTGGTCGTTACTCCATCTAAAATCCCGAGTTCTGCAATTTTTTTGATTTCATCTACTTCTGCCGTGTCTAAGAATAGTTTCAATTTATTTCCTTCTTGATGTATTTGTAGGTTTCTTCGTTCAGTAATTCTTTTAATGTTTTCATTTCTGGCGCTGAAAAATATTCCTTGTATTCTTTGCCGATCATGTCTTTAAGCGCTGCGCTATAATAATCCATTCTTCGGGAGAAAGGCTTTTTTCTGTAAACATCTTTCCATTGAACGATGTAGCCTCCCTTTGGCGTTGCTTCGTTTGTAATCACAAGTTCCCAGATTACAGCTCCTCCTATCTTATTGTCATCCAACGATTCCTTTTTGGGCTTGCCGTATTTATTTTCTATTTTTGTTTTCAATAGTTCGCTCTCAACATAATTGAATATCACGCCCACTGAAAATAAGCTGCCTGCTCCAAGGTGTTTTTGTTCGCCAGTTTTAGGGTCAATTTCAGGTGTTGTGTCTACGACATTTTTGGCGCGCGCCTCTTTGACGATATCCGGCGTTTTATAAAATCTGTAAAGATAGTTAATTCCGTTTCTTCTGATAAGAAGGCTTTCGTCTTTGACTTCATTTACAACTTCTATCCTTTCACCGGCTGATGGATTTTTGGATAAATTTAGAAACTTGTCCCTGATTGATTCGTAACTTGCGCCCCATTCGGCTTCGCCAAGTCCTTCCAATATAGTAGGGGAGTCAGATTTCGGCTGTTCTTGCGCGAAACTCTGAATGGCAAATAAGAGGGATAGAATGATTAGTCGTTTCATAATAAAAATATCGGAAAAAATCAAAAATACTGTAAATACTTATTTCACTTATTACTCTTCTAAAATGGACGCCAGGCCTATGTAATTCACTTCTTGAGTGAAAATGATTTCGAAATGGTTTCGGGCTGAAAGAGCGAGGCTGGAGTTCGTAGAGTTTTGGTATAATCCGAGGACGGAAACCGAAAACGAGAAAATTACGGCAATTGCGGCAAATAAGATATTTTTCCGGTGTCTTTTGACTCTAAAAACCCTGCCTGCAATTTCATTTCCCCATTCCTGGTCTTTCATTCGATTCTGTATTTCCGTATCAATTGAACTTTTCATTTTTCCTCCATGGATAATTTTTTTAATAGTGCCTTCCCTCTGGAGTTCCGGCTTTTTACTGTTCCTTTGCTGATTTGCAGTTTCTCCGCAATCTCTTTTTCACTGAATCCATTGTAGTAGTGAAAAAGTATATCCGAATATTTTTCCGGTATTTTTTTTAGGAGGTTGAAATATTTTTCAATTAAACCGGAATCCTCGGTTTCATCTGCTTGTGGGGTATTTTTCAATTTCTCTATTTTTTTTTCTTCTCTTTCCAGTTTAGAACTCATTCTGAGGGATTCATTTCTCGCGATAGTATATAACCATGTGCTTAGCGCCGATTCTCCACGAAATTTATTGCCGACTAGAGACCTGTAGGCTCTAAGATAAGTTTCTTGAACGACGTCGTCGATAGCGAAAGAAAACCTCTCTGCGAGGTGTTTTGACACTGCAGAGAGGACTATTTTTTTTGTTGTGTTTACGATTTCAGCAAATTCTTTTTCAGTCATGATGAAATTTATTTTGCATCTTCTGAATCAAGTCAGCCAGTTTATTCCTTTGCTCTGGAGTTAAACTTGCGTGAAATTCTGTGAATTTTTTCAAAATAAAACTCCTGAAAGCGACGTGCTTTGCGGATTCGCTTTCAAAGTGCTTTATTGCTTTTGCTTCATCAATTTTGTCTTTTCGGATTTCTTCAACCATTTCTTTTGGCATAAAACCCGGGCCATGAACTTGAAGTTCCTTTCGTTTAGCGAGTACTTCATTTTTTAATTTTTCCAGGATTGTTTTTTGGTTTTCATTCAAATCCAATTCCTTGGTTAACCTTTTGGTAACAAACTCTGCTATCTTATCGAAAGAAGGTGGGTGGTGCTTGCATGCGGTGAATGCAATCCCTCCGAAAATCAGCATTGCTACAATTGCCAGCTTAGAAAAAGTTTTCATACTTTAGCTCCTTTTGCTAGTGAGACCCCGTGCTTCGAAAAAGGTTCCGCAGTTCTGAAAATTATATCTCGAAATTGTTCACCAATTCTTGAATGGAGTTATTGGTTAGGTTGAGGCCCTCTGACATATCTTTTAGAGAATGCGCTTGATTGTTGAGATCTTCCGCATTCTGAGTAAGATTTTCCGCGTTGTAGGAAACTTCAGACAAATAATTATTTTGAATGGTGAGGCTATTCTTGATTTCATTCGAATAACTGTTGATGTTATCCAGATTTTCCGTGATCACATTCGTAATGCTAATCTGCTCTTCGAATTTAGTTCTGATTTCATTCGTATAATTATTAATGTCATCAAAATTTTTTACAACTGAATGAATGCTATCCAGAGTAATGTTGACTCTTTCGATTCCTGTCTGAATCGATTTGGAGGAAGCATGAATAATCGCTTCAATATCTTTTACGCTGAGTAGTGTTTTGTCCGCCAGTTTTGTGATTTCGGATGCAACAACCGCAAATCCCCTTCCGCTTTCGCCTGCCCTTGCGGCTTCGATCGATGCATTCAGAGATAATAAATTTGTCCTGTCGGATATTTCCGTGATGATTCCGATAAATTCTGTGACCCTTCCTGTACTTTCCTTAATGCTGTAAATTGCCGAGGAAATATCGTGTATCTCCTTCTCGCTGGATTGAATGCTGGTTGTGATTTGACTCACCAGTTTATTTAGCTGATGGGTAATTTTGGCGATTCCCTTAAAAGACTCCAGGAATTCCAGAATTATATTGCTTACATTTTTAGTCGAGTCAGTTGAACTCTCTATATTCTCGTTCATCTTTTTTGAAGACTTGGACAACTCGGAAAATGTTGTGTGAAATTCTTTCGCCTGGGCGCTTTGCATTCCGGCAGCATAGCTTAAATTGATTGAGTAATTGGAAAGATCGGTTACGATTTCATTGTTCTTTATTGTGATCTGCTTCATTTTTGCTATAACGCTACGGATCTGGTCTTTCATTGCGTGTATGCTGTTTGATAGTACGCCAATTTCATCGGTTGAATGTTTATCCGGATAGACGAAATTCAAGCTTCCCTTGGCTATTTGTTCGGTAGCGTCTGTCAGGTCTTTGAGAGGAGACATTTTTTTATTCACCACAACGAACATTATTGCTCCACCGATAATCAGTATAATGACGCTAATGACTACCATCAATAATATGAATTCGTAAATGAGATATTCATAGGACGTGTTCGGAATGCCGACATACAAGATTCCGATTACTTCTCCCTGTTTATTTCGGATCGGTTCATACGCTGTTTGATTGATGATTCCGACAACATCGGCAACTCCGATATAAGTGTTTTGTTGCTTCAATACTGTTTCTTCAACGATTTTGGATACCTTTGTTCCGATCGCTCTTTCTCCGTCTGCTTTTTTGACGTTAGTGGTTATCCTGGTATCTCCTAGAAAGATTGTTGCTGTATTTCCGGAAATTTCTTTGATTTTATCTACGATTTCGAAGTTGTTGTTCATGAGAACTTCACCTTTGTAAAGTTCGTTCCCTTGTATCGACCAGTCTCCTGGATATTTCATATCGATTAATTCCCTTTCAAAGGCCAAGTCTGATTTGAGTTTGTTCTGAATCGATTTTTCCAGTTTGATCCGAAATGATATTGCGGTGAAAAGCGTAGTTATGGAGGAACTGATTAGAATTATCAGTGTAAAAGTCAGAGTTATCTGGTTTTTAATGTTTTTAAAAAAATAGCTCATTATTCGATTATCGGGTTACTCTTCCAATTCTTGCCCTCTTTTTCTTCCGGTAACCCTATCTTTCATTGGGAAATTGATGTCTGGAATTTGTTTCCCGCTCATTTTATACAGAAGAAGAGCAGCAATGATGCAGACGTTACAGAGCACGAACAAAAATAGAGTCTGGTGGTAAAGGCCATACACGGAAAGGTTGGCTGCAATCAATGAAATTCCACAACCGCTCAGCATTGGAATTTCCTGGTTGAAAAGCTTTACGAGAAAATGCTCCGGATTTGTAAAAATTAGGTCTCCAAGAATTGCTTCTTTCAGAGAAGAGTAGGTTGCGACTAGAATTCCTAGAATAAAGAAAGACTGAAAAAAGTAATTTCCGAATTCATTGGTGTAATGTGGCGAGCCGACAAGCCCTCCTAGAAGAGACCAAAGATAGGTGATAAATGCGGAAAGAAAAAACGCGATCCCTCCGTTTTGGATATCTTCGTGGGACTCGACGACAGAGAGCATTTCCTTTGGCACAATCCGGAGATAATCGATCAATTCATCTCGTGTAAAAGTTTCTTTCTCACGATCGCCAAATAGTTTGATATAGTAATTCAATACGCTGATTACCCCATAAGCGATAAAGAAAAAAATTAGGTAGAGTAAAAATTCCATATCAGTGCCTGAAGTGCCTCATCCCAGTAAATACCATAATTAGTCCATGTTCATCGGCAGCTTGAATTACTTCTTCATCCCGAATCGATCCACCAGGCTGAATAATCGCTTTGGCTCCGACTTTGGCTATTGCATCGACTCCGTCTCTAAACGGGAAAAATGCGTCACTCCCAACATAACTACCGACCACGGAAAGCCCAACTTTCTGTGCTTTTGCTGCCCCAAGTTCGACAGAATCCACTCTGGACATTTGACCCGCTCCTATTCCGATTGTAGAGTTTGTGTCGGTGTAAACAATCGCATTTGATTTGATAAATCTAACCACATTCCACGCAAACATCAAGCCCTTTATATCATCATCGTCAGGTTTTAATTTTGTGACTACTTTAAAATCCTTTTCCTGGATTGTGTAATAGTCACGGTCTTGAATCAACATCCCGTGGTGAATTGGACGTAAGTCAATCTCTCCGAGGGCTTCTTTGAATTTATCAATTTGTATCAGTCTTATATTTGGTTTTTTTGCAAACACGGCTTTTGCAGCATCGGTAAACTTTTCAGCGATGATTCCTTCTACGAATACTTCGGTAATTTTTGATGCAAGCGTATCGTCTACAACTCCACTTACTCCGATAATTCCCCCGAACATGGAGATAGGGTCTGTCCTTTTCGCGAGTTCAAAAGATTCGAGGGTTGTTTCGGCACTTCCGATTCCGCACGGATTCAAGTGTTTGATGATAGAAACAGTATTTTTTGGCAAAAGGCTGGCGATGTGAAATGCGGCATCGAAATCCAGCATATTGTTGAACGAAAGCTCTTTTCCCTGAATTGGAGAGAAATCGCTTTTTACCAAAATCGGTTCGTAAAATGCTGCGGACTGATGAGGATTTTCTCCATACCTCAAGTCCTGTTTCTTGGTGAAGGAAAAAGTAATTCTTTCCGGGTATTTTATTTTTTGCAAGGACGTTAGGTAGTTGGATATCAGTGAGTCATAGGCAGCGGTATTTCTGAAGGCTTTAACTGCGAGTTGGAACGAGGTCGTTTTTTTTACAGATCCATCGTTTTCTTCCATCTCTTTTTTTAGGATTTCGTAATCTGCAATATCCGTAATCACGACTGTGTGTTTGTAGTTTTTTGCGCCACTCCGAAGCATCGAAGGCCCGCCGATATCGATGTTCTCTATCGCATCCTCCAGTGTTACGTTTGGTTTTTGAATCGTGGACGCAAACGGGTAGAGGTTGACAATTACCAAATCGATGGAAGGGATTTTATGAAAAGTGAGTTCTTTTTCGTGTTCCTTTATATCCGGGTCTCCCAATAAACCCCCATGAATTTTTGGGTGAAGGGTTTTTACCCGTCCACCTAAAATTTCAGGAGAACCGGTATAGGAATCTACGGAAATTGCACCAATCCCGTTTTTCTGTAACTCTGAGAGTGTTCCTCCGGTTGACAAAATTTCTACATTTTTACTTTCCAGAAATTTTCCAATTTCTTTTAATCCGGTTTTATCACTGACGGATATTAGCGCTCTTTGAATCTTAATCATAATAATATAGTTACCTTTCTGCCCGTTATCTGGATTTTATCTTCACAAAAATATTTCACTGAAAGTGGCAATATCTTATGCTCTTCTTTTAGTATTTTATAAGTCAAATCTCTTTCTGTGATTGAGTTTTCGATTTTTACGGCGGATTGCAGGATAATAGGACCGGAGTCAACTCCCTCTTCTACAAAGTGCGCAGTGCACCCAGTGAATTTGACCCCGTATTCCAAAGCTTGGCGCTGCGCATTCAGTCCGGGAAATGACGGTAATAATGAGGGGTGGATGTTGATAATTTTATTCGGAAATGCGCTAACAAATTCTCGGCTCAATATTCTCATATAGCCTGCGGTCACAATCAGGTCTGGCGTGAAACTCAGAGCTGCTTCGAGAATAGATCTGTGGAATTCGTTTTTATCGTGGAGGTAGCTTTTATAAGGCAGGACGACCTTATTCAGCTTATACCTTTCCGCGATTTCCAAAGCTTTTGCCTCCGGATTATCCGTGATTAGGGCAATCGGATTGGCATGAATTTCCCTTGTGGAAATAGCTTTCATGACCGCGTCAAAATTGGAGCCCCTACCTGAACACAAAAAAATGATTTTTTTCTTTAGCTTTTTTTTTAATAACACTTGCAGACTTTTTTAAAATGAGTTAAGATTCCTAATTACGACCATTAAGACCCCGCCTGTTTTTGTCGAAGAATATTTCAGGAGAAAAAAATGTCGCTAGCTAGAAAAGAGAGTACAGCATCCGGATACGACCAGTATAAAAGAAACGAAGTGGCTACAGTCAGCCAGGGTAAGCTAATTGTGATGCTTTACGAGGGAGCCATTCGATTTTTGAAAATTGCCTCGGAAAATATGACCCCGCGAAAATACGAGCTAGTGAACAACAATATCATAAAAACTCAGGAAATCGTTACTGAACTCATTTTAGCCCTGAATATGGATGAGGGCGGAAAAATGGCGAACGATCTCTTAAGCATCTACGTATATATAAAGAAGCGCCTTTTGGAAGCGAATATGAAAAAGGACGAGAAAATCATAAAAGAAATTCTGGGATATTTCACAAATCTCAAAGAAGCATGGGAAGAGGTTGCAAAAAAAGAACTGAATGTAGGAAATCAGGTTCCAATAGAAAGAGGTTCCGGTTTCTCAATCCGCGGATGAAAAGAGAAAGAATTGGGGATTTCGAAAATCTGGAAAGTCTCTACGAAAAAAAAATATTAATATTAAGAGAATTGTCTAAGAACCTCCATAGGCAATTGGAAATCCTCAGTTTCGGTGACGGGGAGGGCGCGGCAAAGCTTTCTTTTCAAAATGAAAAAATCATCCAAAAACTTTCAGGCCTAGATGAACGAATCGGTAATATACGGGAAAGTTCTCCACAAAGTTCAAAGTTGATTTCTCTTTCCGAAAATATATTTTCTCTTTTGGAAGAAACGAGATATGTTCAGGGTAGGGTGACTGAACTTTTTGAACATTCCCTGCACTTAATCAAGAAAGAACTGAATGTATTTCAAGTTAAGATGCAGGTTCAAAAATATCTCCGTAACCGCGATGGAATGTGGAAAACCACAACCTGTTAGATGCCATTTTGTTTTTTGGACTGGAAGTCAACTTTTCCAGGCAGGAATTTCATAAAGCCTTTCATAATCTTGCGATGAGATATCACCCTGATAGAGGTGAATTTACTTCGGATGTTCTTTTTGTCGAATTGATTCGGTACAAAGTAATACTCGAAGAATATTTAGAAATTCGCGAAAATAGAAACCACGAAAATGCGAAAAAGTCGAAAGAATACGAAATCTATAAAGAAGCAAAAAGAATTGAGAATGAAGCAGTGTTATCCTATTTCAAACAAAGGGACGGGCAGCAAATCCTTTTACAAGAGCAGGAAAATCCCGAGTTGAAAGTTTTAAAATCGCGACTTACTGTCGCAAAAAATAAATATCAAAGAATCATCCTGGACCATCCGGAAAGTGTATGGGTCGAGGACTCAAAGGATTCCATTCACAGGATTGATATCTGGCTTAGGTAGTTTTCCCACTAAGGAATGATTAAAGCATTCGAAGACGCGGAAATATTCAGAGTATTCATTGCCTGTATAGGAGAAATGGATCGGAGTACACTTCGTATGGCAATATATTGTCCAGAGGTAACGCTTACTTGGAATTTGCAAATTCGATTTGCGTTTTCCCCTGTGTTTACCGGGGCAAGCCCGCCGGATGCAGAGCTTATCTCAGCAGAATATTCTATCGGTTGGTTTGGGGTCAATTGCGGCCCACCCGTGCAACCAGTTCCATTGTTCAGGTCGGCAGGGTTTCTTGCTTCATATTCGGTGTTTCCGACATAAAGCCGATAGTCGGCAAAAAATATTTCCGGGTTCCCTGCCTTGAAAACAACAAGATAACCTGTCGGAATCGTAGTAACCGAACTAATGGTCGAGGAATTTGGCTGAGCAACAGAAACAAGAATCGGAGGCACCGTTGTTTGTTTGGATACTGTGTAATTTGTGCAAGAACTCAGAAATGAAAATGCAGAACAATAGATAAGCGTTGCGCTACTGAATAGAAAATTATAATACTTCATTTTTGCACGAACCTAATGACATTCTGGACAAAATGGAAAATTTGTAATCTTTTTTTTCAGCCTTACATCCGAAATCCGAGTCCCAAGTTTTTTTTTTGAGATCTCTTTGAAACCAAAATTTTTAGAATTTGACAGAAAAGGCTGAAATCAATTTTCTGACATCATCACATCAATGCCTGGATGGTGGAACTGGTAGACACACAGGACTTAAAATCCTGTGTCCGTAAGGACGTGCGGGTTCGACCCCCGCTCCAGGTAACAAGGGTCGAACGCCCGCAAAGCGACAGCAACTACTGCCAGTGGCAGTAGTTGGTGAAAAATTTGCACGATGCAAATTTTAGCGACCGGGATGGCCTGAAGAAAAAATTCAGGAAGAATTTTTGCGAAAGGCGACCCCCGCTCCAGGTAACAAGGGTCGAACGCCCGGCCATTTTGCTGGACTAAATCCGACAGTAAAGGGTTCCTCCAAATATTCATTGCATTTCCTTCTCTTAAGGGTGGTCGAAGATAAATCGCGCACCGAGGAAGCGATTTAGGATTTCTCCCAAGCGGAGGGTTGGTTTCATCATCCATTACAATTTTCTGCATCAACCCAGAAATTCAAGGAACATTGAATTGACAGAATTTTAAAAATGCATTAAAACAGAAAACCACGAAAAAAAAATCAGCTCTTTTCTTTTTCAATTAAGGGCTAAGTAGGATCGGCTAGATGAATACGCCTAAAGCAATCTTGAAATTAATCATTGCCGACGATCATGAGCTTATAAGGAAAGCAGTTGCTGATCTACTCGAAACTACGGGAATTTTTCAGGTCGTGGCGCAAGCCGGAGATGGCGATCAACTCCATAGTTGTATCGACAAATATAAAGCAGATGTACTGATAGTAGATTTGAGAATGCCTGAATTCGAACCGATACAGGACATAGAAAAAATATCTTTGTCTCAGAAGAATCTGAAGATTATAGTTTTGACTGGGCAATACGAAAAATATTTGTTTAGCCGAATTGAGAAATTGGTTTGTGGAGTGATTCTTAAGACTAGAAGCGCTGAAGAAATCGTGTCTTTGATACTTGAGCTTATTTCGGAGAATAAATCAGTATCTGATGAAAAATTATTTCAGGCCGGAAACAATTCTGTGGCTTTGAGCCCGTCAGAAAAAAACATATTGCGTCTTGTTGCAAACGGAATGAAGGCAAAGGAAATTGCAGAATTTCTCGGAGTGAAGGTGAATACTGTAGAAGTCCATAAGATTAACGTCAGGCGGAAATTGAAATTGAAAAATAATATGGAAATGATACGTTATGCGCTTTACAACGGATTGGATTAAATTTAGATTTTCCGGATATTTTCTTTTTTACATATTTTTCGCCCTATTTGCAACGGTTTCGTGTGGCCGACATCATTCGGAAGCGTTAGGCGGGCTTCTGGATTGCAGAGACTGGAATTTTAAACGGAATGGTGCAATCCCACTTATCGGCCAGTGGGAATTTCAATGGTTAAAATTTTCGGAGAGTGATTCATTCCTCCGGGACGGAAATGTAAAAATCCCGGGGACATGGAATCAATTGCAAATCCAGAACCAAAGAATCGGAGGGATCGGCTACGGAACGCTACGTTTGCGAATTAAGCTTCCTTCAAGCGGTAGATACTATTTGTATGCACCCCCTCAGGTGGCAGCTTTTAATTTTTACGTGAACGGCCGGTCTATTTCGCCAACTCGAAATGCAGGTGTGAGGGCTGAAGAATCCCTGCCTGTCTGGCAAGCTGATGTTTTGGATGCCGGCTATCTTGAGAAGGAAGCAGAGATTCTCATCCATGTATCGAATTTTCATCACCAGCGTGGAGATATGAATCGGAGAATTTATTTGGGAAATGTTCAATCAATAAGCGAAGTTGCGCAGAAGCGTTCCAATTTTGATATGTTTCTTATCGGAGCGTATCTCATAACTTTTTTTGTGACATTTATTTTTTGGTTCACAAACAAGTCTCGAATGAATTACCTTACCTTGCCGATCGTTGATCTGGTTATCCTCGGCCGCATATTGTCAACCGGAGACAGGCCTGTTTTAAACCAATTGAATTTAAGCACCCAGACCATTCTAAAACTTGAATATCTATTTTTGATCTGGCTTGCTCCCCTTTTCTTCAATTTGATTATGGTGTTCCTGCGCGGACTAAAAGTTAGAAAACAATTTTGGTTTTTATACGGTGTTGCGATCGGATTTTCCTTAGTGATTCTTTTTTCCAAACCGCTGTTTTTCTCCCGGTTTGTCGGGGCAATTATCGGATTAAATATATTGTCTCAATTGATGGCGCTTTGGGTTCTTATCATTTACTTTCGTGTTTCAAGATCAGATGTCCGAATTGTTTTTGTAGGTTTTTTATTCACTTTATCTACTACTGTGATAGAGATCATTCAATATTATTATAGGCTAATGCCTGACGTTTCTTGGGCGCCTGTAGGCGGACTTGCGTTGAGTGTTGCCCTATTATTCGTTATCGCCATTCGATTGAATCAACGGAAAACTCAAGCGTTGAATCTTGCAGCAGGGCTAATTCGGATAAATCAACATATTGGTGAGATGATTCAAGAAAGAACCGAGGAGCTAGCTCATACGAATATGAGACTACGAGAACTTCTTTATATTGTTGCCCATGAACTGAAAGCTCCAATTAGCGGAATCGCTCTTACTGTTTCCGGTTTGTTGAATCAAAAAAAACAAAATCCTGAAAAACTTGGACAGTCTTTTCGAAGTATTCTGAAAACTGCTGAAAATATGTTATTACTTGTGAGGAATTTTTTGACTACGGACGATTCGCAAGAGCTAGTATTGGCCAATAGCCCTATGCTAGTACAGGAAATTGTTCAATCTGCTGCCGTAAACCTTCAGTTATTTGCAAAAGCACATAATGTTTTTCTGCGTGTAAAACCCATGAAAATCAATATACTGATGGATAGGCCGGATTATTTAAGACAGATACTGGAGAATCTAATTGGAAATGCAATTAAGCATTCTAGTAAAACCAAAAAACCATTGGTGGAAATCGGTGTGAATTCAAATGAAAATAGATTTTTGGAAATAAGAATAACGAATTCGGGGAATAAATTGACTACGGAGCAATTGAAACCGTTGTGGGAGTCGAATTTATTGAAAGGAAAATCCGCGTCAGGATTTGGAATAGGAGTGGCGGTTCGATTGGCTTCTGAAGTCAAAATGAAACTAAAGTATAGATATTATCGAGGTTGCAATGAATTCATTTTGATTGCCAATGAATTGGAAAAGACTCATGAGCAGAAAATCTTTTAGATCTTGGTAAGTCAGTTATTCTGCATCCGGGATGCATTTTTCATTATCCTTAAAACAACAAAAAATCCAAACAGATTTGGCTAAGAAGACGTTCTTAAACGAATTTCCTATGTGTTGAAACTTAGAATCAGTATAATTGATTAAAAATAAATTCAATTTTTCTTGAATAGACAAATTGTTTGTTTTATAGTAAAAAGTTCCATAGAGAAAAATTTTAAGGAAGATTTTGTGCTATTTCAATGAAGCTTCGAAATTATACAATACTGATTTTAAAAATAACTTTACTTTGTTCATTCCTGAGCGCTTCATCTATTTTTTCTGAAACGATTCTATTAAAGAATGGAGGCAATATCAAAGGAAAAGTAAAGGGGCAGAACGCCCAAAATTTAATCGTTGAAACCCCCGATGGAAAATCTCAGGAGATAT
Source organism: uncultured Leptospiraceae bacterium (assembly GCA_964436695.1). GTDB lineage: Bacteria > Spirochaetota > Leptospiria > Leptospirales > Leptospiraceae > JABWCC01. Next base: position 62,630 of record CAYTEA010000012.1, read on the forward strand.
CCAAAAGCAGAGTATTGAAAGTAGTGTACAAAGAAGTCTCTGACGCTGACTTGAATAAAATCAGGCGCGAAGAAGAGGGAAAAACGAAAACTCAATTGGATTCTGAAAAACAAAAAAATGCTGAGTCGGCAAAAAGAATTCAAGAGGCGGAAAAAAATAATTCCAAGCAGCCTGAAGAGAAAGAAGGAGTTAAAGAATCTGAAAAGCCAAAACAATCCGAAATCATAAATGAGAAACGAAAGGAGTCGGACAAAGCAGCTCAAAGATATTCAGCCGGCACGGAATTTTCTTACCTGTGGAGATCTGCAATTCTGCCGGGCTGGGGGCAATGGAAAAAGGACGAGAAAATTAAATCCTCTTTGTTTTTCTTTGGTATGATTCTCTCCGGGGGAGCAGCGTATAAATACGATTCTGATTTTGACCGAGCTCAGTCCAGTTTGACAAAAAGAGAAAGCTTTTCTTTGCTATTGCCTGCTGGTGAATTGAAATTTTTTGTTTATCAAGGTATTCAAAAAGACCGTTCTGATTCAGTTAAAGCTTCAAATAATACATTTAAGGCTTCTTTATTTTTGGGAGTTCTCTATATGATCAATCTGATTGACGCATATTTTTCCGGAGATATTTCAACAGGAAAGAATTTGAATAATCCATATCATTTGAAAACAGGAATTGCGACTAACGCATTTCAGTCTAGCGTTGGACAAAAAAAAGAAAGTAATTTTACAATTCAATATACTTGGGGGTTTTGAAATGAAAAGAACTGAAAAATTGCAAAGAATATGGATTCTTTTCGGCATATTAATTCTGTTATTAGTAGCTTGCAAGCCTGAACCAAGGAAATCGAATGTTGCAGAGCTTGGACAGGTATTATTTCCGCAAGGAATACTTGGTGTTTCCACAGGAACGGGAACTTCAACGGGGACATCCACTGGAACGTCTACTGGAACAGAGACCCAAGTATCTACTCCAACATTCAGTCCTTCAGCTGGTGCGCAAACAACCGGACAGAATTTTTCTATATCAACAACAACATCCGGCGCAACTATCTATTACACCACCGACGGATCAACTCCCACAACTTCTTCTACTCAATATACGACGAGTTTTCACATTTCTACTCTCGCGGGAAAGACAGTAAAAGCATTTGCTGTAAAGTCCGGACTAACCGATAGTATCGTAGTTTCCGGGTCTTACACAGTCCCTTTGGCTAGAACTGGGCAAACTCTATGCTATGATGCAACATCAACTGTTGCATGTTCAGGTACTACTGGTACTGATGGTGATACACTGGGTGGTTTACCGAGATCATATACTGGCCCTACCCAGCATTCATCCTATACCAACGATTATACAACAGCAGATAATGCGACTGGATTAGTATGGAATTCATGCCCGCAAGGTTTATCGGGTGTAAATTGCACTACCAACTCGATACAACCTTTAACTTGGGCGAATGCTTCAGCCGATCCAACATGGGGATGCTCTGCCTTAAATACAGCTAATAGCGGAAATGGATATGCTGGTATTACAACATGGAGATTACCTACGATTTATGAGCTCGAATCCATTGCTGATTACAGTCAAACCGTAGCTCCAGCTATTAATACAACTGCATTTCCAAATACTCTAACAACAAATCCGTATTGGTCCAGCACGTCTTTAAGCGGCACTCCTGCGAATGCCTGGTATTTTCAGTTTAATGCCACAGCAATGATTGGTCAATTTACAAAAACAAATACATATCATGTTCGTTGTGTTTCAGGCACTTCCTCAGTTGGATCGTTCAGTTTTACGGACATGGGAGACCAAACTATAAAAGATAACTTGACAGGATTGTATTGGACAAAATGTGCTAATGGACAAACGGATAATGCCTCATGCACGGGAGTCCCAACTGGAATTAATTGGATGACTGCCCTAAATTACTGCAATACATTACCATTAGCTGGCAGGACTTGGAGATTGCCTAATGTAACCGAGCTAAATAGCCTAAATGATCATTCAGTAAATGGTCCATCAATCAACACTACCTTTTTTCCTAATACGAATTTTTCGAATAATTATTGGAGTTCAACAACCTATCCAGCAAATGCTACAATGGCTAATACTGTGTACTTTAATACTGGCGGAAACGGACAAACAGCAAAATCGAGTACATTGCATTATGCCAGATGTGTTTCAGGGCCGTAATTTTTTTTACAATGAAAAAAATGGATCCTTGATTGGGGCGTGAAGTAGGAATTAGTCTTCTAGTGCGTTTAATGGGATTTCAAAAACCGGAAGATCAGTTTGGAAAAGGTCTCTGACTCTGAAAGTAGTTCGACTGCAAAATCCGGACAAAGAAGCATGGACTTTCTTCAGCATTACGTTGATTCCATCGTTCCGCATTAATTCAAGACGGATCCGGATAAGCGCATTGCCTTAGGGCAATATATGTCTCAAAGAATAATTTTTTTCACCTAGGGCTTCATTGCTAAAGACGAAGATTTCCAATGTCGAAAATAGAATTACTATGGAAAGTAATGCAAAGCCTCTATTAAAAACGGATCAAAAGATAGTCAACCTAGGGATGTATCGAATTAAAAAATCTCTATTGAATGAAGGTTTTGAAGTTGTTGAAAACCCTGATGGAAAAATTACTTTGGTAATTCGTGTTGCAAAATAGTTTTAAAAAAATCGGATTTATCAAATTACAATTCAGGAGCTAAGAATGAATACATTATCTGGAAAAACAGCTTTAATCACGGGTGCATCTAGTGGAATAGGTTTTGAAATGGCAAAAATTTTTGCTCAGGCAAATGTAAATCTTGTTCTCGTTGCTCGCAGGAAAAAGAACCTGGAAGATTTGAAAAAAGCAATTAATGAAAAAAGCAAAGTGAAAATCGATATTATTTCAATGGATATGTCTTTGCCAAATAGCCCGAAGGATTTGCACAAGAAAACGAAAAAGCTAGGCTCCAAAATTGATATACTCATAAATAACGCAGGCTATGGAATATACGGGAAATTTTTGGATTCAACCATTGAAGAAAATGATTCCATGATCATGCTTCTCGTAAACAATCTAGTGAAGACCACCCATCTTTATGCGAAAGATATGGCAGCCGATAAATTTGGATTTGTATTGAATGTCAGTTCTGTCGGGGCTTTTCAGCCGACTCCTTATTACTCAACTTATGCCGCGGCAAAAAGTTTTGTGTTAAATTTTTCCATTGCTTTGAATCACGAATTGGCCGGAACTGGAGTTTCCGTGAGCGCCCTTTGTCCCGGTTTCACAGCTACGGAATTTCAACAGGTTGCCAATCAAAAGAAAATTTCCAAACTAATGGAGTTTTCCATGATGAGCGCCGAGGAGGTTGCGAAAACCGGGATTCAGGAAATGCTTCGTCGTAAACCGGTGATTGTTCCGGGAGCGATCAACCAGTTCAATACTTCGATTGTAAAGATGCTTCCATTGAACATCTCCAGTTCAATCGCCGCATCTGCTATCGGTAAACCGGAATAGCTAACGCATTTCTGTTTTGCAATTTAGCTGGATAAGATCAAGGATTGATTTTTTATTTTGGAAGTTAGGAGATGTTCTGAAAAATATCCGGAAATTTCGAATCGCTTTTCTGCAATTGTTTTTGTGTAAATAGTAGGTTCCCAATTTTAATCTTGCGTAAGGATAGGCCGGTTCGAACTCCAAAATTTCCTCTAGAGTTTTTGTCGCCTGCATTTCCTTTCTAACGTGAAAATAATTCTTTGCTTCAGAGGTCTTTTCTTTTAGAAAATTTTTTGCTGAGTCGTAAATTGCCTTGTTTCCAAACCCAAAAACCTTGAATTCGATTTGGTCAAAAGCTCCATTTGTACAGATTCCAGTCCATAGGTCTATTCCATTTCCCTGAATTTCGGATCGAATGATTCTTAAGACCTGCTCCCCATTCACGCAACCGGATTGAAAAAATATTTCTTTCATTGCATACGGGGAACTGGCCAAAATCACCCTTTTGTCCGAGTGGATTGTTACGATCTCGCTTTCGCTTAAAGAATCCTCCGGGTTGATTTTTTTTCCTTGAACGGTTTTTGGCGACTGGGAGTTTTTTTTCCCCGATGAATCTGACAAAATCCAGAGAGGCAAATCCATTTTGGCCAACTCTATTTTTTTTGATTCCGTCTTGCAAAGGGCCAGGCTTCCTGCCGATAAGGATAATAGAATTGAAAAGGAATAGACTTTTAAGGTTGTCATTTTAGACACAATAGAAATTCTATCATTGGCGTCAAAAATTTCGTGCCCGCTTAGCTCAGTTGGTAGAGCGTTTCCCTCGTAACGAAAAGGTCGCCAGTTCGATTCTGGCAGTGGGCTAAAAAAGGAAATATGGGATATACAGAAATTACAGGCAATTTAAATGGAATTGGCCAAAAACCTGCGATTATAGTTTCCAGGTTCAACGAATTTATTACGGAGAGCCTTTTGAAAGGCGCAATAGATGCATTTGTGCGTCACGGTGTTTCTGAGAAGGATATTACGGTAGTGAAGATCCCCGGGGCGTATGAGATTCCATTTACTGCTTCAATACTTTCCAAGTCCAAGAAATATGATTCTATTGTTTGCCTTGGCGCGGTTATTCGTGGTTCTACAGCCCATTTTGATTACGTGGCCGGGGAAGCTGCAAAGGTGGGGCAGATTGGAAAAGAATCCGGCATTCCGGTTATTTTCGGAGTTTTGACCACGGACACAATTGAGCAGGCAATCGAAAGATCCGGAACCAAAGCGGGGAATAAAGGGGCTGAGGCGGCTATTACGGCGATTGAAATGGCAAATCTATTGAAGCTAATCTAAATGCTCGCAAGACATACCGGTAGGATACTCGCTCTTCAAGCTCTTTATCAACTGGATTTGGTAAAACCTCCACTTTCAGAAGTTCTGACCTTTCGGTGGTACGATAAGAAAACGGAAGAGCCGGAGAGGATTTTTGCAAAAGAAATCATAAATGGGGTTGTTGAAAATTGGGAAACGCTCGACAATATAATCAAAGCGTATTCCAAAAACTGGGAGTTTTCCAGAATTTCTGTCGTTAACCGTTGTATTTTGCGATTATCGATTTACAGCCTGATAAATCAAAAAAATATTCCGGCAAAAGTTGTGATCAATGAAGCGATTGAGCTTACGAGAGAGTTTGAAAAAGAAGAATCAGTTTCTTTCATAAATGGAATACTCGACACGATTTATAGGGACGAGATTTCAAAAGAAGATGCCTGAAAAAAATATCGCAGAAGACAGGGTAAAAAAAAATAGACTAAGATTTGACGAGCCAGGGCAAGAGCCTCCGGTTGAAAATCAGATATATGAGAATTGGCAATCGGACGAACCTCTGCAAACCAGAAGGGTTTACAATAAATTTCCGGCAACTTTCTACCTTTGGATAGGGTTTTTCTTTTTACTGGCCGTAGCGATTTCATTCGGAATTTGGTATCAATTCTACTATAAGGGCAAAGCGAAGCCTGAGTTTGCATATAAGAATGAACTTCTTCTGGATAAGAAAAATCTGGATAAGATCATCGAAAATCCGTATCTCCCGGATAGTTCGTTAAATCCCGCACTGGCAAAATGCATCAATTTGTACAGGGATACTTACGTGAAGCGAGCATTTCTGCATTGCGAAGAGTTTCTGAATACGCCCGCGACCGATGAGGAAAAGTCCGTGGCACTTACCGTGATCGGTGTTATGTTTGACGAGGCAGGACGTTATCCGCTATCGATAGATCGGTTTAAAAAAGCGATTCAATACGACCCGAAAAATTTTCATGCGTACTATAATCTCACTCTTGCTTACCGGCACGCCGGGATGTTTAATGAGGCAAGACAAGCCGTTATGAAAGCAAAGGAATTGGCTCCGAATGATTCCAGGGTTTCGCTTTTGGCAGGAAATTTGTTAAATGACGCAAATGATCCAAAGGCCGCAATGGAAATGTACAAAGAGGGAATCGCATCCAACCCAAATGACCCGTATTTGATTTACAATCTTGCAGTGAGCCAGTTCAGGCAAGGAAATCTTCCGGAAGCAATTGAAAATTTCCGGAAAGCGATTATTGCAAGCGGAACAGGGCAGGTGGCAGTATTGTCGCACGGGCACCTTGGATCGATTTATTTTAATCGGGGGGATTTTGAAGGAGCGGAACACCATTTCCGCGAGGCTTTAAAGCTAAAACCGAATGAAGCAAAGTATTTATATAATCTCGGCACTATTCTTCTAAAACAGAAAAAAAACGAAGAAGCAATTTCTCTTTTTCAGAAAGCGTTAGACGCCGGAGCGAATGATCCCCAGGTTTATAGATACATTGCAGAGGCGTTTTCTGACCTGAGGCAGTCCTCTTATGCGATCAAGGCTTTGCAGAAAGCTTTGCAGATAAAACCGAATGATCTGGATTCAATGTTTCAACTTGCCGACATTTACTATTCTACCGGAGATTTAGGCCAGGCAGAAGAAATGTTTCGGGGAATTATTCGCAATAGCCCTGGAGACTCGAACACGGAAACAGCACTGATCAATCTGGGGATCATTCTGGATGACATGGACAGGCACGCTGAAGCGATTTCTGCATTTGAGCAGGCGATTTCTTTGAATCCAAAAAATGAAAACGCGTACTACAATCTAGGTTTGGCTTATAAAAATTCCGGAGAACCGACAAAGGCAATCGAAAACTGGAGAAAAGCAAGTGCTTTAAATCCAACTCTAGTCAGAAATCGAGAAGCTATAGGGGATTACTATCTGGAGAATGGTTTTTATCAGGAAGCAGTCAAAGAATTTTCCGATATACTCAGGTCGAATCAATCCGAATACAAAATCAAACTGAAAATTTCCGATGCCTACGCAAAATTGAAAAGCTTTGATTCTGCCGAAAAGGAACTTCTGGATGTTCTAAATTATTCCAAAGACGCGAAAGATATTAAACTGGCCCACAGAAAACTTGCCCTGGTCTATGCGTCAGGCGACACTCGTTTGAAAGGGAAAGCGAAAGACGAAGCCTATCGGGGTGCCCATATCGATCCTGATGATATGGAGAGTAAACTCGTTCTTGCGAAAGTCTTGATCGATTCCGGTTCGCTCATGGACAGAGAAAAGGCAATCGACGAACTCACAATTGTAGTACGTTCCGAGGTGAAGCCAAAGGTCGCGGCTCTTGCTTACAACTACTTGGGGCTTTGTTATTACAAAAACGGAGAGTACAAGAGGGCGTTACGCGAATTCCAGAATTCAATCGACCTGGATCCGTCTTTGACTGAAGCTTATGAAAATAAAAGGGCCGCCCGTGCTTCTTATGAGGACAGTATTTCCGATCGCAGTTCGGGGTTTTGAAGTTAACTTTTTAGATTTACATTAGTGAAATTATGGAGAAACTAAATGAAAAAATGGTTATTATTTTATGGAATTATCGATGTGTTTTTTTTTAGCTGCGCACCAAAAAAAATAATCTCTCTTGTTTTACAGATTTTTCAGAAGGGTTAGCACCTGTAAGAATTGGGGGAAAAATAGGTTTTATAGATAAAACAGGTGATTTAATTATACAACCTAATTTTGATTTTGTAGATAACTTTTCTGAAAAAATTGGTATAATGCGGATAGGAAAAAAATACGGAATATTAAATCTCTCGAAATGCATGTAAAATGAGGCGTTATGTGATTTAGATAGAAGTCAGAAAATTACTAAAAACTAATTGAATTTTTTAAGAGAACTGTTTTTTATATCATGAATAATCATATGTTCCGAATTGCTACAACCACAAAAAGGGAGTTTCATACTAATACTCTTTATTCATTTCAGGATGAAATATTTCCTTTTGTCTCACAAAATTTTATTTGACCGGCAGAACCTGCATATCGCGATTTTATTATAGTCACAGATATTCCGATGATCTCGATTTCTTCTTTGGCGGAGATTTATTTTCGAAGGAAGAATTCTTATTTGAAGTCAGGACAATTTCCGATAAGCTAAGCGAGAAATATAGATTAGTAGTTGGAATTTTATCGGATACGTATGCAAGATTCATCTTGTGAAAAAGTAATCTCTCACTAATACTTGAATTTGTAAATGAGCCTTTTCTTCCTGCATTACCGCAGGAAAAGAGAAATTTTCTAATGATAGATTCAAAAAAATTATCCTTTCCAATAGATTGACTCTTATTTTTGGAAATAAAGGGGGGTTAACAAACCGAACAGTCTTCGGCTTTTTGGTCACTGTCTACAAAATTGCAAGTGAATGGATTTTTACTCTAACTTGTAAGCAGTTGAAAAATAACCGATCATTCTTAGTTCAGCAGTGTTGCCGCTCTTTCCTTTGCCAACTTCATCGCTCTCACAATGTCTTCCCTTAGTTCATTTGGATCTTTGATAAGCCAGTCGATGAGGCCGGTGCGGTATGCGTCATTTTTTGCGGAAGATTTTTCATTGAATTCGTTTATGTAATTTTCCTTTAGTTTCACTGCAGCATCAGATTCATTTCTCTCAATTAGTTCGTTGTATTTCTTTTTCAGGAATAGGTCGAATGAAGCGCCGGCTCCCATTACACTCAAGATGGAATCGTCAAATGCAATGTAGGAAATTCCAGGCCGAAGCGCCGGGCTGAAGGCATGGATCTGGCGGCCTCCATAGTTCTGACGCAAAACGACGGATACAACGGGAATTTCCCCGAGCACATTTACATCTAAAGATTCGCCACCGATTTGCTGAATTCTCATTTTCTCCTGTTTTGTTCCTGGATAAAAACCAGGTGCGTTAGACAACATCACAAGGGGAATTTTTAAATGATTGAGAAATTCCGTAAACAGCCTAAATTTCTCGGTTCCGGCTGCGTCGGCAGCTCCACTGATAATCAATGGCTGGTCAGCGATTATTCCCACTGTTTCTCCGTTCAGCCTTGCAAGCCCGGTAAATAACCCGGGTCCTTGCAGAGGATCATTCCAATCGGCGTAAAATTCTATGATTGTTTTATGGTCGAAGATTTTCTCGATCACATCCGTGCGTACATCAAATCCTTCCGATGCGTTAGGCGGCAAAGATATTTCAGTGTTCGATAATCTTTCGCAATCGGAGGTTTTCTCTTTGCGATTTTTAAGGAAGTGAATAATGTCTCCTGCGAGTTGAATCGCTTCATCTGAAGAGGTAGTTGTGATTGTTGAGGTTTTTCTTAGCCAATGGGAATTCTTTTCACCGGATTCATCATCCACATAAATCAGAACATCTGCACCTGCGTGGATAGGATGGCAGAAACTTTCCGGGGAGAGCAGTATATGAATTCTGAATAGACTCCTAGTGCTTAATGTTTTTTCCAAGTCCAATCGAGCTTTTGCGGTATTTGGGTTCTTAATGAGTTCATTGTCATTCAACTGTTTGTCGAAAACAAAAAGCTCGGCAGAATTTGTTTTTTTGGCAATTCTGTGGAGTTCCCGTAATCTGTATATGGAAGATGCATGTTCGTAAATCTGGTTTGAAAATTGTGCAAATAAAACCGGTTGGCCTTTGAAGTTGCCGAAACCTGCAATCAAGTTCTCCGTATTTAAGTATTCTTTCTTAAAGTCGAGATAGGTAGAGCTTTGAAAAAATTGTTTTCTCTGGTCGCTTTCAGTTTCTTTTGGCGTAGATTTGCAATGGTTTTGAAAAAACAAATCTTCACATTTCTTTCCAGCGAAAATTTTCTGTACTCGGTGTACCAGGAACATTAAGTGGATTTTATCCCTTGCGACGAGATCTACTGTTCCGGTTTCAGCCCCCATGATTTGCGCTCCACCGATTTCATAGTTGGTTAGATTTTCACCGGTGACAGAGCGGATGACCTGAGAACCAGTGAGAACTCTGTAGGATTCTTTTTCATCCAGCATGATTTGAATCGCGGCCTGACTGGATCCATATACATCTAGTCCGGTTGATGATCCTACTCCAAGCGCCACAATAAAAGATTTTCCTTCAGGGGAATTTCGAAATGAAAAATGTCCGTCTAGTGTTTGAATCAAGTTCTTTAACTTCTCATCATAATGGTTGGATATCCAGTTTTTCCATTTGTCAAGCGTTACGCGCTTGCCGACTAACGCATTAACCATAAATCCTTCACCGGCGCGATTGAGTGAAACCATCCCCTCTTTAATGTTTGCTCCGGCTCCATCGTTCCAGATATACAAGGGCAAATCCATTCTATAGGCAAGATAGACTGCTGCGACGTATTTTAATCCTTCTTTGTCTCCCGTAGATCCTCCATTGATCCTTGAGTCTTTGAAATAAAAAATGGCTTTACTTCCTTCAATTTGTCCTTTGTAAATTATACTACCGACCGAGGATAGTCTTTCGCTTGAATTTTTTTCATAGTCCACTGACGGTATGAGAATTTCCTCGAATGAACCGTCAAAAGAGAATTTTGCCCAGATTTCCGGAGTCCATTTTCCTTTTTGAAATACTCGTAAGTCGGCATCCGTGGCGCCGGATTTTCCGTATTTATTATTAGTAGAATGAGAATGCAGAAGTCCCGGAATTACTTTGCCTTCGGAATTTTCCAAACAGATGGAAATATCTCTATTTGAAAATGCTTTATCTTTATGATGAATATGGATTAGCATTCCGGAGAGAGACAGGGGCTTTATGTGGAGGTAATAATTCACCTTCTGTCCGATATTCATTAGATTTGAATATTGGAAGCAATTTTGATTTTCCGAAAGAAGAATTACGGGGGTTTCCTGCGCATAAGAAATGAATTCGATCTGATTTTCAACTCTTCTGTCGAATTTCTGATAGCATAAAATTAATGCCGAGGCCAGGATCGTTCCCTCTTCTAGCTCAGGGCTGCCTTCTATGCCGCCTTTTGTTGAAAATTCAGGGCGTAAAGTTTGCGTGCATATATACACCGTATAGGATTTATTTTCTGGCGCGCTTCGGTTGGAGGAGCCGATAATTAGAAATTCATTTCTGGGGGAAAAATATTTTTCCAATATATGTGTGTCGCCTAACGCAAATATTAGATCCGAAAAAATTCTTTTCAGTTCCTCCGGCATGTCGTTCGTAATCAAACTTCTTTCCGGATTTTTCAGGGAAGATTGTATTTCATTTTCGAGTTCGCATTGCTCCATTCCCTTGAACAACTGAAATGGGTTTTCAGTCAAAGACCGGTATTCCGAAAAGTATTTTCTGGAAAATGATCTTTTACGATGAATCAGGCTTACCGGGATGTTTTTTGATTCCAGAATCTTCTCGACCAGCCTGTAAATTGTATCATCCGATTGTCTTTTTTCAACGATCAGAAGATTTTTTAACAACTGAATGAGCTTTTTGGAAATGGAAACTTCTGAGCAAAAATTTTGGAGAAAAAATTTCAGAATATTTCTGGAGCTTTCCGAATGGCTTTGAACATAGGATTTTCGGATAATGTGAAAAACAAGCGCTCGTTCATCAGCTTGAACAGATGTAGTTAGCCGTAAGAATTCTTCGCCCTGAATTTTTCCGAATTGGGCCAGGCAAAACTGAAATTCATCAGAGAATTGACTTAGGGATTTTTCGTGTTTTCGGCAGAATTCAGTGAGTTCATTTTTTTGATCTTTGTTCAAAGAGAAAGATAGCGTATAAATAGAGATAATATTTAGAATCAGATTTTCATTATTTTTAAATACATCCGGCCAAATTTCCTTCTGTGGATCGGCGATTTTTTCAGAAATGAGCTTCCAGTCAATTTCGGTTGAGGAAAATCCGGAAAAATATTCTTTCAGAAAGACTAAAAGTTCCCTAATGTCTTTATCCATAAAAAATGAGGTATAAGATTTCTTCGGCCGAGCGGTATCTTGGATTTCATTTGTCACGCTGAATAGTAATTCGCCTTCGGTTATTGTTTTACCGAGGATCATTCCTTCCGGTGTTTTGCCCAATTGAAGCTTTTCCGGGTGGCCATTTTCAATCAGAAAATCAATTTTTCCAGCGAAGGGAGATAGAATTGTAGTTTCCATCTTCATTGCGGAAATAGTTATAATGGGATCTCCCTTTTGAATTGAAAAACCTGCTTGAATCCTTTTGTTATCCGGTGTACCGGGGTTGACAAACCTGACAAAATTTCCAGTAAACGGGGCTCTTACTTCTAGCGCTGTATTTTCCGTCTCTATTTTCCTGCGCATCCGAAATCTGAAAATTTTCGTTTTGCGGCCTTGGGAAGGCATCTTTAAAAAGATTTCGTCTCTTCTTTTTTCTATTCGAATTGGAAATGAGCTTCTTCCGTTCTGAATCCAAAAATCGGTAAACTGACTCGATTTTTGTGTTGCCTGAATTTCTCCAAGCCATTTTTCACCAATGATAACGGAAAAATTGTAGGTAGATTTTTGTATTAACAGAATATCCCATTTTTCATTTTCAGTTTCCGCGTAAAATAGAGAAGATAAATAGTGTTTCTTATCTGCCATGTCGCTCTTTGAAATCACAGCTTCATTGGCTTCTTGAAAATTGAGTGTAATCATTTCTGCAATTGCCCCGTAAGCAGATGCCTCTTTCAATTCAAGGATTTCGCATATCGGATGTGTTATTTGCGGATGGTCATCTAGCAGTTTATTCGTGTAATCGCCTGAAAGAAATGCTTTGTGGTCTAGAATATTCGTTAACTGAGACCAGTTGGTGATCACACCACGGATGTAAAATTCACTGAGCGCTCTTCTCATTCTAGAAATTGCGATTTGCCTTGTCGGGCCTTTCGCAATAATTTTTCCTATCATCGGGTCGTAATCCGGTAGAATAGTATCACCTTTCATGAATCCAAAATCACAGCGGACTCCATTGAAAGTAGGTAAATCTATTTCCTGAATTCTTCCAGTCGACGGGGAGTAATCGTTCTCAGGGTCTTCAGCGTACATTCTGCATTCAATCGAATGTTCGTTATTTGCAAATCTTTGTTTTCTGATTTGTTCAAGATATTTTTCGTCGAATCGATCATCAAAGAGAAGAACCTGCCATTTTGCAAGGTCAATTCCGAAGGATTGATCTGTAACCGGGTGTTCGACTTGAAGGCGCGTATTCATCTCCAGAAAACCGAATTTTCCGGTCGATTGATCGAGTAAGAATTCGACAGTTCCAGCCGCGCAATTTTCATTATATCCGCACGCTTGGGCCATTGCTTCTGCAGACGACAAAAGCTGTAGCCTCTGGTGGTCGGATAAAAACCAATCTCCTGACTCTTCTATAACCTTTTGATTTTTTCTTTGAACTGCGCATTTCCTTGTGCCGATTGCAGTACCGTTGAAAATTTGCACTTCTATGTGAACAGGACTTGTGATAAATTTTTCCAGATACACTCTGGAATCCTTGTACAATTTTTCTCCGATTCTTCTGGAATAATCCCATGCCTCTCTAAGGGAGGACTCTTCATAAACGGGAACCATTCCTTTCCCTCCACCGCCGGCGCTCAATTTCAGGATTACTGGAAATCCGATGCTCCCAGATTTTTGAACAAGCTCTTCGAATGAGGAAAGAATTTCCGACCCTTCGAATAATGGAATCCCTGCTTTTTTTGCAAGATCGCGAGCAGCTACTTTGTCTCCGACACTGCGCATCGTTTCTTCTTTCGGTCCCATGAAAATTATTTTTTTGCCGTATGCATCCGAAATTTCTTTTAGACCACGGACAAATTCAGGATTTTCTGATAGAAATCCGTAACCGGGATAAACTGCATTAGCATTTGAAAAGATCACTGAGGCAAGAACGGTCTCGATATTCGAGTAACCTTTGGCATCTCCGATAAACACAACTTCATCGGCGAATTCATACCACGACTGCCCGATATCGGGATCGGTAACAATAGCTACGCTGGGAATATTTTCTTCTTTTAGTGAGAAAAAAAATCTCTTAGCAATTTCGCCTCTGTTGGCTACGAGTACTTTTTGTAATTGAAATTCCCTTTTTTGTTCGGAGGCAAACTGAATGCGGGAGTTTTTGATTGCTAAGAATTCGAGTGTGTTGGAAACCTTTTCCATTGAAACATTCGTAGTCAAACGATCACCTCTGAAGGAAGCAATATCGCTGTTGCAAAGAATTCTCCGTGATGACTCAATGAAACCGGAATCTCTGTTTCGCCTGTCGCATGAATGATTTTTACCTGAGGGGCCCTGTGGCAATCGGACTCTCGCAATTGAACCTGCGCAGCATCTGCTGGATGAAAAAGTTTATGACACTCTTTTTTTAAGAGGATTCGGACTAAGTTTGACTGCCGTGGGCTGGCTCCTGCCTCTCTTGCAAAATTTTCAAGAAGATACGATTTTGGACGGACGCAAAAACTGATTTTTTCTAGTTCATTTTTCCGAAAGGCGCATAACGCATGGATGAAAGAGTTATTTTTTTCGACTCTTAGGGCTAGTCTTAAAGTTCTGAAACGAACTTCGGAAAAATCCTGAGAAACCCTGAATTTTTTCGGAATAAAGCAAATATTTCTAAAAAAGGAACTTAATGCCTTAAACGCCGATTCTTTTGCAGCCCATATAGCCCAATAGGTTTTTCGGGGGTCAGGACTATTTTCCACCATTGCCAATTCTTCCGGATTTAATACTCGTAGCAAGACCTTTCTGTTTTGCAAAATATCATCCGATTCCGGGTCGGAAAGATCGACGACGTCGTTCCCAACACAACTAACGTATGCTCTTTTCATAATCTTCTTCCATGGATTTCAATTCCTGAATGATTTGAACAGAAAGGTCTCTTTGGCCTCGTAGTCCGTTTGAATTTGTTTTTGGAGATATCGCTTTTATTTTGATATAGAATTTTTCCTTTCGTACTGGAATGGTTGAATATGTTGTCTGCTCCCGGCCTCTACAATAAACGCATAAAACCAGTGCATTCGGATTATTCTGGAGAATTTTTCCGACACCGTAGGTAACTTCTTCTGTTTCAATCCTACCCGTTCTGCTTCGCTTTCCTTCCGGGAAAATCATGAAAGTTTCATTTGATTTCAAAATCGAATCCACTTTTTCCAAAACTCCTTGAATGTGCATTTCGCTGCCTTGCCTGTCGATGGGAATGCACTTGGACAGATACGTGATGATTCTTAAGAAAACACTGGATGAAAAATTTTCCTTGGCAGGAATGTTCCAGGCAAAAAGACGGAATTGAAAAAAATATTTCCACATGGGGGCTAACGCATATTGAATGATGACCGAATCCACCATCGTAAGATGATTCGGACAGATGATCACCGGTTTTCCATTTGAGGCGATTTGCTTGAAGTCCTTTCTGAGTTGGCGTAAATTCAACACTCTGTAGTTTTGGATTTGCCTTAGAATCAAAATAATAATTGCCGACAAAGCCGGAAAAGCAATCCATCCTAAGATTTTTTGCAATTTTAAACTTCTTTTAATTTGGCGTGCGTTAGGCAAGTTGTGCAATGAGCCATCTTTCATTTCTGTTGAGAAATTCTGGTTTTTATAGGTTTTTAATTTTAGCATAGTTCCTTGCAGTCTAAATTGATTCCTTTGAATGAAATTGGCGGCAGGACTTTCTGCCGCCATTAACCATACATCAAGCAGCTTTGGAGCGGATTAAATCAACTGCGGCTCCGATCGTCCTGACTTTGCTTGCCTCAGTGTCGGCGATTTCAATGTCAAACTGATCTTCAAAGGCAAGAATGATATCTACGAGACGAGACGAGTTTACCTCAAGGTCTTTCAATATCAATGTTTCGCTTGTCACATTTCCTAACTTCTCCTTGTTCTTTGCATACGGACTCAGGATTTTTACAACCTTGTCCATTATATCTTTATCACTCATTTTACTCTCCTTTTTTGTTTTTTGATTACAATGAATCCCACTTTCGGAAAATTAAACAACCATTGACATCTCCGAACCCAAAACTGGCCTTCGCGACTACCCTGATGCTCTTATCTATTTTTTGTTGAGGAATTCTTTGGGAATATTTCCCGATATCGGGATGAGTATCTTCCGAGTTGATGGAGGGATGGATAAACCCGTTCTCCAACTGTAGAATAGCTGCCACGCATTCGATTGACCCGGCTGCTCCCAGGCAATGTCCGATCATTGATTTAGTTGATTGAATATAGGGGAAATTTTCCAGCGTTACGCCTAACGCATTTGCCCAGTTTCCAACTTCTAGAGGATCGGCAAAGGTTGCAGTCAAATGCCCGTTGATCAAGTCAATTTCTTCAGGGCGTATTCCGGCATCCGAGATAGTATTTTGAATGCAACGCTGAACCGATTTTGCGCTGGGCGCTGTCATGCTTCCGCCAAATCTATGACCGCCACTGTTGACAGTGCCTGCTAAAATTTCTGCGTAAATTCTTGCACCTCTCTTTTGCGCGCTATCGAGACTTTCGATTAGCAATATTCCGGAGCCGGAACCAGGGATAAACCCGCCAGCGCTTCCGCTTAACGGCCGAGAAGCTTTCTCAGGAGAATCGTTGAATTTGCTGCACAGAACTTTCATCGAATCAAAACCGGCCCAGATAAACGGAGAAGAGCCTTCAGCTCCACCTGCGACCATTTTTTCTGCGAGCCCATTTTGAATTCTGTGAAAGGCGTCTGCTATGGCTTCGGTTCCCGTATTGCACGCGCTACTGTTCGTAGTCACTTGGTTTCCGAGCGCAAGAATTCCTGAAAGTTTTGCAGAAACGCCACTAGCCATAACCTGCTCGACAAGGGTAGAGCCCATTCGTCTGGTTTTGCCTGCGTTTACCATGGGTGTTAATTTCCCGGCAATTACTTCCATTCCGCCGATGCCCACTCCGACAATGCAGCCGGCATCCGTATGCAAAATGTCTTCACGGGGTTTCGGCACTTCTAGCCCTGCGTCTGCCCATGCGTCAATTGCCGCAATTCCGGCGAATACCATTGTTTCGCTCATCGCTAAGAGGCTTTCCTCGGTAAAATATTTTTTTGCTTTCTCATCCGTTCCTTGAGGAATTCCACCGACGTGACAGGCGAAATTCAGTTCAGACAATTTCTCTATGTAGCGAATTCCGCTTACACCATTTTTTAGGGAAAGAGAAAACTCTTCTTTCCCGTGGCCATTCGGTGCAAGCACTCCCACTCCCGTTACAACGACTCTTCTTTTCATTTCCTTTTCACTCCCATGCCGGATAACGTCCCGGCTGCCGCAATCGTTCCATCTTCTTTTTTCAACTCAATGAATGATTTCAATTTGTTATGCCTGAAAAAAACTTTTTTCCCGAATACAGTCACCAATTCTCCCGGGTACACAGGAGAAAGAAACTCGACCTCAGCATCGGTAAAAAAAGTAATCAAGTCGTCATTGTAAGCGCCACTTAAGAGCGAAAGATAAATTCCCAGTGCAACGACTCCTGTCTGGGCCATCGTTTCGAGTAGAATTACACCTGGAGTAACAGGATTTTCTGGAAAATGGCCGCAATAAAAAAACTCATCGGCCTTGAATCGGTATTGGCCGATAATTTCATTTTCTGTGAGATCCAGGATATGCTCGATGAAACGGAATGGCTTTGCTTGCGGGATAAGGCTCAGAATTTTTTCTGCAACTTCAGGCATAAAGCCCTCCGTTCACATGAATAGTTGTTCCGGTGATGTAGCTTCCCGAAGTGGCCAGAAATCCCACTACTTCTGCAACTTCGTCAGGACTCCCCATCCTTTTTAAAGGAATCCGGTTAAAGATATTCTCTTTTGCTTGTTCTCCAATTGAGGACGTCATATCAGTCTCTATGAATCCGGGAGCGACTGAGTTTACTAGAATTCCGTTCTGCGCAAATTCCACTGCGGCCACACGGGTGAAGCTTTCGATCGCTGCTTTAGTCATGGAATAAATCGACTGTGTAGGGTTCGCAAGGCTTGCGCTAACGCTTGAAATGTTGATAATTCTACCTGAGCCGTTTCGTATCAGGAGACGAATGAGCTTTTTGGTTAAATACCAACTGCCTCTCATGTTCAGGTCTACCATGGATGAAAAATCTTCGGGGCTGGAAGAGAAAATCGGATTGTCGATGACGCACCCTGCATTGTTCACAAGAACCTCAAGAGGAGTTCCGCTTTCGCGTAACGTATCATATACCTTGTCGCACCCTTCAATCGTGGACAAGTCTCCTTGTATCAAAAGAGAGCCGGGTAATTCCTTCGCTAACGCTAAGGCTTTTTCTGCGCTTTTGTTGTAATTTACACCGATGTAATACCCGGCTTTGTGCAATTTCCTTGCGCAGGCCTCGCCGATTCCGGTTCCCGCTCCTGTTACAAGCGCCATTTTATTTCTCATTGTTTGTCTCCTTCACGTTTCATTATTCCGCCGATAGAATTAGCCGATCGTAACGGATACTCCGAATACGTGATGTTTGAAAAAATTCCGACTTTTGCATCGGTCACAGTGTAAATGTGTTCTTCATCTACGAATACTTTTCCGCTACCGATTGCCATTGCTGCTCCTTGTTCTTCAAGATAGCTGTAACGACGAATATCGATTTCGTAGCGGACTGTTTTATTATGTGGCCGGATTTGTCCCTGAAATTCTACTTCCTTGCAGCCGAGAGCTCTTCCGGAACCGGGAGCTCCGTTTAGGCAGCAATAGAATCCGATGAGTTGCCAAATCGCATCAACACCAAGGCAACCGGGTTGCACAGGATCCCCGCGAAAATGGCACTGAAAAAACCAATCATCGAGCATAACGTCCTTTTCTGCGACTAGAGTTCCTTTCATTCCGCTTTTTTCGATTTTTGTTACACGGTCAATCATTAGAAACGGAGGTGCCGGAAGTTTTGCCAGTTCAAAAGGAGGAGACTGTATGAGATTCCCTTGTGAGTGCGCAATGAGTTCTTCTTTTGTAAAATAGGTTCTGTTTAAAAATTCGTCGTATTTCAATTTTGTTTCCATCCTTTGTTATCCGGCAATATGCTCTCCGCCATCCACTCGAATCAGCGAACCATTGATCCACGATGCCTCTTCCCTGCAAAGAAGATAGACGACATCGGCCACATCCTGTGGAGTGGTCAACCTTCCGAGAGGATTTTTTTCTTTCATCTTCCGCTTCATCTCATCGCTTCCAGGAATTAACCTGAGAGCCGGCGTGTCCGTTACTCCCGGTTGAAGAATATTTGAACGGATTCCGAATGCAGCATATTCAACAGCGATACTTCTGGAGACGGATTCCAGCGCACACTTGGCCGCGCTCACTGCCGCATACCCGCGCCAAGCGACCTCGTTTCCTTCACTCGTGAGCCCGATTACCCTTGAATTTTGGCAGAATAGGCCATTTGAAAAAAATTCGCCAACCCAGGAAGCAAGGCTCGTTCCCATCGCGTATATCGTATTTGCAAAATCTTCGTCCTGCAAAAGAAGTTCATCTTCGGGATTGTTGCCAGTCTGGGCATGGTGGGCGAGGGGCTTTAAATTTCCGAAAGCGATCGAATGGAGTAAAAGCCTGATTTTCCCCCGGTCGATTTTTTCCGTGAGGACTTGGGAAACTTTTTTTCTACCCTCCTGAGAGAGCGCATCCAGATTGAAGGTCAGAAGCTCAATATTATTTTTTTGAATTTCATCAAATTCCTTTTGAATATTTTGCATGGCGCCGCGTGTATCTCTGTGGACAATGCAAATATTCATCCCGTGTAAACCGAGTTTTTTAGCTGAGGCTAATCCAAAGCCGCTCGATCCGCCCAGAATTACAGCCCAATAGTTTTTTCCCTTGAAACTCATGCGACGATTACCACTCCATCTTTTTTGAAGAACTTACCAAATGAACGAAGATTGATAACCGAGGAAACCTCGGCGCCTAACGTCAGAAAAAATGAACCTAATGGTTTATTTGGCCCGACTTCCGTTATTATGGATTTTGTTTCCATTAGCCGAGACATATTTTCCACCCATCGCACTGTTCCGCTGATCTGTTTTGTTAGATTCTCGATAAGAGTTTCCGGATGGTGAAAATTCCCCGTGAAATTAGATAAAACAGAGCTGCAATTCTCTCTTCTCATTTCTATGTTTTGCAGAATTTCAAAAAATTCTCTTTCGATTGTTTTCATCAACGAAGAATGAAAAGGCGCGCTGACTGTCAGAGGGACTACACGAACATTTTCGATTTGCCTTTCGAGTTCTTCGCAGGTTTTTTTGATTTTTTCAGAATAACCGCTAATGACCCATTGATCCTTTGAATTTTTGTTCGCGATTTCTGCGCCAAACTCACGGATGATTTCAGAGGCACTGGAATTTTCAATCTGCTCCAAAATGACTGCTGCCATTGCTCCAACGCCCAGAGGGGTTGCTTTCTGCATCAACTCTCCGCGTTTTCGGACAAGCCAGACAGCGTCCTCCAGGTCGAAAACATCTGCACAGGCTAAAGCGCTGTATTCTCCGAGACTATGCCCTGCGAAAAAATCAGCGGAAAATCCTTTCTCTTTCAGGAGTTCGTAAATTCCGAATTCGAGGGTCAATATTGCAGGTTGAGTGAACTCTGTTTCGTTAATTTTTTCGTTTTCTGTGAAGCAAATTTCTTGCAAATCTAGGGAAATTGCCTCACTGGCTCGTTTGAAAATATCCCTAAATAATTCTGATTCTGAATAAAAATCGCTTCCCATACCGCTCCTTTGTGAGCCCTGTCCGGGAAAAACTACTGCATTTTTTGTAACCATATAAAAGTCCTTAATTAACATTGATAACTAACATTGTTAACCACTATTCTAACGATGTTAGTTTTGTCAATCTATTAATTAATTTTTTTTTGCAGGTAGGCTCTTGAATTCTAATCTCAAGCGAATTTCTTTTCTTTCGCCTTGCTAGAAAAATATTGGTTTTTTTACTGAAATTGAATGTTTTCTCAATTTAGAACGTGTCCTAAACCAACCTTTGAAAATGTTTAAGCCACTTTTCACCCAGCCGATTCGCGCAAAGGCTGGCGATGCCTTAGAAGAAGCTTTAGGACATTCTCTAAGAAAAAATACTTCCCTTGTATTACTCTGGAAGAGACGGTTGCATTTATGTTTGACTATATAATTATTGGTGGCGGTTCTGCGGGATGTCTTTTGGCAAATCGCCTTTCTGAAAATCCTGAAAATAAAGTTTGTCTTTTGGAAGCAGGCCCTCCTGATGATTCACATTTTATTCATAATTGCAATCCGGTAAATATGCTCTACCTGATGAATAGCCGAAAATACAACTGGCTTTGTCAGGCCGAGGGAAACGAAAAAACAGGGAACAGGAAATTTTTCTGGCCGAGGGGAAAAACCTTGGGCGGGTCAGGCGCAGTCAACGCGATGATTTATACAAGAGGGCACAGAACTGATTTCAACCACTGGGCTGAACTCGGAAATTCCGGTTGGGATTACGATTCTGTTCTACCATATTTTAAAAAGTCCGAGCTGCAGCACAGAGGTGAAAATGAATTCCACGGAGCAGCCGGTACAATGGATGTGATTGATCCGAATTTTCATTTTCCTGCTAGTAAAGCATTTCTTGAAGCCTGTGTCGAGTCCGGAATTCCCCAGAACAGGGATTTGAATGGCGCAGATTACGAAGGCGTTGATTTTTTTCAGGTTAATCAGACTCCAGAGGGGAGAAGGTGTCATTCATCAGTCTCTTTTTTGAATCCTGTGAAAGGTAGAAAAAATTTGAGCGTGATTACGCGTGCATTCGTGAATAAAATTATTTTTGAGGGAAAAGCTGCAACTGGAGTATCCTTTTTTAATCATAAGAATAGGAGTAAGCCTGAGACTATTCATGCCGGGAAAGAAATTATTTTGAGTGCGGGAATTATCGGATCCCCTCATATACTGAAGCTTTCCGGAGTTGGCCCGGAAAATGAATTGAATCAATTTGGAATTTCCGTAGTGAAACATCTGCCAGGAGTGGGGGAAAATCTTCAGGATCATCCCGATGTTATTTTGCGATGCCTGGATAAGTCCGGAACTTCGCTTTCCGTTTTTCCCTGGCCGTATATGATTCGATTCTTGTCCAAATTTTATAGATCAAAAACGCCTTTTGTATTTACTCCGACCGATGCCGGTGGATTCATCAAATCGGATCCATCAGTGGAAGTTCCGGATTTGCAGTTGCAATTTGCTTCGTTGAGGATGCAGCCGCATGGAAAAGGCCTATTTACTCCTATGCGAACCGGATTTGTTTTACACGTTTGCCACATGCGCCCCAAAAGTAGAGGAAGAGTCCTTTTGAAATCAGCGAATCCTTTTGATCCTCCCCGTATTGAAGCAAATTATTTTTCTTCCGAATTTGAATTGGATGCGTTAGTCAAGGGGGTCAAAATTGCGAGAGAAATTCTTGCTCAAAAAGCAATGCGGCCTTTTGTAGGGAAGGAGGAAGTTCCCGGCCCGTCTGTCAAAACGGAGGCAGACATTCGAAAATTTATTTTGCGCAAAGTGGAATCTGTCTATCATTCTGCCGGCTCATGTAAAATGGGTATTGATTCCCAGTCGGTTGTCGATCCGGAATTAAAGGTCCACGGAATTCAAAATCTAAGAGTCATTGACTCATCCATTATGCCTACGATTACTGGGAGTAATATTCACAGCCCGACGGTTATGATTGCAGAAAAAGGCGCAAGTATGATTTTGAAACGGAAATAAAGCCAGCACTTTTTTTCTTTTCCAAAGAACTATGTCGAATTTCCTCTTTTTTTCTTGACAGGTCGGATTGGCAAATAAAAATGGATTTTTAAAAGGAAATTTTGTAATTATGCAACTTCTATCGAAACAACATAGAACTCCATCCTTGAAAAAAGAGGAAGTTCAGAAAAACTGGTTTGTAGTTGATGCGTCGGGAAAAAATCTCGGGCGGTTGACTTCATTTGTAGCTTCTAGAATTAGGGGCAAACACAAACCGACATTTACCCCGAATCAGGACTGTGGGGACAACATTATCGTAATTAATGCCGCAAAAGTCGAAGTTACTGGCAACAAAAAAGACCAGAAAATGTATCACCACCACTCGCTTTATCCAGGCGGTTTGACTTCGACTCCATTCAAGGAGATGATCGTTAAGCACCCTGACAAAGTAATTCTATCAGCAGTAAAGGGTATGCTTCCAAAGTCCAGGCTAGGCGATAAAATGCTTACACATTGCAGGGTGTTTGCCGGCGAAGAACATGATTTAAAATCTCAAAAACCAGTAAAGTTGGAATTCTAAGGAGTTAGTATGGCACCTAAAACAAAAGGAACCTGGAGCGTAGGGCGTAGAAAAACTGCGGTTGCAAGAGCCAAACTGACTGATGGAACCGGAAAAATTACGGTAAATCACAAAGATATCAAAGATTTTATGGGCGGGCTTGAAAACCGCGTAAATGAAGCAATTAAACCTTTAGTGCTAATCAATGCAACTAGTAAGTATGATGTAATGTTAAATGTCCAAGGTGGCGGTTACAACGGACAAATCGGAGCGATTCGTCACGCGCTTGCAAGGGCATTATCGGAGCACCTGGGAACTGAAACCAAATCTTCTTTGAAAAAAGAAGGCCTCCTTACTCGCGATCCAAGAATGGTTGAACGAAAGAAATACGGAAAACATAAAGCGAGAAGAGGGACTCAGTTCTCTAAACGTTAATTTTTTAGCCTCAGGTTTGGTAGAGTTTTGGAGGCGAACGCAGAATTCGACGATTCCAATGAATTTGCAGATGAGCTTTTCCGTTTTTTAAAAACACGGGAAAGGTCTGCAAAGGAAGTTTACGACTTTTTAATCAAAAAGAAGCCTGAGCCGGAAACGGTAAAAATGCTTGCAAGCCTTAAAAAAAGAGGGCTTGTAAACGATAAAAGGTTTTCAGAATCGAAAGTACTTTCCCGGATAAAGATGTACCAACACGGAAGAGTAAAGATACGAAAGGAATTGGAAGAGCATAAAATCGATGAAAATATCATTGATGAGGCTCTTCAAATCGTAGACGAAGAAACCTGGCTAGAGAATGCCGAAAAAATCGCAAAAAAGTATCTGGGAACCAAAAAGATAACCAAAAAAACTGCGGGTAATTTGGTGAATAAGCTTCTTAGGCTGGGGTATGAGGAAGATCTAACCAGACAGGTTTTGAAAGAGCAGGGCATCGATTGGCCTGTGGATTCGGATTAAATTCCGACTATCATTTTTCCTATTTTCAAATTCAGTAAGGAATACGATTTGGTAATTACATTTCCGTAAGATGAGACAAGTTCATGGTATATTCTGTCAAAGAAATTAGAAAAGCATTTCTGGATTTTTTTAAATCTAAGGGACATACTATCGTCCCATCCTCCAGCTTAGTTCCAGTTGGAGACCCGACTTTACTATTTACGACAGCCGGAATGGTTCAGTTTAAGCCTTATTTTACAGGAGCGGTTGCACTCCCATTTACCCGAGCTTCTTCGTCTCAGAAATGCCTGCGGACAACGGATTTGGAAAATGTGGGCAAGACGGAGAGGCATTGCACTTTTTTCGAAATGCTGGGGAATTTCAGTTTCGGAGATTATTTCAAAAAAGAGGCCATTGACTATTCCTATGAATTTTCTACAAAGGTACTGGGTTTTCCCCATGAGAAAATCTGGATTACCGTATATTTAGATGATGATGAGGCTATTGAACTCTGGAAGAGAAAGGGGATTAGCCCTGAAAAAATCGTTAGGCTAGGGAAAAAAGATAATTTCTGGGGGCCTGCAGGAGACAGCGGAGCCTGTGGGCCATGTTCGGAATTGTATCTGGATCGTGGAGAAGAGAAGGCCGGCCCGGAATGTAAGAATAACCCCGATTGTAAGCCGGGTTGTGATTGCGACAGGTTTCTGGAATTCTGGAATATAGTATTTAATCAGTTTGATCAGGATACTTCAGGCGTTTTGCATCCTCTCAAACAGACGGGCATAGATACGGGATCCGGTTTGGAAAGGGTCGCGTTACTTATTCAGAATGTAGATTCTGTCTACGATACGGATGAGCTGAAAAGAATTATTTCATTTATCGAAAATGAAACCGGGGTGAAATACAAAGAGACTAACGCACCTTCTTTTCGTGTTCTGACCGATCATTCGCGCGCAGTCTCTTTTGCTATCTCAGACGGGATCTACCCGGACAAAGCGGGCAGGGGATACGTTATTCGCAGGCTCATTAGAAGAGCAGTACTATTCGGGAAAAGGATCGGGATTCGAGAGCCTTTCATCTATAAGATCATTCCGGAAATTATTTCGATTTACTCGGAAGAATACCCAGAGTTAAAAAATAAGAAAGAAGAAATCGAAAGACTTGTGTCCCTCGAAGAAACTTTATTCTGGAATACCCTAGAACTCGGCCTGGAGCACCTGGAACAAATTCTGAAAAAATACCGTGAAAAGGGAGAAAGGATTTTTTCAGGAGCTGATTCATTCAGGCTTTACGGTACCTATGGATTTCCTCCGGAAATGACAAGAGAGATCGTTTTGGAACATGGACTGGAATTTGACGAGAATGGATTTCAAGATGAGCTGGAGAAGGACAGGAATGCGTCACGCGAAACCTGGAAAGGTAAAAAGGGGGGGCTGTTATCGGGCATCGAAGAAAAAATCCAACCTACGGTTTTCACCGGTTACACGGATGAAAAAGCGGAATCTACCGTTGCGCTTATATTTATCGATGGAAAACGATCAAAAAAAATTACAGCAGGCGAAAAAGGTGCTTTAGTAACTCTCTCAACTCCATTTTATGCGGAATCCGGCGGCCAATTGGGAGACATTGGTTATATTCGAAGAGGAAGCTCCATTTTTCAGGTTTCCGATACACAAAAGGAAAACGATATTTTTATACACATAGGAACGGTTTTATCGGGTGAGTTTGAAGAGAGAAATAACACTACCTTGGAGATTGATAAGGATCGCAGAAAGAATTTATCTCGTCATCATTCCGGCACTCATCTGCTTAACGGTGCTCTAAGAAAAATTTTGGGAACGCATGTATTGCAGAAAGCATCTCTGGTTTCTCCGGATTATCTAAGGTTTGATTTTTCTCACCCTAAATCTCTGGATGAAAATGAAATTACCAAAATTGAAGAGACTGTAAACAATTCGATTAAAAACTCCATTCAGGTCGATACGAAAGTTATGCCGATTGAAGAAGCGAAAAAAACAAATGCTGTCGCCGCATTTGATGAAAAATATGGGGAAAAAGTCAGAGTTGTCGGTATGGGGGATGACTCAACGGAATTTTGTGGGGGAGTCCATGTTCACAACACTTCCGAAATTCAATATTTTTCTATCACAAAAGAGTCCAGCCCAGGAGCCGGGAATAGAAGGATCGAAGCAATTTGTGGAAATTTTGTAATCGAGTATTTTCAGAAAACATTTCAGGAGTTGGCGGCCAAAATTCAGAACTATAACCTGGAAGCCAAGGATGTATTTGGAGATGATCAGAGTTATTTTATCAAGGTTCATGTTCCGGCGCCAGAAGAAATCGTCAAAAAGTTTACTGAAAGCGGCTCCAAAGCTGTTCTAGAAATGAGAAAAATCAAGAAGGAAGCCGAAGCCGAACTTGAGGCGAAACGAAGCGCCCTGCTCAAGGAACGAAAAAAGAAATCAGTTAGCGAGTTTGAAAAGAAATCAGACAGTTCTCCAGATTTATTGCAGAATTCTAAAAAGATCGCAAGCCTGAGGGTTGTTTCGAAAACCTACGAAAATGAGGATATGGAATTTTTGAAAATTCTTGGAGACAAACTCAAAGAGAAAGAAAAAAATATTTTGGTTCTTTTTGCAAATGAAACTTTGGATGGGGTTATTTTTCTATTCATGGCAAATAGGAGCATTTCTGATTTGGGGATTCACTGTGGAGAACTGATGAAGAAGGCTTGCGTGTTCGTGGGAGGAAAAGGGGGGGGGAAGCCGGATATGGCTCAGGGTGGAGGAAAGGATAAATCAAGGACAGGATTTGCGTTAGGCGAAATTGTAAAGGAAATTCAAGAAAAATTAGGAGTTTAATATGGCAGATGCGTCATTCGATATTGTTTCAAAAGTGGATAAGGCAGAGCTGGCCAATGCAATCAGTCAGGCTATGACGGAAATTACTACCCGTTTTGATTTCAAAGGGTCGAAATCCGAAATCAAGCAGGATGAAAATAATCTAGTGATTACCTCGGACAATGAAATCAAAATCAAACAGGTTATCGATGTTCTCTTGAGTAAGCTTGCCAAACGAAATATCGGATTAAAAGCGTTTGATTTTGAGTCCAAGATCGAGCCTGCGACAGGGGGCACTGTTCGCCAGAAAGTGAAAATTCAAACCGGATTGGAAAAGGAGCATACAAAGGAGTTAAATCGAATTATAAAAGATTCAAAGTTAAAAGTTCAATCAGCGATTATGGGAGATTACATTCGAGTTACGGCAAAGAAAAAAGACGACCTCCAAGAAGTTCAAAGGCTCGTAAAAAGTGCAGGGCTGAATTTTGATTGTCAGTTCACAAATTACAAAGGCTGATTCAAGAAATTTTAGAGCTACTTGATTTATTCATTCTGACTTTTCTTGCCGGAAGTATTTTGCCTTTTCCGAGCGAGACATTCTTATTGTACCTTTTGAAAAAAGCCTATTATCCAGTGCCGGTTCTAATGGTGATTGCAGTGGCTGGGAATAGTCTTGGTGCTTTTTTGAATTATTATCTCGGTAGAAAGGGCGCCTATTATCTCTTAAGAAAAATTTACAGGCTTGATGATAAGGATATTGAAAAAAATATTTCGTATTTCAAAAAATACGGAGGATTGATTACTTTTTTCTCATTTGTTCCCGTTGTGGGCGATCCATTGACTGTTATTGCTGGGATTCTAAAATATCCTTTTTTGAAATTTTCGCTCTTTGTCGTGACCGGGAAAACTATTCGATTCTTGATTTTAACCGGAATGTTTGTAAAATTCAGTTAGGGAAAACAGGGACTTGGAATAATCGTTCTGCAGGTCTAAGTTTCTGTTGGAGCAAATAGTACTTTCGATCGTAATTCCATTTTTTATGATAGTTACTCTGTCTGCGATGGATCTAACCAGGTGCATGTCGTGGCTAACGAGAATTAGTCCGGTTTTTTTTTCACTTACTGCTGTCTTGAATAGATCCAGAATTAATTTCGTATTGATTGGATCCATCGAACTTGTAGGCTCGTCGGCAACCAGGATTTCAGGATCGGCCAGTAGTGATGATGCAATAAGAATTCTTTGTCTTTCTCCACCGGAAACTTCTTTTGGAAATTTATTGATTTTTTCCTTTGCATTTTGTATTCCGACTTTTTCGAAAGCTTGAATGATTTCTTCTAGGCTGAATTTAGTGGCGCTTCGATAGTTTAGATATTCTTGAATCTGGCTTCCGATCTTTATATATGGGTGAAATGACACTGAGGGGTTTTGGGGGATTAAGGAGATTTTTTTTCCTCGAATTTTTGTCCAATCGGATTCATTGTAATCAAAGTAGTTTTTTCCAAGCAAAATGAATTTTTCGAATTCTATTTTTAAATTCGTGCTTAGAAGCGAGAATAAACTTAGGATGAATGTGGTTTTCCCGCTTCCGGATTCCCCGATAATGGAGTGGGTTTCTCCTTTTTTCAATTCGAAATCAAAAGAACCCAGAATGGTTTTGCGCTTTTCTGCCGCAAGAATTTCCAGTTTTGAGATTTCGATTAGCTTTTCATTAGTTGTCAATTCAGGTCGAATAATATTTTTTCAATGATGGAGCAAATGAGGTGGCCGATTAGAATATGGGACTCTTGAATTCTCGCGGTTTCTCCGCTCGGAACAATGATTTCATGGTCGCATTTCGATTTTAATTTTCCTCCGGAGCCTCCCAATAGCGCCACTGATTTCATTCCGAGCAATTTTGCTTTCTCGACAGCTAGTAGCACATTTTCTGAGTTCCCGGATGTTGTGATGGCAAATAAAACGTCGCCGGGTTTTCCGAATGCTTCCACCTGTCTTGAAAAAATTTCCTTATAGCCGTAGTCATTTCCACATGCAGTGATTGTTGCGCTGTCCGAAGAAAGTGAAATGGCCGGAAGTGCCTTTCTTTCATTGCCGGATTTGTACCGCACAACAAGTTCTGTTGCGATGTGGGAAGCGTCGCAAGAGGAGCCTCCGTTTCCGCAAAATAAAAGCTTTCCTCCTGCTGAAAGTGCGTTAGCCGCTATCTCTCCAGCTTTTTCAATATCGCCCAGGTGGCTTTGAATCAATAACTCTTTTACTTTGATGGAATTCTGTATAGACTTGGTAATGAATTGTTCGAAATTACTCATGGCTCTTTTTCTCTCTTTTCTCTTAAATTTTCGATGATTATTTTTAAATCTTTTAAGGCGCAGTCAAAATCAAACATGTTCTTGTTCTTTGAGTGTGGGTTCATCTCTTCAGACGTTACCCCCTGATTTAAAAAGAATAGCTCTTCTGCGATGATTTTCTTCTGCTTTTTTGTGGAAATTTTTTCGAACAAATTCGAAAAGGAATCGTCCAGAGAAACCAGAAGTAGTGCGGTATTATTTGCCGATAAACGGATAAATATCTGCTCTTGCCAGAATATTCCCCAATCCAAAATTTCTTTCCAGTCGATTTTTTTGTCCTGATCGATAAAGGGGACCGAAGCTTCGTCAAAATCTATTTCTTTTACTCTGGAAAAAATCGACCTTAGAGAAGAGTGCTCATACGCGATCGCTCGGTTAAAGTCAGCTTCGGAAAGGTGGACAAGCCCGGTGATTTTTCCATCCTTAGAGGTCAGGTAGCTTCCTGTACTGATAAGAAGAGAATATTCATTGCCATCCTTTTCCTTGCCCTCCAGCCTGAAGAGTCTATTGGAATTTTTCGTTACTTTATAATTCTTTCGCTCAAGAATAAGTCCTGCTTCTTTTTTTCTTGTGATTAGAAACTGGGAAAATTTTGCTCTAAGGTCATTTAATTCTCCTGCCATGCCCTTTGGAGCTTTGACTTTTTTTTCCGTATTTTCACTCATTGCTTTAGTCGATCCCGACCATAAGAACTTTTTCAGAAATCCCGGCAATCTTTCCTTAATTCCCATAGTCAGCCCGTAAGTTGGAAGGTCTATTCAGGTTTGCTTTTTCAAACTCATAGATCTTGGCGTGTTTCAGAAAAGTGGAGTAGGCAGATGAGACTGCAATTGTGTAGCCTGCAAAACCGTCCAGAATTCCAAGCTTCCAGAAGTAGATTTCAATAAATTTAACGAAGGGTTTCCAGATACATTTCGCAAGCGAAAACCCCTGGCCTTTTTTGAATCTGGTAAAGGAAACGATTGATGAAAATTTGTTGATAGTGTCCACCTGGTGCGTCAGATCGCTGAAGCTATAGTGAATAATATCCCCATTTAGGGCTGATTTTGTTCCGGAAATTTCGATGAAGTCGTGGGGATTTTCGCCAACCCAATTTCCGAAACCCTTTTTGAAAAGCCTGAAACGTTTTAATGGATACCATCCCGAATGACGTATGAATTTTCCCATGTGAAATGTAAGCCTGGGAATCTTATAGCCATTCTTTATGGTATCGCCTGCCATAAGATTTTGTATTTCGGTTCTTAGACCTTCGCTCACTCTTTCGTCTGCATCAAGGGCAAGAATAAATTCTCCATTGCACAAATCGATTGCCCGGTTTTTTTGTTCGATATGTCCTGTAAATTTGTGTTTGAAAAATCTGACTTTTTTGTAGCTTTTCGCAATCCTTTCAGTTTTGTCCGTGCTGAAAGAATCTAAGATTACAATGTCATCCGCGATGTCCAAAAATGAATCGATGCAGTCTTTTATGTTTTTTTCTTCATTGTAGGTAATCACGGCTACCGATAGTTTCGCTTTTTTTTGTTTGCCAGCTTTCAATGGGTATAATCCATATAAATTAGATTGAAAATTCCAAAAAACTTTGTCCCTTCCATTTCTTACTATTCTTTCTTGATATTTTTAGGCTCATTTGCGTTTTCTGTTTCAATTTCTCAAATGTTTGCTGGGCTTTCAATCCTATTTTTCTTGATCGACGCCATATTTCAGAGAGAATTAAAATCTAGATTTAATTCTATTTTCTTCTTGGTACTATTCCTGATTTTTCTGTCTCTCTTAATTTCCGAACTAGTCAATATTCGAAATTACAATTCGGTTTCTTTCAAGTCTATTTTGAAAAATGAAATGGGGGATATGTGGGTAATTTTTATTATCCCTGTGGCTTCTTTCCACTTTCGAAATGCGAAAAAAAGAAACAAAATCGTTCAATTTCTGTTTATAGCCTTTGGAATGCTTTTTTTATCCGGATTTATTTCCGTGTTTACGCACTTTAGGCTCTCTCAATTTATCGCCAATGGATTTCAAACTTTTCCGACTGACAGGCTGCAACACTTTGCCGGAGAGTTGTTCGGAGTATTTACCTACCTTCCGATCGGCCTAATGAACACTCACCTTACTTACGGGGGGTTATTCAGTTTGTTTTTTCCGGGAATATTTTTGTATTTATTTTTCGTCATGGAAAAGAAATTGAATTTCGGGAAAACACTTTTAATTATTCTTTTTTTTGCATCGGCTTTTGTTTTTTTCTATAATCAATCCCGTAGCGCATGGATTGGTTCCGTCTTTTCTACGTTTCTGATTTTTTTGAAGTTTTTCGTAAGTATTTTTGGTTTCTTTAAAAAGCACAAGAGAAAAGCACTCTTTCTGTCCCTAATTGCGTTCCTGATTTCTTTGATATCTTTTGCCGTATTGGTTCAGAAAAATTGGCTTTTGAAACGTGCGTTAGCTGAATCCATTGAGGACAATACGACTGAAAACCAGAGATACTTTATACATAAAATCAATTTTGATTTGATCAAAAAGAATTTCTTTTTCGGAGTTGGCCCTGGAAATTTTTCGAACATTCACTGGAATCAGTCGGAAGAATTGATTCGAAAAACCGAGGAGTTGTGGTATGAGCTTTCGATAACGCCCCGTGGGCATGCTCACCACGATTTGCTGCATCTGCAATCTATCGGGGGAATATTTTCTTCCGTTTTGTTTTTTATTTTCTGGGTTATGCTTTTGAGTAAATTTTTTCAGGAAAAAAGAAAATCCAGGGTAATACTTTTTGCCGGGATTTTTTCAATTCTCCCAGCAGGATTTTTTCAGTGCTATTTTCAGGATGACGAGGTCGCGCTTCCTTTTTTTGCGCTTATAGGCTTATTTTCTTCCGGATTTTCTGTCAGGCAATTGCTTAAGAATCGCAGAAATATTCGGTTTGCGTTTTTTTGCGTTTCATTATTTTTTTTCTTTTCAATTTTTTTTATTTTTTCTTCGACAAGAAAGAATCCGGAAGAGATTTATAAGAGAAAAATCAAAACTCTTTTTTTTGAGGATGTTCAGAAGATCAGAAAGTCTCTGGATGAGAAAAGCCCTTTTCAAACTATTAGCAAAATTCACGCTGAAGAAGGATTTGTAATAGAAGGGTGCCTAACGCATAGATTTTCAAAGCCTCCTATTTTTCCAAGAAAAGAGGATTTTATTTTGA
This sequence comes from uncultured Leptospiraceae bacterium, assembly GCA_964436695.1. Lineage (GTDB taxonomy): Bacteria > Spirochaetota > Leptospiria > Leptospirales > Leptospiraceae > JABWCC01. The sequence goes on from CAYTEA010000012.1 coordinate 94,995, forward strand.
ATCTTGAGTATCCATTAAGTCGGATTTCAATGCCGAGCATAGTCAAGATTACAGTGTATGAAAGAGACGCTTTCGATCAAGATCAACTTTATAAAGTTCATTCCTCGCGTAAGCTTAGGGAGTATGAACATCGTTTGAAGCCAGGAACAAATTTAATTACTCTGCCAGGAATTTTGTCGGAAAAAATTTCGAAAGGATTTCCGGAAAATATTTTTTTTAGGGATTTCAAGTTTCAATTTCTGAATTCAAATGGCAGCGAGATTCTTTTGCCCAAAATACTATTTGGTAGAAATTGCGGGATTCCGATTGAATAAACTTCATTAATAAAATGGATGCTAATATAAAGGGAGATTTTAATCCAAGAGCATGGCCAAAAACATTTTCAAAAGTTGGTTTTAGGACACGTTCTAAATTTTCTTAACCAAAAAAAACTTGCAAAGGATTCAAATCCTTGAAAATTGAAAGCTAGCGTAATATCTTAATGACAGAAGATAAAAAAGAATTTTTGAATTCACAGTTGGACGATCTTTTACCTGGCCTTTTGCGTTGGGCTATATCCAGGATTTCTCAAAAGGAGGATGCAGAGGATTTAGTTCAGGAAGTATTTTTAATTGTATACGAAAAATTTCATACCTTTCAAGGAAAAAGTAGTTTTAAAACCTGGATTTATTCCATTCTTAATCATAAAATTTCTGAATATTATAAAAAAAATCTTTCAACTCGGAAAAATACTGTGGAAGTTGCAGAAATCGAGAATCTTGTTTTTCGTGAAAATGGGGGGTGGGACAAGAAATTTGTACCGCATGAGTGGCCGGATGACCTTGAGACTGAAAATGTAATTCAAATAATGAAGCAATGTATGACTCTTTTGTCAGACATGCAAAATTCTGTTATTCAGTCCAAATATTTTGATGAGCAAAGATCAGAGCAAATATGCTCTGATTTGAATATTAGCAAACCGAACTATTGGCAATTATTGCACAGGATAAGACTTCAGTTAAGAGCCTGCATCGAGCGACAAATCCAAAATGGCAATAATTTATGAATGAAAAAAATATAACCTGCAAGGAATCCTCTCAGTTGATTGAGAAAATTCACGGTGAAGAGATCGAGAAATTTGACCAACAACAGTTGGAGAATCACTTAAATGCCTGTAGGGTTTGCAGTATCTATTATAAGCAATCCTTGATTATAGAGCGAGTTTTAAAAGCTAAGCCGGTTATCTCCGACTTGGAAGTGGAACGCATCAAGCAAAAAATCAAAGAAAAATTCGAAAGAAAAATTTAATTTTGTCAGGGTTTGTAAAATGGATGCAAATTCAAGTTTACTCTTCAGAAGTGGGGGCTGGATTTCTGAGTGATTTCAGGTATTCTTAAAAGAGCGTGTTTTCTTCGATGCAATGGAGGGTAAGTAAAAATAATTTCGAAGTAGATCTTTTAAAGACTGGCTCAGGCGATTATTCATGATGCTACTACTCGGCCCATGCTTTGCATGAGCTAGACAACACTATTAAATGACGATTTTTTTGATTTTCTACACTTAATTTTTTACATTAAAGCACTTTTTGCAGTTGCGTCATTCATTAAAATGTCATTGGTTTAATATTTAATAGATCATTTCTGAGGTGCAAGAATTTATCATTCGGAAGGATTCCAGCATTGTCTTTTGAAAATTCTGTTTTGAGGCGGTTTACAAAGTACATTTCCACCTCTCCTTTGTTTTTTGCTACTAAACGACCCCGGTATTGGCAATCAAAAAAATCTTTTACAAGTTCAAAAGTTGCTCTTGAGATATTGACTTTACCAGGAGCTCCCGAACTTTCCATTCTACTTGCTGTGTTTACAGTATCACCCCAAACATCGTAGCTAAATTTTTCAGTGCCGATGACTCCTGCTACGACTGGGCCGGAATGCATGCCTAAGCGAATTTGCCAACCTTCTGCATTTCCCATAGATTCTTGGTGCAATTGCTCCACAGCCTCTTGCATTTGTAACCCCGCGAGAACGGCATCAATCGCATGAGTTTTCTTTTCCACCGGGAGTCCCGAGGCCGCCATATAAGAATCGCCAATGGTTTTAATTTTTTCCATATCAAAATTCCGAATGATCTCATCGAAGATTTTGAAGCAACGGTCTAATTGTTCCACTAATTGGGTCGGTGTTAGTTTTTCCGCGTATTTCGTAAAGCCAACCATGTCGGTAAATAAAACGGTTGCGCAGTCAAAATGCACAGGCGCAACTTTATCAAACTTCTTTAATTCTTCAGCGACATGATCGGGTAGGATATTCCGGAGAAGATTGTCGGACTTGTTTCTTTCCTCATCAAAATGGTTTTTTAGAATAATGACTGTAACGGCAGACAAAATTTGGACAAATAGAAATTGAGAAATTACATCTCCTATTCTATCCCCAGGATTGGAATATTGTAAAATCATCTTTGGAGAAAAGATCTCTACACTGAAAACTGCGATTGTAAAAAGGATGCTCAGAATTGCAGCAAATAGAGTTGTACGTGAATTCTCGGACAAAATTGTCGAAATAAGCACTAATGGAATGTAATAGTAGTGGGCTCCTCCTTGGCTCCCTGCGTTTCCTAGAATGTTGAAAAATAAAAAGATCTCCATCGTAAGCACAAATGGCCAATATAGTGGTCGATAGTAATTGAAAAATCTTGAAGCGGCATAATAACTTAAAAAAAGGAGGCCGATCCCCAGGTTAAGCCAAAATAACCACGAATAATTCGAAGATGGGTTAAGAGATCCGAGAGTATTCGAAACGCCATTGAGTAGGGTGAATGAGCTGAAAAGACGATGTTCTAAAGTCCAGAGACGCGAATCCCCAATTAACCAATCAAAAAATCGTTTGATCTGATCCCGCATTTTTACCTTCCTCTAAATGACGCACCTGCAAAAAGTGATTTCTTGGAAATATTGAAATATAAAAATCCAATGAAATCGTTATTTTCAAGCATTGTCCAGCCTATGTAGTAGCGTGAGCTGCACAATGCTAATGCATGGGCTGGACAGTACGTCATGATTTCAAATTTAATGTAATCAGCGTTTTTTCGCAATTCGTTTTCAATTATTTGCTTCAAACATGCGTAAATAAAGCTTTTTTTTGTAAGGATTTTATATTAGATTCACTAATATCATAAGAAGTTATTTATTTTTGAAAATATAGATGAAAGAGAAAATTATTATCCATGAAAGCAATTGAAGAAAGCTCATCTATAAGGAATTTCCGATTGAATGAAGGAAATTACCTTGCGCGTTTTGCGCAAAGCTCAATAGAAGTAGAAGCTGCATTGCGCCTTCGTTATCAAATTTTTAATATGGAACTAAACGAGGGGCTTCCAGAGTCTCACTCTACCGGTCTTGATAGAGATATTTATGATGAACAGTGTGAGCATCTTCTCATTATTCATAAACCTACCTCAACTGTGATTGGCACTTACAGAATGCAAAATTACCTTGACGCTATGAAAGGCAATGGATTGTATTCTGCAATCGAATTCGAAATTGGTATTATCCCGGCAGAGATACTTGCAAAAACTATGGAGGTTGGACGGGCTTGCATCCATGCGGAACATAGAAACAACAGAGTTTTATTTCTTTTATGGAAAGGACTTGTTGCTTATCTTTTCTATTTTCGGCTTCGGTACCTATTTGGTTGTTGTTCGCTTACGTCAAAAAATCCCAATGAAGGCGCTCAGCTCATGTCGCAATTCCAGGAGGATGGATATGTGAGTGATCAATTTATTGTTTCATCGCGGCCGGAATTTGAAATCAGCGATTTGCCATCTGGAATTCCAGTTAAGACTCCGAAATTGTTTCAGGCATACCTGAACTATGGTGCAAAGGTATGCAGTTGGCCGGCAATCGATCGTATCTTCGGCACAATTGATTACCTAGTGATTTTAGACATTGAAAAGGTTAGCGAATTTACAAAAAAACTTTTTTTCCCGCCCGAGTATCGATGATATGCTAGCCGGGTTACTAAACGAAAATATAAACCAATTTTTCGGGATTTTTATTTTTACTTTTTTCAGTGAAGACATTGCTTGCATCACAGCAGGGAGTCTGGCTTCACAATCAAAAATACACCTGCTTATTGGAATCTCAGCATCCACTGCGGGAATTCTAATCGGAGATTTTTTGCTTTACGCAATAGGTTTTATCGGGGGCAGGCCCATATTAAAAAGTAGTTTTGGGCAAAAAATTTTTTCATCAACCAAAATAGAAAATGCGGAACATTGGTTAAAGAAGAACGGAGGAAGGCTTATTTTTACAAGTCGTTTTGTCCCAGGGATGAGACTTCCCACTTACCTTATGGCAGGAATTTTAAAAATGCCCTTTGTTGAATTTATTTTCTACTTGGTTCTTGCGGCCATAATTTGGACCCCGCTGTTGGTTGTTACGGCTTATTACACTGGTAACTGGTTGTTGGAAATACTGGAACCAAAGTCTGCAATCTACCGATTCATTTTACTTGTGATTGTGGTTTTTTCAATTTGGATCTCAGTGAAACTCATAACTAAAATGACACATTGGAAAGGAAGGCGAGTTCTTCAGTCTCGCCTGCAAAGGATTTTGAAATGGGAATTCTGGCCAATGCAAATTTTGTATTTACCTGTTGGATTTTATCTTTTGTATCTCGCTTTCAGGCATAAAAGGCTTTTAGCTTTCACTGCATGCAACCCTGCAATTTTTGCATCAGGCATTCGTGATGAATCAAAATCCGAAATTCTTCTTCAATTAATGCCTTCCAAAAAAGACTTTGGAAATGTTGCGGAATTTGTTTTGATAGAAAAGGAGTTTTCATTGGAAAAGCGTTTGGCAAAGGCGATTCAATTCATGAAAATCACCAATGCTTCCTTTCCCGTTGTCTTAAAGCCTGATAGAGGAGAAAGAGGGAATGAAGTAATTATTGCAACAAGCCAAGTTGAATTGGAAAAATATCTTCAGAAAAAATCTTTTCCAATCATTTTGCAGAAATACATTTCTGGTCTTGAGTTTGGCGTATTTTATTACAGGTATCCGTCGGAGAAAAATGGAAATATTTTTGCGATTACAGATAAGAGGCTCCTTACTTTGACTGGAGATGGAAAATCAACTTTGGAAGAATTGATTTTGAAAGATGGGAGAGCCTATCTCATGGCGAATTTTCATTTTACCCAACATGAAGAAAAATTGCAAAACGTACTTGCAATGGGCGAAAGATTTCCTCTGGTCACATTGGGAACTCATTGTAAGGGAGCACTATTCTTGGAGGGAAAACAATTCATTACTGAAAAACTTACTGAGAAAATCGATGAAATCAGCAAAAACTTTAAAGGGTTTTACTTTGGACGTTATGATATAAGGGTTCCAAATGCTGAGGATTTTATTGCCGGAAAAAATATATATGTATTGGAACTGAACGGAGTTACCTCCGAGGCAACTAGTATGTATGATCCAAAATATTCGATCTTTCAGGCTTACAAAACTCTTTTTACCCAATGGAGAATTGCAGTGGAAATAGGTTGCTTAAATATTCAAAATGGGGCGAGGCAACTGAAATTGAAGGAGTTGATTCGGATGGCAATCCCATGAAGTTGAATCTATTGTTTCTCATTTTGTCATTAGCCTGTTATCCTTACCAGAGTAAGTTTGAGGCATACAAGAAAAAAGTAAAAATCCTCTACCCGGATTCTTCCCATTATCTCGAAGCGAATGGAAGGCAAATGCACTATGTAAAAACCGGGAAAGGGAGTCAGCTCATCGTATTTGTGCATGGATCCCCAGGCTCTTGGGATGCATTTGCAGAGTATCTCGCGAACGAAGAGTTGGCGACTAACGCCCGATTGGTTTCTGTGGATCGGTTTGGATTTGGCCTTTCTGAACCGGAAAAACCGGAGCCTTCATTATTCGAACATTGTGAATTCATTAGTAAAATTGTGAAATTCGAAACCCAACTCTCGAATGTAAAGTCGGCGATTCTTGTGGGGCATTCTTTTGGCGGTCCGGTCGTTGCATGTGTCGCCGCGAAAAACCCTTCTATTGTGAGTCAAATTATTTTTCTTGCGGCATCTCTTGACCCTGAACTTGAAAAAATTTCTTGGTACCAGGATGTAGGAAATTGGTATTTGATTCGAGCTATTCTACCACGCGCTTTGGATCATTCGAATCAGGAAATCCTCCCATTGAAAAGAGAACTGGAAGAATTGAAGAGTGAATTGGTAAAAATCCGAGCAGATATTACTGCCCTGCACGGAAATGATGATTCTTTAGTGCCTTATGGAAATGTAAAATTTATTGAAACCAATTTTTCTCATCTGAAACCAGCGATATTTACACTAGAGAATGAAGGCCATTTTTTTATTTGGGGGAGAGCTGATTTTGTAATAAAAATTTTAAGAGAGTTAACGGAAAAAAAACTCAACACAGGGTTCAGAATGCGAAGCTTAGCGCAAAACTGTCTCAGAATTTCTGGAGTCATAAATGAAGTCAGAGTATTTTGAAAAGTTTCTAAGGATACTGGCTTCTGGGATTTTAGTTCAGACACTTTGGTTCAAGTTTTCCGGGGCTCCGGAATCCGTCTGGATATTTTCGCAATTGGGAGTTGAACCTTGGGGTAGAGTTTTATCTGGGGTAATCGAGGCCATAGCTGCCTTGATGCTAATTTTTGGAAAAACCAAAGTTTTGGGGGCCATCATCATTTTCCCAGTTATGTTTTCGGCAATTTTCTCCCATCTATTTCTACTCGGTGTATCTATTCGGGGGGATAATGGGTTGTTGTTCTTTTTGGGGATTTTTATTTTCGGACTAGCATCATTTATAATCTTTCAAAATAGGAAGAATTTGATTCCAGGGATTTTGGTACATTATCTAAAGGAATCGGCAGTTGTTCGCTCAATTGCAATTTTTGCTCTTATGATTTTTATTAGCATTTTACTTTTAATCTTTGTCGGAGAAGCAAATCCTAATACCCAAAATAGATCATCGTTCGCAAATGGAAAAGTACTTTGGCAAAAAAATAATTGCGTTAGTTGCCATTCACTCGTAGGTCTTGGAGGGCATATCGGGCCGGATTTGACAAATGTCTATTCTGAGAAGGGAGAGGGTTATATAACTTATATTGTTCTGCGAGGGAAAGATAAGATGCCTGGGTTTCAATTTTCTCAAATCGAATTGAAAGAGATAATTTCTTATTTAAAAAGAATTGATGAGCAATTGGTCTATCCCTCAAGAAATTACCTAGCTCCAGTATTCGGCTCCACAAAGCAAACCAATGGGAAGAATTAACCGGAATGTTTAGTTTCATTTTTTTAGTAAGACTGTCTATTCTATCTTTTCTTATTGCGTCTGCGATAGGGATTATCGCCAGTTTGAAAATGGGAATTCCGGCCGAGTATGTTACTGGAATTGATTTTCGGATGATACGTCCCCTCCATACTTTTTTTGCTCTGGTTGGCCAAATTTTGGGAGTCATTGGGATTCCATTTTATCTATTTGAAAAGAATAATTTGAAATTTAATAAAAGCCTTATCATTTATCCCTTTTTATTTTTTATTATATCCGGAGTGGTTGCGATTTTTTTTGGGTATTACACTGGAAGAGAATATATCAGTTGGCCTCCGATCTTTAGCCCTTTCTTACTTTTTTCACTAATAGTTAATTTTATTTTTCTTTTCAAGCACAGAAGAGTAATTATGCAGTTGAATCCTGAGGGCTTTTGGCTTTTGTTAACCGGTCTTTTATTATTGATCGGTGGATTAGTTGAGAGTCACCTATGGTTATTTTCGTATGTTAAAAATGATTTTGTCCGGGATTTAACCATTCAATGGCACGGCATAGATTCATTTATTGCCGGGATCAATATCAGCCTTTACGGTGGGGCTATGTTCTTTATTCATTTGAATCCGACCCCTCTTAGAAAGCCTTTGCTTTATAGTTTGGCTTTTTTTAGTCTTCTATTTACCTTCGGACACCACCATTACGCTTCTCCGCAACCGTTTAGTCTAAAATTTCTGGCGTTAGTCGCAAGCCTTATAGCCATATTTTCTCTTCTCAAACACTTAAAGGAATATTTGAAAATAGTCAAGATGAAAGGGGAAGAAACCATAATTTCAATCGTCCTCCGGTCTATTATAATCTGGATGATCGTTTCCGTAGCGTCAGGAATTCTATTTGCCATCCCTCATATCAATGTATTTGTCCACGGGACTCATTGGATAATTGCTCATGCGATGACTTCAATGATCGGTACAAATACTCTGATTATTTATCTTATTGGTTTCGTTTACCTTGACATAGGGCAAAAACCAATGGGGAAAATCTCATTCGGCATTCGACTCATTAATATCGGCCTAGTCTTTACTTGGATTGTATTCGGTATTGCAGGCACCATCAAGTCAGTCGGCAGAGTGGAGGGGGACTTTGCAGTTTATTCTCTGGTTGTTCAAAGGGTATTGTTATTTTTACCCATCGCCGGGATTTTATTGTTTTTAGGTATAGGTATTCTTAGCCGATCCTTTTTTGCAGGGGGAGAAAAAAGGATGTGAATTGGAAATCCCCTCTTCATGGTTTTAGTTGAACCGACTATATTTTCTGCTTAAAATAATCCTGCAAATCCGCAATGCTATTGTGAACACTGTCGTGAATGCTTCGGGTAATTGTCCTGACAAGGAAATGAAATACAACGATCACAAAAGCAAAGATTATCAATAGAAAGTAAATTTTCAATTTCATCTCAAACATTTTCTGTTTGAGTTTGCTATCGAGTAGGAGATGCAGCGAATCATTAAATTCAATATATGAGTTCGTTAGATTCGTCATTTCCTTGAAAGCTGGAATATTTTCTGACCTGGAAGAGCCCAGCAGCATTGCATCAATTTTGCGAGAAAGATTTTTTGTGTCAGAGCTTAGTTTTTCAAAATTCTCAAGCAGTTTCGCATCCAAATTTTGGTTATATCGTTTCGTAAATTCAAATGCCTTGGAAATTTCGTCGGAGTAGATAAGAATTTCGGAGGAAATGCCTTTTATCTTTAATCTGTCTGAATCTGAAAAATTTGGCCGTGAAAATACTAGTGCGCTTGTTACTTTCAATTGTCCAAGGCTTTCAACGAGTAGAGGTAGAATTCTGGTTGTTAAGTGCTCAATGTAGACGGTGTTCGGAAACAAATCGAGGTTGAGATTTGTTCTATCGCTCAGTTCATTGTTGATCAGAAGAGATTTCCGAATCAAATCAGAATGTTTTTGAATACTAGATATGACTGTCAGCCTTTTTGAACTCTTGATCGATTTCCATTCTGAAATTACCTCTTCCCACAATTCACTAGACAAAACATTTCCGTTGTCTTTAGAATTCAATGAGGATATTTTTTCAATTAATTCATCCACTGATTTGCCATTTTCTGCAATCCTGTCTTCGTAAGAACTGTCCCCACTCAAATAAATAGCGCTCAGCGCCCTGTGAATGGAAATTTTTTGAGTGAAATTGGCCAGAAGGATTAAATAATCTGAACCTGCGATTTTCTTCTGATAAAAATCATATTCTGTTTTGTATTTATAGAGGGAAAAAAGCACCCAGAAAACCATCATGGAAGTGAAAATCATATTCAGGAACCAAAGTCGTTTCTCAATGCCAAAGCGATAAACCCGGTTAAGCATAGCAGTCTTCGTTGTCTTTAGCTTTTTCCCTTCTTTGATTTTTTTGAATAAACGGGTTGCTGCTTCTATTTGCTTGTCGGATGCCTTTTTGCGGACAGAAATATACCCGATAATTTTCCCGGAATCGTCAAAACTGGGACTAACCAATGAGTCCACCCAATAATAGCCACCCGATTTTGTTTTGTTCTTGATCACACCTCGCCAGGGAATACCCGCTTGAATAGAGCCCCACATATCTTCGAAAATGGCTCTTGGTACATCAGGGTGGCGGATGATATTGTGCGCTTTGCCCAAAAGTTCCTTTTCTGAATATCCTGAAATTTTCACAAAGTCCTCATTCACATATTGAATAACTCCTTTATCATTAGTTTTTGTTATGATTTTAGTTGTGTCGTCTAGTTTGACTTCTTCTTGTCCCAAGTCGGTAATCCTCATAGTGGAAATTGAATAATTTTGCTTTTTCGAAAATATCTTTGTAATTGTCCTTTACGTTAGACGATAAATTGGATGGAATTTCTGAGGAAACCAATTTTTATTTTAATTCCTTGCAGAAGTATTTTTCCGTTTCACAAGGATTTTTCTAAAGGAGAAATTTGGTCTTTCGCCTGATTATTTATGATGTCCAGCATCAAGGCAAATATTGATCACTGACGAATCTGCAAAAAGTGTTTTCTTGGAAATATTGAAGCATAAAAAGCCGATAAAATCAGCATTTTCAATCAATGCAAAACGCCCTGTAAGGGGTTCTTGCAGTAGTGTGCGTCTTGAATAGAGAGACCGGTGTTTTTAAAATTTCAGACGTGATTTACGGATCTGGCATTGTCTTTGCTTACTGGATTTTTGCATTGCTGAAATTTATTGCAAGGAAGATTGTCTCGGTTTTCAAACCAAACTCTTAAAAGGGACATCCCGATTTTGTTTCATACCGGAAGAATCATCCGATCCCTTATTGGATTTCGCATGACGCACTATCGTTTTACCAGCACCATCCGGTAAGAGCGCAAAACAGTAAAGCCTCATTTCTGGCTCTCTCTTCCGCGGCTCGCCTTGCCGCTTCGGCCGCCGCTTGCGCTGCTGCAACCCTTCTTGCGGCTTCGTCTCTTTCCTGTTGCGCTCGTATTGCCGCAAGCCTTGCATTTTCTGCCGCAATTGCCGCGGCTTGTTGTTCGGCTAAAAGTCTTGCTTGTTCCTGAGCAAGCGCGATTCTTTCTGCCTCGAGTCTCGCCTTTTCGGCTTCTGCAAGTCGAAGTTCTTCGAGTTTTGCAGAAATCTCTTCATCTGTGACTGCGATTCTCGATTGAATTTAAAGAATTTTCTGATTTACCTGATCCAGCCTTTTTTCTACAAGAGAAATTTTGTATTGCGCATCTCTGATTTGATCTTCAATTTCACGAAGCCTTTTCAGCCTCGCTTCAAGTTCCAGTTTTTTCTCCTGAAGAATCCTTTCTTTTTCGACAAGATCCGCGCGGGCATTTTCCAGTTCATTAAGAGCGAGTTGCAGGTCGGTAGATAAATCCTTCTTAGGTGGAGAACCCGGTTTTTTGAAATTGACCTGATTCAGAAAATCCCCTACAACCTTTCCCCATTTTTTAAATCCTTCGTGATTCGGGTGAAGCAGATCTACCATAAGTTGCGGATCCGAACTATTCGGATTGACAGGATCGCGCATGACGTCCCATGTTTCCAGATAATGAATTTTCTTTTGTTCTGCCATACCTCTATAATTTGGATTCATAAAAGCCATCCCCGCGTTCATGATCGTTCCCACATTTAGCATCATTTCTTGGGCAGGCAGTTGATTAAACGAACCGTCCCGATACTGATAAGAGCCGGAGAGAACGGGATAATTTCCCAAAATCACCACATTTGATTTTCCATTTTGTCTTCCGGATCTTTCTTTGAGCCTATCTAAAATACCGGATACGTTACCTCCGATTACAATTGCCGCAACCGGAAACATCCATGGATTGGCAATTATCGTAGTCGCAGACCACATCCAATCGTTTCCGCCGATGTTCACTACAAATTTGTCCGCAGTCTTGAAATTCGTCTGAGAGGAGCTCATACATTTACTAAGAAAATCTCCAAGTTGGAGAGATGTCCAAGTTGACTGACCAAAATTCTGAATTCCAAAACTCGGAGCAACTCTGTTTGGTCCTCCGTCCTGCTCGTTGTTTATGTAATACAATAGATTATGCTCGAAATTATTGGCATAATCCAGACGGCTATCGCCAAAAAAAGTGATGGCAGTAAGATTTTCAGCAAATTGTTTGGAGGAGTTACAATTATCATTTGAAATATCTCCGGCGGGACGTTCATAATCGTAAGGAGGGTTGTCTTTTGCAACTAATGATAGAGCAATAAACAAAATAATCAAAAAAAATTTAATTGGCTTCATAAATGATCTTTCTCATTGATATTCAACTTTAAATTTGATAATACACTTTGCAGTCGGTGGGTAGTTGTAATAACTAAAATAAATACTGGTAATTGTTTCTTCATTTAGTGTAATTGTGTTTTTAATCGGACTTTCATTTATCGTGTAATAATTTTTTCCCGAAGGAGGTAATGGACTGATAGTTTCTTTTAGGTTGCTTCCCGAATCCCACAAGCTATTGCATTGAATGCTTTCAAATTGGTAAAATCTACACTCATTGTTTAATATTGTAAAAGTGATTAATAAGTTTGAACTCCTTACAAACAAAAAATTTGTCTCCAGTCCCTGACTGAATTCTCTTGTGTATTCTTTTCCAACTTCGGGAAAAAAATTTGCTTTCGCTTTGTATTCCGCTTCACAAGCACCATGCCCTAATCGAAAAGAATAAATCAACAACATAGTATTCCACATCTGCTCACCTTTATCCCGATACCTTTTACTTTTTTGCTCTTTTGTTTCAATCTTGGTTTCCCAATTCGACTTATTGTCTGGACACCCCAAGAATAAACAAAACGTTAAAAGTGCAAAAATGAGTTTACTATTTCGCATGACGCACCGAAAGGGTTATCGTAGTCGCAGACCACATCCAATCGTTTCCGCCGATGTTCACTACAAATTTGTCCGCAGTCTTGAAATTCGTCTGAGAGGAGCTCATACATTTACTAAGAAAATCTCCAAGTTGTAGAGATGTCCAAGTTGACTGACCAAAATTCTGAATTCCAAAATTCGGAGCAACTCTGTTTGGTCCTCCGTCCTGCTCGTTGTTTATGTAATACAACATATTGTAACCGTAGTTGTCTGCATAGTCCAAACGACTGTCGCCGAAAAATGTAATGCCGGGGAGATTTTCATCATAGGCTTTTTTCTTATCATCAGGATCATTCGTCACACAATTGCTTACACTTTGATCACTACCTGCAGGTTTTTCAAAATCATATGGAGGTGTTTGCTGTGGAAATAGTGGGAAAGTAAAAATTAAAAAAATAATTATATATTTGTTAAAGTTCATAAAAATTCTCCGACTTCATTGATATTCTATTTTAAGTTTAATATTGCATTTAATACTAGGTGGATAGACAGTATAGCTGGTATAAAGACTTGTAATCACAGCTCCATTTAATGTAATTGTATTTTTTATTGGATTTTCATTTACAGTATAATAATTTTGACCAGTGGGACGCACTGGACTAGTTTTATCTTGGATAATATTTTCCGATCTAAAAAGACCATTACATAAAATACTTTCGCTTTGGATAAATTTACACTCAGAATTTAGGATAGTAAAAGTGATCAATAAATTTGAATTCTTAACATATAAGAAATTCGTTTCACCACCTTGACTAAATTCTCTTGTGTATTCCTTCCCAACCTCTGGAAAAAATTTTGCCTTCGCTTTGTATTCCCCTTCGCAACCGCCGGATAGATATCCACTCTCAAGTAGCCAGAGATAAATAAAACCAGGACTTTGTAAGCCATTTACACTTTCTTCGTAATCGCTTTTTTTGTGCTCGCATGAAATAAGGAGGGCAAGAGCGAAGCCGAAAACGAATAAAGTGAATTTACTATTTCGCATGACGCACCGAAAGGATCGCATTTTTCATTGCGGGTTTGTCGGATTTTCCGATGAAGTGGAGCCGGTGTCGGATGGAGGATTTACTTCAAGAGTAGGGTTTTGAGTTTGGATCGTATTTCCGTTTTCATCCAAAAGATTACGATTTCTCTGCTCTTTAATCACCGCAACTCGAATTCGGTTCAACCAGTATAAATTCAAACTCGGTATTTCAGTGGGGAAATTCAGATCACCTGTAAAATAATCTTTATTCTTGTTGTGCAAAAAGATCGCATTTGACCTGTTGATCCGTAGTGTTTGGAGTTCATCGTTTTTCGAGACAGGAATTTTTTTCTCTGCTTCGCTGTAGTAATCGAATATCATCTTGAGTATTTCTTCTTTTCTTTTTGCGAGTTCGTCAGAAGAATATTCTCTTTTTTTCGGCTCTATTCCAAGCTCCCGTTCATCGACGCTTGCTTCGATGTCGTCTGACGTTGGGACGGGATATGTAGTCATTTTAACGAAATTAGTCCCCGCCGATTGCAATTTATCTTCCTCTAAAAGACCGCTGTCTTTCATTGTGTTCTCCAGATTCAATTTTTCTTCAAGTTCCTGATTGGAAAGATAAAAAATTTCTTCCGGTATTGCAGCAGTTTGTGCATTTACCGGTATTGTCGGTGTTGCAGAAGTGGTAGTTGAATTTCCTGTAGAAGCCGTTTCTGCCTGAGACGATGCAGGTTTATTACAGGATACTTGAAGGAAAACGATTACTCCCTGATTGAAATTTGCTTTGTATTTTTCCTTGTAGGCAAAAGTAAATCCCAGCTTATCTTTTACAACTCTCTGACAACACATCAAACTAACCAAAACCTGAACGAATGATTTTTTCATGTTATTGATAATATTTTCAAAAAAAAGAAAATGTCAACAAATAACAATGGCCAATCAAAAAATAACAAATTCATCAATAAATTCGAAGTCAGAAAAGCTTTTCGGGGTGGGAGTAATTAAAACCCCTTTACTCTTGGCAAAAAAAATTGCCACAAAACGAAAAATTTGTCCTTCTGAAAGTGTAGAATGAGTTCATGAGGTTCTCTCTCTTTTCTATTTCTGTGCTCTTATGCTTGTATGCTGGATTGCAAAAACCACTAAAAAAATATTTAGTTCCCCAAAAAAATACTAAATTAAGATTGACTAAAATCCGTATAGTAAATATATGATGGTCATGGAGAACGGATATGCTTAAGAGACTTGTGATAAAAGACTTTGCTTTGATTGAAAATCTGGATTTGAACCTAAATGGCGGGCTTACTGCGATAACCGGAGAAACCGGCTCCGGGAAGTCTTTGGTGCTGGATGCGCTGGGTTCCGTTCTTGGGGGCAGGTGCAATACCATGAATATTCGCACCGGAGCCAGGAAGTATCAGGTAGAAGCCGTATTCGACATTGAGGGCGTAGAGGAAGCCCAGGAGTGGTTAAAAGACAAAGGCTTCGAATCGGATAATGGAGAAGTGATCTTGAAAAAGGAGCTTCATTCCGACGGAAAGGCTAGAATTCAGATCGGAGGAAGCCTTGCTCCACTTCAACATTTAAGAGAATTTGGGCAGATTTTGGCTGAGGTTCACAGGCAAAACGATCAGCTGTTTTTACTGGATAAATCCAAACAGCTAGGCATCCTGGATGAATTTTCCAAATTATCCAATTTAAGAAAAAGTGTAAAAGAGAATTTCCTGACTTACAGAGCGATAAAAAAAAGACTCGATGAGCTTTCGAAGGATGAAGAAGACGAAAAAAGAAGGATGGATATTCTAAAATTTCAACTGGAAGAAATCGACGGTGCAAAGCTAAAAGAGAGTGAAGAAGAAACTCTAACAAGGGAAGAGGCCCTTCTGATCTTTGGAGAAAAGGCTTCTGAAAATTATGGCCTAATGACTTATCTTTTGGAGGATTCGGATGAATCCATTTTCCGTTCTTTTTCAAAAATAATTTCGGCTTCGGAAAAGATTTCTTCGATTCATCCGGAGTTTACAGCGCGGAAGGACGAGTTGGTGGAGATATTCACCCGCCTAAAAGAAATTTACATGGAAATTTCCGATGAAAAAGACGAAATATTTTTCTCTGCTGAAAGGCTCGAATCGATTCAAAATCGTTTAGTTGAGATCGGAAAATTAAAGAAAAAATACGGAAAGTCAATCCAGGAGATTCAGGAATACAGAAAAAAGATTTCCACTGAGCTGGAAAATTATCTTTCCCGTGAGGAAACAATTTCCTCTCTGAATGCGGAATTGATGAATGCTTGCGGCCATTTGTCGGCTCAAGCGGTAAAATTGTCTCAAATGAGGCGTGAAGCAATTTCTGTTTTCGAAAATGAATTTCAGAAAGAATTGTCCCAGATAGGAATGAAGGATGCCAAATTGCAAATTGTGCTGAGGTGGGAGCCGAGTGCAGACGGAGAGATTGCAGATGGAGGAAAAAGGTATATCGTAACGGAAGAAGGACTGGATCAGATTGATTTCTATTTTAGTGCAAATCAAGGTGAAAAACCAAGGCCTCTCAGAAAAATCGCATCAGGTGGAGAAATGTCCAGAGTGATGCTTGCGTTAAAGGTAATTTTGGAGAAAAATAATACAAAAAAATTGTTAGTGTTTGATGAAATTGATTCAGGGCTCGGCGGAGAAACAGCTTCAATAGTGGCTGAAAAATTAAAGAAGATTTCGGAGGAAAATCAAGTGGTGTTAATTACACATTTACAGCAAATAGCGGCAGTGGGGGCAGACCATTGGAAAGTGGAGAAAGAGGTTTTGAACGGAAGGACATTTACAAAAGTGACCGCTCTGCCGAATTCAAAGAGAATTGAAGAACTCGCAAAAATGATTTCGGGTGAATCTGTGACAAGGGGCGCGATCGATCATGCAAAAGAACTTTTGAAGAAAAAAGCCGTATGAACGAAAACAAATCCGAGTTCGATTTTTCTAATTGGAAGAGTCGAACTCTTCTTGTATTTCTTGTGATTCTAGGATAAATATTCCGTTACTTTCTTCTCCTGCCTTTTTTAGCATTACTCTGGCAACGGCCTTTCCTTGGATAGGTTTGTATTTTTTTAAGAAGCCACTAAAAACAAACGGCAATAGAGTTATGACAAATTTTGCGGCTTCTTCTCCAACGCGGAATTCTTTTCTCTCTCCTAAGAGAAGCGAAGGCCTGAAAATATACAAGGCGGAAAACCCGATTTTTTTCAATTCATCTTCAAGCTTTCCTTTTGTTTGAGTATAGAATGCTAGTGAATTCTGATCGGCTCCAATAGAGGAAACTACAAGATATTTAGCCGCTCCATTATCGCGTGCATACTTTGCAAAAATCACTGGAATTTCCAGATCAACTTTGCGAAAAATTTCCTTATTTCCGGCTTTTGCTATAGTAGTTCCAATGCAACAAAATACATCGTCGACTTGAAACATTTCATTTTTTGCTGAAATATTTTCGAAATCTGTCTGTATTTCTTTCAGTTTCGGATTTGTTTGACCACTCAGTTTTCTCACTGGCGCATATACCGTATTGTAGTTATTGTCCTGCAAGAGAAGTTGGAGTAGATTTTTCCCTATTAGCCCGGTGCTTCCCAAGATTAAAGCTTTTTTTGATTTCATAATTGCCTCCGGGGCCGCTTCTAGATTTTTGAAAATACTTGGTCAGCGTTGGTTGAACGATGCGCTCAATATGTTCGTGTTAAAAACATGAATTTTAATTGAAAGCATAAATTTCACCTGGAAATTATCCGTATTCTTACTTCGAAAACAGTACATCAAATTCCTTGAAAAAAAAATCCTGTTTTGTTTAATCGATTCAGCTATGTATTTTTTTGTTTTATTCTTTCTTTTAATTTCTATTCCTAACCATTCGGACACTGTTCCGGGTATCCAATCTCCCTGGCAGGATGATTACCAGACCGCAATCAATTCAATCCGTGATAAAAATTACAAGCTTGCAATAATGATTTTAGCTGATCTTTCGAAAAATACAGGAGCCGCCAATGGATTGGAGGGAATTTACTACCACCTCGGTTTATCCTATTACGGACTGGGAAAATTTTCGGAGGCTCAAAAATCATTTGAGATGGTGCTGAAAAAAGAGTCCGGGTCGGCATTTTATGCACGATCTATGTTTTGGAGAGGTGAAATTTTTCGCGGAAAAAAACAATACGATAGCGCCTTGAAGGACCTAATTGAATTTACGGGGAAATTTCCCAAGGATGATTACTCCATAAGCGCATACGATTCTATTGCAGAGATTTATAAGGATATGGGACAGGACGATGACGAAATCGCAACTTACCTGGAAGCAATTGAAAAATATCCGAATCATGAACGAACCCCGTTTCTGCATTTCCGATATGGCCGAAGGCTATATGAAAAAAATCGGTTCAAGCCTTCCATAAAAGTATTTAAAGATATTATCCTGAATTCCAGAATGAAATCTTATGAGACTGCGGATTTGACCTCGGATTCAGAAATATTTATCGGCCGAAATTTGATCGGGCTTGGGGAATACAAAAATGCTCAGAAGCAATTTTCAGATATCATTCAAAAATATTCCGGAGATGAAGACAAATCCGCTGCATTATATTTTTCGGGGGCGGCATATCTTCTCGTGAAAGACGAGAAACTTGCACTTGAAAAGTGGAATGAAATTCGAAGAAAATACCCGAAAACTGAATGGGCAATCGAATCCTACCTCAGTGAAAGCCTCCATTATAAACATCTAAAAAAATATGACGATGCAATTCTAGTTCTGAAAAATTACTTGGAAAAAAATCCAAAATCTTTTCGGTGGGAAGACTTTTATTCGGAAATCGGATATTTGTACAAACGAAAAGGGGAAATTCCTTCTTCTATCGATAGTTTCAATCAGATCCTAACCTCAGACAATGAGAAAAAAGTATCCTTTGCGCTCTTTTCATTGGCTGAGATTGAGGAGTCGGCATCGTCTTATGACAAGGCGCTGGAACACTATGAAAAAGTTTGGAACAAATTCAGAGAAACTGACCATGCCCCACATGCGTTATACGGAATTGCTAAAATCCGGCACAAAAAGAAGGAATATGCCTTGTGCATCCAGTCCGTTGATACCCTTGCTGAAAAATATCCCGACTATGTGAACCGGGAATACGCTTTTCTTTTGAAAGCCGATTCTTTGTCAGCAAGTGAAAAATATCCAGAGTCTCTGGCGATTTATAATAGCCTGAAAAACTCCAAGGACAGTGATGTTCGGTTTCAGTCGGAAATGGGAATCGGTTGGGTGTATTCGGACAAAAAAATGTATGCAAGGGCAGAAGGGGTTTTTCTGAAAGTCTTGCAGGACATTAAGAGTCAAGAAAAATACTTTCGGGAAGTAAATCATGCACTCGGACTTATTCGTTTTAATTTGAAGCTGTATTCAAAAGCGAAAGAGAATTTCAAAACGATCTTATATGAATCCAAAATGGATGCTAATGACCAGTTGAAAAGAGATTCCGTCTATCGGCTTGCGTTAGTGGAATTCCGTACTGGAAATTTTCCGGAAACTCTTGCTTTATTGAAAAAAGCAATCAGTTTGAAAT
This sequence comes from uncultured Leptospiraceae bacterium, assembly GCA_964436695.1. GTDB lineage: Bacteria > Spirochaetota > Leptospiria > Leptospirales > Leptospiraceae > JABWCC01. The sequence continues at coordinate 114,223 of CAYTEA010000012.1, forward strand.
ACGAAAATCAAGCTGAAGCATTTTACTATAAGGGATTAACCGAAAAAAAACTGGAACTGATAAACGATTCGATAATGAGTTTTACTGAATCGATTAGGCTTTCCACCGATGCAGAAAAAAATTTCAAAGCGGGTTCTTTATATCAGAGGGGCTTGAATTATTTAGCGATCGGAAAAAAAGAAGAGGGGATTTTGGACTTAAGGGAGTCTTCATCGCTCCAGGAAGAGGCTTCGGACGATTCTCAATTTGAATTGGGTAAATTATATTTAAAAACAAATCCTGAAAAATCGATAGCTGAATTTGAGGTATTGAAAGAAAAATTTCCGAATAGTCCGTATATTTTAGAGTTTTATTTTTTACTGGCCGACCATTACCGGTCGCAAAATAAATATGATGAGGCTCTAAAAATATACAAAGTTGTAGAAAAAGATTTTGAGCAATCCAAAAAATCGGATGCGGCATTATTGCTATTAGCGGATGGATATTTTCGTAAAGAAGACTTTAAAAGTGCACGAAAGACATGCGAGAAATACTTGAAAATTTATTCAGATTATGAAGGCGCGGATGATTGCCTTTTTAAAATTGCGGATGTTGTCGAAAGGGAAGAATCCACTGAGAAAAAAATTGAGTATTTGAAAAAAAATAAATCTGCCTTCCAGGAAAAGAAAAAATTTGACTATATCATAAAACTCTCCGAGAGCCTTTTACGGATTGGAAATTATAAAGAAGCCGGAAACCTCCTGAAACTGGTTCCAGAAAAAGATAAGGTAGCCTATAAAAAGCACTATTTGCAAGGGCAAATTCTGGATATCCGAAATGATTCGGCCAGCGCATATCCTCATTTTCTGTTTGTCGACCTTCACAGCGAGGGTGAATTAGCGGCTAAAAGTCTTTTGCGTTTGGGAAGATACGACCTGATTCAAAAAAAATACGAATCAGCAATCAAAAGGTATTCAAAGATAATTTATCAGTATTCTGCCTTTCGGGAGGAATACTCAGAAAGCTTGTATTTTATTATTGTGGCTTATGAGAGGTTGGGGCTTAAGGATGATGCGGAAAAATACAAGACAAAACTAAAAGCCGAAGCGCAAAATACAAAATTCGTTGATTTGGCTCCACTTGGCAGCGCAGAAGAAATTCCATTCCGGTAGTGCAGGGCTTTCTTGAAAAGAAAATTAAACCTATTTTTTGTCCTGAGTATTCTGAACTGCTTGATCGGATTCGGAGAGCTTATCTCCAAGGAAAAGGATATCGGGAATAAAGATATTCTACTGGATGATAACCCTACATACAGTGCAGACAGGAAAGGTTCCGAAAGGCAGGAGAAAATCAGGGAAGAATACGAAGACACCGAATTTGAAATTCCGGCAAGAAAAATTCCTCTAAAGACAAGAAATCTAGTTCCGGATGATTCCAACGAAACTCTTGCAAAGTTTGAGTCCAGGCAAGAGACTGTCCCCGGAAAAAAAAAGGATAATGAGGCTATGCTTTACGGTGGCACGGGGAATTTTATCGGAGGGTATCTCGATTTCCGGAAAATGATAAACCACGGGCAACCCGATAAAGATTTCTCTTTTTCCATGTTTTCGATCAGAGCGAAGGACGAAACTTATGATTATTTTGAAAGCCGGGGAAAGTATGTCCTGGATTCTGCTATGACTCAGAATAATTACGAACTAAAAGGCCTTACCTATCTGAATGAAAATGTAAAGATCTCTTACAATATTGCGCGCAGGAATTCCATCCTGTATCTTCAAAATAATCTGTATTTTAAAAAACAAAAAAAAATTCTCAATAGCGCTGATGTTCGGATCGATTTTGTTCAATCGGATAAAGTATTTCACCGAGCCGAGTTCAAGTCTTATGGATTCCAACTGGAATATGAATCCAGAAATTTGCCGGTTTCCAATGGAGAACTGGATAAAAAATCCAAGCTAGGGAAAAATTCGGCAGAGGTTGAATCGCAGTTTGATCTCACAGAAAACTGGAAAATTTTTTCCATATTGAATTACTCATTTTATTCCGGGGACAGTTTTCAAATCGGAAAATATCCCGGCAACAAGGAAACTCTTCTTCGAAGTGACGGAAGGTTTCGGGCGGGATTGGCAAAAAAGGAAGAAGGAGATTTGTTTCGGGGCTGGATTTTTAAATCGTTCTGGAACATCCACTATATATCGAGTGAAAAAAACCTTTATGGTGGAGAGATATACCTGGGCTACAGATACAAAGACTTTCTTTTTGCTGGAAATTATCAGAAATCGGGCAAGATACTCGATTATTATGAAACCTATGTCCAAAACGACCTCGGAGAAATGAATCTGGATTTCAAACGGACAATTGTAAGCAAAACTTTTTTTTCAGTCGCCTATGAAACTCCAAAGCTCCTACGGGTGGCATTGAAGGTCGGAGATGCTTACGAATACGGTAAGTATATATTTGAGAGAACCAGGGATTACTTGTATCATCCAGGGCAAGTAGATGTTGGCTATGGATTCTATGATGTGGAAATAAATATTCCTGTCAAAAAATCTATTCAGGTTGGTGGTGAGATTTCTTATCGAAATTATGACCAAAATAACCTACCGTATCTTCCCAGAATTATCCAGACGGCCTATTTTCGATTTATGCAGGAAAAATATTCTCTAGAACTGAAATCCTTTTACATGTCTAATATGAATATGAACGGAAACGGAAAAAAACTTCCTCACAAGAGGCGTTTTGATTTCCTTTTTTACTATGCGATTTTTGGAAAACTGGATTTTAGGCTGGAAATCAGAAATTTGGAAGATAGAGAACTCTATTACAGGGAGGACTTCTATTTTCCTGGGCGACAAATTTTGTTTGGCATTAGAATGAACTTTTAGAAAGCTACATTTACAGCCCGTCCCAAAACACGCTTTGCAAGTACTTTATCATTTCTGGCTGCAAGGTTCTGTCCCTTTGGGACAGGTTCTTATATTCTGAGGAAGAACAATGATACCATTAGGAAAGACAAATTCGTTAATTTCAGCAATTCCACCGGAGAGTATTCCAATTATAATCATCCTGGTTTCCATCGTCGGATTTACCATAATTATTGAACGAACCGTATATTTCTGGAGAATGAAGCCTATCACTCAAGAAGATATGAGGCACTTCAAAGATCTTATGAGAGAAACTAAATGGGATGAAGCGAGGGACTTCATCGCCTCTGTAAGCAATTCTCCAGCGTCAATGGTTTTGCAAGTCGGATTGGATTTCAAAAGGCGAGGCTCAAAATACATTGAAGACGAAATGGAAACAGAGGGTTACAGGCAGATCCACCAAATGGAAAAATTCTTAACCGGTCTTGGAACGATTGCAACCATAGGGCCGCTACTCGGAGTTTTGGGAACTGTCGTCGGTATGATCAGGTCATTCGGAGAAGGGGCAGGTACTAAGGGCGCAGAAGTTGGTATCAGCGAGGCTTTGATTACTACTGCAATGGGTTTATTCATCTCCATCCCGGCTTATATATTTTACAATTATCTAGTTCGAAAAAAGGAAGAAAGGCTTAGCGAAATTGAAAACTTGTCCAACCAGGCGATACAGATTTTCAAGGCTGATAAAAAATGAAATTCAGGAGAACGATGAAAACATTCGATAGAGTTGATCTGACTTCTCTAATCGACGTAGTTTCATTTCTTGTAATTTATTTCCTTATCAATGCAACGATGGAGAAAGGAACAAAAATAAAAATCGAACTGCCAAGGTCTTCCTCCAGTGTTTCTCAGGAAAAAAATCCGGATGAGCTGGTGATTACCGTGAACAAGGAAGGGAAAGTTTTTTTGGATAAGGATACCGAACCAGTTCCACTGGATCATCTTACCGAAAAAATTACAACTTTTCTCGGCCCTGAAAAGAATAGAGACCCTAAAAAAAATAAGGTGATTATTCGGGGAGATTCCGGGGCCAGCTATCAGGTTATTGTGAAAGTTATCGATCGGGTAAATGCTGCCGGAGTTGTAAAATTTAATCTTGCAATGGTGAAGGGTGGCTCTTCAGGCAAATAAAAATTGTCTTGGACTCTAGATTTAAAAAAGCTTTTTCTGCAAGCCTGGCGCTTCATCTGGCTTTGGTTGTGTATTCGGTTTTTTTTGCCAAAGAAATAGATAATGAAACGATTTTTGTCGAGATCGCAAATCAGAAAAAAGCCGACGAAGCTTCCACTGAAGAAACTCAGCCGGACGAAATTTCAGAAAGGAAAAATCAGAAGAATCGTATTCAGAAAAACAGAAAAAATAATACGGCTTCCGATTTTCTTTCAGGATTTAAGAAAGGGTCACTGACTACAAAAAATGCGGAGGATGTGGATGCAGGAAGGCCTGTTGAAAAGAAAAGATCTTTTTATAGGGATTCCGAAAAGAAAACTGATTCGGATTTTCTATCACAAAAAAATGATCTGGTAAAAGAAAAAAAGGTCATGCTAAGTGAAGAGCAAAGGACCGTTTGGAAATCTGGAAAAACCAAAAGGGAAATCGTTTATGACCCTCCTCTGCATTTCCCTCCATCGATTAAAAATCTTGGAGTCTCGGCTAGAGTGAAGGTCAAAGCAATGGTAGATCCGGATGGCAGGGTTTTTGGGGTTGAATTTATTCATAAAAGCGGTTTTTCCGGTTTGGATCTCAGTGTTTCAAAACATATCAGGTCAATGAGGTTCGGGAAGATTGAGAAAAATGAAAATTCAGAGTTTTCCAGAGAGTATTTTTTCAAATTAAAGTCAAATTCGGAATAAAATAAGTGGCTTTTCAATTAAAAGTGCATTTGAAAGAGTGTTGTGTAAAGGGCAAAATGAGCGGTTTTGTACATAAAATACTTTGCATTTGCGGCAAATTGAATTTTGAAAAAATATAAGGGCTTTTTTAGTTTATTTTGAAAATTCGAAAATCTTATCAAGCGTTTATCACCGGGATTCTGGTAGCTTTCATACTTTCCTATTCCACGGTTACGGATTTGCTATCCAAAAGATCGGACTATCTTGGCAAGAAAATTTCCGACGTTGTGTTCAAAGGGAATAAGAATACTATATCGGATGACATTCTCGCAAAAATCGAAATGCGCAAAGGAATGATTCTTACTGAGAAACTTCTGAATAAAGACCTTGCATCGCTTTTTTCTACGGGATATTTTTATAACATCGATATTCAGGGTGAAGTCAATGACACCGGGGTGAAAGTAATTTTCGAATTGAATGAAAGACCTCGGGTTGAGGAAATCGAATTCATCGGAGCAGATGAAGTATTTCCTTCCGATTTGAGAGACAAGATGCCCTTGAAGGAAAATGAAGTTGTTTCTCCTGAAAAAATCAATGCGGCAAGAGAATTGATATTGAAAAAATACCGAGACGAAGGTTTTTTTCACGCATATGTAAAATTTGAAATTGGAAAACTGAATCCAAAAACCAATCTTGTCAAAATAAAATTCATCATTGATGAAGGAGATGAAATTCCCGTTTCTAAAATTAACATTCTTGGTGCCAAGAATATTGATCCAGCCGAGATTCAAAGCATTCTTGAACTGAAAGAAGCCGGCTTCATTGAAAGCGGGAATTTTAAAGAAACTTCTTTTGAGACTGATAAGCAAAAAATCGTAGCGTATCTCAAATCGAAAGGGTATCTCGATGCCGAACTTGTGAATGAAGGAACAAATTGGGAGATACATTGGGAAAATCCGAGGATAAAAGACAAGCGTGTTATTATAGTAAATTTCAAAGTGAGTGAGGGTGACCTTTACTTTTTTAATGGCTACACTACTGCTCACGACCTGAGCATAGAACCAAACGGGCAGCCTATGTTCTTGAACAAAGAAAATAATCCGGCTGGAACTCCAAAAGCAAAATTCAAGCCGGTATTTGAAGTGGATTACCTGGAAAATTTGTATGAGTTTACAAATGACGATGTCGGCGATATTTTTGATGAGGGAAAATTTGTTCGGGATCGAGCAATGATCAATGAATTGTACAGTGGCAAGGGTTATCTTTTTGCGCAGGTTGCCCCGAAGAGAAGATATCTGAATCTTTCCGATGAGGACTTGAAACCGTATGAAAATTGTTTATCAAGAAAAAATCCTGTAGATGTGAAAGAATGTGAAGAAGATGCAAAGGTTCTGAACATAAAGAAGTTGCGTAAGCTTTTGGATGAGAATCCCGACTTTAAAGGCAAGAAATTCGTGCATGTGGATTTTCTGATTCGTGAAAACAATTTAGCTTATGTGGAAAATATTATTATTAAAGGCAACAAAAAGACTCTTGAGAAAGTTATCAGGAGGGAGTTGCTATTCAAAACGGGAGATTTATTCAATTCTCAACTTGTGAATAGATCTAGAGAGAGAATTTTTAATCTGGGATATTTTAAGGAAGTGAATTTTAATATGCGTCCCGGATCAGATGAGACCAAAATGAATCTGATTGTGGAACTCGTTGAACAACCTACCGGAACAATTTCAATGGGTGGCGGTTACGGTACGATTTCGGGATTTTCCATTTTTACAGAGCTTGGTGAAAATAATCTGAACGGAACCGGCCAGAGAGTTTCCGGCCGTTTGGAGTTTGGCCCGTTAAGAAAAATGTTCCAGCTTTCTTGGACAGAGCCATGGATTTTTGATAAGCCCTGGTCATTAACTGTCAGCGTTTTTTATACTTCTCAAACGCTCAATGTAGGTGCTGCGGCGATTACTGAGAACAACAATCAATCTATTAAAGAGAGCGCGTCGTTTGAACGGTCCAGGGTGGGGGTTTCTGCCGGAATTGGGCATAGGTTTTTTATCAACTGGAGTCATTTTCACAGATATTCGCCGAGTTTTTTTATTTCCACAAGGCCTACGTCCTTAGTTTCGGATCAGGTTCTTGCCGAGGTGAGTCATGGCTGGCAGTTTAGATCCCAGCTTACAAATGGAATTTCATTTGATGACAGGGACAATATTTTTAATTCGACCAGCGGAAAGTCATTAGTGTTTTCCGTTGACAATGTTGGGCAGTATCTGGGTGGCCAGAGTCATTTTGACCAGATTCGTCCAATGTTTGAATTTTTTCACACCTGGTTTGATTATACTTTATTCGGATTAATTCGGAGCAATGCGCTTAGAAGATGGCGAGTTGTTCAAGAATTTCGTACTTCGAGCGTATTCACATATGAAAGGGTTCCGGTTTATCATGAGCAGGATAAACAGAAGAATCCTTACATTCAGATCATGGATTTGAATTATCTTGGAGGGTATGAATCACTCCGGGGGTGGAGATTTGACGATAGGTTTTATCCTACCGAGTGGAGAAACGGGTCTTCATCTAGGATACTATTCGGCTCAGAACTCAGATTTCCGATCGAGCCGAGTCTTTTGTGGTTTGTGATATTTTTCGATGCAGGGGCAATGTATGAAGAGGTAAATCGTGCGATAGGCGAAAGAGCGAAATCTTTCAAGGAATACGATAGTCTTGTTCAGCAACAGAGAGCCCTTGCGAATCCATTAATCAATCCGACTGCGGCAATGAATCTATTTTTGTATGAGAATTACGATTCCTCCGGGAAAAAAAATCCGGAAAGTCCTTTCAGTACGGAGGATCCAGGCAGGCTTGTTCTATCAGTAAATAATGTCGCCTTGGACAGATTTAGATTTTCCTGGGGATTTGGCCTTCGGATTCAGATTCCAGTCCTTCCCCTCCGGTTGTATTTTGCCCAGAAACTAAGATATACCGGTGGAGATGGTGGAGGGTGGAACAATCATCCTTTTACAACTTACGAAGCCGACAAAGGTTTCAAATTCGTTTTTGGTATCGGAGATTTCAGATTCTGAGCATGAATCCTGGTTTTGAAAATTTGAATGCAGTCCAGAGGGAAGCTGTGAGGAAGGTTGACGGGCCTATTCTTATTCTTGCTGGAGCTGGCTCTGGCAAAACAAGGGTGATAACCCATAGGATCGCAAGTCTAATACTCAACGAAAATATTTCTCCCTATTCGATTTGCGCAATGACCTTTACCAATAAAGCGGCAAATGAGATGAAAGAAAGGGTCATCGCATTACTTCCGGATTTTTCCGGGGAAATAATGGTGAAGACTTTCCACTCACTTTGCCTTTTTATCCTGAGATCCAACTGGGAGCAACTCGGTTTCTCCTCAAATTTTACCATTTATGATTCGTCCTTGCAGGAGTCTTTGATTTCTGAAGTAGTCAAGAGTTTTAAACTGGATGTAAAAGAGTTCAAACCGGGGTCGATCGCTACGATTATCAGCAGGGCAAAAGATGAAATGTTGAGTCCGCTAGAATGGTTTAATGCGTTAGACGAAAGCGCGATCGGAAGATATTATGAGAATGTCCTGAAAATCTTTGAGAGGTATGAGCTGTACAAAGAAAAGCAAAATGCGCTTGATTTCGGAGATTTGATATTCCGGACGGTAAAACTTTTCGAGGCAAATGCAAGCCTTTTACAAAGGTACAACCTCCGGTGGAGATACATCATGGTTGATGAATTTCAAGATACTAATCACGCCCAGTACCTCTTGGCAAAACACTTGGCAGGGACTTTGAAAAATTTGTGCGTGGTCGGTGATGACGACCAGTCCATCTATTCCTGGAGAGGCGCAGATGTCAGGAATATCCTGGAATTTGAAAAAGATTTTCCGGAAACATTTGTGGTTAAGCTGGAAGAAAATTACCGGTCTTCCGGGAATATCATTAATGCTGCATCTAATTTGATTGCCAATAATTTTTCCAGAACGGATAAAACGATTTTTACGAAAAATGCATCTGGGGAAAAGATCAGTTTAAAGGTTTTTGAAAACGAATTTGAAGAAGCACACGGGATAGTTCGTACCATTCGGGATTTGTACAAAAAGAAAAACAGCTACTCCGATTTTGCGGTTTTTTATCGGACAAACTCCCAGAGTAGATACATTGAGGAGGCCCTCCGAACTTATGGGATTCCATATAAAATATTCGGAGGCTTTCGATTTTTTGATCGAGCTGAAATAAAAGATTTAATTGCATATCTGAATGTGATTGTTAATCCATTGGATTCAACATCTCTTTTGAGAATTATCAATTCTCCGGCAAGGGGTATCGGCGATACTTCTCTTGAAAAGTTACGCGACAGCGCGAGGGATTCAGGAGTATCTCTTTTTGAGATATTGAATTCTGATAATCTGGATTTGAAAAAAGGCACTCACTTAAAAGTAAAAGAATTTTATAGGATGATGCTTGAGCTGATTGATAAAAATGATAAGAAATTTCGTCCTTCATCGATAGTAAACGAATTGATTGAGAGGGCTGGATTTCGGGAATATTTTGAAAAGGATGACGACCTGGAATCTTTGAACAGGCTTGAGAATTTACAGGAGTTTGTGAATTCGCTTATGGATTACGAAGAGGAAAATGAGAACACAACACTGGAAGAGTATTTGAATTCCATCAGCCTCTTAACCAGTGAAGAAGAAAAAAAAGAATTATCCGATTACGTTACACTGATGACTATGCACAATTCGAAAGGGCTGGAATATGAAACTGTTTTCATCGCCGGGATGGAGGACGGAACCTTTCCGCATTTTATGGTGATTAATGGCAGTGGGGACTTGGAAGAAGAAAGAAGGCTCTGTTATGTTGCCCTAACTCGCGCGAGAAAAAAACTTTATTTGACGCATGTTCGGAAGAAACGTAAATTCGGAACCGGCATGTATGAAGCAAGGGATCCGTCCAGATTTCTTGAGGAAATCCCCGAGAACTTGATTCAGGAGGAAACCGACAAAGGGTATATTCCTCAAAGAACTCCCATAAACCCTCCGATTGTTTCATCGGGTTCTTCGTTTGTTCAGTTGGGAAAAAACAAATCCAATGTGGACCGGAATCCGGGTGATATCAATGTAGGGGCAAGAGTTCTTCATAAGGATTATGGAAAAGGAGAAATTATTTCTTTAACCGGCCAGGGTGATAACAGGAAAGCAAAAGTTAGATTTGGAAATATTGAGAAGAATTTTTTACTTGCCTATACACCTTTACAATTTCTTTAAACCCGGAAAAATATTTGAATAGACTGTAATTTGGGTTTTATCATAACCGATATTATGAGTAGGGGGATTTTATGAAAAATTTTAGTTTGGTGTGCGTTATATTATTCTGTAGTTTGCAGTCGTTATTTGCGGATAAAGCTCCGGGTACGATCGATGAATTTACAAAAGTGGAGGAATTTTATCGCAATCCCCCTGCCTCAGATGAGTCCAAAAAGAAAATTCTTGAAAAAAATCTTGTTTCTGCAATCAAAATATCTCTAATTAAAAAATACACGGATCACGAAACAGTCACAAAAGATTTGAATCCTTCGACGGTCAGTTATGAGATAGCTCCGGGAACATTTAATTGTTATGTGAAATACAAACAGTTTTATATTTTCCTTATGTTTGCCACCGATCCTTCCTTGTATTTGCAGACTCCGATTGAGGAAAGATTTTATATAAAACCGGAATCCGTAAATCTGAATGCTGGGGATCCGACTCACCAAAATGAGACAAAGCCAAAAACAGATACGAAATCTCCTGCGCCGGAACCTAAAAAATAAATCTCGGAGTGATTCGATTTTCTGAAGTTTCCTCCATTGTTGATTTCGTAATTCAGGCGGGAAAAAAAGTTCACGAAATTTACAAATCCGAATATACTGTTCAAATGAAAGGCATTGATGATCCGCTGACCAATGCCGACATTGAAGCGAATACGATGATTGTGAATGGAATTCGAGGACTATTTCCTGATGACGGAATATTTTCGGAAGAAATTTTCGACGATAAAAGAAGGCTGAATCAAAAAAGAGTGTGGATTATCGATCCGATAGACGGCACTCGAGAATTTGTTGCGAAACGAAATGAATTTTGCATAAGTGTTGGCCTTTCCATTCATCACAAACCGGTTCTGGGTATTATTCTAAACCCGGCAACCGGTGAATTATTTGTAGGCGCGGCCGGGTTTGGTGTTTTTTTTCAGGCATTGGGTTTGGACTTCATTTTCGATTCAACTAGCATTCAATTTCAAGTTCCATCTAAGAAATCCAGAAATGAAAAATATTTGATAGTTTCCAGATCCGAATTTGAGTCTGGACTTTTTTCTAAACAGGAGTTCTGGAAGAGCGAGTATATACTAAAGCCCACCGGATCGATAGCTTACAAACTGGCATTGGTCGCCCTTGGATTTTATCCTCTGACTATATCGCTTAGACCGAAAAATGAATGGGATATTTGCGCAGGTGTTGCCTTAGTCGAGGCATCAGGCCAGACTGTTTGGGAGTTGGGTTCCTACCGAAATTTTGAATTCAACAAACCGGATTCCATAAGAAATGGTATCGTGGCCGGAGAGAATGAAAGAGTTCAGGAGTTGGTGGGGCTGCACCAAAAAGAGATACAGGTGTTTCAAAGGAATTAATTCGGTATGGTAGAAAAAGAACGTTATGCGATAGGGGTCGATGCTCGCCCTCTTTCAACCAGCATTTCAGGTGTCGGTAGGGTGATCGCCGAGACTATAAAATCCTTTCCTGAAAAAGATAGATACATGTTTTATCTTTTCACACACAGGCCGATTCATCCTTCCCATTCCGCATTATTGGATTTACCAAACGTAGTGGTTTTCCAAACCAAGGGATTTTTTGCTTTAAAGGGCGGGATATACTTTAATTTTTTCCTTCCGTATTTTATTCGAAAGCAGAAGCTTGATTTATTTTGGGGATCCCAGCAGGTCATTCCCCCTTTTTTACCGAAGAACTTGCCGGTAGTAATCACTTTCTACGACCTTGTATCTTATTTTTTTCCTGGCACTATGAGAAAAATTGCCGTGTTTCAGCAAAGACTATTTCAGAAACTTTCTATAAACCGGGCGGATTTTATCATTTCTATTTCGGAGCAAACCCGAAATGATATGATAGAAATGTTTCAATTTGATAGAAAAAAAACCGCAGTTGCCTATCCAGGAATAGATTTTGCTGAGATTCAAAAATGTATTTTAACGCCCACTCCACCCAGGGTGCAGAATATTCAGACTCCCTATTATTTGACAGTGTCTACAATTGAGCCTAGAAAAAATTATCCGTTTTTGTTCAAAGTATATGAGGAGTATTTGAAAAGAGTTTCCGGAGGTCCAAAATTCACATGGGTGATTGCCGGAAAAATAGGATGGGAGTCTCAGGAATTTTTGGAAGAGTTTAGAAGTAAAATAAATAGAGACACATCTATTGTTCATATTGACTCACCCAGCGATATAGAGTTGCATCACATCTACAAAAAAGCTGATTTGTTTTTGTTTGCATCCGTATATGAAGGTTTCGGGATCCCTTTGGTTGAAGCTCTACTGCATGGAAAATACTCCATCGTTTCGGATATTCCGACATTCAGAGAAATCGGTGAGGACAAAATAACGTATCTCCCTTTGAATGATCCCGGAGTCTGGGTGGATGCGATACTGCAATTTCAGAAGAAACCGAAAAAGATAAAATTTGATCCTAATAAATTCACCTGGAAAAAATCTTCCGAAATTACAAAAAATATTTTTGAACGTTTTTTGAAGAAATGAGAAAGATCCGAACTCTCCTGATAGGGTTAGGGAGAATTGCCTCCTTGCTTGAAAAAGACCCTTATAGAGTTCATCCTTGCACTCATTCCGGAGCCTTATTCAGCAGATTCGGAAAATCAAATTTTCTTCTATCTGGAATATACGATAGGGATCCCGATAGAGTAACTCGTTTTCTCAATGACTGGCAACTAGATTCCAGAAAAATCCTGGTGGATATCGATGAGATAAAAAATGCGGAATTTGATCTCTGTGTGATTGCAAGTTCTTCTTTGAGCCATTATGAAAACGCTGTTTTTGCAATTCAAAATAAAATCGGGAATCTATTAATTGAAAAACCCGCTTGTCTCAATTTGGTTGAACTAAAAAAAATACATTCTCTTGCGGAAAGGGAAAAAGTAAACGTTTGGGTCAATCATGAGAGACGATACCACCCGGTGTATTCGACAATAAGAAAGTTATTATTCGAAAAGAAAATCGGTGAGATAAAAACGATTAAGGCGAGTGTTCTTACAAATTCCGTGAATGAACCAACGAACGATTTTATCGGTCATTTGCTGCACGATGGAACACACGCTGTGGATTATATACACTGGCTACTCGGCAAGCCCAAAAAAATCGAATCCAAATTTTGGGCAAGGGATAGAAAATCGAAATACTCTGATAGAATTGTATCAGTTTTTGAATACTCGAATGGTGAGGTCGTTTTTCTGGAAGTCGGAGGAGGGAGGAAATATTTTCAATTTGAAATTGATATTGAAACGACCACGAACA
>CAYTEA010000013.1:0-126866 GCA_964436695.1 uncultured Leptospiraceae bacterium
AGTTATCTAGGCTTCAAGACCAGCTTATCCCCTGAGTCGGAGTTTTTCATTTTATCCAAGGAAATCGTCCTGAATCTCCCATCTACATAAATTTTCAACTGATCCTGAAAGTGTTTACTATTTCGATGGCCGGATTGCCCAAGATATCCGATGATCTGAATTTCGTCTAACTTCGAAAAATCGATCAGTCTTCGCATGGATGGTCCAGTCGCAGGTTGATGGTTTCTAGAATGAAATTTCGATTTGATGTTATTTACAACTTCGGCTCCCCCGGAAACTGGCATAGTTTTTGAATTAAAAATCAAATTCAAAGGAGGCACGCTACCTAAAGGATGCGCCAACTCTAGTTTACTCAATTTTCCCCATTTCCAATTCTTAGGGTCTTTGTCGATTTTTCCAAGAAGTGCAGATGTAGTGGCGCTTAACGCACGATATGCAATGTCTTTAGGAGTATCCTTCTCTGGAGTTTGAATATTGTCCCACCAGGAGCTTTTTTCGTCCAGGTATGCCCACTTGAAATAGTGGAATATCCTGTTTGTGCTAGCCAAAAATTTAAATCGTTTCTCACCCATTTCATCCACAAACATTTCCCTCGCAAGCTGATATCTGAGTTCGGAGAATACGGCAGCGCCCGCTTCGTTTCGGTTTCCTTGCCTATCCCATTTTTCTAAAATTTGAAGGGTCTCTTTTTCCCTTTGGGTTAATTTATTTTCTGAAAGTTTGATAAGCGAAAAGAAAGGATTGAGTATAAAATCGCTGCCTTCAAAATAGGTGTCCAGAATGACCTCTTTCATACTCTCTAGATCCCACTTTTTATTCTGCCGGAGCAACGTATTCAACCTGTTTCCACGGTCGTCCGCTTGCCAATAACCGTTCAGGCGATACGTTAGGCGGGATGCCGGCCGATTATTGGCAGTTATGATTATACCGGAAGGCGGATTGATAGAATGAGGATTTTGCGAAAAAGGAATTTCTTTTCCCCATTCGAATTTTCCGGATGCGCCATCCAAAATTCGATCAGTTGGAAAATTTTTCTCAAATAAACCCCCGGCAGCCCAATAGGCGATATTCCCTTTTTTATCCGCATAAACTATATTCAATCCAGGAGCCTTTAGATATGCTAAAGCCGATTCAAAATACTTCATATCTTTTGCATGACTCATTTTGTACATTGCTTCGTGGATTTTATTATTTGCATCAAACATATTCCAGCGAAGTGCAATCGGATTTTTTTCGCTGACTAACTCATCAGCGACCTCATTCAAAAATACTCCGTGCCTGGATTCCTTTATGAATAACTTAACGGGGTCCTGCCCTTTAACTTTTATGATTTCTTCTGATTGTAGTATTTCTTCCGGCTTACCTTGAAACAGAATCTGATTTGGATTTTTTGGATTCAACGTCTCCCTATAAAAATCCATATCGTCATTCTCAAACATTGTCAAGCTCCAAGCGAATTCTTTGTTGAATCCGATTGCAGCAAATGGAGTCAGTGCAAGGAAATGCCCGTATATTTCAAAACCCGGAGAATTCAAATATGCTTCAAACCAGACGGATGGATTTGCATAACCGATGTGCGGATCATTTGCAATGATAGCTTGTCCTGATTTTGTTTTCTTCGGAGCTATTGCCCAGGAATTGCTTCCCTCTAACATGGGAATTCCGTGTTCCTCTAAAGTTGTCCGAACCTCTGCTATTGTAGAACTAATTGCAAGGCTCAGCTTTTGAGAATCGTCAACGATGATTGGAGCAAAAGTGGAATTATCTTTTGTGAGCTCGGCAATTTTTGCAGCTCCGAATTCTCTTTCCAAAGAAGTGATTGTCGGATCGACACTAAATGCTTCCGCAAATGAATAACCCATATAAGCTGCCATTCCGAGCACATCCGCTTTGACAAACTCTTCGCGCCCGATTCCCAAAATTGCAAATTCTACGGGAAGAGTTTCTTTCAACAGAAAATAATTCAGCCCTTTTGTATATTGCTCAACGGCTCTATTGACTTCTGCAGGAACAGTGGTTTCATATTTCGACAGCCACTTTTCGGAATTTCTTCTGAACCCCAATGAACGAAATAATTTATCCGTCTTCAAAAGACTTGGCCCCAACAACTCAGAAAGCCTGCCACCGACCACCCTTCTCATAATTTCCATCTGGAACAGACGCTCTGATGCGTGAACATATCCGAAGGCAAAATACAAGTCATCATCATTTTTTGCAAAAATATGAGGGACTCCAAATTCATCCTTATGCACTTCAACTTCTTCTTTTAGCCCTTCCAAAACCAAAGACCCTTGAGATTTAGGAACCTTGGAAGACATCCAGAAATTTATCGCGATTGTTAAAAATGCAATTATTGCGACAAGAAAAGATATAGGTTTCAGGAAATTGATTTTTTGGGATTGGTGATGGTTTGAATCGTGGCTTGTATGCTCGCTCATTTTTTTCCTCTTGATTGGATTCATTTTAGACTTACATACAAAAAGTCAATGAACTTTGAAATATTTACTGGATACACAAATTTTTCTCCGGTGCTGAAAAACCCATATAAAATTCCTTTTAGAATGAAAAAAGCCAGTGAATCCAGTGGCAATGAGCTTGAGCTATCCGTCAGCAGTGTTTTAATTAAAAATTACTTCCGTAAATTTGCATCGAATACACTAGCCCACCACGACATATTCTACCGGATACTTGTACTTTGGGATGAGAGCCTTGGGAGTAAATGCAACAAGCATTGTGAAAATTCCTACCCGGCCTGTAAACATCACGATAGAAATTATGATTTTTCCGAAATCAGTAAGCGTAGGCGTAATTCCTCTGGACAACCCGACAGTTCCAAATGCAGAGACTACTTCAAAGGAAATATCCAGAAATTGAAAATTTTCATTTAGGATGAGTGCAAATATGGCGGTAAAAATAACAAAAAGTGAAAGCACTATGGATGCAGATGCTCTGGAAATTGATGCAGGAGAAATGGTTCGCTTGAATACTTCCAACCTATCCTTTCCTTTCACAAGATCCAGGATATGCAGGAAAGCGACTGCAAAAGTGGAAGTCTTGATGCCACCCCCTGTTGAGTTTGGCGAAGCGCCAATCCACATGAGAAGTAGAGAAAAGAATACAATAGGGACACCCAATTTAGTCGTGTCGAGCGTATTAAATCCGGCGGTTCTTGTGGATATGCTGTAAAAAAGGGAATGAAATATCCTGTCCTGGATATTCAGGTTTTGCAAAGTAAATTTTTGTTCTAGACTCAAATAAGCAATGGCGCCTAACGCAATCAGTATCAAGGTTGTAATGATCACAAGCTTGGAAGAGATGGAAAGTCTTTTATAAGGATCTTTTGGAGACAATACAGTGTGCATGACTTCGCTCGTCACTGGAAATCCGATTCCACCAAGAACTATCAAAACCATGATTACTGATAAAAAAGGCTTATTGGAAAATAAAAAATTTTCTGCAAGATTATTAGAGAATAGTGAAAAACCAGCGTTACAAAATGCTGAAATTGAATGGAATAATGCATAGAAAAATTTTTCCGAGTCCGGGAGATTTGCATCAACCGGCATATACTTGAGGAGTAGCATTACTCCAAGACCTTCAATCATAAGAGTTTGAAGCGCCACCTGACGTATAATTCCCGTGACTTTGCCAAGCGCCTCTTCGCTCAGCAAATCCTTCATCAAGAGCTTATCCGTCACCGAAGCCTGTCCTGCCAGAAATATTGCGAAAAATGTAGTCAGTGTCATCAAACCAAGCCCACCGATCTGGATAAGCAGAAGGATAATTGTCTGCCCTAAGCGGGTAAAGGACTGGAAAATATCGACAGTTGAAAGGCCGGTTACACAGGTCGCGCTTACTACAGTAAACAGAACGTCGATACTCCTCACCGGAATTTTCTGTGCTTTCGGCAAATGAAGCGCGGAAAATCCAATTAAAATCACGGCAGCAAAACTCAGAAGGAAAACCATTGAAGGATTTATTCGGTTCAGGCTATAAATTCTGGTCGATCGGAAAAACCTGGTTATATTCGAAAATACGAGAAACAGCTGATTGATTGACAGAAATAGAAGCGCTGCTTCATTCGTACCTATTTCGCCTAACTTCAAAAATTCGATAATATCTCGTTCAAAAATTTTCTGAAGTAAAACCAAAGCAGAAATCACGAGTTCCGTTTTATGCGTTCTGGCATAAAAGCCGTATTTCTCCGGAGTAAACAAAAACGAAAGAGTCTCGTAAGCGAGAAGATAATCGATTGCAAAAGAATTTATCATCCGAATTTTCGGCGCCCATTCAACCGGATAATAAAAGCCGAATTCGATAAGGAGTGTGGCAATTGAAACTGTTCCAGAAAGTGCAAATACAAATTTTCCCAGAAAATGAAATCTCTCGTTATAAAAACTCCGGACAACTTCTCTTAAATAATCTGCATTTTCAAAAAAACGAAAAAAATATAATTTGACTTTCCTAAGTTTCATTCAGCAAATTCCATAAATCACCCGGATCTTTTTTATCTAAGGCAACTCCCTTTTTCTCCAGAATTTTTTCGGTGAGTAGCTTCAGAGAAAGCACATCTGCAGAACAATATCGAATTAATCTTTCTTTAGACAATTCATCTTTGTATCTGCTCCAATTGTCCCAAAGGATCACAGCTTCAAATCCATCAACACCCTTCAAATCAACCGGTCTTTGAATTCCGATTTTATATTCGATAGACTTCAACCCTCCTTTGAAACCCAAGTGATAACAAACCCATCTCAGATCCACATGAGGACAGGACATTTCACCGATCCTAAAAAAATTCTGAATTACTGGCAGGTCAAAAGAACTTCCATTAAATGTAGACAGTAGCTCCACTTCCGGCAAAAGTTCCAGAAATTCATCCAGGTTTTCATTCCGCAAAAATTTGTACAACTTGCCTTTGTGATAACACACGATAAGCGTAATTCCGGAATTGTAGTCCAGTCCGTCCGTCTCAATGTCCAGATAGGTTATTTTGTCAAAATATCGTTCCAGAATTCTCCACTTATCAGGAGATGCGAGTTTTTTGGAAAAAAAATAAATGTCTTCTCGTTCAAGCGCTTGTGAACACTCTTCAACTTCGTTCAAAAATTTCTCGGAAAATTTTTCAGAAAATGGAATATTTTCTTTTTGCTGAACGACCACGGACCACTCGTCCAATCCGGCTACTTCTAATTTCTGCAGATTTTTTTTCCCAACTCCCCTAAAATGTAAAAACGCCCGGTTAATCATCTAGTGAATTTTTGCTCTTTTACGAATGAGAGAATTGGCTGCTCTTTCCAAACGACTTTCGGATTTTTTCCTTTCTTCAAGACTTTCGTCATACTGGCCGTAATTGTGCGAAAGGCTGTACACTTTTTTTTCAACTTTGGGAATCCGTATTTTGTTTTTCAAAATCGAAAGGATAATGCTCTTGGTGCATTCCACTGCGGCATTTGTTTCTATTAAAAACTCTTCGGTCTCTTTGTCCGCAATCCCCGGAGGAAGAGGAGGCACACAGGAAGGGCATCCCGAATCACACTCACACTCTTCCAAAATTTTGTAGCAAAGATCAAGAGCCTCATCGATTTTCTCAAATATCTTTTCGGAATAACCAACACCTCCCTCCTGCGCATCATAAACAAATATAGATGTCCGGAATTGTGCGTCACGCGACGCCGGAAGTCCCACATCCGTCTCAATATCCCTTACATCCGCCATGCAAAGCACGGGAGATATTCTTCTTAAAATATAGCTCAACCCGAAAAGCGCAGAATCGATGTACCTTTTGTCAACCGTGCTCAAGCTTTCAATCCACTTTGATGAAGGTGTCAGAGTGAATCCAGTAGTCTCGTAATCGAAAGATTCGAGAGTAATCGGCCCATATCCGATATTTTCATGGGTTTTCTCTTTTATTTTCTTGTATAACTTCGGTTGCTTTTTCACTTCGATATATCCGAATCTCAGTTGGCTTTCATTCAGCATCTTTGATTCGTCCTCGTCGATCATCTGAATCATATTTTCCCAGACAGCTTCTGTAAAATAATCTACGTCGGTGACTTCTACCATGCAAAGTTTTTTCTCCAGGTTTAGATCCATGGACATGTATTTCTTGCCGAGATGCTGATAAATCGCGTCTTTATACAAAGTGCCTCTTGCGCCTATCGGATCAATTTCTCCTATTACCTCCGTCCCGCAATAGATATCGATATTATAGTCGGTCATCCCGCGAAGATTGACACCGCGTGCCGGATAATCTCCGGCAGAATACCGATAACTGTCTCCATACGGGGAAAGCATTTTCTTTTTCAAAAGAGTATCAACCGCAATGGAAACGATTTCTCCTTTGAAATACTTTTCATTCGAGGTCAGAGGATATTCATAAGCAGAACACGGAAGGTGCTGCAACAAAATGTAAGGATTCTCAGGATTCAACCACGCCTCCTCCGACGGAGCACTTGTAATAAAATCAGGGTGATTGACGATATACTGGTCAATCGGAGAATCTTTTGCGATATATACGATAGTGGAGTAATTTCCTTTTCTGCCAACCCTGCCAGCCTGCTGCCAGAAACTGGCTACCGTTCCCGGATGCCCGCTCAAAATGCAGAGCGACATGTCTCCAATATCAATCCCCAGCTCGAGTGCGTTAGTCGTGATGATCGTATTGATCTTCCCACCAAACAGATCCTTCTCTAGCTTTCTTCTTTCATTGGGAAGAAGCCCCCCCCTATATGGCTTGACTTTTTCCCTTAGCTCCTCGTTCCCGTCGGTCACTGCCTTGTACAACCTTTCAACTTCCTGCCTTCCCCTGCAAAAACAGATTGTTCGAATCCCAAACTTTGCCGCATAACGTATCAAAGGTATTGAAATCGATCCGGTTCCTTTTCGATACAATGTCTCACCCTGACTTTTCACCAGAGACGGATTAATCAGAAAAATTTCCCGCGCAGGCCGAGGGGAACCGTCTTTTTCGATTACTCTGAATTTTCTTTGAAATAACGCTTCAACGTGTTCTTGGGGGTTTCCGATGGTTGCAGAGGAGCACACAAATATCGGCTTGCTGCCATAGATTTCACATATCCGCAAGAGTCTTTTGAATACGTTAGACACATGCGAACCGAATGACCCTCTGTAGGTATGCACCTCATCGACGACGATGTATTTCAATCTGGATAAAATATTTTTCCACTTGCGGTTATGATTGGGTAAAATTCCGGAATGAAGCATATCCGGATTTGTAATGACAAAATCCGCTCCCTTCAATATTTTTTCGCGCTCTTCTCGGGAAGTATCCCCGTCAAATGTTCCGATTTTTCGGGAGTGTGTCGCTGCCTGAAGCAATCTGCCTAACGTCCCTTCCTGATCACGGGAAAGGGCTTTTGTCGGATACATCATCATAACGCTGAATGGGGTATCTGCCCTCATATAATCGTTCAAGATCGGAAGCAGAAATGAAAGAGTCTTGCCACTTGCAGTCCTCGAAACAAGAACGGTATCTTTTCCGGAATAAATAGATTCGAAAGCCTCTGTTTGGTGGGAATACAATGAGGAAAATCCCTGATCCACCAAAACTTTTTTCAACTTCTCATTCAGTTCGCGGGGAAATTCCGAATAGCTTCCGGATTCTTGTTCGATCGTACGATGAAAACGAATTTCTTTTTCAAACGACGCGTTGATATAAGACAAAACTTTTTTGCTATCCGACATAATCAGGATAATCAAAGCATTCATCATTTGTTTAGTCAAGAAAAAAGCAATTTTTCTCAACCAAATCCTGTTCACAAAAAAATCAGTCTAATACCAAGTTTGACAATTAAATTGCACTATAGAATTTAGCAGATTGCTTGCTGTCCAGCTAGGAATATGGAGGAGATTATGCCAGGAGTCGTTCGTTTTCACAGAGTACTAAAGGCGCCACCGGAGCGTGTTTATCGAGCATTCACAACACCGGATGCAGTGGCGAAATGGATTTCACCCCACGGCTTCACCTGCACGGTTCATCATTTGGAGCCGAAAGCAGGAGGGACTCACAGAATGTCTTTCACCAATTTTACCACTCAGGAAAGCCACTCTTTCGGTGGAGAATACCTCGAAGTCGTACCGAACGAACTACTTCGATATACTGACAAATTTGACGACCCGAATCTTCCCGGAGCAATGCTGGTTACGATTTCCTTCAAACCGGTAATGTGCGGAACGGAATTGAACATTGTGCAAGAAGGCATCCCGGATGTCATCCCCGTGGAAATGTGCTATCTCGGCTGGCAGGAAACACTTAGTCTACTTGCCCTCTTGGTAGAACCGGAAATCCGACAGTAAGCCAGTAAACTTTTCCTGCTTGTAAACCGAAAAAGTCATCTAAATATTATGGAACGATTAATTGCGCCTGCTCTTGCTCAGATCTGGAAAGTAAAATGATCTTCTTATCCTGTCCCGGCAATGCGGGAAAACTTATCTGGCAAAAAATCAAATCGGAAAAAATGCAGAGTATCCGATTCCGGTGAAAATAGAATCGATTCCAACTCTGAAACGCCTGCTGACCGAGAAAGAAATCACTCAAAATGATTTTTTAGCATTTGAAATACGAAATCGAAGAGGACTTCCTCCATTATACCCCGATAGGCCTTGATTCTGAGGTCATTCAAACGTCAATTGGTGCAATTGAAAAGCACCAACTGAAAAGCCTGGATTCAATCCACCTGGGATCTGCTCTATGTATGATAGAAAGTATTGATTTTTTCGTTTCTTGCAATGGAAAAATACTTAGTGCAGCAGCGAAAGAAAATCTAGAGGTTAAAAATCCGAATAAATGAGTGGACAAAATACAAATGCTGGCCAGGAGAATTCAAAGTTAAAATCCAATAAAATCTACCAAAAGCTCCGAAATCGCAAGGATCGTCACTAAAAAGCAGTGATGCCTATTTCGAAACCCCTAAAATTTCCCTCGAAAATGCCAAATTGTCTGCCAATTCGATGAACTATGTCACATAAAGTCACAAATTCTCTGACTTTTTCACAATAGATTACAAAAAAAGATACTTGCCTTTCAAAAAGCATACCGCGTAAGGGAATTTCAATTGAAAGATAGGTGACAATGTCTACCTGGATTAGTGAACAATTGGACGTAATTTAGGCAAAAAAATCGGAATTTTTTCTCAGTTTATGAAAGTTTTTTTCAAAATTTCTTGACAAAGAAAACCGGAAAGGCTAACTTTGACCCTAATTCTTTAAAGAATGGAGAAAAAAATGAAACAATTCACAAAAATTACTGTTCTGGGGTTAGTTTTCGCGCTAGCGCTCGGATCAGCAAATTGTAAAAAAGATGAAAAAGATGATACAGGCACCATGCTGGCTCTTCTTTTGCTTTTAAACCAAAGTTCTTGCGGTAAACTGGACTACTCGCTTGGCTATTTTATGGCTCAAGTAGCTCCTCCAACGGCTTTGACTGGTGTTGGTGGATATCCTTGGTCTTATGAGTCTTGCAAACCTACCTATTCACAAAACGGTAGCGCTACTGAAATCGGCCCTGTTACTGTAAGTGGTGGAACAACAACAACTTATACCTACACCAATGGATACTTAACCAAAAAAGTTGTAAGCGGCACCAATAAAATTTCTGCAGGAGTCACAGGATACGACGGTGTAGACGGAGCAATTTCTGGATACATTAGCGGTGCAACAACTTTTACCGGAAATCCAAATTGTCCATCAAATCGTTTAGGTACCTCTGTTAAAGAAAATGCTGTTGTCGGAACCACTACCTACACACGTGACTCAAATAACAATGTTACAACAGAAGAAACCAAATACACTTGTGGTGGAAATGATGTAAAAGCTTGGCAGTCTACTTACGGTCTAGGACTGGGTTATGCAAAGAAAGTTATGACATACAACGCAGACAATAGAATATTGACATTAAAGTATTATCTGAATTCAGATTTTCCTTATAATGCAACATCTACTGCAACTATTGAAGCCAGCTTGACAAATGCTTCCGGTTCCAACCCAGTTGCAACTATGAACTATACCTATACTCCAAGTTCTGGTATACCAACAACTGTTAAAGTTGAAGCTTCAGCATTCTACGAATCCTTGACAACTTCGGGTTCAACAACAACTTATGCAGTTACTACTGATGCAGTTGACAAAGTTACCTGGAACTTTACTACAGTCTCAGCTGGGGTTCTTTCTGCGGCTACCTATACTGAAGAATGTCAGACAGTAGAGGCTTCTAAAACTAGCTCATCTGTTGTTTATTCCCCGTATTACAGAGTTCCTACAACAGGTACAAATTGTGGAGCAGTTTTAACTAGTGGAACTTCCTACGGAACTTCTTCAACAGCAGCATATCAATCTAAGCCTGCACATGATGCAAGAACCAGGACAATTACGCTAACTCAAGATACAAAAAATACTTCAAGATTAGCTAGCTATAAAATAGAAACTGTAACAAAAACATGGTCCAATGATACAACGTCCGGAACAGTTACAAAAACTACAACAGGAACAGTAACAAACAACTTGTTCTATGATAGCAATGGACGATTGGATAAAAGGGTTAGTTTATCAAACACAAAATATGCGTTTACAACTGCAACAGCTTGTACAGCTGGTAACTCACCTGATGCAGCTGGCGCTTGTGATGGAACAACGAGAGACACCAGATCAGTAGAAACTTACTCTTACAACGGAAACGGACTTGGAGTATTTAAAGGTGCTGAGACTTTCTCAACAGCTACATCTGAGGAAGCAACAAGCAACCCAACTCTTTGGAACGTAAAATAATCTAACTAGTTAGATTTTTACCAACCTAAAGTTGAAAAGGCCGCAGAGAAATCTGCGGTCTTTTTTTTTGCATAACTGTATTATTTTTACTTAAGTTACAAAAGATTTGTTCTTGTCTCGTGGGATGATTATAAAAAAATTAGCTCATGTTCAATAAAAAGCTATTAAGTATAACTCTTTGTTTTTCCATAATTATTTTGCAATGCTCTAAAGCAGAGGTGCCTGAAATTTGTGTCTCGAACGCGAAAGCATCCTTTGAAAAACTAAAAGCAAAGGACATCGAAGGATTTAAAAACTTTCTACCTGACAATCAAAAGAAGGCCCATGAAGAATTTCTAGGAGACCATAATAAATTCTTTAGAACTGTTTCAGACTATAAACTATTTGAAGATAAATTCGAATATCGTGAAGGTAAATATTTTGTTTTAACCCAATTTTCTTACCCTGAAAATTCTCATGGAGCTTTTTTTATTGCTCTCGATCCTTCTTCCGGAAAGTGCAATGTGGACTTGAACGCAACGATCATGATGGAGAAAAAACTTCATGGAGACACCATTTTTGCAATTTTTATGAGGGATGATAAGACAGCAAAAGACCAAAAGCTTCCACCGGATGTAGACCCAACGAAAATAATAACTGAGAAAAAATAAGGCAAAGTTTAAAATTTACAGAGAGAAAGCTACTCACAACCGGAAGCAAAACTATTTCACGATCAGAGACTTGATTGAATTCGTAATCATGTCCTTTTCCATGAATGAGGCCGTCGGCCCCGTTGAAAAATATCCAGACCATCCAATACATCAAGTAAGGAATGTCCGAATATTATGAATGACAATACACGCCCTTTCAAAAACATGCAATTTCAGAAAGACAGCCAACATGGAACTAAAGCCAGCTAAAGAACTGAAGAAGCTCACTCAGGAACTTATCGAGAATTATTCCGCCAGATGGAATAAACTGAACCTGCAGACGAGTTATGACAGGCTTCTATCGTATAACGAACAGGTGAAAGACCCCAAACTCTGGGACAATCCCGATGCCGCCCAGAAAATCACAAAAGAAAAAAACAATCTGGAAAAAAAACTCGGGCCTTGGCTCGACCTAAAGAGAGAACTGTTTGATTTTCCGGAATTGATCGAACTAACGATTGAGGATTCCGGAGAAAAAGGGCTTCAAAGCCTGAATGAAGATTTCCAGAAGTTATCGGATCACCTCGAAGAATTGGAGCTTTTAGGTGCGTTAGGCGGGGAGGATGATTCAAAGGGAGCGTTTTTCAACATCCATCCAGGTGCTGGAGGAACGGAAAGTCAGGACTGGGCGGAAATGCTCCTCCGGATGTACACTCGCTACTTCGAGAAAAAAGGTTTTCATGTGGATCTGGTTGACCACCAGGACGGAGAAGGCGCTGGAATCAAAAACGCGACTCTTCTTGTGCAGGGCGAAAATGCCTTTGGCTATTTGAAAGGCGAGAATGGAATACACAGGCTTGTGAGGATCTCTCCTTTTGATTCTAACAAAAGACGTCATACGTCATTCGCATCAGTGCACGTAACGCCCGAAGTGGACGATGACATAAATATCGTTATAGAGGACAAAGACCTCCGTGTTGACACATATCGCTCATCCGGAGCCGGCGGACAGCACGTTAACAAAACTGACTCAGCAGTTCGCATGACGCACATTCCGACTGGAATCGTTGTTCAGTGCCAAAATGAACGCTCCCAGATCAAAAACCGCGCAACTGCAATGAAGATGTTGAAAGCCCGCCTTTATGAAATGGAGCAGGAGAAAAACAAGGAAGAGTTGCAAAAAAAATCCGGTGAGAAAAAAGACATCGCGTGGGGTTCCCAAATTCGAAGCTACGTTTTTCATCCTTACAATCTGATCAAAGACCATCGAACCGATTATGAAACAGCCAACATCGGGCCGGTGATGGATGGAGACCTCGATCAGTTTATCTTCTCATATCTCAAATATATCTCCTAATTCATGAATCAAATAGATTTGTACACCGAATTTCTTAAAGAGAAAAAAATCTGCCGCAACCTCGGTCATCTGCAAAAAATCCTCGGCTATGGAAGTATAGCGCTTTTCTTTTACCTGTTGTGGGGAAGAGGTTTCACTGAACCAAAATTTGTGATCCTGAGTTATTACGGACTCTATGCAAATTTATCCTGGTTCATGCTTTATAAATATTTTGAAATTCCTGAAATTTTTTCTTACCTGAATTCAGAAGACGAGAATCTTGTTGAAGAAAGTTATCGTACTATCGACAATCATAGACTCGAAATTCTTGAACCAGTCATTATCGTTTTATACGGAAGAAGGGACTTAAACAAATACTTACAAGCAGACAAAGAAACTATACTATCTATTATGAAAGATTTTCCCCAAACGAATTGGAAAATAATCGGAAAAGTGTATTTCTACAAATTCTTAGCCGTTACAATTTTCTCCTATTGGTTTGCTTTTTTTTAAAATTCTTACGCAGCAAAACCCAACCCGAAATTAACCGGGTCAAAATTCTGCCGCCTAAAGAAAGTTATTTTGAATAGATTATTTCTTGTACCACTCCGGCAATTTATCTTCGCCATACATTTCAGCTAAAGAAGTCTTGCCGAGGGAGGGTAAATTTCCGCATTCATCCTTGGCTAACTCCTGAGTGCTGAATTTGCTAACTTTGATGCTTTTGCCCTCCCATTCCCCATCTACTACAGTCCATTTATTTCCTTTCTTTGCAAGATTCAAATTGCTCCAATAAATCTGGGCTTCGACGCGGCATTTCCCTTTTCCTTTTTTCTGAAGAATCTCAATTTCCGCCCTATATTTGATGTTATTCTCATCAATAATTTCCAGCTTACCGGGTTTATTATCTTTTGCTACAGTGCGAATACCGAAAACATGCACAGTCTCTTTGAATATTTTTGGATTGATGATTTTATCCGGAATCTGATTGAGTGCATCGTATGCGGCCTTATCCAACTCGGTTACATCCGGAGCTGTAAACCCAGCAAGTTTTGTATCGCCATGAGTGACATCATGATAAACCCACATAGCTTTTTGGAGATCAAATTTGTATTCAACCGTATCCTCATCTATTTTTTGAAGTTTACCTTTTTTGGGATAGGTTGCTTCAATTCCACGCTGAGCTTTTCCTTCAAATAAACTCCAATCGGTTCTAAACTTGATTTTTGCTCCCTTGGAGTTGTACCCTCCTTTCTTGGCAATTTCTGCAAGAACTGCAGAGTCATTGTCAATTCCTTTACGAGGCTCGGCAGAGACCACTACAGGTAAAAAGCAAACTAACAGAAGTAATAATAAATTTTTCATGGGAGTGATATTATCTACTTAAAAAAAGGTGTCAATAATTTTTTTCATTAAAATTGGAACGGATTACAAATGTATTATTCTTTTAGAAATGAGAAATTTTAAATGCGGAAGTACATTGTGCGTTATAGGGTGATAGTTTTGATCGGCTTTCTCGACGATTCGCTGTCGGGTCCCCGGTTTCGATTCGTTTTCAAAGAAGACCACTTGCATTGCATATTACAAGTGTAGAGGAAGTATGGACCTGCCACCATGAACACCCGGCTTTTTCCATAAAACCAAAATCCTCAGTGCAGAAACGCTGCACAAACTGCGCACAACTTCTGATCACAGGCTCAGCCGCGCGACGGCTTTGCTTGCGGTACCCGGCCGCTCGACTGTCTCCGGTGCGAGTATATTCAATCTGAATCTACTTTTTTGCAAAGATCGAAAAGTGTACAGTCTAACTAGCGGAATCGCTAAGGGGAGTTACGATGAATAAAATAACGCCGAATTTATGGTTTAAGGGTAATGCCGAGGAAGCAGTGAATTTTTATCTGTCAATTTTTCCGGATGGAAAAATTATTACGAAGTCTTACTACCCTACTGAAGGACTACTCGACTTTCAAAAGGATTTTGCAGGAAAAGTGTTGGCGATATATTTCGAACTTTTTGGACAGCAGTTTACTGCAATTAATGCCGGAAATGAGTTCAGCTTTAATGAATCAATTTCCTTTAATATTTCTTGCAAAAACCAAACTGAAATCGATTATTACTGGGATAAACTCACATCAGATGGAGGAGCTGAGAGTGTCTGTGGATGGTGCAAGGACAGATATGGCCTTTCTTGGCAAATAAATCCTGAAAATATTGAAGAGCTCCTGCTTTCCCCTGGCGCTTGGGAAAAATTGTTACAAATGAAAAAGATTATTATTGCTGAATTGAAAAATAATTAACGCTGTAAGAATGGGTTTTAAGGCTAAATGCCAATAGATTTCCCAGCTAACCTGTAAGAGTTTTCATGAGCATCTTTTTTTGCGCAAAATGTCTTGACTGATAAAATTAGAATGTTTCCAATTGACCTTTAATCTATTAACATCAGAGGAAGTTATGTCGCAAAATGCAGAATTGATTCAAAAATTCTATAGCTCATTTCAAAACAAAGATTCGAAGTCTATGGTAGAATGTTACAACGATAACATCGAATTTAGCGATCCAGTTTTCCGAAATCTGAAGGGAATTCAGGCAAAAGCTATGTGGATGATGCTTGTGGAAAGAGCGCCCGATCTAAAAATCCAGTTCAGTAATATCAAGGCTGATGGAGATTCCGGGAGTGCAGACTGGATTGCGGATTATCCATTCAGCAAAACCGGAAGACAAGTGCATAACATAATCCACGCGGAATTCAAATTCAAAGACGGGAAAATTATCAGCCACAAAGATAGTTTCAATTTATGGAAATGGGCAGGCATGGCTCTTGGCCTTTCAGGACTACTTCTCGGTTTCACCCCGATGATTCAAAACAAAATCCGCAGCGAAGCAATGACCGGACTGACAATGTATATGAAAAGAAAGAAACTCGGATAACAAAAATGCGTTAGGCGAAATATCGGGTTAGTGGGCTTCGTCCCAATTTGACCCGAATTTTCCTTCCACCAGGATCGGCACACGCAATTCAATTGCATTTTCCATTTCGGATTTTGCGAGTTTAAGCAATTTTTCTTTTTCATCATTGAAAACTTCAAACACCAGTTCATCGTGTACCTGCATGATCATTTTTGAATTCATTTTTTTCCTGATTAGTTCATTGTGAATTCTGATCATAGCGATCTTGATCATATCCGCAGATGTTCCCTGAATCGGGCTGTTAATTGCAATTCGCTTGGCTGCTTCGACTTCCTGCTTTCTGGGTGAGTTAATATCCGGTAGGTATCTCCTGCGCCCGGTAATGGTTTCGACATATCCATGCTTTTCGCATGACGCACAAATTTCCTCCATGAACTTTTTTACACCCGGGTACTGTTCAAAATATTTCTCAATGAATTCCGTTGCTTCTTTTCTGGGGATTTTCAGATTCTGGCTTAACCCGTATGGAGTTACTCCGTATATAACGGAAAAATTCACGACCTTTGCGTGATCCCTCATTTCTGGAGTTACGCTATTTTCTTCCACTCCAAAAAGAGCGCTTGCGGTTCTTCTGTGAATATCCAATCCTCGTTCGTAGGCGTCGATCATTTTCTTGTCCTTGGAAAAATGCGCCATAATTCTAAGCTCTATCTGAGAATAGTCGAGGCTTAAAAGGGAATATTTTTTACTCTCTGGAATAAATCCCCGTCGAATCATCCTGCCTTCTTCGTCTCGAATCGGGATATTCTGTAGATTTGGATCTGTTGAAGATAATCTTCCGGTTGCCGCAATCGTCTGATTGTAACTAGTATGAATTCTCCTAGTTACAGGATTTACCAGTTTCGGAAGTGTATCAATGTAAGTTGACTTTAACTTGGAATATTTTCTGTGTTCGAGTAAATCGTCGATGATGGGGTGCATGCCTGAGAGGGATTCCAAGACACTGTGATCAGTTGAAAATCCTGTCTGGATTTTTTTCTCGGATGGAAGC
Organism: uncultured Leptospiraceae bacterium; assembly: GCA_964436695.1. GTDB lineage: Bacteria > Spirochaetota > Leptospiria > Leptospirales > Leptospiraceae > JABWCC01. The sequence continues at coordinate 16,709 of CAYTEA010000013.1, forward strand.
TTCAATTCCGAAAACAAAATTTCCTGCAACTCCTTTGTTGAAGCTATATTGAAATCCCTACCAGCATGAACGTGAATTGACTTTTCCAGTTTTTCAAGCTTCGCTTCGAATTGCTTTGACAATTTCAGAAAATAATCCGTGTCGATTGCAACTCCTGTCATCTCCATTTCCAGGAGCACATTCACAAGTGGCATTTCAATGTCATGAAAAACTTTGCTCGAATCGATCTCTTTGACTTTATTCTCTAATACTTCATACAACCTATAAGTAATATCCGCATCCTCACAGGAATATTCGCTAACTCTGTCTACATCTATATTAAATATTTCCTGACGCTTTTTCCCTGTTCCAACAAGCTCATCAAAAGTAATCGTTTTATAGTCCAGAAGATCTTCAGCCATGTCATCCATGTTGTGACGCCTTGCGCCCGGATTCACAATGTAGGATGCAATCATCGTATCAAAAAAAATATTCTTCAAATCAATACCGCAGTTTTTCAGAACGATTGCATCGTATTTGATATTCTGCCCAATTTTTCGAATTTCCTCATTCTCCAGAACCGGTTTGAATATTTTCAGTACTTCCTCTTTTGGCAATCCCTGCGATGCAAAAAGTGAAGCGTTATACGCCACCGGCACATACCAGGCTCTTTTGGCCTCATCCGTGAAAGAAATCCCGACAAGTTCAGCTCTCATCGGTTCCTTCGATGTGGTTTCGGTATCCACGCACAGAAATTTTGCCTTTGAAACCTTTTGAACAATTTCTTTCAGTTCTTCCAAAGTCTGAATTCTCCGGTATTCGCCCTTTTCTGAATTGCCCTTTTTAATTTCTACGCTATCCGAATCTCCTATTGGTGAAGTCTCCTCTTCGGCAAAAGTCTGACCGGATTGCTTGGCCATATCCTTATAAATTTGGTTAAAACCTTCCCGTTTAAAAATCAGAATTTTCTCTTTTTGGTAAATATCAGGAATTTGAAGGGCTTTTAGGTCTAAATTCAAATCCAGAGAAGCATTTACGGTAGCAAGTTGTTTGGATAGATAAGCATTTTCCTTATCTGCTTCCAGCTTCGCTTTAATGGACGGATTTTTGATTTCGTTAAGATGTTTATAGATTCCGTCTAACGTATGAAATTCCGCTATTAGCTTCGATGCCCCCTTTTCTCCGATTCCTTTCACCCCCGGAATATTATCGGAGATGTCTCCGACTATCGCCATGTAGTCTGTAATCTGAGACGGTTCGACTCCGATTTCTTTTTTTACCCAGTCCGGGTCAATTTCCACAAATTCGCTGACGCCTTTTTTTCCCCGAAGCATTCTAACGTGCCTATTCAAAAGCTGATACATGTCCTTGTCTCCGGAAAAAAGCAAAACCTCGTTTTCCTTGTTTCCAAAATGTTTGCAAAGTGTAGCAATAATATCGTCCGCTTCCTGTCCGTCAATTCGCAGAACTGGAAAACCGAGTTTTGAGCAAATCTCCTGAACCTTTTTGATCTGGGGTTTGAGATCCTCCGGCATTGGTTTACGTGTTGCTTTGTAGTTTTCGAAAATTTTATTTCTTTCCAGAGGAGTGCCGGGATCAAAAGGAATTGCAATATGCGTAGGAGAATAATCCTGAATCAATTTAAACAGCATCCTGAAAAATCCGAAAACTGCCCCACTCGGCTCTCCTGTAATCGAATTTTTCAGGCCAGCAGTCTGAAAAGCATAGTAGGCTCTGAAAACAAAAGAATGGCCATCAATGATTAGTAATTTATTCTTCATATAAGTTCTTGGAAAGCATGGAATAATAGACCTGAATAGTTTTTCGAATCGTTTCTTCAATCGAAAACTTTTTCACATACTCCTTATTGAACTGGCCGAAGCGAATCCGTTTTTCCTTATCCTCAATCAAACTTTTGTAATGAATAGCTAGAGCATCGGAATCCCCGACCTCTGCAACTAACGCACCCTTTTCGGATACTAGCATCTCGCCGATTCCTCCACCAAGAGTTGCGATTACTGGAAGCCCGGATGCCATTGCGTCCAAAACGGAAGTTCCCAACCCTTCTTCTTTCGAGGTTAAAGTGAATATATCAAATAGATTTAAAAACTCCAGAACCTCTGTTCTAAATCCGGTAAATACGACTTTGTCTTCTATATTCAAATTCTTTGCGAGTTTCGCGAGATCCTGTTTCAACTCACCGTCACCGACGATGAAAAACTTGTATTTTTTTTCTGTTTGAATCTTTGCAATAGCCTTTAATAGAGTTCTCTGATCCTTGTGATCTACAAGCGCTGCTATATTTCCGATTACGACGGTGTCCTTATCAATGTGAAATTCTTTCACCAATGCGGATGAATTTTTCTTTTTCTTGAATCTGGCCAGATCGATACCACTGTGAATGGTAACGACTTTTTCATTCGGAAGCCCGTCCATCAAAAGCACTTCTTTGATTTTTTTGGAAACGCATACGAACAAGTCATTTGCCGGAGACAAATATTTCTTTTTGCTAAACCAGTTGTGACTAACATGAAAATCCACTCTTCTGGATACCACGAGCTTCAATTCGGGAAAATTCCTTTTGACCAGAAGCCCGATGGTGTGAGCCTTTGCTGTGTGGGTGTGAATCAACCGGACATTATGTTTCTCGACGATTTTCCCTATTTTTTTTGCGGCAAAAATATCCAGTTCTGCCAAAATCTTTACAGGCTCAAAAGGCAAACCTTCATCCTTGCATTTTTTTTCGAGCTCACTACCCGGTTGCCCAACAACAATCTGAGAAATTTTTTTATTTCTTAAGCCTACAGCGAGATAAAAAAGCTGCTGCTCTCCCCCTCTCCAGGTCTTTGCGGTATTAATGTGAAGTATCAAACTAAACTAATTTTTTTTTATAGAGTCAGGAGAAATATCTTTTTTTGGCTAGCTACAATGTTTTTTTGCATCAAAATTCAGCTGCATGATGGAACCCATGATTTCGGAACCCTCTGGATTATCCAAGACAGCCCCTTCCGAATGGTACATTATTTTTACCGTATCCATAAAAGTATGTACTATCTGCAATCCCTTGCCCATATTCTTGTGCAATTGCCTGACTCCGGAAAAAGGGAGGTGCTCGGTTTTTCCGGATTGATGGTGCATGATGGCATCGATATAACCTCTGAGTGATTTTGGCATGTCCAGGCACACGCCACTTTTTCTTTCAGGCTCATACTTAAAACCTTTGCCGTAATCTACGATATAAAGGGTCAATTTGTAGTCCTCGATTCTCCATCGACATATAATTGTTTCGTCGCAATTGCAGGTAACGTTTGCAGTTACTGAATTTGTCAATGCTTCATCTGCGGCAAGTTCGACTTGAAGAATATCCTCTCCACAAAAACCGTGGCTTTCCAAAGAAGCTTTGAATTCTTTCCGAAATTCCCGTACAGACGCCATATCCGGTGGAAGGAACATCACATAGGAATTTTCATTTTCTTTTATGAAAAGCATTTTAGCCCATTTGGACATAATTTTGACCATCGATAAGACCTAATCTATAATTTTTCGGTTCTTTTTTTATTTTGTCAAATAAAAAAAGTTTTTTCGGCATAAAATGTCGAGTCTAGCTATATGATGCAGGGGAGTTTCTCGGTTTTCGCTTAATTCCTGATTTAGTTTTTCTGCCTGAGCTAGTCTGGTTAATCACAAGAGCCAATTCCCCTTGAGTCTGCATTCTCTGCGAAAATAACATCCCCTCTTTGCTTATTCTATTTCCGAGGCTCTTTTAGGCTTAACGCCTCATATTAAAATTTAATTTTTGACTTTGTCATCTGACTAAACGGGATGTTAAAATTTCCAAGCGATGTGCTGAACTCGATGGTTCCTTCCAATAGTATGTCTAACTCCCCTGAGGTCATTCCTTTCTTCAATATAGTTGCCGCAATTTCCATTATGTTGTTCTCTTTGCTTTTTTCGAAGACTGTCTCCAGGTCAATTTCTATTGTCTCGGTAGAATGAGGGGGAATTTTGTGGCTATCGGGAGAAACCACAGACGCAAGGGGAAATTTTTTCTTTTCTTCCTGATTGTTTAAATAAACTGTAAAATCGAATTTATCGATAACAACTTCTACATCATTCGTGTTTTCCACATTGACCCCGGCTTTGAAATAAATCTTCGGTACTGGAGGAAAGAGAAGCATTCTCGCCTGCGTAATTTTGGTATATTTCAGTGTAGCTTTGCATTTTTGGAGCTCTTTCACTTTTTGTTGAATCGGATTGTTGCAATAACCTAATGTGAAAACTGAAAGTATGATTATAGTATACACGGGTATTCTTTTCATAAAATGATGCCTCCAAAAACATTTTTAATGCCCTTAAACAACTTTTTTCCAAATTGTGTTCGCTGCAATTTCATTTCATCTTTTTTGTGATTGAAGCTCTGAAAAATGAATCGACACACTTCAAGTTTAATTTTTTTTAGGAATTGGCTATATCGATCGCATCAAACGATTGAAATGAGTCCAAAAACTTTTATAAGGAAGCTCCCTTGGAAAATACAGCGCTTAGAACCTTATTTCACGTATCGTTTACGATCTTTTTCATTGTTGCTAATTATGTCTTCATTCGTGCGATTCTATACAGACTCGGACTTGTTTTTTCAGCTCGGCCTGCATCTGGCACAGAGGATTTTCAGAAACATCCAAATCTTGGATTTCGATTGAAAAGCGTCCTTGTAAATGTAATCCTGCAAAAAAAACTTTTTAAAGAACCTCTGCGTGGTGTAATGCACGCTTTTATTTTTTATGGATTTCTGATCTACACCATCCACACTACAAGCCAAATGGTAGCAGGCGTTTTTGGGTGGGGAATGGATGACCCTTATAAATTTTCTCTGGTCGGATTGATCTCACATGATGTAGCCCATGTCTATGAAACGATGGTACAATGGGTATCCCTTCTCGTATTAACTGGTCTCGGATTTTTTGCATGGAGGAGATGGATCAAAAAAGCAAAAGGCCTGGATATTCCTTCAACGGCTTCAGCAATCGTAATTTCATTAATCGCGACTTTGATGATATCCACTCTTCTTGGTGAGGGCGCAAAACAAGCCGGACTCAAATACAGTAGCACAGCCAGCACAGCAGTTATTGCTGACGGAATCGCAAGTTTCTTTAGGGCAATCGGGGTAACCGATGGAACTGCAGATACATTCTATCAAATCTTCTGGTGGGGCCACATACTCACAGTATTCTCATTTATGCTTTATGTTCCCACTTCCAAGCACGGACATTTAATTTTTGCCCCGATAAATTTTTTTCTGGTGAGCGATACCCCGAAAGGCGCATTATCGAAATTAAATCTGGAAGATGAGAATGCGGTTTGGGGATCAAACAAAGTGCAAGACTTCCCCTGGCCGAGTTTACTCGACGGGTTTGCTTGTATCGAGTGCGGAAGATGCCAAGTTCAATGCCCGGCAAATCGTACCGGAAAAGCTCTGAATCCCAAGAAAATTATTGTAGATATGAAACATGCTCTTCTGGAAAAAATGCCGGAGGTTGCCGCAGCGAAACAATCAGGGAAAACTGCTGAAGAAATCATGGGGATTGATTCCGGTGTAATTGGAAATTATATCACAGAAGAAGAATTGTGGGGATGCACATCCTGCTATGCATGCGTAGAGGCCTGCCCTGTGGGAAATAATCAGGTGAATACCGTTATGGAAATGAGAAGGCATTTGGTTCTCGCAGAGTCAAAATTTCCTCAAGAACTGCAACTTGCATTTACAAATATGGAAAACAATTCGAATCCTTGGGGAGTCGGCGCACACACGAGAGCCGATTGGGCTCAAGGCCTTGGGGTGAAAACTCTTGCAGAAGATCCTAACGTAGACGTGCTTTATTGGGTTGGTTGCGCAGGAGCATTCGACGAAAGGAACAAAAGCATAGCACGTGCCCTTGTGAAAATTTTGCAGAAGGCAAATGTGAATTTTGGAATTCTAGGAACCGAAGAAAATTGCACTGGAGATTCTGCAAGACGAGGGGGCAATGAATATCTTTACCAAACACTAGCTCAAACAAATGTTGATACGATGAATAAATACAATATTAAAAAAATCATCGCTGCATGTCCGCATTGTTTTAACACTTTGAAAAATGAATACCCGCAATTCGGAGGAAACTACGAAGTAGTTCACCACAGTGAATTTATCAACCAACTGATCAAAGAAAAGAAACTGGATATCTCGGTATCAGAAGATATGAAAGCGGGAAAATTCACCTATCACGATTCTTGTTACATCGGAAGATACAACGATAATTATAGCCATCCTAGAGATGTAGTTGCGGCTGTCAGCGGACAACCTATCAATGAGCCGTCAGACCACCACTCCAAAGGGCTTTGCTGTGGAGCCGGTGGAGCACAAATGTGGATGGAAGAGCAGACGAATGACCGTGTGAACAATAAACGGACAAACCAGCTTTTGGAAACCGGAGCAAGTACCATCGCAACTGCATGCCCGTTCTGCATTACGATGATCTCTGACGGTGTCAAGGCCGCACACAAAACGGAAAGCGTGAAAGTGGAAGATATTGCAGAGCTTGTTGCAAAGTCTATTTAACCGAATTAGTTCGACAAAGGAAATAGTATGATAGATTTTTCAATGACAGAAGAGCAAAAAGCCCTGAGAGATATGGCGAGGGATTTCGGGAAAAATGAAATGATTCCGAAAGCCGAGTTTCACGATCAAACAGGCGAATACCCGATGAATATTCTAAAAAAGGCCTGGGAAACCGGATTAATGAATCTGCACATCCCAGCTAGATTCAACGGAGCTGAAATGAAAGACCTCGATGAAGTGATCATCGTCGAGGAATTAAATGCTGCGTGTTCCGGAATGGCAACGGCAATTCTTGCAAATAACCTTGCACTGGCGCCTGTTCTTATGGGAGCGAGCGATGAATTGTTAAAAAAATTTGTAGAACCGATGACTTCCGAATTTAAACTTGCGGCTTACGCGGTAACTGAACCCGGAGCCGGTTCCGACGTAGCCTCCATCCGTACTACTGCAAAAAGAGTTGGCGATGAGTACATTATCAATGGTTCAAAAATGTGGATTACTAATGCAGGTGTGTCCGACTGGATGTTTGTGTTAACCAAAACAGATCCGACTGCTGGACATAAAGGAATGACTGGTTTTATCGTGGATTCAAAAACTCCCGGAGTAATCATCGGAAAGAAAGAAAAAAACATGGGACAAAGGTGTTCTGATACCCGTGGAGTTACATTTGAAGAAGTAAAAGTTAATAAAAGCCAAATGGTCGGAAACGAAGGCGATGGCTTTAAAATTGCTATGGGTGCTTTTGACCACACAAGGCCCTCCGTTGCAATCGGAGCTGTGGGGGTTGCACGAACTGCAATGGAGCATTCAATACGTTATGCGAATACCCGCAATGCATTCGGGAAGCCTATTTCCGCAAATCAGGGCATTAGTTTTATGCTGGCAGATATGGCAAGAGATGTGGAAGCAGGAAGGTTGCTTTGCTGGCAAGCTGCATGGTTAATGGATCACGGTCACAAGAATACATATCAGGCATCAATTGCAAAGGCCTTCTGCGCAGACATGTGTGTAAGAGTCTGTACGGACGCAGTCCAGATCTTCGGTGGCTACGGATATAACACAGAGTATCCGGTAGAAAAGCTGATGAGAGATTCAAAAATTTTTCAGATTTATGAAGGTACTTCACAGATCCAAAGAGTGATTATCTCTAAATTCCTGAATGACGGAAAGGGGATAGAAGGACCAAATTTCTGAAAACTTTTTTTCGGCTTCTGTCCTATTCTTTTCGTTACAAAACCAGATTTTCCATAGGCGTTTTTTTTGCGCTCTTAACGGCCTTGTTAAATGCAACTTCGCTTACGGCGTTTATTCCGCTCTTTGATTCTCTGGGTGCCGAAAAAAAAACTCGATTGAAACTTGAACTGACGCTTCCCGAGAAAAATATTCTGCTAAAAGAACGAATTTTCGGACCGGACTCACTAGACGGGCTTGAACGATCCAAAAAAATAATTATCACAGTAAAAGAATGGGTAAATGAAAAAGCAAAAAACATGGAGCCTCGTGAAGTTGTCTGGGCAGTTTGCAAGGCCATCGTACCGCTATATGTCCTAAAACTCATTACGTTTTTGCTATCCGTATACTGCATTGCAACGACTGGGTACAAAGCAGTTCGAGATATCCGCCAAGAGTTATTCGACAAAGCCCAACTATTACCACTAACGTATTTTTACAAAGAAAAAACCGGACTATTGATGAGCCGTATTATCAATGATGTTGAAATTGTTGCCGCTGTAATATCGAGCAATCTGCGCGATGCAATCATCAACTTCTTCTATGTGGTTACCCACTTGATGATTCTTTTCTATTTGAACGTTGAGCTTTTGATAACGGCATCTCTAACTGTTCCGATCATAATTTTTCCGGTAACTTTATTCACGCGTAAGATCACCAAGTCCACCCTGAAATCACAGGAACGTATTGCAGATCTTAACGCCCACATTCAAGAAGTAATTTCAGGAGTAAAAGTAATAAAAACTTTTTCGATGGAAAAAGTCGAAACTGAGAAATTTTCCGAGATAAACAATAAAGTTTTCAAAAGAAATTTTAAAGGCCAGTTCTACGTGCAAATTGCTCCGAGTCTCGTTGAACTAAGCTCTTCGATGGTTGTCATGGGATTTTTCGCTTTTGGAGCAAAATTGATTTATTCTGGAAGATTTACTCAGGGAGAATTTATGGCATTTCTCCTAACGCTTCTTTTTTTACTGAGGCCGCTTACCCAGCTCTCACAAATGGTAGGGAAGATTACCCAAGCGATAGTTTCGGGAAACAGAATTTTCGAATTGATGGATTCCAGAGGCGAAGAACACGAAATTTTATCTGCCAAGCCTATCGGACCATTGAAGGATTCCATCGAATTTCGAGATCTCCACTTCTCCTATCACGGGAATAGTCAGGAAGTGATTAAAGGCATTGACCTGACTATAAAGAAAGGTGAGACTGTTGCATTAGTTGGAACCAGTGGCAGCGGGAAATCTTCTTTAATGGACTTAATTCCGAGATTTTTCGATCCAACTCAAGGGTCAATTCTATTCGATGGCGTCGACATTAAAGAAATCAGCCTGTTAGATCTTAGGAAAAAAATCGGAATCGTAACTCAGGATATTTTTCTATTTCATGGAAGCGTTGCTGATAATATCTCTTATGGAAGGCCAGGATCAACTAGAAAAGAAATCATCCGTGCTGCAAGACTTGCCCATGCGCACGATTTTATTTTGGAAATGGAGAATGGGTATGAAAGCATTCTTGGAATTCGTGGTTTAAATTTATCCGGAGGACAGAGACAAAGGCTAGTGATTGCCCGCGCGCTTCTCAGAAATCCGGAAATCATGATATTAGATGAAGCGACAAGCGCACTCGATGTCGAGTCTGAAAAACTGGTAAGCGAAGCCCTTGAGAGGCTCTTCAAAAATAGAACGACGTTTGTAATCGCCCACAGACTTTCTACAATCCGCCGAATCCCGACAATACTGGTGATGGAAAACGGAAAGATTGTTGAAAAGGGAAACCACGAATCGCTGCTCGAGCAAAACGGAGTTTACAGAAAATTATATGACAATCAGTTCGCAGGACTGGATATACAAATATGAAAAAAATTTTAATCATCGACGATAATGACAGATACGCAGAAAATCTGGAAAAATTTTTTAAAGCCTATTCCGACGTACAAACAGTGAGAGCTAAAACTGCAAAAGAGGGATTTGACCTATTTCAAAAAGATGACTACCACACGATCATCAGCGACATCACAATGGAGTCCCAAATTTCCGGCTTTACCGGCATTCGAAAAATTCATAGGGCCGGATACAATGGAAATCTGATTATAGCAACAACAGCCTTCGATGTCCGAGGTACCTTGTTCATCGGGAAATATTTTCTTCCGTGTTACGCAAAAGTTGGCTGGATGATTCCAAAAGTTCCGCTAAAAAAAGGTGAAGTTGTTTTTGTTCCTACGACTTTGAAAAAAGGTATAAGGTTCGAAGAATTGTTAGAAGAATCAGCAGAAAAAAAAAATGGTTTTCGGTAGAATATCTTTTCAACGGCACCAATACCCAAAAAATATTATACGAAACCCTGAAGAAAACCTCGGTACTCGAAAGGTTATCACAATTTAATCCGGCTCTTGTCGGATCCTTTCCGATTTGTGTAAATTTGCCTTCATCGGATGTTGACATTCTCTGCGAAACGAAAACCTTAAGCGAATTTAAAGAATTTGCTCTAAAAAATTTTTCGATGGAAATAAATTTTTCAATGATTGAAAAAACTTTTTCTGGTATTGAAACAATTGTCATCCGCTTTCAATCGCATGGTTTTACTTTCGAATTGTTCGCTCAAAATATTCCCGTAGCGAACCAGAAAGCCTTTATTCATTTAGAAGCGGAAGAGAAATTACTGAATATTTTCGGAGAAATGTTAAGAGAAACTGTGATACAACTTAAAAAACAGGGAAATGGTACAGAAAAATCATTTGCTCTCGCGTTTGGAATCGATTTCAACGAATATGAATTTATTGAAAAGATCCATGAGCTCAAAACTTCCGAAATTAAAAATTTGTTTTCTTTGAATTTGCGAAGAAAGCGTTAATAGAAAACGCATACGCAAGGCCTACTTAGCGGTTGTTTTAGGCTGAAATTGCTTTAATTCCGTCCGGGTTTTTCCCTTAAGTTTTCAATTTATACCGTATATGCCGGTCTGCACGAACAGTTTTTCTGGTTGCAATGTAGCTCCCCACCCTAATTGCCGTAATTTTTGGTGGAACTCCATTATCATAGAATTTTTCGCGGAGGATTTTATCCCAACCGGCGAGGTCCAAGATCAAAAACCAGGTGAAAAGAGCCGTACGGGAGATGCCAAGCCAGTTTGCAAGGAGGCCAAATTCGACCCAATCGTCATTTTGGGGATAAAAATTCTTTTTAACAAGGTGTTGCCCCTTTTCCTGGTAGGAAATTTTAACTCTGGATGACTTGGCAAAAGTTTTACAGAGAACGACATACCGGTAACGTTTTAGAAGTCCGCGAAAGTAGACATCCCGTGAAATCTCCTCGGTTCTTTTCAGAAACTCGTCCAAAAACTTTTCGGGGATGAGTAGGGTTGACTGAGTGCGTCCATGATGAATTGGGTTCATGTTTTTTTTCCTTACTCCCTAAGGTAAAAAAACAGCGCCTTGGAATAAAAAAAATCTACAATTTTCCAATTTTTTTAAAAAGAATTAATCTAACGTCAGTTCGCTCCTCTTTTGCTTTTACCGAACTCACGCTAATCTATCAAAAAATCCATTTCTTCCAGTTCCTGTGCCCCGCGATGAGGATAAGCCTGTTCATAAAATAATGCCGACAATAGTTCGAAGTCATCATCTATCGGAAAATTATTTTCATCCCAGTATTCATTTCTGCGCTTGATTAAAATGGAAGTCGTTCTATCTTCCAGGGAAAAATTAACTTCCTGCACATTTAATTTTCGAATTAGCCAATTTAAATTGTACATTGCAAATTCACCCAAAATTTCTAGCGAAGCAATTGTAGGTTCGAATAACATGAGAGTCTCAGTCAGATAAACCGGTACTTTTAAAGCTTCTGCATCACCAGTTTTTCGATATTCATCGTAGCTGGTCGAAATTTTTTCAAACATAGAAAAAGAATTTCTGTAGGAAGTCCTGATAATCTTTTCGTGTTCGGGATATTTTTCGATTACTCCAATAATATCAATTAAAGCATCCCATTCTATAGCTTGTCTGAGAATATTATCATATGGAGGATTTCTCGGAACAACATCGACGAGTTTTATGAACATAAATTTTGTTTCGAGAGCAAACCTTGACTCTTTCGGAATATAATATTCTACCCAGATGGGTTCCTTATAATAGTGTATCTTTTCTTCATCGGGAATTTCCGGTGTGACTTTTAGAGACTTAAGTTTTTTAACATCGTCTGTAATAACTTTTTTACCTTCAAAGCGGGAGCGGGATTTCTTAATCTGCTTCAATTCACTCTTGCTCAGAATCGGCTTCGGCTTAAATGTCTCCATATTACTATTATCGGGTTCAGTGTAAGAGGAATTGAACAGCCTGGCACATTTTGGATTGCAATTGACAGCGTGAAAAATAATCTATTAACTTGTCGGTAATGATCGAATTACAAATAGTTAAACCGATTTTGAGGTATAAGAGCGTTTACAAAATGATGAAATCAAGAATGATTTTTCTTGCCTTTCCACTCGCAATTTTCTTTCAGGGGTGCATCCCCTACATATACCATGTTGGCAAGGAACAGGTTCGAATTGTTTTTAAAAAGGAAAAAATAGAGAAAGCTCTTCCAAAAATTCAGGACGAGTTTACTAAGCAGAAGTTAAACTTTGTAGAAGAAGCAAGAATCTTTGCGATTAACCGATTGTACTTAAATCCAAAAGGAGGATTTCAATATTACGTTAGTCTGGATCGAGAGGAGATCGGCTGGAATGTTAGTGCGTCTTACCCATTAAAATTCGAGTCTTATGAATGGTGGTTTCCGATCGTGGGAAAAGTTCCATACAAAGGATTTTTTGATTTGGAAAAAGTAAAAGAGGAAGAAAAACACCTAATCGAAAAAGGCTTCGATACTAGAATACGGGCAATCGGTGGATACTCGACATTGGGTTGGTTTTCCGATCCAATTTTCTCATGCCAATTAAAAACAGATGAATTCCATTTGGCGGGGCTTGTTTTTCACGAGATGGCGCACGCCACTATTTATATTAATGGCGATGGTGTATTCAATGAATCCTACGCAAGCTTCATTGAAGAAGAAGGAATAAAAGAGTTCTTCTTAATCCGCAATCAAGTCAATGAACTTCAGAAGCGAGAAATAAAAAGGCAGCAGAATATGGTCGTTTCTGAACTTATCAAAAAAACTGCAAACGAGCTTAAAGATCTCTATGAAAAAAACATTCCTGACGCTGAAAAGCTAGGGAATAAAAGCCTCATAATTAGCAGATTCAAAGAAAATATTCTGTTAAAAGTGAGGTTCTCGCCGGAAGAAAGAAATAGATTCATTGAAAAAAAGCTAAACAATGAAGATTTCATTGGATACCAGAGATATAATTCTGGTGGAAAATTTTTTCAAGAAACATTTATTCGAGTTGGAAGAGATTTTAAGAAATTTCATGAAGAAATGCAAAAGCTAAGAATTCTTACAAATGAAGAACGGACATTTTTGTTAAACAAAAAGTAATTGTAATTTTGATCCAAGTCAAAAAAAATAGCATTCATGAAATTCCAAAAATTAGCCATTACATTTACACTCCTAATTCTTCCAGAATACTTATTTTCAGAATCAAAATATCTTTCAATCGCGTCCGATGCGGCGGATTATGTTTGTAGCATTTCAAAAGAGAAATCAAAATCCCGATTTGCAATTTTCCCTTTCACGGATTCAAAAGAAGAAGAGACAAAAGAAAGCGAAATTGCAAATACTGAGGTAGTGTCCGCTTTACTTAAATGTGAAGGCTTAAAACTCATAGACAAAAGCAAAATCGCAAAAGTGATAGATGAACAATCCTTTGCAAAAACCGGTATTATTGATTCCGAGACTGCTCCCGAAATGGGAAAGCTCATCGGTGCCGAGGGGCTTGTGTTTGGAGAATTAATTGATAGCTCTTTGCAGATCAGAATTGTTGATTCGGAAACGGGGGAAATTCTGGGAGCCAACGTTCAATCAGCTCAAGAGAAACCCGCTCGAGTCAAAAGGTTAGCGAACGAAGAAGTAAGAAAAGATTTTGCCGCAAAAAATATTTTTCAATTTTTACGAAGAATGAAAAATAATCGTCCTGCAGTTTTTGTTTTCGTATGCGCAACTCAGGAAGAGTTTTCCGGTATTCAAAAGAAATTTCCAAAGCGAGCACAAATGATTCAGAAAAGAATTTCAAACTTGGAACCAGAGAAAAAACAAAAGCTAGATGGTTTGAAAGATAAAGTCCAGAATGCAAGAAAGAATAATCCAAAACTGAATAGATGGGTTAGTGAAAAATTAATTGACTTCTCGCATTTGGGAGACTAGAAAGGTTGAAAAAAATTCATCTCTAAAAAGAAAAAGCAGCACTGATTGCCTTCTTTAAATCTTTCTCAATATCCTTTTTTGTCATTCCGGCTCGTGTGCATTTTTCCAAATGGAGGGATATGTAAGCTTCACCAAATTTTTTGATGGCTTGATTTGCAGCTTTCAAAAGTTGGAGAGTCTTTTCGCAATCCGCATCTCCGGAGTACAAACTTCTTTTGATTGCGGCAATTTGTCCTTCGATCCTGCTCAATCGATTGACCAAAGCCTTTTGTTCCTCTTCTGCAGAATATACCATACCCCATATGATATATTTCATTGAATACGGTCAATCTTTTTTTAGGACGGGCGGATCGATTAATGGAGTTATTATTTTTGAAATGAATTCTTTTTTTGCAAAGAGGCTATTATTTTTTTATGTCTCCCCATTAGCCTTATTACGCATGACCTTTTCCAAAAGAAATTTTTTTTGATTTTGAAATTTGGAAAATTTGACAGGGTGAAGACAAAAAAAAGAAATTGAATTATCGCCCATAGTATCTTAGGATTACGAATGAACAAGGAGCTGCAATGAAAATAGGTGTTATTGGATCGGGGAGTTTTGGGACTGCGTTAGGAAGTTTACTGGCGGACAAAGGTTACGATGTTTTAATGTGGACTAGATCAAAGGATCAGGCAGACGGAATTAACTCAAATCATGTAAACGCGAAGCACCTGCCCAAGTACACTCTTCCGGAAAAATTAAAGGCATCTACCGACTTAGAAGAGGTTATCAAAGGCAAAGAACTAATCTTGTCAGTACCCCCTTCCCACGTTCTCAGCTCCGTCCTACGCGATATAAAAAATATTATTCCTGAAAGAGTTCCGATTGTATCTGCAACTAAAGGTATTGAAAACGATTCGCTTAGGCTGGTCTCCGAGATTTTTGAGACCGAACTTCCCGGAAAATATCATCAATATCTTTCGTATATTTCCGGGCCAAGTTTTGCAAAAGAAATCATCGGCAGAGTTCCAACGATTGTAAGCATTGCATCCAAGAATGAAGCAAATGCAAAAAATGTTCAATCGATATTCAGTTTTACTTATTTCAGGACATACTGGACACCGGATGTGGTCGGAGTTGAAGTGGGTGGCGCTTTGAAAAACGTAATTGCAATCGCAGCCGGAGTCAGTGATGGGTTGGGATTCGGACAAAATACCAGAGCTGCATTGATCACAAGAGGATTGCACGAGATCACAAAAATGGGGATAAAAAAGGGAGCGGACCCGCTGACATTTCTCGGTCCATCAGGAATGGGGGATTTGGTTTTAACCTGCTGCGGAGAGCAGTCAAGAAACAGAACCGTTGGTTTCGAACTGGGCAAAGGGCGTACGTTAGACGACATACTGGGCAGCATGAATGAAGTCGCAGAGGGCGTAAAAACGACAAAAAGCGCGTATGATCTGGCAAAGAAACTGGAAATTGAGATGCCGATAACGGAGGAGGTTTACAAAATGCTTTATGAGAATAAGCCTCCTAAAGAAGTTGTGAGGGATCTGATGGGCAGGGATCTAAAACGAGAAGGAGTTCATCATTAAGGTTTAGTTTATGCAAAAAAACATGATTATAAAATCGGTTAATACGGTCCTTGTCGGGTCTCTTATATTTTTCTTTGTCTCTTGTTTCGGTACAGGACTAACAAGGTCCCAAATTCAAGAGAGTAGAATGCTTGTAGACAAATCCAAATTTCTTTCCGGCCAAACGGATTTGCAGGATTCGCGCCTGTCAGAGTTTGTAAAAAAAGAAAACTACGAAAAATACAAAGAAAAAATTCAAAGGTATCTCAATAATTTCCGGATTAGAACGATTGAGCCGATCAAAAAATGGCGAGAAGAGCAAATTGCAAATGTAAAGTCTGAAAATGCATTCTATCCGTTTTCTGGCCCCGATTTTTTGAATATCTATTCATTGTATCCAGAGGCAAAAAGATATGTCATGGTCGGCCTTGAAACGAGCGGATTTATTCCTAATTTTGAAAAGATTTCAGACCAGGAACTAACGCACGGCCTCGGTGATATGCAGAATGCGTTAGAGTCTATTTCACGCAGGAATTTTTTCGTCACCAAATCCATGCGAAAGAATGTGAACAAATCCAGGATTAAGGGCACGATTCCTATATTTTTAACTTATCTGGGATTTCTTGACCTAACACCAATAAGTATCAGACACATAAAGATCAACCAATCTGGGCAAATAGAAGCCCTGAAGGATGAGGCGAGTTCAATGACCGCATCCGCAAAAGGATTCAACGGAGTGGAGATTCAATTTATCGAGAAGGACAAGCCCCTCATTGTCGAAAACATCAAAAGCATTTATTATTTCTCAGCGGATATATCCAACCTGGGCTTTAGAAAAAATCCGGGAATAATGAAGTTTCTGAATGAGATCGGAACTGTTGCCGTTTCTTTTAAAGCAGCGTCGTATTTGCCTCATGGTGATCGGTTTAGTACTCTCAGAAATTATGTCCATAAAAATGCAGAGATAATCGTAATGGATGATACAGGGCCGAAAATTAATTCTTTCAATAGTGAATGGGATATCCAGGTTTTTGGAACCTATAATGGCCCAATTAGTGACTTTTCCGAGAAATACCAAAAGCCACTCGCGAAGCTATTTAAAGACCAAAAACCGAAAAAGATAGATTTTCGTTTTGGATACGGAAAGACAAGCCAGCAGTTTATTATCAAGCTTAGTAAAAAGTTTAACCATTTGGAACAGATTGAGTCCAGGCAATAATTTTCATATATGAAGCTTTAACACCCCGTCTGGGGGAATGAAAAAGAATTTTATTCGCTTATGTCACATCTTACTTGATTTTTAGAGTTTTTTAATCAGCGAAAAATAGCACAAAAAGGAGGATTACAATAAAATTGCAAAATTTTTATATTTTTTTTGACATTATTTTAGAATTAGTTCATATTAGATAGTATGGAATCTCATTTTGGGGCAGCAGGTTTCGGTAGGGGAGAATCAAATGACTACAACCAGAGCAAACATTCGGAACTATATTAAATTTTTTATTTTTAGTGTATTGATTTTTTCAGTGAGCTCGATTCTTATCTGTAAAAACCCAAAATATGAAAACCCTTGCGATCCGTATTCGAAAACCTATCAAGATTCTCTAATCGCAAAGGCATTACTAGGTGACAATTCTGTTCGCTGCTCATTAGCAAGTGCAGGAACTTCAACTGGAACATCTACAGGAACGACCACGGGAACCACTACTTCCACAGTCCTACCCCCTACTTCTTTGACCTATTCCACCACAGTTTATATTTACACTCAAAATAATGCTATTTCGACCATCACTCCTACCTTGACTGGAGGAACTCCAACTTCTTGCACAGCAAGCCCGGCTCTCCCCTCAGGACTAAGCTTGGCAAGCTCTACGTGTGTACTTAGCGGGACGCCTACGACAGGAACTCCATTGACAACGTATACAATCACTGCTTCCAACTCTGCTGGAAGTGCTACAGGTTCGATTATTATAAGAACTCTTTTCAGCATCCCGAAATATCTGTATGTCGCAAATTATTCATCAAGTGATATTTATTCCTATTCGGTAGATTCAGTAACCGGAGTCCTTACCCCAGTGAATACAATCGCATCTGGATCGAATACCAAAAGCGTTGCAATCGACCCAACAGGAAAATATCTCTATTCCGTTGATCTGGGGACTGATATGATTCAAATGCACCAAATCGATCAGACTACGGGTGCGTTATCTGCGGCATCATCCTCACTGGCTGCCGGTACAGACCCTCAATCGGTTACAATACATCCTAATGGCCAATTTGCTTACGTTGCCGATAACGCAAGCACAGTATATATATACAGCATCAACCAAACAGATGGATCATTGGCGTTTGTTTCAAGCGCAGTGACTGGTTTAGATGCCGTCTGGATAAGGGTTCATCCTAATGGAAAATTTGCTTATGTTGTCTGCAAGAATCCCACAAATCTGATTTATGTGTACACAATTAATCAGACGACTGGGGCATTAACTGCTTCGGGCTCTTCAATTGCAACTGGAACAGATCCTCGGTCAATAGAAATCGAGCCATCAGGGATTTATGCATACACCGTAGAGTTAAATGTAAATCATATATCTTACTGGACAATCAACCAGAGCACAGGTGAATTGAGCGGGGGAAGTTTTTTAACAGTACCGGGAACAGCCCCTGAAACAGTTGCAGTGCATCCGAACGGACTCTATGTTTACGCAGGATATGATAATTCTGGTAATGGAGAAGCTTTGCGCCATACGATAAATTCGACTGATGGTTCAATAACCCCTGGAACACCCGCCTCAACTGCTGCAGTGATCCCGATCCGACTGGTTGTCGACCCCTCAGGTAAGTTTGCCTATGGAGCAAGCTGGGGTGGAAATAATGTGCTATATTATTCAATAAATCAAATTACCGGAGACTTGAGTTATGTCAGCGGTTATGGATCCGGAGGAAACCCGGATGGTATAGCTATTACCGGTACGAATTAAATGAGTATGCCTAGCCCTAAAGCCTCTAATGGTAGGTTTCATACAAACTAAAGTCCAGTTGGTTTTTTTGAACTCTCTGCAGCTAAGGCCTTTGTTTATACCGTATATGCCTGTCTGCCCGGACTGTTTTTCTTTTTGCGATATAGCTGTCTACTCGAACGGAAGTAATGTTTGGTGGAACTCCATTGTCAAAGAATTTTTCACGGAGGATTTTGTCCCAACCTGCGAGATCCAGGATCAGAAACCAGGTGAAAAGAGCCGTCCGGGAAATACCAAGCCATCGGGCCAAAATACCGAATTCAATCCAGTCATCATTCTGAGGGTAAAAATTCTTTTTGATCAGATTTTGCCCTTCATCTTGATAACAAGTCTTGACTTTTTCAGACTTAGCAAAAGTCCCCCAGAGAACAACAGGCCGGTATCGCTTCAGAAGATCGTGAAAGTATATCTCCCGAGACACCCCCTCAGTTTTTTCCAAAAACACATCAATAAATTTTTCCGGAATAAGCAGGCTAGACTGAGTACACTCTAATTGAAGTGGTTTCATATTCTTCCCTCCACTTCCTAAGGTAAAAAAGAAATCACAATACAAGAAAATTTTATCTGAAAACTGCGTTTTTCAGCCTTAACCAGTGTGCACAAAATCATCAAATCTTCGGTTATGTGTAATTATAAAACAAAAAATTTCTTAACTGTGAATGGCCAGAAAAATTTCTCTTACTTGGGGAACCACGTTTCTAGCTGAACCGCAAAATTCGTCTTTTGATTTGATAAGAAGTGTATTCGGAATATCCTTGCTGCTTCAACCTTATTTTTGACTGATATCGACCTTAGTAGGATCCAGATATCTTCATCGAATATTCTCTTTTTTCTACGGGTAGGGGTAGGGTGTGCACTTGCACAATACTAGTAAATGAACTCGGACATGCCATCATGGTGAACTATTTGGGACAGACGGTGCAATTACCCTCTATGATTCTGGGGATCTTGCCCTAGGAAGTGATGGTTCCAACAGGCGGAAAAATTCATTTGTGTCACTTGCTCTTCCAATTGTTTTTTTAATAAAACGGCTTTTTCTCGAAACTTCATCACTTATTTTAGGAACGCAAAGGTTGGGTGGGGTCTTAAGCTAGTTGTAAGCTATGCTCGTAATTTTATTCCCGGCATCTGGTTGCAATTTGTTCGAATTGATTTCCCATTGCATTCAGAAATTCTATCTGGCCGGTCATGCGGTAAAGATTCGACGTACCTACGTAAATCACCATGACTTCCGTTGCAATAGCAGAATAGTCTAACTCCCTCTTATTCCTTTTTTTGCTTTTTTGTTTTAGAATGTAACTTACCGTTTCAAGCCACCTGTTCTTGATGTGGTGCAATTTTTTTTCGAACACCGGTTTGTCATCAGGATTGAGCTGGGCAGCGAATGATGAAAATGGACATCCATAGAAATTTTTTTCTCGGGCTGCTCTTTTTACCAAAATCGTCCAAGCCGCAAAAAAATCCTGCAGAGTATGGTTTCTTTCACCTAGCTTTTCTAAAACCCCGATAAATTCCTTTTCTTGAAAATCAAGGTATGCCAGTCCAAGCTCTACTTTGCTGTTGAAATAGTAATACAGGGTTGGCCTCTTGATATTGCAGGAAACAATTATTTCTTCAATTCCCGTATTCACAAATCCTTTTGAATAAAAAAGGCCTGAGGCAATCTGAAGAATTTTATTTTTCGTGCTGGTTTCCGGCATTTTCATTTTATCCATCTTTTTCTTTTTTTTCAGATACTACTTAGAACGTGTCCCAAAACCAACTTAAGAAAATATCTTAGGACATGCTCTTAACCGATTCGGATAAAGTTATTCTTTTTCAACCGGTACCTTGGCGCATATTCCGATTTTTAAGCTGGATTATTATTTTATTTGACAAATTACCTACCGATAGGTATATAGTCAAGTAAAATAGCGGAGGCGTCAAAATGAATAATGAAGAGATCCTAATGGAACCGGTCGGGCAATTTTTTCTGGAAAAATCGTATTTTATCGAAGAAATTGAAGGCCTTGAACTTTGGAGACTTGGCAATGATGACATTTCTCAATTTAACGATTTCGTATTCAGGGTTTACAGCGAAGCATTTCAAAATGAAGGCATAATCCCTTTTACCCATGCAGACATTGCCTACCAGAGTTCTCTATACTTTAATAAGACCAAAGTTTGCGGAATAAAGCACCCAAGCGGCACTTTGCTTGGTACCTGGGGGCTTGTTTTGAAAAATCTGGAAATTGACTCTTTTCCTTTGCCAATTGAAATCAACTATAAGCTGAATGTAAACGAAATTCTAAATGCCATGAAATCAAACACTGATTCGATAAAATTCATGTTTAACGGTTGGAGAACCGCAATAGATAAAGATGCAATGGAAAGGTTGAATATTCCGAAGCAGAAATCGATTTTCATTTTTGATTATCTCTTGAGGGGCCTAACAAGAGATTTTGCAGGGGAATCCAATTCTTATCTCGGCGTTTCAGAAATGGAAATGCTTGTATTCAAATACCACAGGCGCGTCGGAATTCCATGGGTTATCCTGGGAAAGCCGATAAATTACTGGGGACGCGACCGTTACCCGTGTGGTTTTCAAATGGGGATATTTGAAGAATATCTAAAAATAAATCATCCGGAAAGGCATAAGTTTATTTACGGAAAATAATCTTTCCGGAATGGGATGACGAAAAGTAAATCCCGGAAGATAATTTTCTGGAGTCTAACTTTTATTATGACACCGATACCCAAATTATTTTTTTTCAGCTTACCTATTTTTATCCTTTGTACATTTCCGGCAAATTCAGAAGAAAATTGCGAATTTTCCTATGTTCCCGAAAACACAAAACTGATCTGGACTGCTTTTAAGTTTACGGAAAAAACTGGAGTGAATGGCACGCTTAAAAATATTCAGGTCCAAAAAACCAAGCCAGCACCTGATGCTTTAGGCGCTGTTCGTAGCATCAAATTTACAATCGACTCAAAGTCGTCCGATACCGGAAACCCGGATAGGGATGCAAAGTTAAATTCGGTATTTTTCGGGAGCCTGAAAAATAGGGAGATCAAAGGAATTTTTAAAGATGTGCAGCAGGATAAAAATTCAGGCACGGCAAAAGCAGTGTTAACCTGGAATGGAGTCACTGCGACTATTCCGGTACAGTTTAAAGTTAACAATGAGACGGACATTGAAGTCACAGGCTCTTTGAATGTGAATTCCTGGAAAATGCAAAATGCCCTCAGCAGTCTGAATAAAGTCTGTGAAGAGCAGCACAGGAGCAAAGACGGGCTGAGTAAACTCTGGCCGGATGTTGATTTCAAAATCAGTACTAAATTGTTGAAGAGATGCAAGAACGCGTTCTGAAATCGCTTCGATAATATTTTCCTCTTCGGTTAGTGAGTGAAAAACCTTATCTTCGCAGGTTTTTTTTGCATCGACCTACCGGCGAAAATCACGCAGTGACCGCTTTTTCGGACTGGCTCTTTGAAATAATTTTTCGACTTTTTACCGAAAGTTTGCTTTTTAGTAAACTAGAGACACTGTCAACTATCTACTTCAGCCCGCCCATTGAATCGACAATTTCTTTTTTGAAATTTTGGACTGCTTTTTCTTTCGCGCTTTCAACGGCATCAGAGTCCTCCAATATTGCGTAGGGGCGGAAAATTTTTGCGATGCCCTCAACCTCGGACGTCAAAAAAAGAAATTCTGTTCTAGTGTCCCAAAGACTTGAGTAAATGGAAAAATGTGCTTCCCGGCTGTTTCCCGGAGCGACCCACAGTCCGACGATTGTGAGATAAAAAACACTTAAGGGGTTTGCATATTTACTGACATGCACCCCCGGATCCAGAACGAGGACAGCGTCTGCATTGTATCTCGCTGCAGCAAGACGGATGTTTCTCAGGCTATCCAGATTTCCCCGATAGGAATATGAGTTGTATGGGTAATTACTTTGATTGGAAATGATATTTTGTGAAATAAAAAATAATGATGAGATAATTCCTTTCTTTTTCAATTCTTCTCCGATGGACATGATTTCTTCCCTGTCTTTTTCGGTGAACTTCCATCCATATCCTGAGCGTTCTGAGAGATAAACACCAAGCTTAAACGGAAATTTTAAGGCAGGCCTTATTTTGAAAACTTCTTCTATGTCTTTGTCTTTGGGAGAAATTTTTCCGGGATTCGGATTTCCTTTTTCGCTGTCAAATCTATCAGCCCTATAATCACCGGATGAACAGTATGTTAAAATTGCCAGAAAAGCAAATATGTAAAATTTCTGCAATTGCGCACTCCTTTCTTCCGGTTGAAAACCAAATGAAAGGCTTTCCGGAAATTTCTCATTTCAAAGTTTTTGAAATAAATAAAATAATTTTAGAACAGACAGTCAACGGATTTTTGCGGATTCAATAAAACAAAAAGGCCCCGCATTTTATTGCGAGGCTTTTTAGCAATTAGGGGTTAGTAGACAGTGAATAGGCAGTTTTTCAGAAAATTCATTCTTTTAGAAAAAATTTTAGCGATTACGACCTAACAACTATCTACTATTAACTATCCACTAATTCTTACATCATTCCGCCCATGCCTCCCATTCCACCCATACCGCCCATTCCACCACCTGGCATTCCGCCACCTTTATCAGGCTCAGGTTTTTCTGTGATGGTAACTTCGGTTGTGAGAATCATGGATCCGATTGAAGCTGCGTTTTGAAGAGCAGTTCTTACAACTTTTGCAGGATCAACAACACCGGCTTTGATCAGGTCTTCCCAAACCATTGTCAATGCATTGTATCCAATGTTTGCTTCCTTTCTTCTGGCTTCGTCAACAATTACGGAACCTTCAAGACCTGCGTTATTAGTGATCATTCTGATCGGCTCTTCGAGAGCGCGAAGGATAATTCTTGAACCGGTTGCTTCATCGCCTTCCAGTTTCAGCCCTTTAACTGCTTCCTGAGCGCGTAGAAGTGTGAGTCCACCACCAGCAACGATTCCTTCTTCAACAGCAGAACGAGTTGCGGATAACGCATCTTCTACTCTGGCTTTCTTCTCTTTCATCTCGACTTCAGTAGCAGCGCCGACATGAATCACGGCAACGCCCCCTGCAAGTTTAGCAAGCCTTTCCTGAAGCTTTTCGCGATCATACTCAGAGGTAGTGTCTTCGATCTGCTTTTTGATCTGTCCGATTCTGCCTTGAATATCCTTGGAAGACCCTGTGCCTTCAATAATCGTCGTATTTTCTTTATCAATTACGACTTTTTTTGCCTTACCGAGAGCTTTGATATCAGCGTTTTCAAGTTTCATTCCGAGGTCTTCAGAAATCACTTGTCCGCCTGTCAAAATCGCGATGTCTTCAAGCATTGCTTTTCTTCTATCGCCGAATCCCGGAGCTTTTACCGCAACACAGGAAATTGTCTTGCGAAGAGTATTTACAACGATTGTTGCAAGCGCTTCGCCCTCAACTTCTTCAGCAATAATGAGTAGTGGCCTTCCACTTTGAGCAACTTTTTCGAGAACCGGAAGAAGATCTTTCATCGATGCGATTTTTTTATCGTAGATCAAAATGAAAGGATCGTTTAGAGTTGCAGTCATGCTCTCTGCATCGGTTACCATATAAGGAGAAACATATCCTCTATCAAATTGCATACCTTCCACAACGTCGAGTGTCGTTTCGATAGACTTTGCTTCTTCAACTGTGATGACTCCGTCCTTTCCTACTTTGTCCATTGCATCAGCAATCAGGTTTCCGATTTCTTTATCGTTGTTAGCAGAAATGGACGCAACGTTTGCGATATCCTGTTTTTTGTCGATTTTAACCGCTTTTTTCTTGATGTATTCAACGGCAGAAGCAACAGCTTTATCGATACCGTGCTTGAGTTCCATTGGATTTGCGCCTGCAGTTACGTTCTTCAAGCCTTCGATTACGATTGCCTGTGCAAGAATCGTAGCTGTTGTTGTTCCGTCTCCCGCAACATCATTGGTCTTGGTAGAAACTTCTTTGACCATTTGTGCGCCCATGTTTTCGATCGGATCTTCGAGTTCGACTTCTTTCGCAACAGTAACGCCATCTTTTGTGATAGTAGGTGAACCGAATTTTTTATCGATTACCACATTACGTCCTTTCGGGCCGAGAGTAACTTTTACTGCGTTTGCAAGTTTGTTTACACCTGCGAGTAATTTTCTGCGTGCTTCTTCATCATATTCTAATATTTTAGCCATTGTTTCCTCCTTTTATTTTATGATCCCGAGAATATCGCTTTCACGGATAATTAGAAATTCTTTTCCGCCCTGCTTCACTTCCGTTCCGGAATATTTTCCGTAGAGAACTACATCTCCAACTTTTACTTCTAATGGGATAAGCTTGCCGTCTTCGTATTTGCCACTTCCAACCTCTACAACCTTTCCTTCCTGGGGTTTCTCTTTTGCCGTGTCAGGCACAAAAATACTTCCGATTTTTTCTTCAGATTCAGCTTTAGGTTCAACTAAAACCCTGTCGCCTAATGGTTTAATCGCCATAATATACTCCTTATATTTATTATCTTAGCACTTATACAAAAAGAGTGCTAACCTATAGACGCAATTTTTTTTAATCTGGTTCGCTTGTCAATCACTAAAAAGTGAAGAGTGCTAATTCTAAGGATTTTCCAGGTTTCCAAAGTGAAATTTGCCAGATATTCCATAAAAATCGGATTTCTCTTTACAGGTTTCTGATGTTTAAGTGAACAGAATGGGACATAATTCTCACTGAAAGATTCTTCGGAAATGGAGTTCCACCAAACAATACTGTGGCTTGGGTGGGATCGTCATCGCAAGGAGAAAAACAGTTTGGGTGGACAAACATATAAGGTATGAAATCCTCCCTTACCAAAGAAATACTTATCAAAACCGCTAAGCACTCACCACAAATTCAAATCAGATAAGTTAGTTACGCCAATTTATCGTAAGGGATTGGAATTTAATTTTAAAATCCCCGCTACAAAAAAGATAGATTCTCACCTTTCATATCTTTGCCTATGCTTAAACTTCTCTTACTTCCTAATAACACTTTCCAAAATTTGTGTCTGTCCAATACTTATTTTCAAGTTTAGAGAAAGTTCCTTTCGTATCTTTCACCACTTTGAATTCCAGAATCTTTTCTTTTCTGGTTAGAATTAGAGTTAAGGTAAAATTGCTTATTCCCTTTCTATATCTCTTCTACTCTAACTTGTTGAGCATCAATTCCAAATCCTATGAAAAAAAATAATCCAGAAAATAATATCTTTTGAACGTTTTTTAAATTCATTTCTTCCTCTATTTTTTTATGTATGTTACTGTTTCAAAACTTTCAATCTTGCGATGACCATGGTGAGTTTTGAAATAACTACGCTTTTTGCCACTCCGTCATTCTTTCAATATCCGAAAATGGTGAAAAATGAACGGAAAATCCTGAGTTTTAGAAATTCGTTCTACGCGTCTCTGGTTGCCTTGCGAAATTTTCGAATCTTCTAAAGAATTCAAATTAAAACCATTTTTTGAATTTCTCGGATTAATTATATTTTCAGCAATTACAAAGCTTTCGACCTTATTTGTAACGAGCAAGCCGACCAGTAATCCTAAATCTTTCTCCTCCTCCGCAACATAGAAAATCCGGTCAGAATAAGAATTTTGCAGATTCAAAGGTGATGCGTATTCCTGAAAAATAATGATTTTTTCTGGAATTTTTTCAAGTTTAGCATTAAAAGATATTATATTCTTATCCGACTTTGCTAACCAACGTATATTCTTAAAAAGAAAGAAAGTAGATATCACTATTGTCAGTGATACAATAATCCCTAAGATCTTTTGCAGAGGGAATTTCTTCAATTCAAAAATTTGAGAGGCCAGCAGAATCGAAAAAAGAGAAAATGTTCCGAATAAATATCTTGGTGCAATATGATCGCCATCATTTGGGGCTGTGGCAAGAATCAAAATAAAAGAAAAAGCGATTGAGAAAAATAAGAAATTCTCGATTGGATTTTTTTTCTTTTTTATAAAAAACAAAACAATAGCTGCCAGGGCAAAGGGTGATTGGAAAAAAATTCCTCGCAAAGGAGAAAAAAGAGTCATCTTTACAATTCGAAATTTTTCCAGCAAAGAAAAATCGGAGTTATCAATAGTTAAAGAATATCTAAGCCCAAGAGGATGCCCATGAATATGACTATTCAGCATTAAGAGAAATAAAAAAGGGAAAGCAAAACCCGCTAGAGAAAAAGTAATCATTTTGAATGCATGAATTCTTTTAAAAATCAAAAAGCTCAAACCAAGTGAAAGAAAAATAAAAATCAGCTCCAGCCGAAAAAACAAGGAAAGTCCAGCAAAAAAACCAAAAGACATAAAATTGAAAATATGTCTTTCTCCTTCTAAAAAGCTATCCAGTAAAAAATAGAGAGAAACAATATAAATTGAAATCGCAATCGGATATTCATGGTAAATAAAATTATATAGATGCACCGTAGTGCAGAATGAGTAAATAATTAGAAGAAAATTCGTCTGGTATCTCGTAAATTTCAAAATGCTGCCGATCTTCGCGAGAAAAAAAAGCGAAGCTGCAAATGAAAGAAAAGGAACAATGTATAAACCTCTGAAACCGAATATTTTGTAAAACCCTGAATTGAGCAAGGGGAAGTATG
This sequence comes from uncultured Leptospiraceae bacterium, assembly GCA_964436695.1. Lineage (GTDB taxonomy): Bacteria > Spirochaetota > Leptospiria > Leptospirales > Leptospiraceae > JABWCC01. Next base: position 44,007 of record CAYTEA010000013.1, read on the forward strand.
GGGGAAAATCAACATAATAACTTTCTTGAACTTTACCTAAGAAAGGAGTTTTATATGGCGCATAACGCACCTCTTTGTCGTAGATGGAACCTTTGTAGTCAAATTGAAATGTAGAGAATCCGGAATCCGCTATTTGCTTCGTCTGCAAATACATCAAGCCAGAATCTCCGTACACCGGCTTCGAATTCTTCACTCCAAAAATCAAGACCCCGTAGAACAACGAAATTGCGATATAAATGCGAATCGGTGGAACATCAAAAATATTCATTAATTTCTGCAAATGAGTTCTCCACTCCAAATATTTTTTAAGCTAGGACAATAATATTTGAATGTGCCACTAAAAACAACTAGAATAAACTCAGGTTTTGGAAACCAGAAAACACTGATGAATTTTTAAATTTGAAAAGTCCGGTGGGATAGTTTTTTCAGTAATGTCCGTAATTTTTCTCGCAAGAATCAGATCTTCATTCATTTTAAATTTCGTGAAATTCGTTGAAAATACAAGAATTCCTTTTTCGTGCAATAATTCTAGTGAGGAATTAATAAGCTTAGGATAATCTCTTTTGATGTCAAAAGGCATCTTCATTTTTTTTGAATTGGAAAACGTAGGAGGATCGATTACAACAACATCGTATTTCCATCTTTTCTTTAGAGCTGTGTCCAGAAAAACAGGGACATTCTCCCGGATCGCAATATGCTTGTATTTGTCCATTCCGTTCAAATCAAAATTCATTCGCGCCCAATCCGAGTAAGTATTTGACATATCCACCGATGTCGTATAACTTACTCCTGCATTTGCCGCAGTAACACAAAAAGAACCGGTATAGCCGAATAAATTCAAAAGCCTTTCTTTACCCCTGGATAATTCTGCAACCAATTGTCTGGTTTCCCGATGGTCAAGAAACAATCCAGTATCCAGATAATCAGAAAGATTGATCAAAAATTTCGAGCTATATTCATTTACAATAAATGTATTTTTTGAATGATCCAATTTTTCGTATTGCGACTTTCCCTTTTGCTGTTTGCGGATTTTCCATTTCTGATTGGAAGAAGAAATGTTTAATGTGCTTTTTATAGATTTCTCAATAATTTTCTTTTTCTCTTCCGATATTTCGTAGTCTTCCCTATCGGCTAAAATCTGAATGTGAGCAAATTTTCCATAGATATCAATGAACACCGGAAAATCGACTAACTCGGTTTCATACGCCCTGTATGCTTCGATTTTATTTTTTTTGAGGTAGGAAGAAATCTTCTCGACACGTTCCTTTAAGTAAATCTCGAATGAAAGGCTCATACGCTGTTCCGGTTTGGATTTTCCTTTGAAAGACTAAGCTCGAAATAAAATTTATCAATATAGTAAATCGAGAATGCGGTAAACAAATGCCAGATAGCGTGCCCTTGAAAATAATGATTATCGGAATTACAAAAAATTTTCAGCAAATCCAACCACCAAACACCGAATGCAATCAGAAATAGGGCCAACGCAATCAAGATAAATTTATAATTCGCCGAAAAAGAATTCTTTCTGAAGATATAGATTTCGATACCTACTGCTGTTAGTATTTGCATGGCAAATATCGGAATTCCGGTCATTCTAAAAAAATACAATAGCAGCATTGATATTAGTACGATTGAAAACATTGCGTTTGTTTGCTGATCTGCTTTTATTATACCAATTCTACAAAGATTCGTTGTCAAAAAAAAGGCTGAATAGAGGAACATAGAAGACAAATCAAAATACTGCATTAGAAATGTAAAAGAAGCGTGATACAAAAAAGACGATATTCCAATCAGAATTGCAACCCACCCAGTTATTCTTGAAGCAGGTTTTTTTATGAGAAGATATATACCAATGAATATATAAGCTAGGTTGGACCAGGTGTTGGCAGGCTGAGTAATAACTCCACAAAGATTGTTTTCGCAAAATTGGATAGTTGGTGGATCAAATTTTCCCCAAAAACAGTCAGGAGAAAGTGGAACTACCTCAAACAAAGAAGACATAATATTATGAAATATTATTCGATAAAAAAGGAAATCGTTTTTTTAGAAAATCACTGGATCCGAGCATTTCCTTATTAATCATTCACTGAAATTCCAGAGATATCCGAAAATATTGGTAGAGAGACAATCGAGTGAAAAAACAAGTATTCTATGCTTTACTCCTAATATATTGCTTAAATTTTCCAATTTATTCAGAATCCGAAAAGTCGGCAGTACCCGAAAAAAGAAAAAACATTCTCTGGAGGGGGGACGTTACTTCGGTATATGCCGAAAAAGGAAAAATTAAAATCTCCATATTCGATGTCCCTAAAAATATTGATTTTGATGATTTCAAAAAAGATTTATTAAGTAAAAAGAAATTTTCCCTACTTCAAAGAAAGAGTAATAAAAAAATCGGAAGCTTCTTTATACGAACAGTTCTCAAAGAAGAAAAAAATAGCGGAAAATTCTCCGTAAGCATAATCGGCGATTTTAAATCCAAATCAGCTAATTTGCGGAAATTGATTTCCACTAACGTCTATATTGCTGCATTTGAAGCCGAAACTCCCTACATAGACCCTTTGCGGTATTTTGAAAACAGAACAACACCTCCCCAAAAAATCTACGTACACCCAAAAGACAAAAAGGAGATGGTTTATGTTGAGGGTGGTTTTTTTATATTCGGCCAGGGAAAAAATGCCTCTCTGGATAATTACAATTCCAGTTTTTATTCTCCCAGTGAAAATAACCTCGGAGACGTGCCGTCCTTCTATATGGACAAATATGAAGTCACAAATCAGGAGTACGATAAATACCTCAAGGCAACCAATTCTCCCAGCCCACCCCACTGGATAAATGGAAATTTTCCTTCAGGAGAAAAAGATCATCCCGTAGGCCCCTTAAGCTACAGAGAAGCGGAAGGCTATGCTAAATGGGCAGGTAAAAGACTTCCCACAGAATGGGAATGGGAAAAAGCCGCGCGAGGAATCGGATACAACGTCCAGAAAAATCGTGATGAAACATTAAGCTATGAAATCAAAACAATGCGTTATCCGTTTTCCGATGAATTCGACTCGAATTTGTGCAACACAAGAGAGAGCAATGTCGGCAAAACCATTTCCGTTTACGAATTACCCGATAAAGGAAAAAGCCCCTACGGAATAATCGGGCTGTGCGGAAATATCTCCGAATGGACATCCAGTTGGTACGATGTCTACCCCGGCCATTATCTAAAAAACAATTCTTTCGGAAAGCAATTCAAAGTAATTCGAGGCGGCTCATATTACGACTCTGCCAGGCAAGCTACGGTTTATTATAGGTCTTTTGGCGGAATACCAAATTTATTCAAGGATCGCAAAGCAGGATTCAGACTCGTAATCGACCTAAAATCTAATTGAAACTTAGTTGCAAAAAGAATTTATGGATATTAGGTAATATATCGAATGAATTCTACGCTTAAAATCCTCTCTCTTTTCCTTTTTTTGTTATCCACAAATGTATTCGCAGACGCTGAAAGCGGTAGCGGGATTTCGTTGCTCAATACTTGGATTGAGGCCCATTTAAAACAAAATGACTTTGGTGTCTTTTCGTTTTTGCTCCTTTTTCTGGGAGGATTCATTGCAAGCCTATTGCCCTGCACTTACCCACTTTACCCAATTACTGCCGAAATTCTCAGGACAAGACATAGCTCAAATAAAATTCTTCACCCATTCATTTACTTCTTAGGGCTATCTTGCATATATATGATTTTTGGAATTATTGCTGGCTTTAGCGGGGGAGCTTTTAATACAGCTCTAAGACAACCAGAAATAAATCTTGCGATTGCAATTTTGATTTTTCTTTTGGGCCTGTCGTCAATTGAATTCATTCATATTCCGGTTTTCAAGCCAAAATCCATTGGCTCGGATTCCGAAAGCATTTCCGGAACTTTTCTTTTTGGAATGGGAGCCGGCCTTCTATCATCACCCTGTGTCGGGCCAATTGTTGTCACAGTTCTTTTGCATTTAACTGTATCTCAAAATGGAATCTCCGGGGGATCAATCCTTCTCACTTCAATCAAAATGCTTTTTTTCGGAATGGGTGTCGGCTTACCTTTTTTTGCAATTGGAATTTTCGGAATGAAACTTCCGAAGTCCGGAAGCTGGATGAGATGGATTCAGTATGCGTTAGGTGCCCTCATTTTCTACTTTGCCTACACATATTTCGAAAAATCAATGGACTCTTTAGGATTTTCCAAAATCGAAACCAATAGGATACTTCTGGCATTTGCAGTTTTTTTAGTCTCAGTATATTTGTTTCAATCAGAAGATGAACTTCGGCATATACGCATGAAAAAAGCTGTTACGTTAACGGGAATTTTATTGGCGATTGTCGTTTTATATAAAGTTTCATTTTCAGTTTCAAATGAAAAGGCCATGAACAATCTGGGCATAAAAAAGGACACAGTCATAGAAGAAACCGGTAACCTAAAATGGCACAGAATAAAAAAAGATGCGTTCCAAAAGGCGCTCGATGAGAATAAGAAAATATTTATTGATTTTTATGCAGATTGGTGCTCAAATTGCAAAAAATTTCAGAGCCTTACGTTGGAAGATAAGAATTTGAATGCCTCGCTGAACAAGGCAGTGCTTTATAAAGTCTATGATACGGATCCTGAATTTGAAGAATTTGCAAAACAAATCGACTACTCCGAACTGAAAATCGGGCTTCCATTTTTCGTTATTCTCGATAAAAACGGAAAGCTGATTTTTAAAACAACAGATTATTTGAAAACGAAAGAAATAATTTCTAGCTTAAGCAATTAATAACCTCTCGGACTTTCAAATCATGAACAACCCCGATGGTTCTTCAAAATCTATTTTTTTATGGAATTATCCAGATCTTCTATAGCTTTCCGCCTAACGTATGCTTCACCTTCATCGGCCCCCAGAAGTTGAGTGCGCATTTCTTTTAATTTCTCCTCTTTTTGTTTTTCGGAAAGATTCCCATTCTGCGACAAAAACTCCTCTGCTTTTTTCTCGTAATCAGCGATTTTCTTATCCTGCTCTGCGGATTCCGCCTGAGCCTTGCGAATCTGCTCGGCCGCTTCTTTCCCGAAATATTTATCCTGGAGATTTCGAATTTTTGAATCTTTTTCCTGAGGGCTTAATTTACTTAATTCGTCCTCTCTCAAGGATATTTCCATCTGGTAATTGTCAAACTTATCTTCCCTTTGAACCGCATGGTCATAATAGCTTCCGTAAACTTTCTTTTTTAGCGCCTCGTAATTTTTTACCCTGTCACTACCGCTCATTTTCTTGGAATTATTGATGAAATTCTTACTAGCATCCATAAATTCAACTTTTGACTCTTCCATTCCGAAAATAAGCTCTGCATTTTCATTTTTCAGAATTTCACGTCTTTTCTTTTTTAGGATATCATAACGCTCTTCAAAACTCATGTTTGGATTGATTTCCATTTGCCGAATTTCATTTTCGTATCGAAAGTAGCTTCGAAACAGATTTTTCATCGTTTCATTTTCCGGTGGCGAATAATGAGAGTCGATATATGCGAGAATTGAATTATCACATTGCTCAGGGCCGAGATTTTCCGGACATTTTCCACGCATTGCCCAAACTTCCCATACAAAATTGATCTCGCCGGTTTTCAGTTTATCAAGAAATTCGCCGTAAGGAATCGCGCTTTCATTTCCAAAAACGCTTTCTCCATTCCCGCTATCACTACTTCCCAAAGGAAAAATATTTGAATTGTCTTTGTCGCCCGAACTCAAGGAAAATTTACTCTTTTTGCTGTTTCCAGAATCATCTTTTGATGCCCAATTCAAAGTAAAATAGATTAATATAATACCGATTAAAGTACCGACGACTATTACAATTTTCTTGTTCATGATTTAACTCTCTTAAAAGGACAGTAAGAAAAAAAGAAAAGTGAGGCAAGCAGGAAATGCCTCACTTGATTTGAAATTTAGACTAGTAGCCTCTTCCGGTTTTTGCGATCTTCATGTACCAACCCTGAACATCAAAGTAGCTTTGGCCTGACCACTCAAAATTCGTTGCTTGCAAATGGTCAATTCCAGTTGCATACCACTTTGCAGATGGAGTCCCCATCCAAGTTCCCCATTTTTGGGATGCTAAAGGAACTACACCATCATTTGAACTTCCCAGTCCATAGTACAAGCCACCTGCCCAAGTAATTGGGTGAGTAAGAGCCATAATTGGATGCTGGATTAGATCAGCCCATGCCATGCTGGATCCATACGAGTAATACTTCATTCCGGAAACATTCGGAGTTGATGTATTAAAGGATGTAACATAGGTCGTAGTAAGCGATTGACCCATTGCAATCACGTCCTGTGGACGGCCGTCTCTATAAACTAGCTTAGCTAGTAAGCTGAGTGCAGAATTTGCGAATGGTTGCAACCAACTAGGAATCACAGCAAGGACTATGTTTGCCATCGGAGCTCCTTTGTGAAGGGAATTCACCGTAGAGACAGAAGCAACTTTACTTGCATATCCCAGATTTGTTACAATATAACGAACTACAAGGCCGCCTTGAGAATGCCCCACCAAATGAACTTTAGAACAACCATTTGCTGGCATCCAGGTATCCATGTAGGACTTGATTTGAGAAGATCTCACCGCCAAGCTATTTGCTGCTGAACTTCCAGGTGTTGCTACTTTTGCACCTTGGTTGCGAAGATATCCGTCAAGCCCGCCCCAGTATTTTACAAGACCGTTTGCAAGACCGTTGGTATCATCAAAACCCAAAATTCCATGAACCAGAACAATACACATACCGGTTAATGGCTTTGTTTGTGCTGAAAGGGTGTTTAAAGCTGGCATTAAAAAGGCCAGAACGAGGACCAATAATTTTGTTTTTATATTTTTCATTTTTCGATTTCTCCTTTGAATTTCGCTTATTTGTGTCAACTAAAGCACAATCGGGAATTTTCTGCAACCTTTTTTTCAAAATTTCGTTTTTTTGTTAGTCTTCGAGTCAAAAAGTTTTCGGTTGCGGGGGTTTTTGTATTTCTTTCCATTCATACTTTTTTTTTCCAAATTTTATCCTCAGCTCCCTCTCTCCGCTTAGCCGATAAAGATTTGCCACTAATCGTATTGGCTTTTTCAAAAAAAGAGTAGGTACTTTTACCCAAATTGACTTCAGGAGTTTCTCTCCAACCTCAGAATTATCTAACTTCAAAAGAAAGACAAAAAACTGTGTCATAGATACGCCATGGGCAAAAGCAAGAAGCCGTAATTCTGACCAATCGCCATTGTCGGGCTTGAAACTAAAATACTGGAGATTCAGGCCTTCCTCTTGATACCTTGTTTTTACTCCGTTTCCTTGGGGAAGTTGGCCATCATAACATTTAGATCTCAGCTTTGTTAGCAATGATCGTAAGTAGGATCGCAGGCCTTTGTGTTGCAGTATTTTCCTATTCAAAACCGGTACTAGTTCTTCTGGAATTCCAAAAGCAGAGGACGTTTTTCTATTGAACCGGTAGAAAGTCTTTTTATCAAATGAATTTTGAACAAGTAGTGTTTTTTTCATAAATACTCAGGTAAAAATAATCTGGACTTAAGAAGAAATTTCAGAAGAAATTACATCTTAGAGCGAATAAAATTTTTTTTGTGTAAATTAATCTCGGTCTTTTCGAATTACCGCGAGTTTGGTCAAGCTACGCGCAAGCGATTGCATCCAGCCTCTGCCGCCAGCTCATCTCTGATGAGCTGAATAAACAGCGCAAGGTCCGATGCAAAGCCCGGCCTCTTTTTCTTATCGAATTCAAGTAAAAGTAATTGACAGATAATACCATACCGTGGTATGGTATATTTATGAAAGAGATTATATCGCAATTCCAAATAGAGGGAATGACCTGCACGGCATGCTCCGCTAGAATCGAGAAAAATCTGAACAAGATCCCCGGGATCCGGGCTGAAGTGAATTTTGCATCCGAGAAAGCCACAGTTCATTTTTTAACCGGGATTAAAGATGTAGCATTGATCGAGAGTGCAGTGGAAAAAACGGGGTATGGAGCTTTTGAGATAAAGGAAAATTCGAGATCAGAAATTGCTCGGAAACGCAAAGAACTTTTTAAACAAGAGTTAATATTGTTCATTGTCTCTGCAGTTTTTACAATTCCGTTGCTTGTTCCAATGGCTACGATGCTTTTCGGAATACATTTTATGATTTCGCCTATCGTACAATTGGTTTTAGCTTTTCCTGTTCAGTTTATTGCCGGTGCGAGATTTTATAAAGGCGCTTACTTTTCTCTGCGGTCTATGTCTGCAAACATGGATGTTCTTGTAGCATTGGGAACTACTATGGCCTTTGCTCTTAGCGTTTATTACACTTTTTACGGCAAAGCTCATTCGGATTTATACTTTGAGGCAAGTGCAACTGTCATAACGCTTGTAAGGCTTGGAAAATTGCTGGAGGAGCGAGCCAAAGGAAAAACTTCTTCAGCATTGGAAGAACTGATTAAATTGCAACCGAAGGCAGCACATATTATCAGGGATAATGAAATTCAGGAAACCTCATCTGATAAAATAAAAGTTAACGATTTATTTCTGGTAAAAGCCGGGGAGAGCGTGCCGGTTGACGGGGTTATTATTGAAGGAGATTCCTCCATTGATGAATCAATGCTAACAGGTGAAAGCATTCCAAAACTTAAAACCAAGGACGATAAAATATTTTCAGGAACTTTGAATTTGAATGGCTTATTAAAGGTGCGTGCCACAGAAGTCGGTGAAAAAACATATCTTTCAAAGATAGTGAAATTAGTGGAAGAAGCAATGGAGTCCAAAGCTCCAATTCAAAAATTTGTAGACAAAGTTGCTGAAATTTTTGTTCCAATTGTGGTATCAATCGCAATTATTACATTTTTTGGATGGTACATTTACTCGGCTGATTTCAGCACATCTTTAATAAATTCGGTTTCGGTTTTAGTGATTGCATGCCCGTGTGCGTTAGGCCTTGCAACGCCGACTGCAATTATGGTCGGGAGTGGGAAAGGATCCGAGCTTGGCATTCTGATTCGAGATGCTACTACTCTGGAAAGAATTGGATCACTCAATACTGTGGTTTTTGATAAGACCGGAACAATAACAGAGGGAGTATTTACAGTTAGTAAGATAGAAAATTACTCGAATTTTTCCGAGGACTATCTTTTGCAATTAGCCGGATCCCTTGAGCAGGGTTCTACGCATCCTTTGGCAGTTTCAATTCTCCGGTATGTCAAAGAGAAAAATCTGAATATTTTTGAGGTGCTTGACTTTCAGAATATTCACGGAAAAGGAACAATAGGGAGGATAGATGGAACAAGTTATTCTCTTGGATCAAAGCTGTTCATAGGCGAGCGAATCGGAAAGTTTGAAATAAAAGAAAGCAAATCTCACGGAACAAAAATCTGGCTTTCAGATAGCAAAAATGCGTTAGGCGCTATTGTTCTTAATGACAAATTAAAAGAAGATGCGTTTTATTCGATTAAGTCTTTAAAAGCAATGGGGATTAATTCTGTTTTATTATCCGGAGATAACAGACAATCTGTCGAGAAGACTGCAATTGAGCTAGGGATTGCCGATTATCTGGCTGAAGTTCTTCCAGAGGATAAATCTTCGGAAATCAAGAAATTGAAATCGAATGAAACGTTAGTTGCAATGGTAGGTGACGGGGTGAATGATTCAATAGCTCTTGCTGAAGCGGATATAGGATTTTCCATGGGCTCCGGTTCGGGGGTGGCAATAGAGGCAGCAGATGTAACGCTGACAGGAAATACGCTTGTTTCAATTCCTGTAGCAATTCAGCTTTCAAGAAAAGTAATCCGGAAAATTAAAGAAAATCTATTTTTTGCATTTTTTTACAATGTAACCGGAATTCCACTCGCAGCATTTGGAATGTTGAATCCGATGATAGCAGGAGCTGCGATGGCTCTTAGTTCTGTGTCCGTAATTACAAGCAGTCTTTTATTAAGAAATTGGAAACCAAAAATTGAGGGAAATAAAACATGAAAACTATGGATTTTAAAGTAAACGGAATGAGTTGCGGACATTGTGTGAAAACAATCACGAATTCATTGAAATCTTTGGCAGGAGTTCAAGATGTCAATGTTTCGCTGGAACAAAAAAAAGTCACCGTAACTTTTGAAGAGACTAAATTAGACCAGGATGTTTTGAAAGGAAATATTGCAGAAGCGGGATATGAAGTCGTCTAACGTATCTAATTCGCATGAACACCGGGAAAAGCAGGTAGAGAGAGATGATAAAGCTAATCTTCTGAAAAGAGTTAAAAAAATTGAAGGGCAAATTCAGGGCATTTCTAGAATGATAGAAAATGACAGATACTGCCCTGATATTCTCACTCAAATTAATGCTGCAAAATCAGCTTTGGAATCTACGGCGATGATGCTGATCGAGGGCCATACGCGCAATTGCATTGTTTCAGATATTAAAAGAGGACAAAGCGATTCCGCCATAAGCGAGCTTATGAAAATTCTGAAAGGTTTCAACCGTATCTGAGATTCTTTTTTACTCTATTTCCTGGTCTTGTAGTAGATTTTTCTTCGCCATACACTGGTTTTTCCGTATGTGATTAAATTTTTCAGCAGAATCGTACTGACGGTAGGTGGAACTCCATGCTCGTAAAATCGTTCACGGAGAATTTTTTCGAAATCGGACAGATCCATAATCAAAAGCCAGGTAAAAAGTGCAGTCCGTGAAATACCGAGCCAGTTAGAGAGAATCCCTATTTCGATCCAGTCGGAGTTTTCGGGCCAAAAATTCAGTTTTGTCAGATTTTGGCCATTATCCTGATAAGCTTTCTTAATTTTGCTCGGCCGCGGCAAAATTCCATCTAAGAGAAGGCCTTTGTATTTATGCAACAATAGATGAAAATAGGCCTCTCGTGTTGTCTTTTTTGTTTTCAACATGTAGTCGTCTAAAAATTTTTCCGGAATAAGTAGGCTTGATTGAGTTTTTGGATATTCAGTTGGTTTCACATTTTCCCTGACCTAAATTTAAGTAATTCTTCGGATGCAAGTGATCTTGTGGCAACACTGCAATGAATCATCTATGTATGCAGGTAAAAAATAATTGAGTTTAAACAGAAAAAATTGAATTTTTCCAAACTCATTGAAATTTTTTTGTGGCCTGGGATCCTGATAGGAAGCGAACGGAATCGCATGCCCATAAAAAATAGAATTCTTGCAAGAGTTACATTAAAAAATATTTGTGTATTATGAGTTCATCCTATTTCAAAATCACAGGAAAAAATCCCCTGTCAGGAACAGTTGTTCCACAAGGAAATAAAAACGAAGCCCTGCCTCTTTTGGGGGCAGTGTGTATGGTTGAAGGAACTGTCATCCTAGAAAATGTCCCCGCAATTTCCGACGTTTTGATGCTGATGGAGGTCCTTAAGCTTTTGGGAGTGGAGATTGAGAAACTGGATGAGGGGGTTTATTCTTTCAAAAAAGGCGAGAATCTGAAATCCGATTTACCCGAGGAGCTTTGTTCCAAGCTTCGAGGTGCAGTTACGCTTGCAGCGCCGATACTTGCAGTAACAGGCCGGGTTTTTCTGCCTAGACCTGGCGGGGACAAGATAGGTAGAAGAAGGCTGGATACGCACTTGCTTGCACTGGAAGCGTTAGGCGCTACTGTGGAAATATTTCCGGATGGCTATGGAATCAAAACAAGTGGATTAAAGGGAACTGATATTCTTTTGGATGAAGCTTCAGTTACGGCGACGGAAAATGCAATAATGGCTGCATGCTTTGCGGAAGGCACAACGATCATACGTCATGCGGCAAGCGAGCCTCACGTGCAGGGGCTTTGCAGGTTTTTGAATTCCGTTGGAGCGAAAATTTCCGGAATTGGCTCAAACATTCTGATCATAGAGGGTGTGACTGCGCTAAGATCACAGAATAACAAACACAGAATTTCATCTGATTATCTGGAGGTTGGAAGTTTTATTAGTCTCGCAGCGGTTACTAAGGGCGAAATTTTGATTAAGGATGTCAATCTGGAAGATATCCGGATGATACGCATGGTATATTCCAGGCTGGGTATTGAGGTTCGTCCTATCGAAGGAGGGATTCTTGTCCCCAGGGATCAGAAGATGGAAATCATCCCGGATTATCATGGTGCTACTCCGAAAATTGACGATTCCCCCTGGCCCGGTTTCCCAGCTGACATGACATCTGTTGCCCTCGTAACTGCAACGCAATGCAAAGGAACTGTATTGATTCACGAAAAAATGTTTGAGTCTAGACTGTTTTTTGTGGATAATATAATTGCAATGGGTGCTCAAATTATTTTGTGCGATCCACACCGTGCAGTAGTAATCGGCCAATCCGATCTATATGGACAAAAGGTTGCAAGTCCGGATATTCGGGCAGGCATGGCGATGATTATTGCTGCGTTATGCGCCAATGGTATAAGTTATATTCATAACATCGTTCAGGTTGATCGGGGATTTGAAAATATTGATACAAGGCTTCGATCTCTTGGTGCCCAAATTGAAAGGATTGAAGAATAGTCTTTTTTATCGATCATGCATCGAAAAGATTTTTTTAAGAAAGGGCTCGCGAAATTACTGGAGTCTGCAATTTCAAAATCAGAAGAAGTTTATACCTCGGTATCGAATGTATCAATAGATAAAGAACCGGAATCCGAAACCAAAAAACAGCCTCGCAGTTTACCGAAATATACGAAGCCGAAACCGGTTAGTAAGGGTTTGAAGTTTCCTCCTGGCGCAATCTCTCCCCGGAAAAAATTCGAAACATTATGCACTGGATGCGGCGACTGTATAGTTGCCTGCCCTTACAATGTTTTGTTTCCGGTTGCAAAATCCGGTTTGCGAAAAGAATTTCCTTTCCTTGATCCAAATGTAAAGGCTTGTATGCTCTGTAAAGACTGGCCTTGCATTAAAGCCTGCAACACCGGAGCTTTGACTCCTCTGAAAAAGAAATATCCAAATTTAGGGAATGCAAAGAGTCTTTTTTCCTATTGTGTAAATTCGAAATTGGATGAGATGATTTGTAGTGCCTGCAAAGATTCTTGCCCTGTTCCCAGAGCTGTTAAATTTTCCAAAAATAAACCCAATTTCATGACAGCCTGTGTTGGTTGCGGGATTTGTGTACAGACTTGCCCGACGTTTCCAAAGGCAATAGTCATTGAATGAGGATTTTTTGAGTCCAATTTTCATTTTTGCTTGACTGGCCATAAATTTCAGATAGCATTTTCAAGCCAAATGGATAAGGCACAATGGGTTTATCGATTGTGGACATAAATCTATTGGAATGGATTTAAATTGAAAAAAAAACAGCCCGACAGATATCGAAGTATCTTTTTCGCTATTGATGCCACCGGTCGTTCTGTTGAGAAAAGGCAGATTTTGATCGGTTACTCGAAAATCATTTATTTTGTATTCTTCTCACTTCTCTTCACTCAGGGCAATGTTTTTGCCGAAAAAAAAACTCCCACCCGAAAAGTTTACGTCGGATCATTTCAACCTTACAAGTCTCCAAGTATTCCTTTAGTTTCTGAAAAAATTCGGTCGGAATTTGAAAAGAATTTTTCTCATCTTGGAATAGAGGCTGAGAAACTTGAGAATTATTCATCGTTAGAAGCCGCTTTACTAAGTTTAAAAGGACTGGATACGGTATTCATCACTGGTTATTACAAAAAAAATAAGGGAGAGAACCTGAACATTTATGGCCAGGTTTATAATCCCGATACCGGCTTTTTGATAGATGCGCTGAATGTTTCTTTTGAACTCACTGGAATGGAAGACGAAAAACTTCCAGATGACGAAATGAAGGAAAATGATAATTCTGTAATATCGAAATTTGTTACGAAATTGTCGAACAGAGTAAAATTAAATTCGAAGAGAAAAGAAAGAACTGAGAGTATCAACGAATTTGTGAATTCATCTCAAATTGGAAAAGATATAAACTTCCAGATTCGAAAAGAGGATATCCAGGAATCTGCAGAAAAGGTTTTTAAATTATTCGAAGATACGGAAGTCGTTACTGCTACAAGAACCAAGACGAAATTAAAAGATGCGCCGGCTGCCGTTTATGTGATCAGCGCCGAGCAGATTCGTGAGCGCGGATATAGAACTCTGGAAGATGCGTTACACGACATCCCTGGAATGGATTTTCAGCATAACTACGGAATTTTTCCGGATTTGCTTCATCAGAGAGGGCTTGTCGGCGGGCAGCAGAGAACTCTGATGTATGTGGACGGCATTGCGGATAACAATTTGAATGAAAATGCAATGCTTGCAGGCAGCCTGAGATTTCCTTTGAATAACGTTGAACGAATCGAGGTCGTATCCGGCCCGGCGTCCGCATTATATGGTGCGAATGCGTTTAATGGTATTATCAATGTCATAACGAAATCCGGAGACTCCAATCCGGGACATCATATCGACGCGACCTATGGGGCATGGGAGAAAAATTTTTCAAATCCTGGAGCCTCTGCAAGTTTTTCGGCGAGGGGTTCGACTCAAGGAGAGAGTCCGATCCATTACAGTGTTGGAGGATATTACTATCAGACAAAAGGGCCGAATTTCGGTGGAATTCAAAATCTTGATCCGCCGAATAATGGATCAACTTCATCGAATCCAAATTACAATTACCATTACGACCCAATTTATGCCTTGAGTAAAAAACTTTGCGGGAATGCTGTCTGTGAAACAAACAGTAATTCAATAGGATATTACTGGTCGCCGACCTACAATAATTCCCAGGAAAATACTTATAATATTACGGCGAAGTTTTCCAAAGGCGGTTTTCGATTTGAAACAATCAACTGGCAGTATCTTCAAGGTGAGGGGACTTTTTCCAATGGAACACAGCAGATCGACACAAAGCAAAAGGGACTGGAAACCGGAAAATGGGACAGCAGAAATTTGGCTAGAGCTTATGGAATTCTTTCCGGTGCACTGACAACGTACGATTCAAAAGGCAAGGTTGTCACATACGGGGAAAAAGGCTTTATTGGTTCCAATTGGGATTTCCGGAATAATTCCGTTCTTGCAGGTTATCTTCATAAATTCAGTGAAACTCTCAGTCTAGACAGTGAAGCAATCGTACGTCATACTGAGGTACTGAGTTCAAGTCATGAAGAATACCCGAATACAAATGGGCCAGGGGCCTATTATCATCCGGGAGATACGACAGCAGAAACGAATTACAGCCGGCCTGACTATTCCTATCAGGCAGAGGAAAGATTGCAGTGGAGCCCATCATCAAAACTTTCCGGAATATTCGGCGTTGTCGGAAAACATTTTGTTGTCTCAAAAGACTACGGAAGTAGTGAAAGATATACTTATACGAACTATGCGATGTACTACCAGCAGTTATATAAGCCGTTTGACAAACTTGCGCTCACAGCAGGGTTTCGGCATGACTTTATAACGACGTATGGGCACGCGAACACTCCGCGGTTAAGCGCGGTTTATACTCCATCCAAAAATTTGACTTTTAAATTTCTTCTGGGATCGGCATTTCGTGAACCATCTGCGAGAGAATTATTTTCCCAAACTGCTCAAAGAAAACCGAATACCAGTCTGAGGCCCGAAGAATTGCGATCTGCCGAAGCGGGAGCCAGCTATCGTTTTCTGAAAAAATATTTTGTTTCTGCTCAAGGGTTTTACAACTCGGTGTCGAATTTGATTCTGGAAGTTCAAACAACGGATACAACCCCCATTGCCGGAAAAACTGCAACCGGAGGACTCCCGTGGAATCAGAATCAAAACATTGGGCGAGCTGCAATTTACGGTGCAGAGCTTGAGACAAATATTACTTTTTCGAATTCCTTCATAATGTTTTTGAATTACACCTATAACAAAGGCTATTACTACGATTTACCAAGCGGCCTTTCCAAATCCCCTTCGACGGCAGGCCGAGCCGGAGATGATTATGCAAATGACTTGTATTTGCTTGGATATAAATCCGTTACGAATAACTCAACAGTGCCAGCAAAGGGTAATATTCCCAATATAGCTCCACATAAAGCGAATGTCGGATTCACTTATTACATATTGAAAAATCTTTCAGTGTATCTTGGAATAAATTATATTGATGTCCGCAGAACAATTGCAACAAACCCAGAGCATTCAGTTCTGGGTTATAAAATGGTAAAATTAAACATACGGTGGGATGATGCCTTCAAGCCTGGTGTATTTATTCAATTGCATATTAACAATGTTACGAATGAACAATTTTTTGATCCGGGAATCAGAGTTGCAACAGGAGCATATTATCCTACTATGCATCCACTGGAGAGACGTAATATTTGGTTTACTGTTGGGTATAAATTCTGATCTGGAACTTATTCAACTATTTGAAAAGTTACCCTCTCTGCGCTGAAATCTCCGAGTTTTTTGTTTTTGATTACTGTTTTGATACCCCGAAATATTTTTAGTTCTCCTTTTCCAACAGACCTAAAAACTTCATCCGAATCACCTTTTGAAGAACTAAACTCTGCCTCTCTTCCGGATGCGATTGCTTGGATGTATTCGAAACCCGGAGGTCCTGTGACTTCCCATTCAAAATCATCATCCTCTTCCGGAAATGTATAGTCTCTGTTTAGGGAAATTGCTTTCTGTGCGGAAAATTTATTCGGATAGATTTGGGAAATACTTCCGCTTTTATCAACGGAAAAAATTTTCAAAAAACAACCGGAAAGAGAAGCTTCTTTTGACTCAACTCTGAATGTTAATTTTACTTTTTCTTTAACTTTGTAAGTCGGATTTTTTCCCTTATCCAGTTTTAATTTTATGATGTAAGGACTGGTAGGATTTTCAAAAAGCACAACCACGCTTAGGAGTTCGTCTAACGCACTTGCTATCTTGTCCGAACATTTCTCCAGCACTTCACAGGAAGATTTATGCGCTCCGATAACGTTTCCGGTTTCGGTTTTGATGAGTCTGGCGGAAACGTAATAAATTTCTTTCGAAGATCTTTCCTTTCTACTTTCTCCTAAAATCAAGTACGAAGCCCCGTGAATTTTTCCAAGTTCTAGCATTTCCTCTTCTTTCACAATTCCTGATTTGGTCATTGTGATTTCATCCAAAGCTTTCTTTAATTGGCCTTTTTCCACAAACTTGAATTTTTTTCGTGATGATAGATTTGTCAGGACAAAAGCGGCCGCTTGCTCTCCTGCTTTCTTGTCCTCGCCTTCAAACGGCATTACACCGATGACAGATGATTCTGCAAAGAGCGAATTTGTGAACACTATTGCTAAAATAGAAAAGATCAGCAGATATTTAAATGAATTTTTTTTCATCATACGAATCGGCGTTCCTCGTAACAATTATTTTTTTTCTACTACTTTTTTAACTAGTTCCAAAACCTCTTCAGTGCCCTTATACAGCACAGGAAGTGTAACATCTTCGAAAATAACTTTCCCGGTTTCATCAATCAAATACAGCGCGCGCTTCGTTCCCAAAAGGCCGGTCGCGCCATATCCTTCGCATATTTTTCCTGTAGTATCGCTAAGCAATGGAAATTTAAAATTGTACTTTGCGCCGAATTCTTTGTGGGAGTCCACTGAATCTTTGTTGATTCCGACAATTTCAATTCCAAGATCCCGAAATCCGTCAAAACCGTCGCTATACGAACAAAGTTGCTTTGTGCAGACCATCGTGTTGTCGCCCGGATAAAAAACCAGGAGCAGCTTTTTCCCCCTGTAATCTTTCAAAGAAACTCTGTTTCCATTTGAGTCCGGCAGTTCAAATTCGATCGCTTGTTTTCCGAGTAGTGACATTTTATATTCCTCTTTTCATTAGCCTAATAAACCTTTCCTTACCACTCAAGTCTTTTTTGATTTCAACCGTTTCCAAATGGTAGAGTTTGGACATTTCCGAAAGTCTGTTTATCCAGTCCGGATGGGTTTCCATGAAAAGGCTTCCGCTATCATTCAAATGATTCTCCGCACCTTGAAGAAGTTTAGAATAAAAATTTTCCGGGTCTCTCAAAAAAAGTGCGATTTCCGGTTCATACTTCAGGACATCTGCCATGATTTCCGGTTTTTCGGATTCTGGAATATACGGCGGATTGGATAGAATTTCATTGAACATGAGCGACTCAGGAATATTTGTCCAGAGATTGCTTTCTATAAATTTCTCTTCAATAATATCTTCGTCCAAAATATTTTTGGAATTTATTTTCGTGATATCCAGCGCCCTTTTGGAAATGTCTGAAAAATAAATCTTGTAGTCCGGCCTTTCCTTTTTTACGGAGATGCCGATGCATCCGCTTCCACTGCACAAATCCAGTACAGTTAATTTTCCGTTGGCACTAGTAGTCTTCAAAAACCATTCTACGAGTTCCTCAGTTTCCGGTCTGGGTATTAATACGTTTTCATCAACATAAAAGAAGGAATTATAAAACATTTTCTTTTGTGTAATGTAGGCAACAGGTTTCAGTAGCCCGCGGTCCTGAATCTTTTTCCGATAAATGTCCTCTTCCTCAATGGATAGAATTTTTTCGAAATTCGAGTAGAGCTTAATACGCTCAAGTCCCAAAATATCGGAAAGAATTACCTCTGCATCCAGTCTCGGATTGGGAATATTCTTTTTTTGTAAATACTCCTTCGACTTGTTCAGAACATAAAGAATTGTTTTCCCTGTGGTGGTCATCCAACTTTGCTTTGCTCAAGTCTCTTTGCTCGATCGCTTTCGGCAAGAGCATCCAATAAATCTTCAATGTCTCCATCCATTATTGCTGAAAGGTTATGACTGGTATAATTGATTCGATGATCGGTGCATCTTCCCTGCGGAAAATTATAGGTGCGGATTCGTTCAGATCTATCTCCCGAACCGATCATTGATTTCTTTAACGCATCGGAGCTTGCTTTCTGGTCTTCCTGCATTTTTTCCAGTATTCTTGAACGCAAAATTCTCATTGCTTTGTCTTTGTTCTTCAACTGAGACTTTTCATCCTGACAACTCACGACGATTCCCGTGGGAACGTGCGTTATGCGAACTGCTGAGTCCGTAGTATTGACGGACTGGCCTCCTGGCCCTGATGAGCGGAATACGTCTATGCGAATCTCATTTTCGTTAATAGTTACTTCGGCATCCTCTGCTTCTGGTAGCACTGCAACAGTTACGGCGCTGGTATGAATTCGCCCGCCGGATTCGGTAGTTGGAATTCTCTGAACGCGATGAGCGCCACTTTCAAATTTTAGTATGTCATAGGCGTTTGCATCTTCTACTGAAAAAACTATTTCCTTGAATCCACCCAATCCCGTTTGGCTGGAGTCGATAATTTCATACTTCATTCGTTTTTTTTCGCAAAATTTTGTGTACATTCGGAATAGATCTGCGACAAATAGAGCTGCCTCTTCACCACCGGTTCCGGCACGGACTTCCACAAATACGTTCTTTCCGGAATTTGGATCAGGTGGGAGCAGTAGTATTTCGAGCTCTTTTCCCAGCGCCTGAAGCTTTTCTTCCGAAGTTGAGATCTCCTCTTTCAGCATGGAAATCATTTCGCTGTCTTTCTCATTTTCAAGCAAAGCCCGGGCATCTTTCTGGTTCTTTTCAAGGCCTAGATATTCTTCTATCTTGGCAAAGATCGGAGAAAGCCTGACCCTTTCCTTGGAAAGCTCTTTTAACTTATCGGGTTTCGAAGTAATCTTCGGATCTTGCAATTCTTCATCGATCTTCAAGAATTTTTGTTTTATTTTTAATAGTCTATCTAACATTCAGATTCAAAAGAATTTTTTAGCTGAAATTTTGAAAGAAATATCCACTATGGAAAACTAAAATTCAATAGACTTGATTTGCCTAGAATTGATTTGTTGATACAAGATGGGAATTGTAAAAACTTTTGGCGACGCTTTCTCGGAAAATTTAGTTACACTGATTTCCGGCGTGGAAAACTATCAAAGCCCTTACGCAAAGACAGTAAATGACCCCTCCGACATTGTGGACTCACTAGTGCAATCTGCGAGCTTGAAATCTGCAGCAATTAGCGCAACATTGTCTTTGCCTCCGGGGCCGTTTGGCTGGATCAGTGTTCTGCCCGAATTATTTTTGATATTCAGAATTCAGGGCCACATGATAAAGGATATTGCCGCTTTGTATGGAAAGGATGTGAAACTGACCAGAGAGTTGCTTTTGTATTGCATGTTCAAGCACGGCAGCGCTCATGTTTTCCGACGAATGATCGAAGAGACCAGCGCTAGAATCATTATTCGGCCAACCACACTTCAATTGTTTGAAAAATTGGTCAAACTGGTCGGAATGAAAATTTCCAGAAAAATTCTGAAAGGAAATTTATTGAGGTGGGTTCCTCTTATCGGAGCGACTATAACCGGGGGTTTTGCTTACCTTGACACAAGAACCGTAGGCAAAACTGCCAAGGAACTTTTTGCAAAAGACTTGTTTATTGTACCGGAAATTACCGATGAAACCTCCGGGAGCGAGTTAGAAACTTGAAGATGTTCAATTTAATTTCCCACATGAGACAATTTTTATTTTTTTCACTAATATTGTTTATCTTGCAATGCCAGAATAAATATGAGGCTCTGAAAAGCGATGTAGACGTGCTGATCGAAAGTGAAAAGTTCGATTCAGCAAGAGAAAAAATTCGGGCAAAACTGGAAGGATTAAAATCCACCGACGAAATCATTTCATCCAGTAAGCCGTTAAACCCAAGAATTCTGGAAATGTCAAACGATAGAAACAGGATTGTGTGGACGGAAGACAGGAAGGTCATCTTCCGAGATCTTGCGAATCCTCTGGTGAAATCTAAAGAAACGGGAGATTTACTCGAATGGATCAGTGTTTCCTCTGAAGCGGAATTTGCAATTACTGCAATCAAACTTGTCAACGGTTCGGGTTGCAGACTAAAAGCGATTTCTTTTTTGGAACCGAAAGAGACCTATGACTCCGGGGCGTTCGTAGCGTGCTCGAATAAAGGAGCGATTTCCTCCGATGGAGCCAGAATATATTATTTCGTAGATGAGAATCTCTATGAAGAAGAAACAAAGGAACCCAAAAAACCAAAACTGATTGTAGCGAAGGAAAAGCTTCTACCTCCTTTTCCAAAGTTAAAAAATAAATTCTTTATTGTGCCTATCGGAAAATCCTTTCTAATTTTTTCGGGAAGCGCAGGCTCATATTTTCTATATTGGTTTTCACCGAAGAATAATTCGGTGAAAAATATTGCAAAAGATATTCTTAGCCCTAAGATTTTTCATTCTGATGGCAAATCCGTATATATAATCGGAGGAAGCGTCGGGTCAATGCTCTTGCGGGAGGTTAAATTCACTGCTAGTGGAGAGCCTACGGTCAACAAAGGTTTTCTTGTCGGTCCGAATGAAATCAATCCCTGGAGCACTACAAAGAGAAACGAATTCATTTCCGGATATGGAGACACTGTCTATAGGTGGGGGCCTGGGAAAAAAAAGCAGGTATATCCTATAATTTGTGAGCGATTCTGGGGTGTTGCCCGCGACCATATTGTGTATGAAAATAAAAAAGGCGAGCTGGTGCTGGCAAATACTGAATTCTCTCCGGATGACTGGAAAATTTTAGACCTTTATAAGCAGATAAAGAAAAAAAAGGATAAATAGATGCAATTCGAATTCAGAATTGGGAACGGAATAGACTTTCACAAACTGGAAACAAATTTTTCCAGGCCTCTCATTCTGGGCGGACACACTATCGAAACTGACTTGGCGTTAATCGGGCACTCCGATGCTGATATTCTGCTGCACGCGATAGCAGATGCGATTCTTGGGGCGCTTGCGTTAGGTGACATCGGTTTATATTTTCCCGATACGGATGCATCCAATAAAAATATGGATTCCAGAGAAATTGTGGATAAAGTTCTGGAGTTTATGAAAGAACGCGGATATACGATAGAGAATATCGACAACACAATTATCGGTGAGAAACCGAAAATTTCTCCTCACAGGGAGAAAATTCGGAAATCACTGGAAAGTATCCTGAAAATAGAAATGGACAGAATTTCAGTCAAGGCAACAACTACTGAAAAGATGGGCGCCCTGGGAAGATCAGAAGGATTGTGCGTTATGACGACAGTGCTGCTTCGCTATTTGAAATAGCCTCATATATTCATAGAAGAAGTCTAGTCCAGAAATGGGGCCATTCTTTCCGAGAGAATCCTTCTGTTATCACCACTTTGCAGCGATAAAATCCCTCTGACTATTGCGTGTCGCTTATCGCTTTCCTGTTTAGAAAAGGAACGAATTTTGTTTGCCAAAGGAAGAAATAACAGATTGGCAAATCCGATTCCGTAGAATGTTGCAATGAAAGCAGTTGCAATACCTTTACCCAGAGCGGCTGTTCCGGCTCCCAGATTTTCCAGTACATGCACCAGCCCGACAACCGTACCGATGATACCCATAGTCGGAGAAAAACCACCAGCCGTATCCAGAATTTTTGCGGAAAATATTTCTTTTTCGGCATCCTGCTCTGCTGATTCAAACAATATCTCTTCTACGATAGAAGGGTCTGACCCATCAACAATCAACCGGATTCCCTTTTGTAGTAAGGAGTTCTGAATTCCTGTAATATCTTCTTCAAGTGACAATAGCCCGTTTCTTCTGGCTTTTTCCGCAAAAGTTTGAAATAGTTCAGATAGGTCATCTTTCCCTGTAAAAGAAATTGCCCTGGTGATGCAGGTAAGCATAGTGCGAATCTGGGTTGTTGTGTAGCTTGCGAAGGTAGCACCGAGTGTTCCACCAAGGATTAGCAAAAGTGAAGAGAATTTTATAAATCCGAGTATGCTTACCCCTTCAAAAATGAGAGCTGCGAAAACGGATAGAATTGCGGCTGATATTCCAATTAATGTCGAAAAGTTCATGTTATTCAATTGTGATATTTAATTGCTTTGATTTGTCTGTCATCCATCTTTGTCGAATCTCTTCTCTTTGTAAATTCAATTCTTCGTTAAGTTTATTCCATGCAACCGAGTTTGGATTTTGCCTTAGCTCTTTCTGTATGATTTCACCGGCTTTTAAGATGTCTTTTTGCCCTAGAAAAATTTTTGCCTTTTCGATATGCAATGCCTGCAAGTCGTCCTCTCTTCCAGCAGTTTTTTGAAGCGATATTAAGTCATCGATTTTTTGCAAGGCCTCTTCCGTGTTTTCCGATGCAACTAGAATAGGGATGAGTCTCTTCAAAATATTTTCCCTATAAGCAGGAATTTCAGCCAGATATTTTAGGACAGGAATATATTCCTCCTCAGGAGAAACCTGCGTTGCTGACTCGTAAACCATCCTCAAAGCGTCTTGATCCGGTTTTCCGAATTTGAAAGCGAATACTGCTGTTTTTATTGTTTGAGAATAGTTTTTCTTGGCGAAGTAGTATTTGCAGTATGTCATATAGGATTCAAAAAAACGATTTCTGATTTTTTCTGAATAATCTCGCAAATCTTTTCCGCTATATTTTTCAATAGTGTCTAAGATGGGTAGAATTTCCTGAGGGGTTTTCAGGTTCTTTAATTTTGGAAAAACATAATTCTTAGTCCAGGGAGTCCCTATCTGACCGAATGAGAATGAAGATTCTTGAAAATTCCAGAGTGAGTAAGGTGGATAGTAAATATAAAAAAAAGGAAACTCAACAATTTGCAATCCGAACTTTTTGAATCGCTCTTCTTCAACCAACGATTCCCTGATGACAAAAAAATCCGCTTTTTCCCGGATTAGCTCAGCAATATATGAAACCATCACATTCGAAATATTTCTTGCTCCAAGGACCAAAGTTTTATTTTGAAGTTTATTTTTATCGGGCAATTTCCTTCTATTATCAAAGGGTAAGTCACTGGAATAATAAATAAATTTCTGATCATCAAAATTTATTTCGGATAGCGCGAAAGGAATGAGAAGTCGTTCATCTTCCCTCAAATGGGGGATATTTTTTGAAAAGTCAAAAGGCGAATGGAAGAAAAAAGCTAGCATTGCGGACACAAATAGTACGAATATCCTGTGGTAGAGTCCGATTAGCTTATTCGAATATAGGGGAAATAAAAACAAAATGGTAAAAATGATGACTGCGATGTCGCGTATTCTGTAACTTGATGCCGATGGCAGAAAAAATATCAATGATATTGTTATTGAAATTCCGATGAGTGTAGATATAAAAACAAATCGTTTACTGATTTTCGATGGCCTAAAAAAAGTAAGCAAAGCCATATCTGAAAGAAAAAGAAAAAACGAATATTCGCCGAAGCCGGATTGATTTGCCGTCAGAATAATATTTCCGATGAGAAAGAATTCTGCGATGAGAAATTTTAATTTTACCTTTTCGTAAAACAAACCGTAATAGGAGAGAATGCTGAAAAAAAGCGCTCCGAATGTGATGCCCGAGAGAAATAGTTCCGTATTTTCGGAGGGAGTAAAAAAAGTCAGAACAAGATGGCTGGTGAATAAAATTATGCCTGAGTAAAAAAATGCGCTGTATGAATCCCGGTCGTTTGGTTTTTTCTTTTCAAAAAATATTCCGTAATCGTGAAAAAATAAAATTGTGCCGAATTTGACAATTAGTACGAATAGAAATGGGAAAAGGTAGTCTTTAGAATTGATTCCATTAGTTGTGTAAACGATTGAATACAAAATGAATGCGATTGACCCTGCCAAAAAACTCCAGATTCTGAAATTTTTAAAAGAAGAAATTATATAGCCTGTCAAAAAACAATTCATAGAAAAAAATATTACAAAGTAGTTTCTGTGAAAGATATAATCGATCATGAACTCATTGGACGCAAACCTATAGTTCCATGCGATTTCCAGAACCACTGCAAAAGTGAGAACTGCTTTGAAGAATTTTGATTGAGTTATCGGAATTAAATTTTCGACAAATAAGCCGGTAATGAACATGCAAAGAAATATGATTCTGAGCGCTTGAAAATAGGTGTCCCCTTCTTCTACGGATTTGATTTCGAGAAATGCTTCCTTGACCAGCAGGGTAAATAGAAATCCTAAACAAAGATTTAATACTAACCCTGGAAGAATGAACCAGATAGCCAGTTCGCTATTGGAGCGAATTTTCGAATGTTTTTCAGGAATCATACATTGTTCCGGATTTCAGCCTAATGCAGCTAGATTTACTTTTGCGGAGTTTTTTGAAAGAAAAAAAAGCGGGACGGTTGGATGTCCCATCCCGCACTTCATTTGAAGAGAAAATTCGCAGTGTAGAGAGGAAACCATCTTTTTGGGAGGTAGACAGACTCCCCTCTATCATCTATTTTCGTCCAAATGGAAATATTACTTTAGTTTTTTTTTGCGGAAAAAAAGAATTTAGAATTCAAAAAATTGCAGCATTTTACCTTGATCGATAAATGGAGGGAATATGGGCAAAATTCTAGACAACTTGACAAAGGAGCAATTGGATTGGATCAATTCCCAGAAGATTTTTTTTGTGGCTACAGCTCCTCTGGAAAAAACTGGACGTGTCAATCTTTCTCCAAAAGGTGGGGATTCTTTTCAATTACTGTCGAAAAAAGAATTTGTATATGCAGATTATACCGGAAGCGCGGCTGAAACTATTGCTCACATTTTTGAGAATGGGAGAATAACGATTATGTTTTGCGCTTTTGAGGGAGAGCCGAGGATTTTTCGATTTTATGGAAAGGGAGTTGTAATCTCCGAGTCAATGAAAGACTTTTCCGGCTACAAAAAAC
Source organism: uncultured Leptospiraceae bacterium (assembly GCA_964436695.1). GTDB lineage: Bacteria > Spirochaetota > Leptospiria > Leptospirales > Leptospiraceae > JABWCC01. The sequence goes on from CAYTEA010000013.1 coordinate 69,649, forward strand.
TTTTCCCCGATCGTTCCGGAATTCGAGCAATTATTAAAGTTGCGATTGACAGAATTAGCACGTCGTGCGGAGAGCAGGTTCCCTATTATTCCTACATTGGCGAAAGGGATGGCCTACGAATCTGGGAAAATGAATTGGGTACGGAGGGGCTAAAAGATTATCGAAAAAGAAAGAATACAATTAGCATTGATGGCTTATCTATTCCCACCTTCGAATAATAAAAAAAACTTTGCAAGGACTTTACAAAATATTTTGATTAGTTCGGTATAGCCGATAAAAATAAATAAAAAATAGCACAGTAAAAATAAAGTCGCCAATGACAACTACATAGACTACAGGACCCGCAAGTCCGGTGAGGTGAAGTTGCAATAATTTTATGGCAAAAGCAACCTTGCCAATCCCACCTACAATAACAATGCCGCTGTGTTTTACAGGATTCTTCGCGACAATCAGATAACCAAAGAAATATACAAACGTTGTTCCCCAAGCTCCTTTGTAGATCGCAAATATAAGAGGATCCGTTAGTTCCCTCCCAAAGAATTGAGAAAATGTAAATGCCGTGTTAAAATATCCAAAACCGGCTCCGATCAAATTCCAAAATGCGGCAGTAATAAAAAGAATTCTGAATGCTTTTATTTCTGAGTCTTTCATATCATTTCCTTCCATGAATATCTTTATGCACTTCTTGAAGAGACCGGATTGTAAAACCCTTGTTTTTCATTTCCACCAACCCGTTTATCAGAGCTTTAGTCGCTGGAGCGGAAGTTAGGCATGGCACTTTATATTTGATTGCGGCCTGACGAATTGCAAATGCATCATCGCGCGTAACTCTTGAAAGTGGAGTATTGATTATCAGGTGAATTTTTTTCTCTTTGATATAATCAACTACGTTAGGATATGACCCTTCATGCAGTTTGTTTATCATTGAAGAAAGAAAACCATTATCGGAAAGAAGTTTGTGAGTTCCTTTTGTCGCGATCAGATTAAATCCTAATTTTGATAGCACTCCAATATACGGCAATAACTCAGGTTTGGTTTTGTCGTTGATACTGACAAATACTGTTCCACTCGAAGGAGGTTCTTCACCTGCCATGATTTGAGATTTGACAAATGCCTCTCCGGCACCTTCCGCAATGCCCATAACTTCGCCAGTAGAACGCATTTCAGGACCAAGAATTGTGTCAACGCCGGGAAACTTATTAAACGGGAGGACTGCTTCTTTGATGTTCACCAATGAAGGTATAATTTCTTTATTAAGGCCAAGCTCCTCAAGTGATTTCCCAAGCATTATCATTGTAGCATATTTTACAATTGGAATCCCGATTGCTTTAGAAACAAAAGGAACCGTTCTGGAAGCTCTAGGATTGACTTCGAGGACATACAAGACCTCATCTTTGATCGCAAATTGAATATTGATTAATCCGATTACCTGCAATTCCAATGCAAGCTTCTTTGTGGCCTGACGGATTTCCATTAGTATATTTTCAGATAAGTTCTGAGGAGGAAGCATGCAAGCCGAATCCCCGCTGTGAATTCCCGCTTCTTCGATATGCTCCATTATTCCCGCGATAAAAACCTTCTTACCGTCGCATAACGCATCAACATCAACTTCTGTTGCATCTTCTAAAAAAGAATCGATAAGAATCGGCCTTTCCTCGGAAATTTCCTCGGCGTTTTCCATATATTTATCCAGACTGGATTCTTCATTGATTATAGCCATTGCTCTTCCGCCAAGCACATAACTAGGGCGAACAAGCACCGGATACGTTATGCTCTTTGCGATTTTCCGCGCTTCTTCCTTTGAAACCGCCATTCCGTTTTCGGGCTGTTTCAATGAGAGTTTTTTCAAAACCTCGATAAATCTCTTCCTATCCTCCGCTCGATCGATTGAGTCAGGGCTTGTACCGAGAATGGGAATTCCTTTTTCTTCCAGGGATTTCGCGAGCTTGAGTGGAGTCTGGCCACCGAACTGAATTATTACACCATGAGGCTTTTCATTATCGTAAATGTTGACAACGTCTTCTTGTGAAAGCGGTTCAAAATAGAGTCGATCCGAGGTATCATAGTCCGTTGATACGGTCTCCGGATTCGAATTGACCATAATAGATTCAATACCCATTTCCTGAAGCGCAAACGAAGCGTGGCAGCAACAATAATCGAATTCAATTCCCTGCCCGATTCTGTTCGGGCCGCCACCCAAAATGATTACCGATTTTTTATCCGTTTTTATAGATTCATTTTCATCATCGTAACTTGAATAAAAATACGGAGTGTAGGCTTCAAACTCACCGGCACAGGTGTCAATTCGCTTATAAACCGGTTTTACATTCAGTTTATTTAATTCGGCTTCGACCTCGCCTTCCTTTGACTGTAGAATTTTGGAGATTTGACTTTTTATTTTGCTTACTGAGGATTCGGCAGTCAGGATGCCCTGGATTTCTTCTTCAGACAACAGAAACGCAAGTTGTTTATTGGAAAATCCGGCTTGCTTCATTTTTTTGAGGATGGAATATTTCTTGGCCTTGAATTCCTTCTCCATAATTTCGAGATCTTTCATTTGATTGACAAACCAGGGGTCTATCCCGGTAATTTTTGAGATCTCTTCAACAGTAAACTTTTCGTTAATTGCCGCTTTGACATAGAAAATTCTTTTATCCGTTGGGCGTTTAATCAGAGAAGTTAGGATTTCTTTTCTTTTTTCCTTGGGAATTTTATTCAACTCGATCAACTCTTTTAAATATCCGTCAGATCCGAAACCGAACCGGTCGTTTTCGAGAGACCGAAGAGCCTTTTGAAAACTCTCCTTGAAAGTTCTTCCGATCGCCATTGCTTCACCGACGGCCTTCATTTGTACGCCAAGGGTATCATCTGAGCCAGGAAATTTTTCAAAAGCAAACCTTGGAATTTTGGTTACTACATAGTCGATGGAAGGCTCGAAGCTTGCAGGAGTGACTCTTGTTATATCATTCTTGATTTCATCTAACGTATAACCGATGGATAGAAGGGCAGCTATTTTTGCGATTGGAAAACCGGTAGCCTTGGAAGCCAGGGCGCTCGATCTTGAAACTCGCGGGTTCATTTCGATAATCAATATCTCGCCGTCTTTTGGATTTACAGCAAATTGGATATTTGATCCGCCTGTCTCAACGCCTATTTCACGGATAATTTTCAGAGCCATGTCACGCATGGATTGATATTGCTTGTCGGACAAAGTCTGCTGCGGAGCGACTGTAATCGAATCACCCGTATGAACGCCCATCGGATCGATATTTTCAATCGAGCAAATTATGACGACGTTATCCGCCAAGTCTCTCATTACTTCGAGTTCGTATTCTTTCCAGCCGATTACCGATTCTTCCACCAAAACCTGATTGATCGGAGAGGCGCTCAAACCTTTAGATACGACCTCTTCAAATTCACTTTCCTTCTCAACGATTCCACCACCTGTTCCGCCTAACGTAAAAGCGGGCCTGATGATGATTGGAAGCCCGATCTCGGATTTGATTTTTCTGGCTTCCGGTATATTCGAAGCAAGCCCTGAGCGAGGAACTTTCATTCCAATAGAAGTCATTGCTTCTTTAAATAGCTCTCTGTCTTCGGCTTTTTTTATCGCGTCAGCCTGAGCGCCGATTAGTTTTACATTGAATTTACCTAAGACGCCCTCTTTATGAAGGTTCATCGCCAGATTTAAAGCCGTCTGCCCTCCAACAGTGGGAAGTATCGCATCGGGCTTTTCTTTTTCAATAATTTTAGTCAAAACCGGAACTGTTAGCGGCTCAATATATGTGGCATCCGCTAAAGTCGGGTCTGTCATGATCGTAGCGGGATTCGAATTAACAAGGATGGTTCGAAGCCCTTTTTCTCGTAAGGCTTTTGCTGCCTGGGTTCCGGAATAATCAAATTCACAGGCTTGCCCTATTACGATGGGGCCTGAACCAAGAATCAAAACGGAGGTTATATCTTTTCTTTGGGGCATAATTCAAGACAAGGTTTTCGCAAAAGCCTAAATTCTCAAGTACCAAATTATGAAATTTTGATTTTTCTGCGCTGTAATTTAGGGAAAGGTTGGTTTTGAGCATTTTGTAAATTCATACGGTAATTCGCCGAGTCTTCGTCGGAGTCGAATGCGAATTTCTCAAAATGAAGGGGGAAGCAGATATTCTCCCGTTTGCTCTGCTTTTTCCTTTTCTATGACCAGACGGACTAAGTCCTTTTTTAAAACTTCACCCATCGGATTTTGGCCGAATATATTGGTTTTGTTGAATGGGTCTGACTTTCTATCGTACAACTCGTAAATTACCCCGTCTCTTGTGGGGATATAAATTAACTTATAGTTGGAGGTCAAGATCGCCCGATGTTTAGAAAACGCGATTATATCTCTGTAATAATTATCCGTAATCATGATCTCGTGATTTTCTTCCGGGACAACTCTGTGGAGTCTAAGGATATTCGGATACATAATTCTTTGTTTTTGAAAAAACTGATTTCCCTGATCCGAAAACCATATTCCGGTTTCCGTGTATATCCTCCTGTCGAATCCCCAGTCAGTTTTTCCAAATGCAGTCGTCAAGGATTTACCCGGAAGCTTTTTCTCCGGATCGATTTTATACAAATCCAGAATGGTCGGAAGGATATCGATCGAACTTGTAATTCCTTTAAATATTCCATTGGAATATTTGGATTCCGGTTGTTTCGGTAGTTTTATGATTAGAGGCACTTGAGTAACAAATGGCCCCCTCAGATGTTCTCCGTGTCCATGTCCATGAATATCTTCGAAGATCGACTCTCCGTGATCTCCGGTTATAACAATTATACTCGTGTCGTATAACGCATAATCCTTGAGCAGGGATATGAATTTTCCAAAATCAGAATCGAATGAGAAAATAGCCGAATCGAATAGATTTCGAATTGCCTCCACATCTCTTTGTTCTGGTTCTTCGCTTTTCGTAGGGTCAACGAATTTGAAGTATTTGTATGGCCCGTAATAATTCGGGTCGGTAAATTTTTTGTAATGTGGGTACGGGGGCGAATACGGGAAATGGGCGACCGAGTGAAAGACTGTCAGAAAAAAAGGACTTTTTTTATTTCTTTTCAGGAAAGACCCGATATCATCTGCAAGTTTCTCACCGTCGCCTAACGTAGAAAATCCCCTGATTTCTGAAAGATACTCTCCTCCGTAAAAAGACCCGGAAAGAATCGGAAGAAGGAAAACCTGAGATTCAAGACTTCTCTGAACAGCTAGGGTCTTTGCATTAAAAGTCGGCGCCATCACATCTTCAAACCCGAAATCAGCTCTTGGGAAAATATCTCCGGCAAAGTTAGAAACCACTCCGGTTTTGAAATTTTTCTTTTTCAGATAATGGCCGATTGTCGGGAAGTTTGAGCTGCCTATATTTTTTTTCTCTTCAGGCGACGGAAACATATCTCGGACTTTGTGGGTCATCGAATATTCTCCGGTGAGCAGGTCGGCCCAACTTGGAAAGGTTCTGGGAACTGTTGTATGGTGATCCATGAAGACGAAAGATTCTTTTGCAAGCTCGTCTATATTTGGTGTGATTCCTCTTCGATTGTTCAGGATTCCGATTTTATCAAATCTGAGACTGTCGGCAGAAATTAGAATTAAATTCGGAGGGCTTGGTTTTCCAGAACCGCTCAGATTAAAAAATAAATCCCTAATAAAAGGGAAAATAAAAAGCAAAGCAATACATGACGCGCTAATCCATTTTATTTTCAGGGAAATTTTTCCTTCCCGCTTTTGCAGAATCTCAAAAAAGGCCAGATTTAAAGCGACTCCGATAATGAATCCTTTTATGTGAAAGTAAAGAAATAAAAAGCCAAAAATTCCCATCAAAAAGAAACTATATTCTTCTTTCCTAAAGAAATTGTAGGCGATATGAGAATACAAAATAAAAACAACGGCGAGCAGTAAAAATCCGAGAAGATTTAAGGGCACATGATCGGTTAGAAAATATAGAATCGGTTTTAAATAAGTGTGCCGCAGGTAGAAAAATTCCCCATAAACCTGAGGGTATTTTATTACCGAGTGAAAAAATAAAAGTAGGGTGAATCCGATAAAAATCAGGTAGATATGCTTTCTTGCCAATCCGAACTGCTTAGAGTAAGGCTCTATCAGTATTCCTAACGATGAATAAACCAGAAAGTAGATGAAAATAATTTTCAGGTTAGTTTCCAATATCAGTAGAATGTATTCTCCTTTCAGGAAAGAACCGATCTCAGTTCTGATATCGACACCCATAATGTGGAAAGATGTATTGAAAATGACGCACAGAAAATAAGTCGTTATAGAAAAGATAAACGGAACAGAAAAAGTGGAAAAAATATTTCCAATCTTTTGGAAAAAGGCAGAATTTCGGGTAATCGATTTCATTTACTGTTATTTTTTACTGATCATCCAACCAAGAATATAGGATCAGATAATGATTTCCATATTTTCTAGCGTTGAATTTATTCCAATCCGGATTCGAAGGAGATTGAAAAATTAGAATAATTTTTTTTTCTCTTATGGAAGTGATTTTATCTGCGAGCAGTTTCAATTCGCTTTTTCTAGTCTCCCAGAAAGAATAAGGAGGGTCTGCAAAAAATACGATGGATTCTTCAATTTGAGTTTCAGCGGTTTTGTAATATCTGAATGAATCCCTCCGGAGCAGGATAATTTTATCATTGAGATCCTTGGCAATACCTCTGACTAGTGTGGAGAATCTATTCACATCCAATTCAAAAAGCATTGCTTTTGAAAATCCTCGGCTTATCGCTTCAAACCCCATTTGTCCGGATCCTGCAAACAGATCCACAAAAATCGCGTCTGATTTTTCCAAATCTTTTTTAAGTTGAAAATTTTCTATTAGAGAAAAAACGGTTTTTTTTAGAAGCGCCGGAGTAAAATTTTCCTTGTTCCCGGTTGTCGCGGCAGCAGGAATATTTTTCCCTTTTAATTTTCCCGATTGAACTTTCAATTGTTTCATTTTAGCTCTACCGCATTACGTACTCATCGGTCGAATTTCCGGAATTGTTTTCCAGAAACTCTGCCGCTTTAGATCTGAATTCGGAATTCGGATATTTTTCCAAAAAATCCCCGGCTTCTTTTTGAATCTGTTTTTTTGGCAGAATATGCAATCGCAGCAATCGAATTTTTTCATCAAGAGAGTGAGAGGTTGAGTGCGATAGCGCAAGGTTGGATACAAAAGCGGATTCCTTGATTTTTCCGGAATCTTTTAAAATACAAGAGTAGTAGTAAAGCCCCTTCGGATATTCCGGATAAGAAATTGCTTCCTTCTTGAAAATGTACCCCCACTTCAAACCGGAATTAGCCCTTTCTGCCACAAGGCCCCTCTCCAAAAAAAATAGAACGCTTTTTGACAATTCTTCATCGAAACTTCCCAAAGACTTATAGTAGGTTTGAATGTATTTCTCGGCTGAACCCAGCTCTTTTGCAGTAAGAACCGAGACGACCAGGATCTTTTTGGGAATAGATTTTTGAGTCCTGATAATCTTCTCGCATAGCTCTCGAGCCTTTTCGTATTTGCCACTTTTAAAATGCTTTACCGCAGATTTTATTTCTTCGGACAAATAATTGTTTTCGGTGGAATGGATCTGGAGCTGAAAAGAAAGGAAAAGAAAAAGCCCGAAAGCTAGGCCAGCTCGGCCTTTACTGGAAAAAATATTCCGGTTTTTTGGTGATTCTATCGTTGGCTTTGTTTTGAATGGATTCATGCCCAAAAGCAGAAAGATTGCCCGTTTTAATTATCGGTTTTTCAAAATCGATAATTTGGCTTTTATTCCGGGAAAAACCGATTTCTGATTCTTTTAATATATTTGATATGGCCGTAGAACAAAAAAGTCGCAAAAGCCCCGATTCCGCTATAAAAAATGATGATTCCATAGAGTGGGAACTGGAAGGTGAACCACAAAAAATCAAATGTGACAGTTTCCGAATTCCCAACCAGGCTAAGCAGAAAAAATATGATTATCGTGATGATTAAATTCAGTCTGACAGAGGTCAAATCGAGACCCCGTTAAAAATCGGATACATTCGATGATCCGCACATTGGACAAATAAGCTCATCCGAAACATATTCATCATCTTCCATTTGAACCGCGCTTTTCCAGCGATAGTCGCAGTCCTCGCAAACGAAAGTGATTGTTTCGTCTTCCGAGCCTTCTTCGTCTTCAAACTCATCGTCAAATTCTTCGTCGTCGTAAGGCATAGAGTTAAGCAATCATAATCTTTTTAAATTGTCAAGTTAGTTATGCGAAAATTTAGGATTTTTTCTTTTTAGAACAAAAAATGGATGAGCCTAAAATAATTTTTTTCATCTTGGCTCTATGGTCTACCTTCCCCGCCACAACCGGCATAAAAAGAAAAAAAGTTATTTGGGAATTGTGTTCATTTCTATTTCTTTTGTACTTTTAGGGGTTGGAATTTATAAATTCAGGGAAATTCAGATTTTATTTTCCAGTGATGGAAGAAGTAAGTTGAGCCGTCTAGAAAAAAAAATCACGGAAGAGCTTGGGAAAAACCAGCTATCCGAAGACCTGGCAAAGGATTATTCGAAGGCCGCAAACTCTTTTTTAACCATGGATATGATTAATCCGGAAGCATTTTATTTTCTTGCTTTGTCCGGGTTTTATGAAACAAATTTAAATGAATCTGAAATCCAATACAGTCGGATTCCCTTAGCCTGTGTGAATGGAAAAAATCTTTTGCTTCCTGAATCGAAATCATTCATGAAATCCATGGAGAAAATGTACAAGGATGCGAAAAGGGCTAATGCATTCGGGTTGAATTCTGAAAATTCCGAATCGAATAATTTCATGATCTTGTACTATGAAATTTTTAGATCATCCAAAAAAAAAGAAATTCTCGCCAAAGAATTTTCAAGTTTGCAAAAAGAGAAATTGTCTCCGAATGTAGTTCCAATATATAAAAAGCTGGGTTTATTTTCTGCCTGTGCTGCGGGCGATTCCTTATTTTTGGAAAAATTGCTGGAAGATCAGGCAGGATCGGGGAGTAAAGAACTTTCACCGAATGATGTTGCTTTCTTAAGGGGAGTCTCATTTTACAACTCAAACGAATATGTAAAGGGATTGGATGCTCTGAGAAAATTGAATCCTGCCGAAAATCCGGCTCTTGCGAATGAAGCAAAAATTCTGGAGGCTATGATATTCTTCAAACAAAATCTCCACGAGAAGGCTCTTGAGATTTTGGAAAGGCAGTATGAAGCTTCTGAAAAAAAAGATCAGGAAATCTTGAAAAAAATTCAGCTTGTAGTTGCTTCCAGAAAAGATCTGAAATCAAAATTTGTAACTGAATAAAAACTATCTAAAACTGTGAACCTTGTCGATTACAAGTTTTGCCTTTTCCAAGACTTTTTCCCTTTTGATCGGTTTTCCCAGAAAATCCATTGCTCCGTTATCAAGAAGACTTTTAATTACGGCAGGGGTTGTTTCTTCAGTAATAAACAAAATCTTCGGAATCGGCCCAAGCGCCTTCATTTCCCAGAAGGTCGCATATCCGTCCATTATCGGTAGATTCAATTCCATCGTAATTAGATTTACGGTTTTATTTTTTTTATATAACTCAATAAGCTCTTTACCGGTTTCGGCGACACCCAGAATTTTGTATTCTTCCGATTCGAATATTTGCTGGAGTTGTTTTGCCTGAAATTTTGAACCTTCGGCGATAATGATTGTGTATGGCCTTCCGCTTGGAGAAATCCCCTGGTGTCTACTCATACAGCCCCACCGATTTCCAGAGCGATTTTTTCTCCCATTTCTTTGGTCCCCAGTGCCTGAATATTCTTTTCTGCAATGTCTCTCGTGCGGAAACCTTTTCGAATTGCGCTTCGAACTGCGTTTTCCATTGTTACCGCTTCAAGTTCCATACCAAAAGAATATCTAAGCATCAATGCGGCGCTAAGAATTTGTGCAATCGGATTGGCAATGTTCTGTCCGGCAATATCAGGAGCAGAACCTCCTGAAGGTTCATACAAACCGAATCCTTTTTCATTTAATGAAGCCGAGGGAAGCATCCCTATCGATCCTGTGATTACGGATGCTTCATCGGATAAAATATCCCCAAACATATTCTCGCATAAAACAACATCGAATTGCTTCGGACGAACTACGAGTTGCATCGCGGCATTGTCTACATAGAGATGATTCAACTCTACATCGGAGTATTCTTTTTTATGCAGAGCGATTACAACCTCTCTCCAGAAAACAGATGTTGTCAGAACATTGGCCTTATCAATGCTGGTTACTTTTTTATTTCTTTTGCGGGCCGCTTCAAAAGCCTTGCGTGCAACACGTTCAATTTCTCGCCTGGAATACCTCATGGTATCGAATGCAAACTCTTCTTCTCCGGAACCTTCACGGCCTTTTGGCTTTCCGAAATAAATTCCACTGGTCAGTTCTCTGATAATCAGAACATCCAGCCCGTCCCCGATGATTTCCTGTTTAATCGGAGAAGCATTTTTCAGTTCGGAGTAAATTATAGCAGGCCGAAGATTTGCAAATAGATCGAAATGTTTCCGCAATGGAAGAAGAGCCCCTCTTTCCGGTTGAATTTCAGGAGGCAAAGTTTCCCATTTAGGCCCTCCGACACTACCGAATAATATCGCGTCTGATTTTTCACAGAGCGAAAGAGTTTCATCAGGGAGAGGCTTGCCGGTTTTGTCGATTGCTGCTCCTCCGACTAGAGCTTCTTCAAAAGTAAAATCTTTCGCTTTATCGCCTAACGTTTTTTTTAGGACGTTAACCGCAACGCTCATCACTTCCGGGCCGATTCCATCTCCCGCTAAAACTGCAACTTTTTTCATATCAAACCTTACGCAAATTTTTGTAGCACTTCTTCGAATTTTTTCAGCCCCTGCTCGGTTTTTTCAATTGAAATATTGAGAGGAGGCATTATACGAATCACGGTTTCTGCAGTAGAATTTACGACAAGGCCGTTTCGTAGGCATTCTTCCGCAATTTTTCTGGAAGGAATAGTCAGGTCAACTCCGATATGAAGGCCTTTCCCCCTCACTTCTTTAATAATCGAATATTGGGAGCTCATTAAAGACAGTTTCGAAAAAATGAAATCAGAAATTGTCTGTACATTTGCTAAAAGTTCTCTGGACAAAATTACTCTCAAGGTCTCATAAGCAATTCTCATTGCTAGATGGTTGCCTCCGAAAGTCGAGCCGTGACTTCCCAGGCTCAAAATGTTCTCAAATTTTTCTCCCACAACCAGCGCACCGATCGGAAAACCTGAGCCAAGGGCCTTAGCAAGAGTCATCGCATCGGGAACAATGCCAAAATGTTCATAACAAAATAGTTTTCCTGTTCTGCCCATACCAGTTTGTATTTCATCCAAAATGAACAGAGACTGAGTTTCTTTGGTGAGCTTGCGAGCTAATTTTATGAATGAGTCGTTAATCGGGATAATTCCTCCCTCGCCGATAATCGGTTCCATAATGAACGCGCAAATATTATCTTTGTATTTGGTAAATGCAGATTGCAGAGCCTCTTCATCATTCGGAGGAAGAAATACAAAGCCGCTGATCAAATCACCATAGCCTTCTCTGATTTTATTCTGACCAGTCATGCTCATTGACCCGCTAGTTCTTCCGTGAAAACTTCCCTGAAGCGAGAAAATTACAGGATCTTGTATTTTCCGGGAAAATGCGTATTTTCTTGCCAGCTTGAATGCTGCCTCATTCGCCTCAGTTCCGGAATTGCAGAAAAAAACTTTTCCGGGAAAACTGTGAGTAATCAATGTCTCTGCCAGGTTTGCAGCCTCTTCCGAGTAGAATAAATTCGAAGAGTGAACCAGTCTATCGGCCTGATCGCGCAAAGCCTCAACTACGTCGGCTTCGTTGTGTCCCAGATTCGTAACCGAAATTCCGCACATAAAATCGATATATTCTTTGCCGTCAGTGTCATAGAGCATTTCTCCTGAACCGTAGGCAAATGCAACATCATACTTATTGTATGTGCCAATGAGGTATTTTTTCGTTTTCTCTTTAATTGCATCGAGAGAAATTTTAGTTTCTATATCAGCCATCAAGCCCCGCAATTTTTAGAAACTGGGTCTCAGCTTCTACTATTTCATCCATTAATACCTTTTTTTCCTGAGTAAGCTCTGAGACAAATTTAATTTTCTCGCTGTGCATGAAAGATGAATAAATTTTTACTTTTGGTTCTGTTCCGGAAGGCCTTATTGTCATTTTTGCATTGCCGGAAAGTTCCAGTTGAATTACGTCTGCAACTGGAAAAGAGGCTAACGCATTTTTTTTCGCGGCACCTTTTATGACTTTGTTTTTGTAATCATAGAAAGACACGATGGTGCGTTTTCCGATTGTTTTTCCGATCAGGTCGATTTTTCTTAAGGACTCAAGACTGTCCTTAATCTTCTGCTTCCCTACTTCTCCTTTCAGAGTAATTGCTTTCAGGGATTCCATGAACAATCCGTACTTTATGTAGATTTCGTCGAGGTACTTTAAAATATCTTTTTTGTCACAGAGGATCTCTAGAATCAAAACTGCAGACGAAAGAGAGTCTTTGTCTCTGACGAAATCGACAGGTAAATAGCCGTAAGATTCTTCCCCGCCGAATAAAAATTTTTTCTTTGGGTTTTTATCAATTTTTGCCATTTCTTCCGCAATAAATTTAAAACCCGTGAGAACATTTTTCAACTCAACCGAATTCTTCTTGGCGATCTTTTCCTGCAAATCGGTAGTCACAATCGTTTTGCACATGACGGATTTGACTTTTGATTTCATAGCTTTCGATTTTTCGCAGAGATAAGCCGCCATTATACTTCCGGCCTGATTTCCATTCAGAAGAATAAATTCTCCGGATTCGCTTCTGATGCCCATTCCAAGTCTGTCTGCGTCAGGATCTGTCGCGATAAAAATCTGCGCATTTTTTTCTTTCGCGGTTTTTTCACACAGAACCAACGCTTCTTTTTCTTCGGGGTTCGGGAATTTTACCGTAGGGAATTCTCCATTAGGCTTTTCCTGTTCAGGAACGAGAAATACATTTTTATATCCAAGGCTGTTCAAAAGATCCTTCATGTATGCTCCACCTGTTCCATGTAACGGTGAATAAACGATTCTCAGGTTCTTTCTGGCTTCGGGTTTGATTTTTTTATTGTACGCATGCGAGCTTTTTACTTTTGCCTTATATGCTTCAAAAACTTTTTTATCCACAAAAGAGATGAGCTTTTTTTCGTTCGGATTTTTCTGATTCACCGGGATTTCATTCCAGTCGGTAATATCATTGATCATGGAAATAATTTTCTTATCATCGGGACTAACCAGCTGGCCACCATCTGCCAGATAGGCTTTGAATCCATTATATTCCGGAGGATTGTGGGATGCGGTAATTACCACGCCACCAGTAGCTTTCAAATGACGTATCGCAAAAGAAAGAAGGGGTGTCGGCGTGACTTCTTTAAATATTTTCACCTGTATTCCCATGGACGCTGCAATTTTTGCAGTAATGTCGCAAAACTCTTTGGACATTCTTCTGGAATCATAAGCAATCACAAGGAGCGGTTTTTTCGATTTCGCTACCAAATATTTCGAAAAACCTAGAGCAGCCCTTCCGACTGTGTAGAGATTCATCCTTCCGATTCCATTTCCGATTACCCCACGAATTCCCCCGGTTCCGAATTCTAGTGGGATTGTATATCCTTCAATATCAGGAGAAGTTGTTCCGGAATTGAATTCAGCCAAGACTCTTTTAGCCTCCTCCCTGACTTTTTCATCAAAAGGGGCCTTTGTCCAAGCTTCAATGTATTTGATTTTTTCTTCACTCATAACTTTCTCCTTGTTAACCTGTTAATGGTCTCATTATTTTTCCTGAAATCTTACGTTAGGCGAAACTGCTTCCAGCGGTTTATTTTCTGAAGTTGCCTTTTTCAAATCCGAATCTTTTTTTGGGTCTATCCACCAATAATCCAGAGCAAAACTTTCATCACCGTATTTTCCTAGCGGATTTACAGGCATCCCGAATTTTTGCCAGTAGAGCAATCTCACATTTGTTACGTGCCAAAGCAGAACATACGGATACTCCTTAAACACAATCGTATCAATTTGGCGTACTATATCATTTCTTTTTTTCACATCGAACTCCTGTTTTTGGATTTCGATGAGCTTGTCTACATCCGGCATTTTTAGTCCTGGCAGATTGGGCTGTCCCTGTTCTTCCGCAAATTTAGAAGACCACTGGGGTTCGGGATCCTTGAAAACGCCTCCACCCCACGCTGCCCAGGTCATATCAAAATCGTATTTATCGATTCTTGCGCTCCAGCCTGCGAGATCGGTCAGTTCAATAGTTGCCTTTACCCCAATCTCTTTTGCCTTTTCGATAAATACTGTAAAATATTTTTCAGTTCGTTTGTCTCTATCCAGAATACTGAAAGAAAATTCCTTTCCATTCTTCTCCAAAATTCCTTTTGAATTCGGCTTCCATCCGGCTTCGGCAAATAATTCACGGGCTTTTTTCAAATTGAACTCTGTCGGTTCATTCGGAACTTTTTCCCCTCCCAGATAAAAATCGGGGTAATAAGAATTTGTGGGTTCATATTCTCCAAAAGCAAGCTTCTCTATCAAAAGCTTTCGGTCTATCAAATGCCCGATTGCTTTTCTGATTCGCTTATCCTTGAAGATTTCTCTCCTTGTATTCATTGCCCAGCCCTGAAATCCGACCGGTTTTCGGTTGTAAATTCTCTGTTTTGCAATATAATTTTTGTCAAACTTTTCTCCGGTTGCTTCCTTTGCCCAAACGGATGCGCTATACACCGGAAAAAAATCCATATCGCCTTTTTTAAAAGCTTGAAGCGCAATCGCCTCTTCGTTAAATACTTTGAAAACAAGTCTGTCAAAATTATAGCGCCCTTTGTTGAAAGGATAGGCCCTCTGCCACCAGTCGCCTCGTCGTTCCAATTTCACATAACGTCCTTTTTTGGATTCGGAGAGTTTATATGGCCCGGAGACTACAGGAAATTCAAAATTGATCTTGTTAAAGTCCTGCCCTTCGTAAGCATGTTTCGGTAGAATAAAAAATCCTGCGGCAATTTCATGAAAATTATTCCAGTGGATTGTTTTTGCTGTAAACTCAATGGTTGTATCATCCAGGATAACCGGTTCCAGAAATCTGGACAATCCGATTCTGAATACTGCAGTATTATTTTTTTTGTCCATGATGGTTTTATATGTGAACATTACATCATGGGCTGTAACCGGTTTTCCATCAGACCATTTTGCATTTTTATCGAGATAAAAAGTGAATTTCTTTTTATCTGATGAAATTTTCCAATCTCTGGCAAGATAGGGAATTGTGTCGAGAGTGACAGGGTGATACGCAGTCAATGTTTCGTACATTGCTCCAAAAACTTGTGCCGTTGTGGAGAACTGATCATTGTAGTAATTCAATGATTTAGGAAACTGGTGGCTGTATATTCGGAAAGAACCTCCTTTTACCGCGTCCAAAGATGCGATCGGATTTTGAGTTCTTAGCTTTTCAGGAATGGATGCAGGATCACCAGTCCAGGCAATGTCTACAACCGGTTTGGCATCTGAACTACGGCTGTCCTCCCCGTTGCAAGAAAGAAATAGAATTTGAGAAAAAAAAACCGATGCTAAAATAAAGCTACAAAAGAAATTTTGAAAATATACCACGAGGTTCTCCCAATGAAAGTTCAATTCGAACAGTCCTTCATTTATGAATTAAATACAAGAATTTTTTGCAAGGAAAACACCTGCACGCTAGATACTTTTTCGGAGAAGTTTTTTTTGTCCAAGGAATTTCAGGCTTGCGATTACCTATGGCTGATGGGTGTCTGGGCGCCCAGTCCGGAATCTAAAAGAATTTGTGATCGCCATGAGGGGCTTCAAAGTGAATTTCACAGGGCACTTCCGGACCTAACTCCAAAGGATGTATTAGGTTCGCCCTATGCAGTTTATCTATACGAGCCGAATCCAATGGTTGCAGAATCATTTGAAGAAATCGGAAGATTCAAGAAAAAAATCAACTCACTCGGTAAAAAGCTGATTCTGGATTTTGTCCCGAATCACATGGCAGTTGATACACCTCTTCTTTCTAAAAATCCTGAGTGTTTTCTAAAAGGGGAGATTCATGCAGAGAATAATCCGAACTATTTTCTGCATGAAAGTGGAACGCTATTTGCCCATGGAAGAGACCCTTACTTTGACGGTTGGACGGACACGGTTCAATGGGATTTTTCAAGTCCAGAAGTCTTTAAGGTTCATTCGAATATTGTACATAAAATTTCCGAAGTGTCGGACGGAATCCGGTGTGATATGGCAATGCTTCCGGAAGAAAATATTTTTCACAGAACCCACGGGAAAAAGGGTCTTCCCTATTGGAAACCATTGATATCCGAAATCAAATCCAAAAGAAAGGACTTCATATTCATTGCGGAAGTTTATTGGGGAATGGAATATGAGCTGCAGCAAAAGGGATTTGATTTTACTTATGACAAAGAACTCTATGACAGAATGAAAAAAAATCCCCTGGAAATTTTTTCTCACTTGAACGCAGATGATCTCTACCAAAAAAAATCTTTACGGTTTTTGGAAAATCATGATGAGGAGCGGGCAATGGAGGCATTCGGAGATAGGTCCATCGGCCTATTCGGGATATTGTCATTTCTTTCTGGAATGATTTTATACCACGATGGGCAAACCTCCGGCCGGACAAAAAAACTTCCGGTTCAACTGGGAAGAAGAGCAGAGGAAAAAGTCCGAACAAATATTCAGGAGTTCTACAATCGTGCGTTAGACGCAATTCTCGAAAGAAAAAGAAACGAATTTGGCCTTGAAAAATATTCGATTTTTCCGTACTGCGATATCGATATGTCAAGGGTTCTTGCTTTTTGTCTGATTGAAAAATCGAAATTTCGCGCGGAATTGCTTGTTTACAATCCTTACAGCGAGAGAATTAAGGGCAGGTTTGATTTTTCCGGAATGGCGCAGTCCTGGCTTGACTCTTGCAAAGGTAGCGAAATTCAATTCGTGGATATAATCGACGGAAAAAGTTATTCAAGAAAAAAAACCGACATCGAAAAAAACGGGTTGTATATTGAACTTGAAGGAAGTCAGGCGCATTGGTTTGTGCTGGCCGGTTGAAACAATATACCTAGAGTTTGAATGTCATCCCTTCGGTAGCAAGAACTACGTTAGGCAATTTGCTATCAGTATGGAATTGTTTAACAGCCTCATCCATTAAGCTGTAGATGGTTGCATCGGTATGGTCAGGCTCGTGATGGGTAAGCGCTATCGTTTTTACCCCGAAGCTTAAAGCGCTTTTGACAACCATGTAACCGGATGTATGCCCCCAGCCGGCTTTTGCTCGCGCTTCCTCCGTATTGTACTGAGCATCCATAATCATAAGGTCTGCGTCCTGAGCAATCGGCCGTAGTTTTTCCATATATGTGAAATCATTTTCTGCGATTTCCACATCTGTGCAGAATAGGAAGACTTTATCATTTTCTTTAATTTTATATCCAGTGCAAGCTCCAGGGTGCTTTAAAGCGAATGGAGTTATCTCAAAATCTCCAATTTGAAATGGAGTGTTCATCTCTTGCAAGTAGAAAGATTTCGTTGAAGGCATTAAATCAAAAGGGAGAGGAAAATTTTCCGGGTGCTGTTGCCTTTCCAATCTTTCTTTCAAGTTCGGGATTGTGGAATAAAAATTAATACTCACACCCGGAACATACCCAAGTTTAAAAAAAGGCCATCCCTGAATGTGATCCCAATGAGTATGGGTGATTAAAATATTGAGTTTTTTCTTATCTTCGGTTATCCCGCCTTTCAACAAGTCGTTTCCAAGCACCCGAATTCCAGTGCCGCAATCCAGGATCAACTTATCTCCAGAGCTAGAGGTAACATATGCGCAGGTCGTGTTGCCTCCAATGAGAGAACTGTCGGAAATATGACAATTCGCCAGAAAGTCTTTTACGGAAAACTTCTCTGGATCGGTTTTCCAATCAGAAAAAGCTTTTTCGAGAACGCGCGAGACGGCAAGGCTATAACTTTCCGGGCTGACCGGCGTTGGACAAGACCCTCTGACTCCGTATAATTTTATTTCCATTGGTTGATTGCGCCAAAAAAATTCGAAATTGATTCCGGTATCTCAATAAATAGATTTACCTTTAAATATCAAACGAATTTTTTGAAATATCCCCAATTCATTAGACTTACATTGGCAAAATCTCAAGATAAATCATTACTGGACATCCATTTACAGGAAAAACTCTGGTCAATCGCATCAAAACCTCCTGTCATATCCGAATTTTTGATAGTTCCTGAGTGGAAAACTCCTTGCGACATAGTTGGCTTTTTTCCCAAAGAAATTACTTCCTATTGTTTGGAATTAGGTTCAGGATGGGGAGAAGTTGCAGTGGAACTTGCGGCAAAAAATCCCCAAATCGGTTTTGTTTTGATGGAAAAGAAAAAGGAAAGAATTCAAGAAACTCTTCATCAAATTCGCGGGAAAAAGCTTCAAAATATCCGGATTATCTCGGTGAATTTTAATTGGTTTCTGGGAGAAATATTTAAACCTTCTTCATTCGATTGGATCATCATGAATTTTCCCGACCCATGGCCCAAAAAAAAACACAGAAAAAACCGTACGATTTCTCCCGGTTTTCTTGGATTATTGTCGGAAATTTTAAAGCCAAAAGGAAGATTTCAATTCGCTACAGATTACGGGCCTTATGCGAGACAGGCTATATCTGCTTTAAGAAAAATGCAGAATATTTTTTCCTGCACGATCGAATATTCCTTCTCACGAAAGGATTTTCCCGTCTCAAAATTCGAAAAGATGAAAATCCGCGAAGGGAAAAAAATATATTATTTGGACAGGTTCAAAGTTTCGAACTAAAAAAAGTCAAATTGAACTCTTCTGTTCTGGATTTTCCCTTTCAAAGTCGAGTTATCCGCAATTGGCTTTTTTTCTCCTTCTCCGATTGCGGTGAGCCTCGATGGGTCTATACCTTGAATTTTTAAATATTTGATTACGGATTCGGCTCTTTCAACGGAAAGCCTTTGGTTGTCCTCGTCCGTTCCTTTATTACAGGTGTGGCCGATCACCTTTACTTTTAGGCCGGGATTTTCTTTTAAGAATTCTGCCATTTTCCGCAGGAATGCGCGGTTCTTTTTGTTCACATACAACTCTGAGTCATCAAATAACAAATGTTCCGAGGAAATGATTTCTTTGGAAAGGCCTGAGACTGATTTTTCTGTTTCAGAATCTGCTGGTTTTATTTCCTTTTGAACAGGTTCAGTTAATACAATAGGAGGATTTGATTTTTTTTCTTCGATTTCCGGACGAATTTCTTTTACCGGTTCAATAGTAACTTGTTTCTCTGTTTTTCGTTTTTCCATCCACTTTTGAAATGCAGAAAATAGAAAATATACCAGAATAAAAAGGATAAGAATTCCGGTGCTTGCCAGAATAAAAAATCTATTCTTTTTTGAGGAGTCTTCTTTTTTCGGATAGGGCTTCTGTATCTGGTAGTACGATGGATCCGGTTCCGGAGAAAATTCCTGTTCTTGTTCTACTTCAATTGGTTTTACTTTTGAAGGTTTTGTTTTTTTTGCAGAACCCTTTTTAGAAGCAGCCCAGGAACGAATTTCCTTTCTAAACCAAGTGTCCGCTTTCTTTGTGAATTTATAATTGTCCCGGATATAGTGAATTGTCTTTTTTTCTATATCTGTATATTCGCCATTATCTTTTACTGCCCAAAGTATCTTTTCGGCGTCATCCAGAGAAATCTGTCCGTCTCCTCTCCCTGCAATTGCTTTATCGGCAATTTCTAATAGCTCTCTATCGTAATTTTGGTTTTTGATTCTTTTGTAATATTTTTTTGCCATGATTCCTCTTTTATCGATGAACGTATCGGAAATATTTTCCAGCTATTATTTTGCGCCATACTTCTCATGAATAGTTTCAATGAGTCCCCTCCATTAGAACGTCAGATAGCTTTTGAGGGACCAATCAGCCGGCGCAAGGTAAAATCGGTTGCCACTTATCTGTTTTTGTCAACCCCCCTTTTGATTTGCAAGTATTTTATCTTGCTCCCTTATTCTGTAAGAATTACCATGAAAATGCCTTATTTTTGCAGCGAAAGTGTAAGAAATTACTTGAAGAAATTGACCATTGTAGCTAAAAATGAATGAAGGTCTGGATAGATAAATGATAAGAATCGGTTTCATTACTGAGAAGAATTCGTTGTACTTGATTTTTGGCTCTGCTTATTTCGTGCAAGGAGCAGCTCTTGCCTATTTTCAGAATTTTAATAAGCAATACCTGGAATCAAATGATATAGATGGGCAAATTATCGGAATCATTTCTGGAATCCTCTTAATACCCTTTCTACTAAAAATCTTTATCGGAATCGTCAGCGACCATTACCCTATACTGGGAATGGGAAAAAGAAAACCCTATATCCTCATCGGCCTTTTATTGGGTGGGATTTCTTTTTTTTTGGCGGGATTTTTTCCTCCGGAAAAAGAGCTTTTATTTTTTACACTTTCTATAGTCTTCGGAGCTTTTAGCATTACGCTTTTTGACTCAAGCACGGATGGCTTGGCAATTGATTCAACGGAAAATCTCGAACACGGAAAAGTTCAAGGAATCATGGTAGCCTCACGCTCCGTGGCATATACTTCCTTGACCGCCATATTCGGTAGATTTTCGGGGGAATCGAATTATGATTTTATTTTCTGGACAATTACTACGTGTATGCTTGCGCCGATACTCATTTTGCTTTTTTATAAAGCCAAGCCAAAAGAAACCAGAACGGAAAAATTCCAGTGGGCCGCATTTAGTGCCTTAAGAAAATCCGGCTTCCTTGTATTTGCCTTGTATGTGATTTTGTATTCCCTTGTTTCCTTCGGTGTTGACGGACTAGTTTCGTTTTTCATAAATCGGGACTTGGATGCTAGCGATCTCAATCTGGAAAATTACGCTACGTTACGCAGCATTGGAGTAATCGCTGGAGCAATTGCAGGCTGGATCTTAATTGACAGGCTCGGACACAAGAAGAGCTCTTTTTACGCATTAGCATTTCTTTCAATCGGAGCCATATTGATTTCGCTTGCCTGGAATATCTACGCAGTTTTTATATTTGGGGTAATCTGGGGAATTGCCTGGGGTTTTCAGGAAACTGTTTTCTTTTGTCTGGCCATGGATATTACGGATTCAAGGATTGCAGCATCCATGTTTGCAATCATAACTGCTATCTCCAATCTGGGATCGGTGTTGGCCGAAATTATATTCGGTGGGATGGTCGAAGATTTCGGCTACAGAACATTATTTCAGTTATTAGCGTGTTTGAATTTTGTGACTTTCTGTATATTATTTTTATTTTTCTACATGCAAAAAGAAAAATTAAAAGCCAAATAATCCGTTGACTTGTTCGGAAAAGCGATTCAAAAGTGAGTGCATTCAGAATTGAGAATTGAAGACTGGTTTATAGAATATAAATTTTTTCAATTAACGATCTATCGTAAAAAAGTAGCGAGGAAGGTATATGGAACAGGCTGTGATATTAGACGGAGCAAGAACCGGATTCGGATCTTTTGGAGGCTCACTGAAAGATTTTGGAGCAACGGAAATGGGCGTAGAAGTAGCAAAGGCCGCAATCAGAAAATCAGGGGTTGATCCAAAAGAAATCAGTGAATCCATTTTTGGAAATGTTGTGCCGTCCGGAAAGGATTCGATTTATCTTGCTAGGCATATCGGTTTAAAATCAGGACTGCCTATTGAAGCACCTGCGCTAACTTTAAACCGGCTTTGCGGGTCCGGCATGGAATCAATTGTCCAGGCTGCAAAAAAGATTTATCTGAATGAGGCATCTTTAGTCCTTGCCGGAGGCACCGAATCAATGAGCCAGGCTCCATACGTTGTGCGAAATGCTCGGTGGGGAGTTCGATATGGATCTGCTGAATTCGAGGATTCACTCAATCAGGGATTGACTGACCTATATGTTGAATTGCCTATGGGGATGACAGCGGAAAATCTTGCTGCAGAATATGGTATCTCCCGTCAGGAGCAGGATGATTGGGCGGCAACTTCTCAGGAAAGGGCAGAAAAAGCAACTAACGCAGGAATATTGAAGGAAGAAATTATCCCCGTAACTCTTGGTGGAAAAACTCCTGTTTTTTTTGACAAGGATGAATATATCAAGGGAGCAGCAGGAACCTCAAAACTGTCACAGTTGAAACCGGCGTTTAAAAAAGATGGAACGGTCACTGCGGGAAATGCGTCGGGAATAAACGATGGCGCGAGCGCGGTTATCGTATCTTCAAAATCGTATGCGGATAAATTGGGCAAAAAGCCTCTTGCAATCATCCGTGCATACGGACACAGCGGCTGCGATCCTGCAAAGATGGGAATCGGTCCGGCTTTGGCGATTCCAAATGCATTGAAATCCGCTGGCCTGACTCTTGCGGATATGGGATTAATCGAAGTCAACGAAGCCTTTGCAGCGCAATACCTCGCAGTACAGAAGGAATTGAAGCTTGATCCGAATAAGACCAACGTAAACGGGGGTGCAATAGCTTTCGGCCATCCGTTAGGCGCAAGTGGAAATAGGGTGACATTGACTCTGGCCTATGAAATGAAACGCAGAAAAGTAAAATATGGAGTAGCCTCTCTTTGCATCGGAGGGGGCCAAGGAATTGCGATCATTCTTGAAAATCCCGCAGCTTAATTTTTACCGGAGGTTCAGGTAATATCCACCACCCATATCTTTGAGTAACCCCTCTCGCTCTAGCATGCTGAGTTTTGATAACATTCTCGGCGTTTCTTGAAATGAGCCGGAGAAAAATTCAGATATATGGGTGATCGAATTTTTTTTATCAACGATTTCGTCTAACGTAAGCAGTTTAGCCCCATCTCCCAAAAGTTTGCGCCCTCCATCGTTACAAAACAAGCTTTCATGGTCGAAAACCAATATCTCACGGAATTGCGCTAACGCGTGATGCGCCGAGGAAATCGCCCCACTTTTTTTGGGCGCTTCCATGACCACTAGTAGTTTAGATAATCCGGTTATTATCCTGTTCCGCTTCGGAAAAGACCATTTTCCATATTTCTCGTCAGGCCTCATTTCCGAAATAATCAAAGCATTCTCTGATTTATTCATTTTTTCATAAAGGTCTTGATTTGCGAAAGGATATTCAATATTGATTCCAGTTCCCAAAACTCCTATGGTCGGGATATTTTGTGTGATGGAGGAAAGCATAACTTCCCTGTCAATTCCTAAAGCCATGCCCGACACGATTGCGACATTTTTCCGTTTCGACAACAATTCGGGAATTTTGCTAGTTGCGAATCGTGACAGCCGTGAAGGTTTTCTTGTTCCGACAACGGAAATCTTTTCGAAAGAAAAAAGCTTTCTGTTTCCTTTGAAAAAAAGAAGAAGTGGCGGATCGGGAATTTCTTTCAGTAGTTTGGGATAGTCATTATCATAATAATGGATATAGGAGATGGAAAATTTTTCTACTAACTCTCTAGCCTTTTCGGACGTCATGTGGTATTTCAAAAGCTCCGGCTTTGGAATTAGCCTGATGATTCTTTCTAGCAATTCTTCGGCACTCTTGGAAGCTTCAACAATTTTTGCCTTTCTTGCAAAATTTGCAATTTGCGAAATTGAAAGTAAGAAAATCAGAGAATCGGAAAGCTTAACGGCCATTCTCGGAATTTTGAATTTTCTCCAAATTTTTCAGCACATTTTTGTAGGACTGATTCTGGTTCAAATCCTCTGTGATAATTCCTTTTTTCTTTAGGTCTTCCAATAAATTTTTGATTGAAGCATACTCGGATTCTGATTCTTTTGCTCGTCCAAGACGGTAAAGAAAATTTGCCTTCGCAAATTTTACGGGAACGGATCTAGGCTCTTTTTTTAATATGTCATCCAGAATTCTAAGAGCTCTATTCTGATCATTGTAGCCTTCCGGGTCAATCCCTTCGATTTTTCCGTCATTCATGGAAGAATCAAAATAGATTAAAGCGATTTGGTAGGGGTATCTAGTGTCTTCAAGGTTTAGTCTTGTAAGATTTTTAAAAATGCTTAACGCAATCTGCCTCCTTTCCCTGTCCCAGCCTCTGTCGCGTGACGCATTTGCATAAGCAAGGCCTGTTTCAAACAGAAGGTCTTCATCCGCTTTTCTGTAAAGATTCGCTTTTTCGAAATAGGGAATAGCACTCTCAAAAAAATGAACTTCCGCGCCGATTACTTCAACTTTCTCGTCATTATTTTCTTTCAGAGCTTGAGTATAGTATCTGCTCCCAAGTTCGTAGTTCGCAACTTTCATATATGCGCGAGCAATTTTCCAGGAAAGCCCACCGGCTTGACTGGATTTTTGCACCATTTTCCGGATTTTCGATTCAAGTTCCCGGACTTCGGCTTCTTCCATCTGGAACATTTCTTTCCATTTTTCAATGTCTTTGGTATCCGGATCCGGAGCTAGCAATTTGCTCCTGGCATTTTTTTTGCCCCATTCTGTAAGTTTATCGCAACTCCATAGCGGAATCAATAAAAAAGAAATCAATAGTAATTGAGCTGATATTCTGAGACTGGGCATTGTAGTTTTTCTGTTTAAGAAATTTGTCATACATTACAAGGTAAGAAAATTTATAAAAAAGAAAATAAAAAATTATTTGTAAAAGGACAAATTGATCTCTTTTTCGGCATAAACACGAAATGTTGATAAAAAAATTAGAATTCGGGGACTCAAAAGAAATCCATGAACTGGAAAAAATCTGCTTTCCGGATTCTTACTGGTCTAATGAACAAATTCAATCTCATCTTAAAAATCATAAAGGAATCGCTTTACAGACCGAATCAGCAGCAGGTTATCTATTGTATCTAGAAAATATCTACGAAGTCGAAATTCTAAGGGTGGGGGTTCTGCCTTCTGAACAAAAAAAAGGCTATGCCGAAAAAATGATTCATGAATTAAAGAGCCTGAACAAGGAAATACTTCTAGAAGTCAGCTCGGAAAATATTCCAGCTTTGAAGCTTTACGAGAAAAGTGGTTTTCAAATTATTTACAGAAGAAAAAAATATTACTATGATGGAAGTGATGCGTTAGTTCTGAAAAACGGAATTATTCAGAAATGATAATAACTTTTCGCGGTCTTCTCGGATCAATTCCAGCTCATTTTTCAATTCTGTGATTTCTTTTTTGAGGCCATAGATAGAATTTCTTCTTCTTATGGAAGTGATAAACCTCAGGTTTTCGAATTCATCGCTCAGCGGATTTTTTTTATCAGAATCGCAAAGCCAGGCATTTTTCCAGTCTTCGTGCCATTCAAACCAATCATTTCTTTCTTTTCGGTTACATTCTAGTTCATCTAGGATTTCGGATATAATTCCTTCCAGTTTGTTTAGGTATGCTTTCAGCCGGAGATATACGGCTTCGATAGAATCATTGCTATTGTTTCTCATTAGAAATATTATCGGCTTCATACGGACTGCATTTTAGCATTATCCTGCCAAAACCGCGATATGCGCTTCGACACAGTCTGCTAAAGCAGATAGATTGTAGCCTCCTTCTAAAAATGAAATTAGTCTGCCTTCGCAATGTTCTATAGCTTTGTTTTTCATGAAAATGGAAAATTTTTCAAAAGCCTTCGTTGTAAGTTCCATTCCTCCAAGTGGGTCGTTTTTGTGAGCATCAAATCCTGCTGATATTAAAATGAAGTCTGGTGAAAAATTATCGATTTCTTTTTCAATGATTTTGTCAAATGCGGCTAAATAATCCGAGTCGGTGCTGCCTGCTTGCAGTGGAATGTTCAGGTTATAGCCCAGTCCCTTCCCTTTTCCTCGGCTGTTCTCGTCCCCTGACCCCGGGTAAAACGGGTACTGATGAAGAGAAATAAAATACACGCTATCATCTTCATAAAAAGCATGTTCAGTTCCATTTCCGTGGTGGACGTCCCAGTCGAGAATCAGTATCTTTTTTTTGCCAAGCTTCTGAATATATTTTGCCGTAATTGCGATATTATTAAATAAGCAAAACCCCATTGCGTTATCTTTTTCCGCATGGTGTCCTGGTGGCCGGACGATTGCCATTCCATTTTGAATTTCATTCTTGAGAATTAAATCCGTTAGAGTTAGACCTGATCCCACCGCTACCTTCGCTGCGTTATGCGACATAGCTGAGTAGGGAGTGTCCAGGTCAAAATAACCATTCGTCCCATCGGTTTTTTCGACTTTTTTAATGTAAGGGATTCCGTGAATCGAAGAAATATCCTCCAGTGTAGCAGGCCTGACGGATGGGATAATCAGCTTTTTGAAAAAATTTAATTTTTCTAGTTTTTCTTTGATTGATGTTAGCCGATTTGAGTTTTCCGGATGGGAATAACCCGTATCGTGTTCCCAGAAAATTTTTTCCAGACAGATCGCAGTAGCCATAAAGAAAATCTTTTGGTCGCCGTGAAAAACTACAAGCTTTTTGTCGGAATGTCTTCCAGAATCCTCTATTGAATTTCTTTAAATAGCTGAATCAGATCTGCCGGAATTGTTACGAGTCTCTTTCGATATGTTTTTTTGTATGCCTTCTTGAATTCTTTGTGGCAGGTTTTGCAAGATTTTTTAAAAGCTTTGAAGTCTTTGGCCTCCAGGGCTTTTGAAGTAATCTCTTTCCATTTTTCTTTGGATTCCGGAAGAGCGAGGTTTGGAATTTCTTTGTACACTCGCTCCAGGTATTTTAATTCGCCTTTTTTGGCTTTTTTTTCTGCAATTTCCGTATAATCTTCCATGAAATCATGGAGGTTCATTTCATCGCTTGCAGATTCCGCAGGCAAAGAAAAAGCAAGCAACTGAAAGAAAATTGCAAAATTTAAAAATAAAAAACTTGCAGGTTTCAGTTTTTTGTCTTTTGGATTACGCACTTTCTTTTTGCAGGATCCATCCTTTGGATTCTAAAATATGCAATGTTCCAAAGAGAATTGATGAGAAGAAGAGATCGCCCAGAACGCTATTTTGGAAAAATGGAATTGCAAGGGTATAGGCTTGAACGAGCCCACTGAAATTCTGAGAATACATTCCAGAGGTCAAAAATACGAAAAAGTTCGTGACTACAAAAAATACTATTGAGCCTGTCAGGCTTGCTCCAAGGATTTTTAGAGCGCTGAGTTTTTCCTTGATGAAAGAACCCATAAATACCATTAGTATAATGCATGGATAAACAATGTACATCAGGGAATGAAAACCGATGACCAGGTCACTAATCAGCATTGCTGCGACAGGAACGAGGAGTGCTTCGGATTTTCTGGAAAGCACTGCTCCGGCAAAAAGGGAAACTCCCAAAATTGGGGAAAAATTTGGAGGGTGCGGCAATATTCTGCTTATTGCGGCGATAAAAATCATTGCTGAGATTGTGAAAAAACGAGAATTCATCATTGAGGGTAGTCCTGTTTCAAGATTCTGATTCTATGCTAAAAAAAATCACTCAAAAGTCAAGAATTTCCTCGCCTTCTAGATCGGTATTAATTACGGGAGGAAGCGGGAGCATCGGACGGGCGCTATTGCCAAAATTAATCGGTAATTACAAAATATACGCGCTCGGCCGCAGGATCGAAAGTTTTTCGAAAGAGATTTCAGGACATAAGAATTTTCACTTTGTGTCATGTGATTTCCTTACGGCACAATCCATTCCCGAAATCGGAAAAGTAGATACGATTATCCATCTGGGAGGATTGGTTGCCGGGAAGAATATTTCATCAGATGAATACGACCAAGGTAATTTGCATTTTACAAAACTGCTTCTCGATTTTGGTGAAGTGAAAAAAGTCAAAAAATTCGTATTTGCTAGTTCTGTTTCCGTCTATGGAAAGCAAAATTGTGAAATTGACGAAGAATCTGCCTTACTCGGAGTTTCGGATTATGCTCGGTCTAAAATTTCCGCAGAAAAAATTCTTCTTGAGGGCAAAAAAATTCCATGCACGATTTTTCGAATTGGGTCTGTTTATGGACCAGATAATAAAAGTTTTGTAAATAAATTGATAAGTCTTGCGAATCGCAGGATAGTCCCTTTTCCGAACTCAGGCAGAGACACGAAGAATTTTATTTATATTGATGACCTTCTTGAATTTATTCTTCTTGAGTTGCAAAAGCCGAGAAAAATAAATACAATTTTTAATTTGGTCAACCCGCAGAAAATAATTTATCGTGACCTGGTGAAGGCGATAATGAATCTTTGTGAAATAAAATTCGTGCTAAAAATTCCTGTTGGCCCCATTTTACTCAAAATTTTCGGAATATTCAATATGTTCTTGCATAAATCGAATATTTCCAAAACAAAAAATTTTTTGGATTTCAGCCCATTACTGGGTTCACAAGAAATTTCATCCAGAAAAGCTATTACCGAATTCGGCTATCATCCTCAAGTCATTATCGAGGAGGGAATTGCAAAGATTCTTGAATACAGGCATCGATTGAAATGATCTGAGTCGCAAACTAAAGAGAAAATTTAAAACCGTAAACAATGTAATTGGAACCACAGGGAGGATGGGGAGAGCAGTAAACACCGTAGATTCCGGATCTGTGGTGTATCCTAACGAATAGTCTTGGTTCTTGTTCAACGTTTTGGAATTTATAGTCAACTTCAAACATGAGATAATTCAACCAAGGTTTTGATTCAATATCATCGAGATTAAATTTCCCGCGATCATAACCCTTTCTTAGATTTTCCATTTTTGGATTTTGGGATCCAATGGATTGCCCTTCTCCGATTGCAACGCTTACAGGCAAATTGAATACATTGTTGATTCTGGCAATTCCGAGCACAACCCCTTCCCAGTGGTTCATATAACCGGTATGCCTGCCAAGCAATGTTTCCAGTTCAAATTCGAAAATGGAAAATTTTTTGTTCAACTTTCTGTTTACTCCAAATGCCCAAAGATAAGATGGTTTATATTTGAAATCCAGGTTGAAGGATATTGGAGCCAAGTCTGAATTTACGAAAATGCCGCCAAAAGCAAAAAGATTATATTTTGAATTAGAGTTCGAATCAGGATAACTCGGGAAAATATAGAAAAAGTAGAGAAGAAAAACAAGAAAGCCCGATATTTTTTTTATTTGAAGTTTCATCGCTATTTATTGTATTTCAATATCGAATTGGAAAATTCTTTCAATAAAAAGTAAACTTTTTTATTCAGAGCATGTCCTCAAACATCTACAAAAGTTGGTTTTAGGACACGTTCTTAAAATATTTGTATTCGACTAAACTATGACCGGTTTTTTTTATGTGATTCGGATAAAAGACAATTTTATATGAAGAAGACAAAAAAAAGAATCACTTACAAAAATTCCGGGGTGGATACGGTTGCAGGCCAAAAGTTCGTATCTCAGATCAAATCAAAAGTTCATTCCACCCACGATAAGAATGTTTTGGGCGGGCTTGGCGGATTCTCCGCAGCCTATGACGTTTCGTTTCTGAAAGATTATAAGAATCCCATACTGCTATCAGGGACCGATGGAGTCGGGACAAAAATTGAAATTGCCAGGCTTCTAAATAAACATGATACAATAGGCATAGACCTGGTTGCAATGTGCGTGAATGACCTTCTAGTGAGTGGGGGAAAGCCTCTTTTTTTTCTGGATTATATTTCTTGCGGGAAGCTGAACCTAAAAAAAATGAATCATATTGTTGGGGGAATTTCCGAGGGGTGTAAGCTGGCGGGAGCGTCATTAGTTGGAGGAGAAACAGCAGAACATCCCGGAACCATGGGCGAAGATGAATATGACCTTGGCGGGTTTGCCGTAGGAGTTGTAGAAAAAAATGATATTATTGACGGCAAAAACATTTCAAATGGAGACATAATCATCGGGCTTGAGTCAAGCGGCCCCCACAGCAATGGTTTTTCTTTATTGCGCAGGCTATATTTGAAAAATGGAAAGCTGCCAAAAAGCAAAGCAGATCTGAGTTTCATAAAAGATTATTTAATGACTCCGACGAAAATTTATGTGAACTCCGTTATCAACCTGATCCAAAAAATGAAAGTGAAAGGAATGGTTCACATAACCGGTGGAGGATTTCATGAGAATATTCCTAGAGTGCTTCCAAAAGGGCTAGGCGCATCAATAAAGAAGGATTTATTGCCGGAAAACGAAATTTTTTTAAAAATCCAGAAAGACTCTTCTATGACCGACAAAGAAATTTTTTCAACCCTGAATATGGGAATTGGTTTTATTGTAGTCGTTGGAGAAGAAAATGCCGAAAATTGTATCAACATTCTGGAATCGTCCGGTGAAAAGGCTCATATTATTGGCCGAATAGTTGATAATAACTCAAAGCATACAATTGAATTTCAGTAAAAATTCTATTTATACTTTACAATTACTTGTTACCGTAAGACCATGAATTTATCGAAAATATTTATAGTTGAAATAACTGACATAAATTACCTCGAAGGGAATATCAGTGAAACTCTCAAAGAAAAAGAAAGTTCTTAAAGCAAAAGGAAAAGATTCCTCTTCAGAGGTTTCGACAGATACATTCGTTAAAGAAACTTTATCTCGATCACCTTCGGTAAAGGAATCTCCCAAAACAGAGTTTCATCCATCCAAATGGACTATTCGATACAAATTGATAACAATTATTTCCGGGCTTATCGTAATTTCCTTATCATTGATGATTGCGCTTGCGACATTCTTTTTCAAGTCGGATAGCGAAGTCCGAATCCAGGAAAATAATATCAATCTGACCGACGTAATTGGGCAGAAGATTTCATCGGAAATTCAATCATTGGCCAGTCTTTCAAAAGTTGTTGCAACCACCTTGGAACAATCTCCCGGAGTCGAAGGTGTCTTGGTGCGATCGTTATTCGAAAGCGATAAAAATCTGATTTTTGTAGGATCGTATTCCGTTTCCGAAAATTCTTTGATTCCCCGAAGAAAATTTTTCAATCCGGCTTTTCTCACTGAACGGGAAATCTCTCGCGAGACTATAGACAAAATTACGAATGATCAGGCAAAATTTTTCAGGCAATCCGCCAACGGAATAACGAAAGTTCAGAATGTGAGTACGGGTTTTAATTACCCGATTGTTGGAATTTCATTTCCCTATTCTTCCGGGGACAAATCAATCATCGTATGCTATGTGAAGCTGGAAAAATTCTTAGGCGCATTTCAGTCTTCAGGGATCACAGTTACATACCTTGTAAACTCTGACGGAAAATTAATTGCTCACCCAGATTCTCAACTGGTGAAGCAAGGGCTGAAATTTTCAGATGTTCCTATTGTAAAGGCGATGAAGGAAAGTTCCGTAGATTCCGGGCTTACTAAATATAAAGATAAGAATGGGGAATCCTTTATCGGTTCTTATAAAAAGCTTTCTGCTATTAGTGCCGGGATAATTTCTACCGTATCGGAGAAAAAGGCATTCGAAGAAGTATATAATATTCAACGCAGAAATTTCTATCTAATGGTAGTTGTTGTAAACATTGCTATTCTAATTGTATATTTATTTTCAAAATCCCTGACCCTTCC
This sequence comes from uncultured Leptospiraceae bacterium, assembly GCA_964436695.1. Classification (GTDB taxonomy): domain Bacteria; phylum Spirochaetota; class Leptospiria; order Leptospirales; family Leptospiraceae; genus JABWCC01. The sequence continues at coordinate 101,186 of CAYTEA010000013.1, forward strand.
TATTCTAAAACTTGTAGGCGCCTCAAAGCAAATAGAGAGAGGGCAATACGCAATTAACATTCAGCCGACAACTCGTGATGAGATCGGAATTTTAACAAATTCATTCTTATCAATGGTCAGCGGCCTTATCGAAAGAGAGAATCTAAAAACCTCTTTCGGAAAGTTCGTCAATAAAGAAATCGCAGAGCTTGCTTCGAAAGGCGAATTAAATCTAGGGGGTGAAAGAAAGACGTGCACTGTTTTCTTCTCTGATATTCGGGGGTTTACTTCCTTGTCTGAAAAACTTCCTCCCGAAGAAGTTGTAGAGTTTTTGAATTCTTATCTTCATGAAATGGTTGCATGTGTAAAACAAAAAGGCGGAAACGTGGATAAATTTATCGGTGATGCGATCATGGCCGCCTGGGGCACAACTAAGTCGCATGATGACGATGCAAGAAATGCGATAGAATGCGCTCTACTTATGAGAGAGGCTTTGCTCAAATACAACAGGGGACGGGGAAGTTCCAAAAAACCGGTGATCAAAATAGGAGTTGGTATCAATACAGGTCCAGTCGTTGTCGGGCAGATTGGATCTGATGAGAAGCTTGACTTTACAGTTATTGGGGATGCAGTAAACATTGCCGCTAGACTTGAGTCATTGAATAAAACGGTTGGAACGGATATTCTGGTTTCGGAGTCAACGCTTGGGCCGTATGCAAAATATTTCAAAACCGAAAAACTTCAGCCCATAACTGTGAAAGGCAAATCGGAGCCTGTTATAGTATATGCGATTTTAGGTAGGGCAAATGATCCAAAGGCTCCTAAATCAATCAAAGAGTTGAGAGAATTAGTGGGTATTGATTTTAAAGCTAGTTCTAAAAAAAATAGTGATTCTTGAAAATGGATCTGATTCTAAAAAAAATCCTAACAAATTCTTTAGAGTTTGTAAAAATCAATATCATCGGAAATCTTTTATTCTCTAAAGAAAATCGAATCCCTGCCATACTTGTTTTCAATGCAGTAATTTTTTCTCTTTTATTCACTTTCGATTACAGACGAAAAGAAAATTTCGGAGCGAGAAAAGCGATCGGAAATATTATTTTCAAAAAGAATTCTGTCCAAAGAAAATTTGATAATAGGATTATATGGAGTACATTAGATCTCAATAGTCCAATATCCAATAAAGATTCGATCAAAACTGAGGCTTTGGCAGATGCAATCATAAGATTGGCTGATGGCACGGAAATTCATATCGATGAAAATACTATGATATTCCTGGATTATTCCGGATTCAATCCTGTTATCAACTTTAAAGAAGGATCCATCAAAGTTAAAAAGTCTGCGGACAAAAGTTTTTTCAGCTCTAATATTGTTATTCAATCCGGAGAACAAAAGGTAGAGATCGGCAAAAGCGACGTCAATCTGAAAAAAACGAAAGAAGATCTGGATGTGTTTGTAGAAAAGGGAAAAGCCACAGTGACCGCGGGTAATAACTCCCAGAAAATTGATGAAGGCATGGCAGCAAATCTCAATCAAGGTGAGATAAAATCCAAAAAAGTTTTTCTGTCTTTAAATTATCCGCCGGACAAAATTCGAATAATTGAGTCTGGTGAGACCGCAGATGTGGATTTTTCCTGGAGCGGTTCCGAAAAAGGTGACCTATTCCTGGAGATTTCCAGAAATTCAACTTTCAGCAGTATTTTTATGCGGCCGCGTGCGTTAGGCGATAAACTTAAGCTTTCCATTCCGGAGGGAACCTATTACTGGAGAATTAGTTCAAAAGTAAGCGGGAAGGACGAACATAGCGAAACGAGAAAATTGATCGTAGTTACAGACTCGGCTATAAAAGTGTTTTCACCGAGAAATAAAGAAAATTTTATTTACAGGGAAAATCTTCCTTCGATTGATTTTCACTGGAATAAGAGATATTTATCCTCAGGCTATTCACTTTCTATTTCACGCAGTCCTGATTTTAAAGAAAAAACCGAATCTCACGAAACCATTTCCAGTAGCATGACTATTTCGAACTTGGGCGAGGGAACTTATTATTGGAAGGTTGTATCAAAATCGGAGCTTTCTGATATCCCCGTAAGAAATAGTTCCGTATTCCAATTTGTCGTTCTAAAAAATAAACAAGTCTCACCGGTCATTTTGCATAAACCTGAAAATGAATCTAAGTTTGCCCCGAGGCCGGAAAGCATAGTATTTGAATGGGAAGCATTGGATTCAAAGGAATTTCAGATGCAAATCAGTCAATTGCCAGATTTCAAGAATTTAGTGTTTGATTCAAAAATCAGTCAATCTACCTTGCATTACAAAAACGCACTAAATGAAGGAGTGTATTACTGGAGAGTAAAAAATCTTGAGAAGGGTGGGGATTTTTCGAAAGTATTCAGTTTTACCATTCCTGAAACGCAAAAAAGGGATTCCTCGAAAGCCGTCTCAAATCAGCCTGATGAGCAAATTGATTCAGCGACAACATTAGAACAAATTAAACCTTCTGATTACGGGCTTTTTTTGATTAGGCCCGCAAATAAAAAGGCCTTTGAGTTTATGTCATCAAAAGAAATTCTTCTGGAATGGAAGACATCGGAATCGAAAGATACGCAACTTCAAATAAGTGAATACTCGAATTTTAGCAATAATATCATTGATATAATTACGAAAGAGAACTCATTTAAATTTAATAAATTTCAATCGGGAAAAGTATATTACTGGCGCGTTAGAATAGACGGTAAACGAGAATATACTAAACCGTTTAGCTTCACAATCAAAGATAATGATTCAAGCATTAAGACGAAAAAAACTGAAACAACTCCTCAAAATAGTTCTGAACAAGTACAGCAAAAAGTAAAACAGGACGAAGGCCCGCAAGTAAAGCCTCGCAGGCCGACGAAAGAGACCGAAGAAGAGAGAGAAAAGAGAAGAAAAATAGAATTGGAAAAGTTCAATGAGTATTTAAAGCTTTGAAATTCATTCTGAACCTACTCTGACTTTTTTTATTGCATGATTTTCTATTCGAAAGAATTAATACTTTTTGAGTAAAAGGAGCCATTCAAAATGAGAAAAATATTTTTTACTGTAATGTTTTTTTTAATTACACTATATAGCAATTGCGCAGAGAAGAAAGATATTAATGATACAAAAAACTACCTTGACTCAATCGGAAAAAAATATTCATTAAATGTTTTGGTCAATCTGCGAACGATTGAACTTTCCAGAGCAACGGAGATTTCTGACGAAGGGCTAGCGTTATTGAAGGAGTTGAAAAATCTTGAACGGCTGATAATTGAGTCTTCAAAAATAACCGATAATGGAATTCTGTTTCTAAAAGAAATCCCGAATCTGAAATACCTGAAACTAATGAACACCCCGGTCGGAGATTCAGTCGCGAACTCACTCAAAGACTTGCAAAAACTGGAGCACCTTGACTTGATCAACACGAATATCTCGGAGCAAGGATTGGGGGAGATACAGAAAAATCTTCCGAATGTTACAGTCCTTTGCAATACATGTCAGACAAAAAAACTTGATGATGCGAAAGCATTTTTGGATTCGCTGAAAGTCAATTTTTCTATCGATGAATTGAAGAGTGTCAAAAAGCTATATCTCAGCAGTAAAAAAATCCAGGAAGAAAAACTTTTTCTTTTGAAAGAATTGAAAAACCTGAAAGAAATCGACCTAAATTATTCAAGTATAACCGATAAAGCCGTTGAGCATCTCAAAGAGTTGAAAAATCTGAATTTGATTTCCCTTGAAAAAACGAATATGACTGAAAAAGGGTACAAGGAATTGCAAAAAGAACTATCGAATACCAGAATTATCTGGAAGGAAAAAGAAAAGGAAGAACAACCTAAAAATTAATTGGTCAATTATAAAATTATTCAAGATTCAATTCAGGAGAAAGAATATGATTCAAGTTGATCCGATGGGAATTGAAATGGTTGCGGAATGTGCAATAAAGACGGGTAAGTGTTCCTGGCCTAAAAATAAAAAGGTAACGCCGGTATGGCAGAGAAAACCTAAAACATTGCAGATCAACGTTTGTAAAAACTGCCTGGATGAAAAATTATCTTCCGGTGAATGGCAATTGATCAAATGATTCCAAAAGGCTTGATTAAGAATTTTTGCGGATTTAAGCCTTGCCTGAAAAATTTTTGATTGAAAAATGAATCAGTCTATTTTCCAGTTTTCACGGTTATCTTTAATGAGTGAAAAAATCGACCTTTTGAAAAACTGAATCCAGTGTCGGGATGTATTTTTTGTATACAACCCAAATTGTATAAAATTCATTTTCTCTTTTGACGAGATAAACAATTGCGTTGAGTTCATTTCCATTTTTGACTAACTCGGCAGACCATTTTTTTATACGAAAACTTTTCACGAAATTGTACTCTGTTGACGGATGAAAAATCGCATTTGGCAAAAATGAGTTTTCCAGATTAGTTAGGTTTGGATTATCAAAAGATGGATTTCCGTTATATTCCCTGACTGTTAGAAAAAAAAGTTCGTTCTTAATCGGATAAATTTTTAAATAAGGCCGTTGTGTATGAACAGAGAAGACAATAGATTCAAAAGGAAATTGTAATTTTAGCCCTTTATAGTGAATGGCTTCATCTTTTTTAACAATCTGTGAGGGCGATTCTTTTTTCTGAATTGGTGATAGGTTAGGCGATGAAGCTATCTGAAAATTACTGAAAAATATTATAATGATTAAAAAAATATATTTAGGGAAATTTATATTCATTTTCCTTAATCATTCAAAATTAATTTTTTTACTTTACCGGAAAAAAGGTTATAACTCATTATTGAAATTCTATGAAACAAACCAGAGAACCCAAAATCAACCTTTTTAAAAAATCCAATCCATACAAAGCTACAGTAATTGAAAATATCCAACTGACTCCCGATCCTGGAAAGGGCAAAAGATCAAAAAAAGAAGGAATCACTTCTATTCACAAAATCATATTATCCTTAGACCATTCTGAGTTTCCGTATGTTATTGGCCAAAGCGCAGGGGTAATCCCTCCAGGAGAGGACCCTGAGAAAGTTGCCAAGGGTGCAGAAAATACCGGTTATACGGTCAGACTATATTCGATTGCATCGCCCACTTACGCCGTCGATCAAAAAGAAAATACGATAGAGCTTGTTGTAAAACGTGATAACTCCTATGATGAAGAGGGAAACGTCACTCATGAAGGGGTTTGTTCTAACTATTTGTGTTCAACAAAGACGGGGGACGTGGTTATGTTAACTGGCCCATCGGGAAAGTCATTCCTTTTGCCATCATCAGCATTTTCGGGAGATATTTATTTTTGCGCAACCGGAACCGGTATTGCGCCTTTTTACGGGATGATCCGCGAATTACTGGAGCATAAATTAATTGAATTTACCGGAAAGCTAACTCTATTGTACGGTGCTCCCTACTCGGATGAAATTGTTTTCAGAAGTGAATTTGAATCACTTGAAAAAAAATATTCTAATTTCAAATTTCTAACCGCAATAAGTCGTGAAGAAAAAAATCCTTACGATGGAAAAAGGATGTATATCGGCCATCTGATCAGAGGATTGGGTTCTTCAATAAAAGCATCGCTGGAAAACGGCGGACGATTTTATATTTGTGGCGGGCCGAAAGGAATGGAAAGTAGTGTCATAGAAGAGATTCAAAAAATCCATGGCGACGCCGGCGATTTGAAAAATTTCGAAGAAAAGTTGAAAGAAAAAAATCAATTGTTTGTGGAGACATACTAAAATGGCTGAAATGGGAATCATTCGTGATATCGACAAAGGGAAAGGCGAGATTATTCGTGTAGAAATCAGCGAATATAAAGGGAAAAGTTATTTGAATCTCCGAGTCTGGTACACGGATAAAGAGGGGGAATATAAACCTACTCAGAAGGGAATCGCCATTCCCCCAGAGTTGTACGAAGAAGTAAAAGAAGCAATCTTGGATGCAGGTTCCAGATTTTAATCAGAAGACTCATCGGCCATTTTATTATAACCGATGAGTTTGATTTTGTCCGACGATTAGTTTAGAATTTAGCGCTATATCCAACCTGAACAATATAAATATTTTTCACAATCTTCTGTTCTTGATAGCTTTGAGTTATCGCCATTTTACCAACGTCAATTGTATTGATTTTTGAAATTTGATCAACTACCAGGTTGTTGATCAAACCGGCAGATTTTGACGGGTCAACCGTCTTTCCATCGGCAGGATTGATGTCGGAGTATTTTCCGGTTTTGGTGAAGTTTCTGTCATTGTCATACATGTAGGTATTTGGTCTGTAGACGTCAGTAAAAGCAACCAATAGATGGCCAAAATTAAATTGCAAACGAGTTGTTACATCTGTAAAACCGACTCGTTTATCTGTCGCATTGTTTGCTCCTTGATACCCTACTTCTACACTTGGAGTGAACCTAAAGAATTCTTCTTTAAAAAATTCATGGTTCATTGTCAAACGAAGATGAATATTTGCATTATTTGCTCCGGAAACTTCTGAAGTGAATCTATAGTATGTAGTAAGCGCTGGATTCAAAAAGGTCAAAAAAGGCAATCTCCAGCCCAAAACAAATTCTCCCAGATTAAATCGTGTAGGGTAGTTTTGGTTATTCAAATAAAACATACCGGTTCTAAATCCCCCGGCTTTGGTTTCCCAGTCATAGTACAATTGACCAATGAATGTGTCTCGCAAACCGTTTTGTTCTCTTCTCATTTTTGTTGCATTTGGGTCATACGTGATACTCGCGGGATTTTGGGTATTGATAAAATTGCCTACGTCTCTGGTGACTGTGCTCGTTTGGTCTGTTCCTCCGGGACTTGTCTGGTATCTGAAATCAGTGTCGCGGTTTCCTCGATTTTCAACCGGATTGTTTGATGTAAAGAATAGTTTAAAACCAGTTTCGGGCAAGAAAAAAGCTACGTTAGACGAAACTGCCCACGCATTACTAAATGACTCATAAGGCTGAAGATTCCTTCTGGCTAATTTTTCACCGAATATACTGGTTCCTCGGAAGTTGACGTCGTTTGTCATTACCTGGGTTACAGAAAATTCATTTTTAGGAGCAGGTGCAGCTTCCTTTTTTTCGACATTGCTAGAAGTATCCGTGTTTACCTGGTCTTTCCCCTTTTTGTCGTTATTTGGTTGCGCTATGATTTGGCTGGATAGTAAAAAACTAAATACCATATTCAGATATAAAATTCTTTTCAACATCGTTTATCTCCTGTTGTCTATAATTAACGTTATTGTAAAAATACTTTTTTGGAAAAATGAGGTATCAAAATCCAATAAAATTGTCATTTTCTAGTGTTGCCTAAACTATTGCATAACATGAACAGTAGCGTCAAAATTAATTTAATATTTAACGGATATTCTGAAAATGTCTTTGACTTAAATCAAGTTTGTTCTGCTCCACCGATATGATATTTATCATTTCCGCTAGCCTTTTTCTTACCTTTTTAATCGCCAGCCATACCAAAAAGTATTGCGAATCTATTTTAGAATCATAATACCGGATAAAATGAGAATTTCAAATAAAAAATTTCATTGTCAATTACTTTAACTCGGGTTCGGCAAGAAAAAGAGGGGCGTGTCCCTCACCCATTCCTCCGAGGTATAAAAAAATCTGCAATGAATCCTTTTTCATTCATGCTCTTCAAAAAGTATTCTTGTATATGCCTTCTAACTATTATGGCTCCTATCCAACCAAAATACAGGTTACGTCATCCTTGAATGTTTTATATCCGGAAAATTCTTGTAACCCTTTAAAAATTTCTTTTAACCCCTTATCGCATGATTTCTCTTTCTCTGATTCCAATATTTGACTAATTGCAACTATTCCAAACTCTTCTTTCAGATGATTGTATCAATAAAATAGCTTTTCGTTTACAGTTTTGTTACTTTTAGAGCATGTCCTAAAACTAGCTCTAAGACCTCACCCGGCCTATGCGCACATTGGCTGGGTGAGGAGTGGCCTAAACCATTTTCAAAAGTTGTTTTTAGGACACGTTCTTAATAGAGTTCAAAGAAATCGGCGGACTTTTTTCTTGTAATTTGGGTATGCTTGCGGATGAGCTTTCAGAAGATAATCCTCCTCCAACCTGATCTGAATTTGAATCAATACGAACCCAAGTATAAGAAAAATCAAAGTAAACAGATTTGGAGTCAGAAAAAATAATCCCAAAAGATTCAAAATCATACCAAGGAAAATCGGATTTCTGGATACTGAAAACAAACCCGATTGGATGAGTTCGGTCTTTTGGTTCAAATCAATTCCGATTCTCCAGGAATTTTGCATATCGTATTGCGCGATTAAAATCCAAATAAACGAAGAAATCAAAAGACTAATACCTGCGATCCGGATGTATAATGAAGATAAATAACGAATCGGATAAATATTTTCGCTCATTTCCGGGAAAAAACTATAGGCTACAATATATGCAAATACACATAACGTAGTAATCTTAAAATAAAATCCCACCAGACTGTAGGCAGAATCGTCTTTAGGGAAAACGACCGGACTTTTACCTATGTGCCGCGAAACGATAACCGATCTCCAAACAAACGCGGAAAGAAAATATATTGAAAAATAGACCGGCAGAAAAATCGGTAAAATTTCATCCATCCCGGTCATACCTTTTACAATTTTACAATGAAAAATTCTAGCAGGAAACGATAAGCTCCCCACCTGCTTTAACTTCTCCATTCTGGTCGACCGCTTCAACATCGACTGTAACCAGCTTCTCTCCATTTTCTTCTTTTTTACGCTTAATTTTTCCACGACAAGTTAATGACTGGCCAGGCTTTGTCATAGCTTTGAATTTTATGCCGAAATACTTAAACTGTTTTTGATCTGCCCAATTTGTGCACAAACGTCCAACATACGCCATTACAAGCATTCCATGAGCGATGGTTCCTTCCAGACCTTGAGAGATTGCAAATTCTTTGTCGTTATGGATAGGGTTAAAATCTCCACTCGCTCCCGCATAACGCACCAGATCTGCATGAGTAATCGGCCCCATTGTTACCTGCGGAATTTCCTGCCCTACTTCAACTTTATCAAATTCGATTTTCATAAATTCTCCTTATTTCGGTCTGATCACGATTGCCATTTCTGCGGCTATCACTGGTTCATCTTTATCGTTGTGGTACGTTGTTCTGAATGTAACCATGTCCATCTTTCCGGTTTTCACATCTACTACTTCGGATTGCGCCCATACCTTTCCGGGGTGCATAGGTTTCAAGTAGGTGTATTCTTCTTTTAAGTGGAGAAGTCTGCCGAGGTCAATCCCCATGGATTTCATGTCCTCCCAGATTTTCGGATAACCCCAAAACTGTATTGCCGTCTGAAAAGTCGGAGGAACAGGTGTGTCCGAATAGCCTTTGCTTTTTGCGACATTCAGATCCCAGTAAACAGGGTCTTTTTCGCCGATTGCAAGGCAGAACTCTTTCACTTTGCCTCTCTCAACAACAAACTCGAACTTGTCCATTTTTTTCCCGACAATATCTTTTGATAAACTTTCACTCATAAAATTTCTCCAATTTAAATTTCCAATTTTCTATTTCTCAGAATACTCAATAAAAAAAATCGATGTTGTAATAATCGTTTGTATGCTCAGTACGACAGCTGTTATCGCTAACGGAAACGAGGGGATAGTTGAAAAATTTATCAGCAGGAGCGCAAGACTCAAATAGGCGCCGATACTAAAAAAAATTCCGAATAAAATCCCACCAGCAATTCCTTCCGGCAAATCTCTTTTTGCAAAAACCGATACCAGTCCGATAAAAAACACCTGGACGAGATCTACCAGAAAAGGAAACGGCCAGTAAACATCTCCGACCGGAATGAAAAGAGATTTGTAATTCGCATCCCCATAAAGTTTCGCAAAAAACAAAATTCTAAGCGGAATGCCTAACGCTTCCCAAAATGTAAAAGCAATCAGATACCTTGCAAGAAACTTGTTCCAAAATCCGGGGGATGCGTAAATCATTATCTTCCTACCACAAACACCATATTAGTTGTTGCTGATCCACCGATGTTTAACATAAGCCCGTTCTTAGCTCCTTCGACCTGACAGTCGCCAGCATTGCCCGTAACCTGTTTGTAAAGATCAAGCATCATACGCACTCCACTCGCTCCTACCGGATGGCCTACTCCGATGAGTCCACCAGTTGCATTGATAGGTTTTTTACCTTTAAAGTCGATTGTTCCAGCCTCAATTGCAAGATGCTCTTTTCCGGGTTCAGCAATTCCAAATGCGGAAATTGCTGCGTATTCGCTGGAAGTAAAACAATCATGAGTTTCAAAAACATCGATGTCTTTTACGGAAAGTTTTGCGCGTGAGTATGCGTCTTTCACAGTTTCGCGTGTCCAGGGAAGAATATATTTATTTCCTTCGGACTCTTTAACCTTTTCAGCAAAAGTCATAGGCGCAACTCTATGCCCCCAGCCCTTGATCTGAGGGATAGCGGAAGTTTTAATTTTTCTTTTCTTCGCATAACCCTCCGCATAACTTTTGGAAGCCAGAACCACTACGGCAGCGCCATCAGTCACCTGAGAGCAGTCCGTAATACAAAGCCTTCCTCCAACAGCCATGTTGTTATCCCCACCCCGAAGAGTCGCGTGCTCCTTATTCATGAACCAGCTTCTGGTTTGCGCTTTTGGGTTTCTTTTTGCGTTCGCATAATTAATTCTTGAGATTTCGGCTAACGCATCCATAAAAACGCTTTCTTTGATTTTATAGCGCTCAATGATTACATCAGCGAGTTTCCCAAACAGCTTTGGAAACGGAAACTGAACTCCCTTTGCTTCTTTTTCGTAAAAAGCCGCAGTTCCAAGAAAATCACCACCGACAGCAGAATTGACCGTTTTCATTACTTCGATCCCAAGTACAATCGCAACATCATAATCTTTTGCTTTGATTTTGGTCTGAGCGGCATCTAACGCAACAGATCCGGAAGCACAGGCTGCCTCATAACGTCCACCCGGCACTCCGAAAAATGCAGGATTCACTTCGGTCAAAAATGCTCCAAGGTGTCCCTGGTTTGCATATTGTTCCGCGTCAAAATTTCCAACAAATACCCCGATTCGGTTGTCCTTGTTCAGTTTTTTGATTTCTGCGTAGTCGATTCCTACTTTTTGCAAAGCATCATCCATTACTTCTCGCATCATCGCAAGGAAATTTTTTCCTTCCTTTGTCCAATTCCTCTGAAAATCCGTTTGTTCTCCACCCAGTATAAAAACTTTCTCGCTCATTGTTTGTCTCCTCTAACCTTTTTTCCGTTACGCTCTAAAAAGACTTCTTGCGTCTAATTTGTTTCCAAGCTCATAAAAATGCCCTGTTGGTTTTGCTTTTGCAAGAACCGGAGGAATCTCTATTTTAGACTTTTCCAGGAATTTCTTAGCTTCGTTTACCCCACCCAAAAAATCTACGAATGCGCTTGCAGGCACCCAGTTAAATCCAAATCCCATTGCCGCATCGGCATTCTCTTTCGTATCAACAACCTCGCCAACAATGGAGAGCGAATAGCTTATGTATCTTGCCATGAAATATCTGCAAAGATCCGCTTCGAATCCTTTCGCTTCCTTGATTACATTCATTGCGCCCGTATAGTCAGAAGATGCAATTCTCGCTTTTGCTTCTTTTGCAAAAGGAATGTCGAATTTTGGATAAGGATCGTAATTTCCGGTTTGGATATTGTATACGAACTTTTCCCTTTTGCCGTCAGCCGACTTGGTTCTCTTGAAAAGTCCCTGCCCACTTTTTGCTCCGAGATTTCCAGCATCAATCAACTTCTGAATATAGCCTGGAAGCTTAAAAGTATCATGCGCAGAATCTTTTGTCTGTTGGTAGAGATTGTCAACAATCGCTTTGTGAACATCCAGACCCACAAAATCCACAGTTGCTAGCGGTCCCATTGCGCGGCCGGTGTAACCTCCCATGATTTCATCCATGAGTGCGATTCCACCTTTATCCGCATACTTTTCTGCGTACTGCGCTATCTCATTCATCAACTGAAACCCGATTCTGTTTCCAGCAAATGCAGGGGTATCGTTTGTATAAACCACGGCTCTTCTAAGTTTTGAGTCAAGATACGCTCCAAGTTCTTTCGTAACTTTCGGATCAGAGCCTTTATGGCTTACCAGCTCACACAAAATCATTTTGTAAGGAGGGTTGAAAAAATGTGTTCCAAAATAATGTTTTTGCCCATCCTCATCAAAAGCCTTTGCAAGCCTTGCTATGGAAAGTCCGGACGAAACGGTTGAAATAATTGTTCCAGGTTTTCTGGCTTTTGAAATTCTTGCATTCATCGGCTCTTTTACTTCATAGCTTTCTGCCACGAGTTCAAAAACCCAGTCTGATTCTGCTACGCATTTTTCCAGATCATTGTCATAAGTACCTGCGATAAGACGCGGCTTGATCGTATCGGTCTTAACGGATTTGATCGCCTTATCAATCCCTTCCTGTGCTTTATCGAGTGTTCTTGCAAGCATATACACTTTTGCTTCACCGAAAGCTGCGATAACGCCTGCACTTCCCGATCCCATTGAGCCATTGGCCCCCACGATTGTAACGGTTTTAATTTCTCTCATAAATATTTCCCGATTTCACCTAATTTAATACATTGATAATTTGGGTGAGTACCCCGAAAAGATTTTTTCAGGCCGGTTCAAGACTTTTTTTGAGGTGGTATCGGTGGGTAATTGTTTTGGTTTATTATGATCATCATCCTTGCAATCCGGAAATCAAGCGGCTGGAATTATTGACCTTTTTTTATACTACAAGCGATGACTTGATCAACATGGACCTCGAAACGATTAGACCAAACCAAATCTAAACCATACGTATCGATGCTTACAGATTGCCATTTTCCAAGCTTCAATCAGTTTTTTTTGGTTTAAGTGGCATCAGTCTTTGACAAGTCGATCTATTTTTGAATTTTGTGATCCGGTGAGCAAATTTCCATCTAGTTCATATACCCACTCATCACCCGCATAACGTACATGAAAATGAGGTTAGTGATGCTTTTTGGTGTCATTCCAATACATATAAATTGCCAATCCAAAGAATTCTGAGATACGAGGCATATTTCTTTAATGATTAATATAGCATCAGTAAGAATATCTTGTCAAATATTTTTTTCGATAGCGCTAGCTAAATACAAATCTTAGCTTTTACAGAAATTAAAATAACTTTTCAATTTTGATTTCATTGACTCATAAACAGTTTTCCCAGCGAGTACTAATCCCACCCAAAAAGTTAACTCACCCATTATTACAAGCGCAGTGATACTTCCTGCTTTTAATTCGGTGCTCAAAGAAATAAAAGGAACAATCACAATCCCCCCATAGAGCAGAAATGATAAAGTGATAAGCATCAAACCCAAATATAAAAAAGGAGATTTTTTAACCGTTTGGGCTGTATCCAACTGATCGTTTTTTTCCTTATTCAAAAATTTTTGCAGAATTTTAGAATATCTGTTCATTAATATCAAATCAGCCAGACCGGGAAAAATCGAATTCAATCTAGCAAAAAAGTAATTTGGAAATCCGCCTGAAATTCGAAGAGTATTTGATGATCCGAGAGTCTCTATACATTTTTCAGCAATCTTTGTAGGACTTAAAATTTTTTGACCCATCTCCTGCCAGATCGGATGATAAGGTCTTTCCGATTCCGTATCTGCCACAGTTGGACAATATGTGGCAATTCTAATTTTCTTATTTCCGATTTCTCTATTCATGGATTCTACAAAAGAGACAAGGCCAGCGCGACTGGCAACATCAACACTATAATAGGGAAATGCAAGCCGCCCATCAAGAAATCCGGATAGGTGTAAAATTTCCCCTTGCCCTTGACGCATGAAAATCGGTAAGAACGCCCTGGTTAGATAAATCGCATTTTTTAAATTCGAATTTAATTGATCATCAATTTCAAAATCCGTCTGCTCTAATAAACTTTTGCGAATATCCATCCCGCTAGCATTGATTACAAAATCAACTCCTCCTAATTTTTCTTCAATTTGTTCCGCTGCGATTTTCCAATCGGATGATTTTCCAAAATCATTAACCTGAATTTGAAAAGGTTCAATTCCGGTTTTTTGAGAAATTTCGAAAACTACTTCATTCAATTTAGGAAAACTTCTACCGACGAGTAGAACCTGGCATCCCTTTTTTACAAGAGAAATGGATATTGCTTTTCCAAGTCCTCCTGTTGCTCCGATTACAACCGCTGTTCTACCTCTCAAATTTTTCATTTTTTTCTCCTAAGATTTTTTTAATCAACTCCATGATTTCCTTCTTTTCTTTACTGCTTAGTTTGGATAAACCGAATACTTCACAAAACCAAATACCATCAGCGGCATATTTTATGAGTGAAGCGGTTGCCACGTCAACTTCACCCTTCTTGATTTCTGAATTCCACTTAGTATATTTTTCTTTAATCACTTCTAATGATTGAGGAAAAGCTGATAATGCGGCTATAATCCCAGAACCCTGAAGATCAGTTGCTTCTAAATCCTTCAGTGTTGACTTGAAATATTTCAATGCCCAACTTTCATTGCTTTCCAATTCGGAAGATAGCCTATTTTCAAAACTATCTAACATCCTCTGAATAATTTCTTGAATAAGTTTTTCTTTATTTGGAAAATGATATAATAATCCGCCTTTGCTAACTCCTGCTTTCTTTGCTAAGTAATCCAAAGTTAATTTTTCAGAGCCTTCTTCCTGCAGAATTCTCATAGCAGTTTTCAATAACCTTTCTTTAGTTAATAATTTAGCCATGATTTACTATACCGTCCAGACGGTATAGTTTTCAAGCATTTTTTTTTAGAAAAACTATTTTTCGATAGTTGGAATTTGAGAAATCAAAGCAAAATGAAGATCAGGCTAATTGTATCTTAGGCTGTGTCCTAGTTAAGGTGAGTTCTCCCTTTTTTTTCTTACACCAAAATCATCTTAATTATGGGAACTTGGGCTAAGTTTATTGTCTTGGGTATCTAATAAAAAACTATGATTCTTTGAAACTTATCTTTTTTGTGTATTAAACAGAAAAATGACAGGAGAATAAAATGGCATACCGCAAATCAATTTTTGTCGGAGCTTCCGAAGACAGACTGGAAAAATTAATCGAGGACCGAATGAAGCCAGGCGCAAATAAGGAACAAATTGATGCAAGGATTTGGGACTTATTCGGAGAAGAATGGGCAATCCTTTTCACCGATCTTTCGGGCTTTTCCAGAAATACAGCAAAGTTCGGAATTATCCATTTTTTGCAGACAATATTTGAAGCCGAGAGAGTTCTAATTCCCGTTATCGAAGACCATGACGGAATACTATTAAAAGTGGAAGGAGATAGCTTTCTAGTCATATTCCGAAATGTTATCAAGGCAATTCAAGCGTCCATCGCTATGCACAGAATTCTGAAAGATTACAATAAAGATAAACCGGACGAAGAGAAAGTTCTCCTTTGCGTAGGTTTGGGTTTTGGAAGGGTCTTAAGAATCGGTGATGCGGATGTATATGGAAGTGAAGTAAACGCTGCAAGTAAGCTGGGAGAAGATACTGCAAAAGCCTGGGAAATTCTGGTGACCGATTCCGTAAAAGAAAAAGCATCTGAAAAAATGGCGGAACTTGAAATTCGTTTTGAAGAAATCTCAGATATTCCACCAGGCGCAAAAAAAGCCTACAAGATAATTTTCAAAATTTAAGGAAGTCCTGCAATAAAAATAAGTTTCCCAATTGAATAATTTGAAAATTCTTGGATAAGAAACAGTTTTTTTACAAAACGCAAGCAGGTTAGAATGAAATTTTTGAAAATTGAAAAAAAAGACGGAATCGCGACTGTTGAAATCAACAGGCCCGAAGCTCTAAACGCGTTAAACGATGAACTCCTTTCGGAAATCGAAGGATGCGTCAAGGATTTGGAAAAAGATCCTGCAATTCGCATTATGATCCTTACTGGTGCCGGAAAAGCATTTGTAGCCGGTGCAGATATTTCGAAAATGAGGGGATATAATTCTTCAGAAGCTTTCCAATTTTCCGAATCCGGGCAGAGAGTTTTCGATACTATCCAAAACTCGGACATCATTTCCATTGCTGCAATTAACGGCTTTGCTCTGGGTGGAGGACTAGAACTCGCTCTGTCCTGTGACATTCGCCTCGCCAGCACAAATGCAAAAGTCGGATTACCGGAAGTTTCTCTGGGTTTGATTCCAGGGTTTGGTGGAACTCAACGACTTTCCAGGCTTGCCGGAATCGGAAAAGCAAACGAACTAATTCTCACTGGCGACATGATTTCAGCAGACGAAGCTCACCACGCAGGCATCGTAAATAAGGTAGTTAGCCCCGAAGAATTATTGACTTCTGCCAACACTCTTGCAGTATCCATAATGAAAAAAGGGCCAAATGCTGTAAAAACCGCGAAAAGAGTAACTAGAGAAGGATTTGACAAAACCCTATCAGACGGACTTGAGCTGGAACGGAAAAAATTCGGTGAATTGTTTGAAACAAAAGAAACCAAAGAAGGACTTTCTGCATTTGTAGAGAAAAGAAAGCCAAATTTCTAAATGTTACGACTAACGCTTTTTTTTATTTGCATCATTCCTGTTTTTGGCCAACTAAACACCAAAAACGAAATTCTTCAAATCAGTGTGGATGGGCATTTACTCCAAGTCGAAATTGCGGATACTGATGCAAAAAGAAGAATCGGTCTAATGCACAGAAAGACTCTGAAAGAAAATGAAGGAATGCTGTTCGTTTTCCCCAGAGCGGATTATCTGTCGTTCTGGATGAAAAATACATACATCCCTCTATCAATCGCCTACTTTAATGAGGACAGACGTTTGACGGATATTTTGGACATGAAGCCGAATCAAATCAAAGAATTTTACAATGCCTCAGAAAAGGCAATTTATGCCTTGGAAGTCAATCAAGGCTGGTTCCAAAAAAAAGGAATTCGAAAATTCAGCGTGTTGGAACTTCCCAAAGAAGTCAGGGGGAGGTAATTTTTTTCATGCTCAATCGGTTAAGAATTTTTCCGGCAATCATGATAAGTCTTTTTTTTGCAATCCCTATGTCTGCAACAATGAAGGATGCAAAAAAAGCCTATTCACAAAAACAGTTTCAGAAGGCGACAAAATTATTTCAGGAATATATCGAAGAGCACCCCACCAGCGGGGAAGCCTATATGTATCTGGGATACATTCACGAAACCCTGAAAAACTTTCCGAAATCCATTCAGATGTTTCGTAAAGCAGTCGACCTCAATCTGGATTCAAAACACAAGCAGATAATCTATCTGAAAATAGCACTGTTTTACAATTACCACCAGGACTGGGATCTGGCCGGCATCTATGCAAACAGGCTTTTGAAGATCAACCCTAAAAGCAAGGATGGGCAGAAAATCAGAGACAGGGCCGCTTTAAATCGAGGCAATTCTCCATCCGTTTCAAATACAATTTCGCCTAACGCATCAAATTCCAAAAAACCCGAAAACGACCCGGAAAAAGCGATTCACCTGCTTGAAAAAGCAATCACAGAAAACAGAGCCGGGGAAGACGTGCGCTGGGAACTTGCATTGCTATATCTGAAGACCGAAAATTTCAGCAAAGCCGATTCAACTTTGCAATGGCTGATTAAGCAGAAGCCAAAAAATAAAAATTATTTGTACAAAGCCGGAATCGCGAAACTGAGGCTTGGAAAATACCAAGAGGCGATCGATTTGTTTGAAGATTCTATTGCAAACTCCACCGAGCAGGATAAAAAATTATTGTATTACAATTACTTAAATGAAGGTGCGGCTTACCACAAATTAAAAAATCTCGCAACCGCGGCCAAATATTACCGCAAAGCGCTTGCGATTGAAAAAAATCTCGTTCCAATAATCGCTCTGACTAAACTCAAATACGATGCCGATGACTGGGAGAATTGCATCAAGACAGCAGACACTGTCCTGGAAATGTCTCCAGGAGAACCAGAAGCTACAATGTTTAAAGGCTTGAGCCAGATCAAACTGAATAAAAAGAAGGAAGGAGTCGCAACCCTACTCAAGTTCAGAAATTTATTACTCAAAAAAGAAGGGTCGTTAGACGACATCCCTGAAAAATACCACGATGGTATTTTAAAGTTAGCGCGCTTTTACACAAACAGAAAAAAATACAAACTCGCTCAAAAGTACTTTAAATCCGTAGAGAATACGAAAGAAAATTCGAAGGAATACAAATTCTACCTGGGAAAAAATTACTTCTATTCAAAAGAGCCGGAACGGTCAATTCGGCTTCTTGAAAAACTGGAATTTTCAGCCGCAAATTATCTTTTGGCAAGATCTTATGCCGCGCAACAAAACATAGCCTCAACCAAAGAGCTAATAAAGAAAGCAGGAACTAAAAAAGAATCCTACTGGAAAAAAGCAAAGACAGATGTTTCTTTTCAGGAATTCAGAAAGAATCCTGAATTTGTGAAATTTATTGACAGCAAGGGGGTTTTAGGTTCACCCACTTCGCCTACCCTAAGAAAAGAGGATAGTTCGCAGCCGATCAAAAATGGAACTCCCAATCCTCTCAAAAGAGAAATAAATCCGGAAGTTAAAAAATAATCGGATATTAAAAAATTCGTAATCTCAGGCGAAATCGCCTCAAAAAAACATTTCTCTACGGAAAAATGCTCCGAAAAGGAAAATTTTTTCCATCATGATTTTGCGCTTGTTGTGATTTGTTTGAAAACCTAATCTGACTTTTCTTGGCCTAGACAACCATTTTTGATGTAAAAATGGTTGTCATGTACAAATAGAGTGGTGTATTGGAAAATACTGGAGTGATGATATGGCAATTGGAAGAGACAACGTAAACAGTACAATCGGACCTGGTTCCATCTTCGAAGGGAAGTTTTATATCGCAGGATCATTAAAAATCGACGGTAAATTCGAGGGAGAAATCAAAACAGATGATGCGCTGTATATTGGAGAAACTGGCAAAGTAAAAACGAATATCTCAGCCAAAGATGTTGTCGTATCCGGAACAATGATAGGAAATATCAAAGCAGAAAGTGAAGTTCGTCTGGAAGAAACGGGCAGAATGCTCGGTGATATAATGGCTCCCTCACTCCATTTAGCAAGAGGAGTTGTTGCAAAGGGACATATTACAGTTACAGGCGGCCAGAAAAAAGATGTTCGCAAAATAGTTGAAGAATCCTTCGGCGGGCCAAGGCCTCTGGAACTCGGAAAGAGAGACGAGTAATTTTCAATTTTTTCTTTACCACAGCCGATAATAAAAGAGTAAAGTAAAATCAGATGTTCCAAAAACCGCGACAACTTACCCACGGCAAAGAAATTCTCAGAACACAGAATTTCACCCTTATCTATTTAGGAAAAGGGAACCTACACTATTCATATTTGAGTAAGTCCCGTCTATTTCACGGAAGTCTCGATCTGAAGAGAAAAAGATTTAAAGTAATTCCGTTGTTTGTAACTACGTTTTTGCTTACAGTCTTTCTTGGTATAGGCCCTGATTCAAGTTCAGCGATGATTGAGAATGAACCTGTAAAAGAAATCAACGAAAACGATGAAAAAGATAAACAGGCTAAAAGTGGGGATGAAAATTTCCTAAAGAAAACTGAAGAGCAAAAACTAGCGATTCTTAGTGCGAAAGAGCTGAATGTAAAAGAAACAAAGAAAAAACTCAAACTTATCCAATACAAAGTAAGAAATGGGGAAACTCTATCCGGAATCGCAACAAGATTCAAAGTATCCATGGAATCTATTGCAGGCTCTTCAAATATCAAACTGGAAGATAAACTAACCTCCGGCCAGATCTTGAATATTCCAAACAAGCAGGGGCTGCTCTACAAATTTAAGAAGGGTGATACACTCGCAAAAATTGCAAATTACTACAAAGTTGCAATAGAAGATATTATCGAAGAAAATAAATTGAAAGAGTCAGATTTTTTTGCAGTTGGACAAAAGCTTTTTCTTCCCGGCGCAGTGATACCCGAAGTCGCACATTGGTTTTCTCCGGTATCTTCCAGGATAATTACCTCAGGTTTCGGCTGGAGAAATTTTCCGCGCCATCAATTCCATGATGCTCTGGATTTACGCGCAATGTATGAACCGGTTAAAGCAGCGCGTAGTGGGAGAGTTATCTATAGTGGCTGGATGGGTGGATATGGAAATGCGGTTGTGATCGAACACAATGAAGATATGAAAACATTATACGCTCATAATTCAAAATTATACGTTAGGCAGGGAGAATACATCACCGGCGGTAAGACTATCGCGCAGTCTGGCTGTACAGGATTTTGCTTTGGCCCGCACCTTCACTTTGAAGTGATTAAAAATGGAAAGAGCATTAACCCCGGAAAATTCCTGAAAGGTTTAGTTCGCAGGAAACATTAACTCTGTAAATTGATGAAAAGAAAATTCTATTTCATCGTTGTCGCTCTGGTTCTTTCTGCAGGTTGTAAGACAACCATAGACATAGGAAAAGAAATATCCAAAAGAATTTCCGAACCTTATGACTCGACAAAATCAATAGATGTGCTTTTCGCAACTCCAAGAAAAACCGCAGCCTCCAACCCAGCTTGTTCCAATGCCTACTTTACAACCTCATTCGACAGCACTGAAAAATATGGACTATGCAAAGTGAATGTTCCCATCGGTCATGAAATTGGCGCAATCGATACAAATCCGGCAGGCGATTCCGAAAAATTTTTTAAATTCGAGAAATATGAATCCTTCAAGTTCGACCACATAATAAATTCGATTCAGAGAGATTCTTCCGAAGAAGTGATCGTATTTGTCCACGGGTTTAACGTAAAATTTGAGGAAGCGATATTTCGGGCAGCGCAAATCAAATTCGATGTAAAATTCCCGGGGCCTGTAATTGTCTACACTTGGCCTGCAGGAGCCGAAGAGGGCTTTTTAAATCAATTGCTAATCCAGGGAACTTATAAAAATAATTTTCAGAATGCGCTTAGTTCAATTGCTGGATTTAAAAACTTCTTAAAGAAAATAGAATCTACAAAAAAGAAAATCCATTTGATCGTTCATTCCATGGGACATCAGGTTGTCCTTCCAGGATTAGCAGAAATTTCTGGAGAAGTTTCCGAGCCTTTTCTGCAAGAAGTGATATTCAATGCTCCTGATTTCGACACAAATGAATTTTCCAAAATTGCTTCCAGAATTTCAAAATCTTCAAAACGAGTTACTGTTTATTGCTCTCCGGGAGATAATGCGTTAGTAGCATCGAGCAAAGTTAACTCCGGAAAGAGAATCGGGTCGTGCGAAAAAATTTCAGGAGTTGAAATGATTAACGTAAATCCTGTAGATTCTCCGGTTTTGGGCATTGGCGGGCTTGGCCACGGTTACTATTCCTCGCGGCCGATATTAACAGATTTATTCCAGGTTCTTCTGGGGATTCCCGCAAATAAGAGGCTTTTTATCCAACAAGCCGCATCGAGTTCAACTGAAGATTATATTCTCAGAAAGTAAGCTTAGTGATATTTCGCATAACGCATTTCTGTTCGCTTATTTTATTTTTAATCTCGTGTAAGTCATTTACACCGATCGATGAAGCATCGGAAAACGCAATCAAGATTTGTTTTTGGAACGTGAAGAATCTTTCTCAAACGGGATTGCACAGAAAAACTAAAGGTCCGTACATTATAGAATTTGCAAATAAATGCGATGTAATCGCATTTATGGAGATTCGGTCCACAAACGTTGACATGGCTGAAGAAATTTCCGGTGAGTTACTGGATAGCGGCAAGGAATACTCGTGCGTTGAAAGTAGCCCAAAAGGAAAGCCAGGCATAAAAAGAAAGGAGAAGTATCTTGCCTGCGCTAACAGCAGGATATTCGACCTTGAAAAAACTGAATACGTTGACGAAGAAGGAAATTTTGCAAGACCTCCCACATATTTCATGTTCAGTTTCAGAGAGATGAAATTTCTACTCACTCCATTTCATTCTTCTCCTGGAGATTCCGCAGAGCTCACAAATTTTCAGAAAGTCATCGATTTTGCTTACCAGAAATACTCAGATAGAAGAGCTTTTTTTGGGGGAGATTTTAACACGGGTTCAAATTATCAAAAAGAAAATTTTCTGAACACCTTGGCCTATTTTAAAATTCTAAAACAACTGATTGAGGCACCAACAACATTTGGAAATCAGAAGCATGATTTGATTTTCACAGATCGAGCAACTGCAATCAAGTGCAAGGGAAAAGTCTGGAGACTTGACGAGATATTCACAGAAATTGAAGACCGGAAGGATTTAGAAAAAATCTCTGACCACTTTCCGGTATCTGTAGATTGTAAATTCTGATTAAATCCTTTTGCTCTTTTTGATCATTTTCTTGATTTTCGAATTCAGTTGTTTTTCTTGTAACAATTCTTCAAGAAAAAAAGTAAATCTGTAACCCCAATTCTCTTCTTCCGGTGTTCCCGGGATATTTATTCTATGCTGGTCGGGCCTCTGAAAGATGTGCTTCTTTGTGTCTTCAATCTCGCAAACTTTACCCTCAAATAAAAACTCATGTAATAAATTGATTGAAAAAATACTTTTCGCCGAAAGGGCAATTTCGAGAAGCCTCTCCATAATCTGATTTATTGTGAAATCTTCCTGAATACCAGCGAAGTCCATTACTCTCTTTTTCTCTTCGTGTTTTAACTCATGCCACCAGGCCAATGCGATTGAAGTATCATGTACAGATAAAGAAGAAACCGCATTTTCCCTGTACTCCTCCGGTTTAATATAACTGCCGTCTGTGAACGAACGCGTCCATCGGATAATATCCAAACCGATTATTTTCTTTTCGTGAATGCTGTCCCTGACAAATCCAGGCACTGCTCCCAAATCCTCTGCACACGGTAACATACGCGAATTTTGGATTAGAAAGTCCAATATTTCTTCACCATTTTTTCTCCATCTCGTTTCATCCTCTTTCAAATGTTTAATGGATAGCTCGTAAAGTTTCCGCTTTGTGTCCTCACCGTGCGAATTGTATTCTCTTGTAAGATAAAAGTCCCAATGAAAAGCAAATTTTCCCTTTTTGAATTCAAACAGGATATTTTTCCCTGTGAAGTCCTTTGGATTTAAGCCTTCTTTCTTGAATTCCTCCAAACTTGTTCCGATTTGCGGATGAAAGTACCCTTGCCGTGCTTTTTTTGCCTTAAGGGGAATTGCCCAGATTCGATACATCCCAAGAACATGGTCGATTCGGTACATATGGTAAAAATTCTCAAGGTAGTGAATTCTTTCTTTCCACCAGGAAAAATGCTCTTTCCGCATTTCATCCCAATTTATCACGGGGAATCCCCAATTCTGGCCGTCAGAGGAAAATGCGTCAGGCGGCGCACCGGAATACAAATTTAATTCGAATAAATTGGTCCTTGCCCAAACATCAGCACTATTTCCCGAAGTAAGGATCGGCATATCACCCTTCAAATATATCTCGAGACTTTCAAAGTGAGCTTTGACCTTCTTCAATTGATCAAATGCGACTTTTTGAAGCCATATTTGAAAATAAAACTCTGTTTCATTCGATCTGATTACCTTTTTGCACAATTCATCCGAATAACCCGATTCTTTCCCCCAATCAGTCCAATGCTTGCCTTGATTTTTTTCGTAAAGAATTTTGAATGCTCCATAAGGTGCAAGAAATTCGTGCGCGTGCAAAAAATTGTCCAATTCTTTCTTTAGTTTCAAGTTATATTTCTTCTTGAAATGCTGATTTAGAATAGCAAGCTTTAGCTCTTTGATTCTTTTATGATTGATCTTATGAGTTTTGATTCTTTCGGATCTTGATGTCTGATCGATTCCCAACATATGCAGTGATATATAAATCGGATCAATAGCAAAGGCTGAGATAGAGCTGTACGGGCTTCTGCCAAATCCTAAATCGTTCAAAGGCAGAATTTGTATGATTGATAACCCACATTCCTTTGCCCAATCACCTAATAATTGCAGAGAATAAATGTCTCCGGCCTCAAATGATTTTTTTGTGAGAACAGATAGCAACGGAACGGATACTCCCGCCCGACGAACTTTTAATTTCTTGAACTTATCGTGCATGGCTTTTTCCTAACGCCCTCTCTATCAAGTTATCAAGCAAGTCTTCCATCTTCAAACCAATAAATCTTGCCTGCTGAGGCAAAATACTAGTTGATGTCATTCCTGGAAGAGTGTTGGTTTCAAGAATAAATGGAATATGATCCCGTATAATAAAATCTGTTCTCGAGTAACCTTCACACCCCAATATGTTATGCGCGGCGAGAGCACTTTCTTGAATTTTTTTCATTTGATCGTGCGGGATATCCGCAGGAGTAATTTCTCGGCTTTTGCCTACTACATATTTAGATTCATAATCAAAGAAGTCATTTTCAGGAATTATTTCCGTCGCCGGAAGTGCAAACGGAATAAATTTGTTATCCACTTTCTTTTCGATAACACCACAGGAGATTTCTCTACCCTCAACAAATTCTTGAAGTAATATTTTTTCTTCCTTTTGAAAAAGATTTTGAAGTTTGATTTTTAGGTCCATTGCGTTTTTGACTTTGCCCACTCCGACACTAGAACCACCAAAGGTAGGTTTGACAAAAATAGGGAATGTTAAATTTATCTTTTCAATCTGAAAACTTCCGTTAAGAAATTCCTGTCGGGCTATTTCTTGAAACCGCGCAACGTTCAGTCCTATATTTTTGAAAAGCATGTTGGATCTATTTTTATCCATTGCAAGCGCAGACGCCAATACACCTGATCCGGTAAAAGGAATTCCGTAGGATTTTAAAAGTCCCTGAATTGTGCCATCTTCACCTTCCCCGCCATGCAAACCGAGAAAGACCAAATCACAATTTAATTTCTCGATAGCAATGGAGTCTCTTGAAATGATATTATTCTTCATCTCAAATTTCGAAACAAATTTATCGGAATATCTTTGTCCGGAATTATCGGGTTCCGGTAAGCAATTCTCAAAAGTTTCCGGAATAATCCAATTCCCATTTTTGTCGATAGGAACAGCCTTTACTTCATATTTTTCTCGGGATAGTGTCTTGAAAATAAAAGTGCCTGTCAAAAGAGATATTTCATGTTCTGTGGATTTTCCACCCATTAAGACTGCTATTTTTTTCATAGAAGGATGCAACTCAAAATCACTGCCACCTAATTATTTGATGCAATGATTATTTGCAAGATACAAGAAAAATCATTTTCGTGAAGTTCACAAGAATTTTTTTTTCGTTTCACTAAGAAATCTAGTTAAATTCTCTCCTTTTCCGATTGGTCTGCCTTTTACTTATGGCTGGCTTCACATGCTCTCAACATTGAACTAGAATTAAAGTTGATTGGGCATGACAATGAAGGACTAGATCGGTCTCGCTATATTTCCGGAGTTAAATTTCTTCGAGAAGAAGATTCAATGCGAAAGTAATATTCAGTTAAAACGGCACTTGGGATTGTTGTTGCAATGAAGGAAAAACTCTTAGGTGTTTTTCATAAAGGGATTCTGGTCAAAAGCAATTTGCTTCACTCTCAAATTCGGTAGACGATAACCGAAAATCAAAGCTCAGTCCAAATCTTGATGGTTTACAGGATTAAAAAGTTAAAACCGGCAGCTGGAATTTTTTTGATTTTTTTCAAAATTTTTGCATTTTTTTCATGATTTCTTTCATTTTTTTTACCTGTATGGTTATGAGATACAAAACAATCATAATCA
>CAYTEA010000014.1:0-126289 GCA_964436695.1 uncultured Leptospiraceae bacterium
CAAGAAATTTATATACTATGCAAATAAATAGTTTTGTGAGGGAGGGTAAAAAAAAATATGCTCCTAAAAAATGGAGACGGGGGGAATCGAACCCCCGTCCTATTAAGCTGAAGTGTAGCCTCTACAAGTTTAGGTGATCTATAAATGTCGAAGCGATTTAACCGAAAACCAGGTGATTCGCCCCCAGCTGATTTGTTTACAAAAATTTCCAGAAATCAGCCACCAGAAATTTTCGCCTCTCGCTTAGTGACGATTCAAAATCCACCGAGAGAAAAAGATCTTAAATCGAAGTAGCCTAGATTAGGCTGCTAATGCTAATTCGTTGTTAGCGTTTGTTTTTTTGAAGGTTTTTAAGAGGCCCCTCACCCCTACATGCCACTACACCGAAGACTGTAACAGTCGAAACCAGTGTCGTCCCCGTATAATCTATAGACGTCAGAATTTAAAAAAAGTAAATAAATTTTTAAAAATTATTTTAAAAATTTGAACATGAGCTGACTTCTTTAATGATTAGGTCATCGTTATACACTGTTCCTGCTGAAATTGAAGGAGGCGCATACAATCCGAAATGAGCCTGCTCCAGAGTTCCGCAACCACCTGACACATTCGCCTCGGAAACTAGAACATCGTCCTGCCTCACTTTAGCAAAGCCATTTGCCCCAAGATCAAGGCAGGCAGAAATTTTTACCCAGGAATTTTGAGTAAATCCTAAATTCTTGTTCTGGTATGTCCATATCCCCTGCCCTTGATTTGGGACGTGCATAAGATGAACAAAGTTGGTATCGCTCAAATTTATCAGAACTACTCTTGACCAGGAATCCGACTCATCAGCACTAAAAGTTGCAAAACTAAACCATTCGCCCGCTTGAAAATTCCAATTTTGTAAGTATACGTTTAATTCTACAGTG
Organism: uncultured Leptospiraceae bacterium; assembly: GCA_964436695.1. Lineage (GTDB taxonomy): Bacteria > Spirochaetota > Leptospiria > Leptospirales > Leptospiraceae > JABWCC01. The sequence goes on from CAYTEA010000014.1 coordinate 909, forward strand.
ACCGGAGTTCTGAAAGAGCCTTGACTCATTTTGTAAAACTGTATTGTAGGGTATCCCCTATGATTGCAGTTAGCTGGATAGGAACAATTTGGCCCTTTAGCATACACAGTACCCGCATGTGAGTAATTTCCGGTTTTTTTAACACTCGAACTCAAACCGTGCGTTGCCGCATTTTGGTAGTTTTGCGGGACAATGTAAGAATTCTGAAAATCATTTATATCTTCAAAACTAGTTTGATAGACTCTATTATTTTGAGACTTTGCAAGCTTTGCTGAACAATTTGAGCTATTTAGATACGCTGATCCGAGCAATAATTTTTCAATTTCCCATTTCTCATTTTTATCTCGACCGCACTGGAATAAAAAAAGAATGCAAAATGTAATAGTAATGATTTTTTTCTGGTATTTCCTTTTCATCTTCTACTTCGATCTAAATCAAAGTTTCTTATTTTTCTTTAAATGATCGAAGATCAACTGAATATTTTTTACAGGGCTAAACCAACCATGATCGGCTCCCTCATTAAATCTGACTCCAAACACTTGAGAATTCAAATATTTATTTACATACTCCCTTGCTTTGTCAGAGGGAATACTGAGAAATAAAGAATTCCCTTTCTCGTCTAGGTTATTATTTTTTTTTGCATATTCATGAAGTTTATCGCTATCGGTAAAAACAAGCAGCCAACCTTTTCCATCGATCATCTGTGCTGAGGGTTGCATCTGCTTTGCGCTTTTTGGGCTCATTAAAAAAAGCCATTCTTTTAATTGAAAGAGCTCCACCCAGAGTTTATCGATTTTGTCCCTCGAACCAAGATTGCCCTCCGGAAAGGCTTCTTTAGCTAATTGGTTAAAATCTATTTTCTTTTCAACTGACATGATTCCCTGCTGAACCACGATGATTATGAGGCCTATTAAGATCTTTCTCACAGTTCTAAATTTATTGGTTTAACAAATAAGTCAAAAACTTTTTTTAGTATTACCTACCAAATTAAAAGGTTTATGACTCCTGCAATTGATGAATTCCGATAACTTTTACTTCAATATTCTTCTCAATTGCCCCAACGATAAAGTCTTTAATAATCTCTTTTACATCATAGCTTATAAACCTTGATTTTGATCCGTCAATTTCAACTTTAGTGTTTTCAGGAATACTACTCAGGGTTTTCAAGATATTCGCTTTATTCAAAAAAGTCACATTCTCCGCAAGAACGATTTTAATTCTTTCACCCCTGCCATGATCTTCTTTAATGAAAGAATATGGATTCTGATAATTTCGAATTAAAATTTTAAATACTGCAAAAATAAGACCAACACCGATTCCTTTTAATAGATCCGTGAATAAGATAGCAATTACAGTAACAAAAAAAGGGATAAACTGCTCTACTCCAAGTTTGTATTGGATTCTAAATATTTCAGGCTTTGCAAGCTTGTATCCAACAATGATCAAAATACTAGCGAGGGACGCAAGAGGAATCATATTTAAAATCGTTGGAATCGTCACTGCGGAGATTAAAAGCAGAACTCCGTGAAAGATTGCCGACATCTTGGTCTTTGCTCCAAACGAAATATTTGCAGAACTTCGAACAATTACCTGAGTAACTGGCAATCCACCAATTAACCCAGAAAGAATGTTTCCGATTCCTTGTGCCCGAAGTTCCCTGTTTGCTGGAGTCACTCTTTTTTTCGGGTCTAGCTTATCGGTTGCTTCCACGCACAAAAGTGTTTCAAGACTTGCTACAATCGCAATCACAAAAGCCGTTTTGTAAACTTCTATATTGGTCAATGAGCCAAAATCGGGAAGTCTAAACTGGCCAAAAAATTCTACTACATTAGTTGCAACTGGTATACGTACAACCTGATCGTCATTCAAATAAAAAGGTAAAGTACCTGTTTGGAATAGTAGTCTTACGACAATTCCTAAACCGACTACAACCAAAGGGCCTGGAAGAATTCGAAATATTAAATGCTTATAAATTAAAACACTATCCCAAAGAATTAAGATAAACATCGAGAAAATCGTAATAGCAATCGCTCCTGGAGTAATTGAAGTTAGCAATTTTTCAATGGAAACTAAACCTCCGAAAAAATCTATTTGTGTTGAAGAATTGTAACCGAGGGCATGAGGAATTTGTTTCAAAATAATGATTAGGCCGATCCCAGTCAGCATCCCTTTAATAACAGAAGTCGGAAAATAATACGCAATAATTCCTAACTTATAATGAGCCATGACTAATTGAAGAATCCCTCCGATAACAACCGATAAAAGGAATGCTTCCCAAGATCCCAGGCTTGCTATTGCACTAAACACAATAACAGTAAGCCCTGCGGCAGGCCCACTTACACCCAGTTGTGAACCGCTTACTGAGCCAACAGCGATTCCACCGACAATACCTGCTATAATTCCGGCAAAAAGAGGAGCCCCCGATGCCAGAGCTATTCCAAGACAAAGCGGCAACGCGACAAAAAAAACGACTATGCTTGCGGGCAGATCGTTTTTTATTTCACTAAACATACTTTTCATAAATTTTCCTTCTTATTTATTATTTATTAAAATCGGTTCGAAGAAAATCGAATCTTTTTTTCAAGCTTTTCTGAAAAGAAAAATTCAGCCTCCCCATAAGAAGCCTATACGCGTTAATAAAAACGTCTGGCCTGGGAGGATCACCGGCAATAAACAAATCCGGTTCTTTCGGTCTTTCGCCTAACGCAAACAATCCCCCACTCACGGCCTCCGTTCCATTGGCTATAAGCGCTTTTGGGTCAGGTATGACGCTCCACGCGATTGCCAGGGGTTCCTTCATATTCTCGCTCACCGGCCCGGAGTAAATGATCGCATCGGCGTGTTTTGGAGATGCGACGCTCCTTACCCCCTCTGACTCGCTATCGAAAACGCTATTAAAACTTGCATTAATCTCACACTCCACGGTATTATTCCCGCCCGCTGCAATTTCCCGGAAATTGAATCCCCGTTTTGATGTGAGCTTTCGGAATTTTTCTACGTTAGGCGATACAGGGAATTCCTCCGGTTCAAAGCTTCCGCCTTTGTAATTGATAACCAGTTCCTCCCGGTTTAGAGCAAAAGTGTAAACAAATCCGGAATTTTCCAGAATTTCCTTTTCGCAAACTTCCACACAAAGCCCACAGTGATTGCAAGCTCCATAATCAAACCGTATTTCAGACCTGGCGCCCAATCGAATTGCTTTTGTCGGACACAATTTCTCACAGGCTTTGCATGAAGAACAATCCGAACTTTTTGAGAAACCTGAAGGAACTGGAATTCCCCTTGCGTTTGGATTACTGCTTGAGGCCTTGTCATAATCGAGGGTTGAGTGTTTTGAGAATAGTTTCGTAATCTCGTAAAAAGATATCATAGATCCACACCTGCATAACTTAAATTGAATGATTTGTTATTTAGCGGAAAATCGGCAACAAGTTCCCCTTGAATCGCAAGCTCCAGCGCATACCAATTCAAAACGGAAGGGTCCCGGATATAACTTGAATAAACTTTGCCTTGTTTATTCAGATCGAGCGCGACAAGAACCGGGCCTCGCCAGCCCTCCACCGATGAATAATAAACATTTGGCTTAACCGTTCTATTTTTCTGAACCAGCAATGGCCCTCTTTTCACGCTTTCCAGATTGATCTGAGGAATTGCCCTTTTTAGCCAGTCTATACTGTTTTTTAACTCCAGATATCGGAGATAGAATCTTGCCCACGCATCCCCCTTTAAATTTTCATTCTCGAGTTTCAAAACGATTGATTCAGAAAATTTTCCGTAAATCGGATTTGAAAATCTCATATCTTGAATCACTCCGGTGCATCTAGCCGCCATTCCAACGAACGAATTTCGGTAAACCTGAATTCTGGAGAGCACCCCGCATCCTTGCAATCTTTCGCGAATAGTGGAAGTCCGGCTCGCTCGAATAAATTGCTTCTCAACTCGCATAAAAGCATCCTGTAGGCGCTTTATAATATCGCGTAACGCATCTTTAGTGAGTTTTCGATTCAAGCGAACCTCGCCCGGCCATACTGCCCCTTTCCCAAATCTTGACCCGGTCAATGTTTCCATGACCCCAAGAGGAACTCCCCTGTCTGTAGAGCAGAGCCCGAGTAGCGGATAATACCCGATATCCCCTGCAATTGCTCCAAGATCGCCAATATGAATTGCCGTTCTCTCGATCTCTAACAAAATAGTTCGAATAAATTGAGCATCAAGAGAGGGTTCAATACCCAACGCCTCTTCGTAAATCTCTGAAAATGCAGTGGCATAGGCAATAGTAGAATCCCCAGAAATTGCCTCGCTATAGGGCATCACTTCAATCGGTAATTTCCCTTGAATCAATTCCGGAATATTTCTTTTTTGAAATCCCAGCCGAATTGTCAAAGAATTCACTACGCTCCCCTCTACTGAAAAACGGAAATGCCCTGGTTCTATAACTCCAGCATGAATCGGACCCACCGCATGAGAATATCCTCTGTCGCTGACCGGTACCTTTAGTCCTCTGTAAACCAGATCCCGGATATTTCCATCAGGCAAAAGGCAATAGTCCAGCTCTTCCGTTCTTTCATCCCTTTGTTTTTTTTCGGATATAGTATCTGAAAAATTTTCCTCTCCTCCGGGAACTCCGATGCTATGTCGAAGAAGCCATAATGGATATTGGTAATTTTTGAAAATTATTTTCAGATTGGGATTTTTTATTTTCTCCATCTTGACGGATTTCTCATCCTGCTTGAAAATAAAAAAATCTTGATTCCTTTTATTATGAAAAAATCCGGTAATAGAGTTATAAGTCATTTTATCAGACATTACCGAAACCCCCTATCGAGAAAATGTAAACTCCGGAAATTCCTAGAGCACCTGTTACTAGTAGTAGAATTAAGGCAAATGCAACTCTGATTTTTAATCTTTGCGCATCCTCCTTCAAAAATGGCCTGGATGGAATATTTAAAACCGGTAATAGCCTTTGCAAACCTATGGCAAAGAAAACAAGGCTCGAAAAAGGAACAAGAATCCCCCAAAAGTAATTCGACGAAAGAGACAAGCGTATAATAATCAAATCGGTCAGGAATACTGAAGAAACAGGCACTACAAAAGCTATAGAAAACGCGGCAAGAAAAAGATAAGCTGACACCTTGTTCAATCCCTGCTTCGCAAGAATATTTTCCAATGATCTTGCACCGGAATCCATCCGAAAAATTCCAAGCGTAAAAAATATTAGAGATTTCACGGCAACATTGGAAATCAGGATATAGTAAAATATTTCAAGAGAAGGGTTGTACCATAAAAATACACCCAATGCTCCACTATGAAACAATGCAACCTGGGCAGTAATCCTGCGTATGTCCCGGGTTTGATACAAAGTTAGTAGACTGTACAGCATCGTAGCAAGGCCCATGATTAAGAATGCGTTAGACGCACTGAGAACGTGAGGCGAAAGCGCTTGATCCATCTTTATCAGAGGGCGCAAAGCAAAGCATACGCTTACGGGAATAAACGATGCAATAAGCCCTGAAACCTGGCTTGGACTTTCTGCATAAGTATCACTTACCCAAAATAGATTCGGAAATAAGCCCAACTTTGCGGAATAACCGAAAATCGTTAGCCACAGCCCCAACCTCACAAAAAGTGTGTCATGCTTGGAAATTTCCTGAAGAATTGCATCCGAGTTAAAGGAAATATGGGAGTGAACTCCAAAAGACAAAAGGACCAAGCCCAAAAAAGCGATACCCAAGCCGAATGAATTAATCAAAAGAAATTTCCAGGCAACTTCAATGGCTTTTCTGGAACGGATTACGGATACTAGTAATGCCCCGAATAATGTACTCGCTTCAATTAGAACCCATTGCAATGCCATATCCGAAATAAACCAGGAAAAAGCAAGAACCAAAAAGAACAGGATCATTAGAAGCGACCAGAGTGGAATTCGCCTTTGATTTTTTGTCGGACTAAACAGAAAACTAAAAAAAATCACAAAAAAAACTAAAATGGAAATGAAATATAAAGCTTGCAAACCCATCATTCAATCACCTCAGAATGTTCTTTAAAATTGGAATTCATCCTCAATGCTGCGGCAGATACGATCACAAGGACAGCATCCACAAAGGCGCCCATCTCGACTCCAAACGGCAAGCCTGCTTGCAAAAGTAGAGTAAGCGCAAAGATCCCATTTTCAAACATCACAAAACCAGCAATTAGAGGGATCCAGTGAGTCCTGACAATGAACGCAATGATTCCAACGTATATTAAAAGAATCACATAACTAAAGGCAATTTTGTGAATTCCAATGGGAATATCGTTCCTGAACTCTACCACCCGAATAGTGGCAATCAAACCAACTAAAAGGAAAAATAAGGTTGCCATGTAACCAAATCTGGGATGAGTATTTTCCAAAGCCCCGCTTTTTTTCGCAGTCCAGCTAAGAATAAAGGGAGTTAAAAATGCTTTAAAAAATAAAATCAAAGCAACTAGACTCCATGCATGAAAATCCTGAATCGAGTGAACCTGAAACACGGGAAAGATTAAAAGAAATCCCTGTAGTCCCAAAAGCCGGATAATTCTGGACAATCTGTTTTCAATAAGTATAACAACTGCAGAGAGTAATATCAGCAAATATATAAAATCAAAAAACATAAAGTCCCCTCAATTTAGTTTAACCAAAGTCCCCAAAAGCAAAATAAAAAGGAAAGTAAGCCCCATGATTTCAGGGACCCAAACCCACTTACGCCTAACGCTGATGGATTCCCAAAATCCGACAATTACTGCAAAGGCAACCGTACCAAAGAAAACAAACACCATCTCAATTCCGTTATTTATCATTTCGATGGTCACAAATTTAGAGTGGTCGATTCCAAGCTTGACAAGAAATGCAAGTAAGGATGCGATTTTGATTTGATTTGCAAACTCAAAAAATGCCAGGCTTTTTCCAGAAGCTTCTAGAAGCATAGCTTCATGAACCATTGTAAGTTCCAAATGAGTTCTCGGATCATCGAACGGAGGCTTTGCAAGTTCTGCCATAATTGCAATCCCGGAAGCAATGAGGAAAATAATTCCCATTGCTGCGACGGTAAAAGAAAATTCGACCTGTATATGCGATTGAGCCACAAGCATCATGAGAAACAAAATCGGTTCCGAAGTAATCGAAAGCAAAATTTCTCTTTTGGTTCCAAGCCCCCCGAATGATGTTCCTGTCTCCATTGCAAAAATCATGATGGAAACTCTCTGCAATAGCAAAAAAGACGGGATCAATATCAAGGGCCCCCACTCAAAGGATACCAAAGACCATAGGATTAACGCAGAAACAAACGCAGTCACAGGCGCGGCCTCTGCAAAAAACCCCGAGTTTGGCCCGTCTATCGGCTCCTTTCCGAAAAGCCTTGTAGCATCATAAAAATTTTGTAGAATGGGGGGGCCTTTTCTCCCTTGCGCTCGCGCGCGAACTTTCCGAATCAGCCCTCCGGTAAAAAGAGGCAGCAAAATGAAAGAGATAATTGAAATTATGTAATGAAACATTTCTCCTCCTAAAAATTTTGAAACGAAAACAAAATTGCAATGGAAACAATCAGGCAAAAAGCCGAAAATGCCAGATAGTTGGAGGCTGCTCCAGATTCAACTCTTGTAATCCAGAATCTTCCCAAATCCAGAACCTGATGAATAATTTTGAACAACTCATCATCAATCTTCGAGTAGCCTCGGTAATTATTAAAATATCTTCCAATCGAACTATGAAGTGGATCGGAAATTACGGAAGAATGAATCGACAATTCGCTGCCCCTGTATTTATTTCCGCAATCCCAGAGCTTTCTCTCTTTGACCCGATGAGACCATCTGAATAAAATCAAACTGAAATAAAACAAAGTCATCACAAGAGAAATCAAAAACAGAGTGTCAAGCCAGGTTTTTAAATAAGGAGGTGTGTGAAATACATCTTTGTATCCGTGGTATACTGCATACAATGCTACAGGAGTTGCAAATATCAGAATTCCAAGAAACTTCAAGGAATTCGCAACAAAGCCGGGAGCTTTTTTTTCTGCAATGATTTCATCCGGCATAGAAAATGCCATGGGTAGATAGAGTTTGAAATGGGCAGCCCCACCTAGCACAATTCCGAACACGATAAATATCATCGCAGGAAGGATGAATATGCTCCTTCCGAAAGGTAGATCGATAATCTGCGAACTCAAAAAAAGAAAAGTCGTTTCAGATATGAATCCTATGCTTCCGGGAAGTCCGCCGAAACTGAATGTTCCGATTCCCAGCACAACCGAGGAAATTCCGGAAACTCGCCCAATTCCCTTGCAGGAATCAATATTGGTATGTCCGCTCAATTTACATAAATATCCAAGCGAAAGAAATTGAAACGACTTGGAAAGACTATGATGAAACAAAGAGATGTAAAACAATACCAAAAACCCCTTTCCTATAAGACTGGTTTGTGCATCTTCGCTTCTCCACCAATACCCTCCGACAAAAAGACATAGCCACAAGAAGTTCATCATTTCTATCGTACTATAAGCCAGAGCCCTGCGCACATTATTGTTAAAAAATGCCGTGACGCCACCGAAGAAAACTCCGATACCCGTGAAGAATATCAAGGGAATATCCCAACCTATCAAATTCCAATCCGGTAGCACATAACGCACAAATAGCAGAATCGGCAGATTTACGTACAGACCGGAAAATGCCGCAGAGGCGTGAGCCGGTGCGCCAGCTTGCTCTTCCGGAAGCCAGAAATGCATTCCGGAAAATCCTCCCTTTATCAAGAGTCCAAATAGAAGAAATCGAAGACCTATAACCCCATCTGGAAGAAATACCCATGCGGCGACAAAAACCAGAGAAATTCCGCTGACTGCAAAGAGTGCAATGATACTTCGAATCTCTTTTTCGCCGAAATTATTTTCACTGAATAAGAATACGGAGCCGAATGTGGATATCTCCCAAAAAAATAGAAGCCAGACGGATTTTCCAACCAGGTATGATCCTGTGATCCCGGCAAAAAAAAGAAAATACCCCATATAAATCTTAACCAGCTTTTCTTTTTTTTCAACGTAACCTCTCGCATAGAATAGAATTAGATTTCCGATAATCATTTGAAGCAAAAGGCCGACAAATACTGGAAAGTCTTCTCCGATGAGACTTTTTCCGAAATATATTCCCAACGGAATGGATGTGAGCAACAAAACGGAAGTTATGATGTGCAACAGGTACGCCAAGGTACACCTCCTTACTAAAACTATTTTAATACTATTTCAGATACAATAAAAGGATATTTTTTATGCGGTGCGTGGTGGAGGAATGCTGAGCTGATTGAATGGGACTTTTGCAAAAATAAAAATGCTCGTATTTTGGGAAATACAATCAGAAAATAAAGGCTCAAAATTCAGAACTATCCGGAAACTATTGTAAAAAAATAGATTTTCTTCTTCGGAATCTTTGTCAAAAATTTCAGAAAAAATCTTAATCGTATCGTTGGAAATTACGAAATTTGCATTCTGAGATTCCCTATCAAATTCAAAACCAAAAGCGAGTGAATCAAAAACAAAGGCCGCTATAATACATATCACAGCTTTTTTTATCTTCCCGCTCCGTAGAAAAGAAGTCATTTTCACTTTTTCCCCATACCGACCATTCTTTCGAGATAATGAAAAAAGTAAATACTTTATTTCTTTAGTCATGCAAATCGAAACAAATTTCAATGGATTGTATTTTTTTCGGATTTGCAAAAAACCGAGCAGTTCCCCTATATTGAACAAAAAAGAATAGAATAAATATTATCTCAACCGTTAATGGGATTAACAGTAAATACCCAATTATGGAGTTTTTGTACAAGAATTGAGAAAACAATTTATGAGGCGTTTTTGAAAAATCGGGAATTGATTCAGAGCCATTCAATGTCCTGGAATCTCAAAAACTGGATACTTTTCACTTTCCTGTTCATTTCGTATTTTGCTTCTTTTCCGATTGCAAATCTACTCCCGGACCGCCAGCACCTGATTGTGCCGGTCTGGATTTCCAGCGGGATTTCTCTTGCTATATTTCTTTTGCGCCCACGCAAAGAATGGGGCATTCTTTCCATTGGACTTCTCATCACAGGTCTTGCGTCTTACTTTTTTTTGGAGTATCCGTTTTGGGAAAGCCTGGGGTTTTTATTCGGGGAGATATTCAGTTCCATCAGCGTTGCGTGGATTATGAATCACGAATTCGGTGAGAGGGCGAAACTCCAAACAACAAAAGAGATTTTTGTTTTTTTGATCGCAGTAATAGCTTTGAATTTCTTGTCCTCGCTAATTGGATCACGCGCCTCCTTGTTCTATTCCATTTCCGACTTTTTCATCTTCTTGAAGCATTGGTGGATATCCATTACGGCTGGAATGATCGTAGTCACTCCACTCATTCTATCCTTCTCCAAATATGATTCACCAGATAAATACTTCACCCCATTAAAACTTTTAGAGTTCGGGATTTTTCTTTTGGTTTGGTGCCTAGTTTCCCTGAATATGCTGACTCCGACAAAGGATAATGGTCCTCATATGATCTCGCTTCGTCCGTATATGCTTCCTGTCCTACTGATATGGCCGGCGCTTAGGTTTGGACTAAAAGGAATTACCCTCGCGTGTGTTTTGATGATCGCAATCGTAATCACAGGCCCAACAGTAATCAACGGCCCGTCCATCTGGGGAGGCAGTACACTCGCGGACAGATTTCTGGAAGTTCAGATTTTCGCTTCCATAATCTCTGCAATCGGATTTTTCCTGACCGCAAGTTATTCCGAAACAAGGACTAGCGAATTCAGATACAAACAGCTTGTAGAACAAACAGTAGATGGAATATTCGTGGCAGACAAAAACGGAAATTTTCTGGACGTAAATTCAGCCGGAACCGAAATGCTAGGGTATTCCAGAGATGAAATACTGAACCTCAATATTGCCGACGTATTAAGAAATGAGATGAAGCCCGTCTCTGTCACGGAAAACCTGAAAAAATACCAGGACGGAAAAATTGTCATATCCGAGTGGATTTTTCTTCGAAAGAATGGTTCTGAATTTTCCGGTGAGATTGTAGGCAGGCAATTGCCCGATGGCAGGGTCCAGGCAATTTTACGCGATATCACAACAAGAAAAGCAAATGAAGACCAGCTGAACTTTCAGGCAAAGCTCTTATCAAGGGTTCACGATGCGATAGTTGCCACAGATGAAAATCTAAGAATAATGTATTGGAATGAGGTCGCAGAAAAACTATTCGGCTGGAATCAAAATGAAGCAATAGGGCTTCTCACTAAAGACATACTCAAAACAAAATCTTCCGAACACGAGAAAGATATCGCCTGGAAGCACTTACTGGAAAACGGATACTATGAAAGCGAAGTTACTTACGAATGCAAAGACGGAAAAATCATAACTACAGAGGCAAGAGCAGCCATATTACAGGGATCCAACGGGGAATTCAAGGGGGTAGTTACTTCAATCCGTGATATTACGGAAAGAAAAACCGCAGAAAAAATTATCCCGTGCAGTGGAACAAAGCGGTTCCACTATTGTGATCACGGATATTCATGGAAACATAGAATATGTGAATTCCAAATTCACCCAGACTACCGGATATGCCTTCAACGATGTCCTCGGAAAAAACCCCAGAATTCTGAAATCAGGAGAATTTTCTCCTGAGGATTATAAAATTCTATGGGAAACGATTCTTTCAGGGAAGGAATGGAAAGGGGAACTCCACAATAGAAAAAAGAATGGGGAGCTTTACTGGGAGCTGGCATCCATTTCCCCGATAATCAATGACCAAAACGAAATCACGAGCTTTCTTGCAGTAAAAGAAGACATTACGGATAGAAAAATCGCTGGCCAAATTCTGCAGGAGTCGATACGCGAGAAAGAATTGCTGTTATCTGAAATCCACCACAGAGTGAAAAATAATCTACAAGTTGTTTCCGCGATTATTAACATGGGGGCATCCGTTATCAAGGACAAAGACGTTGTAAAATTTCTGAATGATACCTCACTCCGAGTGAGGGCAATGGGAATTTTGCACAACAAACTATACACCTCCTCGGATTTTGCCCATATCGACATGCTCGATTATATTCAAACGATTGTGGAGCAAATTGCAAAAATTCAGAATGCGGCAAAAAACATCCGCGTAATTTACGACATCCGTAATATAGAAATGAATATAGAAACTGCCATGCCCTGCGGCCTGATTGTAAATGAGGTCGTGACTAATTCCTTCAAATACGCTTTTTTAGATCGGCAAGCCGGAGAAATCGGAATTTCCTTACATTTCGATGATGAATCTTACTCCATGAGGATCTATGACGACGGTGTAGGAATTAGAAAAAAAGTGAATCCGGAGAATTCGCCGACTCTTGGGCTACAGATGATCCACATGCTGACTAAACAACTGCACGGAACCATTTCCACCGATGACATCGGGGGGGTTTCCTATACTTTTGCATTCAAGCCGATTCTGAAAGATAATAAGCGTTGGGCAAAAAAAACCTGATTGTCGAAGATGAAGCGATGTCTGCGATGGCTCTTCAAAGAGGATTGTAGATTCATAAATTCAGTGTAGTCGGCCCGGTTTGGAAAGGAAAAAGGCTATCGACTTTCCAAAAAAGAATAAATCGGATCTAGTCCTTATGGATATTTTTCTGGACGATGAAATAGAAGGAATTGAAGCCGTAAAAGAAATCCAGTGGATCCGCACTAAGCATTTAATATTTTTACCGACTGAGAAAAAATTCTTGATCTCAAACAGTAAACCGTTTTCCTTAAAAACCAAGGTGAGGTGAGTATGAAAAAAATTCTATTGGTTTGTATGATTTTGACTTTTAATTTTTGCACGATTAACAACAAAAAGAAAAATAATGACTTGGAAAGTATGCTTCTGTGGTTTGTGAAAGATCAATTCAACCATGAGTTATTCAAATACAACGAAGACCCTCTGCAGCAAAGCACAACTGCAACTTGGCAATTTACTCCAGCGGCCTCAGCAACAAAGACTTCAAAAACAAAAGTAGTATTGATTCACGGTTGGGATTACACCGAAAGATCCAGCGATTTTCCTACATCCACTGAAAAAAAAATCACCCAGATAACTAGCACCTGGTCAAATGCATTCAGCTATTTCAACAAAGACACCGCAGGCTCCAGAACAAATTTTGATTTTTACGCATTCACCTATCGCACTTCGGACTCTATCAGCAAGAACGGAACAAGGCTCGCTGAAAAACTGAACGCTACATTTACTTCAACGGATAAAGTAATTATCATCGCATCTTCAATGGGTGGATTGGTTACAAGGTATGCAATGTATGATCCAAAAAATACCGGAGACGTGATTGATTATGTTGTAACTCTTGGAACCCCTCATTACGGCTCCCCGTTTGCATCAAGTGCATATCAGGTATCTTCGACAACGCTGGCAGAATTGATTGCATTCCTGACCAATACCGATGGAGGCCGGGGCTTATCACATACGAATTCCGGAGACGGACAGACTTCAATCACAAACGCAACAAATACCGAATTGGACGCACTCAACGCTAACTCATCCAAGGATTCCAGATTTTATCCGTATGTAGGTGACCTCTCTTCAGATTGTAATGGCGCAAAAACGGGCGTGGTATTGGTAACAGCCTGCACTACCCTGAAAACTGGAAGCCCGGCATTCACAGCCACCGATGGAATTGTTCCTGTGAATAGCGCAAAAATGGCGAATAAAGTTTCATCAACTCAAATCACAACAAAAGCTGGTTTTGACCACCTAATGCTTACATTCAATATAGCCTCAGACACTGCAATGGCGCAGACTTTCTTCACGGAAGTAATCACAAAAATCAAAACCTTCTAAATTGACCAGAGTTATGGAATTTGTAATCAATAAAATATGACCGAAACCAGAAAACTCTCTGCGATTATGTTCAGCGATATTCAGGGCTACTCGCGTCTGATGCAAAAAGATGAAGCACTGACTTTGAAATTACTCGAAGAGCATAACGCACTTCTTTTTCCCATAATCGAAAAGCATTCCGGGAAAATCATCAAGACTGTCGGAGACGCAATTCTATCGGTTTATGACTCTTGCATCGCTGCTGTGGAAAGCGCTATTGAAATCCAGAATGCACTCGAAGAAAAAGCCTCCAAAGAACAGGACAAGAAATTACTGAGAGTCAGGATAGGAGTTCATCTGGGAGAGACTGTTTACAAGAACAATGACGTTTTTGGAAATGGGGTAAACATAGCTGCAAGGCTCCAACCTCTTGCTGATCCCGGCGGAATTTGTTTTTCACATGCAGTTTTCGAGCAACTTCAAAATCATTACGGTGAAAAAATCGTTAGAGTCGGCCCGGTGAATTTAAAAAATATATCTGAACCTATCGTCATTTATAGAATGCAAATTGAAGGAGACACGGAAATCGATCGAACATCCACCTTTCCGATGGAAACCGCTTTTGTGGAAAGCCATTCCATTGCTCAAAAACCTGCAGGGCCGGACCACGAAAAACTCGAAGTCATATTCGGAAGCATCCAGAGAACCGGAATCTGGCAGGCAAAAAAGACGATGTACATCAAAAATAAATTTGGCGCTATTCAACTAGATTTCAGAGAAGCAGAAGTAAACTTTCCAACTATTGAAATAGAAGTAAATAATGTTTTCGGCGCGATTGAAATTATAGTCCCTGAAAATTTCAATATAGATATCGGTGGAAAAGCTACTGCCGGTGTGTTTGAAGGAAAGGCAAATTCCGGAAGAAAGGGCCCGCTTTTAAGAGTCACCGGAAAAGTATTTTTGGGCGCAGTTGAAATAAAGACAAGGCCGCTAAAGAAAAAATAGTGAAAAATGCTCTGCTGAATTTTCAGGAGATAAACTCGATCAATTTCCGGGAAGTATTCATTGAAGGATCATCCAGAACCTTCTCCAGGCAATTCTGCAAAATTTTTCCTATTTCCCGTCTTTCGATTTGAGGTAAGTTTTCCAAAATACTATTTCCATCAATTGCAAGATCGGAAATTACCAGAGGGGGATCGGATTCCAATATATGTTGCATCAAATCTCTAAATTTTTCCACATTCTCTAAGGAATTATCAATTTTCAAATACGAATAAAATGCATTCAAATAAAAATCAAGTTTCTCCTTTGCTGAAAACTTTCTGGCAACGGACAAAAAAATGCGAATATCCTTCTCGTTTGATTGATTCAGGGGAGGGCAGATTTCCCTAAGCCTGAAAAAAAATACGGCTTCCTTTATATTTTCATTCGAGTATTTCAATTTTCGGAGATCATTTTCCGCAAGAGGTCTTCCTCCTAAAAAATCGTTCAAGAAATGAAGCCGTAGGGAAATAGGTTCTTTGTCCAATAGATTGATTTTTTTAAGATTCTGCATTTCCTTTGGCATTTGCACATCTCTATCCAAAAAAAGAGAAAATATATCATTCTGAAACAACTCCTGAATGCCTACAAAAGGATTGCCGGACAATAGGATTTTATTCAATTCATCGTGAAACCTTTCCGTAGAAACCTTCTTTGTAACGTGACGGGTGACACGGATTGCGTCATAGGTATTTTTCTCGATTGCAAACGACAAGGTCGACATAAATCGAATAGCCCGAACAGGCCGAAGTCCGTCTTCCGTAAACCTGGCAACCGGATCTCCTATAGTTCGGATAATTTTTTCAGAAATATCGCCGAGGCCGTTATGCTCATCCGTCAACTCTCCGGTTAATACGTTAAGCGCAATCGCGTTCATGGTAAAATCACGTCTCTTAAGATCCTCCGAAAGACTTACACCGAATTCGATTTTCTCGGGACGCCTTCCGTCCACATAATCTATATCGCGCCGAAAGGTCGTTATTTCGTAGGAATCCCCTTTTAACAATACCGTGACCGTACCGTGCTTGATTCCAGTTTCAATAACTTTTTGAAAAGTTTTCTTTACTTCTTCGGGACTAGCAGAAGTTGTGAGGTCAAATTCCTTTGGAGTCCTGCCCAAAATCAAATCTCTGACTCCACCTCCCACGACAAAGCACTCATGATTTCCGGACTTTAATTTCTCTGAAATGAATTTCAGGTCACTGAGGGGTTTAGGAGGAATTTTTTCAACCAGGTTCAGCTTATTTCTCTCGGACAAAATTCTTAGAAAGCTCTACCAACTTTTCCTCTACGCACTTACGAATCTTTTCCTCCTCTAACCTTCCGGACAAAACAATTGAATTCTTTTGTTTATAGCGCGGAGGCAGAGAATTCAGTACGTAAATATAAAGATCAAGAAAAATTTCCTCCGTCCAGGGAATATTTTTGTACTGGAGGATTTTTTCCTTTAGGTATTTCAACACTCTCTTCTCATTGGAATTGCGGATATTTCTTGTCCAGCCCGCAATCTTGATAGGTATTTTTTTCACTGACAAATTCTACAAAGCCCTCTGAATATGATATCGATGCCGCTAACACGGAATTGTTTCATTTTTTTTTCGTCAGGCAATTTGATCGTCTCCTCCAGGCATCTGATTGTGCCGCATTTCTCGCAAACCAGATGGCCGTGCCCAAGAAGTTCCGATTCAGAACCCACTAATTCGAAATACGTTATCCTCTCGTTGGAAGAAACGGAACGCAGAACTTTTTTCTCCTCCAGTTCGGACAAGGTTCTATAAACGGTAACTCTGTCCCAAGATTCATCCTTGGGAAGTTTTTCCATTAGCTCCAGATGCGTCAATGGATTGGAAGAATTCTGCAAAACGGATATAACCGCCTCGCGGCTCCGGGTTACTTTCAGCCCGAGCTCCTGTAGCATTTCTCTTGGTTGAACCTTGACCACCATAACCCAAATCTTACCGGGGTTTTTCTTTTGTCCAATGAAAAAAAGATAGGAAATTCACCCAAGCATTTTAATATATTCCAGGCCGTAATTGTAGGCATCGCCGGGCCACCTCGCAGTCAGAATATTTCCATCCCTTACCGTAAATCCGCGAGATAGTTTTTTCTCCGAATCCCGAAACACCGGCCTCGGCCCTTCTATAAAATCTTCAGGACTTTTCAGATAACCCATTACTTCTTCCTGAGTAGTCGTTTCCGGGTATGTGCGGTAGTAGGTCCCAAGCCAGAGCCTTGTAAGATTATATGCGGCCATCTCCTGAGACTTCAAAAGACATGTACACTTTTTCCCGTATAGAACGCTTTTTCCGTCTTTCGCCCTGCTTCTCGCAAGCAGCAGGACTCCATGACAGATTGCGCCTAACGGCTTACCCGCCTGGATAAAATCCACAATGAGAGACTGTAATTTTTCCGACTCCAGATATTCTTTTATTCCGGGAGCATGGCCTCCGTGAAGTAAGATACCTTTGTAATCCGATGCTTTCAGCTCGTCGTATTTCAAAGGCTTTTGGTACGCAAGGCTTTTCACCATCTCCTTGTAGGAATCGATTGCATCTTTTCTTGCGATTAGGATTCTTTTCCATATCCCCAGCCCATTTCCGGTGAGCATCCGAAAATCTCCTTCCGCAGGACTGCCTGTAGGTGTTGCAAATTTTACCGGAATACCTGCTCTTGTAAGAAGCTTCCAGGCAATGCTGGCCTCCGATGGATCAAAGTCCGTTTGTGACATTGGCATTAAAATCATATTCCCACCTTATTTATATTTTTCCCGGAGACTTAAAGCTCGGCCAGATGCTTTTCTAGCTTGCCGTACTGCCCTTTTGTCAAAAATATTCTGTGGTGAAATGGGTTACTGAGGTTCTGCTCTAATTTGAATCTATCGTCATAATCCAGTTTTAGAATTATCCGGTGTTCTAAATCCAAGTCCAGAAAGTATCTGGTATTTTTATCGATTTTTTTTGGCATTTTCCCCTCCCTTGATCATCCATTTGGTGGACAAAAATATGATTGAAAAAAATCTCACACTCACGAGCATATCTTATCCACAGAATCAAATGATGATAAATCGGATTTAGGACAATCTCTTTTTGTTTTGTAAAAATGAGAAAATCGGTGCGAGATTGCAGGGAATTTTTGTAAATGAATGAAATACAATTAGAAGTTGTCAACGATGCAAATTTTGGATACAGACTGGTTACGAGAAAGCCGATTCCCAAAAACACGATTTTCTTTGATTTCAAAGACCACAAAACCGTTGGTGAGCCGAATTATAAGACAATCCAGGTGAACCAGTCCGAGCACGTAGAAGATTTTGGAGTGCTCGCGTTTATGAACCACAATTGCGAGCCAAATGTAATCATTGATTCTAAAAATTACCATTGCATCGCATCAAAAGACATTGAAGCAGATGAGGAGCTTACTTTCTTTTATCCCTCGACCGAATGGGCCATGGCGCAGGAGTTTCAGTGTAAATGCAGCAGCGAAAAGTGCATCGGCTTAGTAAGTGGAGCTTCGACTCTTCCGATCAATGTGTTGAGTAGATACTACATCAACCAGCATATTATCGAAATGATCAATGAAAGTTTGAAGAAATCGCATTAGACTCCAGTCGGTAAGCCTGCAATTTCTATATTGACTGCAATGCCTTGATAAAAGCCAAATTTTCTTCCGGAAGCCGAACCGCAATTCGAAACCAGGCAGAGCCGTCTCCGATTTTGGAAGAAATGTCCTTGATATATATATTGTAATTTGCCAAGAGATATTCGGAAATACTTGCGGCACCTCCGGCCTCGGCCTTTAGTTTAATCACTACAAAATTCGCCCCACCTTCAATTACCTTTTCCACTTTGCGGCAATTTTTTATTGCTTTAGCAAATTCAGCGCGATCCTTTCGAGTCTGGATAAGTGAGGCCTCAAATGAAGTTCTGTGTTTCAACCCTAGCTCCAAAAGATATTCAGCAATAGAATTCAAATTCCAAATCGGAAGCATAGAATTGACCTCTTTTACCATTTCTGAATCACAGGAATACACATAGCCCAGCCTCAATCCTGGAACTCCGAGAGTTTTGCTTAGACTGGATAGAACAATTACATTTTCCAATGGGGATTCATCCAATAGGGAAACAAGCGAAGGCTTTTCGGAAAATCCCTGAAAGGATTCATCCACAAGAAATGTTACATTTCTGTTTTTGGAAATCAAGGTATGCAAGGCTTTTGAATCTACCTCGGTTCCTGTCGGATTATTGGGAGAAACGACAACGCACACATCAACACCGGACAACTGTTTTTCCAATTTTTCCAGAGGTAAATCAAACTTGTCTTCGTAAACTGCCGCATTCGGAAATATTCTGGAATATTCTCCGAAAGTCGGTTTTGGGATTAGGACTTTTTTTCCGAAATAACGTTGTTTTAACCAGGGAAAAATCTGCGAGAGGCCAGACAAAACAACCGATCTCCCAGGCTGGCATAAAAGCCACAATTCCAGTTTTTCATTCAAAATATTCTGGGTAGACCCGTAATTCAACATTAGATTTGACAACACCCGTCGTAATTCGCTGTGCATCGCGGGGGTCGGCCAATACATATTTCGAAGGAAACAAAAATCGATAACATCATAATTCCAGTAAGCCCCGAATGATTTTTCCAACAGAGAAAGCCTCTGCCCAGGCTCAAAAATCCAAGTTGCGAGCCTCAAGTCATTCGGGTCATCCAACTCTGCCCAACGCTCTTTTGGTTCAACCAGGACTGCCTGGATCCGCACCTGTTTCATATAGATCAGAATCCCCAAAATCAATTCGTAATAGACAGAACTATCCACAGTCTTGGCGTAATAACGCAGAAGATCGGCAAATACGGTTTTGCAGAAATTCGCGCTGAATTTATAGATATTCAGAGTTTTGTATTTATCAGAAAAATCAAAGCCTGCTCCCTGCAAATGTGGAGGGATAACACTAGTAATTACTCCACCATCTAGGGTAACAACCGTTCCGTCCATTCCAGGCTGGTGTCTATCCAGAAGGGCAGCGTCCGGAGCCGGGTTCTGGATTAGCTTCAAAAGAATGGACTCATCCAAAATCAAATCTGCCTCGATCAATAGCAGGTCATCCTCCTGCTTCAGATGTTCAAACGCAAGAGCCAGAGAAACAATATTATTCGTAGTTTCATATCTTTCGTTTCTTACAAATTCCAGATCCAGGTGACTGAATTTTTCCCGAATGTGTTTTTCCAGATTTTCCGCATCATAACCGGTAACGATTAATACTCGCTTCACATTCACGGACTCAATAGAATGCAAGAGACGGTCAATCAATGCAACCCCATTTACCGGAATAAGAGTTTTGTGGTTTTGGTTACTCAAGGGCCGCATCCTAAGGCCACGCCCGGCTGCCAATATTACTGCCTGCATTCTATTTTAGTCCTTATAAATAAAAACGTTAAATCGAAATTTGCTATTTCCATAGCCGCCCATAAATTGGTCAAGAACTTCCACGCGCGCATTTTTGCCGAGTATGCCCGAAAACCAGTCTTTGGAATAATACAGGTGATCGAGGCCTTTGTATTTCTTTTCGTATTCAGCCTCTCCCAAAGTTTTCATCCTCTCTTTTATGGATTCTTCTTTTCTGGATAAATCCGGTACATCAAAAATCCCTATCCCTTTTCGGGATATAGCAAACATCCTCTGCAAAACCTCTTTCGCGTAATTATAATCGGGGAAGTACAAAAACACCCCGTTGGAAATTGCAAAGTCGTATTTTTCATCCGAGCGAATACCGGCTGCATCCCCGGATTCAAAATTTCCCTGTGGCATGGATTCTTTTGCTACTTCTACCAAATTTTTGGCATAATCGATTCCACCGACGCTATGCCCAATTCTGTAAAACGGATAAAGAAAAGCCCCTGCCCCGCACCCGACTTCAAAAATAGAATCACCCTTTTTTATTCCCAGTTTTTCTATGATTTTTTCAATATAATCTTCCCAGTTCTTTACGTTGTTCAACTGCCCGAATGGAGAGCTGAATCCGTCAATGTCGATTAGTTTCTCTAAGAGGGATTTGTCGCCAGTCCCGATTTCTTTTCTTTGCCAAATTTCTTGCCAGTTGTTTTTCATTTCATTCCTAAATTTTTTCCAAATAATAAACAATCTCTTCGTAATCGTCCTGGGTAATTTCCTTTTTCTTTAACAGGCTTTTGCTTTCTTCTATAAGTTCCTGAATTCTTCCATGAACTTCTTTTTTATGCGAAGCCGGTACAACGTCCTTCAGACTCTGAAACCATTTTCTGTCCGCTGCAACATCTCTATCTTCATCGCCCGTGACTTCCGGATAGTAATCCCTCCAGAACCTACCGTTATTTTTACTGTCTAGACCCTCCAGATTGTGAAGCATTCGATTCAATTCCTCTGCCGTGTAAAATGTGTGGAGGTATTTCCTAAGCGGATGGTTTTTGTCCACGGATGGATTGTCCTTTGCCAGTATAATTTTTTCTCCGAAATAGGTCAGCATTGCGGGCAATGACGAGAATAGATCAGTTATATTTATATTGATAAGTTCTGTAAACGGAAAAATAGAAAAATGTTCCTTTTCAATAATTCGGAAATTCTTTTGAACGAACTCATAACCTCTTTTTTCTTCCTGAAATTCGGTATCATTGAACGCAAGCATTACTGTTGAGGGGTGAAGCTTAAAAAGGAATTCAAACCCTTCGTTTTCCTGCAAATTCTTGAATAGATTCAAGATTTCCATATCCGTAATCAGTATTTCGTCGGCCCCGGTGGTCATGGAAACCAGAATGGTTTTCGAGGAGATATTGTAGACTTTCCGAATTTCCTCCGGCGTGAAAGGAAGGATTTTCGTCTGATAAGCAGTCATCTTGATCGGGATATGTCCGATATCGGAGTCGCAAGCATCGCAGGTGGAATGCTCCATGCAATGCCCGATGCTTAGGATATCTATAATTTGCGGATAAAACTCCTGAAATGCGTCAAAGTATTTTCTTTGCCATTTCCCGTAAACATAAAGAGGACTAGCAGTTCCGGTTCTCATGATCACTACATTTCCGGTTTCTTTGTCCAGCTCTTCCAGAATCGCCTCCGTGCTGAGGGCAAATGCCGGCGCTCCCATTTTTTCGGGAAAATATTTCATCATGTAATCGAACGCATCATTCCATTTATAAATAAAAACTTTGCACTTGAAATTTCGAAAAAATGGAATTAGATTTTCGACCTGGGATAAATCCGAGTGAAACGGGATGTATAGCACAATATTTTTTTTCATTATTTCGAATTGAATCGGAAGGGTCAGCCACCCAATCAAATCCTTTCTGGCAAAACCATCTCCCAGAAGGCTGTGCTCGAACTGACTGTCGGGATGGACGCTACACATGTTATTGATATCAATCGGATAGAGTTCTCCCGAGTCGCTGTCCTCTCGTATATCAATTCTACAGTATTCGGTTTTTTTTAAATGAAATGCCTTGGCAACTTTCTGTGACAACTTTCTCAAGCTTGAACTCAATGTAGGGTCGTCCACATTTTTTTTGATGTATTTTTCGCCTGAAATATACAAAACCTGCCCGTTCAAGTAAATTTTCTCGATCGGAGCGAACGCCTTGAGGTTGGCATAGGCAATTGTGAACTCTCTGCCGGCTACGAATTTCTGAATCATCACAGGGCCATGCATTGACAGAATTTTTTTCCCCTCTTCGGATAATTCCGTTTCATTTCTGCAGATACTGGAGCCGGACATCCCCAGAGTGTCATAACCCTGATCCACTTTTACAATTACAGGAAAGGGAATATTTTCTAAATTTTCCAATTCCTCGATATTCTCTACAAGCGCATTCCATAAAATAGGAATCCCGTATTCCTGAAATGTTTCGTACATTATGGATTTTCTGTATGTTCTAGAATTGATTTCATGAGTAGAGCCTACGATTCTATCTCGAAATCTTTCCGCGATTTGCACACTGATTGCATCCACTTCCCAATAGTTATTCCAGATTACGTATTGATCGAATTTTTTGCAAAACTCAAAAACACTGTCCAGATCAGAAAGCCCGTTCAAAATAAACGGAAATACATTCAAATCTTTCGAATATTCCAGGCATAAGGATTTGTGCATTTGCAATTCGGAGTCATCAAATCCCGGGCCGAATAGAATGATTATTGCTGAACGTGTCAATTTTGAAGCTCTCTGGAAAAAGGCCTGAGCGCGGTTAGGCACTGATTTTTCCAGATTGAGTTGTTCCATGAATTTATTGGGGTTATTTCCATACATTCTTCCCGGATATTTGTTAGTATGTCGGCGCAATCGTCCAGGTGCCAGACAAAACCCTTTCCTTTCAGAAATTCAGACTTCCATTGGTAGTTGGTAAAGACGACTTTTTCGTCGGGAATTCCCAGGTTTCTAGTGACCAAAAAAAGGTCTTCATTCCCTTCCCACTCTTTCTTCTCATCGTTGTGGTACTTTACCATTTCTTCTCTTGAGACAAAGCGCATTGTGACTACCCAGACATCGAATCCATCGTTCAAAAGCTCTCTAGCGAATTCCTGAACATCCGGCCTCGATAATGTCTCATCGAAATCAAAACTGACTTTCATAAATTTTAATTTTCCAAGAATGGCCTTATTGTCAAGAAATTACCCTTCAAACTGAAATTTCCAATAATTCTCACAATTCCTTTGCTGCAAAGAGAAAAAGTGTTTTCGTGCTTGTAAAAAGGACCTTGCTATTTCATATTTAATTTCTCCTGTAGCGTATTCTATTTTCATTGCGCCTATCCTATAGCATCGCAACCGGGTTAGTTTTTTTCAAGAACTCCATATTCTAATTGTTGAAAATTTTTTGTTTGCATGATTATCCAGCACTTATATAAATAGCCTTGTTATGGAAAAATTAAGAAACGAGTTAAAAGAATTCTACCCATATCTTTCAAGATAAGAATAAAAAATGCTTCTTGCATTCCCGATTTAAAAGGTAAATATCTTTTTTCATATCGAATTTAATACAGAACTATATACATATATTATTGACATATTTTTATACATATAGTAATATGCAAAAGTGAGATTTGAATGGAATAAAAGTAAGGACAAGGAAAATCAACGAAAACACGGCGTTTCTTTTTCTGATGCCCAATATGCTTTTAGTGACAAAAATAGAATAATTGCTGAAGACATTAAACACTCAACTGCAATGTAAAAGCGCTATTTTTGCTTTGGGAATACAAAGCTTGGAATTCTTACTGTCCGCTTCACTGTGAGAAAAATGAGAATTAGAATTTTTGGCGCCGGATATTGGCGCGAGGGAAAGATAAAATATGAAAAAGAAAATAAACTATAAAAAAGCTCCGAAGGATATTGAAGAAGGTATTGAATCATCTAAAACTATTAAAGACTTTCTACCCGTTCCCGAAAATCTTGTTTTTAAAGACGCTACGGTCAGAGTGACAATTAATTTGAGTAAACCAAGTATTTCTTTTTTTAAAAAAGAAAGCAAGCGACTCGGGGTTCCCTACCAAAGGATGATTAAAAATTTAGTTGATTTGTATGCTCAAAGATTCAGTTAAAATACAAAATATACATTCTATGGTCGGCATCCGTGGCAAGAGGCAGGGGAAGTAGCCAACTTCAGCCATTTCGGAAAAAGTAAGCCTTTAAGACACGGGAAAATATTTTAAAAAATGCTTTATGTAGGAAAACCAGGCAAAACCATGCAAAAAAGTGAATTTTTTTTATTTTGTTAAGGCCCTATACAGGTACATTCTCCCATACAAGTGGAAATTTCTTCTGATTTTTCTCTGCACGATTTTCGGGCTGACTTATGAAGTCAGTTTACGGTATAGTTTGAAATTTATAATCGATGAAATAATCCAAAACGGTAAAAGCTTTTATATATTATTTGTGCTGATTATGATTGGGGGAATAGTTTACACGGTTTTGGGAATTTTGAGCGATTACTTATGGGCAAAATACGGAACCGTCGTCACGAATAATTTGTCTGCAGACCTACTCATGCACCTTCAGTATCTTCCTCTAAATTCCATAAACAAATTCAAGATAGGCGATGTGATCTCCAGATTCAACACAGATATCAAAGTGATTGAAAACGGGCTAGTATATGCTGTTCCTGCGGCAGTTGTGAGTTTCGGAGGGATAATTTTTTCTGCCTATTTACTGTTTGAACTGAATGTTTACTTATTTCTTACCAGTCTGGCCGGAATTTTACTGAGCGCTTTGTCTCCAAGGCTAATCCACAAAAAAACCGCAGAGGCAAACTATGAAACCCACAAATACATTGGTTCCATCACAGGATTTCTGAACGAGATTTTATCTTCGCAACTTTTGATAAAGGTTTACGGATTGAAAAATTATTCGAACACAAAATTCAAGAACAAGCTGGATGAATTTTTGAAACTGGCAACAAGCGCATACTTCTTGTCTTATCTGTCCATGCGCTTGCCAAATCTGATTTTTTTATTTTCCAACATAACCGTTTTAGGACTTGGAGTCTGGCTCACCATGGAAAAAAAAATGTCCATCGGAAGTCTTGCGTCCTATCAGATTTTATTTTTATCGCTTAGTGGTTATGTGGAGAGCATGACGTATTTTATCCCATCTTTTGTTTCGTCGAGGGCATCGATCGCCAGATTAAATGAAATATTCGATGAGAAAAACCCCATAGTTGAAAAAGAAAACGCGATCTCTATTTCGAGCTTCAACGAAAAAATCGAATTTCAGAAAGTCTCTTTCGGTTATAACCCGAATAAGTCGGACTTAAACTCTCTATCCTTTGAAATACAGAAGAAAAAATTTTCCGTATTCATGGGGCATAGCGGAGCCGGCAAGACAAGCATAATCAATCTGATTCTTAGATTGTATGAAATCGATTCGGGAGAATTGTGGATAGATGGCCACAAAATCCAGGATCTGAGCATTTCTTCTTTGCGTCAACAGATAGGATACGTATCCCAGCACATCATTCTATTCAACCTGACTATAGAGGAAAATATCTCTCTTGGAAAACTGGATGCCACAAAAAACGAGATCATGGAAGCGGCTGAAAATGCGGACATTCACGATTTTATCATGTCTTTACCGGAAGGCTACCAAACCTTATGCGGGGAAAATGGAAACAGATTTTCCGGCGGAGAAAGACAGAAAATCGCTTTGGCCAGAGCATTGATCAGAAAGCCTAGTATACTCATTCTGGATGAGGCGACATCTGCGCTGGATCCGATCTCCGAGCAATCCGTTATCAGCACTTTGCACAAATTAAAAAAAGATTTTACGATTATTGCAATTACCCATAAGGTCAATTTAGCAATGGAAGCCGATATTATATTTGTTGTTGAAGGAGGACGGATAATGGAAAAAGGAAGTCCATCCGAGCTAATAAGTAAAGGAGGTATCTTTGAACAATTTTTACAAACGCAAGGCTGATTTTTTTGTACTGGCATTTATTCCTTACAAGCTGACAGCGGATGGAATTGACAGCCCTCATTACGATACACAAGAATATAGAAATGAATTAAATGACTGGTTTCAAGGACTCGGACTCAAATGGGAATGGGTAGAAATTACACTGGAAAATTACAGAGAGAAAGTGCAATACGCAAAAGAATTGCAGAATAGAACTAAACTGCTGGTATTCAATTTTTGCGATGGGTCGGAGGTGGACTCATTCCCCGGAATTAGCATCGTTGTGGAACTGGAAAGGCACAATATACCGTTTACAGGTGCAAGTTCGTATTTCTATGAAGTAACCACTCCAAAGATCATGACGAAAATGATCTTATTGGAAAATAACATCCCAACGGCTCCGTTTGTAAAGATCATACACCCACAAGAAGATATAAAAAAAGCGGAAAGATTTGTCGGGTATCCATTTATTTTGAAGCCGGACATTTCTGCGGCTAATGCGGGGATCTATTTGAAATCCGTGGTTTACGATTATGACAACGGGGTAAACGTAGCCGAAGAACTTTTGAAGGAACAGGAAAGCCGGAAAGGAATTCAGGCAAATGGAATTTTTGCAGAAACCTTTGTGATAGGAAAGGAATATACAGTTCTGGTGGTTGGAAATTATGACAGGCCGGATGACCTGAAAATTTATAAACCGATTCAGAGAGTGTTTAATGAATGCCTGCCAGAAAAAGAAAAATTTCTGACATTTCATAGATACTGGGATCACTATACAGATGAAGCGAATATCCAACTGGAACCGTTTGCAAAAGACATAAATGAGTATTACCATTACGAACCGGCCGATTCATCCATCGAGGAAGAACTTGTCCAATTGACCAGAGAAGCATTCTGTGCCTTAAAAGGAACAGGTTATGCGCGGGTTGATTTCAGATACGATACCACGAGCGGCAAATTGTACATTCTGGAAGTGAATTCCAACTGCGGACTGTCACAAGAACTTTCATCTTCAGTCGGAAACATACTTCATTTGTCTGACGAATCCTTTTCTGAATTTTTGGAAAATATTATGAATATCGCATTTATGAAAGTAGCGCAAATATGAAAATCTGCGTTTTGCAGCCCTCTTACGAAAATTCTGACATTGATTACAAAAATTTCGACCCTCCCAGGGAAATTTCCACTCTGATTCCGGATGCGCGCTTTCATTATGAGTTTTTAAAAAAAGCCACTGTCTACAAACAACTGAAAAATTTGAAGAAAGAAAATTTCGACATCTATGTGAATTTATGCGAAGGGTATCTGGACTGGGACACTCCATCCATCGATGTAATTCATGCTCTGGAATCTCTGAACCTGCCTTACACCGGGCCAACGACAAATTTATATGACCCTTCGAAAGAACTGATGAAATACGTTGCCTATACTGTAAGTGTGCCCACTCCCGATTTTGTTCCGGTAAAGACTGAATCGGACATTGAGCTTGTGGATAACAATCTAAAATATCCTCTTTTCATTAAGCCGGGCCACGCGGGAGATAGCCTCGGAATCGATTTGAATTCCAGAGTTGAAACAAGGGAAGAATTGTATTCCAAAACAAAACTTCTATTGGAGGAATTCGATTCGATTCTAGTCGAAGAGTATATCGAAGGCAGAGAATTTTCAGTTCTCGTTCTCTCGAATGTCGAAAATAGTTTCGCGCCCATAGCCCTTCGTCCGCTGGAATTCGTTTTCCCAAAAGGCACATTTTTCAAGACTTATAAATTGAAGACCACTGAATACCACCCGGAATGCAATATCCCCTCTTCCGACCCGGCCTTAAATGAAAAACTTACCTCTGCGGCAAAATCTATTTTTGCGGCATTCGAAGGAGCGGGCTATGCAAGAATGGATTTCCGGGTAGATAAGCATGGAAATATATTTTTCTTAGAAGTGAATTTTGCTTGTTCTGTATTTTACAAAGAAGGCTATTATGGAACGGCTGACTATATTTTACAGCACGACGGATTCGGGCCTTCGAATTTTCTGAAACATATTATTCAGGAAGGAATCTCAAGGCACAATTCCAGGCAAAACAAATATTACTCCAAAAAAAACGGAGTGTCGGGCTACGGAATTTTTGCGTTATGCGATATCGCGAAAGGAGAGGTTGTTTTTCAGGGAGAAAATAAGCCTCAAAGAATCGCCACCAAAAAGTACATCGAGAAAAACTGGAAAGAAGAAAAACAAATCGAAAACTTTAAAAAATTTGCCTATCCCATCGGCAATGAGGTGTTTATTTTATGGGATGAAAATCCGGCGAACTGGGCTCCTCAGAACCATGCCTGTAATGCGAATACAGGTTTCGACGGACTAAATATTATCGCCTTGAAAGACATAAACAAAGACTCGGAACTGACTCTGGATTATACGATATTTTACGGCAAGGAAATGGACCCTTTCGAGTGCAATTGTGGAGCCCCCTCTTGTAAAAAGATTATTCGGGGACGATCACACTAATAAACCAAGATTTGTCATCATCGTAAATTGGATGCTTTCGGATGGAAAACATCCAACCTTTGTCTGACAAATTTACTTCTTATTTCTTCTGGCTTCTGATTTTTGCTTTGACTTAGCCTTCGCTTCTGCCCCTTTTCTCTCATTTTTAATCTGAGTTGCTGTTTTTGCGTTCACAAATGAAACTCCACAAAGTAAAAATGCCAATGCAACAAATAAACTAATTCCTTTTTTCAAAATCCCACTCCTTCAATAATTTTATACCAAACTATCCGTTATGAAGTTTTTTGCAAGAAAAAGACATAGTACTGTGTTTAAAGGCAACAAAGAGAACTCTTTTAAAATAGAGAATTCTTATTGCTCAGAATTGTTGAAAAAAAAAGATAACTGTAGGGAGATTAACCGTTATGATTTTTGGGATATTAAGAGAATCCGAAGACGAAAGAAGAGTCGCGATGCTCCCCGATGAAGTCGAGACTCTTGTCAAGGCAGGTCATTCGATTCTTGTGGAAAATAAGGCCGGAGAGGGAAGTAATTTTACCGATGAAAAATATTCAAACATCGGAGCAAAACTAGCAGGTAAGAAAGAACTGTTCGAATCTGCAGAATTCGTAGTAAAAATAAATCTGCCGACCGAAGAAGAGATTTCCTTTCTAAAAAGCGGGCAGTATTTCATGTCGATTTTACAACCCGTATTAAATTCGAAATTGATTCAAAGGCTCACAGAAAAAAAAGTCACTTTGTTTAGCCTGGATGCGATTCCAAGGATTACCAGAGGGCAAAGTATGGATGTACTTTCCTCTCAAAGCACAGTTTCCGGTTATAAGGCGGTTCTTACAGCTGCAAATTTATATCCAAGATTTTTTCCAATGCTCACTACTGCCGCAGGAACTATCGCACCCGCAAAAATGCTAATCATTGGCGCAGGCGTCGCAGGGCTACAGGCGATTGCAACCGCAAGAAGGCTCGGCGCTGTAGTCGAAGTCTTTGATACGAGGCCAGAGGTAAAAGAACAAGTGCAAAGTCTCGGCGCAAAATTTGTCGAGGTGGAAGGCGCGGCTGACGCATCCAAAGCCGGCGGTTATGCTGTTGAGCAAAGCGAGGAATACAAAAAACGCCAGAAAGAGGCCATTCATAAATCGGCACAGAAAGCCGATATCATCATCACAACCGCACTCATCCCGGGCAGAAAAGCACCAGTATTAATCACCAAGGAAATGGTACAGGATATGAGAGCAGGTTCCGTAATAATCGATCTCGCATCGGTTATGGGAGGAAACTGTGAATTGACCCAGGACAAAAAAACAATAGTCGAGCATGGAGTCACAATCGTTGGAAATTCAAATCTTCAGGGAACCGTTCCGATTGATGCAAGTAAAATGTTCGGAAAAAACATTCTGAATTTCCTGAAAAACATGACAAACAAAGAAGGAAAAATCCAGCTGAATCTTGAAGATGAAATCGTTTCAGGAACATGCATTTCGCATAACGGTGAAATACGTCATGCGGCAACAGTTGAAGCTCTGAAAAAATAGGGAGAATTACATGGAAGAACTGACAAAATTTTTTATAGACAATCTGAACATGATTTATTTCGTGATACTTTCCGTCTTTGTAGGAGTGGAAGTCATCTCAAAGGTTCCGGCAGTTTTGCACACTCCCTTAATGAGTGGGGCAAACGCAATTCACGGGGTAGTGATTGTAGGGGCAATCCTCGTAATGGGAAGCGCCGAATCGGATAATGTGTCATCCATTGTATTGGGTTTCATAGCGGTAATTCTGGGAACCCTAAACGTAGTCGGTGGCTTCGTAGTTACCGACAGAATGCTAGAAATGTTCAAGAAAAAATCTCCGGTAAAGAAATAACTATGAATACTCCATTTATTGAATTAGCTTATCTATTAGCTTCCATATCGTTCGTAATCGGACTGAAAATGCTTTCACACCCCGACACTGCAAGAAAAGGAAACTGGCTTGCCGCATTGGGGATGGGACTTGCGATTATTCTCACTATGTTCGTAAGCTCAGTGCGTCCAGAAAATTATGTTTTCATCATTACAGCTCTTGTAATCGGAACATTGCTCGGGGCAGTGTCTGCTCGAAAAGTAAAAATGACTGCAATGCCTCAAATGGTGAGCCTTTTCAACGGAATGGGAGGCGCGTGTGCTGCGGTAATCTCACTCGTTGAATTCAGTCACCACAAAGACCTACAATCCGGAATGATGAACACTACAGGCGTGGTAATTTTACTCGGAATGCTCATCGGATCGGTTTCTTTTTCAGGAAGCATGATCGCTTTCGGAAAACTGCAAGGTTACAAAGCAATCGAAAAACCTGTTAGTTTCCCACTGCAAAAATACATTAACTTTCTGGTCCTTGTAACTTCGCTCGTTCTAGGCTACATGATCCTCACCCAAAATAATCCCCATGAAGCAATGCCTCTTTTCTATTCCATGTTCGGTGCATCGATTCTATATGGAATGCTTTTTGTTTTGCCTATCGGTGGAGCCGATATGCCGGTTGTAATTTCTCTACTCAACTCTTTTACAGGAATGGCCGCAGCTTTCGCAGGATTTCTGTACAATAGCAAAGTCATGCTGACAGGGGGAATTCTAGTCGGGTCTGCCGGAACAATTCTGACCGTTGTAATGTGTACCGCGATGAACAGGTCTCTATTCAACGTGATTTTTGGAAGCTTCGGTGGAAATTCTCAAGGTGGGAAGTCCGGTGGGCCGGGAGATACCACGGTAAGAGAGGTCTCTATCACTGACGCAGCGGTTCTAATGAGCTACGCACGCAAAGTCGTAATCGTTCCCGGTTACGGACTCGCGGTTGCTCAGGCGCAACATACATGCCACCAGTTGGACAAACTTCTGGAAGAAAAAGGTGTGGAAGTATGTTACGCAATCCATCCAGTTGCAGGAAGGATGCCCGGACATATGAATGTGCTTCTGGCTGAGGCAGATGTTCCCTATCCGAAACTTTTGGAGATGGACGAGATTAATCCGCAATTTACCCAAACCGATGTGGTTCTTGTCATCGGCGCAAA
The DNA here is from genome assembly GCA_964436695.1 of uncultured Leptospiraceae bacterium. Classification (GTDB taxonomy): domain Bacteria; phylum Spirochaetota; class Leptospiria; order Leptospirales; family Leptospiraceae; genus JABWCC01. The sequence goes on from CAYTEA010000014.1 coordinate 32,747, forward strand.
TGATGTAGTCAATCCTGCTGCAAGGAACGATCCTCAGAGTCCCATTTACGGAATGCCCATCTTGGATGTGGATAATGCACAGAATATTATCGTAATGAAAAGAAGCATGAATGCAGGTTATGCTGGAATCGACAATGAACTATTTTACAATCCGAAAACCAAAATGCTTTTTGGAGATGCAAAAGGAACGTTGACAAAACTGGTATCCGAGGTGGAAGCGAATTAAGCTTAGAGCGTGTCCTAAAAGATCGTATGAATTTTTCTTAAAAAATCAAAAAAAATTTATTTCTGGTGCGATATTTTTTACCTTAAGAAGTAGAGGACTGGAAATATGAAACCGGAAAAATTAGAAACAACTCAGTCAAGTTTGTTGATTCCTGAGAAATTTTTGGACGTATTTGAAGAAAAAACAAAGGATCAATCACGAGAAGTTTATCTTCAATACCTTTTGATAAGTTACAGAAGCATAGTTCTGTCAGGGACTTTTGCAAAGTCAAACAGGGTAAAAACCTGTTATCAGGATGAAGGACAAAATCTCATTAAAAAAAATTTTAGGCCATTCAATCCGGACTGGATAGAACTGGGTATTCTTGCAAACTGGCTTGGGATCTCCCGCACGGCCCTTTTCACCTTATTTCTAATCTTGGACCTAGCCGGTTGGGACAAAATCCTCAGTGAAAAATTCTTCGATGCTGGAGTTCCACCAAAAATCACTTCAATTCGACTGGGAAGTTATCTAGCAAAGAGAAAAACTGTCAGAGCCGATAGGCACATACGATATAAAATACGACAATAGAACCGGAGAGAGAGTAAAAGCAGCTTTATACTACGAAAAATGAAAAAAAGAAGCTCCCTCTTGTACCTTATAGGGTTAACTCATGTATGATGTTACTGCCCGGCCCATGTAAAAGCATGAGCGGGGTACTGCAGGAAAAAGCAATTTTATTAGAATTTTACACAAGTCTAATGATACAAAATTAAAAGAAAGCAGAATCGAGCTGCAAGAAATCATATCTCAAAAGGAGCACGATCTTGAAGTCCAGAAAAAATCTCTGGAGTTGAAATTAAGATCCGAAAGTGAAGTGAATTTATTGAATGTTTACAGGCAAATAGAAGAAGCCAAAAAATCCATCGCAATTATTGAAAATGACGTTAATGCAATGAGAAGGCAAAATGAGCAGTCCTTTAGTAATGGATTTTTAATGCATAAAATTATCGAAAAACTACCTGAGATTGCATCTAATCTGAATATCGACAGCTATACAATTCTGGATTCAAACGGCGAAGGATTCTCTCCTGTCAGTAAATTTATTCAGGAGTTTATAAGTCTTTTGCAAACCAATAAAATACTCCCACAAAAATCCGATAAACCGTAAATTTCTGGACATTTTAGGCGATGGTTGGAGTATCAGGCGATCCTATTGTTACAAATCTCAAATGAAATATTTCTGGAAAAATAGAAATTCTTACGCTTTTCAGGACCCTCTTGTTGAAGAGATCATCCGTTCGAGAGAAATAAAGAACGAACGGGTTGTTGCAACAGTTCGGTTATTAGTTCTCGGCATTGCGACTCTTCAGGATGCTCTTGGGCATTTTGGCCTCGTTTCTTTTCTTGCCGTTGTCCCGCCTGCAATGACTTTATTTTTTGACCTCACATTTGCATCTTTTGCCGGAATCGTTTTTCTATTGTCACGGAGTTCCGTTTATAGGCCTTGGTTGAAATTTTTTGTCATAACCCTGGATTATTTATTCGTGGGAATGATGGTACTTTTTGATCCTACGATCTCCCACGAACCGGTATTTTTTATTTGGGCGTCTCTTGTATCAGTTCTGTTTATTTTTCTTTTGAATTTATTGAGATTTTCCCTTGCAGGGACTCTTTATGCCGCCATTTTCGCTCTACTCCAATTTTGTGCTATCAGCCTTTTGGGCGTACAGGAAAGCTTTTCGGATTTTGGTGGAATGGTTTTCGGCCTTTTAATGATGCTGGGAATCGGATATGTGATAACGGACTCCAATATGCAAATGATGAAAGAAGCAAATGTGAAAAAAATGCTGGAACGTTATTTGCCATCACAATTAGCCTCGGAGATGTTCAATCAGGAATTTTTCCGTTCAATAGGGGACAACAAGGAAGTAGTGATCTTGTTTTCTGATATTCGTTCTTTTACTACCATCTCAGAAAGAGTTCCAGCCAGAATTGTTGTAGAATTTCTAAATGAGTATTTGACAATCATGACAGAGGTTATATTTGAATATGGCGGGACTATTGACAAATTTATCGGCGATGCGATTTTGTCGGTCTTTGGTGCACTTGTCAGCCGTACAGAAGATGCGTTATGCGCTGTCAATGCGGCCATTGCTATGCAGCAAAAATTAAAAGTTCTTGGAGAGAAATGGAGTACCCGGCTTGGTACCAATATCGAAGCAGGAATAGGTATTCACTTCGGAGAAGTTATTATGGGAAATATCGGCTCAGTCAAGCGAATGGATTTTACCGTGATCGGAGACAATGTAAACCTTGCGTCAAGGATAGAGGGGCTCACTTCGCACTACCACTCATCGATTCTCGTGTCGGAAGAAATCGTAAAAAAGACTCCCCCTGGCCATTCAGCTAAATTTTTGTTTCGGGAAATTGATACAGTCCTTGTGAAAGGTAAAACCCGAAAAATTACCGTATTCGAAGTTATTTTCTAAGAACATGTCCTAAAACCAACTTTCGAAAATCTTTTAGGCCATGCTTAAATTAATTTCACAAAAATAACAATTTCACTTCCTCCGGATCCAGCTTGTAGGGTTTTTTACAGAACTCGCATGTGAGTTCCACAAATCCGTGCTCTTCCAAAATCGCGAATGATTCCTCTTTTCCAAGAGATAATATCACATCTTTTATTTTTTCCAGATTGCAGCCACAGTAAAATTCCGGAATTCCTTCTTCCAGTATTTCAGACCGAACTTCCAAAACATTTTCTATTTTCTCTAAAGCATCTTTTGTCCCGCCGGAAAAAAGTTCCCTGGTGTCGTATTCTATTTTGTCGAATTTGTCAAACAGCTCCTCTATCAGTTCCTCTTCGGTTCCGGGGAGCGCGTGCAGTATCATTCCGGCAGCTCTTACCTTATCGCCTAACGCTTCTACGTGAATCGCAAGAAATGCCGTGACTTGATCCGACTCCTGAATGTGATCCAAAAGATTTCCCTCAAAACTTTTTTTCTCCAGCCTGGTTAGGGACTGGTGGAGTTTTTTCACTCCTCCCCAACGAGTAACCCGAAACACGCCGGTTCCTATTCCAAGAGTCATATCGCTCGGATCTGCCTTAACTGAAGTATTTTTTACCAGGGATCTCATTTGCCCAGTTCTATTGCTGTAGCCTATTACCCTTTCAATTTCTCCGTTTCCTTCCAATTGAATGCTAACGATCATTTCCTCTTTCACCATCCCTGCGAGAAAAAAGGAGCCTATCATTGCCTTTGCAGCCAGAACCAGAGAAGAATCCCGAAAATTATGTCGTTTAACCGCCTCGGATACTGAATTACTGCAATCTGCGAGCAAAAACCGGAAATTGTACTTTGAAAAAATACCTATGATGTAGGAGTCTTTATTTTGAGTGTCGTTCATGATTTTACGATTTTAGAAAATCGTCAGGACGCAACAGATTTTTTCTGCAAGGAGACTTAAGGTGATATTTGGAGTCGATTATTATCCCGAACAATGGACAGCAAAGGACTGGGATGAAGATATTAATATTATGAAAAACATGGGAATCACCTCTGTCCGACTTGGTGAATTTTCTTGGGCGCTAATGGAGCCCAAAGAAGGTAAATTTGATTTTTCTTTCTTTGACATGATCATCGAAAAATTCAGTAAAGCAGAAATGACAGTAATCCTGGGAACTCCGACCGCAACATTTCCCCCGTGGCTGTTCAAAAAATACCCGAAAATTGCCCAGGTATCCAAAAATGGAATCGAAAGAATTATCGGCACCAGAAGGCAGGCCTGTTTTTCATCGAAAGATTTTTTGAAGGCAACTGAAAATATCGTAACCGAAATGGCGATTCATTTCGGGAAAAATAAAACCGTAATCGGCTGGCAGATTGACAATGAACCGGGCCATGAGGGTTCCGATATTTCGTATTCCAAAACAAGTGAAAAAGATTTCAGAAAATGGCTGGAAGCAAAGTATGAAAAAATTTCGAAACTAAACCATGCATGGGGAGCATCATTTTGGGGAATCGTTTACAACGATTTCGACGAGATCCCGATTCCAGGGGCTCATGTCGCGAGTAACTTTAATCCGTGCATGATTCAGGACTTTTACAGATTTAACTCGGATGTACTCGTGCGTTATGTACACTTTCAGGCAAAGATACTTCGAAAGCATACGCAAAACCAGCTCATCACTACAAATCTCTTTCCAAGCCCTTTCCTAGCGGTTACCGACATGGCAGAGCTTACCTCCAAACTGGACTTTGTATCCTGGGATAACTATCCGGTCTGGGGATCGCAAAAGGAACCATTTCCGCATCCTTTTGTCGCAGCCACGCTTCAATATACCAGGGGCTTGAAAAATCAGAATTTCAATGTGATGGAACAGTTCTCAGGTTTTCAGGGTCATGATACGTTAGGCTACTTGCCCCCACCGGGACAGGTTGGACTCTGGTTGATGCAATCCATCGCTCACGGCGCAAACCAAATTTATTTTTTTCGTTATAGAACGGCAAGATTCGGCCAGGAGCAATTGTGCTATGGGATCCTGGATCACGATAAATCTTTGACCCTTCGCTATAAAGAGTTACGGGACGCAATACAAAAGATCAAAATTTATTCAGAGGATTTTGCGGAAGAAGATGTTCACGCAGATGTCGCTGTAATTCACGACATTGACAATGCGAGGAATTTTAAACACCAACCTTTGTCAGATGGGTTTAAATTTTCTCCGGTTCCCTATGCTCAACTGGGTTATGATATAGAAATCGCAACCTGGTTTTCCGGTTTCAGCATTCTAAATGTAAACACACATCTAATTCCGGCAAATTATTCAAACCTAGAGGGTTATAAAATTCTGGCTCTTCCCCTTTATTCAATCGTGAAACCAGATTTTTTAAAAAAATTAGAAACCTTTGTTAGCGAAGGCGGGATATTGATTCTGGGATACAGAGGTGGATTAAAGGACGAGAATTTATGGATGTATGACCAGATTCCACCGGGACCTTTCAGAGAAATGGCCGGAGTAGAAGTAAGAAGATTTGAAGCAATCGGAAACGACATAGTCAAAATCAAATTCAAATTACTGAAAGGAGAATGTTCCAAAATATGCGAACTGATCAAGCCGACAACGGCCGAAGTGATCGCCAGATACTCAGACAAAAAGAAATTTTACAATGGCTTGCCGGTTATTACCGTAAACAATTTCGGAAAAGGAAAGGTGTATTACGTCGGCTCTTCTCTAACCCCGGAAACATTCGTAAAATTCTATTATTCAATCCTGAAAAAAGCAAGACTAAAACCGTCCTATAAAGGAAGGTATATCGAGGAAGTGAAAAGAACGGGAATGGAAAACGACTATAAAATCCTGATGAATCATTCAAATAAACCCAGATGGGCCGGTTTCACGAGATTAAAGCCGTTCGAATTCAAAATAATTCCGGAAAGGCGCACCAGATGACGTTAGGCGAAATTACAGAACTAAATCAGATTATTCATTCCTCAGTCGGTAAGGCAAATCAGCAGAATGAAATCTATGTAGATAATCTCCACTCTCCCTATGCGGAATTTTCCGAAAGCTACATTCTTCCGGCCGTAAGTCACAACTCTGTCGATTTCGATTCCGCGAAAAAATTTATTCATACTCTTGTAAAATTCATACCGGAAGCAATTGATGGGTGCAACGTATTACCCGAACCAAGGCCAAAGCGGGAAAGCGGAAAACTTGTTGTGGTTAAAAAGTTATTTTTGGATTCGAAAGAATTCTTATATGTAATGAAACTGGAACCGACCTATCTCGGTGGAGCCAACCATGAGCAAATTCAGGAGAAAGCTACACAAGAAAGGAATGCTTCGATCAAAACAAACCGGATTTATTTTTCCACCAGAATAATTCCTGTCGAGAAAATAACCGAAGAGAACGGGCAGATTACGGACTTTCAAGCAAAAAGCTATGACATGGGAAATTTTCAAGCCCCGACATCTACGGAGGGATTGCGCGGAGGAAAAAAAACAGTGTCAGAACTCTTTGATGAAATAGATTTTGCGGACGTTATGCAAACGCTCAAAGATAACCTCTCAGTAAACAAAGAAAACTGGGATTTAGGAAAAATATATGAACCCGTTTCCGTAGAATACCTTACTATTTCTTTACGTTTTTTATCATTGTCCCAAAAAGAGATATTCGAAGACTTTTCATCTTTCAAAAACATATTCAATGTTTTGTATGGTGAAAAAGAAATCCCGAAAAGCGCTAAGGATCAATATGCAAAATGGATGAGTCGGTACTATGCAGAAAGAACTGCTTCTTCTTCCGGAAATATGAGATGGAAAATCAATAGGAAATAACGCTCCACTTTTCTGCCAAATCACCCTTAGCAAAAAGCCAAACTTCCTTTCCTAACCAATTCTGTCACATATAACACCCCATCCGCGATAAAATTACTACTACAACGGAAATCCAAATCTACCGAAAATATAATGTGGCAACACCCGGAAACAATTCTGAACAATTCAAGTCATTTCTGTATCTCTTGAGCGGGATATTTTTCGTTTTAGTCCTTTTGGATAAAGGGATTAGTAAAAAAAATATTTCCGATGTTGATTTACAAAAACCCAAAGGCTTCAAAAATATAGGGAAAGACTTTCTGGAAAAAATCGAAACCACCAAGCCCGAAAAAAGTAAATCCAACGAAGAGAATAACTTAGAATCTGTAGTGGCATCCGACGATAATGATATTACCGAAGATTCTTCTATTCCGATTTTAGAAGAGCCAAGCGAACAACTAGCTTCAAAAAATACCGAAACCCTATATGTTTATTTTCTGAAATTCTACGGGAAGGGCAACAAAAGCCATTCCAGACTCGCAAGAGTAGCAAGGGAAGCAGGGGGGACCAACAGGGAAAATATCCAAATCATTCTAAATGAGCTGATCAAAGGCCCCACTCCCGAAGAAAAAGAAAAAGGGATTTTAAATGCAATTCCTCCGAGGCTAATCTTTTCAAAAGACCCTAAGATCAAAGATGGAATTTTACACGTCAATTTAAACGAACAATTCGAATACGGAGCCGGGCCAGAAATAATAAAAGACAGGCTAGATCAACTAACGCACAGTTTGTTGCAAATCCCGGACGTCAGAGGGCTGTCAATAACAATCAATAATCGAAAAATCAATTCTCTTGGTGGTGACGGAGTCCCGCTTCCGTCGGTTCTCGTCAAAAACCACCGGAAAGTAATGTTTTTTTAGAGAGTTTTCCGGATAGAAAGATAACAGCCATTTGAAAATTTGGATTTACTCTACACTCGCTACGAAAAGTTTCATGAATGAGATAGCATTCAGAGAGTCAATCGGTCAAAGTATACATGAACTATAAATTTGCGAAAAGCAAAAAATTGATATTTATTCTGAAAAATGTAATTTTGAGTCCATATAGAAAAGGATTTATCCAGGACAATATCGGTGATGTAAGACAATCGTTTTTAATTGCCGCAACCCTTGCCGGAATTTCAACCATTGTATTTATCATGACGATTGATTTTTTAATCGAAAATCACAATGTATATTTTGGAGTTCTCGCAATGCGCTTGGCATTTATTGCTTTCTGCGCAGGAACCGTAATGGTAATTGCAAAACAATTTTCGATAATTGAAAAAAATCCAATTAATTCCAGTTTGATCTTCGTTGTTGCAACACTAATCCTTTTTCTATTTATAACAATTCTGGATCCGGCAAATCATGAATTGTATCTTCACGGCGCAACGACAATGCTAGTAGGTTTCAATATCGTACTTTGGATTTATCCAAGAGCTACACTATTGGTCAACTTTTTCTTTCTGGTTATTTATGGAATTTTCAATTACACGATTTCTACAAATGCCGGCAATAGTGTTGAGAAAATATATCACGATATTTTCCTTGCATTCGCATATCTTTCTGTTGGAAGCACTGCAAACATTCTGATCAATTACTGGCGGCTAATGGATTACAGGGCTACGATGAAATATAAGACAGCGCTTGAATCACTGAGGTCAGCCTATGCGGAAATACGATTGATCTCGCAGATCGACGATCTGACGGGACTATTCAATCGAAGATGTCTGTTGATGCAATTTGACCTGCTCCGAGAAAGAGCAAAAAGAATAGGCCATTCAATCGGAATACTGATATTAGATATAGATCATTTGAAAAAAATTAACGACAAATACGGACACCGAATGGGCGATCTTGCCATTCAAGCATTTTCCGAAATCGTAAAACACAGAACCAGGCACTCGGATATTTGCGCGAGAATCGGAGGGGATGAATTTTGTATTCTTGCAAGCCCAATCGACAAAGAAGGCTTGATTACTCTGACAGAGGATATCAAGTCAAAGGTTTCAGAAGCGCAACTGGAACTACCCGATCAGAAAGGAAACTTCGTCCCGCTCTCGGTTTCCATCGGGTGCACTCTATACTCCGCAAAAAACGAAAAAAGTTTCGATGAGTTATATAAAATTATCGACGAGGCTCTCTACCAATCCAAAGACAAAGGAAGAAATCAGATCACATACGCAAATCTTGATGGCTAGTAATTTATTCTTTGGTAAGCAAAATATCGATTCTGTCATTTTTAAAAAATGAAAAATCATTTGTCTGAATAAGTAGTGGCTCAACTTCTCCGATTCCTCTAAAAGAAAATCTTTCGAAGAAATAATTTTTGCCGTAAATCTCCTCAAATATTGCTCTTGCGCGGCTTTCGGTTTTCAGTAGATTCTCATGGTCATTCCCCGGCTGTGATGAGTGTGACTGAACTTCAATCTTGTAACCCGGATAAAAACTTAAAATTGACTTTAGCTTCTTGATATATTTAGATTCGGATTCTCTGATTTTCCCTTCAGGCACGGAAATCCGGATCGACGAGCCAGACATAACAGCCAGGATCCCGGTTGAAAAATCATCGCTTCGAACAAAAAACTCTTCATTCAAATCGTCTATTCCAGTAAATTCGAGTTCAAGCCTACTTAGAGAACCGATTAGAATTCCATCATCGCTGATTCCGTCCCAAAAAATATTTTCAGATGGAAAACCTACACCAGACCACGTTTTCAATCTATTTCTACGAATTTTGCCCCTCTCGCCGTATATTTCTGTAAGCCCAAGACTCCAAGTTTGAATTTTTCGATTTTGGATTTTCAGTTTAATTTTTAAAAAATCGTCTTCTCCATCACCATCAGGAGTAAAATCATCCGGAGTTATAGAGAAATCGGCCTTGATTTTTCTTGAATCAATTACAAAAGATTTTTCGTGAGATGTCACAAGAAAGCCGTCAGACTGAATCTCCAGTTTGTAGAAATATTCTCCATCCCCCTGGATTTCTCCGATTTGATTTCGTAAATTCCAGGATATTTCGTCCGAAATGCGCTCTCCACTGACTTCATGAATGATCTCCGGCTCTTTTGAGCCTTTTTTGAATATTAGAAATCTGTAAAAATCCAATTTTAACCGAGGGGGAATAATCGGAATAAATACCGGAAGGTTTTCTTTTTTCTGTGCGTTAGGCGAAAACACTGATTGACTCGACTGAATATCGACGCTTTTTGCCTCCTGATTCAAGACTATCCCCGGTACATTGACTGTAACTTTATTCAAAGCTTTGTCTTCCCCGGTCAGCTGGTAACTGTAAATCCCGCTATCCAAAAGGATCCCCCGATCATCCCGACCGTCCCAATTCAAATTGAATGGAACATTTTTGGTATCCCAAATATAACTTCTCACTACCTCATTTTTGTCGTTTAAGAATAATCCGTGCCACTTATCTTCATAGCTTCCCTTGACTGTATGCTTAATGCTCAGCGTGTCCTGGATCTTGTCTTTATTCGGAGTGAAATATTTCTGGTCGATCTTGACTTCGGCCTTCGGGTAATTCGAATCCAAAAAAACGAATCTGTCGCCGGACCTGATTTCTCTGTCGCTTTCCGTTACGAGTGAAAGATTGCAGGCATATTTTCCGTCGGGTAAAACTTTTCCAAGGGAGTCTGTACCAAGCCAGAGAATTGACTCAGGTAAAGAAATCTCCAAAGGCTCGAATTCTTTTTCATTTGAAAAAAGATAGACTAAAAAATTTCTCTTTCTCTTGTGTCGAGCATCCGATTGAAAAATTTTAACCGTTTTTCCGGATTCATCCGTGATCGATAAAGTCCAATTTTTCAAATGTACTGGATTCTTCCATTCCAACTGAAATTTCAGATAGTCATTCTGGCCATCGTAATTCGGAGAAATAAAATCTCTGTCCGTTTTTAAAAAAAGCTCATCCGCTGAAAGATAAGTCAGCGAAAGAAAATAAAAAAAGGTCGCTAAAAAATATTTTTTACACAAAGGCATGGTATTTACTCGTAGCAAAGAAATGACTCAAATCAATTCGGAAAGATGATTTGCAATATGATAGACATGGGCCTTCTCGTATTCCAGCTTGGATAGTTTTCCGTAGGCAAAATGCGGGGCAAATTCGCCCTTGAAATTCATAAAGTCAACTATGGATTGAAAGAGCCTGGATATGGATTCCTTCACGCCGAGGCTGGCAGAAATTTCCGGCGCACCAAGAATAGGCTCTGACAATGAATGGGTCATTTCCCCTTTATAAGAAAAATATTTGAACGCTAGAGCGCCGATCGTGTTCTGAAAAAAGGAGGATTTATTCACAGGATATCCTTTCATGGAATACTCAATACTTTGAGCGCAATGAGCGATCATCTGGGGAAATGTCCATAGCCCGTGAACTTCTACAGATATTTCATCTTTATAATTCTCTACAAAATTCATTGCATGGTCAAAGCGAGCAAATTTGATTTTGGTTTTTTTGTCAGAATTGCAGTCGGACAAAACTGTCCCGACTCCGGCTAATAGTAAAAAAGTTTTCGAAGTTTGATAAACAAATTCTTTTCTTGTTAGATAATTGTCATTCATATATTATAATCTATATTGCTGCATTTTTCACAAACTGATTCCGGAAGGATTTTCCATTTTATCAGATATTGAAATACAAAACAACCGGCGCAGAATCCGAGAGTTGATTCCAATAGGGCGAAGATGGATAATATGCCGAAAGTCAAAATGAACAAAAAATTTTCTCCAAAGTAGAAAAAAGTTAGACCGGCTGTTGTAAAAATCAGGCCTATCAATTGAGCAAATCTTTTTGGAGGGCCGAAAACCTGTTTCGTGGGAAGATGAAGCGATGGAACAATCACATGTATGGCGAAAAGTGCAATCGGTTCAAATTTCGGGCCATACATTACTCTTGCAAAAAATCCGTACATAAGCACAAATGCCGGAACAGGCGACTCCAATAAAATGGAAAGAATGGAAAAGAAAACTACAAAAAGCGCAACAATTCTGGCAGCAGTTTCATTGACCAACTCTGGAAAATTTCCTATTTTCATATCTGTCATGCTCTTAAATTTCATGAAAAAGTCAATGTTTAACCGATTCCCAGATTGGCTGGCTCCATTCAGCGCAAAGCAGGCAAGCGGTAAGCCTAGACGGTTTCCCAGAGTAAGAACAGTTTTATTTTTCCGCAACTAAAAGTTGAACTGGAGGCCTTAAGAGCAATATCGATGAATTCAATTCTTTCATCCATTCATTGTTCAAATTTTTCATGATCCTCCAATATTCCATATCCACAAGAGTAAGGTCATAATTCTGGATATATGCAGAACTGAGAATATGGTTATAAACGACCCGGATAGGATTGGTTTTTTTCTTCTTGGAAGAGTAACCGAAATACTTTTTCAATTTTTCCTCGGAAAATTGTTCCTCCGGACTTTCCACAAGAATGGAAATCTCGCTTTCGGACTTCTGGTAGTATCTCCCGGCAATTTCCAATAGAGCTTCATTTTCCGTATTGTAGTAGTGCACAAGTATTTTTTTTGTCGATGAAAGCCCCTGATCTATAAATACACCTACCCCACAATTCAACTCTCGAATAATTTCACCGACCTTCCCTCCGGTTACGCTATCACCAAAAACAGTTCTCGCAGCTCCCATAAAAAGGAAGTTAGGCGAAATCTGCCCTGCATATTTTGTAATGTCTTTTTTAATATCCGCTGAGATTGAAAAAATCGGACGCACTTTGACGTTTAATTCATTTGCAAGCGCGAGGGTCGGGGCAAAAATCTTTTCCTCCCTCTCCTGCAAATTTCCGGTGGGAATAGCTGAATCCGAAGGAGGCGAAAGGTGAAGCGCAAAAACCCATTCCATTTTCTTTCTGTCAATAAGTCCGCTTACGAGCCTCATGAATGAAACACCGGATTCTGCAGGACCAAAGGTAAATGTAAGCTTAAATTTCTTTTTAACAGTTTTTTTCTTTTCCTTAACCCGGATCGGCAATAAACTCTTCCTTTGGATCAAAGTTAGAAACGGCCCGGTCATAAATGTAGTCACAATAGCCATGATGACCATCATCGTGAAAATCGGAGGGCTGAGTACTCCGAGATCGTAACCAATATTCAGGATAATCAACTCCATCAACCCGCGGGTATTCATGAGCGCTCCAAGTGACAAGGAATCCTTCCAACTCATACCGGAAAATCTTGCCGCAATAGAACTCCCTCCGAATTTGCCCGCCACAGCCACAAATAGAATGAGCAGTACCGCAACCCAGTGATTCGGTTCATTCAAAAGCCCGATTTGTGTTCGAAGCCCGGTAAAAACAAAAAACAACGGCAAAAGAAAAGTCATGCTAATATCTTCCAAGCGATCCGCGAGAATCCTGCGAAACTTGGTGGATGCAGGCATGATTACCCCGGCAAGAAACGACCCGAATAACGCATGGATTCCAATAAGTTCCGTAAACAAAGCGGATGTAAATAGAAGCACAAGAACGGCAGACATAACGCCCTTGCCCAAGATCTCTCTGGAAACATAAATAGCACTCATCCTGTTCAAAAGGGGCTGAACAAAATAAATCATCACTCCCACATAAAACAGGGAGAGAGTAACAGTAGCAAAGGCCGTGAGAATTGCTCCTGCCTGAACAACAGTTACCACGACAGCTAACGCACACCAAGCAGTGATATCATCCACTGCAGCGCAGGTCAAAGCCATCGCTCCTAGACCGGATTTAATCAAACCTCTTTCTTGAATGATTCTTGCAAGGACGGGAAAAGCCGTAATACTCATCGCGATCCCCATAAATAATGAAAAAGAGGAGAATGGAATATTTTTCGGAGCATATTTTTCAAATAGAAAAATGGATACGATGGAACCGAGAAAAAAAGGAATGACAACACTAGCATGGCTGGTGAAAATCGCAGCTTCGGTTCTTGTCTTGATCTGTTGCAAATCGAGTTCCATCCCGATGATGAACATGAATAAAATCAGGCCGATCTGGCTCAGAAATTGAAGTTGCTTCAGAGAATCGGAAGGAAATAGATTCGCACTCGCCTCAGGGAAAAAATATCCCAAAAATGAAGGGCCGAGCAGAATTCCGGCAAGAATTTCCCCAATCACCATCGGCTGGCCAATTTTTCTAAATAACATCCCGCACAGTCTCGAAAATATAATTATGATGATTACTTGAATCAATAGAAGAGGCAGAGGGTGCTTGATGATTTTTGCAATCTGGCTAAATGAATATGCCTTGGCGTGGTCAGGACTATTTCCGTTCGGAGTAAGGGGATTCAAATTCTTCGCACCGACTATTATCTGACTTGTGGTGTGAACTTCCAGCTTCTTGCCGAATTTGATTACCGAATAGATACCAACCCCGAATAAAATGAGCATAAGTCCATAAACAATATAATCCTTTTTCACAATTCAAGCTCTTGAGGATGAGATTAATATTCCCGAAAATCCTGAAAACCATTTTCTGAAAAACTTTGCGATATAGCAACAGACATTATTCTTTTTTCTGGGACAAAAAAGCAATCTCAAACAAGAAATTTATGAAGCGGGGAAGCCACTGTGTTAAACTATTTTTCCAAAGAATTACTGAAATGAAGCAGGGTGAGGATGTATGGAAAAACGTATATTTCTTTTTTAATGCATTTGCAATGAACGGCAGCTAATTCTCTCATCACATGCAATAGCTTGGAGTTAGCTTCATAAAATTTCCACTACACCAAATGTAAAATCATCCTCAAATTCTTTTCTCTCGATCCAATTCAAAATATGTTTTTCCAATGTTTCAGGAACAAGCTCAAGACTCATATCAGAATGATTTTGCATAAATTTCCTTAATCCTTCTTCGTCAATCATGACACCCGAAGGGTTACGGGACTCGGTAACTCCGTCCGTATAAAAAATAATTCTATCATTTGGTTGAATTTTTGTCTCACTGGTTTCAAATTTTAGGGTTTTTGAAAGTCCTCCCAGAAGACAACCCTTCGGCCTGGAAACCAAAAAATCATTTGAGCCTTTTCTGTGAATCAATATAGCAGGATGGCCAGCATTTGCATGAATCATAGATTTTGCATCCGGGCTGATGTAAAAATAAGAAATCGTAATGAAATTTCCTCCAAGTTTATCCTGAAGGCTAAAGAAAATCCGGTGAAGCATTTCAACCGGGTCTCTAACATATTCTCTAGCAGAACTGAACGCGACTTTCAGCATAGCACTGATTAAGGCTGCTGGCACGCCATGGCCCGAAACATCCGCAACAATAACTCCAAGTCCCCCCTCTTCATCCCTGCAGAAATCAAAAAAATCTCCACCGATAGATTGCATCGGTTGGTACTTCACGGCAACTTTCCAGTTTTTATTTTCCGGCATCCGGTTTGGAAGGATGGACTTCTGTATATTTTTCGCTATCTTTAATTCCTGACTTACCATCACTGCAAAACTCTGTGATGCAACTGCATTTTTCATCGTGATCAAAGTTTCAACTCTCGCCAGAAGTTCTTTACGATCGAAAGGCTTCATCAAATAGTCATTTGCCCCGGAGTTAAACCCCTCAACAATATCATGCACCTGATTTTTAGCTGTCAGCATCAGAACGGGAAGTTCATAGAGAGAGTATTGTTTCCTCACTGCCTTGCAGACATCGTAGCCCGATACTTTAGGCATCATCACATCCAATAGCATCAAATCCGGAAAAAAACCCTCCTTTATGATTTTAACCGCTTCGATTCCATTCAGAGCTTTTACCAATTCATATTCTTTCGTATAAAAATGGTTTTGAATGACCTGTAAATTTATAGGCTCATCGTCGACAGCGAGTATTTTATATACCTTGCTTTTTTGATGTGATCTTTCCGGAGTTTTCTCTCCTTTTTCATTATTTGCTTCTGCAAACTCGGCAAATATATCATAGGATGCGTTAAGCACATCGATTTGAGCCTCGACCAAATCCTCTTCAGAAATTTTTTCCAATCGATTTCGGAATTTCAGAGAATCCAGTTTTGTTTTATCTACTGCATCTTTAAATGGAATCGTGAAATGAAAATCGGATCCCCTTCCCAATTTAGATTCTACCCACAACTCTCCACCATGAAGCTCAACAAGTTGTTTTGTTATGGAAAGCCCTAGGCCGGTTCCGCCATAGTTCCGGGATATAGAAGCATCTACCTGCTCAAAGCTTTTGAATATGTCACTCAGTTTTTCTTCGGGAATTCCGATGCCTGTATCGGATACCGTAATTTTTGCCATGCTTGTCAACTGATTCTTATGGACATCTCCGGTTATTTTAATATAACCTCTTTCCGTGAATTTAAAAGCGTTTCCGACAAGATTGAACAAAATCTGCTGGAGACGGTTTTCATCTCCCAACACAGTAGGAAAATTTTCCGGGATTTCATTTTTCAATTCAAGCTTTTTAAATTGAGACTGGTACTGGAAGTTTTTGATTACGATATTTGCTACTACATCCATATCGACTTCTTTCATTTGAATTTCCAGTTGATGATTTTTCAGTTTTGAAAAATCCAGGATATCATTCACAAGGCTTCCAAGTCTTTTTGCTGATGCAACAATGAACATCAGATTCGCCATGACTTTTACCGGCAAATCTCCCGATGAGCCGTCTGCCATGGATTCAGCAAGGCCAATAATACCGTTCAGGGGAGTTCGTAGTTCATGAGAAGTGTTTGCAAGAAACTCATCCTTCATTTTATCGAGAGATTCGAGGTCTTTGTTTTTTTTCGCAAGCTCCAGGTTTAACTTGTCGGTTTCTTTGTACACATTTCCAAAACGGAGAGACATGGCAGAGGCCATGCTGACAATTAACAGGAAAAATCCCAGTTCAGTCCACTGATCATCCGGTATAAGCCCCATAAATGAAAATGTGAAGAAAATATTGACGACAGTCCATCCCAGATTACCAGCAAATAATATCCTGTATCCGAATAATTTTTCTTTTCTTGCCCGTAATGTAATAAGCGTGGATTGAACATTCGTCGAAATAATACAAAGTAACATTACCGGAATTCCATTTATCCAGAAAAATGAATAGCTTGACTTCCATGAGTCCGGACTGACCATTAAACCAGAAAAAACAATGGTCATCCAGACAAATAAGATCGAAGAAACCAAATAAAGAATATAGCTAAATTTCCCTTCTTTAAATGAAAAAAATTCGTGATTAAATCTGGAAATTAGAAACGGCAAAAATAACAAACCGGCCCCGTTAAGATACAGATTCAACCATGTATTTTCAAAAAACCAAAGCCCGAGAGATTTTACGCCTATCATGTGGATAAAAACTGCGAGTGAAAGCATTCCAAAATATAAATAACTGAGTTCTTTTTTTCTTGATAAAAAAAGAGCAATATGATAGAGCCCCACAAAGAAAAATATAGAAATAAAAAATAGAATCCTCATCAAAAAAGTTTCATACTGATTACGCACGACTTTCTCATCACCGATGTAGAACTCAGGAAAAGCAAATCCTCCCAACTCTCCGAAACTTGCAATTCTGAAAGAGAGAACATTTTCTGCCTGCAACAAGCCTCTTGGTATTAGAAAATAATCATACTTATTGTTGGTCTTTTGAATTTTTCCGTCTTCGGAAATTTCTCCAAGCGAATGTACCTTTACTCCGTTAACGAATGCTTCGTAAGCATGGTCCACGTAGGGAGTCATTACTCCGAGGTCGGTGGAAATTGCGTTTTTATCAAAGCTGAATCGAATCCTGTTCCAGGCAATACCATCGTGCCTGATTCCGCGCATGTGCCAGGCTCCGGGAACCCGAACTCTTTTCCAATCGCTGTCATCATATTCCAATGAAGAAAATTCTTTTGAGTCTTTAGTAATGAATGGAAAGTTGCCGAAAATTTTTACAATTTTTGAATCATTTGGTATTGAAATTTTTTTCTCGCTCTGGGCATCTCCGATCAGATGAAAGTCGGGAAGTGTGCAACCGAAAAATGAGGCTATTGCAAAGAAAACAACCGGAAGGCTATGTAATTTCATCTACATCTCACATTCCAGTTTTGTTGCAAAAAAAGTTCTTTCAAATTCTGCTTTGACTTTTTCCCAAGAGTCGATTTTTTTACCATCCTTGAGAGAGAACTCGCTTCCATTGTAGTAAACAATCGCCCAAAATGGATTTTTTTTGCAGGGGAAATATCGCGTAAGCACTTCTCCCTTCAAAATAAAAGGATACCAGGGATCGACCTGTTTGTAAATTTCTTCCGTAGGAAGACCGATATATGCACGGATGGATGTCAAATAATGCATATTCGATTTTTTAGTATCTGTAAGCGCAGCAATCGTTTCGAACTCACCATAAATTTTTTTCCACTTTTGCAATTTCGAATCTGTTATTATTGCAGGCTTCAATTCTCCGTGTTGTTTGAAGTAAAAATCTTTCTGAAATGCCTCCCATGGATAGTCTTTTTGGTTTTCATGGGTTGACCAGGTAATGAGTTTCTGATCAAGCATCGGGACAGTTTGAATCGCTTCAGTTTTCAAATTCTCCAAATCATCCTTCGGGCCTTTCGGATTATTTAGCATAAAACTTGCTCCCTTTCCTTTATCGTCATCGTAAATCAAATAAATCCCCCACCAGGAATTTACAAGTTTACAAGTCGGACTAAGCATGTGGGAATATTGAATGGAGGTCGGACAGTCTTTGACTGGCGCATAACTTCCAACCGAATAGGTGTTTACTGCATCAACATCAACCTTACCGTCGCTCATCTCAAAAAGGTAATCGTGAAACGGAATAATAAACGGTTTTTGATACATTCCTTTTGGAATATTTTTGTACTCCAGAATTGTTCCTTTCTCTTTTCGCAGGTCGATATTTTTTTCAAACCGCATTAGCCTCGGCACAACCAGAGTGCAAGATGAGAGAATAAACAGAGAAAATAATATCCAGATATTTCTTATAAAAAAAATGCCCCACAATCTTTCCATTTCCCGATCCTTACAAAAACATATTTCAATTTTCCGGCATTGATAAAATCAGTGTTTTGTTAAATTTCCACAAGCATAACGATAATTTCACATTCACCTAATTTTGCGCAAGGATAATTATTTGTATGCAAAAAATTGAATGCAAATTGGAATTATTTAACTGAAACTTTAAACTGTCAGTTAAATAATTACCAAAGGTTTATCGATCTTTTTAATTACTCTTCCGTTTTCGAAATAATTCAAGGAAAATTTTTTCTTTTTGGTGTCTATTGACACATACATCTTTCGATTTAGGCAATCTCCTGAATTTATATAAACTCCTCTAATCCTGGTAAATTTTTTTCAAATTTCTCATCACCTATATGAATGTCTGAAATTACTGCAATTCTCATACTTAAAAAATATCAATCCTTCTTCATCGGCATCGTCACTTCAAACTCCACCTCTGCAATATCTTGGATAGGATTTATAGAACTGGAGTAAGTTATTCCGAAATCTTTCCGGTTAATCTTGATGCTTCCCGAATATTTTTCTATTTTTCCGTCACTTGAAAGCTTTGCCTGAAAATCATATTCCTTTGCAATTCCTTTGATTGAAAGTCTTCCTTTTCCCTGAAAAGTATCCTTGGCTGTTTCCTTCATTTGCAAAATTTCAAAGGTGGCTTTTGGAAATTTATCCACTTCAAAAAAATCTTCGTTGCGAAGGTGTTTGTCCCTTTTTGCATTATCCGTGTCAATTGATGCAACGTCTATTTCGACAAATCCCAGTCTTTTTTTCCTGTCTTTCACATTCAAAACGGATTTCCGGAAAAGACCTTTCGTTAGGCCCATTCTTGTATCAATAGAAAATTTGACTTCAACCCCGGCTTTTTCTGCTTCTCCGGCCAATAAAGGTTGAATAAAAGAGAATATAAAAAGAACAACAATGCTTATTTGAATAGTATTCATCAGGTTGCCTCAGGTTTACAGATTCTAAAAAGTATTTCAAATAATCTAGCAAAATATATTTTCAATTTTTTCTGAGTAAAAAACGTCTCGACTGCCTAAATGTATAGAGCGAAAATGCCCTTTTGAACGATTTCCGGATTTAATAACTTTCTTTATAATATGAAATTAGACCTGCTTAAGTTTGCGATTATTTTCGGATTCTTTTATTTTCAGATTCCGGAAATTCGTGCAGAGGAAGCCGACTCAAGCCGGATAAATTATTCCGCATTCAAGCCTTTCAAATCCTTAGAAGAGCCTGAGACTTCAAGAAAAATCACTTATGAACTGAAAAAGATTTTTCAATCTGACAAGATCGGTTTTTCCATTCTTGGGGACGATAGTTTAAACGAGAATCTTTCTATTTCCAAAAAGGAAAAGGGCGGATTTTTCATTACTGGGTATTATAAAAAAAAACGAAAACGGTAATTTAAATCTCTATGGCCAGATCTACAATCCCGATACGGGATATTTGATAGATGCAATCAATCTGACCGATGAAATCGCCGGAGTGGAAGATCTAATAATGGCAAAGGATGAAATGAAATCATCTTCAGAAAAAACAATCCGCGATTTTTCCCGCAAACTTTTCTTAAGAGTCAAAAGTAATCCGAAAAAAATAGAGAGAAGAGAAAATATAGAAGAATACGTATTGAATTCTCCTATCGGAAAGGAGTTTCATTTTCCGATTCCAAAAGAGGACATTTCCAAAGCATCGGAGGAGGTTTTCAAGCTTTTCGAAAACCAGGAAGTCATAACTGCAACCAGGGGAAAGTCAAGCGTCAAGGAAGCCCCCGCAGCGGTTTATGTTGTCACTGCTAAGATGATCAAAGAAAGAGGATACAGGACTCTAATGGAGGCGTTACACGACATCCCTGGCACTTCGATCACGCACGTTTATGGAACCTGGCCTGAGGTTATCCACCAGAGAGGACTCATCGGCAGCACAAACCAGAGGTCACTGATTTATGTGGACGGAATTCCTGAAAATTCGATTTCCGAGCAGGCTTCTCTCGGCGGCTCTCTGGAGTTTCCTCTATACAATGTAGAAAGGATTGAGATTGTATCAGGCCCTGCATCATCTCTTTATGGAGCCAATGCATTCAATGGTATTATCAACGTAATCACTAAAGATGGGAAAAACTCTCCCAGCCATGAGGTACAGGCAACTTACGGTTCCTGGCGAAGCAATTTTAAGAATCCCGGTGCATCCGCTGTAATATCAAGCCGGGGAAATATGCCTTTGGAAAACAACCAGTTTGCTCAATATAGCGTATCAGGTTATTATTACCAGACGGAGGGGCCTACTTTCGGCTCTCAAAAACATCTGGATAAGAAAAATGTGGATCCGAATGACGTTCTTTACTCTATCGAGTCGAAAGCTTGTGGTGGACAGTGTAAACCTGATTCGAATTCAGTCGGCTACTGGTGGAGTCCGAAATACAATGCTTCCTGGGTGGAAACATATAACCTAACAGGAAAGGTCTCATATAAAAATCTCAGATTTGAATCCATCAACTGGCAGTATTTACAGGGAACGGGAACTTTTCAGAACGGCACGCACAGGGTTGACTTTCATGAGAGGGGCCTTGAAACGGATAATTTCGATGCGAGAAATAATGCGAAACGGCTTGGAATTGGCCTTGGTATGACAAAACCTGCCGGCACAACCGGAGCATCATGGAACCTGAAACAAAATAGCGCGACAATCGGTTATCTGCACGAGTTCAGCGAAAAATTAAAATTGGATAGCGAAGCAATTGCAAGGACAACCGATGTACTGAATTCAAGTGTTGAGGAAACACTTAAAAAACCGGGGACTTACGCTTACTACAATTTCTATGATATGACTAGAACCTCTCGAATCAGAGCAGATTATAGCTATGAGCTCAGGGAAAGGCTGGTATTCAATGCGAATGAAAAACACTCCGTTACGGCAGGTGCGGAAGCATTTCAGTTTGTTGTTTCCAAAGGCTATAACAATTATGACCGCTACACTATCAACAACTACGGGGCTTATTTTCAATATATATACAAACCGATAGAGAAGGTAAGTCTTACGTTAGGCGGAAGGCATGATGAAAATACCAATTTCGGATCGACCAACAATCCCCGTGTAAGTCTTGTCCTGAATATTTCAAAAGACCTGACTCTGAAGTTTCTGGGTGGCACGGCTTTTCGCGCCCCGTCCGCTTGGGAAATGTTCAGCGCGACATCCGTCAGAAAAGAAAACCAAAATCTGCGTCCGGAAAAATTAAAATCCTATGAAATAGGACTGGGTTATCGATTTCTGAAAAACTACTACGTATCGGCACATGCTTACCACAATATCGTTAACGATATTATTTTGGAAATTGTCACACCAGAGAAAACTCCTCAAGGAACAAACTGGACCCAAAACCAAAACTCCGGCAATGCGCGAATTACCGGATCAGAAATTGCATCCAACATACAAATCACCAGAAGCATGAATCTGGACATGAATTATTCTTACAACAAAGGCGAATTTTATCAGATAGGCTCAACAACTTCCTCTCCTCATACAAAAGGAAGGCCGGGAAATGATTATATCCTGGATTTCAGAAATGCGGTTTTTAAACGAACAGATATTCCCCAAAGCGGGCCGATTCCAAACTTTCCTGAGCACCGGGCAAATATCCGGGTAACTTACTACATTCGAGAAAATATTTCTTTTTCCATCGGGATGAATTTCATAGACATCAGAAGAACGGTTGCTACAAACAATGTCCAAACGGTTCCAGGCTACAAATTCTTCAGATTGAATTTTAACTGGGATGATTTTATTGTTCAAGGACTATTTCTGAATGTCCATGTAAACAACGCGACAAACCAGATGTTTTTCGATCCCGGAGTAAGGACTGCATCCAGCCCCCACCCATCTATGCACCCACTGGAAAGTAGGAATTTCTGGTTTACCCTCGGTAAAAAAATTTAGGCGATTAGGCTTTTAATTTTTTCTATGGAAACCCGCTTCACAAACTCACCCAACCTTTCCTTTTCAGTCCCTTCTTCTTTCCAAGCATGAAAAACCTTTTCGAGTCTTAAAGAAATTTCCTCAAGTGGAACTTTTTGCGCTACGGACTCTGCAAGTTCGGTTCCTTCCAAAGTACCTCCAAGGAAAATGGAATACTTACCGCCTGCCTGCTGACCAACAATGCCGATTTCTGCGCTGTATGGCCTTGCGCATCCATTCGGACATCCGGTCATCCGTACAACGGGAGCCTTGTGCATCAACCCATACTTTTCCAAAACCGGTTTCAAAGATTCCAAAACTCTTGGCAGATACCTTTCGCCTTCCGTCAATGCAAGAGCGCAGGTAGGTAATGCTACACAACCAAGAGCTCTATCGTATAACGCATTAGGACTGAATGCATTGACTGAGTTCATTTCCAATATTTTTTCTATTGCGGGTTTGTCTTCCGCCTTGATATTCAGCAAAATCAAATCCTGTTCGGCAGTCAATTGAACATCCAGATTAAATTCACTGATAATCCTCTTCAAAATGATTTTTAGGGGCCTACCGGGGAGATTCACGATTCTCCCGGATAGAGTGTGAAACCCCAAAGAATATTTTCCGTCGGCTCCTTTGTTCCAACCTAGATAGGATGGAGTGTTCCAGGGAGGCAATTCTTTTTTCAGAAAATTTCTGCCCGACTTTTTTTCCACTTCTGCAATAAACCACTCAACTCCTTTTTCTTCCAAAACATATTTTAATCTTGCGTGTTTGCGGTTTGTTCTGTCTCCAAAATCCCTGTGAACTCCGACCACTGCCTCGGAAACTGCGATCAAATCACTAACAGGTATCCAACCAAGAAGATCGGCTTTTCTTGGAAAAGTGTCCGGTTTGTTATGGCTCATGCCCAAGCCCCCACCGGCAAAAATAAAATACCCTTCAATATCGCCTGACGCATTCAGAGTAGCAGCAATTCCCAAATCGTTCGTATATAGATCGACGGAATTATTGCCTGCAAGGGTAACGGCAATCTTGAATTTTCTAGGTAAATAGGATTTTCCATAAATCGGGTCAGGTTCTTCTGAGCCGAGCGGCTTTTCATCCAGCCATATCTCAGCGTAACCCCTGGATTTGAATTTAAAATGATCTGAAAGAGTTTCCGCTACTGGATCCAATAAAGCCAGTTCTCTCACGCCAAATGGATTCACGGCTTGCGTCACATTTCGCACAACGTCCCCGCAAGCACCCATCGTGGAAAGTTTGATTTTTGCGATTGACTTCATGATCTCTTTCATATTGGATTTTAAGACCCAATGAAGCTGAATACTCTGCCTCGTTGTTAGTCGAATTGAACCATTCCCATATTTAAGAGCAAGCTCATCCCATACGAGCCATTGAGTAGCAGTCAATCGGCCCCCAGGAATTCTGCCCCGAATCATTACTGTATGGGTTTTTAATTCCTCTTCTTCAGGACTTTTTCTGTCCCTGTCTTTTTGCTGATAAGCGCCGTGAAATTTTAATAGACTCTTATTATCCTCGCCAAATGAATCGGATTTCTGATCTAAAAGATCCGAAGCGAGAGTCCCTCGTAGGCCATTCGACGCGGCTTTAATAATCTCAACTTCTTCCAAATTTTTATCGCTCATAGATTTACCTGTTCCCTCTTATCGCAAAATACTCTTCTTCCAAAGTTGAAATTAATTTTCCAAGAATTCTTTTTCTTTCGGAAATTTCCGGGATCTTTTTCTGAATTGTGTCCCGCATACTGGCTAAACAATCCCACTCTGGATCATTTTCCTCCGGAAGTATTTCAACTAACGCATTCTTCAGCATTTTCGAAAATCCGGCAAACTTTCCTTCAGTGGATATTGAAATCCTGAACGGGCCTCTGTCAAAAACAGCGGCAGAGAAAAAATCTGAAGAATCCTTATCATCCACGGAATTGACTAGAATTCTCTTGTTACGCGCATAATCGGAAATTTTTGAATTTAGAATCCGGTCGTTGGTTGCCAAAAAAACGAGAAACCTATTTTCAATATCCGAAAATTCTACCTCGCGTTCTACCAACCGGATCCCAAGATAGGTTTCTTTTAACTTCAAGATCTCAGGAATTATATTTTTCGAAATGATAGTGATTTTCGGCTGGCATGGCAAAAGCGAATTCAATTTTTCCAATGCAACATTTCCTCCACCAACAATCAAAACATCCCTGCCCTTCAGATTCAGAAATATCGGCAACATCTTTGCCATTTCAAATATTCCTAATTCCAAAATTTGAGGCGAAGTTGACGATTGTTGCTGGCGATTCATTTTTCAGAACATTGACGACCTCGCCTACAATAATAATACCAGGCCCAGCAGTACTTTTTCTTAAATCTCCAGATGCAAAATCTTGAATTCGACCAATTGTTATAGCTTGGTCCGGAAAAGAAACCCTTTCAAGAAGAGCAATCGGTGTCAGGATATTTTTTCCCGATTGAATCAATAATTCACAGAACTCGGAAACCACCTCACTCCCCATAAAAAACACTATGGTTCCTGAAAATTTTTCCAGAATTTGGAAATCGAAATTCTGCAAGCTACTCCCTCCCAGAATCAGCACTTCTCTTGAAATTCCACGATGAGTCAACGGGATTTCGCATAACGCACTAGCCGCTTGCATCGAACTGACACCGGGGATTACTTCGTAAGGAATTCCGTTCTTTCGAAGAAATATAACTTCCTCCGCGCCTCTTCCGAATAAAAACGCGTCCCCTCCCTTTAATCGCACTATTCTCTTTCCTTCTTCCCAAAAATGTTTCATATATTGGTGAATTTCATCCTGTGTCTTGGAATGAAGGCCCTTTCGTTTTCCGGCAAAAATCTGAATGGAGTCGGCTGGAAAATACTCTAAAAAAGCATCGTCGATTAGCGCGTCATACAAAATTACTTCTGCCTCCTGCAATCTTCGAAAGCCTTTTAGAGTCAAGTAATCCGGGCTTCCCGGGCCTGCGCCGACCAGAGATACAAAACCGGTCTTCTGAATCGATCCCGGTTTCAAATATTTTCCCCGCTAATCATAATTGCGCCTA
Source organism: uncultured Leptospiraceae bacterium (assembly GCA_964436695.1). Classification (GTDB taxonomy): domain Bacteria; phylum Spirochaetota; class Leptospiria; order Leptospirales; family Leptospiraceae; genus JABWCC01. Next base: position 58,306 of record CAYTEA010000014.1, read on the forward strand.
CCGTACCATTTGTCCCTTCATCAATTAAAACTGCGGCTCCATTAAACCTATTCATCGCATAAGGGTCAAATACTAGCGGCTTTGCAGTTCTTAGAACGACCCGTCCAATGTCATTCAATGAAAAGGACGATGCGTTAGTTTCTTCCAAAGTCTGGAAATCCAATTTACGCCGGATTTCCTTCACAACGCATTTCACAAGATTCGTATTGTGCAAGATCAGATATTTTGATCCTACGACAAGCGGTTTTGAGTCCATCCAGCAAATCTCGGCTTCGATGTCCTGAGAAACCAAAGGAAGATTTTCTTTCTTGACGATAGTATCGCCCCTGCCGATATCAATCTCATCTTTTAATCTGATGGTTACGGACATCGGAGGGTATGCTTCCTCGATTTCCTTTCCGGAAAAATCGATAGAGGCGATCTGCGACTCAAAACCGGAAGGCAAAATTACTACGTTATCTCCTTTCTTGAAGATTCCACTCTTCACCTGTCCGGCATAACCTCTATAATCATGAAACTCTTTTGTCTGAGGGCGAATAACGTATTGAACTGGAAATCTCGGCAACGAATGGTTATCATCACTCTCAATATAAACCTCTTCCAATTGTGAAAGAAGGCTCCTTCCTTCATACCATCGCATCTTATCCGATTTCGTCACTACATTATCACCCAAGAGTGCAGAAACCGGAATGAAGGTTACATCTTTAATCGAAAGCCGCGCAGCAAAGCTAAGATATTCCGCCTTAATCTTTTCAAAAACCTCACGAGAATAATCCACAAGATCCATTTTGTTAATACAAACTATCAAATGAGGAATCCGAAGAAGTGATGCGATATAGGAATGCCGATAAGTTTGCTCAGTGCAACCTTTTCTCGCATCGATCAATATAATCGAAAGATTTGCTGTTGAAGCCCCTGTCACCATATTTCTAGTGTATTGAATATGCCCCGGAGTGTCGGCAATTATGAACTTTCTTTTTTCGGTAGAAAAATATTTATAGGCAACGTCAATCGTAATTCCCTGCTCTCTTTCGGCTTTTAGCCCGTCCGTTAACAACGCAAGATTCAAATGCCCGTTTCCCGTTTTTTCACTGGATTTTTCAATTGCATCCAACTGGTCTTCCAGTAACGAATTATTATCGTAAAGTATTCTTCCAATGAGCGTGCTTTTTCCATCGTCAACGCTCCCAGCAGTCAGAAATCTGAGAATATCCATCTAAAAGTACCCGCTTTTTTTTCTTTCTTCCATAGCAGCCTCCGACCGTTTATCATCCAGCCTTGAGCCTCTTTCTGTAACCTTAGAAGTTACAATCTCTTCAATTATATCATCAATCGTAGATGCATTCGAACGCACTGCAGCAGTGCAAGTCATATCCCCCACGGTTCGAAAACGCACCTGCATTTCCGATACCTTCTCTTCTTGGTCCAAATAAACAAAGTCGGAAACAGGAAATATCGCTCCCTCCCGGATCACACAATTTCTTTTGTGGGTGAAATAGATGGAAGGCACTGAAATATTTTCCTGTCTGATGTACTGCCAGACATCCATTTCCGTCCAATTTGAAATCGGAAATACCCTCACATTTTCTCCAAGATTGATTTTCCCGTTGTAAAGATTCCACAGTTCAGGCCTTTGTAGTTTCGGATCCCACTGGCCAAATTCATCCCGTACCGAAAAAATTCTTTCCTTTGCGCGGGCTTTCTCCTCGTCTCTTCTTGCGCCACCGATACAGGCATCGAACTTAAACTCCTCAATGGTATCCAGAAGGGTTACAGTCTGAAGTACGTTACGCGACGCCCCTTTTCCCTTCTCCTCAATTACTTTGCCCTTATCAATGGAGTCTTGCACATAACGCACAATGAGTTTCTCTCCGACCCGGCCGACAAGCTCGTCTCTGAATTGAATTGTTTCCACAAAATTGTGGCCAGTGTCTATATGCACAAGGGGAAATGGAAATTTTCCGGGACGAAACGCTTTTTCTGCCAGCTTTACCAAAGTGATCGAATCTTTACCGCCTGAAAATAATAGCGCCGGCCTCTCGAACTGCGCTGCAACTTCCCGCAAGATATAAATTGCCTCGGCTTCAAGCTGACGTAAATGATTCAATGAATAATTCTTCATTTTATATTTTCCTTGGAAGAAGGTATTTCCTCTCTACCTTGAGAGTTTTTTTCTTTATCATGATGCAATCCCTCACTTGGGGGATCTTCTGGGCGAGCGCCTCCATAATGAAGGCCGCATTCTTTCCCTCCCTCTTTCTCCCACCACCATCTGCCGGAGCGGATATCCTCTCCCGATTTTATGGCTCTGGTACACGGGGCGCAACCTATGCTGGGATAGCCTTTGTCATGAAGTTCGTTGTAAGGGATTTTGTATTTTTTGATATAATCCCATACTTCGTCAAAGCTCCAATCCAGAAGGGGATGAAATTTTATACAATGATTCGAATTGTCCCATTCGAGCATTTCCAATGCGTTACGCGACTCTGCTTGTTCCCTTCGGATTCCAGTAACCCAAAGCTCTACTCCCTGAAGTGCCCTTCGGAGTGGTTCAACCTTCCGGATAAAGCAACATTCTTTTCGATTCTCCATGGAATCATAAAAACTGTAAGGCCCTTTCGAATTGCATAGCTCCTCAACTTTTTTCCAATCAGGGAAAAATGTCTCCATTTTGAAATTATATTCGATATTCGTTAAATACTGGGTATAATAGGTTTCCGGAAAAAGCCTTCCCGTATCCAGGGTAAAAATCCTTATCGGGATAGAGTTTTCCCGGATCATATGCGTAACTACCTGATCTTCCAATCCCAGACTTGAGCTAAAAGCAATCTTTCCGGGGAACCGGCTAGCCAGCAAGGAAAGGGCGGCAATTGTAGGAACTCCTACAGTGGCGCCTTTCAGCTCAGGAATATTTTTTGCTAAATCATTGAAATTCATATAATTCACAGAAACATATCCGTTTCCATGAACCATATTCTTTTATATTGGATATTTTGTCAACTATAACGTATGAATTACTTAGCGCCTACTTTCTGCAAATAATCATCCGGCAGAAATTCTACCTTTCCAGTCTGGATATCGTAAACCGCACCTACAATTTTGATTTTCCCTGATTTCAATTTCTTTGTCAATACTGGCTCCAACCTCTTTAGATTTTTCACTTCAAGGGCTACATTCACCTTTACTGCATTGTCAACGATGTCCCCTTCCATGTGCGAAGAGGCCTCAACAGCCGGTTTAATTGCATTAATCAACGTAACGATGTGACCAGGGACTTCAGGAATATGACACGCGGCGGTAACTGCCCCACATTTTGTGTGACCCATCACTACGATCAAATTCACTCCGAGTAATTCAACCGCATATTCAATGCTTCCCCACGCGGCGTGTCCTGCAACCTGTCCCGCAGTTCGTAAAATAAATAGGTCCCCCAGACCGTGATCAAATATTATTTCAATCGGCGCTCTCGAATCCGAACAGCCGATTACAACAGCGAATGGCTCATGAATATCTGACAAGTCTTTCAATTTCGTTAAATCGAGTTTTGCTTTTATTGATTTGCCGGAGACAAATCTTTCGTTTCCATCCTTCAGCTTTTTTAATGCATTTTCAGCGCTCACTTTGTTATGAGAATGGGAATCCGCCAAAAGAAACGGAGAGCTGAAAGTGAAAGAAAATAGTAAGGTCAAGGCTGAAATACCCTTTGTTAAAATTTGAAATACTTTTTCTAGCACGGCCTACCTTCTTTATTTGTTCAGATTTTGTAGTTCTTGAATTCTTTTTGTTTTTTCTTCGCTCTGCCACTCGGATTTAGAGAAACTGGAAAGAGTGTAGGCTTTAGTTTTGAATTCTTCAGTATATGGCACGACAAGCTCTCTATCCGGTTCGGTAGTTCTAGCCGCTTGAATTTTTCTTAACCCCTCTTCACCTTGAGTAAACCAGGCCGGGTCAACCGCGAGATTAACCCTATGTCCTCTCGCTGCGGTCAAAATATACGGCCCATCATACCCTCTGTCTCGCAAAACTTTTCCAAAAAACAGAAAATCCACTTCATTTGATCCACCCTTTAATGGCCCGTCAAAAGTTGCATAAGCCACGAAATTTCCACCATCGGCCTCTTTCAGATTTGCCTCCAGATGATAAGTCCCTTGCTTAATCACCCGAACTTCAGCCTTGATCACAAGACTTCCATCCACAATCATATCCCTGAAAAAATTGGAAAATTCTGCCGGTTTGTTTGGAGAGGAAAAGAAACTCGCAGACAGTTTTGCCTTTTTATTTTCCCTACCATACACGATATTTGTTTCCAATGACATCTGCCCCCAATCAGCCTGCATCGGCCTCCATTTAAAAGTGTGGATATTGTCCTTCGCAACGTCATCCCCATCCCTTCCGTCGTCATTCACATCCGGGCTATGAGTCGGGTATTGCTTTCCCTCCCACTCGCGGAATACCCCGTAGTTTTCAACTTTAATCTTCACGGGGGTACTCGTAGCGTCACGGCATTCCAGAGTAATCAGCATTTCTTTTCCACCAATAGCCGCCCAAGTTTTCGGCTGCATAAGGCATCTATAACCATTAGGTTCTTTGGATGAAGGGGCATCAAACATGATGGTGGGTGAATTATCCACTTTAAAAGGATAAATCAAATCATAATTTTCAGAAGAAAGCGGCCTGGAATTCGGAGGGTATTTTGCCCATTCTTTATAGTGGTCCAACAAAACCTCCGGGCTTGCGCCATCTTCTCCACCCGGCGCGTCTCCAGGATCCGGCCCATTTGGATTATCGGAATTTGCTCCTTTCTTTGTTGGGTCAGAGGTTTTTGACATCATATTCTTCCTGGTTTTCACCTTGCCACCGGTAAAATCAGAGTCTGAAAAAGTAAAATATATCAGAATCAATAATAAAACAGCTCCAATTCCGGCGAAAATTTTCCAGTTTGCCCCAAACATTGACTTTTTTGATTTCATAATCGAAAACCTCTTTTTCTTCAAACCAAATAGGAAAAAAATACCTCCTGAATGTCAACAGGTTTCCAGAATTTACGCTGAAGATTTTCCCCCTCTGTAAAAAAAACCTAAAATACTCGAAAAGAATATTCTTTACGCTAACAGGAATTCAGAAAAGATAGCGCATAAGGCTTTTCTCGAGCGATAAAAATGGCAAAAAGTTTCACTGACCTAAACGCAGAAATTACGAATCACATAAATGCCAATGACAAGATAACCGTAAAGTCATCGAAAATAAATTCTCAGCTCGAAAAATATGTTTTGAAAATTATCACCGACATTCTGAAAAAATTCAACCAGGAAAAATTCATTGAAATGCTCTATACGATAACGAAGGAGCTGGCAATCAATGGAGTAAAGGCGAATCAGAAGAGAATATTCTTTGAAGACCAAGGCCTGGATATTACAAATGAAACAGACTATAACAAAGGATTGGAGCTTTATAAAAAGAAATTCTCCGATACGATGGCAAATGAATACGGAAAGAGATGCCTAGCCAGAGGAATATATGTCATAATCAATTTCAGCTATCACGGCGAAGGTTTGTATGTTGAAGTTATCAATAATACTCCAGTGCTACAGCAGGAAGAGGCACGTATGCGGGAAAAAATGCGGAAAGCTATGGGCTACAACGATATTGCGGAATTCTATATGGATAACATGGACAATACGGAAGGCGCAGGGCTAGGCATTGCCCTGATCATGATTTTATTAAAGAATGAAAATATCGATCCGAATCTTTTCAGAATTATCACGAATAAAGATCAGACTATTGCAAGAGTAGAAATTCCTTTTTCAAAAAATTATATCACAATTAGAAGCAAAGAGGTTCAAGCGCTAAATGGAAATCAAAAATAAAGTCGTCGTCGTCACAGGGTCCGCCGGAGGCCTCGGAAAATCAATGGCGGAAAATTTCGCAAAGAAGGGAGCGAAAGTAATCATAACGGACATTCGCGAAGATGCGGTAACCGCAACGGTTAAAGAAATTGAAGCGTCAGGCGGAACTGCTTTCGGAATAGTCGCAAATGTCGCAAAGGAAACCGATGCTGAAAATCTGATGAAAGGCGCAGTAGATAAGTACGGTTCGCTAGATGTGGCAGTTCTTAACGCCGGAATCCTGAGAGACGGGCTTCTTGTTCGCGTCGATAAAGAGACTGGAAATATCAAAGGCAAAATGTCTTTGGAACAATGGCAATCAGTAATCGACGTAAATCTGACCGGGGTGTTTCTTACCGGACGCGAAGCTGCAGTGCAGATGGTCGGCACCAAGAAGGGGGGAGTCATTATTCCGATTTCTTCGGTTGCCATGCACGGAAATCCTGGACAAACGAATTATTCTGCCGCAAAGGCAGGAGTTGCAGTACTTGCCAAACTCTGGGCGCAGGAGCTTTCCAAATACAAAATCAGAGTCGCAGCCATCGCACCCGGTTTTATAGCCACAGACATGGTTATGAAGGATATGAAGCCGGAAGCTCTGGAAAAATGGAAATCGCTAATTCCGATCGGGAGACTTGGCGAGCCGAATGAAATTTCAAAAACTGCCGAGTTTATCGTTGAGAATGATTTGATTACGGGTGTCGTGATCGAAGCGTCCGGTGGGATTAAGATTTAATCAAATAAGGAAAATTCAATCTCCACTTTCTTGGAGTTTTTTATCAAAATAAATTTATAGTCATTACTGCTTCTTTTATAATTCGGAAGTATAAATAAAGTAAAAAGCGAAGCGATAATTGCTAATGGATGATCCAACTTATCAAAACATTGCATTATTCACTGGCTTTTCCTGGATAATAGTTTTAATTCTAATCTTGAAATGAATTAAAACTATTAAATTTATTATCAATAATCCTGGGTAGTTATTTCATCTATTCCACTGAATATAAGTTTGAGAAATCTTTATAAAACAACTCAAAATATTTAGAACTTGTCCTTTCCGGAAAAGTTCCATTCAAGAATTGCTAATCCGTTACTTCTTCTTCTTTGGTTTTGATGTTTTTACTTTGGCTTTCTTTGGATCCGACTTTTTTATTTTTGCAGGTTTGCCCATTTCATGCAAGCCAACAAAATTTCCTTCAGTATCGGTAAACATCCCGATTGCGCCAAATTCTCCGTCACCGATGAGAGTCTTAGGCATGCAAATTTTCCCGCCAAACTTCTCCACCTTCTTCAAATACGCATCCACAGAATTCACAGTGATGTAGTTTGACCAAAGCTGTCCCGGATTTTCCCTCTTCATGAGTCCGCCATTGATACCGGGCTCTTTTTCTTTCTTGGTTGTAATTCCCCAGTAGTTCATTTCCTTCATGTGCTGAAATTTCCACTGAAAAACTTTCTTATAAAAATTTACGGCTCTTTCCGGATCGTCAGCTGGGATTTCAAAATGTGTGATAGTAGGCATAGATCCGAATATTTAGAAAATCAAAAGTTCCGGCAAGCTTTTTTTTTGATTCCATTTAGAATGGAATACGGATTGCTATTCGATAGATGGATTTATCCTGATATGAATGGAAACTACCTCCCAAATTTCCGATCTGAGCCGTAATATTTCTCATTCCAAAACCGGACGCAATTTTATCTGTTTTGTAAGTTGAACGAGCAGAAAACGAAATCAAAATCTCCGAATCCATGTTTTTAAAACTCCATTCGGATTTTCCGTAACCGTATTTCAAATCATTATTTATGATTTCCCGCGCTACCTTATAAATCGTCTCTTTGGAGTTCAATAGTATTTTCTGATTGATGGTTTCCGCATCTTTTTCATTACAAAAGAAATAGGTGTCCCTGTTGGCCGCCTCATACCTCCTAAAAATCAGAAGCCTAAGGCCGTTGATAAAGTCCTTTCTTAAAACATCCATGTCTTCTAAAGACAAAAGTCTCGATCGGAAATTTTTAATAAGCAGATCGGATATACTTTCCAACTCGGAAACCTTTTTTCGGGAATAAGCTTTTAATAATGCAATCTCTCTTATTTTCTTTTTCAAATTATTCAGCAGATGTCCAAAATGGTCATGAAAATCTACAAAGACTTTCTCCCGTTCATGTGCAAGGGCAAGATCTCTTTCGATAGCCATTCGTTTTTCTTGTTCAAGAATTCTTATTTGCATGGTTTCTTCCGAGTTAACGGCCTCTTCAAACCGCTTGGTAATCCGAAGGGTCATTGTGATTAGAAAAAATGTTGACGCAAGAAAAATCAGGTTTGTGTTTTTATTATAGACCTGTTCAATAAGAATTTCCGTGACAATGGCAAGCACAAGAATGAAAGTACTTATAAAAAGCATCCCGCCAAGAGAATCTATTAATGCTCTAAAAAATAACCTCAGAGTTTTTTTATCGGGATTCTCCTGCGAAATTCCGTTATACTCATTTAAAAAATTTTTCCCTGAATGATAAAAAATCCAAAAAGAAAATAAAACTTCAAAAGCAGAATAAACGTGCATAATAATTGTTTTGTCAATCGAAGAAGACAGAGTAATAATTACAAATATAGCACTAATTGCCATATATGCTCTTCCCATAATCGAAAAATATCCCAATAGTAGAAGATCAAAGATCCAAGCGAAAATTGAAGCTGAGGCAAATAGAGTTATATTGATCAATATTTGAATATTCTTTGTATTTGCAATGATTCCATCGGCATGATTACTAGTTAAAAATAATAGAAAAGAATATAGATAGAGAAAAATCCCGTAAATGAGATTCGAGTGAAAGCGAAAAATTCTAAAGTACAGATAAATATGGTATGTCCCCATCCAAAGAAAAAGCGCAATCAAGAAAATTGGTATGTATTGGATCCTGCCTTTGAACAACTTTTCATAATCATCAATAAGATATGGTCCGTTGACAAACAATCCTGTCATTTCGCTTCGAGACTCGCCAAGCAAATGAAACATCAGTACATTGTCCCCTGCCTGTAGGTGTGACTGCTTAATCGGAATCAGATGATTTCTAAGCGCTCTAAACTTTGTTATTGCTCTGTCAGTAACATAAATTTCTTTTGAAACCAAATTTCCGTTTAGAAAAATTTCCCAATTTTCTCCAATTCCGGAAAGAAATAATCCGGGACTGGAAAATATATCCTCAGGGGGCCGATCCAAGTGAAATATTATTATGATGGTCATGACCAAAAGGCCGTTTTTGTCTTTATCTTTGAATATCGCCCGACCTATCATTTTTCCATTTTTATCAGGTGGTATTTTCAGAAATTTTTCAATCTCTAAAAAAGGATTATCAATCCATTCTTCTTTAAAATCAGAATACGCATAGGCCGGATAGGAATTCAAATCCACTGGTTCGGCAATAACCGCAGTTTGGAAACAAGAAATCAGTAAAAATATAATTAGCTTTTTCAATTTTATCTAATGGAGTGTTCAAGCTTATAAAGTTAAAACTCTGAACAACAAAATGCTGATTCAAAACCGGAATTTGAAAATTCTATCACCGATTTAAAAAGAATACCATAACTAGTCCATCAATTAATCTCATCCGAATTCTTATAAAAACTCTTCGAAATACTCTTACTCAACGGCCATTGGAAGCTGAATTTCTAGTGAAAATATATTGTCCTGGATATTCGTAAGCAAAGATCCATTCAATTCCGCTACTCTCGAAATCAGATTTTTTGTCCCCATTCCGCTTCCCACAGGGTCATGGATTCGGTGAGCGCTATTTTCTTTGCCTTCCAACAATCGGGAATCCTTCCGATATTTTGATCCAGCGGAAAAGTTTATTTTCATTAATTTATCGTTCAGAATAAATCTGAGTTCGCTTGCTCCTAGTCCGTATTTTAAATCATTGGTGCAAATTTCCTGAATAATCGCAAAAAGAATTTCTTTTTGGTTTTCATTTTCACTTTTCAGAAAATAATCGACTACATCAGTTCCTGCAGTAAATTTTATCTTACGCCCGGCATTTTCATAACGCCTGAAAATCATGAGCCTGAGTCCATTCATAAAATCCGATTTCAGTATTTTCAAGTCTTCTATTGTGTTCAACCTGCTCCGGAAACCTTGAATAACTTTTTCGAGCGAGGCGCTAAGATTCTTTTTGCATTCTTCCTCTTGTTTATTTGATGTTTTGAGATTTCGAATTTGAAACCTCATATCCGAAAGATGGTATCCCATATGGTCATGCATATCAGTGAAAATTCGTTCTCTCTCTTGTATCAACGCGTTCTCTTTTTCTAGTCCAGCTATTTTTTTCTCATTCGCGAGAGCGATTTTATGAGCATCTTCAATTTCAAGAGATCTCTCAGCAATTTTTCGTTCGAGATTCTCCGTATGGTCTTGGAGCGAATCATAGACTTTTGAATATCTCTCTCCTGCAATCCATCCAAGCCCTATTACGAAGACAACAAAACCCGCAGGAAAATAAAAAAACCAATAACTGATTCTGCCAACTTCGTAAAGAAAATGAAATATGATTGAGATCAACATTACGGCAAAACTGCCAACAAAAATGTAAATTTCAATCTTTTTGCTTTTCAACCTCAGAATAAAATTAAAAATAATAATGCAGACATTGATTATCTGCAGAAGGAAAAATGAAACGGCAAAATGAGTTTGATACTTCAGATCACGATCGGTGAAAAGAAAAATTCCGGAGATGATTCCGAAAATAAAAATTCCGTTCCGCGCCATTACTACGGAATTTTTCCAACCGGGACCTGTCAGGCATTCTATATACTTTACCATAAAAATGGTAAGGAGGATTGCCGAAATATGCATTATACTTGTCCATGTTTTCCGGTCATTCCAAATTTCTAAGCGAAAACTGGTGTGGTAAACGCAAATAACGAACAGAGTCAATGTAATCAAACTAAAATGAAGTAATATCTTTTCTGAAGTTCTTTTCGTGAAAAAATAAAACGAAAATATGGAGCAGACCAAAAAAAATATTCCAAAGGCAAGAAGTGGAATCTCTGAAAGAATATGTTCACGGTAAAGATATTCAGCATTTCCGATTTTTGGAATTCCGGAAATCCCAATGCTCGGATAGGGGCTGCAGATTTTCATATAAATATAATCTACTTTGAATTCAGGAAGGGGGATAATCTGGTGTTGAATCCAGGTATCTGTATAGCACGACCCATTATCATTCATATCACCGAATCTCGATAGCAGTTTATTTTCGGCATAGGCCTCATAGGTAAATTCAATAAATGGAAAATAGATTGCAGGCCTTTTCCAAATCAAACTCGGAATCCGGTTTCTTATCCAAAGAATATTTCTGCCATTCCTGTCCGGGATCGGTTTTTGAAGTTTATAAGGCTTCCAATTCTCGGAGCCGGGCCTTTGCAAAATCGGTTCAGTTGCTTTTTTGTCGGTCGGGGAAAAATCCCAATTGTATTCCCACCCATCCTTAAGCTCCAAAACACCTTGCGAAAATACAGGAGTGAAAAAAAACAAAATCATGACGCCAAATAAAATATGTAGAATTCTTTTCATGATTCGAATAGAAAGTCTCGCTAACCGAAATTGATTGTCAATTGAAATTTTGAATCTCAGAATTTAGAGCATGTACTAAACATTTTCAAAAGTTGGTTTTAGGGCACGTTCTTAAGAAAATAATGGCATTATAGAATCATTTCAATACATGGTTCCGAATAGAAAATTTTCTTAAATTGCGAAAAATCCGTAACGATTCAATACCCGAACTCGGCTGCTTTTCGAACAAGTTCAATCCTGCTTTTTACCTGCAACTTTTTGTAAATATTCCTAATGTGGGTACGAAGGGTAAATTCCGACAAACCTAAAAAATCCGCGCATTCCTTGACTGATTGCCCGCTTAGTATTTGGTCTAAGACCTGCCTTTCCCTATGGGTTAAAGTTTCTGTTTTAACAAATTCAGTCTCCTTTCGAAAACTATGCAAAACTCGGACAGCTATTGACGGAGAAATAATCGCGCCACCGTTTAGAATCTGTTCAGTCACCTCGTTTATGTCCTTGAGGTCGGATTTATGAATAAATCCCAGAGCGCCCAGCCGTATCGATTTAAAAATCATTTCATCCGAATTCATACCGGATAATATCACGATTTTCATTTTCGGAAACTTGGCAGTCAGAATTCCTGTCAGTTCGACTCCGTTCATTTTCGGAAGGCCAATGTCAGCAAAAATTAGATCAAGCCTTGAGATATTCTCATCTTGTAAAAAATCCTCTGCGCTGCTATAACTGTCTATTTTGTATTTCTTCGAAAGAATTTTTATGATTTCCATTTTGTAATTTTCATCATCTTCAATAATTCCAATGCTTAATTTTTTCTTCATGGTCATTTGCCTTTGTCTACCCTATCCTGCCATACATTCAAAATATTGTCCATACCACAAATTAGGTATTTTTTTGAAAAATTCCGAAAAATGGACAATAAGAAATCCGTATAGAATTTCTTCGGATTCAAATCCTTGGGCCAATACGTCTCTCCACAAAACTGGCTAAAAATTGACCTCAAAAAAATGAATACTTTTCAAATTTTTGAGGAATAGAAAAGGTTGCATTATGAACAGATTCTATTTGATTTTTCTTTTACTTTCTTCGCCTATCTTCTTTATTCATTCGGAAGAGATAAAATCGCCTCAGCCAAAGGAAACTCAGGAGTTAGATTCTGTGGATTCTATCCAATTGTTGAATTCATCGGAAAAATCAGTCTGGTATGCAACGGAGTCGGAAATCGATCCCGAAAAATTTTCAGGCAAATTGAATTCTGACTGGGAGGCTTATTCCGTCCCTGGAGTTTTCTCGTCCAAAAAAAATCCGAAAAAGAATTATAAGACATTATGGATACTGAAAAAATTCACCATTCAAAATGAATGGAAATCCGGCCAAATCGCAATCCGCCTTGGCGTTATCTCAGACAGAGACCAGGCGTATCTGAATGGAAAATTGATTGGAAAAAATGGGGATTTCAGTGCCTCTACTCCGCAAGCCTACGATAAAATTCGAATTTACAAAATACCTGACAATCTCCTTCGGGCGCAAAAAGAAAATATCCTACTAGTAAAAATCGGTTCTTACTTCCCAGAAGAAATCGGACTAACTCAGGATTTTACGTCTATCGGCCCGTCCGATCTCATTGAGAAGGATTTTTACCATACTGAATATTTCAAATTGATACTGCTTATGATTTATTTCACAGCAGGAGGATATTTTTTATTTTTATTCATCAGAAGAAGGAAAGAATACGAAAACCTGTTTTTCGGCCTTTTCACATTCGCTCTGGTTGTTTACCAATTTCTAAGAAACCAGATTAAGTATGATCTGAATTTCGAATTTTACACTCTTAAGAAAATTGAATACATGGTTCTACCATTGCTCATTCCTATTTTTTATCATTTTATCCGAACTCTTTTCAAATACCCCTACCACATCATAGCTAAATTGACCGATGCCGTGCAGATTTCCATATTCTTATTTTTTTTGTTCACCTCGGATATAAAAATCTACAATGTAGTCAATGCAAACTTGGTTCAGCCTCTGTGGTTGGTAAGCCTGGTATTCGCATTTTTCTATTTGATAAAAAAAATCATCAAGAAGGACAGGGATGCAATTTATATTCTATCGGGCATGATCGTCATGCTTGGGGCGACTTTACTGGATGTGCTTAGTACGAGGCAAATTATAGTTCTGCCAAGAATGACAGGATATGCGTTTATATTTTTCATTTTGAGTCTTGCTACAATACTCGCGAACAAATTCGTTAGACTGAATGAAGAAGTGGAAGAATTGAATGTGACTCTGGAAGGAAAAGTAGAAGAGAGAACGAGAGAACTGAATCAGACTTTAGGAGAAGTTCAGGCTCTAAAAGTCCAGCAGGACGGAGATTATTTTTTGACATCCCTGTTACTAAACCCTCTTACAACGAATAAAAACCAGAGCGAGTTAGTAGAAACGGCATTCTATGTGAAACAAAAAAAATCCTTTGAATTCAAAAACAAAACCCACGAAATCGGAGGAGATATATGCATTACATCCAACATAGACCTTTCCGGAAAAAATTATACTGTTTTTGCGAATGGAGATGCAATGGGCAAATCCATCCAGGGCGCTGGAGGAGCTCTAGTAATGGGCGTCGTTTTTAACGCAGTCCTCACTCGCTCAAAACTCAAAATTCAAAAGAATAAAACTCCTGAGCTCTGGCTAAAAGAAGCATTCCTCGATTTGCAAAACGTCTTTGAGTCATTCAACGGTTCCATGTACCTGTCCATCGTTATGGGACTTGTCGATAATACGACTGGGTTTATGTATTTCATAAATGCAGAGCACCCCTGGACTGTTCTGTACCGTGATGAAAAGGCCAGCTTTATTGAAAACGAGCTAGTGCTTCGGAAAATCGGAACACCGGATAACACTGAGGCGCTGTATATCAAAACTTTTCAGCTTCTGCCAGGTGATGTGATTTTTGTCGGATCGGACGGACGCGATGACATCCAACTTGGGACAGATTCAAATGGTTCCAGAATCATAAATGAAGATGAAAGCCTTTTCCTAAAAAGAGTTGAGGAAGGGCAAGGAAAACTGAAAGATACTGTCGATAAGATTTTTCTTTCAGGAGGCTTGACGGATGACTTTACTCTTCTGAGGCTGTCCTTCAAAGAAAATTCCAATGAAACCCAAGCGATTTTGTCCCACGAGTTTCTGAATCTTCTGGAAACCGGCAAAGAGAGTATCAAATCAGGAAACGTGCAAACTGGTTTATCTAAGCTGGAAGAGGCATACTCGATTCATCCGGACAACGAAGAAATTTTGAAACTATTGAGTACATTGTATTATAAGACGAAAAATTATGAGAAGGCATCTAAATTTTTCGATGAATTTCTTCAGATCAAGCCGGAAAGCACCGAGGCATATTTATATGCTTCTTTTGCTCACAAGATGAATCGTAATTTCAACAAAGCTGCCGACTATGGCGAACTACTGTTATTACGGGACCCGAATATGGTGAAAAATCTGATCAATCTGGCTGATGTTTACAAAAATCTGAATGTAATACCTCGCGCAAAAGAATTGATTGAAAAAGCCCTAAAATTTGAACCGGAAAATTCAAAAGGACTCCAAGTTCAGAAATCATTGGCACAAATTTCACAGTTTTAACAAAAATTATTTTAAAAAGACTTGCATTGGTAATACAATTTGGTATAATTGCAGTTCAGAAAATTCGGAAAGGCCCAAAATGCAAGATAGAAGAAAATACCCTAGAATCAGTTCAACTTTTTCGTTGGAAGTAAAACCATCTCCTGCAGGAGGCGGCACAAGTGAGAATGTAAGCAAAGAAGGACTGTTGTTTACTCATAATGGAGAAATACCTAGAGGAGAAATTCTGGATTTAACCCTGCGTGTTCCTTGGTTTACTGGTTCAATCAATGTGAAAGGAAAAGTAATTAGATGTGACCCAACAGAACCGAAAGGAACTTATAACGTTGCAATTAATTTTGTTGACGCGGATGAGGATACTCAGAAAAGCATTACTGGCCTTATCAATTCATTCTAGATTAAACTAGAATCGAAAAACAAATTTCCTAGGAAAAAACCTCCCAGCCTTTTTCAAAAAAAAAGGAGGGGGAATCGAAATGTATCCTTATCCGATTGACCATTTAAATTCTGAATGATTATCTAACCCGGCTATTTCAGAAAATAAAGCAGTAAAACAATGAGGCCCAATCCGATTCGGTAATATCCGAACAATTGAAAATTGTGCTTTTTTATAAAAAGTAAGAACCACCGGATTACCACAAGGCAGAATAAAAAAGAAAGAATGCTCCCAAGCGCCAGTATAGGTAAAAATTCCCCGTGGAGTAATGCCCTATGCTTTGCCAATTTGTAGAATCCTGCAGCGAGTAAAACCGGCACAGCGAGAAAAAAAGAAAATTCTGCAGACAATTTTTTGGATAGTCCAAGACTTCTTCCAGCAATTATCGTGGCAGCCGACCTGGAAACTCCTGGAATTAGCGCGATACACTGAAATATGCCTATTAGAATAGCTTGCTTGAATGTAACCCTATGAGCGGGAGAATGGATTTCTTCTTTGGTCGAAAATTTATTTTCTACAATTACGATGAGTATCCCACCGGTCATCCAGGAACAACTCAAGATCAAAAGTAGCGACGAGCTGGATTTAATCGTATCCAAAATATTTTTGAATAGAAAACCCAACACCATTATTGGGATACATCCGATTGCGAGAGAAATCAGAAAATTGAATCCACTGGAATCTTCCGATTTTCCGGACAGAAATTTGCCTGCGCTCTTGAACTCTCCGAATAAAAAACGAAAATACAGCACTAAAACCGAAGAGATTGCTCCGCTTTGAATGAAAATATCAAACAGGTCTTCAAAAGAAACGGAATTTTCTCCTAGCCCCTGAAAAGGAAAATACGCAGAAAAAAGAAACAAATGCCCGGTAGAAGACACGGGCAAAAATTCTGTGACAGCTTCGATTACACTTCTAATAAAAGCGTTTAGAAAGTTATTCAATGACTATTTTTGCTGGGTTGCAGGCGCTGTTATCGGCGCTACTGGAGTCGTCGCAGGAGCCGGAGTTGATTCGGTTTTTTTCTCGCTCTCTCCACTCTTCGCTTCGACTTTTTTTCCGTTCTCATCAAATTTCATTTCTTTCTTCATATACGCGTCTAAATCAAACTTATCATTGTGCTTGATCACGACGCCTTCTTTGATTCGTTCGATTACTTTCGGCAATACATTCTGGGATTCCTTTTGTTTTAGCGAACCTCTTCCGATCATGACGCATCTATCGATCGGCATTGCAGCAAGCTCTTTATTCTGCCCGCGAAGTCGATTGCATTCTTCCATTGCCTGCTCATCGGTGATTTTAATTTTTTTCTCTACCTGCTCCTGAATATAGAGAGTGGATAGAGTCTGCATCTCAACTTGCTGCAGAATTTCCTTTATATCTGCCCGTGAAGAAAATCCGGTCTTGTCTGCAATTATCTTGACCATCAGCATCTGCCGGTAGTTCTCAAAAAAGTTTTTCTTTTGAAATTGAAAATTTAGCGATTTGAACTGCTCTGGCACCTCGTCAATATTTTTCGCGATGAATTCGACCAGATTCTTTTTTTCGACATTTTGCATTCTACTCATTGCTTCAATAGCAGTATCATAAGAATTTTCAAAACCCTTCACTGTGATCTTCGCCCCGTCAATCGTTTCGATAACAGGAGAACCATCTCCGCAATTTGCGATACCAAGAATAAACAATACAATTATTGAGTAAAAAAATCGTTTCATGCAAAACCTTCCAATGGGAACAAAATACAGAAAATGGCAAAATGAGTCTATTATTTTTTGGTTAAATCCTGATCCGGATAAATTTTTTCCAGCATTTGCAATATCTCTTCGAGGCGTTCTTTTTCTTTTTTGCTTTTTGGAATGAATCGAAGAATTCCAGGTTCATTCGGCTGGACGGACAATCCGGAATTTGCAGAAATCAGTTTCACAATCTTTTTCGGATCACCCTTAAAATACTCGCCGGATTTGAACCTTACGGTAAATTTATCCTCACTGACTGTCTCAAATCCCAGATTGGAGGCCAGAGTCCTGATTTTCTCCTGAATGATAAAACTATTCACAACCTCATCCGGTTCTCCAAATCGGTCTGCCATCTCCGCTCCAACTTCCTCAATTTCCTCAATTGACAAAGCGCCTTCATAACGTTTGTAAAACTCAATTTTTTGTTTCGTATCTGAAATATAATATTCCGGAATATAGAAGTTCGTGGAAAGGTTGATCGCAGTTCTAGTCTCAATATGGATTTCCTCTCCTTTGATCTTGGCAACTGCTTCTTCTAGCATTTTGAGATACAAGTCAAATCCGACTTCCATAATATCCCCGGATTGTTCTTTCCCTAAAAGATTTCCAGCCCCGCGGATTTCCAGGTCTTTCATCGCTACCTTAAAGCCGGATCCGAGATCCTGGTATTCGTGGATTGTGTTCAATCTCTTTTCCGCGTTCTCCGTCAAAGCCCGGTCTTTCTGATAAAACAGATAAGCGTAGGCTTTTCGACCGCTTCTTCCCACCCTTCCGCGAATCTGATACAATTGAGAAAGCCCAAACGTATCGGCGCGGTTTATAATCATCGTATTTACGTTAGGCAAATCGATCCCGGATTCGATGATAGTCGTTGTCACGAGCACATCATATTTTTTGTTATAAAAATCCATGAGGGTCTCTTCGACTTCGTCTTCAGAGAGCTGCCCATGGAGCACTCCGATTGAAATTTTTGGAAGAATTCTGGACAGCTTCACAGCCTCATACTCTATCGTCTCAACCCGGTTGTGAATATAGTAAACCTGCCCTCCTCTTTCAAGCTCCTTATCTATTGCTGCCTTTACTATGTCTTCATTCTCTTCCATAACATAGGTTTCAACACTTTGCCGATCTCTTGGAGGTGTCTCAATTACGGATAGATCTCGAATTCCCGCAAGCGACATGTGCAGGGTCCTCGGAATCGGGGTTGCGGTCAGTGTCAACACATCCACGAGATTTTTCATTTTCTTGATCGCTTCTTTATGAACTACTCCAAATCTCTGTTCTTCGTCAATGATGAGCAGTCCAATATTTTTAGGTTTTACGCTAGGTGATAACAAGGCGTGAGTCCCTACGATCATATCGATATCGCCCTGTGAAAATTTTTTCAAAATTTCTTTGATCTCCATTTTCGAGCGAAATCTGGAAACCATTTCGACCTTCAACGGAAAATTTTTAAATCTGTTTTCCAGATTATTAAAATGCTGAAGGCAGAGAATCGTCGTTGGAGCAATCATCATCACCTGACGTCCCGCCATCATAACCTTAAACGCAGCGCGGATTGCGACCTCTGTTTTTCCGTAACCCACATCGCCACAGATCAGCCTGTCCATCGGCTTGGATGATTCCAAATCGGATTTTACGGCTTCAATCGCCGCAAGCTGATCCGGAGTCTCCTCATATTCAAACTCGGCCTCAAACTCTTCCTGCCAAATCGTATCGGGAGGGTAAGCAAATCCTTTGAGTTTCACCCGGTTCGCGTACAATTCGACCAGCTCTAATGCGAGTTTATTTATGGACTCTGCGACTCTTTCCTTTTTTTTCTTCCAGGTTCCTTTACCAAGAGAATCAAGGTGAGGCCTTTCCGAACCTCCCACATATCTCTGAACGAGTGATATCTGGTCGAGGGGGACGAATAAAGTATCTCCCCCAGCATAGCTCAATTTCAGAAAATCCCGGATTTTATTATCGGAGGTGACTTTTTCAATTTTTTGAAATTTGCCGACGCCGTGATGGATATGAACGACGTAATCACCTTCCCGAAGATCGATAAAACTCTCGATTGCGCGTGACGCATGTTTTTTGAACCGCGTTTTACGCTTATAGGCTCTTCCGAAAATATCGTTTTCAGACCAGATGAAAATATTTTCTTCCTGCAATACGAAGCCGTTACGAAGTTCCGAAAGCACTAGAAGCAAGTCTGTTTTTTCTTTCTGTACTTCGAATGGAGCGGGAGTTTCATTGCCCGAATTCAAACCCCTTACGCCGATATCATGAAACAAAGATTCAAGCCTTTCGGTCTGCGCCGGGAAAGATGAAGTCAGGATAAATTTCGGCTTACCTTCCTTTCGCAAGTCTTCAATCTTCGAACGGACTTCCCTGATCTTTCCCTTGAACGAATGAGTTTCAGATATTTTGAGAAATGCTGGAATATCTTCGCTTTTTGAATTCGGAAGAGAGGAAAAACAAATTCCTTTCTTCTCAATCAAAATTTCTTTTTCAATTCCTGTTTTTAATAGCCCCGAAGGCGGAATACAAATGTATTCTTTTTTATTCTTTTCAAACAGGGATTCGAACTCTCTGAACGTATGCAATGCCCTCTCGGTAACTTCATGCGGCTCTGGAATCAAAATTATCGGGCTTTGTGAAAAGAAATCCAGAAGCGATGAAGCCTTTTTTTCCAAAAAGATCAGTTCTTCGATAATTCCATCAGGTTTTTTAAATGAATCCGCAAATTTATCAATCCGATCAAAGTAGATTTTTTTTTCACCTTCACTCAGACTGATTTCATCACACGGGAGAACTGTGATCTCATCCTTGTCTCCAGTCGACCTTTGGGTAGACGGATCAAACAATTTGATTTCGTCTATCGTATCCCCCAGAAAGTCAAGCCGGAGAGGATCATCATAAAGAGATGTAAACAAGTCAATGATACTTCCCTTCACTGAGAAATCACCGAATTTCTCGCACTTTTCTTCTCGCTTATACCCTAGCTCAACCAGCTTCTTTATGAGAATTTCCGGAGAGTAAACTTGTTTTTTTCTCAGAACAAAAGACTTTTTTTTCAAGGATACCGCATCTGGAATCGAACGCAAAAAACCGGAAACTGAAGTAAAAGTGAGGATCCTTTCCCCTTGAATAATCTTGGATAGAACACGGATTCTATCCCGTTTCAGCTCGGACGAATATTTTGAATATTCATACGGAATAATTTCCGGCCCGGGAAAATAAAACGCCTCACCGTGCTCCAGATAACTCAAGGATTCTCTATACAGAAACTCTGCCTCGAAATTCAAAGGAGATATTACTACTATGCTTTTAGAATCCGCCTTAGACTTAAATAACGAAGAGGCAATGAATGAATGCGAAGAGGAAGGAACGCCAAAAACCGATGATTTCCCCTGATCTAGATAAGCCTGAACGATTCCCGCCTGTTTTATTTTTTTTCCATAGACTTCGACCAAATCGCGCAAACTAGACTCCTAAAGCCGAATCAGTTTATTATCAATTAAGCGAACATTTCCGGAAAATACTGCAACGGCAACTAACGCATCTTTTTGGATCTCGGTTAAACCGCTCAAATCATCCGGATCGACAATCTCGATATAATCTTCCTTCAAGAGTGGAGACGAATTGATTACATCCCGAATAATTTCTATGATCGCGCTAGAATTTTTCTCTCCCTTCAATATCTGTTGTTCCGCTATCCTGAGAGCGCGCGGAATCAGGCTTGCGGCTTCTCTTTCTGCCTGATTTAAGCGAGCATTACGCGAACTCATTGCGAGTCCGTCACTTTCCCGCACCGTATCTACTCCAGCTATTTCGACCGGAAAGTCCAAAGAACGCGCCATTTCTTTAACGATCGTGTACTGCTGGTAGTCTTTCTTCCCGAGAAAAGCTATATCAGGTTCTATTGAATGAAAAAATCTGGACAAGACAAGCATCACCCCTTCAAAATGCCCAGGCCTGGTTCGTCCGCAAAGATTTTTCATCAAGTGAGGAATTTTCATGTCAATTTTCGGAATGCCTGCTGGGTAAAACTCTCCGACTGTTGGCAAGTAGACAAGGTCTACTTTTTCTGCTTCGCATTTTTTCAAATCTCCATCGTAATTTTTAGGGTAATTTTCGTAGTCTTTCGGATCATTAAACTGGGCAGGATTTACGAAAATACTCATCACCGTAAAATCGGATTGCTTTTTAGATTCACGAACAATGGACAAATGACCTTCGTGTAGGTAGCCCATGGTCGGAACATATCCTATTTTAACTTCACGCGACTTCAAGCCCTTAATAATTTTCTGAAGCTCGGATTTTGTTCGTACGACTTCCATGCCTCTATAAAGTCCTCAATTTCACCGAAGTCCCGTGCTCTTCATCGAGTCCTTCGATCTCGCTCAAAGTTTTTACGAAAGGATATAATCTGACAAGCGAATCTTTTCGAATTTCCTGATACGTTATGCGCTTAAGAAAGCTGTCCACTCCCAGCGAAGAATAAATCCTGCATAGTCCTGCGGTCGGAAGAATATGATTTGTCCCGCTGATATAATCCCCCATCGCAACAGGAGAGTATTGTCCCAGAAACACGGAGCCTGCGTGCTTGATTAGCGAAAAGTCCTCATTGTAGTTTTCTGTTACAATTTCCAGATGCTCAGGTGCAAACAAATTCGAGAATTCAATGCACTCCACAATGGATGAAAAAACCAAAATACAACTCTGGTTTTCTATCGAAGCTTTTTTCATAGCAACCCGTTTTGGCCTTTCCAAAAAAGCTTTTTCTATTTCCGCTCCCACTTGCTTTGCTAAAGCCGAACTGTCCGTTGCAAGAATGGCAATTGAATCCTCGCCGTGCTCTGCTTGAGACAAAAGATCCGCTGCAATCCAAACCGGATTTGCGTTTTTATCTGCAATAATTAAAACCTCGCTCGGCCCTGCCGGGCTATCGATTCCGATTTTTCCGATTCCCGCCAGATACGACTTTGCGGCCGCTACATATCTATTGCCAGGCCCGACAACAAATTCACTGGATAAAACGGTTTTCGTTCCATAAGCCGCAGCAGCAATAGCCTGTGCGCCGCCTAACGTATAAATTTTGTCCACGCCGCAAATTTTTGCGGCATATTTGTAGGCAAGTGGAAGTTCTCCGTCCTTGCCCGGTGGTGTAAACAGATGAATATTTTTTACTCCGGCCATCTTTGCGGGAATCACGCCCATCAAAACGGAAGACGGATAAAGAGCCTTTCCACCCGGTGCATAGACTGCCACTGAATCCACTGGCGAATATTTGACCCCCAGCCTGTTGCCAGAAACATCAATCTCCCAGGACTTTCTCATTTGAGCTTCATGAAATCTGCTTATATTTTCTTTTGCTTGATAGAAAGCGCTCTCCCAATCTGAAGGAACGTTGATTTTTTCTTCTGCGGGGTAAATAACTAAGTCTTTTATTGCCACCCGATCAAATTCTTTTGTCAGACGGAACAATGCCTCATCGCCATTTTTCTCGACATCTTCAATTATAGGAATAACGGATTTGATGGAATTCGAAAGATCATCCTTTGCGCGATGAATCAGGTCCTCACAGGCTTTGAAATCTCCATTCTTTATTTCTCTAACCGGAATAGGCATATAGAATCCATAGGATTTTTGTTTTATCCCATTGCAAACGAAATTCCTCCAAATTATTTACCGGATTGTACTTGAATCGAATCTCAAGCGAATGAAAGTATGACTGGTAATAAACAAATCATCCATGCTATTTTTTGCACTCATAAGATATTTATGCACAAACTGGTTTGCAGTCCTGCCCTTATATTTGATTTTATTTTTCTCTCAGTGCAAAAGCAGGCCAGTTGAAATAAGTGAATTTAAGGAGAACGACCCGGAGGATACTCTGCAAGCGATTGAATTTCCCGGCAACTCAAAATGGTACAACACCTCTCGGTTTCTAGCCCTGCCTGATTTACGAGGCAAAATCGTAATCCTGAATTTCTGGTCGTATAGTTGCATAAATTGCATCCATGTGTTGCAGGATCTGAAAAAGCTCGAACAGAAGTGGAATAAAGAACTTATCGTAGTCAGCGTCTTCTGCGCAAAAAACGATGCAGAGAAGGACACCGAAAATATACGTCAGGCGATATTGCGAAATGGCATTACTCATCCTGTGTACAACGACAAGGATAGGCTCCTATGGCAGAAATACGGTCTCGATTTTTGGCCGACCCTGGTTATCGTAAACCCGAATGGCGAAATCCTTGGGAAAACATCAGGGGAAGACGTTTTCAATTCATTCAATCAATTAATCGAAGAAATTATCAAGGGCTCCTATGAAAAGGGAGAGATAAACCAAAGCCTTGCCCTCCCAATTCAGCCGGAAATCTTTAAAGAACCGGAAGCCATTCTTTCATTTCCGGAAAGGCTTGCCATAAACGAAACAGAAGAAATTTTATTTATTTCCGATACAAACCACAACCGGATTTTAAAAGTAGATATACCAACCGAAAAAATTATCGATGCGATTGGGAATGGAAATCCAGGAAACTCCGATGGAAATTACGACACTGCCGAATTCAATCATCCCCAAGGGATTCATTTGAAAAATAATGTTTTGTTTGTAGCTGATACGGGGAATCACCTAATTCGAAAAATTCATCTCACTAAAAAAAAAATAGAAACGTTAGCCGGAACCGGAAATCGAGCGCGAACAATAAATCTTCCGGGAATCGGGAAAAACACGGAGCTGAGTTCGCCGGTAGATCTCATTGAATACAATAATCAATTGTACATTACTATGGCGGGCCACCACCAAATCTGGAGAATGAATCTGGATAGCCAGGAGATCGATGGTTTTGCAGGCTCGGGCCAAAACAATCTATTTGATGGAAAATTGCCGGTTTCCTCCCTTTCTCAACCAAGTGGCATTACGAGGCATTTCAACAAATTGTATTTTTCTGACAGCGAAACAAGTGCGATACGGTCTGCCGACATCGACGAAAAGGGAGAAGTAAAAACGATTGCAGGCAAAGGCCTTTTTGAATTCGGAGACGTTGACGGATTTTACCCAAGAACAAGACTCCAAAATCCGTCAGGCATCATCGTTCACAAAGGGCTTTTGCACATTGCGGATACGTTCAACAATAAAATCAAGACCTTAAACCCCGTAACAAAACAAATCAAGACGTTAGTCGGAACAGGTAAAGCAGGAGCAGTTGACGGAGACGTGAAGGTTGCCAGCCTCTTTGAACCTGCGGGACTCGTGGCTTTTCGCAACAAAATTTATATTGCAGATAGGAATAACCATCTGATCCGGGTATTTGATTTAAATTCCGGGCATCTATCTACATTAAAAATCAAAATGAATCCTGCTGCATTCAAAAATAAAAACTCATTCTGGTCGGGCTTTAAGAATCACAAACTTCCTGATATAAAAATTTCCCCAAAATCCAATTATATCAGCTTAAAAATCAATCCCCCGAAAGACCGCGTTTGGAAATATGACTCACCATTCTATTTCAAGAAAACATCACAAAACGAAAAAGCCTTTCAGTTTATTTCCGAAAGCGAAGAATATTTCAAAAATCCAAAATTCCCGATTTCATTTCCGGTAAAACCGGAAACTGGAAGCTCAGACATTACAATCACGTCTATCGTGAATTTTTGTGATCCGGCGAAGATAAATCTGGAATTATATAAAAAATTCCTTTTGAAGTTTAAAGTTATCGTTGACTCTAACGGGATCATTAACCCGACAATTGATGCAGACCCTTAAGAAGGTTGACTCAATTTTACGAAACTCGCGAGACTCTTTGCCCACAGCACACCAAGCATACAGCGCACAAGTTCAATCGGCAATATTCCGCGAAAAATCCGGACATCGGTCTAAGCCGAGCCCGGTTCCTAAAATTACTCTAAGCCAACTGGCTTTCCAGCTCTGCCGCGCGTGGAAATAGGATTTCAGTTTCCAACCTAATATGTTCAAACAAATCGGACTCCAATTCCTCTAGTTTCTGAAACAGCAATCTGTATGAATTGCAAGCATCGGCTGGCGCAGAATACCCGTTTGACAGATCTCTGATTCCGGAAAGAATTTCCTTTGCCGAATCGTGCTCAAAATTCATCACCCGAATCGGATTGTTAACGGAACCACAATGCATGTCGCCTAACTTCTCTTGATTTTTCAATCGGCTATTCATTTCATCAATTAACGGAAACAAAATATTCTCCTCTTTCAGGAGGTGACTGTCCAACTCTTCTTTCATCATTGTATATAATCGATTGATTTCCACAAGTTCCGGGTGCCTGTCCCCATGCCTCATCGCAACTTTGTTGCTGAAAAATTCCACTTCCGGAAGAGTAGACTTCAAATACTCGTGGTGAGTCTGTAAAATATGGGAAATCAGTTCGGAGGTTTCCAGATTGTCCGTTTCCTTTTTTACATTTTTGGATTCCAAAAGACTTTGCATATCTCCAATCACATCCGCCAGATTTACCCCATTCGCGACACAGGCATCCTTCAGCGCTTTATTCCCACCACAGCAAAAATCAAATCCGTATTTGTTTAACACTCCGGACAACGAAGGAAATTCCTGGACTATATCCTTGACTTTTTTGTTTGCAATCTCTTCTACTACCATTACTTTCTCCTGTTTTTAATATCTATTTCGTCTAACGTACTACCTGTAATAAACTCTTCCGGGAAAAATAAAATTGATCCCGAAAATCATCCCGTTCACTTTTACCTCTTCGGGCACCGGCCCGAAATTTTGCCCCCGAAGCGAATCCAGACACGCTCTGTCCACGATCTCTTGTCCCTGACTCGTGACCTTCTTTAGGTCTATAACCTGGCCGTTTTCACTCAGCATAAATAAAACCTTGGTTTCTCCGGGAATAATCCCTTCCCGAATAACGGTACCTGCCATATCCCGATAGGCAAAATTTCCCCCTCCAGGTGGAGCAAAACTTCCCTCTATTTGTTTTAACATCTTTTTAAAGTACTGATATCCGGCGAGTTTTTTTCTGGGCAAAGACAGCGCTCGTGCTCCATCCCAACGGAAAAGGAAATCCTGCTCAAATCTATAATTAAATGGAATCTTTGTAACCTGCCCCGGATTGTAACTGGAATTTGGCGTATTCTCCGATTGATTTTTTGCGGTCATCGGATCGTTTTTATAAATTCCGACCTCGTGCAGTTCTTCTTCTTTCTCTTTTTCGTTTTTCTCTTTTTCGTTTTCCTTTAGTGCCGGTGAAGGATTTGAGCCGAATATAAATTCCCGGAACGGACTATTTGTATGAAATCCTTCTTTCTCAGTAATTCCTCCAGTTCCCGCAGCATCCTGATCCGATAATGCCTTGATTTCATCTTTCTTGGTTTTGTCGGCAAACTCCTGTTCAAGCAAAACCTCGTAAACTTTTTCTTTTTCAATTTCCTCTTTGGATTTGATTTCAACTACTGCATCAGAACCCAGAAGTTTCCAGAGCATATTCTTGGTAAATAGATGAGCAAAGAAAAACGACATGAATACAAACACGATTCCCGCGGAAAAAGTGAGCCTTCTTTCATCCTCGGAAAATTTTTCTATGTCAAAATAATGATTCGCTTTTCTCATCTGAATTCTTCTTCAAGTGGTCATAAGCTTTTCTGGTTGCGACCCTTCCGGAAGGTGTTCTATTGATTAGACCTTCCCGGACTAGATAAGGCTCGTAAGATTCTTCCACGGTTCTCTCTTCTTCACCGATAATTACTGCAATCGGCCGTAACCCAACCGGACCTCCCTTATAGCGGTCTATCATCGTATTCAGGATCAGCCTGTCAACATTGTCCAACCCGAGTTCGTCTATTCCCAACTTTTCTAGGGCATTTTTGCAAAGCTCCAGGCTAATCTCCTTTTCATTAGCAACTTCGCTGAAATCACGAATCCTTTTCAACAGATGGTTGGCGATCCTTGGCGTCTTTCGACTTCTCCTTCCGATTTCGAAAGATGCGCTGCCCTCGATTTGTATATTCAGGATTTTTGCAGAACGATCCACAATTTGTTTCATCTCATCATCCGAATAATAATCCAGCCTCAACTGAATTCCGAATCTATTTCGAAGGGGGTCGCTTATCATCCCGCTTCTGGTCGTAGCTCCGACTAAAGTGAACGGCTTTAACGGTATCTCCACAGATTGAGCAGAAATTCCCTCGCCTACGACAAGGTCAATTTTATAGTCCTCCATTGCAGGGTAAAGAATTTCCTCCAATCCCCGGTTTAGACTATGAATTTCATCGATGAACAAAATATCTTTCTCGGATAAAAGGGTTAAAAACTTTGCAAGGTCTCCTCCCTTTGTGACGACCTGAGCCGATGTCACCTGAATGGATGACTCAAGCTCTCTGGAAATAATTCTTGCAAGAGTGGTTTTGCCAAGCCCCGGAGGCCCGGAAATCAAAACATGATCCAATGCAGATTTTCTTCTCTTTGCGGCTTCTATAAAAATCTTGAGATTCTCCAGGGTTTCTCTTTGCCCTATGAATTCAAACAGAGATTCCGGGCGCAAACTTGTTTCGTCTGCGCTATCGTCTTCCGGATTTAATATTCTATCTCCTTTCAAAAAATCAATTCGGCTTTTCTTGAGGAGTAATGGTCGTCGTAATCGTGCTTTTCTCTCTTACGAGTTTCAGTTCAAGCCTTTTTCCTATAGTGGATGAACGAACATAATTGATTACATCTTCGGGAGAATCAACTTCTTTATCGCCGATCTTCGTGATGACATCCAAAACCTGAATACCGGATTTGTCTGCAGGAGACCCTTGAATAATCTGCTTCACGAGAGCCCCCTTTGTATCCGAAAGCCCTAATTCGTTTTTTTCTTCTTCATGAATGACATCCAAACCGACTCCAAGCCAGGCGCGCTTTACTTTGCCTTTCGTTTTTAGGTCTTCAATCACTCTTTTCGCTTCATTGATTGGAATAGTAAGTCCGATTCCGATATTCCCTCCACTCTGGGAAAGAATCATTCTGTTTATACCCACTACCTCACCCCGAATGTTCAATAAAGGCCCGCCGCTATTTCCCTGATTAATAGCCGCATCTGTCTGAATATAATTCATTCCACTTGCGTCAAGCCCTGACCTTGCAATTGCGCTAACCACCCCGACCGTAAAAGAC
The DNA here is from genome assembly GCA_964436695.1 of uncultured Leptospiraceae bacterium. GTDB lineage: Bacteria > Spirochaetota > Leptospiria > Leptospirales > Leptospiraceae > JABWCC01. The sequence continues at coordinate 86,710 of CAYTEA010000014.1, forward strand.
TGCTCCAAGCCAAGAGGAGCTCCGATTGCAATTGCCCAATTTCCAACTTTCACAGCAGATGAATCTCCAAGGACTACCGGCTTCAAATCGGAAGAAGGTTTGATTTTCAAAAGTGCAAGGTCCATTGTTCTATCGGAACCCACAACCTTGGCTTCAAAAGTTTTTTTATTCTTCAATTTTACCGTAAGTTTATCCATATCACGTGCGACATGTTCATTGGTAAGGATATAGCCCTCATCATTTAGAATAATGCCGGAGCCAAGCCCTGTTTGTTTTTGTTTGAAATTTCTGCCCGGCTGCTGCCCACCGAAAAAATGTTCAAAAAAAGGATCGTTCATAAGCGGATTGGTTCTGACATTCACAGTCCTCTCAGTTGCGATAGAAACCACACTGGGAGAAACTTTATCAAACACTTCCTGAAATGCATTTTCCAGCGTAACTGCCTGTGCCACGGCTGGCGAAACATCCGAATTTTTAGCGCTAAGAAAAAGTGAAGCGGTGGAACTGGAATGAAAAATTATCGGAGACAAAAATGTCCCAACCAGAATGGAAACAGCAACAATCATTAGAATTCGAATTTTACTTACTTTAGTCATAATACTCCCTCAATTTTTTTCTAATTGACCGAATGGATGGACTCGGTTTTATTCTTTTTGACGGAATAACACACTGTCAAGTTCGATTTATCATGGTATAAAGATTGAAAAGCAAAAGCAAATTCATCGTATTTGAAGGAATGGACGGAAGCGGGAAAACTACCGTATCCAAAAATATTTGCGAAATTCTCAACAAAAAAAAAATCCCCTGCTTCTGGTCAAAAGAGCCCACTGATTTTCCAACTGGATTAAAAATTAGAAAGTTTCTAAAAGGGGAAATGAACCTGGATTCAAAAGAGCAAATTGATGCTTTTCTGGAAGACAGGCAGGTTTCGGTCTCAGAAAATATTTTGCCCAATCTAAACAGAGGCACAAGTGTGATTCTCGACAGATACTACTATTCAACCGCAGCCTACCAGAGTTCGGAAGAGTTCCCGGCAAAAACAATTCTTAACTTGAATCTCGAAAAAAAATTTCCGATTCCGGATCTCATAATATATCTGGATATTCCTCCGGAGGTCTCCCTGAAAAGAATCGAAAATAGATTGCAAGAAGGAGAGGATAAGGAAAGATTCGAAACGCTTGCACTCCTTGCAAAAATCCGTAAAGCCTACGCGGAGGTGATTCCGCATAACGCATTCTTAGTGGATGCTGAACTACCCGAGGATCAGGTAAGCGAAATTTGCCTTGAGCGGATTCTCGATTTATTTTAACCTACAAATATAATAATCATCGAAATAGGGCAGTTCCATCCTGTGCGTCGCGGTCATGGAAACTTTCTCAATATTTTTGGAATTCCTTTTTATAAGACGGTTCATTTCGAAAATAGATCGAAATGCCAAAAGATCGTCTTTTTGCCTTTGGTTTTTGGCGCTCATTAATTGAAAATCTATGAACTTGATTCCCTCCTCGGACTGGTCCAAAGGCACATCCGTCGTAAGAACAACTGTCTTGTAGTACCGGCTCTCAATTGCTTTCTTATAGGAAGCCATAAAAAGATCGAACTCAGCTTTGTACCGTATAATATCCAAAACCGACTGCTGCTGAAACCCGGTTGTATCATCATTGCAAAGAATGACAGGCATGTAGCCTGCAAGAGGAAAGAGCACTGGCTTTTCCAATCCGCATAAAATTTGCTTTGTCAAAATCTGGCGGTCTTTGAGTTTCTGAATTTCTTCCTTCTTTGCAAAATAATCATAACGGAAGGTGAGAAACTGTAAGATCAACAAAATATTGAATGCCCCGAAAGCCATACGCAGTTTAGGGCTTGGTCTATTCCGAATAACCTTGAGAAGCCTGAAAAGGAAAATTGCGGAAAAAAGGCTCAGCGCATAGATAAACCATATCCATGAATTTCCGACCGCGCCAACTTTCATCCTGCCAACCAGCGAAATAGAAAAAAATGAGACTAACAAAAATAGAGGATAGAAATTCTTTTTGGTTTTCAATTTTCTTCTCAGTATTTTCCAAAAATCAATTTTCCCTCTGCGATAGAATTGCGCGGCAAAATTCAAATAAAAAAATAAAAGTAGGAGGATTCCAAATGGAAGAAAAAATTTCAAAAGCTCGGGAGAATATTCTTTCCATAAAAAAGGATGGGACTTCGGTATGACGAATGTATACAACAGAAACTTCTCTCCTGAATGCAGAATAAAAAAAGCGAAGAAAATTCCCGAAAATATAAAAAACACAATCGCAAAAATTAGGGCGCTTCTTTTTTTATTTGCAATGAGATAAAATAAAATACAAAATGCGGGAATGAGCACTCCGTTTTGCTTGGTGAAAAAAAGTAGCGAACCAAAAAACGCCGAAACAAAAAGATACGACAGTTTTTCGGCAGATCTAAAATAGTAATAGGTTGTCACCACAGAGAGCAATAAAAAAAGAGCGTCCACTTTGGCTTTGTATAACCAATAATCGATCAAATGATTTGCTGAAAAGAAAAGCCCAATGAAGACCGTGAAGCAGAACAAGAAAAGCCATTTACCTGCATCAACCGATTTTCGAAAAATCAAAGCGGCAAAAATTACGGACAAAAAAGTTGCAATATATGAGACAATTCTTCCGGATAAAAAAGTCTTTTGGAATAGCAATCCAAATGGAGCGGAAATATAAAAATATACCGGGCCATAGAGTAGCGGAGTGTATTCTGCATTTGCCTCCGTAAAAAGTTTTTTTCCTTCCAATATTCTGAAAATCTGGTGAATACTCGCGTCTTCAAAGTGCCCTAAATTTACTTTCAGCCCAAGTACGTCATACCCAAGGTCAAGAAATGCATATATGGAAAGAAGCGAGGCTATGGCCATAAAAAACGCCGTTAAATAAAAAAAACTTTTAACAAAAATTTTCAATTTGCGATTTGCCTTTGCAATTCCATCCAGTTGAATTTCCACTTAGTGTAAAGCAGATTTTTGCCGATGCTAATTATGTGAACCAAAGGTCTCTGAAAATTGTTTTCTTTCTCTCTTTTCTCCTTTTTATCATCACCCTCTGGGAGCATAGCTTCATGGGCTACCTAAAAGATCTGGTTGTTTTGTTCCATGAAATCTGCCACGCTCTGGCAACGATCTTGACCGGAGGGGTTGTGGAAAAGGTAGCGATTCATAACAACGAATCGGGAGAAACCATCGCAATCCCAAGTAAAATGAAAGGAGCTTTCGTCTTTATAGTTTCCTCAGGGTATATCGGCTCTTCATTTCTTGGTGGGCTTGTGCTCCATAGAGGATTTTCCGGAAAATACGAAAAACAAACACTAACTACTTTAGGAATTCTGCTTCTAATCACAACATTCAAATTTTCCAGTTCTGGAAATCTGGCGTATACGACAGGAATTGTGTGGGGCGCATTATTCTTGATCGTCGGAATTCTAAATCAATCGGCGTCGGCAATGACTTTGGTTTTCATCGGCACTTTGGTTTCTTTGTATAGCGTTTATGACCTTCTGGATTTCACCGGAAATATTCACCATACCGACGCTGGAATTCTGGCATACTGGTTTCTGAATATCTCCAGCCTGAAAGGCAGGCCTCCAGGTTCTGTTACGGTGCTCAGCCATGCTATTGCGGCTCTTTGGTCATTTGTCAGTCTGACTATTTTGTATTTCACACTGAAAAAAACATTCAAAGTTGAAAGCGCAGAAGAGCAACCGGAACTACCGATCGAACAGTTTCCAGGAGAAGTAACTCCGGAGGTCGCGGAATGGTTCATTTCCAGGGGATTAGACTTGAACGGCAAACCGCTTCCACAAGAATTGATTTCAGAATTCAAAAGAGAAGGTTAGTTAGTTTATGGGAAATAGGATTTTGATCACCGGCGGGGCCGGATTTTTAGGCTCGCATTTATGCGAAGAACTCTTAAAAAAAAACAACGAAGTAATCTGTTTGGACAACCTGCACACCGGAAGAAAAAAAAATATCCGTCACCTCTTGGGCCACAACAATTTCGAATTTATTCGCCATGACATCACCGAGGAAATCCGGCTAGAAGTAGACCAGATTTACAACTTCGCCTGCCCGGCCTCACCCGTTCATTACCAATCCAATTCGATCAAGACAATTAAAACCAATGTAATGGGGACAATGAATATGCTTGGGCTTGCAAAAAGGGTCGGAGCAAGAATCCTGCAGGCATCTACTAGCGAGATATACGGAGATCCGAAAGAGCACCCACAAAAAGAATCCTACTGGGGAAACGTGAATACAACCGGAATTCGAAGTTGCTATGATGAAGGCAAAAGAGTATCGGAAACCTTATGCTTTGACTACCACAGAGCGCATAAAGTGGATATCCGGGTGATCCGGATATTCAACACCTATGGGCCAAGAATGCTCCCGGATGACGGTAGAGTAGTCAGCAATTTTATCGTACAGGCTCTGAAAGGAAACGACATTACTATTTACGGCGACGGCTCGCAGACAAGGTCTTTCTGCTATGTGGATGATCTAGTGAATGGGATTATTTCTATGATGAACCAAGACAATTTTACAGGTCCCGTTAATCTAGGCAATGACAGCGAATTTACAGTAAAAGAACTGGCTGAAATCGTTTTAAACGAAACCGGATCAAAATCCAAGATCATCCTGAAACCGCTGCCACAAGACGATCCGACAAGAAGAAGGCCTGATCTGACTCTCGCTAGAGAAAAACTGGATTATAAATTAACCGTACCTTTGCTTGAGGGAATTCGCAAAACCATAGCCTATTTCAAAGAAAACCTGAGCTGAATCATGAATAGCAGACTAGAATCTCTTGATATCTTCCGGGGAATAACTGTCGGAGGTATGATTCTAGTGAACAATCCCGGTTCGTGGGATTTCATGTATCCTTCAGTGCGTCATGCGAAATGGAACGGATGCACTTTCGCGGATTTGGTATTCCCTTTTTTCCTGTTTATCGTTGGAGTTTCCGTTTATTTCTCATTTTCAAAAGCCCAAACAATGCTTTCAAGTTCGCAAGTCTACAAAAAAATCATCATAAGGACGGTTACCCTATTTTGCCTTGGGCTTTTACTCCACGGATTTCCGGAATATGATTTTTCAGAAATTCGCATTCCAGGAGTTCTGCAAAGAATCGCTATTGTGTATTTTTTTTCAGGAATTCTATTCATTAACTTTTCGCAAAAGTCTCTTTGGATGATTTTTTCGGGAATTCTGGTATTTTACACCATGCTTTTTCTGTTGGTTATTCCACCGGGACAGAACGCTCCCAATTTGGAACCAGGTAAAAATATTGCCGCCTACATCGACAGTATTTTTCTCAAGGGCCATATGTGGAAATACACCAAGACCTGGGATCCGGAAGGGATTCTCAGCACTCTGACAGCCACTGCGACTTCTGTCTCTGGAATTCTGGCCGGGTATCTTCTAAAATCAAGCCGGGGAGAAAATAACCAGAAAGCAGATACTAGAATTCAAAATCTATTGATTACAGGGACAGTGTTCACAACTTTGGGCTGGGTTCTGGATTTCATCTTCCCAATCAATAAAAATCTCTGGACCAGCTCCTATGTTCTGTTTACGTCCGGACTTGCTTGCATCGCATTCACCCTTCTTTACTACTTGGTGGATATTTCAAAAATCAAGGGTTCCGGTATTCTAAAATTCCTGTTCCTACCGATGGGACTTAACGCCCTTGCACTGTATTTTGTCTCCGGTATCGTTGCCCGATCCTTGAATATTGTCAAAATTCAGACAGGTGGTTCGGATATTCCCCTAAAGTCTTATATCTATTCCGGAGTATTCGGCAAAATAGCGTCAACTCCTCTAGCCTCACTCGGCTTTTCGCTACTTTTTTTATTATTCCTGTTTCTCTTGGGGCTTGTGCTTTACAGACTAAAAATTATCATCAAAATCTGAAAAATTCGAACTAAAGACAAGCAGGGAAAAAAGAAAGTTATAGCCAAAATATTGATTCTTTCCGAAAATAAGCTTGTATGGAAGTAATCGAAGAAATCGCCAAAGAAGTCAATTCCAATAACAAAATATCCGTAATACTGTTTTACCTTACCCCGAAAATAGAAAACCATCTGGAAAATATTATTTTTGCAATCACGGAAAGATATGACAAAAAAAATCTTCAAAACGCAATTTTTACATCCTTAAAAGAAATGATCATCAATGGAGTGAAGGCCAACGTAAAAAGAATCTTTTTTGAAGAACATTCCCTGATTATTTCTGACCCGGGCGACTATAAATTCGGAATGAATGTAATTAAAAAGAGAACCTCCGACGAATGGATCAAAGAATACGGAAAAAAAGCCAAAGAAAAAAATGTAAAAGTCCAGGCTTCTTTCAGTTACAATCAGCACGGACTCAGAGTGGAAGTACTGAACGACACTCCGCTTTTGGATTCCGACGAGAAAAGAATCAGAAAAAAATTACTCGAAGGAAGAAAATACAACGATATCGTAGATTATTACAAAAAACACTCCGACCAAACGGAAGGCGAAGGACTTGGCCTTGTGCTAAATTTAATTCTACTGAAGTCGGAAAATATCGACCCGAGTTTGTTCCGCATCGGTGTAATCAACGGAAAAACCTTAAGCAGGATAGAATTCCCGTTTAGCAGCGAATTCGTAAGTTTTCGGGGAGAAAATCCGGACGGTTACGGAGATTTTGAAAAATAGTAATTCTACTGAATTTTTTTGACTTCATTGTTTCCATGTCAAAACTTTTTGAAGGTGCGTCATTTTTCGATATTCAGAAAATGTAGAAGAAAACTCCAGAATCCGATCGGTTCGAGAGTATGAAATAGCAGAAAAAGAATTTTACGATTGGAAAAGCAAAATTGATTTACAAATCAAAACACTGCCCCCAAAAGATAGATTGCCATTTTACAATTTAATAACTGAAAAATTTAGTTCCTCAATTACTTATCGCTGTCCAGATGTTCTTATCTCTATATGTCCATTTTGCGGAAGAAAAATCTGGGCCAGGATGAAAAATGGTATTTTTACCCTTAATTCCTGGTTTTGGGTTATGGAATACGATAATGGAAAAACAGTTACAGCGGATTCTATCTGTGAGCATTTGTATTTGGTCGATGGGGCATTAAATCTAAATAACAAACCAATTCCCGAAAAAATTCAACCATTCAGTTTCATTAGAGACAAAATCTATATGGGCGCTGAAGTGCCGTTTGTTAAACCGAGAATTCTTTCAAAAAATGACGTGGTGAGTGTTATACATTCTTTTGAGATTGCAGAAAAATACACTGGGTATCCAATAACATATTTCACAAAGAGTCCCATTAGCCAAAAAGATTTTGGAACCGGATGGGCTCGTGAAGAATACTGTGACAGAGACGAAATTTTATTGGAGGCAACATTTTCAGGAAAAAGAAAAGAGCCTCACTATTATGACTTAGAGGAATGGATTCAATCCAATAAACTTCTTTGGTTAATCGAAAAAGATGGTCAACTCTTGCTCAATAATTCCGGAGATAATTTTCCATACAAAAATTTGTTCGGCAGAAAAAATCCGTTCCATGTTCAAAATGGAAAAATCATTGATCTGCCAAATCCAACCGAAGAGATTTTAGAAACCAATATAGAAACATTTATGCCTGGCCAATAGGACAATATTTCTCGCTATACAAATTCCAATCTTTTAGCAAAGTACAAAATCAAACGGACACGGCAAATTTTTCGAATGTTTGATCCACCCTTCAATTTTCATGGGATTTCGCATCAACAAACATTAGCCAGCAAAAAAGGAAGTTGGGGTCAGAAAAAATTTATAAATAGACTGACCAAAGATCCGAAAACAACTATCGCATTCTAAATAGTGAGTGATTTGATTCTCAGAGCAATTGCAGATAACGGATCGACGAGAGTGCCCTTGACCTTCATTCCCAGATGGAGATGCGGGCCGGTTGACATTCCTGTTGAGCCGATTTTTCCAATAAGCGCACCTTTTTTCACAATGTCCCCTTCTTTCACGAGGGTCTCCGACTGGTGCATGTAAAAAGAAAATATTTTTGCTCCATGATCGATCACCGTAAATATTCCTTCGAAATACATTGGCCGCGATAGAACAACTTTCCCTCTTTGAATCGCAAAAATCGGTACTCCGGCTTTTCCGCGAAAATCCACTCCACCATGAGGACGGCCTTTCTTTTTATTATAGATTCTTTGGATATAAAACGGGCTGGAGATTTTTTTCTCCTTTACAGGAAAAGCAAAATCATCTTCCAACATTAGATTTGATTCAGATTGAAATGCTATGGATTTTAATTTTTCGCATTCTTTAATGAATTCCAGAACATGCTTCGGGAGAGTTTTCGCTACATATTTCTGGGGAAGTTTTATACTCTGTTTTTCCTGGACAATAAATTGAGGCTTTAGTATTTCAACTTCGTATTTCTTTTTTGTCCTTTTCGAATACCATTTGCCATAATCTATTTCAAGAGAAATGACTCCCGGCTTTTCATCCGGAGATATTGGAAAAAAAGATACCCACTTGCCTTGAAGATTGTAAATCGGATATTCTTCGCCTTTCCAGAATACTTTAAAATCTTTCTCCTTTGCCTTTTTCGATTTAGGTGAAATGTGAAAACAAACGAGTTCGCCGGGAGAAAATTTTCTGGCAGAAAGCACAAATTCATAATCCTTTTCCGTGTGGGTAATCTCTTCCAAACCTCCGGAAACATTGAGAGCGTAGTTCTTTTTTTTCTCGGAAAAAATCGGAACAAAAACCAATCCGGTTGAAATAAAAAGGCCGAAAATGTAAGTTTTGAATGAATTCTTTATCATTTTTTTATTTACTAGAAGACCCCCATTTTCACTGAATTTATTTTTTAGTAAACCAAAATTTTTCCAGTCCAAATTTATTTTTCATTATCGTTTAGTTGTTTGATTTTTTTAACCAAATTTTTGAATGTATTCGTGAGAGGGAAAAAAATCATCATTCCGATGCAATTTTGTCGGGAATTGTTTTACATTTTTTACTCTCCTCAATCTATGCCTCCCTTGGAGCTTTTTTTGGAGCAATTATGTCCGTAAATATTGAACTATCTGATGAGCAGTACAGGAAATTAATAGAGATTGTGTATCTCGGCCGATTTTTGTGCGATATGGTAAAAATCGATGAGGAAGAGGGAGAAAATGAATTCCTGGATTACGAAGAGCTGGAACAATATCTTCTCTCGTTCTCGGAGGATGCAAATTTAGGGGAGGATTACGTTCAATTCGATGAAGTATCCGGTGAATATATTCCAACAGGTTTATTCGAAGAAGAGAGCGGCCTAACGCAAATCATCGAAGATTATGACGATGCAATTTTTTGGGAAGAGCTGACTTACAAACTATCCAGAAGGGACTTTACTATTCAATACGGAGAAAAAAATGTCCAGGAAATGAGTCTGGAAGAAAAAATAGAAAAAGAGCAACCTTTTTTTGAAAGATATTCCGAAGAATTTTTCAAGCACGGAATTCGAAACTTGCAGATTCTAAAGGGATAGTCATATATCCTTTAACCCTGCCTCCTCAAATCCTTTTTTTCTCAAAATGCAGGAATCGCAGTGGCCGCAGGGCTTGCTGTTATTCGGGTCATAACAGGAATGGGTCTTGGAAAAAGGAACCCCCAATTTTTCTGCGAGTAAAATGATTTCTTTTTTTTTCATTTTCAATAGCGGGGTGACTATCTCAACCTGATTTCCCTGAACTCCCCTTTTTGTTCCAAGACGAATCATTTTCTGAAAAGCCCTTATAAAGTTCGGCCTGCAATCCGGGTATCCGGAATAATCCAGCGCATTTACGCCTATGTAAATTCGATTCAGCCCGTAACTTTCCGCAACAGATGAAGCAAAGGAAAGAAAAAGAATATTTCTGCCGGGAACGTAAGTATTCGGAATTTTATTTTTAGCAAGATTATCCTTGGGAACTCTTAGCTTTCTTTCAATCAGTGAAGATCCGTGGAATATTTTGCTATCCAGTTTCAATACGATATGCGACACAGGAAGTGATTTCAAGATCCTTTTGGCGCTTTTCAGCTCAATTAGGTGCCTTTGGGAATAATCAAATGACAGGGCATACACTTCTTCGTTATCCCGCAGAGCAAGATACAAGCAGGTCGTTGAATCCAGCCCTCCGGAAAAAAGGACAAGAGCTTTTTTACGATTAGTTTTCTTTCCCTTCATAAACACAGGAGCTGGTGCATGTTTCTTTCAATGTGATTCTGTTCAAAAAAGGGAGTGAAGGCTTTAGCTTGTCCCAAAGCCAAATTGCGATATTTTCACTCGTGGGATTTTTGAGGCCATCCACTTCATTCAGCACATAGTGATCCAAGTAATTATCCAAAATCGGTTTGACGATTTTTTTGATTTCGCCAAAATCCATTAGCCAGCCTTTTTCCTTGTCAACTTCTCCCCTCAGGTGGAGTTTGAAATAAAAACTATGCCCGTGCATTCTGCGGCACTTGTGTCCATCCGGAGCTCCCGGTAAGAAATGCGCTGCTTCAAATGAAAATTCTTTAATCAATTCAACTTCTGCCATATTCTTTATTCCAACCTGATAATACTGGCTTCATAAGGAAAAATTTCCAGAAACGCCGGATTCACGAAAGTCCCTTCTTTTCGGTGAGTCGAAACCAAAATTTCGCAATTATCAACCGAGACAGGCTTGTTTTCTAGTAAAAACTTTGCAGGACTATTTTCAAAATTCAGAATCACAAGAACCTTCTCAACTCCGAAAGTTCTGATATAGCTGAGTAGCTGGACTGGCTTTTTATCGAGAGCTTCAAAATCGCCCTTGGTTAGCGCTTTAGAGTTTTTTCTTGCACGGATCAGCTTTTTGTAAAATTCCAAAAGGCTTGTCGAATCGTCTTTCTGTTTTTCCACATTCACGGCTTCATGATTCCAGATCAGCGGGAGCCAGGGATCGCCCGTTGTAAACCCTGCTTTTTCCGTAGAGTCCCAACACATTGGAAGCCTCGCCCCGTCTCGGCCCGGATGAATCGGCCAATATTTTTTTCCAACAGGATCTTGAATTTTTTTTCTGGGAATTCTTTCACAACTCATTCCAATCTCTTCCCCGTAGTACAAAAATGGAGTTCCACGAAGGGTCAATAGCATTGCGGCCGCAATTTTTGCGCGTTCGAACGACTCCCCTCTTTTGGCGTATCTATAAAAATGCCTGGGTTGATCGTGATTACTCAAAGTGTAATTCGGCCAATCAGATTTTTTTAAAGAGTTTTCCCAACCGAGTATTGCCTGAAGAAAATCATTCGGCTCCCACTTGCAATACAAAAATGAAAAATTAAAGGCCATGTGAAGTTCATCGCTATTTTCCCCGTAGTAGGAAGCGGGCAAATCCGGTTTACCTGGAGGTTCCTGGTACACCTCACCTATCGACATTTTATTTTTATAGGAGTCCAGAAGCTTCCGGAAATCTTTTACAATCTCATGGTTCTCCGGACGGTTTCTGTCATAAATATGGTATTGCCAATCGTAAGGCCTTAAACCTTTGAAAATATTTTTCGGATTGTTCCTTAGCTCGGAGTCCTTGGTATAATAGTTGACTACATCGAGCCGAAATCCATCAACCCCCATATCCAGCCAATATTTTATCATTTTAAAAACCGCTTTCTTGACCTCGGTATTTCTCCAATTCAAATCGGGCTGCTCTTTTAAAAATGCGTGGTAATAGTACTGCCCCGATTTCTCGTCAAACTCCCATGCCTTCCCACCAAAAGATGCAAGCCATCCGTTAGGCTCCTTCCCGTTTACAGGCTCTTTCCAGATATACCAGTCCCTCTTTTTGCTTTCCTTGGAAGAGATAGAATCCACAAACCAGGGATGAAGATGAGATGTATGATTGATCACGAGATCCAGAATAATCTTGATTTTTCTCTTGTGGGCTTCTTTTAACAATCTCTGAAAGATTTTCAGATTTCCGAATGCCGGGTCTATATTTTCGTAATCCGAAATATCATATCCGAAATCGAACATCGGAGAAGGATAGATCGGGGAAAGCCAGACCGCGTCAACACCTAAAGAATCTTCCTTGCCGTTAAGATAATCTAGCTTATGTATTATCCCTTCCAGGTCTCCCACTCCGTCCCCGTTCGAATCATAAAAACTTCTGGGGTAAATCTGATAGACTATCGAGTCTTTCCACCACGACATATTCAATCCTATATTGTCACGGATTTTGGGTATTCAGAAAATCTCCCAAAAGCCGAATTTTTTATTTCTTCGACCATGTTTTTTAAAAGAAGAGGATCTTCAATTTTATTTCCTTCCGGGGACTTCAGATAGAAGGAATCAAATGCAAAATCCGCGCTGGTAGATACGATCACGAAATGAAGCTGAACATCGAATGTCAGGATTGATTTCAGCAGTCTGTACAGTAAACCTAGAGAATCCGGAAGCCTAACTTCCAGAATCGTATAATCTTCCGAAGAGTGGTTATCAAATTCAATCCGATCCTGAACCATCCCCTTCGGAATTTTGTTAAACGAAATCCACTCGCTTGGTGAACTAATAAACTCTTCAACATTTTTTTGCTTTTGAATGACAACCTTTATCTTATTTTTCAGCCTATCTATTTTTTCCTCACTGATATTTCCGCTGCCCAAACTATCCGTAAACTGGATTATATTGATCGCATATCCTTCGGACGATTTGAAAGAACGCATCCCGATCAGATTCAGACCCTCCGAAGATATGGTGCCTGTAATGTCCGAAAGCAGATATCTGTAATCTTCAGAATAAATCGTCACCGTGAAAAATGCTGGTTCAGGCTCTGCCTCTACAACCGGAGGGATTACTTTCAATTTTTTTAATGCGTCAACATTCAAAAAATGCCTGTAAATTCTCCTGTGGGTATTGTAGGATAGATAAGTCGCCGGCAAAACCTGTGCGGCAAATCCGGCAATCGCCTGCACACTTGAATCCGGCAACCTTTCCTTGCTAGAGAGGAATTCCATGAGCAGTTCCAGTTCGCTAGAACCTCTTGCAATTTCACCTAACGCATCCTGGGACTCGCCCAAATACTCCAAAGTTTTTTGAAATAATACGCTTAGAATTTCCTTTTTCCAATTTGTAAGAACTCCGTGGCCGACCGATTTGGTATCGATGATTGTGAGAATATACAAAAGCCTGAGTCGGGCAGAATCACCTACAATCTTTGCGAAATTCTCGATAAGCTTAGGATCGGAAATATCCCTTTTTGTGGAAAGCTCTGACATGTCTATATGGTGCTTTACTAAAAATCTGAACAGCCCGATCTCTTTCACGCTAAGCCCTAGCCTTTCGCCAATTGCAGTTGCAAGTTCAGCTCCGTATTGACAATGGTCTCCTTCTTTTACTTTCCCAGCATCGTGGATCAGAATAGATAGGATTAGGATATGAATATCCCGACAAAGAAAAAACTCATTCTGAATTTTTTCGTCTTCAAATATTCCATCAATGAGCTTGTCTAGTTCACGCAGAATAAACAGTGAATGCTCATCAACTGTGTATTGGTGATGATAACTAAATAGAGCAAAATACGTGCAGGCCCCGAATTCGGGAAGGAGCTTTCCCAGTATCTCGCATTCGTGCATACTAGTCAGAATCTTCCCGCTTTTTTTTTTGTTTTTTAGAATTCTTAAGAATATTTCTATAGAAGATTTTGACATTTTAAAATCCTCTTCGAGAAAATTGGACGCAAATTTTATTTCATTCAAAAGCAATCTGGAAGGTTCGACATCAAGGCTCTGGCAAGCTAGAAAGGTTAGCATGATGTCCCGGTAAAGGGTATCCGGGTTCATAAATTCCTGCCCGTATTCGGATGGGTATGCATAAGTCTCGTCGTGAAAAATTTTCGCTTCCTCAAAAATAGATTTCGTATAACGCACGCCTGACTTCGAAGTCTTTCTATAGTCCAGGTACAAGCCAATGAAAAAGTTTACTTCCTTCTGGTGCTTATAAAATACTTTCATCAGATTCTCGAAAGAGCCTATTTCCGATTTCGGACCGAAACCGAGATATTCTGCGATCTCCGGTTGGTAGGTCAATTCCAGCCTATCGATTTTTCTTTTCGCCATAACGTGCAGCGCATTTCGCACCCGCAAGAAAAAATCGTAAGCGGATTCAAGCCTCTCTACTTCTCCCCGAGTAAAGACCGGAATGACCCCAAGGCCGGACAAGGAAGGTATTTTCTTTTCAGATTTCTCCAGCCAGTAGATGGTCTGGATATCCCGAAGCCCACAAGGGTCATTTTTTATGTTCGGTTCGGACAATAAAATCGGCTGATTTCCTTTGAATATTCTTTCTTCCAAAATCTGAATTTTATTCTCATTGTGAAACCCGACAACTTCTCCCGGAAAATGATTGAGAAAGCTTTCAACATATTTTTTGTACAATTCTTCGGATCCGGCAAGAAATCTGGAATCCAGAAATGCGTTATACGACATAGGGTTATCCAGTGATTCAAAACATTCGGTAATCGTTCTGCACGAATGGCCGACCTCTTTGCCCGAATCAAATAGAACGGTATTTATATGCGAAATGACCTGGGTAAGCTTTTCTTCCTCGATCCCATCATGGAGATAGAGCAGGTCAATATCGGAAAATGGAGACATTTCCATTCTGCCATAGCCGCCGATTGCGATAATGCAGAATCTGCCAGAAAAAGAATCATCCTTACTAGCCGAATTGTACAGAGATATGATTTCCGTATCTAGAATATACGTTAGTTGCCGACAGGTGAATTTTCCAGATAGGCTGCGGCTTTTTTCCAGAACTCTATGAAATCTTATTTGAAAATCCAGCATATTATTCAGGAATATTTTTTCAGATAATAGTCGACTGCTTCGAGCATATAGCCGGAAAATAAAGCTCCGGGATCAAAATTTTTCGAATCTACCCAATCAAAATAATCGTGCTCATCAGATAATTGAACAACTCCTCCCGAATAGATTCCCTTATATGCAAGAATCATGCATGGAAACTGCCCTTCTTCCACCCTGTGTTTTTTTAGAAAAATCGGATCCGGGTCTATCTGAAGCTGAAAATTTTCCCCCAGCTCTTCGACCAATTCCCTCTCAAGGCTTTTTACCCAGTCGCCGAAAAATTCTTCCTCGGTCATTCTGCCCCCCGGCAAATCCCCTACCCCGGATTTTCTGTCCCGAAGAACTAGAATGGATTGATGATTCCGGATGAATATTTTTTGGGTCAATTGAAAAAATCCGTTCTCAGCCATTTTTAGCCTCGCCTTCTGCGACACGGTAACGCCACGACTATTCTTTTGAAATCAGTTTGTCGCCCCATGAATTAATTTCATAATCTACCGCATACAATTTCGGCTCCGGAAGTTTTCCGTTCAAAAACTGGTGGTTCAGCCCGAGAGAAGCTGTCAAAAGCTCGGAGATAATCGAATCCATAGTTTCCGTAGGCACACCGTAGAAGATAAAATTGACCGGACTGAGATCTCCCAAAAGATAAAGAGTCTTCTCTATTCTGGCATTGTTTTTCGTAAATGAAATCTGCACCTTCCCGCCGTGATCGATTCCCGATTGAGGTTCAATGATTCTGCCAAAATCAATTTCTACCGGAATATTTCCGATCATCGGCTTTTCCATCGAAGAAAGCCGATTCAGGTAATCCGACAGATCTGAAAACTCGACTGTTTTTGTTGATCCGGACGCGAAAATAATTCGATTCTTCGTCCCGTTTATCAAAAGATCGGAAATCAAATCACCCTTTAAGATGGATTTCCCGATTACTCCAAGAAAAAGGTCACGCGACAAGAACAATTCCTTCGGAATTTCGCCTAACGTATTGTAAAAAAACTCACCGGTCTCCTTCTTGATATCGACCTCGATCAGATCCATGTTGGATTCATGCATCCTGGCGCCTTTCAGATAGCGGCTAAGAAAAGTCCCTATATTCCCCGCAGAACCCAAAACGATCATCTTTCTTTGCGAAAGAACCATTCCTTGTCCGTGCAAAATCGTTTCGATTGCGCTTAAAATGGAATGGGCTACTTCTTTGGATTCTTCTTTTACTTTCTTATCCGCAATCGCAATCGAATAGGCCGGAAGAAACAATCGCGAGTGTTTTGCCTCGACATCTTTGAGCCTATCGTATCCGTTACGTGTGTGCTCCACGCTTCCGATGAGGATGGCTTGTATCCAGTCCGAAAATTTCCCGTCCTGATTTGCGGAGGCTACTTTGTAAAAATCAAAAACCTCTCGCAAGGATGCATTCGAAATTGCGTAGTCATTTAAAAACGGAGCAAGATAACCTCCGTCCTCAATTAACAAAACTTTTTTCCTTTCCTTTTCGGATTCAAGGCAAAACTTCAAAAGCAAATGCCCGGCCAAAAGTTTCATCGCATCGAAGAAATTATATTCTTCCATCTCAAGACAATCCTTTAAGCCCTCCATCCCGGTGATATCGCTATAATCCCTAGATAGCACGTAATAGTCCCGATTTTTGTCGGAAGTTTTGCGGATTAAACCTGCCATGAAAAAACTGTCCGTAGGAATATCCAAAAGAACATCCAGATATGCGGATGGGACGACCCCTCCGTATTTCACAAATGCAACATTGATTTTTCCTGAATTCAATTTCCGGAAAGCTTCCAGAAGAGCAAGTATCTCGGATGTTATATGGTGTATAAGAAATATATTCGTGTTTCCAAAATCAATCTTGTGATTTTTTTTCTCTGCAATGGCCTGAAGTTCAGGCATCCTTTTCAAATAATCTGCAAGACTCTTACCTTTTTTCGGAAGGTTGAAATTGCAATTCAGCACTCTCCCAAGCCGGGACAAATACATGGTCACAAATATTTTTCCAAGGTTCACTTTTAGAGTTTCCCCTTTTTTCAGAATATCACTAACCGCATTATCTTCCAACATTAGAAATATTTTTTTTAGGAGAGGAAGTCCGGTTTGCGGGTCAGATTTTTGGAAAAAATCTGAGAACGCTTTGTCCCAGGCAAAATCGATTCTTTCTATATTGCCGAGGTGAGTCTTGGAAATCTGCTCAAACAAATGGCTATAATCTCTTTTCTCCTCCGAAAAGTTTTTCTGCCCTTTGGAACAAGCAGAAAGTATCCCATTATTAACGGTTTCTGCGATCTTGGTGCTTCCGGCAAGAAACACTCTTTTGCCGATATCATCGACCATTATATTCGGAATGGTGCTTATGTCCAGATTTGCTCTCGCGTGATTTTCCACCGTTAGCCTGAAAAAAAAGTCTCCTATGTTCTGGGGGTTTTCCACCCTCTCCAGAATAAATCTGTAGTCAATGTCTTCATTCTCGCTGACGTGGTGGAACGGAAAAATCAAAGCCAGGGATTTCGAAATCCTCGGGTCTTCTCCAAAAAATTCAGGGTGGATTTTTCTTCCCCAAGAAGGCCTCTGAAAAGTTCCGAATACGGTTCTAAGATGATCCTGAAATTCTTCCTTGAAGGACAAAATATCCTTCAGCACTCCTGCGCGCGCATAAATCTGAATAAATGAAAAATGCATTTCGATTAGTTCTGGATTTATATTCGGATTGATTTTGTAGATGATGGAAACATCGCCAGGGGTATTTTCCACCTGGTTCAAAACCTCATCTCCCAGAATTTTGGAGAGAACGGATAGCCCGGTAAAAATTCGCAAATAGGAAAGATCCAACTCCCAGTTCTCATCTTTCCGCACCAGGGTCGGCCCGAGTGATGTTTCTGTCTGTATGCTGGTCGTATCCATTCAAGTATGCTCTATGATAACTTTTATAGACGACGGGTCTTTGGCTACAAGAAAAGCCTTTTTCAAATCCCTTGAATGAAACCTATGGGTGATCATATTTTTGGAAAGGCTATCTGCAATTTCCGGATTTCCTTCCAGAAGTTTTACTGCAAGATGAAAATCCCCACACCTGGAAGAATGCAGGCTCTTTCCATCTGAAAGAAATTGCAGAAAAGGATTGCCTTTTGGTTCTCCCTTGAATAGTATTGCACCTCTTGGCCTTACAAGTGCATTTTCATCCCGGTCGCTCGGCCGGAGAATTTTATCCATTTCTTCCAGGCTAGAAGCAATCGCAATATCAAACCGGGGAAGCCTTCCGAAAAATTTATCCGAATTTAGGACGTTAATTGCCTCATCAAAATTCAGCTTGTACTCTTGAAAATTTCCGGGAAGTTTTTCCATCCGAACTCCTGGCGAAACAAATACCGCAGTGTTCTCTTTTGTTTCATTCTCCCACTTGAATTGCAAATTCTTTTGCGAAAACGGAAGAATGGATATTTCATCCACCACCAATTCGGTAAGTTTTTTCAGACCTAGAACTTCTTGGCCGTTTGTAGATTTCAGATGCACTTCTCTTTTTGCAAGACCGAGCGCAGTTTCAAATCCGGACGGAGTGCTCGTAGTATCATAAACTATGTCGAAAGACGAACGAATTGTATCAACTCCAGCTTTTCTCAAATCTACGATTTTATCTGCACCTAGTTTTTTTGAGAGATCCACTAGATGGTCATGCCTTACGATAGCCGTAATCGAAAAATCAATGCCTGAATCTTTTCGAAATGCCGAAAGAGCCGACAACAAAAGGCTCCCAAGTCTTCTCGGCCCAAGAACCGCAACACTGTCTCCTTTTATTGGAGGAGAAGATGTTACTGCCTGCAAAGCCGCGGCAAAGGGCTCAATCAAAACTGCCGTCTCTTCGGAAATTTTCCGGAATGGAACTATCGCATTCTGAGGAGCAAGTATAAATTCGCCGAACCCACCGGGTAGCCTGTCTATGCCCAAAACCATTCTAGTCGGACTGTGTGTGGGAATTCCGGCCGCACAAAAAGGATCCAATTCCAAATCTCCTCTGGCAAAACCTGAATCATTGATTTCCACTACGAATTTTTCTTTTCCGTCCAGGCTTTCCGTGACCACTTCATGGCCTGTCACCTGCGGCAAAGGAAACGGCAAAAATCTCCGGTCTAGGTCGGTAGAACATACTCCGCAATATTTTGTTTTTAAAAGTTCATAACCTTTTCCAAGCCTGAGATAAGCTTCTCCGTTTCTTTTTATCTCCCAGCCGTTTTTTTTATCGCCGGTAAATTCATATTCCGACTCTTCAAAGTCATCGTTTGCGTTGTAATCCAAAGCTTTAAATTTAATATTCATCCTACTTCCCAAAATCAAACCCCTTACTATATTTGGACATTCCAATTTTTTAGATTCCGGAATAAATTCTAATGATTTTTTCACTGCGAGAGGTATTTCGAACCGGAAAGTGAAATATTTTCTACTTGATAAAATGCCGGGAAGCGCAAGCCTGCAATTAGGAATAAATAAAGCGGTAAATCGAAATGAAAGAATTCATTGAAAATTACAGAAAAGGCATCGGGCTTTTAAACTACGCTACATCCGGGCTATCAACCGAAGATCTATTAAAAACTCCCGGGCCCGGCGACTGGAACACAAATCAAGTGGTGCTGCATATCACGGATACAGAACTTCTTTTTACAGAAAGAATGAAAAGAGTGCTGACCGAGAAAGAACCCTCGCTGATTAAAGCCGATGAATCGGAATGGGCAAAGAAGTTTTTTTACAGCGAGCAGTCCGCAGGCGAGTCTGCAGTGTTATTCGACTTGAACCGCAAATCAACGGTATTTATTCTGGACAGGCTGGAAGATTCAGAGTTCGAAAAAATCGGAATCCATTCCTCCAGAGGCCCGCAAACTCTCCGACAGATCGTGGAACTTTGTTCTACTCACCTGGATAGCCATCTGAAATTTATTTACGAAAAAAGAGCAAGAATGGGAAGGCCTATTACTGAAAAATATAGCAGGACTAACGCATGAAAAATATTAAAATAATAACCGGTTTTTTCACAACAATTTCAATCTGCGCCAGCTTGAGTTTATTTTTTTTCGGCTGCTCGAAAAAGGAAAAAGATCCAAAGATAATCGAGATGGAAGAAAAGGTACAAAAGATCAGCGTCGAGTCGAAACTCCCAGTGGATTCACTGGAGAAAATCGGAATTGAACTGGACGAATTGCAGAGAGCCTGCGGAATGAAGTATTCCAAGTCTCCCGAAAAAAAGGAAATCCGTGAAAAGAAAACACTGGAATGCAGGACAAACGTAAGAGACGAGCTACTCAAAAAAAATAATATCCCTCTGGACAAAGCAAACGACCTGATGCAAGCCCATATGCTGCTTCAATGGGAATGGAAATATTTCCAAAAGGAAAAAAAAGCAAATCTGGCAAAAGTCCAAAAAATCTACAGCGACGGAATGGCGGGAATGTTTCAGTGTGCAAAGCTGGAAGCCGGCCCGAATGAATCCAAAGAAGCCCTCGACAGACGTGTGGACATTTGCACCGAAGATAAATTTTATAAGATTTGCAGCGAAGGTGGATTTGATAAAGATTCCTGCGGAAAAATTATTTCCATGGGAGCGGATTACGGTTGGGAAATGGAATCGGAGAAAAAAACCCAGATGATAAATCCGATTGCTCCGGAAAATAAAGACTGATATTTAGAATACTAAAACAATCTGTATATATACCACTTTCCACCTTCCTGGATAAAGTACGGATTGTTCAGGTCTCTTTCCAGTTTATTGCCACTCACAAATCTGATTTTTATTTCACAAGAGTGGGGAGATTCAAAAAATAGATCCAGTTCCAGCCCCCCCGAAAGTATCAAAAGGTCTCTTACTGTATGCACATCGTCTGATTTTTTATGAGTTTTTAGTTTCTCCGTATCAAAGAAAAATATAGTAAAATAAGAATCCTTCAAACTCATCTCTTGAACTAGCTCCTCATAGGTCCAAAGCCCTTTCAGATCCAGATAAATTCCTTTTTCTCTGAATATGAAATTCGGAAGCACGGAAAGGTCTTTTTTTAAAACAGAGTCAACCAGTGTCTCCATCATCAACCGGATTTCTTCGCTGGAATTTTTAACCGGGGCTTTTCCGGAAATATAGGTTCTGGAAATTTTTACCGACACTTTGGGGTTTAATTCAATAGTCGGTTTAAGGTTCTTTTTGTCCGCAGATAAGCAGGAAAAAAATACGATCGCAAAAAGACTAACGCAGAGCTTTTTCAAGTAGTTCTTCCAGCTCCTTTCCATTCACAATTACGATCTGATCCGAATTTGCCGAAAAAACTTTTTTTGCCCCCGGAGTCAATTCCGCAGCCCCGATAATAAAACCTTTGTCCACACTCAAATCATTTACCGCGCTCAAGAGATCCCGAAGAAACACGTCTGAAATTTTTACATTTTTCCATTTTCTGATCCGAAACAATGCCTTGATATCCCTGTCAGCCATATTCGTTCCGATGTAATTGGCTCCGTCGCTCTCCAGATACGGCATCTCCCGACTTACCCTGTAGTTCAGCGCCATGATCATTCGCGTACAGGTATTCTTGAATGCAGTTCCTTTCAGCGAGTTGAACCGGGTCATTTTGTCCACGCCGATAAGGCCGATCTGATTTGTAATTTTTTTTCCGTCCTCGTTTACAATTCCTCGGATATTGAAAGTGTCCGATGAGCGAAGCCCAGACAGCTCGTAGAATCTCTCATTTGGAAAATTTTTATCGAACACTCCTTTGATCTCCTTCTTAAGATTGTAACCTTCATCGGATACACTCCAAAGGTCAAGATTCCCATTTTCGACCTGATATTTATAATTCGCGAGTTCTATAATTTCCGGATCATCCATTCTTTCGGATTCTGCATCAATCATCGGCTCGAATGCGTCGTCCATTTTATTTTGTGCGATAAGCGCCATTGCGAGATGAAAGTTGGAGTCGGTTGCCTCATGTCTCCATCCGTTTAATTTTGCAATTTCCAGACAGAGCCTCGCGTGTTTTGCGGCAGATGGATAATCCTCCTTCTGAAAATACTGAGCTGTGATGAATTGAAACAAAGTATACCGGATAAATTCATCTTCAACCGACTCTACGATTTTATTCGCAGAATCTATAGCATCATCACATTTTCCTTCTTTTGCCGCGCTTACCGCATACAAAAAACCGGAAACCGGAGATGTCTTGTCCAACTGATAGGCTTTTTCAAAATCCTGAAAAAAATCTCCCCTTCCAAGGCCCGCTTTGATAATTCCTCTCGCGATAAAATAAGATGGAATTTTTGCGCTGGAGGGATTCAGCTTTTTTAGAAAAACGTCCGCAACGGAAAAATCCTTCTGCCCCAAAGCCATAAAGCTCAATCGAATCAAAGCCTCAGCATTTGTCGGGTCAACCTGTAGAGTATCGAGGTAATAGAAAAATGCTTCCTCGAACATATCCAGATTATAGTATATGTCTGCAATTCTGTTGCAGATATAAATTTCCGGAAAGTCCTTTTCGAACTTTCCAATTTTTTTGATCTTCTCCAGATAACTCGCTTCGCTTAAGAAATCCCCTTCCATAGAATATATTTTAGCCATGACAAAAAGGGATTTTACATTGCCCGGTGAACTTTCTAAATGATCTCGCACCATCGCCCTTGCATCGAGAAAATTTCCCATTGCGGCAAGCGCAAGAGCCTTCTCGCTTATGTCTTTTTTAGATTCAAAAAACAAAAAAAACGCAGCAACGAGTAGTATTAGGCTTATGGCAACAATTACAAAAAAAATCATGAAATCTATTTATTATTATCGGTTGATTTCCCGGAATTTCCCCCAATCTGTCGAAGCGTTCGGGGGGAAAATATTACAATCCGGCTTTTTTTCCCGGTCTTTTCTCTGGCCAAGACAAACAACATTCGCCAGAACAGCCCGTTTTCCGCGAATGGGCTAACCTGGGACAAAATTAGGCCGATAATTATAACAGAATGGGTCGCATCAACTTACTGTATTTTTCCATTGCCTTGATTATCCGCGAGAGGTTGTATTTTGGAATTAATCTTTTGGTTGGAGCATTCTTAATTTTCTATGTCTCCATAAACTCTGAAATAGCCCATCTTGCTGAATCAACAAAAAGTATTTCTGCCCAGATACAAGCCTTCTCCCCTGCGAATACGACTGCTGCAATCGGAATCTTCGGTTTGCTATCGGGATCCAGGATCCTTCACTCAATCGCTGAAACCGGTATTATGCTCGCAGTAGGAACCAATAGACTCGGAGTAGTGCTTCTCATCGTCTGCAAGGAATTGGTCTATCATAGTTTTTCCTTTGTGGTTTGTATTGTATTTCTGGGATTCATTTCCATTTTTTCAAATCTGTCTTTCCAACATTTGGGACTGGCGTCGCTTAACGCACTCGGCTTTGGGATAATCGGGTGTATCGTCGTTTCCATTCCCTTATCGTTTTACGTTACCTCGATCGACCCCTACGACTCGATCAGGAGACAGAAATGATTTTCAGAGTAAGCAGTCTCACAAAAATTTACGAAGAGGACAAGGTTGTAGAATCCGTTTCATTTGACGTAAACGAATCGGACTATGTAGCAATTGTCGGGCCTTCCGGGTCTGGAAAAACTACACTACTGTCTCTTTTGACAGGGATGCTGAAACCGACTTCCGGAGAGGTCCATTTTAACAACGAAAAGTTATCGGATTTTTCCAAATCGGATTTGCTAAAATTCAGATCCAATGAAATCGGATTAATATTTCAATTCAGTGAATTAATTCCGAATCTAACCGTAAGAGAAAACATCCTACTCCCGGCGCTTTTTTCAAAAAAATTTACAAGTGAAGAATTTGAAAATACCTGCGATTATTTATTAAACAAACTGGAACTGAAAAAATTCGAAGACAAACTCCCACGCAAACTTTCCGGAGGACAAATTCAAAAAGCAGCAATCGCCAGAGCATTGATTAACGAGCCGGAAATCCTGCTTGCAGACGAGCCTTCCGGAGACCTGGATCCTGAAAACAGCAACCTGGTAAGAAATTTATTTCGCGAGTACAACCAGAAAGGTTTGACCATATTGCTGGTTACACACGATATGAAACTGGCGTTTGACGCAAAAACTATTTACGAAATGAGAGAAGGTAAATTCACCAAGGTAATTAAATGAAAAAAGTTCTGGGAATTGACATCGGGGGGGGCAGCATAAGAGGGAGCGTGATTGATACGTCCGGAAAAATATACATTGAGGACAAAATCAGCACGAACAGAGTCTGGTCAAACGCAGAGTTTCTCTCTTCCATTGAAGGATTGATTTCCACCATTCAAAAAAAAGACTCCTTTGAAAAAATAGGAATAGGCACACCAGGCCCGATCGATATGGATAAAGGGGTCATTCTGAGATCGTCAAACCTTGTGAATCTGAAAAATGTTCAATTGTCTTCCTACATCCAGGACAAGTTCAAAGTTCAGGTTTTCATGAACAATGACGCAAACTGCTTTGCGTTAGGCGAATACCATTTCGGAAAAGGAAAAAATTGCGAGAATGTGATGGTGTTTACTCTCGGAACAGGAATCGGTTGCGGTTGGGTGTACAAAGGCGAGGTTTTTAATGGATACAAAGGAAACGGAATGGAATCTGGCCACAGCACTATTGTAATCAACGGTGCGTTATGCGGATGCGGCCAGAAAGGGTGCGCGGAAAGCTATTTCAGCGCAAGAGGTTTTTTAAACAGATACAGAGAGAAAACTGGAAAAGAAATGGATTCCGCAAAGAAATTTTTTGAACTGGTCAGAGCAAACGATTCCGATGCAACGGAAATTTTCAACTTTGGAGTGTCGGTTCTTGCTGAACTCATTCGAAATATGATCCACGCCGTGAATCCCCAAAAAATTATTCTGGTTGGCGGACTTACAAAATCCTGGGATTTATTCGGCGAGAAACTGAACAAAAAAGTTAATGAAATTATCTTTCCGGTTTTTTTGGACTACACAACAATAGAAACCGGCTCAGGGCTTTCGAGCACTTACGGGGCAGCTTCATTATGCTTCAACGGAGAATCTAAATGAGTGAATGTATATTTTGTAAAATTGCAGAGAAAAAAATCACCGCAACGATTTTGTATGAAGACGAGGACATGGTCGCATTCCGAGACATGAATCCGGTATCCCCAGAACACATATTGTTTATCCCCAAAAAGCACATAGAGTCGTTTGGCCAGCTTACGGAAAAGGAAGAAATTCTAGTCGGAAAATTATCTGTCCGGATTGCCAAATTCGCAAAAGAAAAAGGGTTCGATAAAAACGGTTACAGGATCGTTACAAACATCGGACGCGAAGCCGGCCAAACTGTATTTCACTTGCACTACCACCTACTCGCTGGCAGGCATTTCCAGTGGCCTCCGGGTTAAGCCTAAAACACTATACAAGATTTTTGCACTGCTTTGTTTTTTTGTGTGCTTTGAATTTTCTAGAGGCAATGTCTTATGGAAGCTGAAATTCTAGTTATTCTCGGAATCATTTTCTTTTTCATTTCTATCACTTCTTTTTTTATCGCTCGTATTTCCACAACCGGGAAAATTTTTACTTTCTTGCGTTACGTCTCATATCCCAAAATACCCAAGCAAAAAATACACCGAACAAAAAATCATTTGGGCCATATATCACATAAAATAAACCTGTGAAAGCCGATTGGTTGAAAATTTCCGGCAGCCTTCCGAAATTCATGTAAATCCAGACTATCCAGGAAATAACATAAACCATTTTTTCGACGGCGAACACTGCGACAAGGCCTCTCACTCTTTCAAAATTTTTGGCAACCGAAATATAGGCAAACCCCCAAAGCAAAATAAGAATCAATCCGAATGGACTCATTACCGATGGAAATAATTCACTTAAGTAGTCGTTGGTAAATCCGAATGAAAAAAGAAGTATTCCCTGAATATTTACAGCCCCAGCTGCCCAAAAGCCCATTGAAATAAATTTGAATTTAGTCATATACATAACGATATTTTGGCTCAAATAAAATAACTCAATCAAAAAGATGCAAACCTTTACGAATCCCATGTCCGGACAAGGTTAGCCCAAGCCAGAACAAAATCTTAACGCTCAGTGTTTTCCTTCGGCTCGATAGAATGCTTTCGTTCATGCACCGAGTGATCGTGAGAGAATCGAAAAGCCACACTCGAAATTCCGGTGACTACGATCACAACACCCGTAAACGAAATCCAACTTGATTTGATCATAGGACGGAATTTCGCAAACCCGATTCCAAATGCGAATATCAACGGAAGCGTTCCAAGAAAAAAAGCAAACATTGACAATAACCCGGATACTGCCCCTCCCGTTGAAAATGCCAAAACAAACGCTGGGTACAATGTTCCACAGGGTAAGAGGGTTGTAAAAAGTCCGAGAGTAAACGTAAAAGCTATCCCATTTCCTCTTTTATTCAATGGCTTTATCAATAAAAATAAATTTCTAGAAATTGCATTGAACATTTGTTCAGTAATATTCAGCTTGTGAAAAATTAAAGATATCCCGAATAGAACAATGATCACAGATGAGATCACTGCCGCAAATTTTTGAATTTGTAAAAAATTTTCCCCGGCAAGATTAAAGGTGTTTCCCGCAAATCCCAAAATCAATCCGATGCCTGAATACCCCAAAAGCCTTCCGAAATTGTACAAAAGATTCGCGAGAAATTTAGAATCTGATGCAAGATTAAAGCTGGCTACAAACGGCCCGCACATTCCAACGCAGTGGAAAGAACTGGTTACTCCAAGTAAAAATGCAGCCGGGAAAATGACCAACCAGAAATCATTCATTTCTTTTCTGATTTTTTTGTTGGAAACTCGTCATCAAAAAGCATCCTGTATTTTGGCGCTTCGATATCTTCAAACTGCCCGGACTTCATAGAAATCAGAAAAAATATAAGCGCCGATGTTGCAATCACCAAAGCTATCGGAATCATAATATACAAAGCAGTCATGTTTTTGCCCTCAATCTGAGTGAAAGTGAATTTCCAACTACAGTTAACGAACTCAAAGTCATAAATCCGGCGCAAATTACGGGAAGCATAGCACCCGAGGCGGCCAAGGGTAGCATGACTGAATTGTATATTAGAGAAATCGCAATATTTTCCCTGATGACTCTTTTCGTGTTCCGGGCAAGAAGAATTGTATCTCTGATTCCAGAAATCTGATTTTTCAAAAGAAGAATATCGCTCTTATCGATAGCCAAGTCTGCCCCTGCTCCGAGTGAAATTCCAACATCCGCTTTTGCAAGGCATGCAGAATCGTTGATTCCATCCCCTACGACCAATACTTTTTTTCCAGTCTTCTGCATATCTGTAATTTTTTCCAGTTTTTCTAAAGGACTTTCATCCGAATAAAAAGTTTCTATACCGACCTCAGAGGCGATTTTTCTGACCGATCCGAAATTGTCCCCCGACAGAATACGAAGCTCTAAATTCATTTCTCTTAATTTCTGGATTTCGCCTATCGCATCATTTCTCAATGTATCCTGCAGCACAAAGAATCCTTTGACTTCTCCATTGATAGAAATATAGGAAATGGTGGATTCAATTTCCTCTGCCGACCTGTGTTCATTTCCAAAAATAAATTCTTTTTTTCCAATCCTCACATCGTATTTTTTTCCTTCAGAATTGCATCTCATAATTGTTCCGAATCCGGCAATTTCCTCGATTTCTTTTTCAATGACCGGGTGATGAATCCGCTCTGCTTTTAAATATTCAGAGATGGCCCTGGAAACTGGATGCCTGGATTCATTTACAAGATTAAAAATCAGGCTTTTTCCAAAACCAGTTAGAGGCCCCGTCTCATCCGAGATTACAGAAAGTTTTCCCTCGGTAATCGTTCCGGTTTTATCAAAAACAACTGTCGTAATCTTCGATAATGGCTCGATCATGTCCGGATTGCGGATCAAGATTCCTTTTTCCGAATTCAATAGATTGTTCATCACGAGCGCAGCAGGAACAGAAAGGCCTAATGCACATGGGCAGGCGACGATCAAAACACTCACTGAATATATTATCGCCTTTTCCAGGCTGTTTTCGGAAAAATACCAATAAGCAAACGTGCCTAACGCACCCAGAAGCACGATTTTTGTGAAATATCCTGCAAGAATTTCAGTTGCCCTCTCCACTGCCGGTTTTCTGGAATTCGCCTCCTCTATCGTCTTCTTCAGCACTGAAAGAGTTGAATCTTTTACAGTAGTCGTTGCGTAAAAACTGACTACCGAATCAATCGCAAGTGAGCCTGCAAAAATCTTATCACCTTTCTTTTTTATTATTGGAATGGATTCTCCGGTTAAAAAAGCCTCATCGATATTTGCCCGTCCGGAAATCAGAATCCCGTCAACTGCAATTCTCTCGCCTGCAAGCACTTTTACCGTATCTCCTTCCAGAATTTTTGAAGACAAAACCTGAGTTTCCTTCCCCTCCCGAACCACAGTGCAAATTTCAGGGAGCTTACTTAATAGAATTGAAAGCTTTCTTGTGGCATTCAATTTGGATTTTGTTTCCAGAAACTTTCCGATCAGGATAAAAAAATAAATCATGCAGACAGAATCAAAATATACTTCTCCCCTATCGGTTAACGTAACGTAAACACTATAGAAATAGGCAAGAGAAATTCCTGAGACAAGCAAGATATCCATTGAGAGAATTTTATTTCGAATACCGCTTAACGCACTTCTGTAAAAAGGAACTCCCGAATACAAAAAAGCCGGAGTGGCTAAAAGCCACGAGGCATAGTGAAAAAGCTTTTTGTAGGACATTTCTATTCCAGTAAAAAAACCCGCATAAAGAGCAATGCTGAAAAGCATGATATTCCCAAACGAAAATCCGGCGACTCCCATTCTATACAAAAGGTCGTTTGTTGTTTTTTCAAATGTGCCTTCTTTTTTCCAAGGGGCATATAATACCGGATCGTAACCGATGCTCCGGATAATTTCAAAAATCCGGCTTAAGCGTAATTTGGTGTCATCCCAGACAATATGAGCCCGGTTGGTTGCAAAACTAATCCGCGCGCTAACAATCCCATCCGTTTCGAGTAACACTTTCTCATTCAACCATACACAGGCAGAGCAGTGTATATTCGTGATCTGAATAAACACCTCTCTGTTAAAAGCATTTTTCCCCGTTACAAACTCATCGTAAGTGTAGTCACTGTCAAGGTTTGCATTTCCTTCTTCTGACAAAGTCACGGGAGCGGTCGGAGTATTTCCCCGGATATTGTAGTAATTTTCATTGCCCATCTGGAATATCATTTCGGATACTAGCCTGCATCCATTGCAACAGAACCTATGAATCTCTCCGTTGATCTCTGCCTCGGATGCTCCACTGTCTGAAATCGGATTCAAGCAATGAAAGCAGGGTTCATCTACTTTTTCTATATCGGGCCTTTTGCTTTTCAAAATCATATTTTATTCGGAAACGATAACCTGAAAAGTTTTTTGGAGAGTTCTTTTTCCGTCTCTTCCATAAAAGGTAAACAACCAGCCCCCATAAGATGGCAATTCAACTTCTCCGATGAAATGATTTCCTTCTCTAGCTAATTCATGCTTGGCAGTCAACTTACTCGTTGCTCCTCGTTCAATAATCATCGATACCGAAGCGTTAGGTATCTCCGAATTGTTTTTCGTAAATGAAATCCGGATTTTATTTTTTCCTGTGTGAAGGAATTTTCTATTCTCGAAAATCTCACCTGAAAAGCCGTACCCCAGGGCGAGCATCTCCCTGGTTTCCCCGATCACTTTCTCGTAATTCAGTCCTTTTTCGTAATAGTCCTTGTCCATTACCCCTTCGTGATTCTTCAAAGAAAGACGGACTGTGACGAATGTCGCAATAAAAAGCAGGCCGAATAGGCCAAAAATAAAATAAAAAACATTTTTCGCGCTTCTATGCATCGTTCGAAAACTCATTATTCAATTCCCCGGGGTTGAAATCGAAATCGATTTTGTTCTGATTTGATCCGGCCTCTTTTCATCCCTTACTTTCAAATTCAAAAATACTTTGGAATGTTTGTATTCAGCTGGAATCGCAGCATCAACAATCACTCGAATTTCTCTTTGGCTATTTTTAGGTACAGTAACAAATCCATTTTCCTCTCCGATCAAAAGTTTTGCGGGAAACAATGTCGAACTTTCGTCTAATTGAATTTTGAAATTTTTATCGTCAAAAGTTAGATTATGGATTGAAAGATTGAAAAAATTTCTTACGGTTCCATCGCCGACATCCATAGGCAAAACATTTCTATCAGGAAGTATGCTTAGATAAAAAGGAATTCTCTTGATTAAAAGATTTACCGCAGTAATCGAAACGAGCGTCAAAATAACCGCATAGATAATAGTCCTTGGCCTTACCCATTTGATTTTCGCACCATTCTCAATTAACTCCTGGGTATTGTAGCCGATTAAGCTTCTCTTGTTTTCTTTTCCCATCTGGATAGTACAGGCATCCACACATTTTGCGCAAGCAATACATCCGACCTGTAATCCATCACGAATATCGATACCAGTCGGACAGACTACGAGGCACATATTGCACGCAGTACAATCTCCGATTTTTTCTTTTTTATTTCTTCTGGGCTCGCCCCTTTTATAATCATAAGTGACGTTAAGCGAATGCCCATCGAGCATAACCGTTTGAAATCTTGCATAAGGACAGGCGAATTTACAAAACTGCTCCCTTACAAAAGTCATATCCAGGTAAAGCAACGCGGCAAAAAACGCAGTAAAATAAGGCCAGCTCAATTCGGAAATTCTATGAAATAGTAAAGGAATATCTTTCAGCATTTCGTACGGATCCGAAAAATAGGCTACAAAATGGAACGCACTAAAAAGCGCAACCAGAACCCAGGTAATTTGAAGTAGCGCCCTCCCGAAAACAGGAGCATCTTTTTTTCCGTATTTTTTTCCGAGAATCAGTCTTCCAAAAATGTCGAATAAATCCGTGAACACTGTCTGAGGACATGCCCATCCGCACCAGACCCTGCCGATTAGAGAAGTGAAAAAGAAAAGTGAAAGCCCCATTATAATCAAAAACAAATGCAGGAAAATTCCTTCCTGTGGAATGTATATCGCACCCAATAGATAGGTCTTACGTGTCGGGATGTCAAGCCTCATGAGAGGCAGCCCGCCATAAATCCGAACCCAGGGGACAATGAAATAAATGCCGAATAATACAGTTTGGACGAGATATCTAAATGTTCTAAATTTTCCGCTTATATGCCTAGAGATGACCATCGACTAACTCCTACAAACCTTTACAGGCATGTAAAGACTATAATTTTTTTCAAGCTGAGCGAGAAAGAGTTTTTTTGCAATAATACAGCGCAAAACTTGCGCCGAATTATTAAGGATTCCGCTTAACGTCCCAGCTTGAAAATAATCTATTACTCCCTTATACTACTTAGACTTCAGAGATGGATTTTTATCGGCTATCCATGCAAGAATTTGATAAACTTTCTCCGAACCCATAGATGCTTCGTGAGGAGGCATCGGCCCCTTTTTCAACTTTGTTTTTTCAACAGGAATTCCCTTCATCACGACATCAAATATTTCTTTATCGGTTGATCCGTGGAGCCATTCAGCGTCGACTAAACTAGGCCCGATTATTCCTTTTGCTTCCGGCCCATGACAAGCAGCGCAGATACCTGCAAAATTTTTCTTGCCTTCCTCAATCGCTTCGGCCTGTCCCCTTAGAGGATTCGAACCATCAACACTGACGATTTTTTTCGGCTGCGGAAACTTCTTCTCGTGATCGCTCACTTCTGAAAGAAAGTGAGATTCCGTATCCCATTTTGAAAAAAAGTGAAAGTAAATAGCATACCCTATCCCGGCAACTACACAGGCTATAAAAATCCCCTTGTACCATTCCGGCATAGGGTTATCAGCCTGTCTGATTCCGTCAAATTCCTTATTATCATCGTGACTCATTATTTAGTCCTCCTCTAACATTCTGTATTTTGGTGACTCGATTGATTCTTTTCTTCTCTTATTATAAACATACATAGTTATATAGAGCATAGCGATTACCAGAACTGGAAGCCGCAAGGCTTTATAAATAATCAAAATATCCATGTCCATTGCGTCCTCACTTCATTGACTTTTCTAGCTCTGCAGAATCTCTTCCGAGTTTTAGCAGATAGGCAACTAACGCATCACCTTCGGTTTTTCCCTGAACAGACTCTGCAACTGACGCATAATCTTTTTCGGTATAAGGAACTCCGACTGAGGCGAGCGCTTTCATTCGTTTTTCGAGGCTTGCAGGGTCAATAGTCGCCCCAGGCTCAAAAAGCCAAGGGTAAGCAGGCATGATGGAGCCTTGAGACGACATCTCTCTCGGATCAATCAGGTGCTTTTTATGCCATTCTGCGCTAGGCTGAATCTGGGATTCGTGCGCAAGATCAGGCCCTGTTCTCTTGGAACCCCAGAGGAAAGGATGATCGTAAACATATTCTCCACCCTTGGAATATCCCAATTTACCGTAGGATTTCTGGGGATCGAATCTATCCACTTCCCACTTGAATGGACGAATCATCTGAGTGTGGCAATTCGAACAACCTTCTCTCTGATAAACATCTCTTCCTGCAAGCTCCAGAGGAGAATACGGCTTCACTGCAGAAATCGGCGCAACTGTTTTTGTAAGGAAGAAAGGAGGCACTACTTCAAATAGCCCTCCGATAAGAATCGCTATGGTAGTATAAACGGTAAATTTTACTCCATCCGTATCCCATCTGTCCGCTAAATCGATAAACCACTGAAAAAACTTATCCATGTAAACCTCCTTACCCTTTCACCCTTAGATCAACTTCCTGAAAACCGCTGTTTTTGTTTTGAATAGTCTTGATAAAGTTGTAGATCATGATCACAAGCCCCGAAAAATACATCAATCCGGAGATTGCGCGAACCAGACGGAAAGGTTTCAACACTTCGGTGATTTGAACCCAATTGGGATATTGTAAAAATCCTTTTCCGTCAACTGCTCTCCACATAGAACCTTCGGTGATCCCAGAGACCCACATGGAAACCACATAGAGCAAAATGCCTAACGTCCCCAACCAAAAGTGAATGTTAGCGAGTTTTTCAGAATACAAATTGGAATTCCACAATCTTGGCACAAGATAGTAGAACGCAGCCGATGCCATAAATCCTACCCAACCCAAAGTTCCCGCATGAACGTGTCCAATAATCCAGTCGGTGTTGTGGCCAAGCGCGCTCACAGATCGAATCGAAAGAAGAGGCCCTTCAAATGTGGACATCCCGTAAAATGTAATTGCAACAAGCATCATCTTCAAAGTTGCATCAGTCTTGATTTTTTCTTTTGCCTGTGTTAAGGTAAGGAAGCCGTTGAGCATACCACCCCAGGATGGCATCCATAGCATGATACTCATCGCCATCCCCAAAGTCTGCAACCAATCCGGAATCGGAGAATACAATAGGTGATGGGGGCCTGCCCAGATATATATAAATATCAAACTCCAGAAATGTATAATCGAAAGCTTGTGGCTGTAAATCGGTTGTTTGATATGTTTCGGAAAGTAGTAATACATCATCCCCAGAAATGGAGTAGTCAACACGAAAGCGACTGCGTTGTGGCCATACCACCACTGGATATTCGCATCAAAAACTCCAGAATAAATGGAATAGGATTTTAATAAACCCACAGGAACCGCAAGATTATTCACAATGAAAAGAATTGGGATTGTTACAAGAGAGGCAATGTAAAACCAAAGCGCAACATACATCTGCTTTTCCTCTCTTTTCAAAATAGTAATCAGCAAATTGATAAAAAATATCACATACCATACTACGATCAGTAAGTCAATCGGCCACTCAAGCTCTGCATATTCTTTCGACTGGGTAATTCCCAAAGGTAAGGTGATCGCTGCAAGCGCAATCGTAAGATTGTACAGCCAGAGATGGAGGCTTGCCAGCTTATCGCTGTAAATCCTTACCCGGCAAAGCCTTTGAGTTAAATGATAGGCAGTCGCAAAAACCGCGCTCATTGCAAAACCAAAAATCGCCGCATTGGTATGAAGCGGACGCAATCTTCCGAAGCTAAAATATGGAAGAAAATTCAGCTCAGGGAAAACCATCTGGAACGCAATCCAGACACCCACAAGCATCGCTGCCGTACCCCACACAAGTGCGGAGATAATGAAACCCTGAACGATCGAATCGTTGTATTTCTCGTTAGAATTCATAATTACTCCTTTTTCTATATGATTACCAGAATTTTTAGTTTTATTCTAATTTCAAATTGAATTTTCTTTTTTTGAATTATTCTATTTTATGATAATTGTCATGAGCCTCCGGTCAAATTCCTGTTCTCTGAACATCTGACTCCAAGGGCAGCTTCTCCAATTCATTCAGAATTTCAACTAACGCATAAGTGTCCATTTTGCAATACTCCTCCATATTTTGGCAAAGCTTCTTCTTTTCCGAATGACTCATCCTGGTCGTCAGATACTTGTAAAACTCCTGGTTGGCCGTCCCCCCGTCGTGAATTTCCAGCCCGTCATAATTAAGGCCGGTAAGAGCCGGAAGAACAGCCTTCAGTGAGGCTCGACCTTTCTGAACAGGGTGATAGTAATGGAAAGATTTGAATGGAATGGAAATATCCAGAATATTTTTCGAAACGATATCCCACCATTCCTTGAACTTCGGAAAAAGCTCGACGCTTTCGGTGAGACACCTTCTCTCAAAAAATGCGTCATACACGATAACCTTTCCAGAGGGAGATATAAGCTTTCTCAGATTCTTCAAAATTTTTTTTCTAGGATCCGATTTATTTTTAGCAAGGAAAGAATAGTGCTTTAGTTCGGATTCTTTAGTCAATTTCACATGCAGCGAATATTGAGTCGGGATATGCTGAAATGGTTTCGTATTCTGAAAAAAAGGAACTGCCGGATTTATCGTTTCGAAATCCAGAAAATACAGAGGATAAGTTATATGCTGAAGAAATGACTTTATTTGTTCAGGTACGACATGCGCCTTTCCGGTTCTTTCACACTCTACTTGCACTGCCTGTTTGTGCGTCAGTTCAGTTTCCTCTGGCACGTCTTTCAGATAAACGATTCCGGCTTTGTAGAGATTGCGGGATAGGTCTTTTCCTTCCCGAAGATCAAAAATATTTCCATCCTTCAAGTCCGGGTAGCAAAGTTCTCGATTCAAGCAATCAGAAGGAAATTTGCAAATATATGGATTCTCCGGTGGGGCATGCGATCCGATAACCTGAAAGTATTTGTCGCAATATTTCAGGACGTTATGCGCTTCAAGATTGACTTTTCTGGTAAGAGAATTCTTGAAAAATAATTTCCGGGCATCGAGTTTTTTCCGGTAAAAGTAGTCTGCATTTATTGTGTATAGAACAATCTCGTCGATATTCAGCCCGGATTTTTCCGCAACGAGTTTCTGATACGCCAATTCCAGCACATTGTCCTTTTTGTAGGAAGCTTGAGATTTGACTGAAACAATGTCCCACGAGTCTGAAATTTTTGAAGGCACTAAAAGATCAAACACCGAAAAAAAATCACCCCTGCCGAGACTTGCCGAATACACGGGAATTCTTTTTTTGATATATTTTAGAGTAGAACGTATCGAGTCTTCAACCGATTTCGCATAACGCACCTCAGCTCCACCTGGATATAACTCCTTCAAGACATCGCGGATTTTTTGATATTCAATGGAGCTGGTATGGTATTTTTTTGCACTCGACTCTTTAGATTTATTCTGGTGATAATTAAGCCATGCAGCCATTTCACAGCGAAGAAAGGACTGAAATTTTTGCTTTGTAAGATAATTACGTCCAAGTAACTTTTCCGGGCTATTCTTGCCAAATTTTCTATAAATTTTCCGTATTATCGATTGGATGGGAAATTCGGCCATCGATTTACATCAAGCCCTAAATCCAATTTTGACCCTAGAATTCATATTCCTCCAAATCTCATTGCAACCATGCAAAAAAGTAGCAGCGCATAACAAAAAAGAATAAAAGTCCCGGCCAAGTAAATCTTCTTTAAACTATTCTTCCGGACAGCCTCGTCACTCCAGGGAATCACAACCAGATTGTGCCCATAAACTCTGCCGATAATTAGAAGCACTACGGAAATTAATATTGCTCCCAGAAATGTCCGACCATAGGGATGGAATAGTGCTTCCCAATTGTTTACGCCCCCGTAATAAACCCCCCGAAAAAATCCTAAAATGATAGAAACAGTTCCCGCAATCCCTAGTATATTCCGAATTGGTTTTTTTAAATTGTTTTTTATTTCCAAAGCCTCGATTGAATTATGATTCACGAATGAAGGCCAAAGGATAAAATAGATGAATAGAAAACTGCATATCCAAATAGTACCGCTAAGTATATGCAGAATTTGTACCGCTAGAAGTAACGTCATCGATTACTGAAACACTTCGCTGGAAGTCCACTCAGACAATGGTAGCCGATCGGGTGAGGTCCAATCCAGAACAGGCCTCGCATCTACTTTAGGCTTGTGCCCAAGCCTCATCAATGCAACCATTTCATAATTACCAGGACATTTTAGCATCTCGGTGATCTCAGACCATATCTTGGGAACCTCCATAGGCATCGACATAAACTGCATACCGATATTCAAACTGGTAGCGGCGAGCCACATATTTTCTATTGCCATGCCCAAAGATAGTGTCGAATAAAATGCCGTATTATCCTTGTTGTTGTAATCCTCCTTTCGAAGAAAGATAGCAAGGCAAACAGGAGCCTTCTCAACAAGCTTTCTGTTTTCTACACCAAGTATGGTGGGAACTCCTTTCTGCCTGATCAATTTCATTGAATCGCTTGCCACAATAAAATTAATGACTTTTTTCAATATTTTGGGAATATTATCGACCCTCATCCCCATTCCTGATTTGATATTTCTGTTATCCGGATCGTGATAAAAATATTTTCCGTATTTACTCCAAAATTCACCCTTCTGCATGGAAATACGCATTGCATCTCCGCAATACTTGGCAAGTTTCTTGATTCGTTTTTTGTCCTGCATAATCACAACCTTCCAGGGCTGACTGTTAAACTGGGAAGGGGCACGATTGAATGCATTCAGTAATTTTTCCAATTCTTCTCTTGTGACAGGCTGGTTTGTGTGAAATCCGTTGTAGGCGTGCCTGTTTTCAATTGCTGTAAATAAATCCATAAATAATCCTTAATCAATTAATGACCATTTTATTAATCTGAAAAGCTTTTTCCACTCATTTACGAGAAAAGAAAAAACAAATTATTCATGTTGGCAAAAGATGAATTATCTATAACTAGGAAGAATGCAACTGAAAGAGATGAAAAGATTAATTGAAATTACGGCACACCTCCGCAGTGAACAAGGGTGTGATTGGGATAAAAAGCAGAATTTTAACTCAATGATTCCACACCTTTTGGAAGAAGCCTATGAAGTAGTAAACGCAATAGAAGAAGGGGATTTTGAAAACCTGAAAGAAGAGTTAGGAGATCTGCTATTCCATATCGTGTTTCAAGCAAGACTCGCAGAAGAATCCAATTTGTTCGGCTTTGGTGAAATTGCCAAAGATATTTCAGACAAACTCGTTCGAAGACACCCCCACATTTTCGAAAATCGGAAAAACTTATCATCAGAGGAGGTTATGAAAAATTGGGAAAAGATTAAAAAGCAGGAAAAAGTTTCACAAAAATCCATTTTGGATGGAATACCACACTCTTTTGGTTCACTTCTTCGAGCAGAAAAAATTCAAGAACGTGCAGCGAATGCAGGGTTCGACTGGGATAAAGTTATTCATGTGGAAAAAAAAATCGAAGAAGAATTGGGAGAATTTCTTTCAGAGATTCACAACGCAAATCCTGCGACCTCCAACAAAGACCGACTTGAAGATGAATTTGGAGATATACTCTTCAGCCTGGTGAATTTATCGAGGCATCTCGGAATATCCACCGAACAAGCCCTAAATAAATCCTCGTTGAAATTTTTGAAAAGATTTCGAGAAATGGAAAAAATATCCAGTGACGAAAAAAAGGACTTTTCTAAGCTAACCCTCCAGGAAAAGGATGCTCTTTGGGAAAGAGCCAAGGAAAAGTTCAATGCGAAGGAAATTCTTTAGCAAAATTTTCATTTAAAGTCTCACACTTACAAACTAAAAAAACAGAGCTTTTAGACTCTGCATCGTCCGTTGTTAATCTGACTCTAATCAGCATATTTAGCAATCTCAAGACTGTTCCTAACGACAAAAGGCGGAAATTTTGATAATGCACAGATCGCATAGGAAGGTGTATTTTTTTCGTATAGTTTTTTATTGTGGAGCCTGACTTGCAATTTGCGTTGATCTTTTTCTGCTATGGTCGCATTTTATACCGTATATGCCTGTTCGCCCGGACTGTTTTTCTCCTTGCGATGTAGGATCCCACCCTTACCACCGTAATATTTGGTGGAACTCCATTGTTCTTTAAATGATTCCACACATATTCGTCTGGATTCAAATCAGGCGAATACCCGAGAAGAAAATATATCTCAAGTTATCCATTCAATTTTGCGATAAACTCTTTTATTTTTTTTCTTTATGTGTGGGATGTCCGTCTATAGTCAATACTACTGGCTTCATTCTTGATTTTAAAAAAGTTTTTTAGCTTTTCGATAAATACATCGGCAGTAAATTTTCCACTGTATACATCATACCAAAAAGCTCCCTCGGAATTTACGAAGGAAATTGCATTTATCGATTGCCTTTGACCACTAGTTTCATGGATCGTTCTTCCGCCTCGTTGTCCCCATGTTCTACCTAGTAGTATATCAGATCGCACGCCTACCTCATCGCTAAAGAATATATCAGCTCCTCTTTTTCTGGCTCTTTTCCGTATCTTAGGAAATAATTCTTCCTTCCATTTTCTGACAGCTTCTGGATCTCTTTCGTAAGCACGTCTCAATGGTTTCCTCGGTGTAATATCTCATTCATAGAGTAGTTATCCAATGCATTTCAGACTATATTTTACACCCAATTTTTTTAGAATGAGTTCGGACACGAACTTTCTTGTCCATAGTCCGAAATCAAAACCATACTGTCTGGGATCTTTTCCTACGATAAATTCTTTAACCCTTTTTTTCTGCTTGGCTGAAAGAAAGGAAGGGCGTCCAGATGGTGATTTCGGAATCAATCCTTCTATTCCATTTTTCCTGTATAATCTCGCATCCATTTGTATATAACCTTTGGAGATATGCCAAGACTTTCAGATATTGATGGTACGGATTCTCCCTGGAAGTCTTCCTATTGCTAATTTTCGAATCGCTAATTGACCAGCACGGTCGATTTTCCTTGCATCTTGCTTCATATAACCATACTCAATTCTGTATTATATTTTGGTACTCTTCTTTTTAACCTCACTAGTAATGAAGAAATGAGAAAAAAATTAATGAATAAACTTCCCTAAAAAACAGGGCTAGCGCAGACTATCGAATGCGATTTAATATTCTTTTATTAATTCTACCAGTCAATTTGCTAAGAAATCCACATGGACAATATTTTTTCTTATCAATATAGTACTATCCTTTTTTCAGGCGACTTGACTGAGTCGGAATAGAATATCAGTTCAATAGCTTGTAGAATTCAATGGACTCTCATACTCAATGAAGTGCATGTTAACATGCCTATTTCGGCGAAGTTTTCCGGATAATGTTTGTTCGCTTATACATTTTGGTGAG
>CAYTEA010000015.1:0-110287 GCA_964436695.1 uncultured Leptospiraceae bacterium
AACGATATCTCACCAAAATGTATAAGCGAACAAAAGTAATCCGGAAAACTTCGGATGGAGAAATGCTCCAATGAAATGATTTAAACCAATCTTTAGGGCGAATCCTC
The DNA here is from genome assembly GCA_964436695.1 of uncultured Leptospiraceae bacterium. Taxonomy (GTDB): domain Bacteria; phylum Spirochaetota; class Leptospiria; order Leptospirales; family Leptospiraceae; genus JABWCC01. The sequence goes on from CAYTEA010000015.1 coordinate 108, forward strand.
GCGATTCACAGGCAATTTATTGCACACCTTGAAAATTCTCAATTCCTTCAATGTCGGTATGGGGTAAAATTGAATTTCATCCCATACGGTCTAACCAATTGTGTGCATACTTATGGTTGGTTTTACCTCAAAATCAGCTAAAAAGGGGCTAAAGAGACCTAATGCAACTTGGCTGGACATAATACACTTGACAAGAATAATGGGTATTATGTCCTTGCCCCAAAAATATGAAAAATACCCAAAACCCAGATAAACCTAAAGAAGACTTTCCTGAAACTCCTTTTGAAGACCAGGTTCATGATGATCAAAGGAAATATTCCAGATATGTGTGCGATTCTAGGGCTATTCCCCATGAGATTGATGGTCTAAAGCCCGTTCAGAGGAGAATTCTGTGGGCAATGTGGAATTCCGATGCACGGAATCGGCATACAAAAACAGTGAAAGTAGCCGGTCTAGCAATGGGTTATCATCCGCATGGTGATAGATCTATTCAGGATGCTCTTTCTGCCATGGCCCAAGACTTTACTTTTGCAAACAATATTCCTTTGGTTCATGGAGAAGGGACATTTGGCGATGTGCTTGATCCGAGTGCAATTGCATCTCCTCGATACACGGAAGTAAAAATTTCTGATTTTGCCAAAGACTTGGGATTATTTGAAAGTCTTCCGGATATTGATTATGTAAAAAACTATGACGAGACAGAAGATGAGCCAATCCATTTTGTAGGGAAGGTTCCAATTGTCCTTCTCAATAACATTCAGGGGATTGCGACAGGATTTAGATGTTTCATTCCTGGGCATAAGTTATCCGATATTATTGAATCTCAGGTTGCTTATTTAAAAACCGGCAAACCAAAAAAAATTAAGCCTTGGTACAAGAGCTATAATGGAGAGGTCAGAACCTACAAAAATGACAACGGTTCTGAAATCATGGTGACTACATTTGGTTTCAAGTGGGAAGGAGAATCTCTTTTTCTTACTGATGCTCCCCAGAACTGGAATCGGGAAAAAGTCGTAAATTATCTGGATGAGATTCTGGACAGAAAAGATAATTGGCTAAAAGATTACATGGATCATTCCAGTCAAACTTTTCGTATTGAGCTCCTTTACAAAAAGGGTGAGAAGCCTACAGAAAATCAGATCAAGGAACTCTTTAACAAAGAAAATGCCGAGACTTTGACTATAAACGTGATTACTCACGAAGGGCGCCTCAGAAATTTTCCAACAGACGAAATCATAAAAAGGTTTTGCGATTTTCGGAAGACTCACCTAATCAGGAGATTCAAACGGCTTGCCGGTCTTGAGCAGGAAAAAATTGAAAGGAATTCGGAGCTAATTCGATTTATCAAGGAAAAGTGGAATGAAAAAGTAATTGGAATCAAATCAAAGTCCGAATTCGAAGCAAAATTAAAAAATTCGAAATTCGTCTATTTTGAATGGCTAGCTTCAATTCCAGTTTATCGGATGACATTGGATGAGGTTAAAAAATGCGAGGAAGCAATTGTCGAAGCAAAATCAAAATTTACCGAATACACCGGCCTGTATAAACAAGACGCAAAACTTACCGGTTTTATGGTGGCAGAGCTTGATGAATTGAAGAATAAATGGGACAAAGCGTAGAATTATGAAAGAAGAAAAGAAGACTTCGAAACCCTCCAACGGAGAAAGAAATTTCAAAAAGCTATCCAATGTAGAGCATGTTCGAATGAGAACAGGGATGTGGCTTGGGCAGAATTCGATGTCCACATTTGATCAACATTTTTTTAGAAAAGACTCTAATGGGAAATATCAAATCACTCATGAAGAATTGAGTGATATTCCTGCAAAATTAAAATGTGTTGATGAAGCCTGCATGAATGCGGTTGATGAATACCGGAAAAATCAAAATGACAAGAGTATTCCTGATAAGGAAAAAATGTCCAAGCTCATTGTTGGCCTCTCAGTTGATCAGAAACGAATTTCAGTTACGGATAACGGCAGGGGGATTCCTGCAAAAAATGCCGAGGGTGTATTCTTGCATTTAATGTATGGAGAAAATTTCGACGATAAAGTAAAAGAAGATCATGTTGCGGGACAAAATGGAGTAGGGATTTCGCTTGTTCGGATGGTCTCTACTTATTTCAAAGTAAAAACCGAGAACAATAAAACCTTATATGCGAAGCTATTTACAATAACCGATGAGGTAAAAAAAGCCTTAAGGTCTTTCAAATTTAGCCCCGATGATTTAGAAAAAATTTGTCTGTATTTTGACGAACACGGTAATTTTAAAGAATGCCCTCTTTTGAAATCAGAGCATTTCTCAAAGCTTGAACCTATCATGCAAAAAAATAATATGATTGAATCCGTTAAATCTACAAATGGAACAACTCACGGGACAACAGTTGAATTTGAACTGAATCCCAAATACTTCAATAATCTGGATGTTTCTTTTAATGTGGATCTACTCAGGCAGTACTTGCAAGATATTGCGATGACAAATCCAGGCATGGAAGTTCAATTAGCGTTTAAAGGGAAGACTGAAAAATTCAAATTCAAAAAAGGCCTCGAAGAAATTTTTCAGCAGTCTGACCTTGTTTTTTACAAAATGGATTACAGTGATTCATCATCTGCTTCTCAGATCAACATGGAAACCTATTTTGTGATTGGGCAAAATAAGACTCTAAGCTGGGTGAATTCCATTTTTGCAGTGCAGGGCGGATCGGCGATTGAGTATCTAGAGAATCGGATCTGCGACGAAATTAGAAAGAAAAATCAAATAATTTCGCTCGAAAAAAAGTTAAAAACTCAATGTACGCGAAATGACGTTAGAAATTGTTTTCACATGTATGTTAACCTTAGGATTCTAAATCCGCGTTTTAAATCGCAGGATAAGTCTTACTTGATTAATGACTTAAATGAAGATATTCGAAAATCGGTGGATAAGCATTTAGATAAGCTAATTAAAAAAACCGATCTCCTGGAAGAAGTCAAGCTTCAAATGGAGAAAAGAACTCAGATGAAGGAATTTGAGGATGCCCAAAGAGGGTTAAGGAAAGCTTCCAGAAATAATATTCCAAAGTTGATGCCTCCTACTGGTAGGATTGATGAGCCAGGAAGAGTTTTATTTGTTGCAGAGGGAGATTCTGCTATTGCCGGCCTAAGGCCTGCACGAAATCCGAAAATTCACGGACTATTTCCTTTGAGAGGGAAGCCGATGAATTGCAAGGGAATGAGTCTTGCAAAAGCTCTGGCTAATGAGGAATTGAAAAATATCGTGGCGATTCTGGGCTTGCCTCTGGATGGAAAAGTAAAGTCAATTAAAGACTTGAATTATTCCAAAGTAAGCATTATTACCGACGCTGATTTTGACGGTTATGCGATTCGTTCGTTGATGCTCTCTTTTTTTTATGAATACTGGCCTGAATTGTTTGAGTTAGGCTTTGTGCATATATCTTCTGCGCCATTATTTGAAGTGGACGTTAAGTGGAAAGATGGCAAAAAAACCACGGAATTTTGCATTGATGATCGGGACTATGATCTTCTAGTTACAAAAGTGAAAAAAGACGGAGGAGAAATTGTCCGCAAGAAAAGAAATAAGGGGCTTGGTGAGACAGGAAAAGAAGCTATGAAATTTGCCGTGAATGAGTGCATGACTAAGATCACGCTTGCGAGCAAGAAGAGCGCATCCAAGATTCAGAATTTATGGTTTCACAAAGATTTTGCAGAGCAAAGAAGAGATGCTATTTCAGAATATGCGATGAGCGTGATTCAGGACTAGAAGCCTTTTATATACTCTAGAAATATTTCGTTATTTTCGTTTTGCATAGAGATTAGTTTCCATTTCAACTTATCGAAGTCCATGAACTCCGTATCTCCATCTACGATTGCGGGGAGGCTTTTTTTCCCTATTAAGTATGGTACGATAGTAATGTACAGCTTATCGATTAGATTTTCTTTTAAGAATGAATGATTCAGTCTGGGGCCGCCTTCAAGCAGGATGCTTTGAAATTTGAGGCTTGTTAATTTTTCCAATGCGGCTGACGGAGTTATGATGGGATTTTCGGAAATGCAATGAACCTCTGCAAGGTCCCCGAGTTCGTCTTGAATTTTTGAGTGATTTGCAGATGTGCAAAATAGGATCGGTTTTTCGGAAAAGATTTTTCTATTTCTAGGTAAGCTGCTTGTCTGTAGAAGCACCACAGGCCGCGGTGACTTTACATGTTTCGCATAACGTATTTTTATTTCAGGGTCGTCATTGATAATGGAACTTTTTCCGACAATCAACGCATCGGCCTTTGAACGGATAATATCCATCTTAGTTTTATCCGACCGGGTATTCAGTCCGTACCATTTTCCGTCCGGCCTTGCAACTTTGCCATCCAGAGTCATTGCCATGTTCAAAAATATATATGGCTTCATCTACGGTTTATCTTTGCAGTTTCTCTTTCCAGAATCGACTTTACGGAAGTGGCACAGGTTCCGCAGCCAGTGGTCGCTAGAGTTCTTTCTACCAGTTTTGCCATTGTATCGCAACCTGAATGGATGGCCTGGACCAGTTCTTCTTCGCCAACCTGCCTACACAGACAAACCCTTTTGGGGCGCATGTACGAGATGATAGATTTTTCATCAGAATGAATTTCGTCCATGTCCATACTCCTTCCGGATTTTTCAATATTAAATCACTGAATGAATATTAAAATTCTTTTTCGATGTTTACAAATAATTTATTTCTGGAAGACTTGAATTCGGATTGGATCGTATGCAGAATTCAAAAAAAAACAAGATCGGAATGCTTCAAAATGCGGTATCTAGAACTCTGGAGACCGGCTTAAATAGCGTAGGTCATCCAAAGAGAACAGCCGAAGTCTTAGACAAGCTGGAAGGGGTAGAGCAATCCGATCTGACTGAGGATACTCAGCAATTGATTCGGGATATAAAATCCATTCAATCGCACAATGAGGCTCTTTTAGATAGAGCCTCGCAATTCCTGAATCAATTTGAAGAGAAATAACAGATCGATATGAATTAAGAACGTGTCCTAAAACCAACTTTTGAAAATGTTTTAGGTATGCGCGCAAAGGCTGGGTGAGGCTTAGAGCTAGTTTTAGGACATCCTCTAAAATTTAGAATATCTCCAGCGATTCTTTTAGTAAAGGTAACTTACTGTCTCTATCTGACAAAATCGGCTTATCAACCATCCAATTAATTGCAAGATCCGGATCGTTCCAGATAATTCCACTTTCGCTTGGAGCATGGTAAAAATTATCCACTTTGTAGAGAAATTCAGTTTCTGGTTTTAGTACCAGATATCCGTGAGCAAAACCGGGAGGAACTAGAAGGGATAAAAAATTGTTGTCGGTCAGTTCAATTCCAAACCATTTTTTAAATGTAGGTAAATTTCTCCGAAGATCAACTACAACATCATATACTGCACCCCTGATTACCCGAACCAGCTTTGTCTGGACGAATGGAGGCCTTTGGTAATGCAACCCTCGGATAACGCCAATTTCATTGGATTTAGCGTGATTGTCTTGAACGAAAGAATAGTTTAGTCCTGCCTCGGCAAATTTCTGCTTGCTGTAATTTTCATAAAAAAAACCGCGATGATCCTTATACACATCCGGCTCGATGATAAATAAATCTTTAAAGTCCGTTCCTCTAATTTTCATTTGCCACTCTTATTAAATATTGTCCATAACCGCTTTTCTTTAAAGGCTCAGCAATTTTTAAAAGCTGCTCTTTCGTTATATAGTTTTTCTTGAATGCAATTTCTTCAATACATCCGACCTTCAGTCCCTGCCTTTTTTCAATTACTTCAATGAAATTCGAAGCTTCCAGAAGAGAATCGTGAGTTCCAGTATCCAGCCAGGCGGTTCCCCTTCCCAGAGGCTGGATCGTCAATAGGCCATTCTTCAGGTATTCTTTGTTGAGATCGGTAATTTCCAATTCACCTCTTTCGGAGGGTTTTAAGGTTTTTGCGAGTCTGCAAGCGTCATTGTCATAGAAATAGAGTCCAGGAATCGCATAATGAGATTTTGGGTTTTTGGGTTTTTCTTCGATTCCAATTACTTTTTTATCCTTATCAAATTCCACAACTCCGTACCTTTCCGGATCATTTACGTAGTATCCAAAAACCACCCCCCCCTTTTTTATGTGCGACGCACTCATTACCATTTCAGGAAAACCGTGTCCGAAAAAAATATTATCTCCAAGAATCAGGCAGGAAGCTTCCTCATTGATAAATTTTTCGCCGATGAGGAAAGCTTCTGCTAGGCCATTGGGAGAAGGTTGTATTGCATAGCTGATTTCTACTCCGATGTCGGAACCGTTTCCCAAAAGGGATTGAAAAAGCGGGCTATCCTGCGGCGTGGATATAATGAGTATTTCCCGGATACCTGCCAAGAGCAGAGTAGACAAGGGATAGTAAATCATCGGCTTGTCATAAACCGGCATGAGTTGCTTACTGACTACTTTGGTAGATGGATATAGCCTAGTTCCAGATCCACCGGCTAAAATAATGCCTTTCATATTTTCCCTCTGTCAACTCCTCCGACGCGGGGGAGAACTGCTTCCTTGTTTTCAGTTTTGTAAATGGATACGGCCTGTTTTGGAAGGGATGACTTTCTCCATTCGAACCATGACCCTTGATAGGTATGGACATCCTGGTAGCCACATTCTTTGAGCATTAAGGCAATCAGTGATGATCTTGCTCCATTGTAATCGTAGATCACAGTAGTTCGTTCAGGCATAAACGGGAATCCTGCTAGTCTTTTATTGAATGTGTGCTTGTCAATGATCATTCCCTCAGAGTCATAAAGGCTTGTCCAGTCCCATAAAAAAGAACCGGGGAGTCTTCCGCATAACGTCCCGGCTTCAGGACTAACCAATCTTGGAATTTGTCCTTCATATTCTTCTCTCGTTCTAGTATCGAAAATCTGGAGTTTGGTGAGATTTTTTTCCATAAAGGCTTTATCCACGACTCCGTTTATGGCTTTGGCTTTTTCATTAATTTCCGGCTCGATGATTTTCTTTCCTTTTTCTTTGGAGGTCTGGAACGGCCATTTCTTTGCAAGCAAGTAGGTTTCTTTGAATCCCACACCCCTCAGAAACAACACCATCCTGGATGCATGCATTCCCATTCCTTCGTCGAAAACGATGATTCTGCTTTTTTTATCCTCGCCTACCAGATTCAAAATATATTTCAATGGGCAGTAGATTTTTTTCTGCGACTCCGGGTCGGAACCAAATGCTTTCCGGATGAATGGAAAGTAATAGGCGCCCTTAACTGTTTCTTCTTCGTATGCCTGCTGACTTCTGCAATCTATTACAAAATCAGACGACTCTAACTCGGTTTTTAAAAAATTCCAATCCGACAAAACTTTTTCCTTTCGTAAATTTTATTGTAATTTTGTGTAGTTACTGTCAGGTATTTATCCCCCTCATTTTTATGTTATTTTTTTTTGAAAAAAATTTTTTGTCATGAGACATAACAAAATACGTTTACTATCTATTGTAATCATTTTTCTTTCTCTATTCGATTCGTGCCAAAAGAAAAATTCGCATTGGAATTTTCCGGAAAAAGATCTGGAGGAAATCAGGATCAGCCCTGAGTGGTTTGTGAAAAATCTGAATATCATTCTTTATGAGAAAATTCAAAATCCCAAAAAATACGGTTTTGTTGCTTTGCTATACAGGGCAGCGTATTCCAAGCAGTCCAAAAAAATCTTTATTTCTTTTCATCCTATTTGGAAGAGAATGAATCGTTCTGAATTATTTGATAGCTTTTCTCTCGTTAAACTAACGGATAGGGTTGATACCTTCCTTGTGTCTCTGTCAATCTCTGAAAAAAATGAGGCAGGTTTCGATTCGGTATTATTAAAAGCCGGATCGGATGAGAGTTTTTCCATTTATCCTGCCGGCAAATTTCCGCTTTTTTCCAGGGACAAATTTTTAGGAGATTCAATTCCAATAACAATTCACATTACCCTAGATACACAAAAAGAAATTCAATATCCTGGATATCGGGATGACCGGTATTCGGGAGTCCCAGTGAAAATAATTACAAATCCTGTAAGCGACGCAAAAATAGTAAAGGGACTGAGCGGATTTATTTTCGAGGATTCTGATAAGTCTTATTACCTGGGGTATTTTTCTCCGGAAGTTTGGGATGAGTATTTTATGGATTCTATTTTTAATCCAGTTAGGACTTTTGTATTTGAAAAATCAGCCAGAGTGCCGTTACTTTGGCCCTAGTCAAATCCGATAATTGTACTGTATGCAAAAAGGACTGTTGGTCTCGGTACTCTGCATTTTCTTTTCAACTGGGGGAATTCTTTCTACGGGCTCCGGGTTTGAAAGATTTGTAGATGCAATTGGATCTCGTGATAAAAATTTCAGGAATAAATTGAATTATTTCACAAAGCAAACCCTGGATATTCCGGATTCCTGTGATTTGGCTTTTCAGGAGAGACTTGAAAATGTAAATTATTTCCGGCTTGTTTGTGGAAAAAAATCCATTACCAATTTTCTGTATTTTGGGAGATATGAAAATTACGGAAAAATTAATTCATTTCGATTTCTAAGAGAAGAAAGGATCGGGAACAAGAATTTCTATGTTCTTGATAATCTTCAGATTAATCACTCGAATAAAATATACTCTTTTAAAAATAAAAATTTGGCTTATCTTCTTAATAGCATTGCTCGAAATGAGTATTCATTCTTGGAGAAGCTCAACAACCAATACATATACTTCGACAAAAACTGCCCTCTAGAGTTCATTTCCCGTGACTCCGATTTTCATTGGGAAAAAATACTAATCTACAATTTTAGATTGAGTTGTCTTGAGCCGGAAAATAGTTTTACGATTTCTTTGAAAGCGGAGAGGGAAGCTGAAATTTTTTTAAAAGGGAAGATTGTTCAGCCCGGAGAAATTTTGCACGCAAGAGTCCGGATTGAAAATATTTCAGATTCAAAAATTACTTGGAAGAACTTTGAAACTATTCCCTGACAAACCATTCGGGTTTCTATTTTTTTACCTGACAATTCTTCCGATTTTTTCTACTTCACGGTTTGAAGATCCTTTGCCCGCGGATGTTTTTCAGTCGTTAGTTCAAATCAAGACCGTCAAAAAAAATAAAGACCACATATTCCAGAGAAATGGAGTCGGCGTTGTAATAAAAAAAAAGAGGGTGCTGACAAATCTCCATATCGTAAGGGATTCGGATGAAATTTTGGTCAGAGGAGTTGGAGAGGAAAAATTCGTAACTGCGAAGATCGAATTTTCAGGGTACGATTGTGACCTTGCAATTCTGGGTACGGAGAGTGGCGATTTTCTAAAGAGAAAAAAGGAAGTAAACATCACGTCTTCCCCGCTTCGTTCGGGAGAAATTGTTACGGTGACCGGAATTGAAGATGGCTCTGTGAAAAACTACAACGGAAAGATTCTGGATATCCGGTTTGACAGCTATGGCCATTCCGGAATTGACTTTCATAAAATCATCGAAGCTGATTTCAAGATCAAAGAAGGGATATCCGGTTCTCCGGCATTTGCAGGAAAAAATTTTGCCGGAATCGCTTTCCAGACTTCTTCGACAAAATCCAGAATCATCCACAAAGATGTTGTAATGCATTTCTTGAATGATATCGAAGACGGAGTCTACGACGGATTTGCGGAGATCGGATTTCGTTTTCAGAAAGGCGCACCACCGGAACTGAAAAAATATTTTAGGGTTCCTGAAGAAACCCCAGGAGTTTTTATTACCTCGATCCTTCGCACTTCGGGTTTCGAAAAATCCCTCCGGCCAAAAGATTTTCTGTATGCGATAGACGACATCCAGATTGATCAAGAAGGACTATTTGGCCCGAATTCGGAAATTCTGGATAGGTTTGAAAAAAAAAGTCCCGGCGATTGCATGAAGCTTTCCTATTTTAGGGACGGGAAAAGCGTGGAAGTCAACCACAGGCTGAAAAAAATTCCTCTAATTGATTTTTACAGAGATTACAGCCTTCCAACTGCAAATTGCCAGGGGCTGATGTTTCGAGTAATGGGAAAAGGGGCTATTGATTTTTCCCGTGAAGACTTCGAGAGTTCTCTTGCCTATCACTATTTCTACCTGGCCCAGGATGATCTGGGCAATTCCTCGAATTCGGCAAATTTTATCCTAATCGGGGCTTCACCTGATGTTCAAAAAAATATCCATACCGGGTATGAGAATGAGATTGTAGAATCTGTGAATTCCACTTCTCCTGAAAATTTTCAGAACTTTGAGAAAATTTGCAAAAACCCGAAGGATGAATTTATTCGCATAAAATTCAGGGGTGTAAACCTTCCATTAATTCTGAAAAATAACCGCTACAAAAAAAGATGAGAAGGATTTTTTTGCTTTTCAGTTGGTGGTTAGTATGGATGTCGTCTAACGTATATTCCGAAAAGCTTCCGGAAGAGATCGAGCTGTCTGTTGCATACAATTTTGTTTCCCATCAGAATCCCTGGGAAAAATCTGCAATAAAATACAAAAAAGTTGCCGCAATTCAAATTGGTAAAGGGGAGTTTCTTGCCCTTTCCGGTCAGGAGGAAGTCCCGGTATTTGCAAGAATGGAAAGCGGCCCTGATTCATCGGTTACAAATCTTAAGTTAACCGCTTACGATCCGGGTACAGGGCTTTCAATTTTTCAATCAGGCCCCTTTGTTGTTCCCTCAAGAATATTTTCAATCGAGCAATTTGAATTTGAAAAATGCAAAAACGATATGGATGAAATTTTCCTGATTTCCCAAAAATCCGGGTTGATTCTCCGCGTCTACACTTCGGGAATTGGCCTGTCGCGAAATGCAAATGGAATTCTTTTTCGACAGAAAGAAAATATCTGCGGAATTCGATTCGAGAACACACTTTTGGATATTGCCTATATCCGGGAATTTCTCAGGCAAAAAAAAATGAGCGAAATTTTTCCGCATCCCGGCCTTCTTCCGCGCTTTGACCTTACCAATGATGAAAAGCTTTTTTATTTCGGAAAAGATCGGGACGGAGTAGTGGTGGAAAAAGTATATCCCGGAGTCGGCCCGGTTGAATTTCTTCAGCCGATGGATAGAATTCTGGGCGTTAATGGAGTTCCAATCTCTGGAAATTCCTCTCAGAAAAAGAAAGTTTTTTTTAATTCGATTTTATTTTCAGGGTCGAAATTAAAAAAGTTGGGGGAGTCGGTCCATTTGGAGCTTTTTAGAAATGGAACGGCTTTTTCAAAAAGCTTTGTGTTGAAAAAATATTCAGAAGATGAGTTTTTGATTCCGGAAAAATTCGAAGATGAAAAAAGATTTTATATGATCGAAGGAGGCTTGGTTTTTGCGGAACTTAGCGGAGCTTATTTGAAGGAGTCCGGGAAGGATTATCGTAGAAAATCGCATAAAAAACTTCTGTACATTTACGAACATTATAAATATAAGTCTCATCCATTTCGGAAAAGATTAGTCATCATAAGCCGTGTATTACCGGACGCATACAATTCCAAAATGAGAAATCTAGAAGATGAGATGGTGGAGAAAGCGAATGGAGAAAATGTAGTATCTTTGAATCATCTTTATTCTATTTTTGCGAACTCGAAAAAAGAAGTCTTGTTGGAGTTTTCAAATGGAGAGTTTTTTCTGTTGGATAAAAGCGAGCTTTTTATTGCGAACCGGAATATCAAAAAACTTTACTCACTGAGTAGTCTGAGTAATCTGGGTGATTAAGAGAGAAATTCGATGAAATTAAAGCTTTTGATTGTAGAAGATCATGAACCCATACAAGAATTGTTTCAAACTTTTCTTGGAGACAAGCATGATCTGGAATTCGCTTCGACTGGAATCGACGGATATGCTCTTGCCTCTTCGAAAAACTATGACCTGATAATTTCCGATTTGAATCTACCGGGGATGGAGGGGCTTGCCATGATGCGAAAGCTTCGGGATAGTGGAGTGAATACTCCTTTTGTAGTTATTACAGGCCACAACACATTGAAAAATGAGTTGGACTCATTTCGTCTTGGTGCTCTAGATTTTCTGGTTAAGCCATTCGGCTTTGGCGCGGTTTCGAATATTTTGGCTAGATTTCAGAAAAATTTTATTCTTTCCAATAAAAATAAATCTTCCAAGCATTTGAGCTTAAGCGCAAGAAAAAGCTCTTTTCTTTTGAATTCTTTGATGCGGGAAATTCAAAATTATACAGAAATACTTCTGGATGAAGTGCAGAGCCTGCCTAACGTTACTAAGAATGATCTTTTGATTTTGAAAGTGGTATTGTTTGAGCTTCTTGCGAATGCGATTGAGCACGGGAGTGCCGGAATCGGATACGAAGAAAAATGCGAATTGATGAAAAGGGAAGAAAATGAATATATAGATTATGTTGACAGTGTCTGTTCTAAAAATGATAGGAAAGTCCGAGTGGATGTTTCTTATTCTGCAGAAGAAATTTGCTTAACGATTGAGGACGAGGGTGACGGATTTAATCCGCAATCTGTACCCGATCCAACGCTCGATCCGATGGCAAATCTGCTTTCCGGGCGCGGAATTTTTATTACAAAATTGAACATTGACAGTTTAACTTACAATGCAAAAGGTAACGTGGTTACGGCTGTGCGAAAGCTCAGGAATAAAATCCGTTGAGAATACGGTAGGCGCGCATGATGACGATTTATTGCGACGGAGCATCTAAGGGAAATCCCGGGCCTGCATCAATCGGTGTAAGCGGGAAATCCGGCGATGAGGAAGTTTTTACGATCGCAAAACCGATCGGCCATAAGACAAACAACGAGGCCGAATGGGCCGCTCTGATTGCCGGAATAGAGAAAGTACTGGAATTGGGCAAAAAAGATCTATCGGTCTTTATGGATTCAGAACTTGTCGTGCGTCAGGTGACAGGCATTTACAAAACGAAAATGCCGCATCTGAAAAAATTGAAAGAAGAAGTGGATCGTCTGATTAAGGGATTCGATTCATTTAAGATAAAACACATTCCCAGAGAAAAAAATTCCCGTGCAGATGAATTGGCGAATCTTGCGCTGAAATGAAAAAGATTTCTATCATTGCGTTTCTGCTTATCGTATGCGGATGTTCGAATAAACTAAAATCAGAAATCGATAAGCTGTTGGCAGAGAAGGATTATCTTTCTCTCGCATTGTTGTGTTCGGAACTCAAAGCGAAAGAGTTTGAGAATGAGTGTAAGCTGGGAATGGGAAAGGTAGAAGAAGAAATACTGAAAATTTTGAGTGACTCAAAAGACCTTCCGTTTTCAAAAATTCACGTTGAATCTGCCAAGCGAAAAAAGATAGAGGAGTTACTCAGGAAAAATACTCATTTGCAGATCAAGTATTCCAATATATGGAAAGAATCCGTCTATTTGTATTGATTCTATGGGGAAGGGAATTTCAATCACTGGAAAAAATCTTTAATTTATATTCTGCCTCAGATGTTCCGTCAGAAAGCTGGTAAGTTTTTCCATTCCACAAGCATTTAGGTGGGTGTAATCCGCAAAATCTCCGGACTGAAAAAAATAGTTCGGAGTAGTTAATATTTCCACATTTGGAATATTTTTTAATGCGTTAAGCGCAATCCTAATGGGTGAATTTTGTGAAGCGGAGCCGATTTTTGCTTCCGCAGATGGTGAAAACGGCAAGTAAAGAAAAATAATTTTCTTTTCGCTGTTTTCTCTTGCAATTTTCATCCATGATTTTAATGCCTCTTCTCTGGATTTTAAAAATGCGATTTCGACACCCGGAGGTAGTGCGGGAGGGGTTTTTGTTGGAAAGCATGCGTTATGAGAATTTGTAAAATTTCCCCATTCCCAGTAGAAGTCCGATTTCCTAAAAAATTCTCTCAATTGATAATTCTGGGCTTTGTTTTTTTTGAATCCTTCGAAAAGAGGAAATTCTATCCGACCTCTCAAATCATTTCCAGTCGAATCGCTTTCTTTAACGATTCCAAACTCCCGCGTGAAATTTGAATTTAATTTCAGAAGCGGAAATGCCTGCAGAAAAAAATAATACAAATATCCGGAAAAATTTTTGAAATAATATTTTCCGAGGTCGGGATCTTTTATCGGCTCAATCGAAAATGAACTGAAATTCTGAACCAGGGATCTGTGCGATTCCGCGATTAAATTCTTGGAAGTGGTAACTGGGGAAATATTTACGAGGAGGTGACGGAAATCGAATTTTTTTTTGAATTCTCTCGTAAGAATCAATACCCCTTCCGGCTGCTCAGAAGGCCTTGGATAGTAAAACAAATCGAAATCTTTTTTTGTTTTTTGTAGCCCTTCTTTCAAATAGCCGGGATTTATGCCGCTTGTAATCTGGCTGTCGCCCAGAATGAGGAGATCGAATTTTTTTGTCGGGATTTCTCGTCTGGAAATCTCATTCCAGATAAATGATGTTCTTTCTACATAATCAGTGAGCATTAGTCCCAAAAATTCTGATATCAGGTGTAAGAATAAAAAGAAAAATACAAAAACAAAAAAATTTAGTTTCAGAGAACGGGGCATCAATACATATTTAGTAACGGTTCCTTTTCTAAATTCGTCAAACATAAAATATCGGTTCTTGATTGACATTTTTCCCGTGCCGGAAAAATTGGCTTTGTCCGAATGGAGGAAGTTGGGTGAGCCGAAAGGCAATTCCCTCGCTGTCCCGCAACTGTGAACCCGGCCCAGCACCACTTTCAAAATAAAGTGGGGTGGGCTAGATAAGCCAGATACTCCTCTTTACAGGAATATTTCTCGAGGAATGGGGATATTCTAGTAATAGATTTCTTTTTGAAAGCGGCCAACCAGTAGAAAATCAGAGCTGGTCTAAAAAACCAAGAGACATTTGGTTTCAGGACTCGTTTTATTATCAACTGGAGCTACTACTTGAAGGATCTTTTGTAAAGTTGTATCTTTCTCCTCGGATAAATTCTATTGGAGAAACAAATGAAAACTATTTTCAAATTTCTAGCAGTAAATATTCTGCTCTTGGTTACTTCGTTCTTGGCACTTGGCTGTCAGAATGATGTGGAAAAATACAAAGATCAGTCGGATACCAATGCGTTAGTCGGCATACTGGGTATTTCTTCGGAAAAGTCAAAACTTCTTGAGCTGAATGGAAAATGGCAGGCTAATTCAGGAAGTACAGTGTCAACTTCGAGTTACACCACGATTTCTGCGGTAAAGGGTACTCTAGGCGCTTGGGTAGATGATTCCTCTGCATTTGGCGGTTACAACTCTTGTTATATCATCATAGATTTTGACAACACTACAAAAACTATGATCACTCAAAATCCGGAGAAGCAGGGAAACTGCCCGAATGGATATTCGGATTCAAACAAGGGAAAATACAATAAAATTGTTTGGACTCGCGGAACAAGTGATAACCAGTTTTATTACTGCTCGATAACCTACGGCCAGGCAACTCAGGCGGCTGCAAATGCAGTGACCGACAATTCTGACAAAACCAACCCGTCAGTTACCGGTTGCTGTTCCGGCCAGACTTGCGCGACTGCTACAAATCCCTGGTCAAGACTGGATAGAGTAACTCAGTAAACAAGTGAATAGAATGCAATTGGATAATCGTATGTGTGTGCTTTTTAGAATGGGAATTGTCGTTCTTGTGCCTCTGTTACTTTTATTCAATTGCGTTTTGGACAGGACTCCAAAGAAGAACAACGACTCAGGTGTTATTCTACTGCCTTTATTGCAGGCCAGTGTTCCAACGAATTCTGTTACGCTTCCTCCGGAGGACGCGGCCGATAATGTAGTGTCTGCACCAAATCACACAGGTGAGGGCTATTACGACAAAAGTAGAGCCTTAAACGGTGTGCGGGGAGGGGGGTGCTGCTCCGGTTCAACAGACGTATTTTCTTTGAGCCAGACCGGAATCGGGGCAAGTATGGTTCTGGAATGGAAAAATAAAAAAGTAACCAACGGAAGCGGAATCGATTTTATCGTATTCGAGAATCCGTTCAACATAAACGGGAATCCCAGTATGGTGTTCATGGATCCTATGATTGTAGAAGTATCCAGGGACAATGTAAACTATTGCGGGTTTTTGCCGGATTACACTGCCTCCACCGAAACTGAATACTCCAATGATCCGTCCAAATGGCAAAATTTTGCCGGAAAAAATCCGGTTTTGTATAATGAAGAAACGAATAGACTCACCGGAAGCGAAATATATAACCTGTCAAGGTCCGGGGGGGACGGTTTCGATCTTGATAATTTGAGTTCGAGCAATGTATTTGGAATCGGATGCAGTGCATCTATTGCGAGTGATATCAAGTCAAATGGATTTTTATATATCCGGCTGACCTCAGCCACTGATAGAACAAACCCGGATTCCGGGTTAAAGTTTCCGAAAGACTCCGCCGCAATCGATGGTTCCGATATAGACGGAGTTTTCGCGAGATACAGGTCGCCCCGTTAGGGCTTTACCTGGACAACCTGTTTAGAGTAGTTTCGTAAGCGTTGTCGTCATCGTTCAAGGCTAGACTGACTTCTTCCATTTTTCCGTTTTCCTGGGTTTGGATTTCACGGTAAATGGACACGATTTTTTTGTAGTAGGATTCGATTAAGATTCCCCTTTTTACGGCTCCAGGCCCGGCGTTATAAGCCAGACAAACCAGTCTCAGATCTTGAAATTCGTCCAGTAAAAGGTTCAGGTAATCAACGCCAGAGGGGATATTCTCCTTTGCTAGAAAAATAGCCTCTTCGTCATACTTTTTGCCGGATTTATTTTTCATCCATTTGTAGGTTGCAGGCATTAGCTGCATATACCCTTTTGCATTCTTGTAAGAAACTGCCTTTCTTTTGAATACAGATTCCGTCTGGATAAGCGCAGTCAAGAAAGCTGCCTTATTTACTGGTTTTCCGTCAATTCTCAGGTGAGCGGGAATTTCCAGTCTTTTAGATTCTTCCAGGATAGTCGCGGCCAGTTCTTCTTTTTCAGTTGATACTATCCTATTGTTTTTTGAGGAAATATAGCCTTTCAGCTCTTTTTCCTTCAGGGTTGAGGTAGTGGTAAAAATTGGGTGTAATTGAAATACCCCGACCAGCAGGATCAGGATACTTCCGATAAATTTTAGCCTTTTTTTCATTGTTTCCTCCAATTTATTGTGCATTGCACTATAAATATAAGACTATTTTGTTGTGCGATGCACTAATGTCAACATTAATTCCCCGAAATAATACAGAAAAATAGCGAAAAATTTTCGTAGTTTTTTGGAAAATGCACTTTCTTGTGAAATTTGTAGGAATTCCTAATGATTTGGGGGCGGGGCAATACCGGGTTATTGGATGATTATTCACCCGATGGAAACCTAAAACAGGATGTATAATACGAAAATTTTATTTGGATTGTATTTTTTTTGTGAATAAAAATAGAATCACTAAAAAAGAGCTGTAAGAACCACCAAAATTACGGAGAATGGAATTGGAAGAACCGCAAAGCACCGAGTCAACAGAAACCGAACAACCCAAAATTACCGATAAGAAGAGACTGGCTATTTGTGGGGGTTCTCTGGGACGGGAAAATAAATCCATGGTGCGCGGTCAGATCGTAGACGTCGGCATTACCGATTTAATGAAGGCTGAAGGTCTTTGGGATCTGGTGACTGGGCTTTTTGCCGGGCAGGAAAAAGTGATTACTCCTTTTCTCGATTTTAGTTTAGCTCCGGTTCGTAAACCGATACTTATCATTGAAATCTGGGACGAAAACGAGAACAAAAAAATCCTGGAGTCGGAAGAGTTTCGCGGAGATGAGGACGGGTTTTTCAGCTATGAAATAACCCAGAAAATGAAAGCCGGGAAATATATTTTTCATGTTATTTTCAAAGGGCTGGATTCCTACAGGCAATATACCAGGGACATTGCCCATCTGAATTCCCACGAAAAAAGCGAAATTGCCAGATCCATCGTTGGAAAAGGAAAGCTCAGAATTCTTTCTGAAAAATACCAGGAATTCATTACCACATCTGATATAGATCAGACCTATCTTGCAACCGACATTGAAACTGCGAAGGGAAAATTGAGTGCGTTATTTGAAACCCCCGATCAAAAGCTTGCTCTTCCAGGAATGCCGGAGTTTTACAGAAGCCTTCGAAAGTCAACAAAAGATACCCCGCTTTGTTTTATTTCAGCAAGTCCGCATTTTTTTCGTCGCACTTTATTTTCCACAATACGCAGGGATAAGATCGAGACTGAATCTCTTCACCTGAAATATCTCGAAGGAACAATCAAGGGCGTAATAGACAAAGTATTTCACACTCTTTTGAATATTGATGATTTTCTGCAGGAAGGAGTCACCCCTGCAATGGAAAGGATCAAAAAATTTTTGGGGTCTTCTTACCAGAGCTTATTTGACCAGCTGACTTACAAGTTATCTATTTTGCTTCAAGACAGGATATACCAGCCGAAAAATGCTAAGGAAGTTTTGCTTGGAGACAATACCGAAAGCGATTATTTTATTTTTTCTCTTTATCAGCTGATTCTGGCAGGAACGATTGAGGGTGATAAACTGGAAGAATTTTTGTATCACTTGAATTTTCTTGGAAGGGACGCAGTAACCCGCGACAACGCGAAAAAAATCAGACAACTTGCCGACGAGTGTATTGCAACTCACGGAAAGCAAAACTCGGTCCATCTGGTTTTGATAAATATGACAAACATGGGGCCTATGGTGGATGAAATGTGGAATAATGTAATCAGCGCACTCCCCAATGGAGTGGATTTAACAAGAGTTCCGAATTTCAAAAATTATATTCCCACAGAAGGTGCTGTCGGATTTGCAGTCATCCTTCAGTCTCTGGGCGTACTCGATTTTCAGGATGTAATTGATATTGCCACAAGTATGGTGGGAAGCTGGACTGGTGGCCGTGTTGTGGATGAAAATTATTTGTTATCTCTTACTAGGATTCTGAGCGTGCCGGAATCTGCCGAAAAAGAAAAGGCGACTTTGCACGAGGTTATTGAAAAAGCCCTGAGGTATTAATTGAATTCCGGAAATCAAAAAGCAGATTCAAACTGGCTGAGAGGCCTCGTTAGAGAAGGATTTCTCGAGTCGCAAAATTTTCAAAAATCAGAGAAGCTTGCAGGATTAAATCCTGCTTCTCACGACTGGGTTCATTTTATCAATTACTATCTGCTTTCTCTTGGCGCAGGGCTATTCATTGTAGGTGTAATTTTCTTTTTTGCTTACAACTGGAAGGATCTTCACAAATTCGCCAAGCTAGGGATTGTGCAATTTCTTTTTCTGTCTTTCTTTTCGATTGCGTTTATAAAAGGCCGCGAATCCGCAGTCGGAAAAATTTCTCTTTTTCTTTCGTCGGTCGTGATCGGGATTTATTTTGCGGTTTTCGGCCAGATCTATCAAACTGGAGCCGACGCTTATGAATTGTTCTTAATTTGGACAATCCTTGTTACGGTATTTGCCGTGTTAGGAAAGGATGAGAATCTTCTATTCTTCTGGGTCTTTCTAATCAATCTTACTCTGACGCTATTTTGGAGCCAGAGGATTCAGCCTTCTTACGATTCCGATATTCGATTGATTGAATTGCTGTTTGTACTCAATGTCGTTTCTTTTGCCTTCTGGGAATATTCGTTCAATAAAAAAAAGTTTGCAATTTCCAGAAGATGGGCATCCGTGATTTTTGCCCTGGCTTCGATTTTTTGTATTTCTATCGCGACGCTCGCCTTTATTTTAGAAAATCCGGAGAGAATGGACGGGATTTATCGCGGGTATTATTATGCGGCCCCTGTGATTTATCTTGCCTTTTTCGTAGCGTTATTCTATTACATTATTTTTATTTCACCGGATCTGTTTCTTGCGGCTATGTCTTTCTTGAGTTTTATCGTAATCATTACGGTCGGCATATCAAAGTTCATGAAACTGGATTCCCACGATTTTTTATTCTTAAGCGCGTTTGTCATGACAGAGGCTGCCATATCGGTGGTGCTGTTAAAAAAAATCCATAGCTATTCGAATTCGAGACAAAAATGAAATTTGATAAAGAAATTTTCAGCCGGAGAGAGTCATTAAGTATCTTGCAGAGTCAAGGCCTCGTGAAATTGCCGAAGGGAATTGATGATTTTTTCAGCGATGAAAACCGGGAGGCAAATACTCCTTGGTTTATTCGGTTGTTTATTGGCGCAAGCGCGTGGTTGTCTAGCGCATTATTTCTGACTTTTCTTTTTTCGGTGAAAGCGATATCAGACCAAGGGGCTTTGCCATTTGGAGTTCTTTTTCTTGCCGTTGCAGTTGCGCTATCCAGGCATTACAGTAAAAATGATTTTCTTAGCCAGCTATCCCTTGCGTTTAATTTCAGCGGCCAAGGGTGCATAGGTATCGGGCTTCCATACTATCATTTGGCGATATGGGAATATTTGGCCATATTTATAATTTTAGAGCTGGTTCTTTTTCTTTTTTTCAAAGATGCTTTTCAAAAGTTTCTTTCGGTTGTTTCCATTCCATTCCTTGTGGCTTTTTTATTCAAGGAATGGAAGATTGAAATATTGATTCATTTTCTGATTTTTTTCCAGGCTGCATATGTTGTTTTTTCTTTTGAAAAAGAGGAATGGATTTTATCAAAGAAAATATTATTAGAGTTTGAAAAGCCATTGCAGTATGCAATGATTTTTTCCCTCTTGGGCCTTTTGGGTTTTTCATTTGTGATTATGAATCAATTTCTTCCGGTCCCTTATTGGTACATTACCGGTGTTGGCCTGACTTTGTGTATGTCTTATTTCGGCTTTAGCTGTTTGGATTCTCGAAGAGAATCTTATCCCGATGTAGCTGAGTTCGGCGCAGGAATATTTTTTGTTCTTCTCGTAGGATCAATTTCAGTATTTGCTCCGGGAATTCCCGCAGCGATATTGATTCTACTCATCGCTTTTTCGAAAAAGGACGTGTTGTTATTCGGGATTGGAATTCTTTTTTTGATTGCATTTCTTTTCGGATACTACTATAATCTGAATCTTTCCCTTTTGGTGAAATCGATCGTTCTTATGGGTTCCGGGATATTTTTGTTGTTGTTCAGGTTTATCTTGCTTCGAACGGTATTTTTGGAAGAAAAGAAGATATGAAAACCAGACTGCTCATTTTATTGAATGCGATAATTTTTATAGGGATTGCGTTAACTTCAGTTTTCCAAAAAGAGAAAATGCTGAATAGTTCCGAGTCCGTAATTCTTGCACTTGCTCCGGTTGACCCTAGATCACTGATTCAAGGGGATTACATGAATATACGTTATGCAATTACTACTAAGGTATCTAATTCAAAAAATATTTCAGACGGATATATTTTTGCAAAAAAAGACGACAAAGGCATTCACCAGTTTTCCAGATTTACGGATCTCGAAGGCAGGGAAGGTGAGGGAGAAAAAAAAATCCGGTTTCGGAAAAGAAATTTCAGGGTGAACCTAGGAGCTGAATCGTTTTTTTTCCAAGAGGGTGACGGAGAATATTTCGAGAAAGCCAAGTTCGGTTTGTTGAAAGTGTCCGAGTCTGGTGATGTGCTTTTGGTGGGTCTTCTGGATGAGAAATTGAAGCTGATTCGACCCGAACGGAAAGCGAGTAAATAAATTCTATTTCCGATGGGAGCTGAATTTTATCCCTCATCCTATCGCTTGCAGCTCTTCGGATTTTGGTAGATTGAAGGCTTGTTCGCATGGTCATCGATATTCACGTTCATTACTTTCCGAAGCCCTTGTTCAGAGCTATCTGGAAATATTTTGAAACGCATACAAACGGATTGTGGAAAATCAACTACAAACTTCACGGTAAGGAAATCGTTCAGGCTCTGGGAAAAAAAGACGTTAGGCGGTTTGCAACCCTTGTTTATGCCCATAAGGCCGGGGTTGCTGAAATTCTGAATCAGTATATCCGGGAGGCGGCAATTTCGAATCCGCAGTTGATTCCCTTCGGAACGATTTTTGCCGGAGACGGAAATGTTAGCCGGGTTGCAAAAAGGATTTTTGAGGAGTGGAATTTTTTCGGAATCAAACTGCACCCTTTTGTTTCACGCGAGGAGTTGGATGATATTCGTTTTTATCCGGCTTACGAAATTATGGAGTCTTTGGGAAAAGTTCTTGTCTGTCATCCAGGGTCCGGGCCTGTATATACTCAATTCGACGGAGCTGCCAGGCTTCGAAAAATTCTAAAAGAGTTTCCTAAATTGAAAACGGTTATCGCTCATTGCGGGGCGTTTGAATACGGCGATTATAACAGAATTTGCGACGATTTTGAAAATGTGTTTTTCGATACTGCAATGAATTGTGTCCACACAATTGTGTTCGAACACAATTGTCCCGGAAAAGATTTTTTTGTGAAATACCAGGACAAAATTTTATTCGGTTCGGATTTTCCGAATATTCCATACGATTATGAAGAGCAGTTGGCGGGAATAAAAAAATTTCATCTGGGGAAAGAAATCGAGGATAAGATATATTTTTTGAATGCACGGAAATTGTTAGGAATAAAGGAATAAGGAGTTTTCTATGCTAAAGAAATTTTTTGTTGGGGCAGGTTTGGCTGTTTTGCTTTTTCTCTCGGTTGCAGCCGTAAAAATTTATCCGTTCATCAGCGAGATGAGTAAATTCGATGTTGTAGAATACGACAAAAATCTTACTCTTATTTTTGGTGGTGGAGGAAATTCTGCAATACTTGTCGGAGAAAAAGAAGTTCTGGTGATCGATTCAAAAATCATGTCTGGAAAATCAAAACTGTTTGAGTTCGTAAAGATGAAAGCGGGTAAAAAGCCTATCATTCTTGTGAATACCCATCTTCACAGAGATCATGCCGACGGAAATTCACTTTACAAAGAGGCAAGGATTATAGCCGGAGCGTATTCGAAAGAACAGTGGGTAGAGGAAAATGGAGCCGAAGGGCTTCCCACTGAATGGGTTAAAGGCACGCAGGAAATTCCGATTGGGGATGAAACCGTAGTCATAAAAAATGTCGGCCAGGCCCATACTCATCAGGATGTAATTGTGTTTTTCAAAAATCGAAAGATGCTTTTCTTCGGTGATATTCTGATGAACGGGATGCACCCGTTTCTGAAATCTAAAAACGGCTCGATTATCAAAAATTATTTTCTGAGGCAAAACGAAGCTCTGAGCGAGTTTCAGCCAAAGGTTGTAGTTCCGGGCCATGGGAAAATCGGAGGCATTGAAATTGTCCATCAGTTTCAGGCGTATTTGTATGATGCGAAGCTTGTCGCTGAAAATAAAGTTCAATTTTCTCAAATCGATGGTAAGTATTATGGATGGATTGCTTTCCCGTTTAAGTCCGGAACCGGAGAAACTGTAGATTATTGGAAATTGGAACTAAAAAAAGCTTCTCCCTAGTGGCCGATTTTTGCAAATAAAGCAGAAGAAGGCCGGCGTTGCAAATTGAGTTATTGCTTGAATTCTATTCTGAATCTTTTAAACTCGTAAACTATGTTGAATCTGCCGTTTTTTTTATCTTCTTTTTTCTTTCTTGTAGGGATCATCCTTGTGTCCTACGGGGCTTTCACAAATTCATCGGATATATACGTTCAAACCAGCCTTGGCTACAATATTAACTTAATCTGGGGATTTGTAATTCTATTTCAATCGTTATTGTTTTTGTTATTCGGTAGATTTCAAAAGTCGTGAAAAAAAATAGAATAGCGGTAATCGGCCTCGGAGATTTTGGAAAGCACCTTGTGAAATATCTATTTTTAGAGGGGCACGAAGTGATGGCAATCGATAAAGACGAAGAAGTTATTCATGATATCCGAAATGATTGTACGAATGCGGTCTGTCTGGATTCAACCGAGGCGGACGCGTTAAAATCCCAAGGGCTAGATGAAATGGATTCCGTAATTCTTGCAGTTGCCGATGATTTTGAAACTTTGATAATTACCGCCGATGCACTGAAAAGAATCGGAGCGAAAGAAATTCATGCAAGATACCAGACGGATCTGCATGTCAGGATCTTAAAAATGCTCGGAATCACCAATATTTTTAATCCCGAGGAAAATGCAGCAAAGAATATGGGCGAGCAATTTGGTTATTCCAACATCAAAGGAAACACAATTATTTCCGATGAGTATAGAATTTCCGATGTTATTATTCCTGAATTTTTTGTAGGAAAAACTATTGAAGAGGTCGGTTTGAAAGAAAATTACAATCTGCATTTGATAACCGTGAAAAGATACAGAGCTAATCCGAAAGCAAAAAGGAGGAATGACGACATGATTCAGGAAGTCCTGGGAATTCCCTCGAAGACCCTTCCTTTTCGGTCAAAGGATATAATATCCGTATTTGCGAAGCACGAAGACGTGGAGTATTTCCTGGAGAATGTGCGTTAGGCGTAATTGGGTAAAGTAAATTTCTCAGGCCAGTCCAACCTCAAAATATTGCATGCCAAAGCCGAACTCCTCAATTGGTTCAGGCAAAATAAGAGGGATTTACCTTTTCGAAATAGTAAGAATCCTTATCTAATCTGGGTGAGCGAAGTAATGTTGCAGCAAACAAGAATGAACTCGGTTCTTCCGCTGTACGAAAAATTTATCAAGAAATTTCCGGATATCCAGTCTCTGGCGAATTCTAGGGATGAGGACGTGCTTTCGTCCTGGAGAGGGCTTGGATATTATTCCAGAGCGCTAAACCTGAAGAAAGGGGCAGAATTCGTAGTGGAGAAATTTGGCGGGGTGATGCCTTCCCAATTGAAAAGTCTTTTGGAAATTCCGGGGATTGGCCCGTATACTGCCAGAGCTATTTCGTCTATCGCATTTGGAAAACAGCATGCTGTGCTGGACGGAAATGTGAAGAGAGTGATTGCAAGGATTTTTCTTTTCGAAAAGCCGGTTCAGTCTCAAGAGTCGG
This sequence comes from uncultured Leptospiraceae bacterium, assembly GCA_964436695.1. GTDB lineage: Bacteria > Spirochaetota > Leptospiria > Leptospirales > Leptospiraceae > JABWCC01. Next base: position 24,930 of record CAYTEA010000015.1, read on the forward strand.
CGAAAAAGCTTCAGGAGTTTGCGGATATGTTTTTGAATGAGGATTTTCCAGGCGACCACAACGAGGCGATGATGGAACTTGGTGCATCCCTCTGTGGCAGAAATCCTGAGTGTGGGGCTTGTCCGCTTAGTGAAATCTGCCTGTCCAGAAAGAATAGAAGAGAAATGCTTATTCCGGTCGCAATAAAAGACAAAAGAAAAGTTTTTCTTGAGTTGCACTTTTTGCTTTTGAAGAGCCAAAAGAAAATTCTGCTTTTAAAAGATAAGAAAAGGCGGTTTTTCAAGACGATTTTTACCCCCCCATATCTGATAATCGGGAATCAACTTCCGACAGGATATACAAACGAAAAAAGTATTTCAGAGATATTTCACTCTAAAAAAAGGAAAGAATTCAGCCCTGTTGCAAAACATTCGATCACTCACCACAACATCACATTGAGAGTTTCTGAAATTGAAGTGGATGAAAAATTTTCCGTTGCTGAGACTGAAGTAAAGTGGGTAAGGCGAAGCGCGATAGAAAAGGAATTTCCCTCTTCTATTGCGGGAAAGCTTGTAAGAATTATTTCCGCCTAAGGCATCTTTACTTTGATGTTGAAATTTTTGGGAGCCAGAACTTGCACGGAAGTAATTTCTTTCGTAGAAATATTGCCTGAATTGTCTTCCGCTACGATATTGATTCGCTGTTTTCCCGGTTCGAGAAATTCTATCGAGTCTGCATAAAATTCCTCCGGTTTTCCATTCAAAGAAAATTTAATCCACTTTAAACCGGATTGGAAATCAATTGCAGTTATTTTGATTTTTGCTCCAAGTTTGAAATATTCTTTTCCGGCAGGAATGTCCGTTTCAATCTGCGGAGGTTCCATGTCATGATGAAAGAAGAATTGTTTTTCTGATGTATTTCCCAGATTGTCGATTGCGCGGACAAACAATGAAATTTTTTTGTTAGAATAATTTTCGGGAATTGCGAGTTCGCTTTCTTTTACCGGAAAGAATTTATTTTCATTCTGGCCGTCTGCATTGAAAGAATATTCAAGCGATTTCACATCGGTTCCTTCATCCAATGCGCTGATTTGAAAAGAGGAGTTTTTACCTGAGTAAAAAAATCCGTTCCTGTGGAAAATGTTCTTGGGCAAAATGGAAATTTTGGGAGGGGTAGTGTCCAGATAAAATTCCGCTTCCTTGACCGGTTCTTTATTTCCTGACAGGTCAACTGAGTAATAGGCTATAATATTTCTACCTTCTTTCGGAAAATAAAATGTGCCATCGTATTTCTGCCAGTTGCCATCGTTCAATTTGTAAAATGTCGTTCCTATCCCACTTCCATTATCTCCTGTCTGTAAAGAAAAACCGATCCGGTTGGAAACAAACGGCCTATTATCGTTGAAATAAACATCCAGTTTTTTTTCTTCCTTAACTTCCTTTTTTTCCTCCACTGGTGGAGGTGGACTTTTTTCGGTCATCATAACTTTTATGAGAAATGGTTTTGAAAATATACCGAGGATTTCGTATTTTCCAATTCCTGCGACACGCCCGAAAAGATTTTCCGTAATTTTATCGTTGAGTGGAAGATGGATGGAGTTTTCTTTTGTGATTTGTTCGTGAACGATTTCAAAAAAATTTTTGTCCTTTGAAATTTGTAAAAGATATTTTTCAGAGCGATCATCTTTTTCCCACTCGATTTGAGCAAATTTATTTTGTGGAAAAATGGGGCCCGTGGCGACAAGCAGGATGACTGCAAAAGAGAAGTGAAAGATGGCAATCTTCATTTTTCTGGGGTCTTAACCTTTATTTCACCCGGTAATAGGAACGGTTCCATCGGTGCCTCGCCTTTTTTTACAATGGTTCCATATCCGGTAATCAATTTGACTGTCTTTCCTTGAGCTGAAACGTCAACAGTTCCCGACAGGCAGGAATACTTCGAGGTTTCTTCTTTGTCGGAAGAAACTCCAAAAACAGTTCCACGCACTCCTGCATTCGCGCTTGGAGTGGTTACTGTAAACACAGTGTCGTCTCCCGTTTTCTTTCGGAATACAAAAAATAGCGCCTCTCCGAAACTTAACTCGGAAGTTTTAATTTTGTTCTGTTTGATTTTTAAAGATGAGTTTTGTTTTAGATTTATAATTACTTCTGGGTCACCGAAGTAATTGATTTCGACAGCGGACTGGGCTTCGGTTGTAACGATCTCTCCAAAATGTAGAAGGGCGCCGATTTTTGCATTGAGAACTCCTTCCTTTGATTGTATTGTTGCATTTCCAGTAAGCTTGTCAATTTTCGCGATAGGATTATTTTCCGGAGATTTTTTTGCCAGGCTATCGGGAATTTTCAATTCCAACCCTGGCTTTATGAGATTCGGGTTGTCAATTTTATTAAACTTTAGGAACTCGCGCCATTTTTTAGGGTCGTTCAGCTGCTCCTTTGAAATTTTGGTAAGAGTGTCTTTTTCTTTAACTTTGTAAATCTTGAAATTTTCTGCATGAACTAATAATGGAGTTATCCAAAAACAAAAAATCAAGAAACAGGGAAATACTTTCTTCTTAAAATTAATCATTTTGATCCGTTTTTTATGTTAAACGTATTCTTTATTTTGTTGTAAACTATAAAACTTGCAAAAAATTCGGATAGTATAGATTCGTATACTGGATGAAATGGCACTCTTTATCAATCGATGAAGCTCTTGAACTTTTAGAGACAACCGGAAAAGGATTAAGCAGCTTCGAAGCCCGATCACGGGAAGAAAAATTCGGGTTCAATGTTCTATATGAGAAGAAGAAAAAATCTGTTTTTTTTGTCTTTTTATCCCAGTTTACCGATTTCATGATTCTGATTTTACTTGGAGCTGCGTTAATTTCCGGGATTGTTGGAGAGATTGCAGACTCAATTGTAATCCTGATAATTGTTTTGTTAAACGCAATTATAGGCTTTGTCCAGGAATTTCGGGCAGAAAAAGCAATGGATGCCCTGAAAAGAATATCAGCACAGAATTCCATGATTTTGAGAGACGGAGAGTTTCAGATGATTCCTGCAAGAGAAATCGTGCCAGGCGATATAGTCCGAGTTGAAGCGGGCAATCTGATTCCTGCGGATTTGAGATTAATCGAAACATTTTCTTTGAAAGTGGATGAGTCTTCTCTTACCGGAGAATCCGTTCCGGTGGAAAAGGATATTCGGATTCATCAGGGATCTTCGGGTGAAAATTTATTTTTGGGCGATCTTCATAATCTTGCATTTAGGGGGACAGTGGCTACCTACGGGAGAGGAATAGGGGTGGTCGTTGAGACCGGAATGAATACCCAGATCGGATCAATCGCCAGAATGCTGCAGGAGAAAGAAGCGCCTTCTCCTCTTCAAGCAAGGCTGAGTGACTTCGGAAAAAAAATATCCTTTGTAGTGATAGGGATTTGCCTGGTTTTGCTTCTCGCCGGATTAGGAAGGGGGGAGAGTTTTATTCCCATGTTTATGACTGCAATTTCCCTCGCGGTTGCGGCAATTCCGGAAGCTCTTCCCGCAGTGCTTACAATTACCCTTGCGCTTGGCGCTTCCAGAATGGTTCGATTGAATGCCCTTGTCAGGAAACTTTCAGCCGTTGAAACCCTGGGTTCTGTAACCTATATATGTTCGGATAAGACTGGAACAATTACCCAGAATAAAATGTCTGTGAGAGATACCTATCTGCCTGGAAATAAAGAATCCACAGAGAAGAGGCTTTTTCTTTTGGGCATGGCTCTGAATCATGACGCGGAAATTCTTCCCGATGGAAGCTGGAGAGGAGACCCGACGGAAACTGCTTTGGCAGAGTATGCTTACAACCATGACGGTTTTGTGGAAGGCGATTACCCTCGATTGGCTGAGGTTCCATTTGATTCCAACCGAAAAAAAATGGCCACGGTAAATCTAGTAGATGGAAAAATTTATGTTTTTGTAAAAGGAGCTGTTGAGTCGGTGGTTCCTTCGTGCAAAAATATTTCCGTTGAAGAAATCGAATCCCAAAGTTTGGAGATGTCCCGAAAGGGTTTGCGTGTTTTGGCATACGGATACAAAATCATAAATGAAATACCCATACAGCCTTCGTCGGAAAATTTAGAAAATGATTTAACCTTTTTGGGGATTGCGGGGCTAATCGATCCTCCGAGGCCTGAGGCGATCCATGCGGTAGAAGAGTGCGCGAGAGCCGGAATAATCCCGGTAATGATCACGGGCGATCACCCGGAAACCGCGCGTGCAATTGCAACCGAGGTTGGAATCCTGAAACATCCTGATGACAAGTTGTTGTCAGGCCAAGAGTTGAGTAATCTTGCAGAGGAAGAATTTTTAGAGATTATCGGAAAAATAAAAGTTTATGCGAGGGTTTCTCCTGAACAAAAATTGCAGATTGTAAAAGCGCTCCAAGGAAAAAAAGAATTCGTAGCTATGACCGGAGACGGAGTGAATGACGCTCCTGCATTAAAAATGGCGAATATCGGAATTGCAATGGGGATTACCGGAACCGATGTGTCCAAGGAAGCAGCCCACATGATTTTATTGGATGATAATTTCGCAACAATCGTAAAAGCAGTAAAAGAAGGCAGAAAGATTTTTGATAACATAAAAAAATTCATCTACTTCGTAATGAGTGGAAACAGCGGGGAGATTTGGACAATATTTCTCGCTCCATTTCTGGGGATGCCTATTCCCCTCGCTCCAATCCACATTCTATGGGTGAATCTGGTCACCGATGGTCTGCCGGGCCTTGCGCTATCTATAGAAAGGGAAGAGTCGGATATAATGACAAGGCCTCCAAGGAGAACGGATTCAGGAATTTTTTCCGGGGGGATGGGGTATTCTATATTGTATACAGGTATTCTGATCGGAGGGGCCTGCCTCGGAATTCAGGCGTTTGCGATTCTGAATGAAATCCAGGGTTCTCAGACAATGGTTTTTACGGTACTTTGCATAAGCCAGACTTTTATCGCAATTTCGGTTCGTAGCGAGTCAGTATCCGCATTTCGTTTCGGCCTATCCGGGAACAGGTTTCTTGCAGGAACTATAATTTTGAATTTGGCATTGCAATTCTCAATTCTTTATATTCCTTTTTTTCGCGAGATTTTTCATTTAACAAAACTCTCCGGTTTTGAAACTGGAATATGCCTCATTTTCTCGCTGGTTCCATTTTTGGGGTTGGAACTCGGAAAATTCATCAAAAGAAAATAGTCCGAGATTTGCTCTCCGGTTTGCCGAGTTTAAAATAAAATATTCGATCCATATGTTTTTGATTATCAATTTTAATCGTATTATTAATAATGTAATCAGGAGCAATTGGATCGCACATGGTTCATATCAAATCAAAGCAATTCTGGGATATCATTCCGGATCACTTAAAAGAAGATGTAAAAAAAATCCTGATACAAAAAAAATTTCACCCAGAACAAATCGTATTTCATGAGCACGATGAATTCAGGGGGTTTTATGTAGTAGAATCCGGCAGATTCAAATTGTACAATATCAATTACGAGGGGAAAGAAGCCATCTTGCATATCTGCTCTCAGGGAGGGATTATTGCCGCTCCCCATTTGTTTCAGGAAATCTCTCATTATCCAGCATCCTGCGAGGCAATTGACGAAGGTTCGTTAAGCTTTTTTGATAAAGAACTTTTCAAAAAGCTTTTGCTCAAAGACTCCGGGTTTCTTTTTGAATTCTCTTCCTTGATCGTTGAAATGATTTTTATGCTGAAACAAAGACTCACTTCTCTGATGCTGAATGATGTGAAACAGAGATTGCTTTTATTTTTGGAAGAGACCGGCGGGAAAAATGGTTTTATCGGAATTCCAATCCAGAAAAAGCACCTTGCACTAATTTTGGGAACAACTCCCGAAACTCTCAGCAGAAGCTTGAAGTCGCTTGAGGATGAAGGGTCCATCGCCAACAGGGATGGAAAATACAAGATTTTAGTTGAGACAGAAACATTGAATTAATTTTCTGCATTTGATATAGATCAATTACTTTTATTTTTAATTTGAATAACGTTGTGAGAACATGGGAAAATTTTTAAATAGACTGGAAGAGCCCTATAGGATATTTTTTCCGCTTGGAATATTAGGGGCCTTGATTGGTGCGGGAATCTGGTTGCCGACTTGGCTCATACAGGAAAGATTTTCTTTTTTGACTCCGGAAATTCTTTTTTTCCTTCCAAGGAATAGTTACCCGGTTCAGGAACATATTTTGATCTTGTTCAATCTATTTTTGTCCCCGATTATTGCTGGGTTCACTCTAACGGCGATACCCAGGTTTACGGCGACGAAGCCGATGAGGCCAGTCCTCGTAGGAATTTTATTTTCTACTTATCTCTCATTATTTATATTCTTTTTTTTATACGATTACCCGATATTTTTCTATCTTTTCAGCTTTTTGTTTTTCTTCTCGCTGTTTTTTTTCACGGCTAGCAGATACAGGGCATCTAGCTTTAAATTTCCGGGATATTTGCAAGTTTTTTTGACAGGACTTTGCCTCGGAGCGATTGGGTCGTTTTTTATTCTAATCAGCCTATTTCTGAAAAATGAAACGTTTGTTGCCGGAAAATATCTCATATTCTACGGAATGCTTCCCCTAGTAATCATCGGAATCGGAACCAAGTTGATTATTCCTGTCACTCAGATTCAAAACCCGCAGAGCAGAATGGCCTGGATGCAGAGAGCCGAATCTATCCCAACAAAGCATACGTTAGTTGTCATTGGAACTTTTGGGGTAGCATTTCTGGTTGAAGTGACCGGATTATTTTTTCCCGAATTTACTTTTGTTCCTGTGATCTGCCGGGCGGCTAGGCTTGGGGCGCTGTCTTTCTGGTTTGTAAGATACTTCCATGTTTTGGAATACAAAAGCTTTCCCGGGAAACTTTCCAAGGTTCTGTATATTTCTATGTGGATGTTTTTAATCGGGCTTTTGGGCCATGCGTTCGGATTGAAAAATTCTGCGCACTACGCGCACATTTATTTTATTTCGGGCGTTAGTCTTTTTATCACTTCTATCATGTCGAGAGTTGTACTGTCGCACGGCGGAGTTGACCTAGCGATTGAAAGGACATCGAATATTTTTGTAGTCATTGCCGTATTGTTGGCGATTGCGGCGTTTACCAGAGCATCTGCATTCTTCCTTCCGGGAAGAACTTTCTCTCACCTGGCCTATGCTTCACTGCTATACATTCTGGCTTTTTTACTTTGGACATTCCGAATAGGAAAAAGCCTTTTTGAAAAACCGGAAGAGTAATTTCGGGGAGCAATTATTTTCCAATTAGTTTTCTGATTCTCACTGGAATATCTTTTAAGCTGTTGTATCTTTTCTTTTTACCGTTTGGCATTGTAACATAATAGATCCCGTTTATTACTTCCATAAAAAATCCATCCGCATTTTTATTCTGCATCGGATCCGACCTTTTGTCCAGCTCCTTCACCATTTTTTGATACTTCTGCGGAAGCTTTTCCCATGAAGGAAATGTTTTTACGATTCCATTTTCGTTTACGGTGTATTTGCCTTCTTCCTGCATAATTTTTGTACCGAGATAATCAAACACCTCAACTATGGAGAGTTTTTCTTTTTTGGGGGGATGGGGGCTATTGTTGATTTTTATTTTTCTCAGTAAATTTTCACGAAAGGAAATATTGAACAGTAGAAGTAAAAAAGAAAAGCAGGCAATAACGAGAGAAGTGAAAAGTATAATTTCCGAGAATTGAAGGGGTCCATTCATGAATAGTTAGAAATCCGTTCTTATTTGACCCGATACTCCATATTCTTGCACTGAATTGGAGTTGGATCTGACGACTTCCAGCTATTGCAATCTAGCGCCATTATTACCTTAACACATGTATCAATGTCAACTTTTCGGCTCCTGCCAGGCATGAAGCTCGTAATGTTATGACGGGTTCCGCAAGCGGAATCCTTTGCCGCAAACGCTTTTATTATTTTGGAGTTGGATTCCTCGAAACTATAGTACATAGGCTTGTCATTCATACAGGAAAAAAACAACGGTAGAATTGGAAAAATAAGAAAAATTTTCTTCACTAGTTTTATCCTATTTAAAATAAAGAATAATGCAAAGAAAAATCGGGATTGATTGTAGAATGATTGGGCACTCAGGAATCGGCACACGAATCGATTCTTTGGTGAGCGCGCTACTTGAAAACAACAAAATATACGAAATTTATTTATTTGGCGATCCCAAAAGACTCCAAAAATTTTCTGGCCACGCAACAATCATCGAACACAAAGCAAAAATTTACGGGATCCGGGAACTTCTTGGACACTACAAAATGAGCGAAATGGATATACTGGACATCCCTCATTTTAACATCCCTCTATTGTTTATCAGAAAATGTATCGTAACCATACACGATGTGATTCCATTCAAAATGAAACAATACCACAATAGTCTGGCGAAGCAGATTTATCTGAAAGGCATGCTTTGGTTCATATCGAAGTTTGCAAAGAAAGTAATTGCCGTGTCGGAGCTTACAAAAAAGGATCTGGTAGACTGCTTTTCCTTTTCAAGAGAAAAAATTCAGGTAATCTATAATGGAGTAGATACGAAATTATTTCAACCTCAAGCCAAGAAAAATATTCTTTCATTCCGAAAAAAATTTTCGCTTCCGGAAAAGTACTTCCTGACAATCGGAATAGGGAAAGAGCATAAAAATGTGAAATTTTTGATTCATGCACTTAATGAAATATGGAGAAATAAAAAAAACTCTCCTCCTCTAGTGATTGCTGGCGCGGGAGGTAAACCCCCGGAATATTTACGAGAAGAACTGGACAATCCGGAAAATAAAATCGTGATTTTTCCGCAAATCGAAGGAAAGGAGCTTCCTTTACTCTACTCTGGGGCATATTTATTCATTTACCCTTCGCTTTATGAAGGATTCGGATTTCCGGTCGTTGAAGCCCAGGCTACCGGGTGTCCAGTGATTTCGTCTAACGCATCCGTTCTTCCGGAGATTTTGCGGGACAGCACCTATTATTTCGACCCCACAGACCGGGAGAATTTTTTGGAGGTATTCCGGCAGGTAACGAAGAGCGAGGCTTCCAGAAAAAAATATGTCAAGAAGGGATTATCGAATGTGAAAAGGTTTTCCTGGGAAAAAGCTGCCGCAGCTGTCTTTTCAGCTTACTCGAAATTCTAAATGTCGTTTGGAGGTGCGGGTAGATCGTTTGAAAATGCACATTTTTCATACCAACCCGGTTCTAAAAAATCGCTCAATCTGGATTTATGTTTTTCGTTCTCAATCGTCACTACTTTGATTGGCTGAGAAGCGAGTCTGAATTCGCATGGGATTTCCGGATTCTTGCAAACCACCTGAGTGGATTTTGGTTTTGGATAGGCGAGGGCAAATTTACCGTGTGGGCATTTATTTTCCACTTTTCCGATTTCCGATCCGTACTGAAAAAATTCTTCGTACTTAACGAAAAATCCTATGAAAGAACTGATGATGGGATTCGGAAAATAACCTTTCTGGGCGTTAAGAGAAATGTCATACATAATCTTTTGAGTGGATGATTCCTCATTGGCCAATAGCCTTTTCTGATAACAAAAATATTCGACAATCTTAAGCACAATTTTGGACAATTCCACAGGATCAGAATACCAAGGATCGCTTTTGCTCGCGTTGAGATACCGAAGTTCGAGCCTGTTGTGGCCATCTATAATTCTGGATACTTCTTGGGCAATTTCCTTTCTTCCAACTTCACTGGCTGAAAGAATATCATGGTTGGATTCCCCACCGAAAATTTCCTCTTCTTCCCAATGAATAGAATCCATCGTTGTAAAATCATGGAGCATTCCTGCCTGAAATAAGTGCATTAGGTCGGAATAGGAAGCATTTCCCTTTTTCTGGGATGCGAATATGCCAACGCTCGTCAATGCTATCTCAAAAAGATGATCTAATGCTAGAACTTGATTGAGCATGGAGAGAGTAATAAATCCTAAAAAAAATTTATTTTTCATTGAACCCCGAATGACTCTATGCATATCTACTTCGGTCGATTTCAAAAGATGAGCCGGAAAGGAGTAGGAGCCAAGCCCCAGCAGTTTGTCGGCTTTATTTATCGCTAATGAAATAAGATGAGATTCAAAATTTTCCGTATTTTCAATCCTCAGTGTTAATTTATCATCCATCCCACGATTGATAAGGGATTGCAGAATAGTATCTTTTAAAGGCCTTTTGGCTTGAACTAGAACTCTTCCTTCTTCATCTTTGATCTCATCTTCAAAACGGAGATAATCAAGGTTACCTAGAAATTCTCCAAATTTAAAGATTTTTCCAATTTTCGAAGTGAAAAAAAATTTGCCGTCGTGTTCCATTAAATTTATTCTCGGTGAATTCTTTCGAGTTGCTTGATGTATTTTTCATTTCCAATATAAGGAATTCGTGCAACCCCACTTCGAACAGCAGCCTCTGCTACTGCCGGTGCGACTTTGAATAGGGTCCTTTTGTCAAAAGGTTTTGGAATGATGTATTCTTTGCCGAATTCGAATTTGACTCCGGAATAGGCCGCCGTAACTTCATCAGGTACATGCTCTCTCGCCAGATCAGCCAGAGCAAAAGATGCTGCAAGTCTCATTTCCAGAGTAATTTGCTTGGCTCTGACGTCTAACGCACCTCTGAAAATGTATGGAAAGCCGAGGAGATTATTTACCTGATTTGGGAAGTCACTTCTTCCTGTTCCCATAATCAGGTCACTCCTTACTGAAATTGCATCGTTATAACTGATTTCAGGATCAGGATTCGATAATGCAAAAATGATTGGATCTTTCGACATCTTGCTGACCATCTCCTTGGACACAATATCCTTATTCGAAACACCGATCAGTAAATCAGCGTTCTGCATGATTCCTTCTAAAGTGGATTCCTCTGTGTGACGTACGAATAATTTCTTAACGTCGTTAAGATCCGTTCTCTTATGGTTGATAACTCCCTTTGTATCCACAAGATAAATATGGTCCGGGCGAACTCCAATATGACAAATCATCTGAGCAATTGCAATAGCAGCCGCACCAGCCCCACTGATTACAACTTTTAAATTTGAAGGATTTTTTCCATTTATATGGAGGGCATTGATTAAAGCCGCAGTAACAATGATCGAAGTTCCGTGTTGGTCATCATGAAAAACAGGGATATTCATTGTATCAATCAGGGTCTGCTCTATCTGGAAACATTCCGGAGCCTTTATATCCTCCAAATTGATCCCGCCAAAAGTCGGCTCCATCAACTTTACAGTGCGGATAAATTCGTCCGGGTCTTTAGTGTTTAATTCGATATCAAATACATCGATCCCAGCAAATTTTTTGAATAAAACAGCCTTGCCTTCCATTACAGGTTTCCCGGAAACAGCTCCGATGTCGCCAAGCCCAAGAACCGCAGTTCCGTTTGTAATTATCCCAACCAGATTTCCTCTGTTGGTATATTCATAGGAGAGGTCATGGTCTTTTTGAATTTCAAGGCATGGGTAAGCAACCCCCGGAGTATAGGCAAGGGAAAGGTCATTCGCGTTTATAGTTGGTTTCGTTGATATAACTGATATCTTGCCTTTTGGACGATCCGAGTGATATCTTAGCGCTTCTTCTTTTTTGATCTTCTGAGTTGGCATAATTTCTTGTAATAATTATCCATTATTCTAAAAAAGCCCTCAAAATAAAGGCTTTTTATCAGAGAAGCTAGGAATTTCATATGTAGGCCGGTTCTTTACAGTGAGCGAGTTCTTTCAGATAATTTTTTGGTGCAACAATTAAGAACGTACCCTAAAACCAACTTTTGAAATTGTTTTGGACCACTCCTCACCGAGCCTCCTGCGCGTTTATCCAGACCATCAAAGATTGGCTGCGGCAGGGGCTGGGTGAGGAGTAGAGCCAGTTTTAAGACATGCTCTAACTTTTTCCCAAAAAGACAAAGATTTTTTCTCAAAAATCAATTTTTTTCATTAAGAGTCGATTTTTTTTTACCTTAAGACAAGAGGTGAAAAAAATGAAACCGCTTGAATTTGAACGCACTCAGTCTAGTTTACTCATCCCGGAAAAGTTTCTGGATATATTTTTAGCACGAACCGAGGAGATTTCACGCGAGGCCTATTTTCATGATCTTCTGAAGCGTTACCGGCCATTAGTGCTTTGGAAGACCTTTGCTAAGTCTAGCAAGGTAAAGACATCCTACCAAGACGAAGGGCAAAATCTCGTCAAAAAAAACTTCTGGCCCTCCAATGACGACTGGCTAGAATTCGGTCTTCTCGCCAAATGGCTCGGTATCTCCCGGACGGCGCTTTTTACCCTGTTTTTGATCCTGGACCTCGCTGGTTGGGACAAAATCCTCCGCGAAAAATTCTTCGACAATGGAGTTCCACCGAACATTACTTCGGTTAGGGTGGACAGCTACATCGCAACGAGAAAAACTGTTCGAGCGGATAGGCATATACGGTATAAACAAAGACCGTAAAGCGCGAACGCTGAAAAAACAGAGCAAAAAAAACTTATCAGTGAAGAATGAATAGGCCTTACTATTACTTTTCAAACTCTAGAATAAATTTGGTTCCATCATTGCGTTCAATTCGGATATCCCCTTTTAATTTCTTTGTAAGCATGCCTACAAGCTCGAGTCCGAATCCGGTAGAATTTTTAATATTAATTTCCTGCGGAATTCCGACTCCATTGTCTTGAACGGTAATGAAAACTTTATCTCTATCTTGAGAGGCAGTAACTAGAATTTCCCCTTCATCTCTTCCCTGAAAAGCGTGCTTCATCGCGTTTGTTAGAAGTTCGTTGATTAAGATTCCAACCGAAGACAATCTTCTTTCATCGAGAACAATATCTGAAATCTTTTGCTCTACTTTAACAATATTGCTATTTGGAAAATTCAAAATAATATTCATTACCAGAGGGGTGAGGTATTCCCGGATTGACATACTTGTGAAATCCGCTGAAAGATACAGTTTGTCATAAAGAAGCATCATGCTTTGTAGCCTACTTTGGGAATCTTGGAGAACCTCGACTGCTCTAGGGTCATCCAGTTTCAATGTTTGTAGAAATAAAAAAGAACTGACGGAACTTATATTATTTTTGATGCGATGATGAACTTCTTTTAGTATATGCTCCTTTTCTTCGAGTAAAATTTTGATTTTATCTTCTGCGAGTTTCCGTACAGTAATATCCATGCCAACGGCCTGAAATTCTGCGATGTTGCCGTCGTTGGAGTAGATCCCTCTGTGTGTCCAATGCTGCCAGCGGATAGTATTGTCCGGCATGATTACCTGATGCTCAAATTCGACGATAGGAGAAGTTTGGCTGATTTTTTTCAGGTTCTCATTGATCATCCTGAGGTCGTTCTCCGGAATATTTGGGATGAAGTTGTTATTGATAATATCTCGGCGCTTTTTTTCGAAGTAACGGATGTAGGCATCGTTCACAAATGTAATTTTTCCATTTGGGAGATATCTGCAGATCATTTCAGTTTGATCTTCTATGATTGAGAGGTATCTTTTTTCATTTTCCTGCAGAGCATCCAGAGTAGATTCCAGCCTGTTCTTGGCTTTAATCATTTTTTGTTCTTTTTCAAAAAGCCTAAATGCCATTTTAAGAGAAGCATTCAGAATAGTGCTGCTTGAATTTTTTATGATAAATCCATACGATGTGACATTTTCCATTTTCTCTATGATTTCGGGTTCTGTGTGATTGGACAGGAACACTATCGGGACTTCATTTTCCTTTAGAATAATTTTTGCGGTTTGTGCTCCATCTATGCCATCACCCAGATTAATATCCATGAGAATCAGGTGAATTCCATGTGTACTGTGGAAAATTTCTATTGCGTCTTCTCCGGAATTTGCGATGACGATTTCATACCCGAAAGCATCCAGAATTTTGGCAATTGTTGTCGCAAGAACTGCATCGTCTTCAACGAAGAGGATGGTTTTTTTTTCCAGGCCATTCATCGAATTTCTCCTGTAATAAATCGTATTTTGAAAAAACAATCGTTCCGATTATAAGGATAATTTATGCTAATGTCCAGCGATTTCCAGGTCGAATATTTGCGGCAATCACGGAAATTTTTTTAGAACTTATAATGCCACTCTCGATTCTTTTATCACCCTTGAATAAGGGACGCAACCGCAAAAAGTGCTATCTTGGAAAAAATTATTGGCAGAAAATCGATAAAATCGTCCTTTTCTTGCATTGTCGGGCTGATGCGAAGCAAGGCTGGGTTTGTCCAGATTATGCGAAGCACGGGCGGGCATTGTCCAGATTATGCATTGCATGGGGTGGGCATTGTCATAAATAACCTGGGCTTCTCCCATTTTTCTTATACCGAAATATAGTTAAATTTTGCAGTTCGACTGATATTTTTGAAAAAAAATCCAGGAAATTTAAAAAAAAGTTTGTACTATTTTGCCGTTAATACAATTATGTCACATAATTTCGAGCTGAGGTATTTTATGCCTGAACAATTACAACGAGTATTAGACCAACTAAAAACCTTATTCAGCAAGCTGGACAACACCAAAAAGATCATTTTGGGGTCGGTTTTCGGCACAATTATAGTCGCTGTGATTATATTGTCCTCGGTCTCACTACAAAAAAATTCTGTAGTGCTTTTCAAAGACCTCCAGCCAAAGGACTTTTCCGAAATCACAAAAAAACTGGATGCAATGGGCTTCAAGTATTCGGCAAGTGATACTTCCATTATCAGCGTTGAACCGGACAAAAGGCAGGAAATCATTACGAAGCTTGCCCAGGAAAATCTGATTCCCGCGGGGGTACAGGGATGGGAGCTTTTCGATATTGAGAAATTCACCGAAACCCAATTTGATAAAGATATAAAAAAATATCGGGCGTTAAAGGGAGCGATTGAAAAATCCCTCATGACTCTCCGGTCAATAGATAAGGCTGATGTAAATATCGCATTCCCGGAGGCAGAGCTTTTTGAAAACAATCAGTCTCCGGTAAAAGCCTCCGTAATACTCCATCTGATTCCCGGAGTTGAGTCTCTTTCTAAGAAAGAAGTGAAAGGTATTGTTAACCTTGTCGCTAGGGCAGTGCCGAAGTTAAAACCCGAAAATGTAAGTGTGGCAGATGCGGACGGAAAAATTGTAAGTGATTTTGAAGAGGACCTCGAAAAAGAAAAACTGGAGCTTCGGATAGTTCAGGAAAAACTGAGAATTGAGGAAGAGCAGAGAGTTAAGCGATTGATTGATATCCGTAACACTTTGCGATGGAGTCTGGGTGGGGAAGACAGGGTGGATATTACTAGGTTTGAATACATTTTGAACTGGGACAAGGAATCTTACAAGGACAATTCCGTGTCGCCGGTTGTAGCAATTCCGGATGATCCAAATACTCCTTACTCCGAATTGAAACTGGTCGATGGGTATTCCCTGAAAGTTTCTTCAAAAGAGACATCCGAAAAATTTGCAGGCAGGGGATTCACACCGGACGGGCCCGCTGGAACCGAACCGAATCTTCCCCCAGGCTACAAAGACACTGACTACCAAAAAGCGGAATATACAAAAAATGAAAACATCAACAACTTTGAATTCAATAGACGAGTGCGCGATGTTCAAAAGCAACCTTGGAAGGTGGAAAAAGTTTCCTTGTCAGTTGTGATAGACGGGGTTTGGACAAGAAAAGAAAAAGCTGATGGTACTGGATATGATAGGACCTACCATCCCGTAACCGAAGATGAGATGAGGCTTATTAAGAAAAATCTGGAAGCCGCAGTGACATTGGATAAGGCTAGAGGAGACCAGATTAGCGTGATTACGATACCCCGCGATCGAACTGCTCAATTTGCTCAGGAGGATGCAGAGTATGCAAGGCAAAGAGCGATCAGGAACATGATCGTTGCTTCATTAATAATCCTAATGGTGCTCGTACTCGTTGTTCTACTGTATAGAACCATCAAGAAAGAAATGGCAAGAAGAAGAAGGCTACGTGAAGAAGAACTTGCCGCTCAACAACAGATGATGAGAGAGGCGGCTCTTCGAGTGATGGAAGAGGGAGGAGCCGAAGTAGAGCTTTCTCTGGATGAAAAACTCCGGAGAGAACTCCTTGAGAATGCAATCAACCTGTCCAAGGAAAAACCGGAGGATGTCGCACAACTTCTCAGAACTTGGCTAAGTGAAGAGGAAGGCGGTTGAAAATCAATTCTACAAAAGTAAAAAATAAATCAGCCATTCTTCTAGGCATCCTTGGAGACTCGCTCCCCAAGGAGGTTTATTCTTATCTGAGGCCGGAAGAAATTGAAAAGCTGCTTCGTGGGCTGGATTCGGCAGAATCTGTTTCTGTTGAAGAAGAAACTAAAGTTCTTTCATTATTTGGAAATTATTTCAAGGAACGCTCACCTTCCCGCAAAAATGAAAACACCGATTTTGCCAGGGAAGTTCTGGCTGAAATCGAGAAAATAGTCCGGGATTCTAAAAAAGAAGAATCCGCGATTGACTATTTGAAAACGGCGAAGAAGGAAGAGCTTTCTAAACTAGCATTGGGAGAGTCGTCAAAAATTGTCGCGTTGGTTATGTCGTATGCCGATCCGAATGAATCTTCTTTGTTGTTTGAAGAGTTTTCGGAGGATTTCAGGGAAGAAATTCTCGAAGCAATACAAGGATTGGATTTTTATTCCGAAGCTGACCTGGATGAATTGGAGCGATTTTTGCGCTTTAAAAAAAGCCTGATTCAGAAAGGCAACTCTCCGGGTGTCAAGAACCGAAATGGGAGAAAAGTTGCCGACCTTCTTACGCGTGTGAGCCCGAATATTTCCGGTGATCTTATTTCCAAAATTCGAGAGAAAAATCCGGAATTTGCCGAAAATATAACAGAGCATTATTTTGATATGAATGATCTATTGCACATAGGACGTAATTCCCTAACCGGATTTCTGGAGCAGTTTCATCCGATTGTAGTTGCCTGTGCGTTGAAGGGAGTAGATAATTCCCTGAAAGACCAAATATTTTCTTCGATTGACAACTGGTTTAAAAAAAAAGTGCAACGCGAGATGGACTGTATCGGGCCGGTGTCTTTAGCAGAAATCGAAGAGGCTCAAAAGGGGATACTTGGGTTTTTGCGTTCTTCGGTTGATTCGGGCAAGATTAAATTATGGAAGTCCAGATAAATGAGTAAACTCGTATTCAAACCGGTTCAAATTGCAGACATTCAGGATCAGGTGGAGCTCGCGATTCCTGATAAATACAAGAAGTTTCACAGAGATGAAGAGTCGGAAGAATTTGAAGTAGATCAGGAAGGCAATGTAATCGAACAATACCAGGGGCCGTCGATTGAAGAAATCGAAGCGGAACTGGACAGATACAGGCAGGAAACGGAAGAGCAGGTCAAGCAGTTACTCGACGATGCCAGAAGAAAGGCCGAGGCAATAGAGGAAGAAGGAAAGACTCGTGCTTTCCAGATGATCCAGGATTCGAAAGAAAAAGTTAAACTCGAAGAAGATTCCGGAAAAGCAAAAGCCGATCAGATTATGGATCGCGCAAAACTAGAAGTCGAGCGTATGATTAAGGAAGCCGAGATGAAGGTTGCCGAGATCGAACACGAAGCTTACCAAAAAGGATACGATGCGGGCAGAGAAGTCGGGTTCAAAAAAGGCCAGGGGGAAGTTAGGCGACTTATCGACCGGTTAGGTACGATAGTCGGTAAGGCTATTGATATTCGTGAAGACATCATCAAGGCATCTGAAAAGCAGATGGTAGAGATGATCCTGATCATCGCAAGAAAAGTTATTAAAGATGAAATTATAGAAAGAAAAGAAATTGTACTGAACAATATCCGCGAAGCTTTGAAGAGAATTAAAGACAGGGACAGGGTGGATATACGCGTGAATTTTGCCGACCTGGAATTAACAGCAGCGCATAAGGATGAACTTATCAAGATGATGGAGTCTCTCCGCAAAGTAAATATTTCCGAAGACTCACGGGTAGATCGTGGAGGGGTAATTATCGAAACCGACGTTGGCGCAATTGACGCTCGGATTAGTACTCAGCTGAAAGAAATCGAAGAAGCAATCAGAAACGCGGAACCAATATAAAATGATGCGTTATGCGACATATCTTTCACGAATCCTGATGAGACATAAGCCGGCATGATTGAGAAAAAATTCACAGAGAAAGTCGATGTTCTTTCCAAATATCAGATTGTTCTCGACAAGACCGAAACTATTCGCAAAAGCGGTCAGGTTGTTGAAGTTGTAGGAAACGTGATTTTTTCTCAAGGGCCGCCTGACTCCAGAATCGGCGAGATAATGGATGTGGAAAAATTCGACAGAAAAGGGTACTTGCAGTGCGAGATCATCGGATTTGACGGGCACAAATATACTTTAATGCCTTTTGGTGAAGTGGAGGGAGTTTACCCCAAAGCGTTCGTATTTTCATCAGGAAAAAAACTTTCCGTGAACGTGGGGGACGAACTTATGGGCAGAGTTCTGAATGGGGCAGGCAAGCCGATTGATGGCAAGGGGCTTATTTTCACCAATGAGGAGAGGTTGCCCGACAATGATGTTGCAAACCCTCTGGAAAGGCCGCTGATTAAAAATATTCTGTCAACTGGAGTTCGTGCGATAGACGGAATCCTCACGGTCGGCAGAGGGCAGAGAATTGGAATTTTTTCGGGATCCGGCGTAGGAAAGTCCAGCTTACTGGGTATGATCGCAAGATACACAGACGCAGATGTGAATGTGATCTCCCTCATCGGAGAGCGCGGAAAGGAAGTGAATGAATTTCTGGAAGTTGATCTTGGGCGAGAATCTTTGAAAAAATCTGTAGTTGTAGTTGCAACCTCCGATAACCCCAAGATGCAACAGGTAAACAGTGCATTAATTGCAACATCTATCGCGGAGTATTTTCGGGATAAGGGGCTTCATGTGAATTTATTGATGGATTCCTTGACTCGATTTGCGCAAGCTAACAGGGAAATCGGTGCGTCATACGGCGAGCCTGTGATCACCAGAGGGTTCGGCCCGAGTGTATTTGCAAAACTTGCGAAGCTTGTCGAAAGAACCGGTACCTCAAAAACCGGAGGCACAATTACATCATTTTATACGATATTAACGGAGCCGGATGAAATGAATGATCCGATAGCCGACGCAGTCAGAGGGTTACTCGACGGACATATTGTTTTGACTAGAAAACTTGCGGAAAAAAATCACTACCCTGCAATTGATATTCCGGCGTCCATTTCTAGAGTAATGCCCAGGATTGTTTCTGAGGAGCAACTCATGCTTGCCGGAGTCGTAAGGGAGCTGGTGTCTATTTATGAAAACAGTGAAGAGCTGATTAAGCTCAATGCATACGTCAAAGGTTCTGACCCGAAGACGGACGTAGCAATCGAGAAAAAAGATCTCATTGATGAATTCTTGAAGCAGAAAATCGAAGAAAGAAGCGTTTACCCGGCGACATTGTCTTCATTAAAAAATATATTCCAGGAGCATAAGGAAGAGGCATTTTGAAGAAGTTTAGATTTAAACTGGAAACGGTTTTGAAATTACGGACAATGAAGCTCGACGAGAAAATTCGTGCGTTAGCTGAAATTGTCAGCTTGATAAATTCATACAAAGCCCGGATTTTGGAGAATGAAGGAGAGATTGAATTATCGAGGACGAAGCTGAATGAGACGATTCAGGCAGGGGTGGATTTAAGCGGATTTCGGGCTTTTGACGCATATATAAAACGCTTGTACATTGAGAACGAAAATTATATGCTGGAAATTGAAAAGCAAAATCCGGTTTTAAACAAGGCCAGAGAAGAGGTTTTTGAAGCAAGAAAGCATGTGAGGATTCTTGAAATACTCAAAGAAAAGAAATTAAAAGAATACAATGATTTGCTGTCTAAAATTGAGCGGAATGAAATAGAAGAGTTTAATTTAATAAGCGCTTCGAGGAGAAAACGGAATGGAGATAGGGAAGCCGAATTTGTCAGTCTTATTCGACCTGAATCAGAAGAGCCAGAAGATTTTGAACGTGAGTTCACAAAAAAAGAGTCGACCGAATTACAGAAACTCTACGACAGATTCACCTGAGTTGTCCGGGATTCGCGGGGCATTTCGCAAGCTACTCGAAAAAAATCTAACCGAAGAGGAGTCATTGCGGAAGTCTCTTTTATCGCTGAACTCCAATGTGAATGAGCTTCATCGAAAAATATCCAGGCTGGATGAAAAAATTAAAAATGTGAGAAATGAATTAAAGGAGTAGATTATTATGAAAGGAATTACTGAAAAGGCCAGAGCTTTTTACTTATTAGTTTTAATTTTATTTTTAATTTCTATCGGTTTTTTTGTTTTCGATTATTTTCAGGTTATCAACGCGGATGAAATTTTTCCGTTTCTTGCAAAAAAGCCTTCTTTAGTTAACCAGGACGAAGAATCCCCTACCGAAGTAGAAAAGATCGAATTGAAAAAGAGTAAGGAGAGGCTAGCAGAAGAAATCGAAGAGGTTGAGAATATACGAAAATCTCTCATGCTGGAAAAGGAAAAGCTAGAAGCTGAAAGCGAAAAGCTGGAACAGATAAAACTCGGAATCAGGCAAAAAGAAAAAGAAGTCAAGGAAAAAGAAGAGGAAGCGAATTCCAGGAAAAATAAAATCAAAGTCATGGCCAACAAAGTCGCGAATATGCCTCCGGATGCAGCGGTTGGAATGCTGAGAAACTGGCCAGACGGGGATATTATTGACGTGTTCAAGCAAATGGACAAGGATGCGGAAGAAGAGGGACGTCAGACGATAACGACGTATTTGTTAACTCTATTCACTCCAGAAAGAAGATCGGTCATTACTAACAAATGGCTTGATAGCGAATCAGACAAGGTAGTCGACGAGAAGATAAGTTTTAGCACAGAGGAAAAGTAAAGAAATTGAGTAAGCTTGTAAAATTTGTAATCGCAATATTTCTATTCAATTCCTTTGCCCCGGCCGAGAAAAAGAACTTGGCCAAGAAAATTCCTCTGAGTAGCGTATACGGAAATTTTAAGCTGGCCAAAGGAAAAATTATCGAGGCAGACGGAGATGTCACGAATATCCTTTACTCCGGGCAATCTATTAGATTTGTGATGGAAAAAAATTCCCAGAATCCCGTAGTGATAGAGTCGTATGATCCCGCTCTCATTTCTGGTGCTCGCCTGGGTTCTTCTTTTCGGTTGTGTGGGATTTTTCTTAAATACAGAAAATTCAAAATTAAAGAAAAAAAAATCAATTTACCCGTTCTTTTGGTAGAGAGTTCAAGGTGCCCGTAATCTTTTTTTTCTTACGGGACATAGTATTCATATTTAGGAAGATAATTATTTAAAGGTTTTTCGGGAAATAACGATGTTCTTTAAGGGAGATCGTTATGAGCCTTGTAAATGAAATTGGTCGGATAGATTTTAGCCGCAGAGAAGAAGTTAATACCTCACCACAATTCAAAAAGGAACAATCCGGAAATGGTTCATTTCTGGACATTTTAAAAAATATACAAAATTCAGGCCAGATGCTCATAAACGAGGCCGGCTCCAGAAAACAGGAAAATATACCCACAGAAAAAAATAACAATGAATCTCCAAAGACTATCGATGATGTATTGGGAAAAAATGAAAGTAAAGTTGCGGAGCCTGATACAAAGGATGAAGAACTAGCGCAGGAGTTGGAAAAAAAAGAAAAAGTTAAGTCTAGTCATCAAGCGTATTTTTTATTCGAGGCGAAAATTGAGAAGGCTGCAGCAAAATTAAAAGAGGCTTTGTCTTTGGAAGATGAAGAGCGTTGCGATGAATCAATTTCCTCCGTAAAATTAGCTGAACCGGAGTTAAAAACAGAAAGTAAATTTGATTTTAAAGAGCTAGTCGAGAACTTACTTTTCAAAAAATCTTTTCAGGAAAAAGCAGAAAATGATATCATTCAGGATTCATCTAGTGTAAGTGAGGACACGGATGATGAGGATGATTTTTTAATAGATGATCCAAGATTTTTAGATTCGGAAATAGTTCAGAAAATTGTAAATTATTCAGATGCGGCGCTTGAAGAATCTCCTTTCGAAAAAGGGATGGCAGAAGATGAATTCAGCGCTTTGAGTAACCAAAATAATGCAAGAGATGGAAAGATTCTGTTGAAACAGGATTCAACTGTTTCCGGAAATAATCAAGAACTGCAGGAGTTTACAGAAAAATCCGAGGCGGTTGCAGAAAAAATAAAAGACAGTTTGGATAGAAATGATTCATTCGATAAACTTTCTTCAAGCAGTAAGGAAAAGGATATCGATGTTTCATTTTTGGATAAAACAAAGTGGCAGATCAGGAAAGAAAAAGAAATCGAGAATGTTCAGCAGGATAGATTCAAAAGAGACGAGCTCGTGGAAGCTGGCAGGATAAATTCTCCGAAGGATTCTAGTGCGTCAGGCGACAGAGAAAGAGGAGCTTTTGATGACAGGAGATCAGGCCAGTTTTTCCTAAATCATCCAGTTGCAGTCAAAGAAAAGCAGATTTTGCAGCAGTCGAATTCAGAAAATCTATTAAAATCAGAAAAATTTCAGAAATCGCTGAATGACCTTGTGCGTCAGGCGAAACTCAATATTGTTGAAAATGGAAAAAGTTCGGCGCAGATTTCCCTCCACCCGAAAGAATTGGGAAAAGTTTTGCTCAATGTAACGATTGATAAAGACAAGGTAGAGGGAAAAATACTCGTAGAATCGGAAACCGTAAAAAGCGCGGTTGCGGCTGAAATGGCAAGTTTGAAGCTTGAATTGAAGTCTGTCGGGCTTGACCTGGAAAATATTCAGGTAGAGGTCGGAGGAAACGGAGGATTTTTGGATTCAGCAAAAGACGGATGGGCAAATGAAGGAAGAGAAGAGCGTATTTCTGCAAACGGAAAAAAAAATCGATCAGAGTTTGAAGAAAATAATGATGCAATAGATGGGGTTTCGCTGAATATGCTGGATATTAAAGTTTAGGATTTTCTTGGGAGAAATTTAAATATGCCTGAAGCTATACAAGCTGGTCAAAATACGGAAGCGGCAAGAAATAGGTACCTCGATTCCGACAAAAGATTCGATCTGAAAAAGCATTTGGAGAATCTTGATAAAGAGGAAAAAGGCGGGCTCAAGGGAATTGAAATTCGTTCAAGCCAGAAGCAACTCGGCAAAGATGATTTTTTAAAACTCTTGATTACGCAGTTGTCTCACCAGGATCCGACAAGCCCGGTGAAAGACCAGGATTTTATCGCGCAGATGGCTCAGTTTTCAAGTTTAGAACAGATGAAGAATATTTCTTCCGGAATTTCCAAAATGGAATCCAGGCAGAGCTATTCTCTTGTCGGGAAAATTGTTTCCGGGCCTGATTTTGTGAATGGGGAAAATGTCGTAGGAATTGCGGGGGCATTATTCTTTGATTCCGACGGGAAAACATTTGTTCGTGTGAATGGAAAAACGATCGATGTAAATCAAATTACATTGATTTCTGACCCGGCTATTTTGAATAACGAACAAAAGTCGACACCTGTTGCAGCTCCGGTTTCTCCTTCCATAAAAAAAGAAGGAAATTCGCCTAACGTTCAAAGTAAAGTTAAGGATGATGCGTTAGTCAACTCAAGGGATAGGAAAGACGATATGGCTCCGATTGAGCAAGATAGTGAAGAAATTAGGGGGGATTGGAAGTTTCCGGGAAGAAGATCAGCCAATGAAAAAATTTATGAATAAAAATAAAATTATTAGGAAAGGTGCAAAACTATGATGAGATCTCTTTATTCCGGGGTTTCGGGATTGAAAAACCATCAGGTAAGAATGGATGTGATTGGAAATAATATTTCGAATGTAAACACCCATGGGTTTAAGACTGAAAGAGTTACATTTCAGGATATGATTTCACAGGAGCTGATGGGAGCGTCGGAACCAAAGGATAACATAGGTGGTGTGAATCCCCATCAGGTTGGGCTTGGTTCGTTGATTGCAACAATTGATAAAATCATGACCCAGGGAGCTCTTCAGACTACAGGAAAAAATACCGACGTTGCCGTATCTGGAGAAGGTTTCTTTGTGGTAAAAGACGGAGACAAATCATTTTATACTCGCGCTGGTTCCTTTAATGTAGATAAAAACGGGAATTATGTAAATCCTGCAAACGGCCTGAAAGTTCAAGGTTGGAATAGCAGGCTGGACGAGAACGGAAATAAATACATTAATTCATCGGCTTCGGTGGAAGATATTGTTATTCCTTTGTACTCTAAAGAGGCAGCAAAGGCCACAAAGCAGGTTGATTTTCAGTCAAATTTGAATTCTTCAGTCCTAGCAGTGCCGTCTGACGCAACCGAGGAAGACCGTCTCAAGTTTATAAACGATCCGGATCCGAAAAGAAGAAGAGGCCATGTTACTTCTATCAACGTATTTGATGACCAGGGAAATGAAAGGCAACTCAGAATGGAAATGTGGAAAGTCAGAGACAATGTCTGGAAGGCTAGAGTCTCTCTAAATGAAGCTACACAGTTATCGGTTGACGTATCTGCGACTGGCGGACAGAATACTCAGGTTGCGGGAAATACGGAATTCGAGCTGGGATTTTCTCCCGACGGAAAGCTTGTGTCCGTAAGCGATGGAACTGACACCCAGAATACTGGAAAGCTGTCGGCTAACGTATCATTTCGAATTGATGGAAATCCTGCTGTTCAAAGTTTTACACTGAATCTGGGAGAAGCCAATAAGATTGCCGGAATTACCCAGTTCTCCTCCGATTTTACGACAAAAGCAGTCAGACAGGACGGGTATCCAATGGGTTACATGGAATCTTTTTCCATTGATAACTCAGGAACCATAACGGGAGTTTTCTCCAATGGAGTGAAGCAACCTCTTGCAAGAATTGCGATGGCTACATTCACAAATCCTGCTGGTTTGAATAAAGCAGGCGACACAATGTTCAGTTACTCCATTAATTCCGGAGAGCCGAATATTGGAGAGAGTGGAGTTGCAGGAAAAGGAAAAATTAATGCAGGATTGTTGGAGATGTCGAATGTGGATCTCTCTGATCAATTCACCGACATGATCGTAACTCAAAGAGGGTTCCAAGCAAACTCGAGAACGATCACTACATCCGATCAAATGATACAAGAGGTTCTCGGATTGAAGCGGTAATCCGGGTATAAAATTCATCTGATTTGACGCTCTGCAGGAGATTTCAGGCAGAGCGTTTTTATTTTGTGAAGTGCAAATAGAAAATTGGAATTTGCTGGGGAAAATTTGATGAAATTGACATCAGTGTCAAGAATGATATAATATACAAAAGTAAAAAAGACTTGCGATTTTTATACATTCAGCGAATATTTTCATCTGCTATTTGGAAAACATAAAAAAGTAGGAAAATCGAATAGTCTAATTATTGAATAAAAACTTATATAAAAAAACATGGTTTTAAGGCGAGTGTTTGGAGAGCATAGAATATGAAATACAAAATCGAGATCAATAAGCTGAAGAATGGTTATATTGAAGCCAAGCTTATCGATACAAACACAAATAATCCTATCGAATTTAGAATTTGCGACACGGATGAATATGTTCAGTCTCAGATTGCCGATTGGCATAAAAGGTTCAGAATGAACGAGCCAACGGAAGATGGCAAATAGATTTGCAATACTTTGTCTAATTTTTTTCACGAGTTGCGCAACTCTAAGTCAGATTTTTCAAAAAGATAATTATAACTACTACTCATCCGAATTCAAATGCTCGAACCAAAGAGGCTGGAAAAATTTAGAAAAATTTGAAGCCTTCTATCTAGTCTGGGGAATCATCAAATCAAAATACACTGAAGAAAATCTGAAAATCGGAAAAGCCGATGTTGTAATCGTTGGAAATAGCCTGGTTCACCTGCTTACTCCTGATCTGGTGACGACTGAATTCCCCGGAGTGAATATCGTTCAAAGGGGAATCGGAGGGGATATGTCTGATATGCTCCTGGAAAGGATTTCGGATAACGTATTAAATCTTCACCCAAAAACCATCATTATCGAAATCGGTGGGAATGACCTGATAAACGGGAAATGTCTGTCTTTTTTGGAAAATAATGTTTTATTGCTGATAGAGAAGATCCGCTCTGTGAATTCGTCGGCAAAAATTATATTTATTTCAGTTCCCCCCACGAAAAATATTTCTTTGAATGCGATAGTGCCGGTTTACAACGTATTTCTGGCAAGTTTGACAAAAAAATTTCCATCTGTTTATTTTGTGGATGCATGGAGCGAAATGAGAGAAAAGGATTCGCCTGTGATCAAAGAGGAATTCAGCCGCCCTCAGGATAAACTCCATTTCAATGAAAAAGGATATGGGATCTGGGGAAAGCTGATTCGCCCCCTATTGTAATCTGCGATTTATTTCTTGGAGAGTTTTACGAGCTTTTCCAGGATCTGCAAAGATTCCAATGGGGTGGTCTGATTCAAATTCAAATTTTCAAGCGTTTTTAGAATCTCTCGTGTAGAAATGCTTGTAACCTCGGAGGTTACAGGAAAAAGAAATTGATCCGATGCGGATTTGATTTTGATTTCCCGTTTTTTGGATTCTAGTCCCTCCAAAATTTCCCTGGATCTGTTAACAACTTCTTCAGGAACACCTGCAATTTTTGCTACATATATTCCGAACGATTTCTTTGCTTTTCCCCTTTTCACTTTTTTTAGAAAAATCACTTCGTCTTCTTTTTCAATTGTATCCAAAAATAAATTGAAGATTCCGTCCTCTTTTTCGAGTTCAGTTAATTCGTGGTAGTGGGTCGCAAATATTGTCTTAGTGCGAAATCCATCGAATTTATTTTTGCTCAGGAATTCGAGAATCGACCAAGCGATACTTAAACCATCATAGGTCGAAGTTCCTCTTCCGACTTCGTCAAATAGGATAAGGCTATCCGCTGTTCTATTATTCAAAATATATGCTGTCTCTTTCATTTCTAAAAAAAATGTGGACTGTCCCTCTGTCAAATTATCGCTCGAACCGATTCGGGTGAATAATTTATCGACGATTGATAGGTTTGCGCTCGCGGCTGCGATGTATGAACCCATTTGAAACAAAATCTGGTTTATCGCAATCTGGCGCATAAAAGTAGATTTCCCCGCCATGTTTGGCCCGGTCAAAATCGCGATCGCATTTTTATTTCTGTCCAGTTCCAGGTCGTTGGAAATGAATTTTTCTCCGATAGGAAGAAAATTTTCAACTACGGGATGCTTTGAAGCAATAAGATTGAGTTTCCCTTCCTCGTTGATATTCGGGCAAATCCACCTGTATTCATCTTTGCATGTAGCCAGAGATAGAGTGAAGTCAAGCTCGCCAAGTTCATCGCATAAAGATAAGATCGAATCGGACTCGGATAATACGTTAGTTGTCATTCGATCGAATTCTTCTTTTTCGATTTCCTGAATGGTAGTATCCGATTCAAGTATGGTTCTCTCAATTTCTTCCAGTTCCGGAAAAGTAAACCGTTCGGAGGTGACCAGAGTTTGTTTTTTTAGATACCTCTTAGGCGCTGATTGTCCTTGCGCTCTGGACAATTCTACGTAGTAACCAACGATTTTATTGTATCGAATTTTTAATGTGTTGAGTCCTGAGGATTTTTTCTCTTTTTCTTCCAGCTCAATGATCCAGTCCTTTCCCCTGTTTTGCGCATCTCTGGATTTATCCAGTTTTTCGTTAAATCCAGCTTTTAGAAAAATACCGTTGCCCAGAATTACGGGCAGTTCGCCGTCATATAATCTTTCCGATATATAGGCTTTTAGATTTTCGAGAGGGGATGAGGGAATAAAAAAAGGATAGTCGATCTCTTTTAACTTTTTTGAAATCTGAAATCCTATTTCTATGCTTTGGACAATCGTGCGAAAGTCTCTGGGGTAAACTTTTTGGCCGCGAAATCTGGAAAGTATTCTTTCTAGATCGGCGAGTTCAGACAGAAGGTTTTTGATTTCACTTTTTGTTCTTTTATTTTTTTCGAGTAGCTCCAGTTTTTTCCATCGATCTTGAATCGAATCAATATTTCTAGTAGGAAATAAAATTTTGTGCCTCAGAATTCTTTTGCCTTTCTGGGTTCTGCATTTGTTTAAGACGGAAAATAGAGAATGTTCTTTTTCGTTCTGGCCTTCTACGAGATTCAGATTTCTGACTGTTTCTTCATCCATTTCCAAAACCTGGGTTTCATCCAGAATCTTGGGTTTATTAAAACTGAAACTTACTTCTCGATAATTATCAGCTAGGTAGGCTTTTAAAATTTCTTCGATGAGAGCAAAATCGTTTTTGTTCGATAAAATTTCTTTTTCAAGGATAGGATTTTTTAAGGCAGAAACCATTGTTTTTTCATTCGGAAAAAGAATTGTCCACTTATCTTTTTGCGATTCCAGAAATACGACTTCTTTCGGTGAAAATTTGCAAACGTAGGATTTTAATTTTGTGATTTCACAGGATTTTAATTTGATGAATTCCAGCTCCGAGGTCGAGACGTCGGCTAACGCAATAAAAATAAATTTTTCCAAAAATAAAAAAACGCCGAGGTAATTATTCTGGTAGCCGGATAGCAGATTATCCTCAATCACCGTTCCGGGAGTGACAACTCTTACGACTTCTCTCTGGAGGAGTTTTGAGCCGGCTCCTTCAGTTTTTTTTTGCTCGCAGACTACGATTTTTTTTCCGGCGCTTAATAGTCGTGAAATATAATTGTCCGCTGCGTGGTATGGAATTCCACACATCGGAATCTGGTTCTGCCTTTTTGTAAGCGCAATGTCAAGTATTGAGGAGGCAACTATCGCATCGTCCATAAACATTTCATAAAAGTCTCCCATCCGGAAAAAAAGTATTCCATCCGGATATCTCGATTTAATTTCGAGGAATTGCTTCATTGCCGGAGTGCTTGCTGCTTCAGATTCTTTTTGCATTTTGAATAAATTCTCTTATTTTATTTTTGTCCTTGATGCCCTTTGTCGATTCTACTCCACTTGCCACATCAACCCCGTAGGGTCGTAAGAGTTTTATCGCATCTGCAACATTTCCGGGATTTAATCCTCCCGCGAGGAAAAATTTGCGCCTAACGTCCTTAATCATCTCCCAGTCGAATGTTTCCCCGATTCCTCCTCCTTCCCCCTTTTTATAGGTATCCAGAATTAGGAGGCCGGAGTGAAAATTCTTCAAATCATCCTCGGTCGTTTCCTTCCGTATCCCAATGGATAGGATTACAGGGATACGAAGATCGGGTAAGTGGGTTTTTAACTCTTCGTCGCCTGCGATCAATTGAATGTAATCACATTTGATTTCATTGCAAATCGAACGGATGTCGCTTTCCGTATTTCCATAAAATAGATTCACAATTTTCAAGCTTCCATTTTTATTTTGATTAAACCTACTTACCTCATTTGAGATGGATTTTGCATCGGAAACAGAAATTTTTCGGATGCTTTTTGGGGAAAAATTCAGACCAATAAAATCTGCTCCCTGTTTCCCGCAAAATAGAGCCGTATCTACGTCCAGGATACCGCAAATTTTAACTTTAGTTGAGTCGGCCATAAAAATAAAATTTTTAAAATTTGTAATTGAAGCAACCTCAAAAATTAATCGGAACAAAAAAAATGATTTCTAGAGTTTTCAAAATTTATTTAAAAGTATTTTTTATATTGAAGCGGATTTTTATGGCTTTATGGTAAATGAAAAATTCCCGGTTTTTTATGGAAATATTCATATACGAGTCCTGGGAAAATCAGACTGTAAGAGTATTTCTCAAGGGCAGATAGTAAGTGATAGTTTTACTGAAACCAGAAATAGGATTGGATTGAGCACGAACCATCCGGTTGAAAAAATTTTCTCCGTTAAGCAGGTTCACGGGAACTCGGTTTTATGCACCTCCGACTTAACCCATCACTCGGAAGAAGAGGGTGACGGATTGTACTGCAAAGAAAATTGCCATCTTTTGTATGTCAAAACCGCAGACTGTGTGCCGCTTTTTTTTTGGTCGAAAAAATATCCTGTGTACGGTGTAATTCATGCCGGTTGGAGAGGTGCGCAGTCCGAAATTGCTGAAATTTTTTTTCGGAAAATCGCTCAAAATAAACCTGAAATCAACGACTGGAATTTTTTTTTCGGTCCTTCCATTTCAATGAAAAATTATGTGATTCAAGAAGATGTAGCGAAATTTTTTCAGAATGCGAAAAAGTCGCTGGCGAGGTTTGAAGAGGGATATCGACTGGGAGTAAAGGAATATCTGATCGAGAAACTACTGGAATTTTCACCTTCGCTTGAGTTTCATGATTCAGGCATCTGCACCTATGAGAACACGGAATTTTTTAGCCATAGAAGGAAGGACTCTGGGCGTAATTTGAATTTGATATGGAGTTCCATTTGAAAAAAATCCTAATCCTGTTTCAATGTTATCGGGGAATATAATGAATTTTACCTTACTTGATTTATTCGTGATTGTAGGATATTTCTCACTTGTACTCTGGATTGGTTTTCGATCGCGCACAAGAACTGACGGAGATTCAAAGGATTTTTTTCTTGCAGGAAAAAGTTTATCTTGGTGGCTCATTATGCTCTCAATTGTTGCTACCGAGACATCTTCTCTTACATTCTTAAGCGTTCCGGGGATGTCCTATAAATCGGATTTTGCTTTTTTGCAGATTGCTCTGGGGTATATCGCAGGCAGAGCCTTTGTGGGTTTTGTAATTCTTCCCCTGTATTTCAAGGGCGAATATTCTACCGTTTATGAATGGGTTGGCCTGAGTTTTGGCAAACCTACACAAAAGGCTATGTCATCAATATTCCTGATTACGAGAGTTCTAGGGGATGGGGTCAGATTATACGTTACGTCCATTCCTATCGCATTGCTATTAAGGGCCTTTCTTCCCGCTTTTAGTGAAAATTCTATCGGAATAATCACGCTTTTACTAGTGACAATTGCAACGGCCGCATATACTATATTCGGAGGTTTCAAATCTATCGTTCTGACTGACTCATTCCAGTTTTTTGTCTATATTGCGGGAGGCCTTTTTGCATTTTACCTGGTTTCCAATACTCTCTTGGACAAATATACGTTAGGCGAATTAGTTAGGAAAGCGGACTTGGATATGAAATTGAAGATTTTTCATTTCGGTTTTTCAGATATTTTCAGGGAGCCGTATTTTTTTGTAAGTGCGTTTTTTGGCGGAGCGATGATTTCAATCGGGTCGCACGGGGTGGATCAAATGATTGCCCAGAGGGTTCTTGCTTGCAAAACCAGAAGAGAAGGCCGGCTTGCCTTGATTGGTTCGGGCGTTCTAGTATTTTTTCAGTTTGTTCTATTTTTGACCATAGGGCTTCTGCTTTTCTATTTCTACAAAGATACAAGCATTCATCCGGATAAAGTATTCTCAAAGTACATTCTGGAAAATATTCCAACAGGAATTCTTGGCCTGATTATTTCGGCAATTCTAGCCAGTGCAATGTCTACACTGTCGAGCACAATCAATTCTCTTTCTCTTTCATTTCTGGTGGATTGGAAGAATGTATCAGTTGAAACGGGCGAAGCCGATCTAAGCAAATCCAAAATCACCAGCTTTTTTTGGAGCGCTGTTTTATTTTTCAGTTCTTTATTGCCATTCTATTTGTCCAATAATTTTCAGGAAGGCCTGGTCGAGCTTGGTTTGAAAATTGCCTCATTTACTTTCGGCCCGATGATCGGTCTTTTTTTCCTTGGTATATATTATAAAGATTCCATTCGAAAATTTGCCCGTCCTAAAAGCCTCATATCTTCCCTGTTTTTGGGGCTGGTTTCCACGATAATATTCGCTTATGCCTGGAAGCCGGCGTTTACACTAGTGATTCCTGTCGGAGTAATTTTCTTCTATTTCTATTTTTTGCTTTTTTCTATTTCTGTGAATCAACGGAAATAAATTTTTTCCTTTAACTCTATTGAATGCGACTTAATCAAAAGTCGATAATGTATATAGGGAAAATTATTTATTAGGTGAGATGTGAGACTAGTCGATTATGTCCTATAAGAAAGAAATGTCGAGTATATTGGAAATTCTAATCCCTTTGCTCTTATTATTATCGTGCTCATCCTTTCATAGAGCAGATTCTAGCTTTTATTTCGTGAATCAGGAATCGGATGATTATCTTATTTTATGCAAAGAGTCCACAATTCAAAAAAAATGGTATATTGTATTCGGGAGTATAGAAATCGGCCGGATTCGCATTCCTGAATTATCTGGTAACACTGTCTACCGAATTCGAGAATTCAAAGATAGGAATGACCTCATTTTATCTATTCTGGCGGGTGCGTTCACTTCAATGACTAGAAGCAGCTATATTATGTCCGAGTGCAAAATGACCGTAAAGATTCCGGTTGAGCATCCGAAGATTGATCCGAACACTGAACCCAAAGAAATCATAAATGAGTTCCAGAAGAGAATTCCAGAAAAAGTTCCTAATGAGAAAAATAGTTCGAATGAAAAATAGAGAAATGCTTCGGCAGAAAAAAATACCGTTTGAGAAAAATCTGAAATTCAAGAGATTTTGGAGTTCTATTTTTATCGTGATTTATTTTATAAACTGCGCTCCGATGTATTTGGGGATATACTCAATTCTTAACCCCAAAAACAAGGAGTTCAACCTATCTGCCTTGCTGATTGCTGGATCAGGCCAGAGTGCTACAACAGGGACCGGGTCATCAACGGGGACAGCCACCGGATCATCGACAGGGACGGGAACCGGATCATCAACGGGAACAGCCACCGGTACATCGACAGTAGCCGCAAGGACGATTGGTGGAGCATCCGATTTTGATTATTCAGTGGTTGTAAACGATGATACTGATAAAAGTGTTTTGTTTCAATCCATCAGGGCTCTAGCACTATCGCCCGACAGAACGATTTTGTATACTGCTTATATAAATCTGTCCCCATACAAAGTGAAAGCCTATCGTGTGTCGGATGGGATGGAAATTTATTCAAATTCGTTAGCCCATCCTCAATATCCTAAATCCGTTGCAGTTCATTCTAGTGGAAAGGTTTATTATGCGTTAGCCGATGGAGACAACCTCGTTCTGTTTGATTCCGATTTGAACAATCCTACATACTATGCCATTGTTACGGCCGTTGGTTTAACGGATACTGCGGGTAAAGACTTTTCTCCGGAAGGAGTCACTGTCTACAATAACTATCTGTATGTTTCCAGTAGGCAGCTTGGAAGAATTTACCGATTTATTTTGAATAGTTCCGGAGACATCACGGGTTGGGATAATTCCTGGGCAGGGGGGCTTGGGTATATCCAATTGAAAAATTCATCCGATGTAAATCTCGCTACGGGAGACAAGCTAGGTGAGCTGAAAGTAAATTCAGTTGACGGGTCTATCTGGGTTGTTGCCGAAGGATACAATCAAGTTTACAGGGTATCATCGGATGGCACCTCGTATTCAACACCGATCACTATTCCAATGAATTCTAACCCTCATGACGTGGATTTTGTTTTTGGAAGCTATGTTTTGGTTTCATACGCATCTTCAGATGGAAAGGGATATGTGACAGTTTCAGGAGATACACCTCACGGTGTCGGCGTATTCGATCTAACGACTTATGCCGGAATCACAACTCTGGTGGATACAAATCAGGAAATACGGAATGCTCAGGGGATCGATGTAGATGAAACGTCCGGAGTAATTTATGCCTGCGACGGACTTTACGGCGCGCCAAACGATTTTTCAGTTCAGACCCCTGATACTACGATTTCTTACAAAAGCAGCAGGGATTTAATCGTAAAACTAAGATACAATAAATAGATTACCTACTTCGAAACTAACGCATCGAGGTCGGATATTTCAAAGAAAGTGGTACCGGATTTCATGTCTTCTAAATGCGCTAACGTCCCTTCGACATAATCATCCAGATAGTGTTTGCTGTTTTTGTATTTCTTTAGAATATTTTCGAGCTCGGTTTGTTCTTCTTCTTTCAGCCTGTTTTCAATCGCAAGTTTGGATAACGCGATGATTCCGAAAGAAGACTTATAGTCGTCATTCCCTCTAGCAAGACCCATGAGTTCGTTCACATCGATGTCTTTAAAGGCTGGGAGTAACCCCGAGACCAGCTCAATTGCGCCGATTGGTATTCCTCTGTCCATGGATTTAATGTAATTGATTACGATTCTATAAGCTTGGCTGTCGCCTACGCGACTTAGAATGTAGAAAATTCCCGAGAGCAATTTATTGTGTAAAGCCCAGAGTAATTTTCCGGAATCTGCGTCTCTCATGATTTGGTAAACTGCCGACCAGGCCGTTTTATCGTTTGCTCTGACTTGCTTTTCCAGTTCTTCGAAAATCTCTTTTGAAAAAAGGCCTTCGGATTCCTGTTTCAGGAATTCAATGAGATTTGCGCTACTTTCCGGGAAGTTTTTACCGCCGATTTTCATCTTATCAAATGCTGGGAATGCTGTAACTTTTTGCAAGAAATATTTGAAATCGCCGATAATTGTTACAAATGGAACGTATATTTTTGACTATTTTCAAGTTTGCGATGAGCGTGGTTTTTTTTGCGGGGGCAATCATTGTTACTTCTTTTTATCCTGAGTCAGGATCGGTTTTTTTCTTCGAAGTAAAATCTCCGGAGCTTTTGGCAAAAAGAGACGCAGGGATCGATCTACCGTTTCCGGAAAGAGAAGAAAACGGAACCGGGAAAACTTCAATGGAAGCGGATGGAATAATTATTAAATTTACACCATCGGAGAAAATTCAGGAACGGGAAAACCCAAAAAAAAATTCCGAGGGTGAGGGGACATCCGTAACTGACCTGAAAAAGAAAAAAGAGGAAACTCTTCAAAAAAACAAGAAATTCGCTTCTTTCCATTCCAGGCCTCGTTTGAAAAGAAATCTGAAAGCGGAAGATGTAAAACCTACAATTAAGCCGAAAAAAGCCGCTGCATTGAAAAAAGCGGAGCTTAAGGCAACAAGCCCAGAGATCAAAGCCAATCCTGAAATTACTAAAACTCCTGAGGCGAATGAAAATGATAAACCAAAAGAAACCGAGAACCCGGTAGTTGAAAATAGTAAAAAGAAGCCTGAAGAAATTTCTGCAAGGCCTCTTCCGGAGAATCTTCCGAAATATATCAAAGGGATATACATTACGAATCATACGTTATTCGACACAGATAGATTTTCGGAAATCCGGAAAAAAGCCAAAAGTTCAGGGGTGAATACGCTTGTGATCGATGTTCAACCTAAGACCGTCTCAAAATCGCTACTGGACTCCATTCATAAGGAAAATTTTTACACGGTTGCGCGTGTCGTGAATTTTGATGGAGGTTTAAAGAGCGAGTTTCCCGCGCAAAAAAAGCTGGATAAATTGAAAAGCACTGTAAAATCCGCATGTGAATCGGGTTTTAAGGAAATTCAATTTGACTATATACGATATTCCGACGAAAACCATCGTGGATTAAGCATAAAAAAGAAATATGCGAATATAGCAAGATTTATGGAGGAATTAAAATCTTCCGGAAAAAATTGCGACAAGAATTTGATTTTTGGCGCAGATATTTTCGGCCGGATTCCTTTTGTAAAACACGATCGCATCGGCCAGAATATGGAAAATTTCTCGATGTCGGTTGACGTATTATACCCAATGCTGTACCCTTCGCATTTTTACGGAGAAAGAAAAAAAATCAACAATCCTTATCAAACCGTTTTCGATGGAGTGGTGAATTCGTTCAAGCGCTCAAAAAAGAATACTAGAATCATTCCCTATATTCAGGGGTTCTCAATGGCCATAAAGGGATCAAAGCTCAGTTTGAAAGATTACATCAAAGCCCAAATGAAAGCCGCAAAAGAAAGTAAAAGCCACGGATTCGTAGTCTGGAATGCTAAGAATGATTATAAGGAAACTTTCCGGGCAATGCAGCAAGCAAACTAACGCATGCGGTAACTTATTTTCCAACACAGAATTTACTGAAAATTCTTCCGAGGATTTCTTCCGTCTCTATTTTGCCGTTGATTTGTCCTACTTCTTCCATTGCGTAGTCGATTTCCTTTACGGTAATTTCTGCGGGCGCTTTTTCTTCGGTGAGGCGCAGGGCTTCTTCCAAGTAAGAGATGATTTTTCTGAAGTGGTGCTTGTTTCTTTCTTCAAGCATTACGTAATCTTCCGCCGGTTCGCTTTTTTTTGATTTATCGGAAATGAGCTGAATTAGCTTTTCGATTCCCGATTTTGTTGCGCAGGATACTTCAATATAGTCAAATCGGGTGTCTTTGGAGAATAGTTCCGATTTGTATAATGGATGCCTGATGTCGATCTTGTTTGCGACCAATATCGATCCGGAGAGCTTTGAAGAATTAGAATCCAGAAAATTTTGCCAATCAGTGTCGGATGACGCATCAATTAGAAATAATCGGATGTTTGCATTTGTAAATTCCTTTTCGCTTTTCTCAATTCCGATTTTCTCTATCTCGTCTAACGTTTCTCTTATTCCGGCTGTGTCTACGAGTTCGATCGGAATTCCTTCGATATGGATTCTTTCGGCGATGTAATCCCTAGTTGTGCCTGGGATATGGGAAATGATCGCCCGGTCTTTTCCAAGAATGCAGTTCATCAGGCTGGACTTGCCGGTGTTTGGGGCACCGTATATTACTGTTTTGGTTCCGGAGATAATCGTATCAGCAATTTCCGATTTATTTAAAATAACCCTGCATGTATTTAGTAAGCTGAAAAGCCTTTCTTTTCTTTCATCAATGGATTCGTGGGTGAGGTCTTCCGTGGAAAAGTCTATTTCGGCTTCATACTCGGCCTTGAGGGAAATTAGCCCGCTTCTGATTCTGGATGCAAGCCTATTTATTTCTCCGGTAAGATTTTTCTGAGAAAGCTCCAATTCAAATTTTGATCTGGCTGAAATCAGTCTCTGAATCGCTTCTGCTTCGGTGATTTGAATTTTTCCGTTCAGGTATGCTCGCTTTGTGAATTCGCCCTTTTCGGCAGGCCTTACGTTGAACCGAAAAATCAGGCCGAGTACCGTATTCAATAAAATCGGATTTCCGTGGAGGCTTAGTTCGAGGAGGTCTTCTCCGGTGAATGAATTCGGCGCTTTGTAATAGGTTGCTACTATTTGATCTAGAATTTTTTCGTTTTCAGAAATGTTGCAGAGGACTGCCTTTCTTGTATTCGATTCAAAAAAAAACGAATCGAGTGGCTTGTTTTGTTTTGTTAAAATGCCTGCTGCAACATTCAGCGAGTCTTTCCCACTGATTCGGATAACGCCTAACGCACTGGAAATATGACCCGTTGATATTGCGGCTATCGTATCATTCAAACTCTGATTCAGCTTCCACGTCTTCGGGAAATTTTTCCCTATTCTTGTCTACGTCTTTGTATTTATGCTTGTCTTTAGCCGGAATTACACGGACTTTTTTGAATGTACCGTTTCCTTCGCTTCTGGTAAATACTTTTGTATCTTCCTGCAGGGTCATGTGAATGATTCTTCTTTCGTAAGGATTCATCGGCTCCAGGAGTTTCGATTTCCCAGTCTTGGCAACGCTGCTGGCGATGGATTTACCGAGTCTTTTCAAAGCCATCTCTCTTTTATCTCGGTAAGATTCTATATCCAATACTATCTTTCTACCGTGGCGAATTTTGGAATCCACCATCAGATTCAGTATGAATTGCAGAGCGTCTAACGTACTGCCTCGTTTCCCGATGATGATTCCTGATTCATCACTTGCCAGTTCGATGTAGATTTTTCCGTCAACATCCCCCATTCCGATCACTTCCGCATCTATTCCCATTTTTTTCAAAACGGTAAGAGTTATCCCGTGAATGATTTTCTCCGCAGGGATGTCGGTCGAATTGATAAATGCCCGAACCAAAGCCGGTTTTTTGGAGGTAATCCCCAGAAATCCGCCTTTTCCGGAATCGACAGTTTCGAATTTTACATCATCTTCCTCAAGTCTTAAAGTCTTAAGAGTCAGTTCTTCTGCTTCGGATTTTGATTTTCCTTCGGTTTCGAATATGTAATTCAGCATATTTTCCTCATTTTTATTTAGATTTCTTTTTTGACTCAGGCCCGAATTTGTTGGTGAGAACCTGTTGAATGATTGATAAAAAGTTTTGCAGGGTCCAGTAAAGGGTCACTCCTGACGGCATCGACCAGAAGAAATACAGCATAATCACCGGCATGAGATACATCATCGTCTTTTGGTTTGGATCAGTTGAAACAGATGTCATTTTCGTCTGAATCGCCTGTGAACCGACCATGATTAAAGGCAGCACATTCAGGCTAAGCGCCCCAATTCCGAAATCTGCAATTGTGTAAACCGTATCCGGCTCGCTGAGATCTCCGATCCACAGGAATGGAGTGCGCCAAAGTTCGATTGTGTCGCTAAAGGCAGTGTAAAGAGCGATAAAAATCGGAATTTGGATGAGCATCGGAAGACATCCGCTCATCGGATTGGTTCCGTTCTTTTTATACAGTTCCATGATTTTTTGCTGCTTTACAGTCGGGTCTTTCGCATAACGTTCGTTGATCTCTTTGATCTGTGGGCTCAGCTCTTGCATCTTTTTCATACTCTCTGCTTGTTTCTGATTGAGAGGGTAGAATGCCAGCTTGAACAAAATCGCAAATAGAATTATGCTCCAGCCATAATTGGATATCGTGTATTTGTAAAGCTGTTTCAAAACCCAGACAATCCCGTTTCTGAACGGAGTTGTCAGACCCTGGTTGAAGGATTTGTCCAGTTTATCACTTAGTCCCTTGAAAGGAGACGTATCGGATTCCATAGGGTTCAAAGATTTATTTCTGAATGCCATTCCGTCTGCTTCCCGTATTCCGACGTAGGCTCCGAAATCCAGGGAAAAGGATTTTCCGGATTCGATTGCTATGTTGTCGTAGACGGCGGCTACTCCGGTTTCGTTTCCTTTTCTGTTATCTAAAAGAACTCCGGAGGGCTTGTGTCCGAGAGGGTCAAGAACCGCAATGAAATATCTGCTTCCGGTTCCAAGAAAGTCCAGCCCATCGGCCGAGTTAGAAATAATTTCGAAGTGTTTGTCTTTTCCTTTATCCCCACCTCCAAATAGGTTGGATAAAAAGCTTTCATTGGATACGCCGTCCAGCATATCTTTAAATGACCCATTCAGATAATAAAATCGGAAATAGTGAACCTGGTCTTTTTCGAGGATTTGGTTGTTGGCTCTTGTCGGCCCAAGGCTTCCGAATGATCGGAAAAAGATATTATCTTTCGGATTTGCAAGGATAAGGTTGTATTTGTCCTTATTGTCGATAGTAAGCTTGAATTTAAAATAATTTTCTTCCGGGAAAAACCTATATTCTTTCGTGATCAGATATTTCTTATCGGGCGAAAGGATTTGGAAAGTAACCAATTGATTTTTTTCATCGAAGCTGGAGTTGAAATTCAGGTTGTTAAAAGGCGACGAAGCAGCTTCATCCTTAGAAAAGGAAGGATTGAAATCAAAGCCCTTTCCTCTGGAAATTTCAATTGCTTTATATTTATTTCCCTGAAATTCGATCGTTTCTTTGTCTGATTTTACAATTCTGACTTCCTCGTTGTTCAAATCTTTGTAGTTGCGGACGTAGAATTTTTCGATTCTTCCGCCAAGCGATGAAAACTGGATAAGGAAGGAGGAAGTAGCTATATGAAATTGTTTGATCTCTGCCTTGTTTAGAATCGGTGACACAGGGGGCAGGTCGATTTTCTTCAGCGTCTCTGCAGGCTTACCCGGATCTTTGGGCTTAGCTGTTTCGTCTGACGCAACTTTTGTATCCGCTTTTTTCGGTGGCGGAGGCATTGAAGGGAAAAAGAAATAATTTAGAGTCATCCAGACTCCAAGACTCAAAAGTACCGCTAGAAATAATCTGCTTTGTCTATCTTCCATTAAATATGTTCCTTATGTTTGCAATTTTGCGTGTTTTGGGGAAGGGGGTCAAAATATCCCTTCGAAAGTGGGTTGCATCTGATAATCCGTTTTAGGGTTAAATAGGAAGCAGTGAAAAAATTGTAATTCTGGTATGCTTGCATTGAGTATTCTGAACACGACGGATAGAACCTGCATGCACCAGGTAATATAGGAGAAATTAACGCTTTGTATATCTTGAGTAAAATTAGTGCAAGGCTATTCATTTGTCATTAATAACAAAGCTGATTTGATTTTTTTTACTCGAAGAATAAAATTCATTTCTGAAAATTTCTCATTACTGATGAGCGCGATGTCGAAGCCTTGCGGAATGTGTTCTTGTATTTCATATATTGCAGCCCGTAGTGTACGTTTAACTCGATTCCGATCAACAGCTTTCTTTGTGCTCCGGTCTGTACAGTATAAAAATCTATTTGAATCGGTTTCATTCGCCCTGTACAGGACTTTCACAGGAAATTTCTGAATTCTTTTTCCTTTTTCGAAAACTAAGCCGATTGCTGTCTTTGATTTCAGAACCGGAGGCTTTTTTTTCAATAAGTCTCTAGAATTTTTTTCCTACTTTCTCATCGGAAACAGTAAGTTTATGACGGCCTTTACGGCGTCTCCTGGATAATACTGCCCTTCCTGAGGCACTTGCCATTCTTGAACGAAATCCGTGGGTTTTCGCTCTTCTGATTTTACTTGGTTGAAATGTTCTTTTCATGGTTCTACCCTGATTTCCGGCAAATTACCGGCTATAATTGCAATCTAAGTCATTTTTACAAAAACCGAATTGCTGTCAATCGAAAAAAGCCGTAAATCTTTCACCAAAGGGCTTCTTTTAGAAGCTTTCGGGTCTCTTCGGTGGATCTGTCCTTCTCGGATTTTTCCAGCCTTGTCCTGTAATATTTCTGTTTGTAGCTGGATTTTTGAATTCTTTCCAGCTCTTTGTCCAGGCCAATTTTTTCTTTTTCTGTGAGTTTCTTTTGCCCGTATTCGTGTTCAAGGTGCTCGGTGAGAGTTTCGGACTCGTTTAAATTTTTCTGGTTGTCCTCGTCAAGGTGGTGATTGGGGCTATTTGAGTTCGGGGCTTCTTCGTTTTCGGATTTCGATTTGGAATTTTTGCTTGTGGAATTTTCTCCATTTTTTGGAGATTTTTTGTTCTTGTTTTGATCCTGATTTTGTTGCCTATCCGTTTGCAGATTTGCAAGATTCGCATTTTTTGAAGAATACTCGTTTGGGACGTTAGGCACTTTATCTTGCCGGTTATTCTTGTCTGAGTTGTGCAAATTTTGCGAGCTATCTTTCTTGCTCGCCTGGTTTTTGTTTTTTCCGGGCATTGAGTTTTGGGAAAGATTTTCTTTAAGCCCGTCT
Source organism: uncultured Leptospiraceae bacterium (assembly GCA_964436695.1). Lineage (GTDB taxonomy): Bacteria > Spirochaetota > Leptospiria > Leptospirales > Leptospiraceae > JABWCC01. Next base: position 66,121 of record CAYTEA010000015.1, read on the forward strand.
CCACTGTTTTCTTTTTCGGACTCGGATGTTTTATTCTTTTTATCGGCGGGTTGGTCGAGAGTTCTTTTTAACCAATCTGCAAATTTTTTGAATCCGGAATCTTCTTCGGATTTTTTTCTGTCTCTATCAATGGGTTTATTCTGTATCGGGGTATTCCTTCCCTGATTTTTAGAGGAGTCTGTATTTGGTGCGTTAGGCTTTTTGCCCTGCCGGCTTTTTTCATCCGAGTCGGACATTTTTTGAGAATTATCTTTCTCGCTCGCCTGGCTATTGCTTCTCTCGGATTTTGGGCTTTGGGAAAGATTTTCTTTTTCTCGTTTCCCGGAATCGTTCTTCTTTTCTTTGTTCTCATCACCACTGTTTTCTTTTTCAGACTCGGCCTTTTTATTTTCATCTTCACTCTGTGAATGCTCTGAATTTTTCTCCTCTTCTTTTTTGTTCTGATTTTTCAGTGGTTTGCATCCGTTTTTTAACTCTTCAATGTACAAGGAAATCAATTCCGAATTCTCTCTCGATTTATCTGCGAGAGACTCTTTGTTGAATTGAAAAGAAACATCCGCGTTTGCGATTTCTTGAAATTTGCTTTGCGACTGGTTCCAGAAAATCATTACTCTGCCAATATTGCATTTCTCCGGATTGTATTCGTCTTTTCCCCATTCAAATAAAGCAATTGCATCATTGTACTTTGCCGGAATGTAATCTTTTTTTTCTCTGAGGGCTTTCTCGAAGTAGTCATGCGCAAGTGAAAAGTCCCGATTGCGAATCGAATTGATTCCCAGATTAGTGAGAGGGATATGTTCTCTGAATTTGTACGAGATTGCCTTCTTGAAATCCAAATCGGATTCGGCAAAATCATTTTTTGAGTCGAATATTCCTTTGGCGTTGAATTTATTTGCTTTTGCATAATGGGAGTTATTGATGATGGAATAAATTATATACAATAGAAAAATCGCTGCGGTCGTAATTAGGATTTTAATTTTCATAGATATACTTTTTTCTCCGGAAAAAAACGAATGAATGCATAAGGAAAAAAATAAATGCCGGTAAAATGAAAAATCGAGACAGGTTGATTTTTTGCGATGAAGCCTTTTTTTGCGCAGAGGAACCCGTTCCCATTTTCAGATACTTCTCGAATTCTGCCACATACTCTCCTTTTTCCAATACGATATATTTTCCTCCGGTTTTTTCCGTTATCGCACGTAGAGTCGAGTCATCTCTTTTTGTCGTGAGATTTTTCACTGTTTCTTCTTTGTAATAAACTTTTTTCTCTCCGGTGGAGTCGTCTTTTTTATTTTCTCCGGTGGTTTCTTTTTGAACATTGTAGTAATGTAAAAAATACCTGACTGACCCCCCTGCTTTTTTTCCGACACCGATTGCGTGGATTCTTATTCCGAAGTTATTCAATATCTCAAGTTCTTCCGAATGATTTTCCGGCGTTCTGGTTGTAATTTCGCCGTCGCTAATAAACAATACCTGTGTATTCAGCGCCGGGTCCTTGGATACTATGGTTATCAATTTCTGGAATACTGCTTTGAAGCTGCTGCCGCTTGACTCAAATTTATGGATATTAATTGAATGCAAAATTGTTTTGGCGAGTATTGGATCATTTTGAGGCGAGCTGTGGACGACTGCTTTACTGCTGAATGTTACCACTCCGTAAGAATAATTCGGATAGAGGTCGATAAAATCCTGTGCTGCCTCAATCGCCTGCGTTAGGCGGTCATAGGGCTTTTTTTTTGTTATCGGATGCGGGAAAGTATCGCCGGCCCACATGCTTTGAGAAGCATCGATTGCCAGGATGATATTTCCTTTGGAGGCCACATTTTCTTCTTTGCCGGTTTTTTCCGGATCCGCTGAAGCAATGATGAGAAAAATCCCGGTAAGATACACAAATAGAAAGTAAGAAATCATTTTGTAGGTTTTGTTAAATGCAGTGAAGGAATCTATAAATCTTTCTGAAACGTTAGACGTAATCCATTGAATGGAAACTCTTGTTTGATAAAAAATCCAAACCACAAGAATACTGTAAGGAATAATTAGCCACAATAGAATTGGGAATTGAAATTCTATCATTTTATCGGCCTTCTTATTGAAAAATTCAGAATTAATAGGGAAATAAAAAAGCCGAGTCCTAAGATTGCTAGGAAATGGTTGAGGGAATTCTTCTCTATTTGTCCTTTTACTTCAATCAATGTGCTTTCCATTCTGTTTAGCTCATCGAAAATATCCGTCAGGACATTTTTGCTTTCTGCGTGGAAGTATTTACCGGATGCTTCTTTGGCTATTTTTTTTAGTTCGTCATCCAAAAGAGAAGTGGTTAGGATTTTTCCAGTCGGTGTTAGATATGGTTTCCCGTTTACATGAACCGGGATTTCCTTCTTTCCACCGAGGCCGATGATGTAGAGGCGGATTTTACTGTCGCTTATATACTTTGCGCAAAGTAGCGGGTCAACTCCTTCCGTGTTTTCTCCGTCTGTGATTAAAATTATCGCCTGATCCCTGTTTGGGACCTTGTTCTTTATCAGTTGATCTGCGGATGTTAGTAATGCATCTCCGATCGCTGTTCCCCCACTTGCGTTGTGGTCGATGCTTTCAAAGGAAAGTCCATTCACTAGTTCGCTGAGAATTTCGTGGTCGGACGTTAGTGGCGACTGTGTGAATACGCTCCCTGCAAAAACTACAACACTTATCCTGTTTTTGGAACTGCGTTTTATGAAATCAAGAGTTATATTTTTCATGGACTCCAGTCGGGTCGGAGGGAAATCTGCCGCTTGCATGCTTGCTGAAATGTCCAGAACGAAACTAACGTCTATTCCTTTTTCTTCCATTCCGGTTTTTTCAATGGTGGAGTAGGGCGAGGCAATCCCCGCGATAAAAATGCAGAGGAGGGTTGATTCAAGAGTAAATTTTGAATAAACCCAAAGAATGTTCGGGTTTCCCTTTCCTTTGATTTGAATTGTGGGGAATCTCAATAGCTCGGCTTTGAAAGTGAATATTCGGTAGAAAAAAAAAGGCAAAACTGCAATCAGCAAAAATAGCGATTTCGGATTTTCAAATTGCAGATTCATTTTGCGAGAAATCTCTTTCTTTCCTGAATTAGTTCAAGCGATCGGTGGTAAATCTTTTCGAACTCGGCTTTTGTTGTGTCATTTTTCCGGAATTGATAATTGGAAAGCTGTCTCATTATTTCTCGGGCGCCATTGTCGTTCAAATTTCTTTCGATTTCAAAAACCGTCATTTCCTCCACATCTTTTTCGTAAATTGTTTCGAGAAAAGATTTTAAGATTGCTGAAATTTTATAACACCCTTCTCTATATAAGCCCTCCTTGGTGTGATAATTGTGTATGATTTTTATTTCACTTTCAAAATCCTTTCTTTTTGTTGCCTGAATTACCTGGATGTCTTTCGGCTTTATTCGTCCTGCAAAATAGTATAGTAAACCAAAAATCGCGAATAGGCCGGCAAGAATGTAGAAAAGAATTTTTAAATTTCTGAGGTCGCTCGAGGAAAATATTTCCTGATAGGGTGTAAGCGAATCGACTAAAGAATTTACGGCAAAAATCCAGCTCACCAGCGAATCCTTTTTTTTAGAAGAAAGTATTCTCTAAGTTTTTTCCCAATGTCTTCAATTGTTGAAACCGGCTGATATGCAATCCTGTATTTCAAGAATTCATTTTTCAGAAACTTTATAGAAGACTCAAGGCTTGCAATTTTATCTATTCGAAAAATTCCTCTCAGATTGTCTTTTTCCGGAGAATACACTGGAAATTTTAGAAATTTTCGATCTGAAAATTCGATCGGGTCATAAATGTGCATCATGTTTATATCGTGAATAGAACGTACGTATTTCAGGTCATCGGGAATATTTCTGTCCAGAAAATCCGAAATGATGAAAACGATAAATTTTCTGCCTCGGAATTTCTGGATTGCGTGGATTGCAGCGCGGATATCCGTTCCGCTTTTCTTTTTGGATTCATTAAGCGTCAGCCCATAAAACTTCTTTAAAACCCTGAACAGATGTTTTTTCCCCATCCCGGGTTCGGCTACCTCGATTTTTGAGTCGTCAAAAAGGATGTATCCCAGCCTGTCTTTCGAGAGTATTGCTGCGCATGCGACAGTTGCCGCAAGCTCTGCCGCGAATTCTATTTTTGTTCTGGATTGCCAACCTGCATACATAGAAGAACTAACGTCCAGAGCGATAAAAACTTCGCGCATTCTTTCTTCGTTGTAAATTTTCACATAAGGCTCACCAAGCCTCGCAGTCATATTCCAATCTATGTGACGGATGGATTCTCCTATCACATATTTTCGCGCCTCGTGGAAATCCATTCCTCTTCCTGGGATTACGGTTTTATAATCTCCAGCAAGAATGGAGTATGCGTTTTTGGAGGCAACAAGCTCTAATTTCCGGACATTTGTCAGAAAATCGCTCAAGTTCAAAACATTATTTTTCATGGCACTTTGATCTTTTTCAGAATCTCAGTGATTACCTGATCGGTTGTTATGCCTTCCGCATCGGCGTGGTAGGTGAGTATAATCCTATGCCTAAGGACGTTATGCGAAATAGATTTGATGTCTTCCGGAGTCACATTTTCTCTTCCATCAATCATTGCTTTTGCTCTTGCTGCGATTGTGAGGCCGATGGAGGCTCTAGGAGAAGCGCCGTATTGAATTACGTTTTTATCGATCCCTGCAATATCCGGAAACCTGGATGCAAAAACTATGTTTACAATATATTGAATCAGTTTTTCATCTATATAAATATTTCGGGCAAAATTTTGCAAATCTGTAATATTTGCCGAATCCATAACCGGATTTGTTTCCGGCAGTCTGGTCTCATTCATGATCATTTTTACTACATCGGTTTCTTCATCTTTAGTTGGATAATCTACAACCAGCTTCATAAGAAATCTGTCCAGTTGGGCTTCGGGCAGGGGATATGTTCCTTCTTGCTCCACCGGATTTTGGGTTGCAAAAACGAAGAAAGGCCTTGGAACCGGAAAGGATTCCTCTCCTATCGTAACCTGCCTTTCCTGCATCGTTTCCAAAAGCGCGGATTGAACTTTTGCAGGCGCCCGGTTGATCTCGTCGGCAAGGACAAAATTTGCGAATATCGGCCCTTTGCTAGTTTCAAACTTTGCAGTCGATTGATTGTAGATCCTTGTTCCGACGATATCTGCCGGCAATAAATCCGGAGTAAATTGCAGCCTCTTAAAACTAACTTTGCAGATTTTTGACAGTAGATTCACTGCTCTCGTTTTGGCTAGCCCCGGAACCCCTTCGATTAAAAGATGGCCGTCAGCAATCAGCGCGATGAGTAAACCATCTACAAGGTTTTCCTGACCGACGATGCCCTTATGAATCTCTTTTTTTATGCTTGAAATGATATTTTGAATTTCTGATAAATTTTTGAATGCCATTCAGTTCTCTATGTCCCCTTTAAAATTTAATCATCATCGGACTCTGGTGATGATTACAATCAATTTTTATTTTCCAGAGAAGGCATTCAGCAACTATTTGAAATGTCATTAATCGGCTCCATCATATTGAGTGAATTTTCCACACTTCAGGCAAACCAGTTCCAGTTTGACATTGGCGCTGAATTGATGAACATCATTATCCAGATATATGCAAAGAGTTTTTGAGCTATTACAAGATCCGCATTTCGAGGCTTCCGAATACCACCAGACCCCCTGGATCAGGTCTTTTATCCTGAAACCGGAGCCGTGCCATCTGCCGATGTGCCAGTCTTTTCCTTCAGTCAATGAGACGCAAGGATCCAGTTCTTGATAATTTGAGGGAGCAAGGATCGGCCGTTTGGAAACTGTGAATTCGAACGAAGGTACAGGCATTACTTTTTGGCTCCGTAATGTTTTAAGATTGTCAGCAATCGGAAATCATTTTCTTCGGAATATTTCAATGCGTATTTCAATGCGGTATCCCCGTATTGCGTTTCCGCATTTGGGTCTGCCCCGTTTTTTAAAAGCAATTCCAGAATATCCGGATTCTTATACAGGGCTGCTTCGATGAGAGGGGTCTGCCCGTATGAATTTTTCGTGTTCACATTCGCGCCGACATGAATCAGCCTTTCGGCTAACGTATAATCTCCGTGATAAGCCGCGAGATGGATTGGAGTATTTTTTTGGTTATCCTTTTCGTTTGGGTCTGAAATTTTTTCCAATAGAAAGAGGGAAATATCTCTTCTGTCGTAGTGGCAGGCCAAAAGGATGGGAGAGTTTCCGTCATCATACCTTTCCCGCAAATCAGCTCCGGCATCGACCAGGATTTTTACGATATCTAAATTTTTCGAAGTAAAAATAGCTTCCCAGAGGGCAGTGTGCTTTGCATTATCCTTTGAATTAATATTTGCCCCGGATTGCAAAAGTAGTTCAACGATTTCCTTTTTGCCGCATCCAGCTGCTTTCATGAGCGCGGTTCTTCCGATAGAATCGGGAATATGAATATTCGCTCCTCTTCGGATCAAAAGTTCGACGCCTGCATAGAATCCGTGATTTGCCGAATTCAAGATCGCAGTTTCGCCGTATCGATTTTTTGCGTTGATATCTTCGCCCTTGTCCAGCCAGTAGGCCATTTTTTCGAGGTCCTTTCCGAACGCTGCCATATCCAGATGGCAAAATCCCATTTCCAGATAGGAGAACGCGATTTTTTCTCTTAAGAATAAAATCTTACTTTTGATTTCTTTCTCTGCACTGTGGCTTAAACCGTTTTTGGGATTTATTTCTTTCATTCGAATGGATGCCTTGTAGGATTTTAGTGCTTCGAATCTGCGGTTTGCTTTTTCGAATATTTCGCCTAGCCTCTTCCAGACCAATGGGTCATTCACGTTTTCCCGAAGCGAATTTCTAAATGCGCTGATTGCATTTATAGAGTCTCCATCTTTTGCAAATTGAAGGCCTCTTTCTTTCCAGGTTCTTTTTTCCATAAATCAAAATAATTTTTCTGCTTCATTAGAAAAAAGTCAAAGAACTTAACGCCTGAGAACGAATTTTTTTGCATCGTTATCTATTAGTTTTACTAGTTGACGAAATCCGATTCACTTGGATAAATCGAAACACAATATAACCGTTTGGGGGATTCTCTGAAATGTTTTTTAGTTATTCAAACTGGAAAGTTGCGCTGGCCTCCGTAATCATTTTCTGGAATTGTTCATCTGTATCCAAAGACAGGGCAATGGAACACGCCGATTCCGGCAGATGCGAGGATTCTCTCGGAATCTTACAAGACGCAGAAAAATTCGATAAAGCAAAACAGATAACAAAGTTCACTATTTCAAAACCGCTAACATTTTTAACGGCCAGTGGGGTTGCCCTCCTCGAAACAATTGTTTATGTCGGTGGGGGAACCGCAGTCGGAGCACTGGTTTGCGCTCCGGTTGCCGCTCTGGAAGCCGCGTTGGACAGCAAAAGCAATGAAGGAATTCGTTGTTTTATCGAGGTCGGTGGGAGAGCGATTGGGGCCATGGTGAAAGAAGGAAATTACCAATTTACCCGAGGGTTCTGGGAGAACACAAAATCCGTGCGGATGGAGTCTTATGACGAATTGTCATCGGCTCTTCGAAAATCTACGGATTGCTTCATCAAAAGAAATCATGCAAGGGATAAAGAAATTGCACGAAAACAGATTTTGAATGTGAAAAATAAAAGAGGGATCTGGGAATATATTTCCGATGTGGAAAAATCCGAGTGGAGAATTCTTGAATCTAGAATGTAAAGAGCATCTGCATGTTGTAATCCAGTTTTGCATCATTCGGCAGATTTCGGTTTGCTTGAATGGATGGTACTGCAGAAAACATTAGTCCCGCAGGTGTAATCTTTCCTGGAATATATTCCGCCGTGTTTGTTTTCTCGTAGGCATGTCCGGAGTAAAAGGAATGAAGGAGTTGAATTCCGTAAACTGCGGCCAAAATATTTAACGATTGGTGATAATTTCTTTCCGCATGATGATATGTATCATGGAAATTTTTTTCCATGATAAAAGCTAAGTTCCTGTTTCCTCCGAGGCCAATTCCGATTGCGGAATTAAAATTGTTTTTGTAGGAATCCTTTTCAATGCGAAGTTTTTCAGATTTCACAAGTACGTTTGAAAGGGATGCGGCAAACAAAGAAAGATATGTATAGCCTGTTTTTGTATTTCCAGCCTCCAGTTGCCCCCACCCAGGGAGGATCGTAGCTCTCCACAAAACGCTCCACATTCTTCTGTCAAAATTTCTAGCAGAGTAGTAGGAGTGAAAGAGTTGAAATAGATACAACCCTCCCACAATTTTCAGAGATTCGTTATATCTGTCTTTGAAGTGCGAGTATTGGGATACGTGGTATTGGTGCAGCAATAGCCCGGCGGATAACGGGTAGGTTGATGAAAGGCCTGGAAATATCTGGCCTGCAAAGTCTTCGTATTCTTTGTCTACAAGCAGTTTTCCCTGACGGATAGCCTCGGTCCTTCTTGTATAGACATTTGCGACTGATGCAAAAAATAGCCCCATATGGATATAGCCTTTTGTTTTTTCATCTCCATAAATATGTCCCCATCCAGGCAATACTGCTGATCTCCAGAGGGCTCCCCACAAGGATTTTTGGTAATTGATTTTATCGGGCGTTTTTTCTTTTGATTCTTTTATTCCGTTATCTATCTCTTCCGTTTTAGTTTCCTCTGCAAGAAGCGCTTGCTCTTCTTTATTTGGCTTTTCTCCCGCCTGAACGATAAAAAATTTTGCCTTTCTGGAAATTTTCTTTTTTGGATTTTCGAATATAATGTCATAAACACCGGGTTTTGCATCGCTTAGATTTACGGATATTTTGATTTTTTTTCCGTCGGATAAAACTTCCGATTTGTCGACCGTTATTTTCTCCGAGCTACTTACAATGGCAATTTTTGTTTCCTCAAAAAAATTTTTTCCGTCAAGAGTAAATGTGAACTCGCTATCCCCTTTCTTGGAGGAAATTCTGCCTTTTGTTTCTATTATTGGAGGAACGGAAACTAGGACGTTAAGTGGATACCAATTGGAATATCCGACGATTTTGGAAAATTTGTTCATGACCCCGATTCTATGTTCGTAGCTTCCGGTCGTAAGGGAAATATCTATTTTATTGGTACGGATGGTCTTTTCGAAAAAAACTTTTTTAGATTGGTCTCGAACCTCAACCTTGTAGGCGTAGGCCCCGTCTACGGGCTTCCATTCCAAGTGCTGCTTTTCGGATTCGGAGCCGAGTTCTATAGCGACTAGAGTCAATAAAAACCCAAGGATAAGCGAATTCATTAGAGGTTTATTTTTCGGGTTTTTCATCAGGTTCCACATACTGAGTTTTTGGAGATAGAATTTCTATGTCAGAAGGTTTTACTTCTTTTACTTTCTTTGCCAGGGTAATCGTAAAATCATTCTTTACTGCGTTGCCCAGAGCTTTTTTCTGGCCTTTCTCGAGGTAGTAGGCTTTTAAAGTCCAACTGAATTGCCCTTCGTCCAGTTTCGACAAATCTTTCAAAGTGTAGCTTGACCCGCCGATTTCTTCCTTCAAAACCATCCTTTTTCCTGTTGCCGTATTTTGGGAAATTTCTATCGAATAGATTTTTGCTCTGTCTATTTTTTCCCAAATGAATTTTATCGAATCTTTGTCGGACATATCTATTTTATCATTGTTTGCAGGGAAAATCGGCACAGGATCGGAAATTTTTTCCAAAATTTTTAAGGATCTTGCCGGGCTGATTAGCAGTTCTGCTTTGTCTTCTACTAGCTTCACCCTCCAAAAATACTCACCTTGGCGGGAAAAATTGAAATCGACGGAATAGCCGGTTGTAGTTTTCGAGTCTAAAATCTTCTGAAAATCTTTCGATCCGGAAATTTCCACGAGAAAGTTACCGGTTTGTTCCGGCCTTTTCCAAGATAGGTGAATTCCTTCGTTTCCTTGTGCATAATCGAATTCAGCTTTGTCATAAGGATTCAAGAGTTCCAGCTTTTCGTTCTCAGTGACCGAAAAAGTTCTGATTGCAGAAAAATCGGTTTCAGTTCCCTCTGAAGATGATCCCTTGATTCTCCAGAAATAATTTCCCGCTCCAAGCGGTTTGGTTACGGTAATGAAATTCTGAACGGATGAGTCGCTGAACACTATGTTTTTGAATCCTGAGTCGGATGAAATCTGAATTTTAAATTTTTTGAATTCAGGGTTGTCCTGCCAGAGGAACAGAGCTTTTCCTTTTGCAAAGAACGCCTGGCTGATTTTTTGATAATTGTCCGGCCCCATTGGAATAGGAGGATCCAGAACTTTTTTGTTCTCCAGAAAAAATACCTGTACCGGACTTTGCTGAACCGGAATATCGGGAAGTGACGGCTTAGTTGTGACTCTCCAGTAATTTGCCCCGGGTGAAGCCGATTCCAGAGAAATGCTGTTGGATGTGGAATCGTAGGATTTTACATTTGAGGAAAAATCTCTATTCGGTGACATTTCCAATTTGTAACCCGAGGCTAGAGGATTTCTACTCCAGGAAAAATTGATGAAGGGGATTGATGTTACATATACCGTTTTGGCTTTGTTCACGGGTGAGAATAATTGCATCGGAGAGTCTGAAACGATGGAGAACTTTCGTGTTTCGCTGTAATCGGTGCTTTTGGTTCTGGAATTTTTTGCGGATATTCTCCAGTAATAAATACCTGCCTGCAGGTTCAAGTCTACTCCGGTAGACTTGGTATTTCGCCTAACGTTTCCTTTTGAAAAGGATGAGTTCTGGCTCACTTCCAAAGTAACTTCCGGATTTTGTTCTACGGGTTCCCAACTGAAGCTGACCGGCTCGGATTTTTTCATGGAGACTATATGTTTCTGATCGGGAGGACTCTGGGGTTTCAGAGTAATCGGGCGTATATCGATTTTGTCCTTGCCCAGCTCTGCCTTCTGGTCTTTTTCGATGACCTGATCTTTTCCACCGATGTTGACAGTTGCCTGTCCTTTATCCACAACCATGCTTAGCGCAGACGCACTGTCTGTACCTTTCGCCAGTTTTACGTCTGATGATTCATCCAACTTGATGGTCTGGTCTCCGGATTTGATGTTCAGAGCAGTCTTCTCGGTCTTGTCGCCTTCTGCTCGTTTGGCTTGAACCGAACCGTAAGCAAAATTGATGTTGATGTCCTTTCCGGAAAAATCCAGAAGTATCATGCTGTTTTCGGCAAGCTGAATCTGGGTTCCGTCTTTCAAGGTAATTACTGCATCGGACTGCTCTCCCGATTTGATTGTATCTCGATTTGTCAGAGGAGTGTCCTTGTCCACTTCATCCCAGATCACTTGCGAGTCGAATTTTCTTTGTATTGTTTTACTCTTATATGTGATGGTTGCAATAACTTCCCCACCGGAAGATTTTGCTTTTTTCGTCATATCGAGGTAAAGTAGTATTGAGAAAATCAGAATGTTTCCTATTAAGAAAGAAGAAACGTATTGAGGTTTATTTAGGATATCAGTCAATTTTTACTCCAAGCCGCTATTTATGCGTTCTTGTAAATACCCCATCCCAATCTTTGCCCGGAGGATGTTTCTTGTAGTCTTCGCACCTGTCAATCAATTGGTGCGCGGCCTTATCCTTTTTGCCCTTCACTTTCTCGGCTTTTTCCAATTTTTCAATGGCCTTGTCCCATTCGTGTTTTAGGTAATGATTCAACCCTTCTTCGTAAAGCAGAGCAGACTCTGCAATATTGTCCGCAATTTCCGATCTTTTTGCAATCAGCTCATAAAGCCTCACTGGTTCGTTCTTTCCTTTTACTCGGACAAGATCCAGCTCTCTTGTGAACATTTCTTCCTTGACTCGCGCATTCACAGTTTCGCTGATCAGAATATTGACACCGTAATCCTTTCCGGCGGCTTCCAGCCTTGCCGCAAGGTTGACAGTGTCCCCCATCATTGTGTAGGATGCCAGTTTTTCGGTTCCCATGAAACCGACTTTTGCAAGGCCAGTATTCAATCCAATCCTTACATCCATCTCCTGCGCATCTTTGCAATACATATTATGTTCGGTCCAGTATTTTCTCTGGTCACTTAGTTTTTGGATCATTTCTAGGGATGCTTTTGCAGCAGCCAGGCAATGGTTCGGTACGTCCACGGGAGCATTAAAGATGGCAACTATCGCATCACCGATGTATTTATCAAGAACCCCGTCGTGGTTTTTCAGAATTATCGTCATGGCTCCGAGATATTCGTTCAAAAGAGCTGCAAGATCTACAGAGACCAATTGCTCACTAATGGTGGAAAATCCGGCTACGTCCGAAAAAAATGCAGTGATTTCTTTTTCCGATCCTCTTTTCAGTGCGGCCAGGTCGACCATTGCTTCTTTCACCACAGTCGGGTCAATCATACCTCCGAGGATGCTTTTCACTTTTTCCTTTTCTTCAAGCCCCTTGCCCATGTCTATGAATGAGTGGGTCAGAATTCCAATTTCGTCGCCAGTTTCGGGATGAATTGTAACGCGAAAATCACCGGACTCAATTTGCTTCGTGGCTCCCAGTAGTCTTTGAATCGGAGTAGTCATTGATCTAGCAAAAAAGTACACCACTAGAATAGCAAAACATACGGCGATGATCATTATATAAATATTTCTTTTTTGAATATTGTAAACTGCCTCGAATGCTCTGTCTTCGGAGACAGTGGATACGATTCCTGCGCCTGCAATTCCCAATTTTTTGAATGACCCCAGGTGGTATACTCCGTCCTTGTCCTTGTATCTGGTCTGTCCGTTATCTAAAGTGCTTGTCATCATGGCTTTCACTATCGGGTTATCGATTAGATTGGATCCGGACAATACGACTTTGCTGTCCGGATGAGCCACGACACTCCCTTCATCATTAACCATGAATGTTTCCGTTATACCGGATGCCTGGAATGCAGTTAACAGTTTTTCCAGTCGGATAAACATAACAATAATCATTTTCTCATCGCTATCCGAAGCTAGTGGCAAACTAATTCCGAGAATGGGGATTTTAAATCCCGGGCTTGCGTTATGTACCACAGCAGCTCCACTGAAAGACTTCAGAAATTTGCTCCCGTGCAGATTAATCAGATTTTCCAGCTCTTTTTCCGTTAACTGGTTTTCTTTCAGAAATTCTCCATTGGTAACAACTTGGGATGCTTCCAAACCTCTTTTCCCTTGACTGTAAATTCCTAGTGAAACCAAATCCTTGTCATTCTTGAAAAACAAATCCGTAAACAGTGCTTTTTGCTCTTTGGTCTTGAATTCCTGCCGGATTGTTGTTGCTATCAAATTTGCTTTTTCTGCGAGAGCGGTAAAGTCGGTCTTGACTTTCATACTGATTACTTCGGTCAATTTGATATTATTTTCCTTGACCCGTACTTCGTTGTCATTCTTGAAAAAATACGTTGCGAGGACGATGATTCCGGAAATGGAAAAAATGATAATCCCTGATATGATCGACATTAGTTTTAATTGAATCGTCCATCTGGATGCATGAAAATTATCCTGTTTTGTATTTTCGCTCTCGGAGTTTACTTTTTTTGGCTCTGGAGCAGGAATGTCTTTTTCTTTTATTACCGGTTTGGCGCTTGTTGTTGAGATCATTGGACCTTCTTGAATTTCTTTACTTTCACCCTTTAAAAGCCGGGATATCTGATCCGGAATTTTATAGTTTTTGTTAATATGTTTTTCAAATTCAAATAGAGCTGCGTCTTCTTTTTGAATTCCTTCTCTACCTGACACATATTTTATGGCCTGTTCAGGAGAAAGATCTTTCCTAATGTACAATATTAATCCGGCTGCAAACAAGTAAACTTTTTGCTTATTTTTGCCGGAAAAAAGAAATGCAAAGCTTTCATTTTTTGCGAGATGAATCATCTCTTCGATCGTCTCAGTGACCTTGGCAAAATCGTGGAAATCAATATTTTTCAAGGGGACATCGGATGTTTTTAAACCGGCTACAGCACATTCATTCCGTATATCTTCTAGAGAAGATTCAGAAAGACTTTCTTCGTGCAAAATGCAGATATGACGGATTTCTTTCCCTCTCCAATCGAATATTTGGTCGGAAAAAAGCAGCCTCCTGCTTAGTAGTTCGTCAAGGGTATTTTCGAAATGGAGCCTATTGTTTAATTTTCCAAAGCTCAGGTGTGTACGGTAGTCAGAAGTTTTCATCAAAAGTGCGGCTTATCCTATTATATATATCGATTAGCCAAAACCGAAACCAAAGTCCTATTTTTTTCATTTTTTTTTTCAAGGAAAATTTTTTCTACTTAAGTGAAAAGACTCCTTTTTTTGTTTATTACGATTTTTCGGCGTCGCTTTGAAACAAGGAATTCGCCTGTATTAGGGGCGGTTTTCTTTGAATACAAGCTTTTCGCAAAAAAGGGTGGTAAAGACTTGGATTTAGATGCGTCTTGGAATCATTACAAATAATTGTTACGGTGAAAAGTGCAATTACCTAAGTTCAAGGAGGCAAGTGGAAAAAAAAAGAATTCCTTTACTCTGTATGGGATACTTTTGCAGAAGGTTCGGCCACGGACTCATTGGACTTTAATTTTGGAATTTTGAGTAAATGAAGCCAGAAAATTTTCATACTGTAAGTTCTTTTCGTTTTGTAGAAAATTCTCAAATTCGCCTTCCAGGATTTCAGAAATTAATTTCTTGTAAATCTTAGCCTCTGCTGATTTTACTTTCTTAAAAAAGGAATCGTCCAGCTTGATTTGAATTTCTCCGTGTCGGACTTTTAATCCTAAATTTAAAAGCAAAAATTTCATCGTTTCTGCCTGAGCTAACTTGATTTTTTCAAAATTTTCTTCCATTTTTTGCGATATCGCTTTGGCTTTCAATGTAGAATTTATGTAGCGTTCTGCGGAAATTTTTAATAGTCTTTTTGCAAACTCAGGATTTCCCGAAATTAGATTTTCCAGGTCATCGTTTGTTGCCACCATCAAAACAGAATCCGTTTCGCATACGGCGCTTGCATTTCTTGGCGTTTCTCCTGCGATCGCCATTTCCCCGAATATGCTTCCTTCGGGCAGAACTTCCAAGACTACCCTTTCACTCGTGGTCGAATTTCTAAAGATTGTCACGCTGCCTTTTTTGATCAGGAAAAATTCCCTGCCTTTTTCTCCTTCTTCAAATAGCTTAGTTCCGGCAGGAAAAAATCTGAGGTCCCTTAGTACAGATTCAGGCTGAATAAATAAACCGCGTATCCATTCGAAACCGGTAAAATGAAAATTGTATTTTATTCCGTTTTGAAATTTGAATCTGGCATATTTCCGGAGAAATTTCTCGAAGCTTTTATTCCTGTCAGTGAATTCGATTATCGTTCCAAAAGCTTCTTTTAAATTTTTGTGATTGTCTGAAACTACCTTCCCTTCAACCTCTCCAGATTCGAATTCCTGCACTTTGAATTTTAATTTTAGGAATTCTCCAACTTGAACAGGTTCGGAGGTTTTGATAAAACATCTTTCGGAATTTAAGTCATAACAAATTTCAAAGGCAATTCTATTCGCATGGATGATTTCCACATTTGTAATCACCGGAATTTTCAATACACTATTCTTGAAATACGCCGGATTTACAATTCCGACTAAAATCAAATTTATGGAAAAAGCAAATGGAAGGAGGACAAACAAGGAATACAATTCTTGCGGTTTCAGGAAATTTTCACCGATCGGAAGAGTCTGGTTCTGAAAATAGAAAAATGCCGGGACTGTTAAAATCAGAAAAAGAACGATCAATTTTTTTTTACCGATCTTCCATTGAAACAAAGGGTCAAACTCTCCTTTAATCGTTTCCAGCGAACGGAGGATCCATCTTTCAAATTGATTTTGTTTCTGGTACAAGTCCCAGTTTTCAAAACCGACATTTTTTTCGGCTAGCTCTTTTCCTGATGGAATCGCTAGAGATTTGGCAATAAAGTAGTCCAGAATGATCACCAGCAAGAAAAGTAGGAAGAATCCAAGATATGAAGAATTCCCGCTTTTCAGCAATAGGGCATCAAATGATCCGTGTAGCAAAAATGGATAGGCGAATGCTTTGGCCAGAAACTTGGTTCGATGTTTTTTGTTTTCAGAAAGAGTGGAGATTCCGAGAAAATATCCCATCATCCCGCAAGTAGTCAGGTGAAGGGGAACGGAACTTAGGAGCCTAAAAAAAATAATTTCGGTGCCGGTGTGCATGGAGTAATACAAATTTTCAATAGTCGCAAATCCCATTGCAGCCATTACGGAAAGACTGATTCCTCGCGAAAGTTCCAGGTTTCTGGACCTGTGGTATTTCAAAAACAGGAGCAGAAAAAACATCGATAGTTTTTCAGGAAATGCTGCTTTAACAAATCCTAAGTACAATGCGGACTGATAATTCGGAAGTGGTAGAAAATTGTAAGTCAAGAGGGTAAGGAGACTAACCGCACCTCCGAAGAGGAAGAATTCGATTTCCATCCATACATCCCTGGATCTGGAAAAATACCTGGAATATATAGAATAATAAATTGAAAAAGAGAATAGAATTAGAAGAAATAGGATTAAAGTTTTCATGTCGGTATATTCATTATCGAATGCATGATTATCCGAATGCAATAATATTTTTCTTGACATAGGAAGTTAGTGGGCTCCAATAAGATGAGGCTATTCCTGAAATACTGTGATGCCACTTTCGGCAATTTGCTTTTTCTTTAAGCGTTATGAATATCTTGGGAGGAAAATCGATTCATTACTGCGATTTGCATACACATTTATATGGATGTATTGATTCGAAAACTCTTCTTCAAATAGGGAAAAATAATCCATCGCCGAGGTGGGAAATATTTACAAAGCTCCACGAAGAAATTTATCGCGAAAAAATCAATTCGAACGAATTCTTTCAGAGATACGGCGAGTCCTCTGAATTTGAAAAATTGTACCACTTTAAGGGTAGGGCACCTTTTCTGGAGTTCCAATCCAAATTTAATCTGGTGATCGCCCTATGTAGGTTTGACGAAGAAGAAATACGGCTTGTGTGCGAGGACGTTATGCGGCGTCACTTGACGGATGGAGTTTCTGAAATCGAATATAGAATTATGTATTCTCCGTTCGAATCCAAAGAAGGGTATCACGCCAGAACAAAAGCCGCCTGCGAGGGACTTCGTATTGCCGAGAAAAAACTGGACGAAAAAATAAAAGGAAGACTGGTTGTTTCCGTTCACAGGGATGGGGAGTTTGAAACCCAGTATGAATGGCTGAAGGAGTTTATGCGAACCGACGAAACTATCAGAAAATATTTGGTCGGAATAGATTTCTGCAGCATTGAGGAAAATTATCCTCCAAAAAACAAAAAAAAATTTTTTCGCCGTGTCCTTATCGATAATAAAAATGATCCGTCTCTCGGCCTTTCGATTTTGTATCATGTGGGAGAGAGTTTCTCAGATAAGTCTCCGAATTCGGCAGTGCGATGGATTTTGGAGTCTTCTTTGAATGGAGCGCATCGGCTAGGGCACTGCCTTGCGCTAGGACTTCGGCCGGAATTTTTTCGCGGAAAATTCTGGAAGGAAAAGGTGAGTGAAAGAACGGATCAATTGGAATTTGAAATCGAACATTTTGAGGAAATCAGGAGTTTCGGAAAAATTCAGCCGGTGGAGAAAAAAAAAGCAGAGCTTGAAATTCTAAGCAGGTTGGAGCCTGATGAAATGATTGTCATTCATTACGATTCGAATTCCGAACTTGACCTTTGGGCTTTTCAGGAGTTCGCCATGAAAAAAATTCAGGAAAATAGAACGGTCATTGAGTCCTGCCCTACTTCAAATCTTAGGATTGGAATGATCGATGACGAGAAATTTCACCCGATAAAAAGATTTGTAGACAGTGGACTCTGTTTGACAATCGGAACGGACGACCCGGGAATTTTTGATACGAATATTCAAGAAGAATATGCAACATCTGCAAGGTCGGGAATTTCTGAAACAAATCTGGAGGATATCCGAAAAAATTCTAGTCAATATGTTTCTGAAAAATTATCAGGCCGGAAAGGGTAATGCTTTTCTTTCCAGATTTTTAGGGGTAGTTTTTTTACTTTTGTCCCGGAAAGTCTCCCGGTTTTGTTCTCCACCTTCTGTGAACCCAGAAATACTGTTCTGGAAAAAGCCGGATTTCTTCTTCGAGTTCTTTGACCCATTTTTCTGTGTAGTATCGTAGGGCATCGTCTTTGGATTCGAATTTATCTTTGTCGATGTATCCGAGATCTTTCATTCGCATCAGGACTTTTCCTTTCTCCATGCTTGTAATGGAATAGAATAGTATCCTGGAATTGGTTACGTATGCCATCATCACGGGCCCTACGTATGTGGACGCTGGCCTGTTGAAGAAATTTATGAATATGCCTGCTTTTCCGGCATTTTGGTCGGGGCCGAAAGCGACCCAGTAGCCTTTTTTTAGAGATTTTAAAACTGTAACAGATTCTTCCATCGGGTAAAGTATAGTATTGTTCTTCGAACGCATTTTCAAAATCATAGTATCCACAAAAGGGTTTCGGATTTTTTTATACATGCCGACACCTTTAAAACGCAGGCCCATCAACTGAACAAAAATTTCCCATACACCGAGATGTCCCATGACCACAACGGCAGATTTATTTTCTTCTCGGATTTTTTTTTCTAATTCGAGGGATGCCGGATCATAGATGAGATATTTTTCAACCCATTTCTCGTCGATTCTCGGGGCGTATAGAGTGCTACCCAGAAGGATTCCTATATGCTTGAAAAGCTTTTTTACTAATTCGGAAATTTCCTGATCATTTTTTTCGGGAAAGGCATAGCGTAAATTTGCCTCTGCAACTTTTCTGTGTTTTCTGGCAATGGGGTAAAAAAACTGCACTAGGCATACTCCCATAAAAAGGCAGATTCTATAAGGAAGGATTTTGAAAGGAAAATAAAAAATGGTTACCGTGACAAAAAGAACAAAGTTTGCAAATTTTTTCATAGTGGATTTTCATTGATCCTTATCGATGCTTGTTCCTCTCCTAATTCTTTTGCCCTATTCCATGCGTCATGCGCTTTTGCTTTTTGGCTGTTATCCCAATAGCAGTTTCCGAGATAAAGCCATGCGAGGCTGTCATCCGGTTCCGATTCCAGATATTCTATAAAGTCATTTGTAGCAGATTCGAAATCCGTTAAAATGGAATATACGCATCCTCGACCGAAATAAGCCTTATTGTAATTTTTGTCTAGATCAAGAATTTTTTCGAATAGGTCAAGGGCTGTTTCCGGCTCACCTAGTTCAATCAAGCAAAGCCCTAGATTATAATGTGAATTCAGGTGGTCCGGCAGATAGGAAATTGCTTCTTCAAAAAAATTGGCAGCTCTCGTTAGGTCATCTATTTTCATGAAGATCGTGCCGAGTTTAAAAAAGGATTCCCCCATGATAAATGTATCCTCCTCATCTCCGAGGTTAATTGCTTCTTCAAATTCGGAGACGGCTTTCTCTGCTAAATTAGTCTCGCTATACACGATGCCAAGCATGTAATGCGTTGCGGAAAGATTTGGATTTAATTCAATGGCTTTCAGTAGGTCTTTAACTGAATTTTCTCTATCACCTAGTCCGTGGTAGGCCATTCCTCTTTCGACTAAGGCCGTAATGCTGTCCGGTTCGAGGGCTATGAGCTCGTCTAAAATTTCAATGGATTTTTGGAATTCTCCACTTTCGGAAAAATCGATTGCTAGTTCCAGCTTGTCTTCAAAATCAGGAGTGTTATTTGATGTCATGCAATAGAGACTATTGAATAAACATGTCAAGTCAAACTATTTTTTGAAAAATGCTTATTGTGGAAGCCTGAATTTATATTCAATTCTTATTATCGTTAAATCATACTGTCGACTCTTTTTATAGTGTAGTCTAATATGCAAAAGTAGTCTTTGAATAAATGAAAAGGCTTAGAAGTAAAAAAAGGAAATACGGATTTATTCAAGGCTAAAAATTTAACCCGTGAGAAATTTTTG
The DNA here is from genome assembly GCA_964436695.1 of uncultured Leptospiraceae bacterium. Taxonomy (GTDB): domain Bacteria; phylum Spirochaetota; class Leptospiria; order Leptospirales; family Leptospiraceae; genus JABWCC01. The sequence goes on from CAYTEA010000015.1 coordinate 86,057, forward strand.
GGTACAAATAATAGTGATCATTTTTACTCTGATAAAAATATTTGAAATTCATTCGGAAAGATTCCCTCCCTATTATAAAAACTGCGAGTGGAATTGATGAAACAGTTCAAAATTGCTTCATTTCCAGGAAGAATCCGGCCAGGCAATTACCGATGGGCTGGATACAGAAACTTTCGATGTGAAATCTGATGAAATCGTGTAATCGATTACAGTTTGAAAATTCGAATCGGAAATTGCCGTAATTCCATCAGAGCTGGTTCCCTTTCGAATGACTTCGATTCCAGAATTGGACTTGGTTACATACAACCAAACTTGACCTCCCACTTCAACAGCTCCAGGCACTCCACCTGAATTATTGCTAATTGCGCGCGGGCTAGACCCGTCCGGACTTGTAAAACTTGAACTGAGAGAGGTTGCGCTATAAACATAAACGCTTTGGCCTGATGAGACATACAAGTTGTATTGTCCATTGGTTCTTGCTAAGATATCCGGATCGCTGAATGCTCCACTGCTTAAAGTTATCGATACTCGATTTCCCGAATCCTGAGTAAATGTTGTTAGGCTAGAATCAGAAGTTGCTGAATGAATAGATTTTGTGCAAGGGTAGGTTGAGCATGACGCCGGATCGGAGCCTGTGGTTCCTGGAAGATAATAGAGTACAGGATTGGAACCGGATGTGATTAAAGAAGGGTCAACAAACCCGCTGTCTGTTCCGCTAATTGAAATGGTTTTGGAATCAACTACTTGAAAGCAGGAATTCAATTTGATCCAATTTTCGGAGCCTTGGGTATGGAACACATACAAGTAATTGTTGTAAAAATACAAATCAGGTACACTGCCAGATCTCGGAGTAAATTCTTTTATAAGGCTCCAGTTAGTTCCGTCGTCCGAGCCCGCAAGGTAGATCGTGTGGTTTGTCGGAGTGTTGCAGTTCACAGTGTCGGTTTTGCATGAATGGAAAGCCGCAAGATAAGCGTATTTTTTTACGGTGTTCTGGCATGAGGTAAGAGTATAAAGTGCGAAAAGTGACAGAATATCTTTGTTTGAGTCATTCTTTTTCGCGCAGTTTAATACGGCACTGGCAGAAACTAAAAGAATGGATAGTATTGTCAGTTTTTTTCTGTGTTGGCATAATTTCTCCATAGTGATTCTAATAATATATATTCAAATATTTGGAAATTCTGACAGAAAATTTTTAAAAAAAAGTTTGCTGGATTTTTATTAAAGAAGAGCACCGCAATCGGATTGCTTTTTTATCAAATGTCCGAAATTGATGACAGAATGAATATTACAAATGTGAAATCGGATCTGAAATTTGGCCTATGTTTTGTTTGTATAATTATTTTTACCAGTTGCGAAGCGACCAAGCTTCCCGAACCCGGTATTCTTCCTCAGATCGTTGCCGGGGTTAGTTGCACAACCAGTACGCAATATGACTGCATCACGGGCGTTGCAACGTCACCAGCATCGACTTCTACAGGCACGCCATCAACCTCCGCAACGACACCGAGCTATAAAGTGAAAATCACTGCCTCCGGAATGACGGGGAGTATCATTTTGTATTTGAACTCATCCGAACAGCTTACGATCAGTTCTGCAGGCTCTTATGTATTCACAACCTCGGTCTTATCAGGAAATACCTATTCTGTCAGCATCACAACAAAACCGGATAGCCACAGCTGTAGTCTGAGCAGTTCTTCCGGTACGATGTCGAGTGGCGATGTTACCATAGCCTTGATATGCCGACCATTCAAATTTATTTTTGTAACGAGCGGTCCTTTCACTGGCGCTTTAAGTGGAATAAACGGAGCAGACTCCATTTGTAATTCTAACGGAAACCGGCCCGATACGAATTCAACCTACAAGGCTTTAATAGGGTCAACCAACGGGATGCAGAGGTATGGGTGTACGACTGCAGGGGCGCAATGCTCCAATGGGATTGATGATTCAGTAAATTGGGTTTTATATCCACTGACAACATACAAAAGGGCAAGCGACTCTCTCGTTATCGGAACAACTACTACAGATCGGGTTTTCAATATCCCTTTAACGAATCCATTGGGAAGCAGTGGACTCTATTGGTCTGGGTTTGAAAACACTGTTTCCTATCATGGATACACAATTGGAGGGACGGCAGAATGTGCCGGATGGAATGATGGATCCGGCGCTTCTTGGGGCAACAGAGGAGATTTGGCAGTAACCAGTGTGAACGCCTCAAATACTACAAATTTGAATTGCAATAATACTTATCCAATTCTCTGCGCAGAACAGTGAACTAACTGGCAACTGTGGACTTTATCTCGGTGGAGTCTTATTTTCTGGACAACGAAGGAAACTAACATGAGTTCGCCCTTCTTTTTCTTATACCGAAATCATGTTACACTAAAAGCGCGAAAGAGTTCTCACATTTTTTCGATGAAAAAACTTTTCAGTTTTTCTGCGTGAATTCTTGTCTGATTCATTGAATCTCTTTCTCTGACTGTAACTGTTCCGTCTTTTAGTGTGTCGTAGTCGATCGTCACTCCGAATGGAGTTCCTATTTCGTCCTGACGCCTGTATCTTTTTCCGATTGCCGCGCTGTCGTCGTATTCCATGTGCCAGTAGTCCCGGAGCTTATCGAAGATTTCCTTTGCTTTCGTATCCAGCCCGTCTTTTTTCATCAGAGGAAATACAGCGATTTTTATCGGACAGGTTTTTGGAGAAAGCCTGAGCACTGTTCGAATTTCTCCGTCTTCGAGTTTTTCTTCTTCGTACGAGTCGGATAGGACTGCGAGAAAAAGCCTGTTCAGCCCGAGGGCTGGTTCTACTACGTAAGGAATGTATTTTCTATTGTTCACCTGGTCGTGGTATTTCAGGTCTTCGCCGGAAAATTTCTCGTGCTGGTTCAAGTCATAATCCGTACGTGATGCGACACCCCAGAGTTCTCCCCAGCCGAATGGAAATTTGTATTCGATGTCGGTTGTCGCATCGCTGTAAAAAGAGAGTTCTTTTTGGTCGTGTTGCCGTAGCCTTAGATTTTCTTTTTTTAAACCGACAACCTCTGTCAGCCATTTCATGCAGTAGTCAATCCAGAATGTAAACCACTCTTTTTGGGTTCCAGGCTCGCAGAAATATTCCATTTCCATCTGCTCGAATTCCCTTGTTCTGAAAATAAACTGGCGTGCCATGATTTCATTCCGGAATGATTTTCCGATCTGCGCTACCCCGAATGGAATTTTTTTCCTGCAAGAAGTGTAAATGTTTTTGAAATTCAAAAAAATTCCTTGCGCGGTTTCTGGTCTGAGATAAATATCCTGTGACTCGCCTTCGGATGCTCCGTGCGAAGTCTTGAACATAAGGTTGAAATTTCTGGCTTCTGTAAATGTTCCCTTTGAGCCGCAAGTGGGGCAGGTGTACCCTTCATCTGCGATAAGTTTTGTGAGTTCTTCGAGGCTTTTTCCCGACGCGAAACCTTCTCCTTTTTTTTCTTCAATGAAGTGATCCACCCGGATTCTGGACTTACAGGATTTGCAATCCATCAAAGGATCGCTGAAATTGCTCAAATGCCCGGAGGCTTCCCAGACAGTGGGGTTCAGTAAAATGGAAGAATCCAGGCCAAGCACATCGTCTCTTCTGTGGACAAAATATTCCCACCATAAGCGTTTTAAATTGTTTAATATTTCAATTCCATAAGGGCCGTAGTCAAAGGTATTGGAAAGTCCCCCGTAGATTTCCGATCCCGGAAAAACGAAACCTCTTCTCTTAGAAAGGGCTACAATTTGTTTTAAATTCGATTCTTCTTTTTCTTTTGCCATGACACCAATTTTTTTAGGATAGGTAAACAATAAAGTTTTTTCTTTTGTGAAAGAATCGGGGCATTAGAAAATAGTCAAATTGAGTAGTTGTATGGAAGAAAAAAATAGTTTTTACAGCCGATTCTCCAGTCAGTTCATTGAATGGGGCGTCAGCCTTCTCTGCTGGATAAGCCCATTTGTGGGATTGGGGATTTTTTTCCCGATCGGAGCCTTGATTTTATACAAGAAAAACCTGAAAATAAAAATTTCGGCGTTTGAGTCTCTTTTTGTCCAGATTGCGGTGTACATTGTCACATACCCTTTGGAGATCCTGGCTTTTTTCAGCGAGGATTCGGAGCTTTTGATTGCCGGGCTGGGATCTGGAAAAAATTTATTTTACTTTAAGTTTATTTATGCCCTTCTCGGATTTGCGGTTTTAGTTGCCCAAAAAATTCACAATTCCCGAAAAATGAAAAAGCTCGATCTGAAAGGGCAATTCCTCTACAGGAAAAACCACAGAATGTCCGGCTGGTTTTTCGTGGTACTGGTTTTTGGAGCCTCGTTCGCATTAACGGAAACTTTGATCAGTCAGTTGGATCCTTACAAGGTGTCCAGAAATCCCATCATGGTAATCCGGGACACTCTGCTGTATTTTTTTACAATGCTCTTTTCTTTTTCCCTGTTTACGGGAGAAAGAAAAATTTTCGTAATTTTTAGAAGAGCGTTTTGTTCATTTATAGTCCAAGAAAGATATTATCCTCCATCGAAAGGTCTTGAGGGAAATTACTTTTTGCGGAAAGAGAAATTTGCGAAGATGCGGGAATATATACTTCCCGGCTGGGGGCATATATTCCTCATGCGTTATTGGAAAGGCTTTCCTCTGATGTTTGTGTTTTTGCTGTCTTTGCTATTTTTTGCGGTTACGCTTTTCTTTTACATCGATCCGATATTTTCTTTGCGTTATATGACATCCCTTGGGCTGAAGCCAGGAATCCCGGACAAGGAATTATTTTTGTATGTGAACAATTTTTATATTCCACTTGTGTCAGGAATTTTTTTCGTCCTGATTTATATTTTCAGCAATTTTCTATTGAGGAATTCCTTAAAGCGGGATATGGAACTTTTGAGTGAACGGGGGCTGGAAAGCGGATTTTCCAATAATCTGCATTTGAGTATTCTACTTCACATGATTTTACTGTCGATCGTATTTGTTATTCCTGTGTCTTTGCAAAGGAGTAGCGGAAAAAAACAGGGCGACAATTCTCACACTCATTTTCAACCGGAGAAATTCGAATTTTATTTTATCGACCCGAATATTCCAGATGAAGTGAAAGACCTGAATGGTGGAGTTGTTTCAGGAACGGATACTCCGAGCAAAAAAGAAGGCGAGAAAATTTCCGATGAAAAGCCTGCGGATTACGGAAGGATAAAAGGATATGTCAAGCGTATCAAAGGTAAAAAACTACCCAAGACCTATTCCAATTACATTTCCGCAAAAATGAGAGGGCCTGAAAATTTTATGGAATATTGGAGAAGGGCTCCGAGGCCATATTCATCCGTGGTGGCTTACACGATTACTCAAGACGGAGATGTTACGAATGTCGATCTGGTTGAGGCTTCGGATTATCCGGAGCAGGATCGGCTGACTTTGGAATTAATTGAAAGCATGGCCCCTTTGATGCCTCCACCCGGAGTAAAAGGTGATGTTCGCGTTACTGAACTTTTTTGGAATGGCCCGATTGACCCCGAGGCAATGCCAACTCAATTGCAAAAAGAAATGGTCCTGATGTTTGACGGACGTTACATGGAAGAGCTCTAATATGTGGGAAAAAATCAATCCGTATGTTTTGTCCATTCTTTCGATTCTACCTTGGGGAATTGCGTTATTCGCTCTTCATCCGGAAAAATTTATCCGCAAAGCCGTCTTATCCGCTATTTCGATTTTTTTCGGATTTTTGTCGACTCAGGTTGTTTTGTTTTTACACCCTTTGATCTGGCCTGAGGTCGAAAAAAAAGTCAAGAAGGTCAGCATTTTGTCCCAGACCGCGCATATCGCATTCATTCAGGCTGGAATGATGGAGGAGACGTTCAAAATACTATTCATAGTAATCATTGTTTTCGCATTCGGCTACAATTACAAAAAATTCGAATTCAAAAAGGATTCCGTGTTGATTGCGGGATTTGTGGCTTTGGGATTTTCTTTAATTGAAAATTACACCTACATCAGCAAGCAACCGGCAAATTTCCGATTTGAAATTTTTATCGGAAGGACAATTCACTCATCCAACATTCATTTATTGATCAATCTCTGCTTTTCCTTATTTTTACTAAAGAGCAATGGTAAATCTTTCAAGGATAAAATCATATTTGTTTCATACGGATTTTTTCTCGCGATTCTTCAGCACGGAGTAGTGGATTTCTTTTTACTGCCTTCTTCCAGGTTCGGAAGTTGGCTTGCTACGGCTTTGTTTGTGGGGATTTGGGTCTGGGTTGTGCGGGATATGAGAAAATACGTTTACGAAACTACTCCATTGATACAGTGAGATTTTGTTCCCCCATTCTTTCTGCAACGGTTTCACACTCTTCGAAACTTCCCTTGTAGCAGATCGCCCGTCCTTTTGTATGGGCTTCCATTGCTATCTTTTTCGCTTCATTTTTATTCTTGAAACAAATCCGAATCAAGCATTCTTCAACGTGATCGAAATTGTTGTGATCATCGTTGTAAAGCACGACTTTTTTCCCATAGATGTCGTCTGACGTATATTTTATTTTTGATTCTGTGATTTCTTCGGTGTATGTCGCCATGATATTTTTTTTGAACCGTTTGTCTTAAATCTTGCGGAAAGCAGATGGAGTGTCAATTAAAAAATAATTTCACAAAAGTTATCGACTTTGGCAACTCAAAGTTTTAGGATTTTTGGAGCGTATTTCAGATTTTAAAGAATTGATTTGAGGGATTTGTTTGTTGACAGTGTTTTCTGCAAAGAAAGAATAATATTTTAAAACGCAAATAGCCGGTTGTCGCATTTTGTCAAGAGCCGGGAGGAGTATTTTCATTGATTCAAAAACTGATTTCGATTTTTGCACTTAGTTTGATTTTTTCGATTTCTTTGTCACCGAAAGATATCCACAAGAATGATACCATTGACGCTGTAGCCGGATATATTCATAAGCATGGAAGGCTTCCTGATTTTTATTTAAAGAAAAAAGAAGCAGAAAAACTCGGATGGAATCCGGGAAAAGGAAATCTTTGTTCCATTGCTCCTGGAAAAAATATCGGAGGTGACAGATTTCAGAATAGAGAAAAAAAACTCACCTACAAAAAAGGCAGAACCTATTTTGAAGCGGATGTAAATTACAAATGTGGAAGAAGGGGAGCCGAAAGGATTATTTTTTCAAACGACGGTTGGATTTACAAAACATTGGATCACTACAAAACTTTTCAGGTTTTGTACGAGGGGAAATAATTATGCGGAGGAAGAATGAAATGAAAACGATCAAGCTGAATTTTTCGGGAATTGAGACGATAGACGCTCTGCATCCGTATTTGAAAAAAGAATTGGGTTTTCCGGAGCATTACGGAGAAAATCTGGATGCGCTTTACGACTCTTTGATGGGGGATATCGAGTTCCCTACGAAAATCATGATTTCCGGCTTTGCAAAGTTTGAACAGAAGGTGGGAAAGGAGGCGAAATCAGTGATAAAGGTTTTTCAGGATGCGTCAAAAGATACCGATCAAATTCAAATCGAACTTATTTGATTTCGGGTGGAAAATTTAAACCGAAAGAAATCTCATTGACATGGGATTTAATGAGGGCGAAGTTTTTCATAGAACGTGTCCTAAAACCAACTTTTGAAAATGTTTTAAGACATGCTCTTAATTTCACAAATGGAGAATCGTTATGGGACAGGAAAAAATTCAAGCTGATGTCGCGATTGTAGGTGGAGGCCTCGCTGGAATCGTAGCGGCTCTTGATCTTTTGGATAACGGAAAAAGCGTTATTCTTGTTGAACGCGGAAAAAAAGAAAACTTTGGGGGTCTTGCGAAACTTTCTTTCGGGGGAGTTTTCATGGTGGATACTCCTCACCAGAGAAGGCTTGGAATCCGGGACAGTGTCAACCTGGCTATGTCCGATTGGAACTCCTGCGCCGGGTTTGACAACACCAAGGAATTTGACCTTCCTAAAAAATGGGCTGAACTCTATGTGAACCGGTCGACGGAGGATATTTATAATTTTTTTAAAAAACGTTCGGTGAGTTTTTTCCCCGTAGTCCACTGGGTGGAAAGAGGATTATTTAAACCGGGAAATAGCGTTCCAAGGTTTCACATGGTCTGGGGGACTGGCAAAGGACTAATTGATTCTCTAGTTATGCATCTTCTTGCCCACAAAAATGTTTCCAAATTGAATCTGATTTTTGACCACAGGGTTACTCGGATAATTACGGATAAAAAAAGAGTTACCGGTTGTGTTGCAAAAGAGGAAAAAACCGGAAGGGTAACCGAAATCTATTCGGATCAGCTAATTCTTGCATCAGGCGGGATTGCAGGCGATTTGAAAAGAGTCCGTAAGCTCTGGGACAAATCCCTGGGGAATCCTCCCGACGTGATCCTAAACGGCTCCCACCATTATGCGTTAGGCGATATGCATGACGTAGCCCGGAAGCTCGGGGCGAATCTTGTCCATCAGGAGAAGATGTGGAATTATGCGGCAGGAGTGCACCACCCGCAGGGCGATAAGGACTTTCACGGACTTAGTCTTGTGCCTCCGAAATCGGCTCTCTGGATGAATTACGAGGGAAGAAGAATCGGCCCGGTTCCCCTAATCACGGGATTTGACACGAAATTTCTCGTTGAAGAGATTTGCAAGCAGAAGAAAAAATATTCCTGGCAGATACTAAACTGGAAAATAGCAGTTACCGAGCTTGCGGTTTCCGGCTCCGAATTCAATGAGGCAATTCGGGACAAAAAGATTTTTCAATTTCTAAAACAGGTGAGATTTGGGAATAAAAAGTTGGTCGAAGACCTGACCGCAAATTGCAAAGATTTTGTAGTCGCCAATTCTCTTCCTGAACTGGTCGAAAAAATGAACATATTGAACAAAGACAATTCGGTAAAGCTGGAACTTCTCGAAAAAGAGATCCAAGAATGGGACTCAATGATTGAAAGGGGAGTGAAATACCACAACGACGACCAGCTTCGAAGACTGGCGCAACTTAGAAATTATGGTGGGGACAAGATGCGAACTTGTAAGCCGCAAAAAATTCTGGATGGGGCGGCAATGCCTTTGATTGCAATACGGGAATTTATTCTTACTCGAAAAAGTCTTGGGGGGATTCAAACCGACCTGGAAAGTAGAGTCTTGGATAAAAACGGAAAGGTTATTCAGGGGCTTTATGCGGTAGGCGAAACCGCAGGATTCGGGGGAGGGGGGCTACACGGAAAAGGGGCGCTCGAGGGAACTTTTTTAGGCGGTTGCGCAATAACTGCCAGGTCAGCAGTCCGTTCTATTTCAGGAAAAACAATTTAAGGCTATTCAGAGGAACTTATGAAAAAAACAGGTGCGAAACTCGCAGTTTATGCTTTGGAACAAATCGGAGTCCAGTTTACTTTTGGGATTCCCGGAGTGCATAACACGGAAATCTACGATGAATTGAACAAGTCGGAAAAAATTACTCCAATACTCGTTACTCACGAATGTGGAGGGGCTTTTATGGCGGATGCAATCAGCAGGACTTCAGGCTCCATCGGAACCTTGATGATCGTCCCCGCAGCAGGAATGACTCATGCGTTAAGCGGAATTGGTGAAGCCTTTCTAGACGGAATACCGATGCTGATTATTTCCGGGGGCGTTAGGCGTGATACCGGAAAATACTACCAGCTTCACCAGATTGATCAGCATAAGGTTCTCGCAGGCATTACGAAGAAATCTTTTCTCATCAAAGACCACTCCGAAATCATACCTACGATCTACGAGGCATACAAAATTGCAACTAGCGGCGAACCAGGGCCTGTGTTCATTGAAATACCGGTGAATGTCCAATTATTCGAGGGAAATGTGCCGGACATGCCCGAATTCAAACCGTCCGCAAAACCCGAAATGAAAACCCAAATCGATCAGAAAAAAATTTCTTTGGCGGCAGAAATGTTGTGCAAATCTTCCAGCCCTGGAATTTTTGCCGGATGGGGAGCGCGTGACGCAACAGAAATCCTCATCCAAATAGCAGAATTCTTAAACGCTCCTGTTGCAACAACCCTGCAGGGACTCAGCGTGTTCCCGGCAAATCACCCTCTACACGTAGGGATGGGCTTTGGGGAATATTCCGTGCCTGCCGGAGAAAAGGCATTTGAGAAATGCGATGCGTTATTTGCAATTGGTACTCGATTTGCGGAAATTCCAACAGGCAGTTTCGGAATGAAAGTACCCGAAAATCTGATTCACACGGACATCAACCCGGAAGTGTTTGACAAAAACCACAAAACCAAAATTGCAATTGAGGGAGATGCAGGGGAAGTGTTGAGAACCCTTTTAGCCGAAATGAAAAAAATCGGAAAAGCAAATTCGCAGAATTCCGGCTTAAAAGAAATCATCCGAAAGGAAAAAGAGTCCTATGAAAAAGAGTGGGCGCTTTGTTCGAAGGACAATATTGTCAATCCGGGACTATTTTTCAAAGAGCTTCGAAAAAATATCGACAATGAAGACATTGTAGTTGTTGATGACGGCAACCACACATTTCTCACAGCCGAACTCATGCCGATTCACAAATCGAAGTGCTTCATTACACCATCCGATTTCAATTCAATGGGTTACTGCGTGCCAGCTTCGATCGGCGCCAAACTCGCAAATCCGAAGAAGAAGGTAGTGGGGATTGTGGGGGATGGGGCATTTCTCATGACTGGAGCAGAACTTTTGACTGCGACTTCTCAAAATTTGGGTGTAGTCATTTTCGTATTTTACGATGGCGAGCTTTCTCAGATATCCCAGGGCCAACAGATTCCTTACAATAGAAAAACTTGCAGCGTTCTCGGAAAAATCAATCTGGAAGGTTTTGCAATCGGAACCGGAGCGGCCTATCTCGAAATGAAAAATAATACCGAAATTCAGACTGTGATTTCGAAAGCTTTTGAAATTTCTGCCAAAGGTCAACCGGTTATTGTGGACGTGAAAATAGATTACTCTAAGAAGACCAGATTTACAAAGGGCGTCGTGAAAGTAAACCTCGGGCGCTTCCCGCTTGGTGAAAAGTTTAGGTTTATCGGCAGGGCTTTGGTGAGAAAGATTACCGGTTAAATAAAAGCATTGACAATACATCTTTATATGTATATTTGATACATATGAAAACTACGATGCTATTAGATGACAGGCTAATCGAAAAAGCTAGGATCGAAACAGGCATTTCTGAAAAAACAAAACTGGTTCACATGGGCTTGGAAGCGCTTCTAGAAAAAATCAGTCGTGAACGATTAAGTAATTTGTATGGTAAAATGCCCAAGGCTAAAGCAATAAATAGAAGACGAAAAATTTTTCTTGAAAATACTCATTGACACATCGATTTGGATTGGCTTTTTTCGAAAAAAACCGGAATCGAAAATCCTTATCGAGCTATTGAAAGCTGATCGTGTTTTAACCCACCCATTTGTAATCGGTGAATTGCAGATGGGCAGTTTGCCGGGTCTTAGAAATCAGGTCTTAACAGATCTCCAAAATTTACCTTCAATAAAAAACCCACCGGAATCGATTATTTCAGAGTTTATCGAATTGATGAAATTGCAAGGTAGTGGACTATCGTATGTCGATGCGGCACTTTTATGTACGGCAAAAGCAAATGCAGTCAACTTCCTGACATCTGATAAACTTCTTTTGCGTTATGCAAAAGAATTGGATTTGCAACCGGACATTCAAAAAATATAATCCGCGGAAAGAAACTTGGATTTTCTGTTTTTGGTTATTTTACTGAAAATTTCCTTATTCAGGTCGTTCTCTTTTGCGGCAACAAGAGTTCTGATGGAAAACACCCGGAGCGCATCGCCGACGGATAATGTCCCGTCTGCGGAATCTTTTCTTCCGGTGAATGGAAAACTATCCGGGCCTCTCTGGCACTGGCTGTTGATATTTACCCGGCTGACCTGATTCACAAAAGGATCAATGAGTTTCGAAATGACTTCAAAGTCTTTTCCGAAAATGCTCGCTTGTTGTCCCACGTTCGATTCTTCAATGTACCGAATCGGTTCGGAAATATCTTCAAACGGTACGATAGGCACCACAGGCCCGAACTGCTCTTTGTGATAAAGGGTCATGTCTTTGTTTATCGGGTAAAGCACTGCCGGGCGAAAAATTGTTTTCAGAAATTCTCCCCCATTTGGATTTAGGATTTTCGCTCCTTTTTCAAGAGCGTCATTCACATAATCCGTCATCGACTGGCATTTTCCAGATTCAGGAAGTGGAGTGATCATAGCTTTTTCTTCCCAGGGCAGTCCGATTTTCAAAGCATCAACGCCTTCACAGAATTTTTTTAAGAATTCATCCGCAATTTTTTTATGAACAAATAATATCTTCAATGCAGTACATCTCTGGCCGTTGAAGGTCAAGGAACCTCCCAGGCATTCCTTTACAGCGAGGTTGATATCTGCATCTTCCAGAATAATCGCCGGATTTTTTGCTCCAAGGCCGTATACTGTTTTCAGCCTGTTTGGTTTTGGATGAAGTTTCTCAACAGAGTTTGCAACAGTTGCGGAACCTATAAATGCAAACACGTCTATTTTGCCTGAGGACATTAGGGGAGGAACTATGATTTTCCCGTCACCGTAAATTGTGTTGATGACTCCTTTTGGAAATGAATCTCTGAATGCTTCGAGAAGTGGCCTGAGTAAGAGTATTCCGTATTTTGCCGGTTTTAAAATTACGGTGTTTCCCATGATTAGAGCGGGTATTAGAGTAGTGAATGTTTCGTTCAACGGATAATTAAACGGCCCCATGCAAAGCACTACTCCAAGTGGGGAGCGACGAATTTGGGCAAAAATCCCCTCTTCATGAACAAATTTCGAAGATGCCCTGTCCAGCTCTTTCAGCGCAGTAATTGTGTCCTCGATATATTCTACGGTTCTATCGAATTCTTTTTCAGAATCGGCCAGATTTTTTCCGATTTCCCACATGAGAAGATTCACTACTTCTGCCCTTTTCAATTTCATCTTGTTCACGAAATTGTGAGCGCAGTTTATCCTTTCCTCGACAGACATGGTCGGCCAAGCGCCATTTCCATTGGAATAGGCTTTGACCGAGCTATCCAGAATTTCCAGAGCTTCTTTTTCTCCGAGTAGGGGATAATGGCCTATTTTTTCCTGAATAAGATTTTCTTTATCGGGAAAGCACACAGGGGAAATTACTTCCTGAACGTCTCCCTTCCAGACTTTCAATTCTCCGTCCAGCAGATATTCATTCTGTTCTACCTTCTGAATTTGGAATTTCTCCGGGATTTCGTTTTTCAGTTTAAAAATATTTATCGAATTATCTTTCATGATTTTTCCTGTCAGGTTTTATTTTAATTTCAGAAGTGGGAGGTTAGGCGACTTTGGCCTTGGTGTTAACTTTTTTTTTGCCGAATCGACTGGAAGGTCGAGTTCTTCCAATACGATTTGTCCGAGTAATGGCTCGCATAACGGCGGGCAGATTACGCAATCCGTCACCATTGAACGGTTTTTTATCGTAATTTCTATACCGCTTGCAACCCATCTTTCTTCTTTTCTCTCATCGGCATAGGTTACTTCGATTTTTTTTGAAGGCTTTAATTCCAGTTTTTCAACTTCATCTTCAGGTAGATACATAAGAACCGCGCCGGTGTCAACGAGCATATCTAGATTCGTTTTTTTAATTTCAGAATGTGGAATGAAGCCTTTTTCGGTCGCCCAAACGCCTCCATAATTTTTTAAAGTTACATTTGCTCTGACTTCACCCATTTTTATTTCCTTTAAATTTATAATGCCTACAATTTGAAAAAAGGTCAAGCAGTAAAGAACAAACCAGTGGTCAAAGATGGTTAACGAAAAAAGATTGAAATTTCATCTGTGAAATATAAACTATTGATATGGATCGGGCTTCGGCAAAAATAGCGCGGGTAATCGCTGAAATCGAAGAAGAAATCTCTAACCTTAGGATTTTAGCCGAGGAATTTCAAAATCTAAAAGAAGATAATCGTTTTTATTTGAGAATCGCATCTTCTATTTTTCATGATTTCTATTCAGGGGTAGAGAAAATTTTTAAAAAAATTGCGGAAGATTTGAACGGCGGTTTGCCAAACTCGGATAATTGGCATAAAGAATTACTTCACGAGATGTCAATGGAAATAACGGAGCTTCGTCCTGTCGTAATTCAAAAAGACACAGAAGAAAAACTCCTGGAATTTTTAAAATTCAGACACCTATCGCGCAACAATTACGGATTCTCGCTAAAAAAAGAAAAAATGACCCATCTCTTTGAAGCTTTTCCGATTACTCTTGAGCAGTTTTCTCTGGAGCTGAGTAGTTTTATCCGATGGCTTAAGACGCTGATGAAATGAGCTATAAGTTAAGGGAATTTTTAGATCCGGACGCAACGAAAAGAAAAGAGACTGCGCTTCGGGATGTTCAAAAAATCGCTCGCTATTTTCATGAGAACTTTCAGTCGGAAGTCTGGGGAATAGGTTCGCTTTTTTCCGACGAAGAAAAATTTCGCATGGATTCCGATATCGATCTTGTTGTGAGTAAAATTCCCCCCGAAAAATTTTTAAGAATTTTAAATGAGGTTGATTCCATGTCTTCCATACCGATTGACATCATTCCTTTAGAAGACGCAAACCATTTGATACTTGCTTCAATTCAAACCCCCGAATTTTCCAAGAAAATTATTTAGGGTTTGCTGAAAAATTCTCCAAAAAAACTTGTACTTTTACGCCTAAAAATTAAAAATGAATTTTTAGAGTGGGAACAAAAAAAGATAAAATCATACTCGGGGTTACCGGAAATATCGGTGGAGGAAAATCCACAGTTTGCGGAATTTTCGAAAAGCTTGGAGCCGTAAGAATCAGTTCAGATGAACTTGCTAAAGTATATACAGGTGAAAATAGCCCCATTCAGGCTGAGCTGTTGAACGAGTTTGGCCCAGAGATTCTGGACGAGCGCGGAATTTTTGACCGGAAGAAAATTGCGAGCATTGTGTTCGGGGACAAATCCAAACTGGAAAAGCTGAATCGGATGATTCACCCTCTGGTTCGCAGGGATTTCTGGCAAAAAGCGGAATCCGTAAAAAATGGGGTAATTGCCTGGGAAGTCCCGCTTCTCTTTGAAACAGATGCCCATAAATCGTGCGACTATACCCTTACCGTATTTTCGAGCGACAAGATAGCCATCGATAGAGTCCGGCAAAGAGAAGAAAAACTGACTGAAGAAGACTACAAAGCCCGCTCTACCTCTCAAATCCCCGTTAAGGAGAAGGTCAAACTTTCCGACTTTAGTATTGAGAATGACGGGACTTTGGAAGAATTAACCGGGAAAGTAAAGGCAATTTATGCGAAAATCACCACAAATTAGAGGATAAATCGATGAAAGAAAGAACATTTTATGTAATCAACCTGGATAATAAACGTATTGGAATCATACTGACACTTTTGACTGTAATGCTTTCTTCATTTTTCCTGCTTGGGATGTCCGTTGGCAAAAAGAAAGCAACCGCGCAAATTGCTGAAAAGCCGGATGGCCAGGAGATGGTATCGGAGAGATATGAGTTGCCTGGTATAGAGAAGAAGGACGATTCGGTAAAAATTACCGAGGATATGTATGCAAAACCTGCGGAAACGATCCCCAAAAAAGAAGCCGAAGTAGTCGAGTTGAACTCTGCTTACCAGGAAAAATCCAGGGTTTCCGGTAACAAAATTACTGCAACGTTTCCGGGGACGGATATTGCTCCGAAAAAAGAGCCAAAGAAAGCAGCCCTAATTAAGACGAAAAAGGCAAAAATAGCAAACCCATCGAAAGAACTTGTAGCAGGTGATACTTACACCGTTCAATTGGGCGCATTTCGCCACAAAAAAGAGGCGATGGCGCTGAAAAAGGATTTGATTGAATCCAAAAAAGGCCTGAAACCCTATGTCCAGAAGGAAGGGGCTTTGTATTGTGTCAGAATAGGGAAGTCAAAAGATAAAAAAGAGCTAAAAAAAATCATCGCTCGTTTAGGTCAATCCTTTCAGACCTCAGCTATGATTATTCGGTCAAAAAAGGCATAAATCCGCCTAATTTACTTTATTTTGAAATACTTTTTTGGATTTCTTCTTTTTATTGTCTTTTTTGACCATTTTTAAAAGGTATTCAAAGTAAGTAACTTTGTTAAATAGAATTTTGAAATGGTAAATGATTTAGATTCCATTCGCACTCTGGTAGTCCTGGCGACCATAGATAGGCTGAAGGTTACTTATGCCGATCAACTTGCAATCAAGGGTTACGACGCCATACCCGAATTTTTTCAACACCATCTGTATTGCCCGCCAAATAAAGTTGAAAGAGATATCGCCCTGGAAAAACTTTATGAAAAGCTGAAAACAATCGCAGGAAAAGCGATGACCGACAATATCCACCAGTTGATATTATTGAATAACCTTACGGATTCTTTGGATACGGATGCAGCCGAGGTAATACTCAAAAACCATCAAGTTGGTGAAGATGGAACCATCTCCGTAGAAACCCTGAACACCGCGATTGTAGAGGCGGGAAGGATGGAAGACAGAAAAAGGCAAATCAAAATGGTCGCCGATGCGCTTTCCTTTTTCTACTCTCTGTCCAAACTTCCGCTAATCAAACTGGTTATGGCTCCAATTAAGGTTGCCGCATCGATGGTGGGAGCTACATCTCTGACCGACACCATGGAAGCCGGTTATAACCTGACTACGAGCATCAAGGACCTCTCTCCGTTTATCAAAATATTTACAGAGAGAGAAATCGACCAGATCGATGAGCTTTTCAAAATAAAGGCCTGAAAGACTGATTCAGGCGTTCACTCTAAAGTATATCACATCTCCATCCTGAACAATGTAGTCTTTTCCTTCGAGACGAAGTTTACCTTCTTCTTTTACTTTTGCTGTTGAACCGAGCCTATCTATATCCTCGAATTTCATAACCTCGGCGCGGATAAATGCTTTTTCAAAATCGGAATGGATTACTCCCGCAGCTTCGGGAGCTGTGCTTCCTTTTAGAGTAGTCCAGGCTCTCACTTCCACTTCGCCTGCTGTCAGGAAGGTAATAAGATTCATCATTTTGTATGCGGATTTTATCATCCTATCCAGTCCGCTTTCTGTTTCTCCCAGCTCTCTTAAAAATTCAGCCTGCTCTTCCTTGTCCAGACTCGAAATCTCTTCTTCGATTTTTCCGGACAAGATCACAAATCCAGCCCCTTCTGCATTTGCCATTTTTTTCACTTTTTCGATTTCTTCGGAAGTCTTGGTCTTTAAATCTTTTTCAGATACATTGGCACAATACAAAACCGGCTTGGAAGTAATCAGATTTAGCTTTTTTAGAATTTTTTGCTCCTCCGGTTTCAACTCAACCGTTCTTGCGGGTTTTCCCTGTTTCAATGCCTCGATTACTTTTTCCGCAACTACAAGGGTTTCAGCTGCATCTTTCTGGGACTTTGCATTTTTCTGCAATTTCTGGTGCTGCTTTTCCAGGCTTTCCAAATCGGAAAGAATGAGTTCGTAGTTCACCACTGTTACGTCCTCAGTAGGGTCGATTTTTCCGTGAACATGGGTAATATCGTCGTCTTCAAAAGCCCTTACAACATGACAAATCGCATCGACTTCCCGGATATGGGATAGAAATTGATTTCCAAGACCCTCTCCCTGACTAGCACCTTTTACAAGCCCTGCAATATCTACGAATTCCATGATGGTCGGAATGACCTTCTGGGGTTTGTTGATTTCAGCAAGCCGTCCGAGACGTGAATCAGGCACTTCTACTATGCCCTTATTCGGCTCGATTGTGCAAAACGGATAGTTTGCCATTTGAGCGCCTGCTTTTGTAAGCGCGTTAAAGATTGTTGATTTTCCAACGTTTGGAAGGCCGACGATTCCGCAATTCAGTCCCATTATTTTTTCTCTCCGATTAGTGATGTCAAAAGATCAGGGCTGATGTTCAGATTTCCGATCTTGTCCGCATTCTTAGCGATGTCGCGTAACGCACGTCCTATGATTTTCGAGGAATCCATCTGGTTTGCAGCTAGAATCTCCAATAGTTCGGGCTTTAGAGAATTGATGGAATCCAGTTCCAGCCTCATGGATTCCGCTCTTGCTTTTGCATAATCAATCGTATTTTCGGATTGAAGTTTGACCAGGTCTTTTTTCTTTTCTTCGAGTCGAACCTTTGCGGTGAGCTTTTCTTCTTCTATTTGGTTTTTTTTCTGCTCTACGGATTGCTGGGTCAGCATTTTTGCTTCCTCAACCAGTTTTTGTTTTTCCTGAACGGATATTTCCGCGTTCCATTTTTCTTCCAGAATTTTACGATTTTTTTCCTCGATGGAAATCTGGGTCTGGAGTTCGTTCTCTTTGATTTTTCTTTCCTGCTCAACGGCAAAATTTCTTCTTACGTAAACCGCCTCGTCCGCTTCTTTCAGGAGATTCTCGCGCGCAGAGGCTTCCAGAGCTCGTGACATATCCGGAGTCGGGCTGATTTTCAGAATCGAAAAATCGGCAATGCTCAGCCCCAGCGAAGAGAGAGACTCCGAGTCTTTTAATTTATCTTTTACGTGTTTCACTAGCTGGGTCGCGGATGTTAAAGAATCCCTCAAATTCATTGACTGGATTTTTTCCCGGATTGCAACCTGGACAATATTCGTAAGCCGGATCGGAAGTTTTTCCAGCCCATCTCCCGTGTATCGTGCAAATGAATCCACTGCAAAATCCATCACGGATGCCAGTTTCAGCGGGTCTGTCACATTGTAGGAAATCTGCCCCTGTATGTTGATTTCCTGGAAATCAACCGTGGTTTCTTTGAAAATAAAAGGTGCATCCCTGGTATCAGCCGGAACAACGACCACAACGGATGTTGGAGCGTAGTAGAAAAAACTTAAGCCCGCTCCCTGCTTTTTGATTTTCCCTTTTTTGTACAACAGCACAAAATCGGTAGGCCTGTTTTTCATGAAGTTTATGCCGAACATAAAACCCTCTTTATCGAATAATGTTATGTAATCATGGAATTCTTTTTTTTCGCTACACGTCAAGTGATTCAAAAGAAAAGAGATTTTTTGAATATTTTTACTTTCCAATTTTTGGGGTTGAAAAAAGATGGATTCAAAATTTTGAATGGGGCTTTAGCTCAGCTGGGAGAGCATCTGCTTTGCAAGCAGAGGGTCATCGGTTCGATCCCGATAAGCTCCATTCAAAATCTTTTTCCCGCAAATTCCTTGACCTTTTGGCGAATTAAGAATAGTCTAAAGCGAAAGGAGTCTCTATGAAAAATCTATTTAAAATTTTTTTGGCCGTTTCAATTGTCTTTTCCGTTTCTTTGTTGTCTCACCCTAAAGAGCACAAAGGAAAAATGGGAATGGGAGTCTGCAAAGAAGACATTCAGAAGTATTGTAAAGATGTTCCCCGCGCCGGTGGAAAGCTGCATCAGTGCATGGATTCTCATTTGAATGAGCTTTCAGTGGATTGCAAAAAGCGCCACACTCACATGAACGAAGAGATGAAAGACCGCCATGCAAAATGTTCAGAGGATATCCACAAATTTTGCTCGGATGTAGAGCCTGGACAGGGAAGAATGCGGGATTGTATGCAGAAAAATAAGGATAAATTAAGTCCTGATTGTAAAAAAGCCCATAACTTTTAATAGTCCAAGCCTTTGTTGTAGTGAAACATCTCGGCCGGAAGTTTTTCTTTTGTTTCGGGATGTTTAATCGTTCTTTTTACCACAAAGTCGAAAAGTAACGGGTTGTAGTTGTAGATTTCATTCAGATATTTTCTTTCTTCCAGAGTAATAAATCCTTTTTCAACCAGTTTGCTTGTACGGATGATCAGGTTTACCGCAGGAAGAGGATAGTCGCTTCCGTTAACAAGTCTGTGAAGAAGATCTTTTCTTAGCATCATGGTAGCGATCGGTTTTGAAAGACGATTGAATTGAACCTGCGCCGATGTCTCACCGAATAAAAGGCCGACGTATTTTTTTTCATCCATTAACCTTAAAAAAAGATCGAAGTTGTCCCTTTTTGTTTTCAGCGGGTCATCGAGATCCTCATTTTGGCCAAGGCTTGCACAATGAGCCACAATGACTTTAACGCCTATGTCCAGAGGTTTTCGTAAAAGCAGCGGATTGCCGAGTTTTTGTGCGTCATCCGCGTCAACAGCCTTTTCTTCACCTGCGTGAGTCAATAAAATCATCTTGTATTTCTTCATCATCTCGTAAAACGGTTCAATGTCCGGATCTGAAGGATTGATTCCCTGTGCGTTAGGCAGCCACTTGACAAGCCTCACCCCTTTTTTTCCCCACTTCTCGAGTTCGTCTAACGCATCCTTTCTGTAGGGATGGACGGAAATTGCAGGAATAAAAACATCCGGAAATTCTTCTGCCAGTTTGTACGCGTAAAAATTCGGGCAGTAGAATTCTGTATTATCCATATCCACTGAACCGTCCTTTCTGTAATGCTTGTCGAATGCGAGAATTTGGTATTTCCCATGCCCTTTGATATTTCGAATCAGCCGGACCAACCTTTCGACTGCTTTTCTGTCGGCATTTTCGTCGTCCTTTACGCCTAACGCACTTAAATATACTTTGAATCTGAGATATTCTTTTATATGCCAGAAAGATCTCATTTTTTTGTTCACGAAACACCCTGTCTTTCCGGTATTTATTCCGTTTATGTGAGTATGAAAGTCGGTTAGTCTTGAAGAATCGATTCCTTCAAATGCATTTTCAATCAGCTTTTTAGCGCCAATGCTGATATTTTTTTCCAGATCTTCCGGCTCACCCTGAAATGCCCCTGCAATTTTCTGAATCAGGCAGGAGTTGAGGCTGAATATCAGGATGAGTACTATTGTTTTCCATTTCATTTATTCCTATGGAATGAGGGGGATTGTAATGTGTCCAGTATTTTGTCGTGCGATTTTTAAGTTAAACCAAAAATGGATTGGATTTTTTTTCCCTGTGGATAGCAGTAAATTCTCCGTGGCCGGGGATAACTTTTGTGGAACCGTCGAGCGTTAGTAGCCTTTGCTTGATGGATTGGATGATTGTTTCGAAATCCCCTCCCCAAAGGTCGGTTCTTCCTATGCTTCCGGAAAATAAAGTGTCTCCGGAAAACACAATCTGCTCCTCAGGAGTTGCCAATTGAAAACATACCGAGCCAGGACTATGGCCGGGGGTATGAAGGATTTTAATTTTTTTTCCGCCACCGAATTCCAATTCTTCTTCATCCTCGATGTATTTGTCTATCGACCTGATTTTCTGTTCATAACGAAACCCAAACATTCTGCACTGCCCAGTAAGATTCTGGTACATAAGTAGATCGTCCTTGTGAAGGCAAACCTTGGATTCAGAATGGGATTCCGCAACTGAATTTGTTGCAAGGCAGTGGTCGAAATGAGCATGGGTGTGAATAATATATTTGAGTTTCAGATTTTTCATTTTCAGAAAACCCAATATTCTTTCTTCCTCTCCTCCCGGGTCGATTACGATCGCTTCGTCGCCACAGTACAAAATCGAGCAGTTGCACTGCAGAGGATACACAGGAAATGTTTCTATCTTTAAACTCATGATATTGATTTATGCGCGGGTTTTGTTTTGCGCAAGGATTTTTCTATTGCGGGCCGATATTTGATCCCAGCTTTTGCAGGAAAATTCCCGTGAAGCGGTCAATAAATTTGTTTTCTTTATTCGGGTCGAGGCCCAAACTTTTTATCGAGACAATGTTTTTGCTTTTCTTGCCGCACGGATTTATGAATGAGAAAGTCTCAAGGCTATTTTGAATATTGATTGCCGCTCCAAAACTCGTAAAAAACGATTTGAAGTTTATGCCTACAGAAACCAGCTTTTTTTCCAGGTCGGACTTTAAATACAAACCCGGGTCGGACTCTTTAAAGGTAACTTCCAGTTCCCAAGTATTTTGAATGGAATCTTGAATGGAATCCATAAAATTTCTGAGGAAAATAGCTATGCTCAGATTCCTTTTTTTCAGATCTATATGGGGATAGATGACCAATTGGCCTTTTTCGTGGGCAGTGAAGTCTCCGCCACGTTTTAAAAATAGGAGCTCGATATTTCTATCCCTTAAAAAACTCTCCTGTACCAGAAGATTTTCCGTATTGTAATTGATTCCACCAGTGATGCAGGAAGTATGTTCTAAAAAAACCAGAATTTCCTTTCTTTTTTTTCTCAGGAACCTCTGGATTTGGTCGTATCTTGAATAAGGAACATCTGGAATTTTTTTTGTCACTTTCATAGGTTAATTTTATGTCCTCGGAAAAATTATCGTCCGTCATCTCTTTTATTTTGAAAAAGTCTCTTTCTGGCAGGGGAAGAATCGAGCTTTCAAAATTACTGTACTACTGCGAAGGGGTGTATTTTCAAAGGCATTCCAACGTTATTACGAATCAGAAATATATCCATCTGGAAGACAGCCCATATCCCTACTTGTTGAACGAGACTATTCTGGAAATGAAAAATGAGGGCTACCTGGATGTTCAGCCAAAGCTTACAAAAAACGGGGTAGGTGGGTTTTTGATTGTTCTGGTCAAAGAATACGACGATTTGCTCGATAAAGAAGAAAAAAGGATAATCACCAAGGTTCTGGAAGCGTATAAAAACGGGGTTACTGACGAAAGTAAGCACTATCCGAATCTATACGAAAACTATGTAATTACCCCACTATATTCGGAAATTGCGTTCAGGACAGATACGATTAATACGAAAATTCATTTTTTCAAGAAAAAAAGCCTTTTATCAATATCAGGAAAAATTTTTAGGGTATTATTCAACGATTAAATATATGCTACTATCTTTTTGCACAGGTAAAATTCACAGGGCGACCGTAACAGATGCAAATCTGAATTATGAAGGGAGCTTGACCGTTGACCGCGATCTTCTCGATGCGGCGGGGATGAGGCCTTACCAGCATGTCTCTGTTGTCAATGTGAACAACGGGTCAAGGCTCGAAACATACATCATCGAAGGGAAAAGGGGTTCCGGTACAATTTGCTTGAATGGGGCCGCTGCAAGACTCGGAGCTGTCGGAGATAAAGTCATTATCCTGACATTCGGGATGGTGGAGGAATCTCAAATTCCTGAAAATTTCCATCCAAAAGTGGTTCTTGTGGACGATAACAATAAGATGAAGTCCCAGATCAAATAAGTTTAAGGGTCTGCAAAGACATGAAATCACATTCCCCTCTGGAAAAATTTTTCACACTCAATCTAATTCTTTGCATGCTTGTAGTGATAAATATTTTTTTTGGGCCGATGGTTCGCGCAACGGATTCAGGCCTTGCCTGCCCAGACTGGCCTCTATGCCACGGGAAAGTAATCCCGCCACCGGATTTTAAAAACTGGATGGAGGTCGGACACAGAATTTATTCCGGTATCATTTCGCTGATTCTTTTGGCTATGATGATCTGGACTGCAAGAGTTGAAATTTTGCGAAAGAATTTTTTTAAGCCGTATATTTTATCCTTTGTGATTATCGTAAATCAGGTAGTGCTAGGTATGCTTACGGTCACGAAATTGCTGGATCCAACGACTGTAAACCTGCATTACTTGAATGCGATTTTCCTTTTGGCCATATTTGCAACCATCGCTCTCAAGGCTCAATATCTTGTTGCAAATAGTGAGGAAAAAAAAATTTCTCTATCCAGTGTTTTTCAAAAAAAAACAATCGTTTTGTATCTGACCCTCATCGTGATATTTTTTCAACTTTTTCTGGGTGGAAGAGTGAGCTCACATTACGCAGGCCTTGCCTGTCCGGACTTTCCAACTTGCAATGGATTTTTCTTCCCGGAGACTGAGGGTGTCGTAAAATACCAAATGGAACATCGATTCGGAGCCTACGCAGTAATTTTGTTTTTGGGGATCAGCTTTCTTTTATCCAAAAAATTTTCTTTTGAAAAAAGATCTCAATTTTTCCTGAAATCTGCATTGCACGCGGCGGTTTTGCAAATAGGATTGGGAGCGACAAATGTTCTTTTTCAATTACCGGTTCTTGTAACTGCGATGCATTCTGCTATCGGGGCTGTGGTTTTTATTTTGGCGTATTGCGCTTTGTACAGACAGATTCTTTGTTATGGGACCTGATTTTTAAGTTGGAGCTCAGCACGTTGAAATGCTACAATTGCTTGCTGTCAAAGCCGTAGTTTATGTCGTATATGCCTATCCGCTCGGACTGTTTTTCTCCTTGCAATGTAGGCTCCCACCCTTACCGCCGTAATGTTTGGTGGAACTCCATTGTCGAAGAATTTTTCA
>CAYTEA010000016.1:0-78641 GCA_964436695.1 uncultured Leptospiraceae bacterium
AAATGAACCTGCATCCGGGCAAGAAGTTCACTTCTTGAAAATGGCTTGGTGAGGTAATCATTGGCCCCGGTTTCGAGTGCAATGACAAGATCGTTCACCTGATTTTTTGCAGATAATATTACAATGGGAAGTATTGCCGGAGGGAAAGTTTCCCGGACTGTTTTTAACACTTCGAGTCCGCTCATCCGGGGCATCATCAGATCGAGCAGTATGCAATGAGGACGATTTGCCTGGATTTTTTCGAGAGCCTGAAATCCGTCTGATGCAGTTTCGACCTGAAGTCCCGCACTTTTTAAATGATTTTCCAATACCATTACATTGATCGGTTCATCGTCCACTACAAGAACCGTAAAATTTTTGAATGACTTTCTGGTTTCGACTAACGCATCTTCGTTTTTCTTTTCGTCTGTATAGCGGACATTAGTCGAATTAGCAGATTCACCGGTGAGTGCCGCAGGGTATGCCGCGGTTACAGAATCTTTTGTCAATGTTGATTTTTTTCTGTCCACAATAGAAGTATCCGTTTTCGCCGGAATCATTTCAGACGCATGGTGCACATCTGCTATGGGAAGATTGAATGAAAATGATGAACCTTTTCCGATTTCACTCTCAACTGCAATATCTGATCCATGAAGCCGGACAAGGCTTTTTACAATTGATAAACCCAGTCCCGTTCCCCCATACTCTCTACCGATAGAACCATCCGCCTGCTGAAAGCTTTCAAAGATGATAGATTGTTTATCTCTGGGAATTCCGATTCCTGTATCCTTTACAGATATTTGGATTGCAGCATCCGATTTCTTAGCTAAAATTTTCACTCCACCCTCATGAGTGAATTTGATTCCGTTCCCGACCAGATTGATTAAAATCTGTTGTAGCCTGTCCTCATCTGCACTGGCAAGAGGCAGATCTTCGGGAATATCCATCGAAAGTGAAAGCCCTCTGGACTTGGCAAGAGGATTGGACAAATTCACCACAAGCTCTGCAATTTTTCGAACATCCACAGACTGAATTTTCAATTGGATTTCTGCATTCTTCAATTTGGAAAAATCCAGAATATCATTCACTAGTGATGAAAGCCTCCTGCCGCTTGAAATAATCATCTCTGAATTTTTACGGATTTGAGAAGTGTTCTCCGGCTCAAAGAAATTGGATTCCGCAAGTCCGATGATCCCGTTCAGTGGTGTCCGAAGCTCGTGAGAGGTGTTCGCCAAAAATTCATCCTTCATTTTATCAGTTTGAATCAACATTTCATTCTTTCGTGAAAGCTCCTCATTCAATCTATCCGACTCATTGAATGCGTGGACATATTTGTTGGCAAGAATGACTGCAATGTTTAGGATGAAGATAGGGAAGCAGTATTTTAATATGGATAATAATGGGAAAAAACCTAAAGCACAAATTACATCATACGTACTCCCAGCTACCATAAATAGCATCCCCAGAAGCATGCGGATTGCATCTTTATTTTTCTTAAATGTTAAATGCAAAATATACCAGCTTCCGTATATTACATAAGGAAACATTGATAACTGCCAGATAAAAAGTATTTGTTGCAAAAATATAAAGTTTGACGCGAATATTACTGCAACTTCTAATAAAATAAGACACAAAGTATATATTTTGGCGAATTTATTAATTTTTTTTTCAAAAAATTGAGAGATAAAAGTTATAAAAAATATTGCGAATGCAATAACTAAAAATACCTCAATCTTAAATTCAAAAAAAACATTTGAACTGAATAGAAAATCTCTGCTTGGAGTCCTACAAAAAAAATATAATGAAACATCTAAACACACTATTCCAAACAAAAAGTTATGAAAATCTATTTTCCTTTTAAAAAATAATAATAGATGGTACAAACCAGTTAATAAATAAATTGAGAGTAATGAAAAAGAAATTATCTCACCTAAATAATAATCTGTAATAATTTCTTCACTTGATCCAATTTTACTTTCCAAGCCCCATGCCCAGTATGGTGAATCGACATTCTTATAAAAGATAGCTGAAAAAACAATGGGTATTCCACTCTTTTGAATTGAAAAAGGGAAGTTGGTTA
The DNA here is from genome assembly GCA_964436695.1 of uncultured Leptospiraceae bacterium. Classification (GTDB taxonomy): domain Bacteria; phylum Spirochaetota; class Leptospiria; order Leptospirales; family Leptospiraceae; genus JABWCC01. Next base: position 2,060 of record CAYTEA010000016.1, read on the forward strand.
ATACAGAGGTTCCATGAGCAGTGTTATCAAAACTCCCATCTTTATAAAAAAGTTTTCCATTGATATAAAATTCTTTTCGATCCACATCAATCAAATCTGAACGAAACGCAATTGGCTTATCTCCTACAAACAAGGGTTCTACTTCTTGCGGAAGTGTTTTCTTTAGTGTTATCCATCCGTCATCCGACAGCCCTGTTTGGTGTGAAAACGGAACTTTGATTTTTTTCCATTCCAGTTTGTCCCAGGTCTTTGGATCGGTGTGGTGACCGGGGGTATATTCCCATTCTCCGTTTAACGAAAAGATATTTTTGTTTTCAGAACAGTTGGCGAATAACCACGTTAATAGTATCAGGCAAAGTGAAAAAGTCCTTCGGATTTGCATATTCGTCAATTCTGGTAAGATAGAGTAATTTTGGAAAGTAGAAAATTAGGATCTCGGTTTTTCGGGCATTGGCACAATTTATGTTAAACCCTCATTGCATGATTTGTAACTCTAAATCCGCAAGCCTCAGCCGCTATACCAAGCTGTTTGTCTTCCGTAATTAAAATCAATTTTTCCTTTTTCTTTTCCTGATATAAAATAGCTGTTGAAAGATGAATCGCATCCAGTGTCGCTATTATTGTAGGAAAAGCTTTTGTTGCCATATTGTAAATCTGTTCATCGGGAAAGATTACCGTTATAGTTTCCCAAAACTCATTGAATTTTTTTTCAAAATTGGAAAACTCAAGATCGGTAATTTTATTCTCGAGTCTCAGTCTATGAAATGTTCGATGACTTTCAACCCTGAGTAGATCACTCGTGATAATTTTTTCTCCTTTTGGTCTTTTTTCATCAGCATGTTTTAAAGTCATCCATTCGAGAAAGGATGAAGTATCCAGATAATACATTATCTTTTCTTCCTGTCTTCCTGTAGGATTTTCTGAATGTCACCATCGCCTTTGATTCTGATATCCACAAATAATGTGGTAGGATTGGATTTATTGATGGGTAAGCGAATTTTCAGTTGGTCTCCATCTTTAGATATCGGAGTCAGATTCGCAACAGGAGTTTCCCTATCTAAAATCTGGATTGTATTTCCCTTTTTTACATAACGAAGAGCTTCACTGATATTTGCTTTTAATTGGGATATTTTGTAGGCCTTCATAAGACCATGATAAGACTATGTGATGGTCTTGTAAAGTACAAAACCCTGTTTCACTTATGATCCATTGCCAGGACGCCCTGCCAGTCGGTAGGCAACTCGATTTTTGACATATCCCTGCACCTTTGTAAATACACAGATGCGACTCTGTCTTCAGGGAAGATGGATAATGCTTCTTTCGCTTATTCTAAAATTTGTTTTATTCACTTTTTGGCATTCACTCATCATATAAAATTTTTTACATTTCAATAATTTTCCAAATTGTAGGCTTTAGTTGGCATGAGAATCATTCCCATCAACTCCAAGAAAAAATATTGACAGGGAAAAGTAGTTTGATAGAAAAATATGAAACGTTAGTGTATCGCCAGCTGCAACAATAACACATGAAAGAGCTTCGCTAGTCAAAAATAATAGTAAATATTTTAATATCGCCGGGGAAAAAAAGTCATGAGTAAATTAAAAGTTCTGTGCTTTGGAGTTTCCATCGATGGATTTGGTGCTGGCCCCAATCAAAGTTTGGAAAATCCTATGGGAATAGGAGGAATGGCACTCCATGAATGGGTTTTAACGACGAAAACTTTCCGCCAAATGCACGGTGAAATGATCGGCTTAGAGACCCAGATTGGAAGCTCTGGGATCGACGATGATTTTGCCGCTAAGGGATTTGAGAATATCGGAGCTTGGATTTTAGGGAGAAATATGTTTGGCCCAATTAGAGGCCCGTGGAATGATTTTTCATGGAAAGGATGGTGGGGAGACAACCCTCCATATCATACCCCGGTTTATGTATTAACCCACCATGCAAGACCATCGATAGAAATGGCAGGAGGAACCACTTTTCATTTTATTACGGATGGTATTGAATCTGCACTAAAAAAAGCGAAAGATTCAGCAAAAGGAAGAGATATTCGTTTGGGAGGGGGAGCCGAAACAATCCGTCAATATCTTCTCGCCAAATTCATTGATGAAATGCATATCGCAGTCAGCCCTTCACTTCTCGGATCCGGTGAACCCCTTTTCCGGGACTTAAACTTGCCAGAACTTGGTTACCAAACCGTAGAGTATGTTCCTTCAGCAAAAGCTATCCACATTGTGATTAAAAAAACCTGAATGCAATTTCAAACTCACAGATTTTAAAAAATTGATTTCGGTAAATAAAGCTTTACACGCTAATTGCACTTTCTTCTCGACATCGAGGTTATATAGGTTTCAATTCCAGTCTCAATTTGTTTTGCTTTCTTCTTTCGAACTTTAGCACATCGATTTTTCCATGAAACCGCTTTTTACTATTGCGTCTTCTATAACTTCATCTGCAAATTCAGGGCGAATACTAATTATTTGATTTTTATTTTTGGGATTTTTCACTCGCTAGCGCTTTTTTTATGGTTAAAAGCAATTCTTCCGTTGTATATGGTTTTTGCAATGTTGCTTTTATTTTTAGATCAGTCAAGTTGGATTGTTTGTTTCCTGATAGGCCGCTAGTAAGGATTGCTGGTAAATCCGGTTTCATTTTCTGCAATGACCAGACAAGGGTGGACCCGTCCATGTTTGGCATTTGCATATCGGATATGACCAGATCGATTGAGTTGATTTGCCTTGAAAACAGTGCAATTGCCTCAATTCCGTCTGACGCTGTTATTACTGAATAGCCTCTGGACTCAAGAGCAAGTTTTAAAATTTCTCGGATAGCAAATTCGTCATCCACTAGAAGGATTCGTTCCCCATTACCATCACCTGAATCGCTTTGAAACTTTTCAATATCATCCATTCCCTTCTCCTTGAGTGCTGGAAAATACAACTTGAAAACTGTCCCCGTTCCAACCTCGCTATAAACATGGAAAAAACCATTGTGATTTTTCAAAATAGAGGCAACTGTTGAAAGCCCAAGGCCAGTCCCCTTTTCATCCCCCTTCGTTGTAAAAAAAGGCTCAAAAATTTTTTTTAAAATTTCCGGTGGCATTCCATATCCTGTGTCAGACACGGACAAAACTACATAAATTCCAGGCTTTGCTTCGGGAGATATCAATTCTTCTTTATTCATTATTTCAAAATTATGAGCAACAATGGAGATGGTTCCTCCATCTGGCATTGCGTCTCTTGCATTGATAGCAAGATTCAGCAAAATCTGATTCAACTGAGTAGCGTCTGCAAGAATCGGGTGGAGGTGACCATCAATTTTAATATCAAAAATAATATTTGAAGGAAAGATATTTTCTATAAAGTTGATAAAATCAAGAAGGATTTTTTTTGTATCCAGTTTGATTTTTCCATTTTCGTTGCCCCTTGAAAAAATAAGTATTTGCCGGACAAGTGAAGTTCCCAAATCCACGCTTTTGTTAAGCATATCAATGAGCTTTTCAGTTTTTGCATCTTTGTAGGATTCATTTATTTCTTTAGATGCCAACTTTATGGGGCTTAAAATATTGTTTAGATCATGTGCGATGCCACTGGAGATTGCCCCAAGACTTTCCATTCTTTGAGCCCGGAGGAATTGCTTTTCAAGTTTTCGAAACTCAGTAACATTAGTATTCACAACAAGAATGGATTTTGGTTCTCCATTTTTATCACGAATCAAAGACCAGCGGCTTTCTAGAATTACTTCTTTCCCCCACCTATCTATTTGGTGAAATTCGCCTGACCATTTTCCATTTTGTGTGGTTGTCTTCTTTGCAATATCGAAAATTTCCGAATCTTCGCGAAATAGAAGTTCTTTGGCATCTTTTCCCATCGCCTCTGCGGCTTTCCATCCGTAAATTTTCTCAGCGCTATTGTTCCAGAATGTAATTGTGTCATCTGAAAAATTTCTAACCATTATTGCCATAGCATCATGAGTAAGGTTTAATAGAGCCGCTTGTTCAAATAAGGTTTCTTCCTGGATTTTCTTTTCTGTCATATCAAGAGACAAGATTAAAATTCCTTCTGCGTGTGGCTGGATATTCAGTTGGAAAGTTCTCTTTGTGTTATCGGGATAAATAAATTCGTTTTCTAGTTTTTGGGGGATTCGGGTTTGCTGGCACTCCTGTAACTTCCGAAACATTTCCGTTTTTTCGATTCCCGGATATAGAATTGTCATTTTTTTGCCAATGAACTCTTCGATTGTTTTCTTTCCATGCTTTGCCGCTACTTCATTGATATAAACATAGCGAAAATCAGAATCGAGGATCTGGCAACCCTCCATCATTCCGTCTAACGTCTCTTTGAATTTATCTCTATTTTTCATAAAATCCATTACCAAGCATTTGCAAAGTTAAAAGACCGACATAATTTCTTAAATTAAAAATAATTCTTCCAGATGTCAAAAGGGCGTATTTTCGAAATTTCATCTTATTTGTTTTTATTGTCAAATGCAATTTGTCGGAAAAATAATCGGTACAGTAGTAATTCGGATTTCATCCTATTCATTGACAGGAAAATTTGTTGTTTTAGGTTGACTACAATTTGGAAATTCAATTGCAAACTGCCCAAGATTTACCTCATTCATTTTCACGTAACATTGGGAAAAGCCGCGCCGTACTATTAATGATGGGGAATATGATTGGGGTCGGGATATTTATTTACCCGTCACTGATTGCTTCGTCTCTCACCCACCCTATTTGGTTTTTAACGGTTTGGGTTTTGGGGGGATTTATCGCTATCACAGGCGCTCTCAGTTCAGCTGAACTGGCGGTACTTTTTCCGGAGGTCGGGGGTGATTATGTTTTTCTGAAAAATGCTTACGGAAAAAGATGTTCATTCCTTTACGGCTTTCTTACCCAGTTTATTACCTTTCCGGGATCGATTGCAATTGGACTCAGTCTGACGGTTTATTACCAGGGTAGTTCGATTCTTGGGGCTTGGGTGAGGGAATCTGCATTAAAAATTCCTGTTTTTGGGTTGGATATTCATTATTTTCAGTTGATAGCGCTAGGAATTCTTTTTCTTCTGACCTATTTAAATCAATTTGGAATTGGGGTCTCGTTCATTTTGCAGAAAATTACTACGCTAACTCCTTTGTTTGCTCTAATCGCAATTTCTTCATTTATTATTTTTTTAGTGATCAAAGCACTGACTTCAAATTCCTTCGAAGAGGTTTCAGTATTTCAGAAAAATTTAAGCCTGCCATTGCAAACACCGGATTTCTTGAAACTTGGATCGGCTTTGGTTCCGGTTTACTGGACATTTACAGGCTGGAATTCCCCTCTTACACTCGGTGGCGAAATTCGCGACCCTGAAAAAGTCATTCCCAAAATCATGATCAGCGGGGTCTTTGTAGTTACTACGATATATTTCTTATTTGCATTAGTGTTTATTTCCGTATTGCCCTTTGAGGTGATTCAGGATGGGAAAAGCGACCCGTACTTTTTAATTGGGGCGCATTTTCTATCAGTGATCGCAGGTGGAATCAGCCAATCACTCGGATTAATTCCGGAAATGCTTTCGATCATCATCGCGCTATTGGTTGTAGGCAATGTAAACTCCACAATGATAACAGGAACTAGAATTTCCGTGGCGCTTTCGAGAGACGGATTATTCTGGAAACAGGTCGGAGTGCTCTCTTCAAAAAGAGAAACTCCGGTTTTCGGATTTATTCTTCAAAGTTCTTTTGCCGCAGCCATGATACTATTGGTTCCCAAAGATTCCGATTTGTTGAATTTCTCATTTATATCTATAACTATTTTATCTGTTTTGACTGTTCTTTCTATTTTTGTTTTCAGGTTAAGGGAGAAAGAAAAAAAATCCCTGTACAGGGCATTTGGTTATCCATTAACTCCGATTATCTATGCGTTTTTTTCCATTGGAATAATTGTTCTGGTTGTTTTACAATACTTAGACCAGAAAAATTATTATGTAATATTGGGAAGTGCAGTTAGTTCTTTGCTGGGACTTTTGGTGTTTGATATCTGGAAAAAATTCAAGCGATGAGAAAGATCGATGAAAGATATATTTCAAAAGATTAAGAATTTAAAAAATCTTCCATTCCTTACGCTTATATTCTGTTTTTTCGTCGCCTACTACTGGATCAAAATTTACCGTTTTTCTCATCCCTTCCCAAAAGGGGAATTCTACGGAATTTTGTTTTTGCAGTTTTGTTTCGGCTTTATTCCGAATTTCATTTCCAGAAAAACCGGAAGAATTTTTGTAGCGGCCGGGGCGATGATTTTAGTAAGACTATCATCTCATGCGAATACCGGGTTTGATATTGCAACTTTGAACGGGCTTTTTTTCGGGGCAATTTCCGGAATTTGTTTTCGAGAAATATTTCTGGAATATCTGGGAAGGAGAGACTCGGCGCTTTCTTCAAAAGAAACTGATTTTTTCCGAAGGCTGCTCGTTCTGAATCCTCCGCCAGCTTCCAAAAAAAACATCTTTCTGGATATTCAATTTGCGATTATCTTTTTTTTAATGACCTTGACTTTTGAAAGGTTCATCACCTATTTTAATGCACCATACCTTAAAGGTTTTGGAATATTGGAAACAATGTACATGCCTGGGATCTCGTCCAAAACGGCTTTTGCCTTGAGCATGAAAACGATAGACTCTTTAATTTTCCCCCTGCTCTATTTTTTTTGCGAAGAAAGAACATCTCCGCAAATGAGTGCGCCACAGGCCCACTGGCTGACAGGAATTTCTATCGGTTTAACAGTTAACCTTCTAGTAGTATTCTCACAAGCTTTCTATTCGCTAAAAATATTTACAGGCAATACAAATCTTTCTGTTTCTGCTGATCGAACCACAGGGCTCTTTCGGGATTCGGGAAGTTCTTCTTGGATCATTCCTACTCTTCTTTTTTTGTTCGCTTGGAGAATTCTAACAAAAAAAGGCGAATGGCGAATCAGCACAAAGGGGATCGTCCTCATTGGGTTATTTCTTATTGCAATACTGGCTGGATTGAAACAAGGAAGAGCCTATTGGATAATTTTTCTTTTAACCTTTTTTGCAATCTCATTAATTCTTATTTATGGTAAAATAAAGAACAAGATTCTAAAAGCATCTTTTTTCCCTGCATTGTTATTCATAATAGTTTTATATGTTTTTATCATGATTGTACTTGGAAATATTTTAAATCCGAATAGCGCAATATCCCGGATCGGTTCTCACCTGGAGCTGATTTTACTAGAAGGCGCCGACATTCAGTCTGCTTGGATGCAAATCGATCAAAACCGGGTTACGTTCAGTATAATAGCGCTAGATGTTTTTTCAGAGAATATTTTTTTTGGAAATGGGGTAGGAAGCTTCATCCTCGCCCTGAACGATAAATTTTTTACAGCAGGAAAGTCTTTTTCAATTGTAGACAGCGCTCCTTCTTTGTACCTTGGGCTTCTTTCTGAGATTGGATTGGTTGGGACGTTAGTTGTTGTCCTCTGGGTTGTAAATTCGCTTATCGGCAGAAGATCCAAACTTCAAATCTTATTCCTGCTTTTACCCTGCCTTATTGGCTATCAGGTAGTTCACCCCGACGGGGCATTTGTTGCAATATTTCTGATTTTAGCTGTTTCGCCTACCGTAACGGAATATAGAAAGCTCGAAATCGTTTCGGTGATTCTAATACTAGGATTCTCTGTTTTTTTTATTCTGAATTCTATGTTTGCAATTAACAAGGAAGAAAAAGGCCCTGATTTTCGGCGCGCAAAACTCAAAATGTATCAACTATCAGCTTATGAAAAAAATAACTTAGCAAAGAAGGCAAACTACAATGTAAACTATCATGTGTTTAAAGGAAAAACTGCCTGGTCTGTAAAGGGGGGCCCCGATCTGGCAATAACCGTTTTTCTCGATAAATCAACCTCTAAACAATCAATCACTCAGAGGTGGAGTTTACTGGATGAAAATTGGGAGGAGATTGAGTCGAAAAATATTCGTGTTTCCCAAAAATACTTTTACTCATTTCAACTTTCGAATAGAACAAATTCTAAATATATTCAAGTTGAAGAATTGGACAAGAAAGGCAATATTCTAAAATACGGAGAAATCCCTTTTTGCCTTCTTGCGCCGCAGTTCAACGGGAAAAACCAATTTCAGTCTTTGAAGTGAGAAAATCCTTCAAACTGAATGAATAAAGTCCGACTGGACGTTAGTTATTTCCTACAAACATGAAGAACGGCATTCCCGAAAACATATTCTTTTATCCTGACATCTTTGTAGCCTGTTTTTTCGAGCATGGTTTTCAGTGTATGCTGATCCGGATAGCTCAATGAAGATACCGGCAGATAGTCAAACATATCGTTTTTCCCGCCCCAAATCAGATAGCCGAAAAGCGGGACGATCTTGAAAAAATAAAAATCCGCAAAAAAACGCACGAATTTATTTTTTACTTTCCCCACATCCAGATTGATAAAAATTCCTTCAGGCTTTAGGACTCGGAAAATTTCTTTTAGCGCCCTATCCAGATTGTTAACATTTCTCAAACCGAATCCCACGGTTACAACATCGAATGTTGCATTTTTAAATTCCTTCAAATTAGTAGCATCCCCAATTTGAAAATTCAATTTCGAAGAGCTTCGAATTTTTTCTCTTGCGATATTCAGCATTTTTTCCGAAAAATCAACGGAATATATTTTCGACACTTTTTCCGATTGGGAGAGTCGCTTTGTAATATCTCCAGTGCCAGAGCATAAATCCAAACATACTAGATTTTGGGAAAGAGACAAATTGATGATTTTTACTATTTGATTTTTCCATAATCTGTGAAGGCCGAAACTATTCATGTCGTTAAAAAGATCATATTTCTTTGCAATGGAGTTAAAATTTTCCCGAACGAAATCAGCCTTCTTCTCAATATTTGGCATTTGGAATCCTGTCATAATTTACAAATTTCCTTTTTGATTATTGGAAAGAGATCGTTTCATCCGAGAATTCTTTTCGGTTTAGTTCAGAGATGCTTCTTTTGCGCCCGGAGTCATTAGCAAACGTTACGTCACCTTTTAGACTTATATCTTTATCAAATTCGATTTCGCCCATTACTGTCAGACTTTTGCAGAGCACAAGCGAGGGATAAACCCGGAACAATTTTTCAAAGTCCTTCATTTTTTTGTAGTATCTATCATCGAGTGTGACTATATTTTCGCTCAAATTCGCTTTCTTCCGGATAGGATTCATTGTAAGCGAATAGTCTTCATTCAGAATGTAGGCATCACTTCTGCGAATCAGATAGTCTTCGCATTTTTTCACTGGGGCAAATCTGTCTCTTGGAATGATAATTCCCTTCGTCCTTTCAAAACTTCCTATTGCGGAACCCATAGCGGATTCCAGTTGCAGAACCTCTTTGCCCTCCACTACTTTCGGATTCACAATAAGCGCCAGAGAAAGAGGCTTCTCGTTCAATACTTTGTCCAGAGTTTTCAGGTTTATCCAGAGATTGTTTGTAGAGAAAGTCCTGAATTTCCCAAGGCCGGAAAATTCATTTTCATTTTCTTTTGGAACTTGGGCAGTCTCTAGCAATTCCAGGTGAAGAAACTTTCCGTCTTGTAATTTCCTGTAAATTGCCCCACCCTTGGTGTCGGCTAACGTCTTAGGAGTCATCTCCATCGCAAAGTCCAGTTGTTCACTGATAAAGTAATCGAGAATATGCGGCTCAACCGTCGCGCCTAGGTTATCACCGTTGGAGATGAAAGCGAATTCATAACCGTGGTCCAGAAGATTTTTTAACAATCCGGTTTCTTTTAGAGAGAGGTAAATATCTCCGTGTCCCGGGGGACACCATTCTTCTTTCGATTCTTTCAAAATAACAGGTGTCAAGTCGCTTTTTAGAATTCGCGGTACTTTGTTTTGCAGAAAAGTCGTCGGAAAAGATTGTTTGAATCCGATTTTTTTCAATTCATTCAAACAGTCAGACTGTGTATTGTAGCTATCCATTAGAATTAAAGGAATTTCAATCTGATATTTCTTTCGGATAAAATTTATCTGGTTTGCGATAATACTTAAGAAAGAAAGGCCCTCCTTTACTTCAATTAGGGATTTGGCAAAGGAGAGTCCCATGGATGTCCCCAAGCCTCCATTCAGTTTGATTACGACAAGTTTGCCTAAGTTTTTTTTATCTCCTGAATAATTTGCGCGAATTTCCTGAAGGTCTTTTTCATCCATTTCGGGATTCAAATCCCCCACATCCGGCCAATTAACCTTTCCAGTTTCACCCTTCTGGACTTGGCCCACCTTTAACAGGAAGTCGGTAATTAATGCATTACTTAAATTCGCAGATTTCATTTTCGAAGTTATCAATTCTTCTGAAGTATTCATTTTTTGATCCACCGTGCTCTAGATTTTGGGAAATATTTTTCTTCGAATTCTCCAAGTTTTATACTATAAGGGGCTTCTGAATTTTTAGGATCGAAATACAGTTTTACAAAAACCTCTCTACCTTCTTCTTGAGGGACAATTGTTTTTTCATCCAAAGTGTATCGGGGAATAAAAACGATAAAGGTATATAAGTAGACTATTTTTTTTTTATCTCGGATTTCCAAGATTCCTTTTTTTGTCGGATCTCTCTTTATGATCTTTGAATAGCCAACCGGGAAAGAGTTTTCCCAGGTTTCTTGAAGGTGTTTTTCGGCTGTTTTGTAATTCGGATACGCGGAAATAAAGCTCGTTGAAATAAAAAAAGCAAGAAATATCAGAGAAAAAAACTTCATCGGCTTCGGTCATACTGTATTGAATTCCAAATCTAGCAAGCAGAATCCAAAAACCATAGTAAACTACTTGACCGATTCAAATACAATGTTTTCTTAAATATAGAAAAGCAAGTAATTTTATGAAAAAAGCCCTTCTGAAAATCAAAACACTGTTTTATTATGCTATTGAATTCTTTGAATGGATATTGAATCTTATTCTGAGTATTATTAGTTTTATTTTGCCCAGAAAAGAAATGAAAAAGGATTTTCAGATACTCATTGTACCTGGGCTCTTTGGAAGCCGGTTTTTTTACCGAAAAATTCAAAACCGAATAGAAAAAGAGGGGCTGAAAGTTGAAATCGCTCCTCTGAGTGAATTCGGCCTAAGTGTGAATTCTCAGGTTAAACGGTTGTCGGAAATCCTGAAACAAAGCCCGAGCAAATTGACGGTAATTGCTCACAATACCGGAGGGCTTTTCACTATGGTTCTTCCGGATGAGAGCAGGCAGAAAATCGACACTTTTATTACTCTCGGCACACCCTTCTATGGGTCTTATCTTTTTCACTTTACCTCTATGTTGGGTTTTTTTTCCGACTGGAAATACAAATCGGAATATTTGCAGAATATTTTGAACAATGCCCTTCTTTTTAATTATTTTTATCCATTTTCTCCGATTTCGGATATTACATTTCCTCCAAAAAAAAGCGCGGAATTCGGCCAGGGCAGAGATTGGTGGTTTGACATTCCTGGCAATTTCAATCTAGTGCGAAGAAATGAAAACCTGAGGACTCTAATGGAATTTCTAAAATCAACCCCTTCGTTTAAATCCATTTATGATCAACCTACCCCGGCACATAGGACAAAAGAAATTGCGCCCAAAAAAGCCCCAAAACAAATTAAGGCTACAAAAAAAACAAATTCAAAAAAAAGTAAACCTTTACCCAAAAAAACGATAAAAAACGCTGTATCCAAGAAAAAGACTGTTAAAGCAAAAAAAAGGAAACTAAAATAAAGTATATGAAAAGAAAACTTCAAAACATCACGGCCCTATTCTTTCTAATATTCATTCACAATCCTTTATTCGCTTCTCCTTTGCCTATTTCACTGATTGAAGATTGGTATGCAAAGGATGGAATCGACCTAACAACAAATGAGACCGATCCTTCCTGGAAAAAATTTGAAAAGCTGAATATCACAATTAAAAATATCGAACCGAATGACCCAAACGCAACTTTTCGCAAAGTTACTCTTCTTAGAAAAATCAGTTTTGAAAAATCATTTCTGAAAAATCTGCATGAAGATATTTCGATCCTGATTCCGTATGTTTCCAATATTTATGATATTTATTTTAATGAGCAAAAAATTGCATCTGGTGGAAAATTAGAAGGTGAGAAAATTGTAAAATACGGTATTGTTAGAGGCCTCGTTTTAAACCTACCCCAAAATATAATCCGAGAGGAGAATACACTTAGATTTGTTCTTCAAGGTGAATCGAAAGAAGAAGTGGGGATTTGGGGCAAAGAAGGCGATAACAAATTCGAACTAGATTACTTCAAGAATAATATTTATAAAGCATCGGATCGAATAACATTAATGCTTTTGTTTATGTACTTATTTGTTGGGTTTTATCATCTTTTACTATTCGCAAAGCGCCCAAAGGAAAGATACAATTTGTATTTCGGACTCTTCTCCGTTTTAATCGCTATATACAATTATACCCGGTCGAATGCGGTTTTTGAATGGGGGTTAGACCCGTTTAGAATAATCGTAAGGGTAGAATATATAGTTCTATTCTATATTCCTGCTTTATCCCTATTTTTCTTTGAAAGTTTTTTCTTTGAAAAGAAAACATCTCTATTTACAAAATTCTACACAGGGTTTGTCACAATATTAGCCTTGCTAATGCTCTTTGTGCCGAGGTGGTTTACGTCTCAGATTCTACTTATATGGCAGTTGTCTGCGCTGACGGTTCTAGTCTATTTGGGATACGTTATGACAAAAGCAATAAAATCAAAAAACAAAGATGCTTTTCGCTTACTGATTGGATTTTCAATTTTGATTATCACTGCTCTGTGGGATTTACTTGGGGCTATCCCTGTTGGTGGACTCAGGAATCTCGGGCTAATGAGGTATGGATTTTTTACTTTCATTATGGGAATTGCGGTTGTACTTGCAAATAAATTTCTTCGAGTTCACAATCAAGTCGAAGAGTTGAACGCACACCTTGAAAGAAAAGTAGAAGAAAGAACGGCAGAATTGCAGAAAACTCTGACTGAGGTCAAAGAACTAAAAGTTCAGCAGGATGGGGATTACTTTCTTACCTCACTTTTAATCAAGCCACTCGGCGTAAATCAATCCAAGGGAGATTTGGTTCACATCGATTTTTTCGTTCGTCAGAAAAAGCATTTTGAATTCAGAAACTGGGACACGGAAATCGGAGGGGATCTTTGTATCGCACACAGCATAAAACTGAAAGGCAAAGAGTACACTGTTTTTCTGAATGGTGATGCAATGGGAAAATCCATTCAAGGAGCCGGCGGCGCATTGGTTCTGGGCGTTGTTTTGAAATCTATAATTGTACGAACCCAGATGGACCCCATCAGTCAGGATAAGTTTCCTGAACAATGGTTAAAACATGCATTTATTGAACTGCAAGACGTCTTTGTTTCTTTTGATGGTTCGATGCTTGTATCAATGGTTGTCGGAATGGTTGAAGATTTAACAGGATTCATGTACTACATCAATGCCGAACATCCATGGAGCGTCTTGTACAGAGACAATAAGGCTTCGTTCATTGACAACGACCTGACTCTTCACAAAATAGGCGTCATGGGACTGGACGGAGATTTGTCCATCAAGACAGTACAGCTTCTGCCTCAGGATGTAGTGATTATCGGATCAGACGGGCGAGACGATATTATTCTGGGAATCGATGAGGACGGCAATCGGATAATCAATGAAGATGAAACGCAGTTCTTGCACCATGTTGAAGCAGGTGAGGGTGCCTTGGAAAAAATTGCTCTTTCAGTGCAGAATGCCGGAGAGCTTTCCGATGATTTTACGATGCTCAGAATCGGGTACAAAGAAAATCACCAATATGAAGATGAAAACTCTACACCTGAAAAATTTTCGGAACTTTTTGAAAATGGGAAAAGAGAACTAAAAGTTGGAAATTTTCCGGCGGCATTGACTTTCTTTGAAGAAGCTTATACGGTGGATAATATGAATTCCGAGCTTATAAAGGAAATGGCGAAGCTTTCATTGAAAATAAAAGACTACAAAAGAGCTGCGGTTCTTTGCGAAGATTATACAATGCTCAAACCGTCGGATGACGAATTGATTTATCTGGCATCTTTTGCAAACAAGATGAATAAGGAATTGAAGAAGGCCGCCGATTTCGGGGAAAGGCTAAAGTTGAGAGACCCGAAAAATACGAAGAACCTCATCAATTTAGCGGATGTGTACAGACTATTGGGGAACATTGAGAGATCCCGAAAAATGTTAGCAAAGGCGATCTTTTTTGAACCTGATAATCCTAACGCATTGAAACTGGATAAGATGCTCAAGGATTTTGTGCCCACTCCGGAGGTGATTGAATAGAACCTTCAAACTACATCGAAGAAAGTGAAGCAATCTGGAAGGAATTCTATAATGATTATCCGGTCAATGGCGAATTGACTTGGCTGAATAATTGCGGAACCACTCCGGTCGGAAGCAGGATCGTTCAAAAAGTTTTTTCTTATCTGAAAGAATACTCGCAGAAAGGAGTATTGAGCGATTCATTTAAATATTCCGAAGTAAAAATGAAGATCAAATCCATTTTATCGAAGCTCTTGAATTGCGATCCTTCGGAACTTGCCCTCATTCACAATACATCGGAGGGGATGAATTATATTTCTTACGGCCTGGACTTGCACGAAGGTGATAAAATTCTGCTTTTGGAGGATGAGTATCCGAGTAATGTTTATCCTTTCGAGCATTGGAAGGATAAGGGGGTCGAGTTAGAGTTTATTCCACTTGCGTCCAACGAAAAAGATTTTTTAGAGAATATTCAAAAAAAGCTTACTCCAAATGTAAAAGCAATTTCGATTTCTGCGGTTCACTGGTGTACTGGGATTCCATTCCCACTTGTAGAAATAGGGAAGTTATGCGAAGAGAAAAAAATAGATTTTATTCTGGATGGAGCACAAGGAGTCGGTCACACAAAAATAGACCTCACAGCTTCGAACATCTCTTATATGGCCTTTCCCGCCTGGAAATGGCTCCTTGGGCCGCTTGGTATGGGCGTTATGTATGTCAAAAAAAATAATCTCGAAAAGCTAAAACCTATTTTCAAAGGCCAGAATTCAGTCGAGAAAAGCGAAGAATATCTTCCGTATAAGGAAAAATTGAAAAACAATGCAGATAGGTTTGAAATCTCGACATGCAATTTTACAGATTGGGTTTATTTTCTAGCTTCTCTGGAAATTCTGGATAGAGCCGGTTTTGAAAAAGTTCAGAACCGTTTATATGCGTTAGGCGAATTTCTGTCAAAAAGCCTGACTGAAATCGGAATGAAAGTCTATTCGGATAATTTCCAGAGTAAAACCGCGATAATTGTTTTTGAAAAACCCGGAAGGGAAAGCGCGGAAATTGCGGGCGTTCTCCAAAAAAATAAAATTGTCTGCGCAGTCAGATTGAACAGAATCCGGCTGGCCCCCCATGTTTACAATTCCATTGAACAATTGAAAAATGTAATCGAAATTTTGAAAAGCGCATGAATTTCGCAACAAAGTATTTTCCAATTTTTGCACTGTCTGCAAGTTTGCTGGCGCTAATTCACCCTCCCCTATTCCAATGGTTTTCCGGAGATATGATCACCTACGCTCTTGGACTCATTATGCTGGGGATGGGGATTACTCTGGAGGCAGAAGATTTTGCGAATGTTGGAAAAACCCCATTTTATATTTTTACCGGAGTCTTTCTTCAATTTACCATTATGCCTTTTCTTGGTTGGTGCATAGGACGCATACTGGATTTACCAGCCCCTTTTTCGGTCGGACTAGTCTTGGTTGCATCCTGCCCAGGAGGCACGGCATCCAATGTGATCACATACATTGCCAAAGGAGACGTCGCTCTATCGGTTACAATGACCTCGATTTCAACACTATTCTCTGTGATCGCAACGCCTTTACTGACTCTGTTTTTAGCAGGCAATAAAATTGAAGTAAATGCCTACGGACTTTTTATTAGCACAATCCAGGTTGTAATCCTTCCGGTAATTGCCGGGGTTTTATTGAATGCATTTTTGCCCGGTTTTACTAAAAAAACAAAATCCTTTTTTGTAGTGTCCGCAGTGGTTTGCATTGTTCTGATAGTCGCCTCGGTCATCGGAGCTTCGAGTGAGGCAATTTTAACTTCCGGATGGAAATTGGTACTTTCGATATTCTTACTTCACTCAATGGGTTTTCTATTGGGCTATGTTTTTGCAAAGATTCTTACAAAACAGGAAATCGTTGCCAGAACCATTTCTATCGAAGTCGGAATGCAAAATTCAGGCCTTGGAGTTGTTCTTGCCAAGAAAAATTTTGTCGACCCGCTAGTTGCCGTTCCAAGCGCAATTTCAAGTCTATTTCATTCTTTAATTGCTAGTATTCTAGCCGGATATTGGCGGAAAAAGGCACAAAATTCCTAAAAAATTCAGTTTTTCCGGTAAATTAGGAGTCCAATAGAAAACCATCCAAAATGAGAAAAAGGGTCTTGGAAGAAATTTAGAGTACCTTGACTTTTGAGGTGGATAGGAATTTATGGCTAAATTATGAGAGAAATTATTAAATTGGCTTGTACTGGTTGCGAAAATCCCGGTAAATCCGCGTATTACCAGACAAAAAATAAAAAGACTAAGTCAGAGAAGCTTATTACAAAAAAATATTGCAAATTTTGTAGAAAGCACGTTGACCATAAAGAAACGAAAGCTTAATGGCTAAAGCAACTCCTAAATACGATAAAAAAGTAGTGACGGAAATGAAGAATGCTCTTCTGGAGAAGAAGAATTCCCTTCTCCAAAAATTGAACACCTGGGAAGATAAAAGCTCTCCATCCGGACTGAAAGAAATGGGCGACTTTGCCGATATGGCGTCTGAAATCAATGAAGAGACCCTGAGCTCAGTTCTGACTGAAAATGAAATCGACTTATTGAATCAAATCGAAGACGCTCTGAATAAGATTGAAAAAGGCTCCTATGGAATTTGCGAAGGAACCGGTAAAAAAATTCCACTGGCTAGATTAAAAGCAATTCCTTGGACCCCTTACACTGTGGAGTATGCAGAAATCGCCAGTAAAGCTAAACGCAACACCAGACTAGATTATTCTGCTTTTCCAGTTACTCCAGGTAGTAGTGATTCTGAAAATTTAGACTGATCCCTCGAAATATTGCTCGAAAAAAATCCATCTTTAAAGAACTAAGGTGATTTTAAAGTAATCCAAATCCATAGAATAAATGACGGAGACAAATTTATGAATGAACAAGGCAAAATTTCCGTAGAAACAGAAAATATTTTTCCTATTATCAAGAAATGGCTCTATTCTGAGAAAGATATATTCCTCAGAGAGTTGATTTCGAATGCAACAGATGCAATTACCAAGCTGAAAAAAATTGCGCTCTCCGAGGAGTTTGAAGGAGGCACCGACTACAAAATACACATCACATTTGATAAAGAAAAGCGCACGCTATCCATTGAAGACAATGGGATTGGTATGTCTTTTGAGGAAATCAAAAAATATATCAACCAGATTGCGTTTAGCGGGGCTGAAGATTTTTTGAAGAAATATGAAGGCGATTCTGCAAAAGCGGGAATCATCGGGCATTTCGGACTCGGATTTTATTCCTCATTTATGGTATCGACGAAAGTTGAAATCGAAACGAAGTCCTACCGAAAAGATTCGCGCGGAGTAAAGTGGGAAAGTGAGTCCGGAACCGAATTCAAAATTTCCGAAATAGATAAAGCAGATCGCGGTACAAAAATTACTCTGCACCTGGATTCCGATTCCGGAGAATACCTGGATAAATGGAAGCTGAAAGAGCTGGTCAAAAAATACTGCGACTTTCTTCCGATCCCGATAACCGTTGAAGCCGAAGATGCAAATAAAAGGCGCCCTCTCTGGTCTGAACAACCCTCCTCCCTGAAAAAAGAAGACTACACCGAGTTTTACAATTATCTATTTCCATTTTCCGGAGAGCCTCACTTCTGGGTACACCTGAACGTGGATTATCCTTTTAAATTGCAGGGAATTCTGTATTTCCCCAAATTGAAGCATGAGCTGGATGCAAGTAAGAACGGGATTAAACTATACTGCAATCACGTATTTGTTAGCGATGAGTCCAGTGAACTGATTCCGCAATTTTTGACTGTTCTGAAAGGAACCATCGATATTCCCGACCTTCCTCTCAATGTTTCCAGATCCTACTTGCAAAATGATCCACTTGTGAAAAAGATTTCGACCCACATCATGAAAAAGATAACGGATCGTTTAGCAGAAGATTTCAAAAAAGACAGAGCTGAATTTGAAAATAGCTGGGATGATATGTCTCTATTCGTAAAATTCGGAATGATCAGCGAAGAAAAATTCTATGAAGGTGCAAAAGACGTTCTGCTTTTCAAGTCTACTAACGGGAAATATACGACTCTAAACGAATATTGGGATTCGAATAAAGACAAAAATAAAAATACGGTTTACTATGCTACCGAAACGGAGGCTACCTCCGTATTCATGGATTTGTTCAAATCCCAGGGCCTTGAGGCCATACTTGTAGACGCTAGAATCGATTCTCACCTGATTCAATTTCTGGAATCAAAAAATACGGAAATGAAATTCAAAAGGGTCGATTCGGACATTGCAGAACAGGTTGTGAGCACGGATCAAAAACAGGAAATCGTTGACTCAAATAACAAAACCGAGAAGGATAAAATCAAAGAATTCTTCACGTCAGCGATAGAGAAAGAAGGCCTCGAAATAAAAGTGGAGGCTTTAAAGTCTTCCGAGGTTCCAGCCGTAATTTTACTTCCGGAATTCTTGCGCAGAATGACTGAAATGAACTCAGGGCTCGGTCACGAGAAATCTTCATTTTTGAAAAATCATTCTCTTGTTTTGAATTCAAACTCCAAACTGATAAAGAATGCTTTGAAAATCGGAGAGGGCCCGAATATTGAAAAAGGCAGATTGCTGGCACGGCATATTTATGATCTGGCTCTTTTATCTTCAAAAGCAATGGATGAATCAGAGACAGGTTCGTTTTTAAAAAGATCAAACCAGCTTTTGGAAGAATTGAGTTCGTAAATACAAGACAAAATATAAAGATGCTCCAATGGATTTTGCAGGTGCAAGTCTGGTGATCCTAGCAAACAAACTCAACCTGAATAAAATTATTTCCCTAAATAGTGATTTTGATGTTTACAGAACTGTAAAAGGGAAGAAATTTCAAAATCTTACTCGCGATTGAATAACAAAGTAACAGGTAAAAAGGACTCGGTTACTTCCACCAGCACCTCAAGAATGCCAATACCCCCAGAACATTCGGATTGTTGCACAGATGAGACAATGTTGCAAAAAAACAACAGAATATATCTTCCAAAGAGGCAAAAAATAAATTTCCTGGCCATAACTTGCACTTATTATGGGAGTTATTTAACAGAATTTTATTTGTAGATCCCAAAAATCAGGTACAATGCTTGCATATATATAAGTAGCACGGATAAAAAAGAGATATAGAAAAGATGAAGCAATTCAGAAAAACGATAAAAAACGCCACTGTAATCAATGGGATTGGCTTACATTCCGGTAAGAATGTAGTTTTAAGGCTATTTCCAGCCGAAGAAAATACGGGATTAATATTCAGAACCAATAAATCGGGAAGAGCGTCCGAAATTAAAGTAGCGTTGGAAAATGTTGTTGATACGAGTAATGCAGTAACCCTTGGAGACGGATTCAATGCGATTCAGACGGTCGAACACCTGTTAGCCGCTCTATATACGTTAGGCATTACGGATTTAATCATGGAAATCGATGCGATAGAAATCCCGATTTTGGACGGGTCTTCTCTGCCGTTTATAGAGGCAATTGAAAGCATCGGCTTTATTGAATTCAAAACAGAATTGGAACCCATCATCGTAAAAAATCCTATGTGGGTGGTTGACGGAGACAAATACCTTGTAGTGCTCCCAAGCGATGAATTAAAAGTAAGTTATAATATCGATTTCAAGCACCCTCTTTTGACCGGGCAGAGTTATACTACAAAACTGGATAGCGAAATTCTAAGAAGGGACATTTTACCGGCGAGAACTTTTGGATTCTTGCGGGACGTGGAAGCTCTACAGGCAAAGGGGCTTGCGTTAGGCGGGTCGATAGACAATGCCGTAGTGCTGACAGATGACGGTTATTTGAATGAAAACCTGCGCTTTGAAAACGAATGTGTTAGGCATAAAATTTTGGATCTGATCGGAGATTTGTCGATTGTTGGACGGCCTATCGTCGGCCATTTTCTGGCATCGAAAGCAGGCCATGCTCTAGATGTATCTCTCGGAAAATTTATCATGAGTAAAATCAGTGGAGACGAAATCAGCAAATTCAAAAGCAAAAGGATTCCACTTTTTCAGAGAGGAAAATCTCAGGTCAAAGAGGCTTAGAGCTAATTTAAGGATATGCTCTTAGATTTCTGATTCTTTGAATTAGGTTTGATTTTCTTTCGCTTTCGGTGTTTTTCAAACTTGCTTCGATTGCTGAAACTGAACCTATGATGGTTAATGTTTTTCTGCATCTTGTGATTGCAGTATATAAAATTCTTTTTGATAAAATAGATCGTTTCATTTCTTTCCTTTCTGGAATCACCACACATATATGGTCGTATTCCGAACCTTGGCTTTTGTGCACCGTGATCGCATACGCCTTATCAAAAGCGTTTAACAGTCCCTTGGGTATTTTCTGATTTACTTTGCTGTCATCTGTACAGAAAAAAAATTCTCCTTTTTCTTGAATCAGAAATCCAGTTTCACCATTATATAGATCAAAATCATACAAATTTCTTTTTACAATAACCGGTTCATTGAAATATTGGGAATTCATATCCAAACTGTCTAAATACCGATTGTGAAAATATTCATTAATTTCTGCAACACTCCCCCACCCTTCGTTAAAAGGCGATAGAATCTGGAAAGTGTCGCCTGAATTTTCTGCAATGGATCTCCAAGAATGAACTTGATTGAATAAATCTTCATCCCCCTCAGAATGGGTTTCTATCAGGGAGATTTCATTGAGTTCTCCTTTGATTTCCGAAACGGCCAGCCCCTTGAAATCGAAGGACATATTTTTCCGAATGCTCTCAGTCAAACGGGTTATTTTTTCTTTCTTGGACGTTATGCGAAATGGCTTTGTCAGTGTAAGAGAAAATTCTTTCAAGTTGACAAAATCCGAAAAAATATTTCCTGAATTCACGCTCATAAGCTGATCGGGGTCTCCCACAAAAATCACTCTCAGGTTTTTTTCCGCAGATTGGGGCAGAGCATTCAATAGGGCCACTGCGAGAAAAATATCTATCATGGAAGATTCATCTATGATCAAGAGTTCGACATCCAATGGATTTTTTTGATTTCTACCGTATGATTTTCTTGAATTGCTATAGCCCAACAATTTGTGGATAGTCAATGGGGTCTGGAGATCCGGATAGTCTTGGAATAATTTTGCCGCGCTCTCTTTCAGTCTTTTTGCGGCTTTCCCGGTAGGGGCAGTTAAAATAATTCGCGCAGGGTCAATTCTTTCGGAAATCGCCTCTCGGACGATTGCTTCAATGATCGTAGTTTTCCCGGTTCCCGGCCCTCCGCTGATGAAGGTCAAGGTTTTCTCAAACGACCTCGCTACTACGGTTCTTTGCTCTTCGCTTAGAAATGAATTTTGCAGATTTAGTTCTTTTTTTTTCAGCGCCGGCCTATTCATTAAATTGAATACATTTTCGGAGAGTTCGATTTCGGATTTATGGAGGTGGACAAGATAATAGCAATTCAAGTCTTCCAAAATCGGTATTTGATTTGTTAGAAAGCCCGACGAATATCCGGATAGAAGTTTCTGCAAGGAATCTCCTGGTTTCAGTGAAGAATTCTTCTCTCGAATTGATTCGAATAGGCTTTCTTTTTCAACGCAAATCTCACCCTCTTCTTCCGCTCGAACCAAAAATAGAATCGCCCAGTAAATAGACTCGTCAAATTCGACCCTCGGTGGCAAGAACCTAACTGATTTGTGTAAGATAGTTGTCGTAAATTCCGACAGGTCAATCTTTTGTAACCACTCCGAATAAGGATTCTTTTTTCTGCTTATTTTCGGGAAAATGGACTCAAATCGAATTCTTGCCCAGCCTACATTTCGTATAATGCCGGCTTCATTAAATTCGGAGCCTGAATGATCACGGTTGTCTCTCATAAAGTTCCATTCATATATTTTTGCTGAAATTGAATCAGTTCTTCGTAGCTAGGCTTAATCGAACAAATTCCCCGGTTGTCGTTTGTTTCCCGAAGAAAAACAAAAAGCATTCCGCCGAATTTTTCTTCCCAATGCCGTTTTTTATCCTGCCCGGCGAACCAGCTTAGATTATTGAGAAAATTCAGGCAATAGATATTGCATTGATAATAGTAGGCATCGTCTACAATGGCTCGGAGAGATTCTTCCGAATAATCATCCAGTAGATTTGTCTTCCAATCTAGAATGTAATATTTTGTATCGTGGAAAAACATTCCGTCTCCGATCCCATAAAAATATTTTTCATTGGAGTTTGCGGTATCACCCATATAATGATAAAATTGACGTTCTCTTTGAAAATGTTTCCAATCTGTGACTCTCGCGCTTACTCTAGGATTACTACTGATTAGATGGGGCTTTGTAAGCGCAGCAAGACAAATCCGAAACAGGTCGGCTCTGGAATAATTTTCTTCTTCAATAATTCCGCTTTTTGAATACATTGAATTCACTAAGTCTGTCAATTCCTCCTTTATCAAATTGTCAGATTGAAGACTGTCCAACGGAAAATTTTCCAGAACACCATGGCATAAAGATCCGAATTTCATCCCTACATTTTCTTGGTGTTGAAAATAAACTCCCCCTTTCGGTTTATTTTCATCGTGAGATAAAGCAATTCCGTTTTCCGGGTTTTCGTCGAGGAGCTTCTTTTTGTGTTTTTTGGAAATAGAAGTATACGATTCTATTTCTAATCTTTCCATCCGCTCCATTTCATTGTGGAATGCAAAAATGTATTTCTCAGTAGAAATTTCACTCACCCCAGATTCATTCCGCTTTTCCGATTTATCTATCGCAATACCGAAGGCAGAAGGCTGAAAATTTACGGCAAGTCTATTCCGCATCATCTCCTCAATACAGGAAGGCTCGAATGCAGGGTCCAGTATTTTCCTTTGGGACATGGCTTTTTGATTTTCAATCTGGTGCAAAGGAAGGACAAGATAATCCCTCGCTCTTGTTAACGCAACGTAAAGCAGGCGTGTTTCCTCATCCATGCTCTCTTTTTTTTCTCTAATAATTTTTTCCTCTACGGCAGGAGTGCAAAGATAACCTGCATTATCCGCTAACTTGATTGAAATTTCCGAAACTATGCCATCGCTATAAAATGCGGAATCCTGAGGGTAGATGCCACAGGTGTCTTCCTTATAGTCTATTTCCGCACTCAGGTCATATAGAATCACAACGGGAAACTCCAAGCCTTTCGAAGCATGAATCGTCATAACCGAAACGGCAGATTCTCCGGAGTTTTTGTCGGAATTGATTTTTACAGCCTGTTCCGTGTTCAGATTGATATCACTCTTTAGCCGCCTGACTACTTCTCCATAGCTCAGGCCTTCCTCGATTTGGTATTTGTTTACGATTTCGCAAAGGTGGTAAAGATCCGTAACATTTCGATTGCCATAAAAACCGAGAGAAAACTTTCTCATGATTTCGAATTCGTTTAATGCGTTTAGTATAGTCTCGGATACTGTTTGGAAATTCCTTCCGGAATGTAAGCGTTCAAGGATCGAGAAAATTCTGTTTATATCGCTAAAAGAAGATCCGGATAAGTAGGAAATTTCCTCGTTTTCGGACAGGCTGAACAGAATTTCATCGGGAATTAGAAACAGGTCGGACTTTAGAGCTTTAAATAAGGAGACAGAATCATTCGGGTTTTCAATTGCATGGAGCAAAAAGGATATTGCCCGAATGAAAGAATTCTCGTAGAATTTCGCATTTTTATAAATAGACGAAGGTATTGCGTTCTTTGAAAATTCATTCTCCAGATAATGGAAATTCGTCTTGCCCCTAGCAAGAATAGCAATATCAGAATATAGAATTTCTCGTCTTGTTTTTGTCTTTGTATCGAATACCGAAATTTTTTTATCTATCAGGTATCTTATGAGTCCGGCTATTTCGACTGACGCATCCTGACGAATTGAATTTGCGTTATATTCCATGTTGTCGCTTGAAGAATTTCGCGGGAGATTTTTTGCGTCTAAGCCAAGTAAAACCAAAGGAGAAAGCTCCTGGTCATAACAAAATGAATCTTCTCTCGCAGAGAAAACCATGGAATAGATACCCAGAAATTTTGGGAAGATTAGATTAAAAGCGTCTGTCAGCATATTAGTTGACCGTCTTGTTTCGCCTAACGTCATTTTCTGCTTGATCTTTCTTACCGTTGCTTCATAAGACTGAATATCCGAGTTCAGGAAACGATAGATGGATTGCTTGGGATCGCCGACAAATATAAGCCCCTTCCCAGTTTCACCCAGAATTGTCCAGAATAAATCCGCCTGAACCGGACTCGTATCCTGAAATTCGTCAATGATAATATAGCGAAATTTACTCCGGATTTTCAAAAGAATATCCGGGTGCCCGCAAATTAAATCTCTAGTTTGGAGGATAATGGCACTCGTCGTTGTTCGGTCATTCTCTTGAAAATATCCTGTCACCCGTGAATTGAATTCACGGGATTTTTCACAAAGAGTTTTTATTTGCGGATAGAATTTATAGTAGAGCAGATGAATTTTCAAATAGCCCAGTAAGCCGTCATATTCTTTTTCAGTTATCGAAAAGTTCTTTACAATGAATTTTCTGGGATTTGACCTGACTTCTTCTTTTTGCGTAAAGAAGGCTTCATAGAATATACCGTAATTCATTGCCATATCATCCAGTGAATCAAACGACAGAGCTTCCTGCATTTTCAAAATGTAGTCGGGAGGTTTCGTTATATTCATGATTTTCCTGAATTCGAATAGTGTGGAAATTTTTCCTGCCAGCGTTTGTATATCAGGTGGTTCCACCATCGGAAATTTTTTTTGAAATATGCTGGCTGATTTGTAGAGAAAATCTTTGAATAAAGAAAAACCGGTAAGCTTAATCAAATCGGTTATTCCCTCGCTTTGTAGTAAGTCGAGTTCTCCTTTAAAACGTGAAAAGACTTTATCAAACTCAATTCTCTCGTCCTTTATCTCTTCAAATTCCGGAGACAACCCTGCTTGGTGTGAATATTCACGGAGAATCTGCCTGCAGAAATGATGTATTGTGCCGATTGTGGCATTACAAAAGTTTTGCCTTGCTAGTTCGAATAGTTGATTATCTCCATTTTCCGGATTGTTCATCTTTACAATTTCAGAACGAATCCTCTGTTGCAGTTCAGCTGCGGCCTTCTCTGTAAAAGTAATCACTGCAATTTTTTCGATAGGAACATTTTGGGCTATCGCTACTTTGATTATTTCCTGAATTGTAAATGTCTTTCCTGTCCCGGCCGATGCTTCGATCACTGTATGGGCTTCCAGGGTTTTTGCAAAATCTATCACTTAAAGCATCCCTCAAGATAATTCTTAATTGAAACTTTTTCATGTTCCAGGAATTCTTCGAAGCCTGTTTTTTTTCTTAAGCAGACTTCTTTCATCCCGCAATAATCGCAAGGATGGAGTTTTGTATCAATCGGAGAAGCCGGGAACTTTCCACTTCGAAATTCCCTGCTAAATGATTCGAAAATTTTTTCATCCGTAGATGAAACATTTCCTACAACCAGAAAAGGAATAGCGTCAACTGGAATTCGCAGAATTGCAGGCCTAACGTCATTGTTCCCGGTTATCAATTGAATGTCGTCTAACGTCTTCGGAGAATTCAGAATAGATATTGCAAGAAGGGCCGACCGCATCATCTGTTTGTTGAAGGGCTTGTCCTTCTTGCGCCTTGGTGAAGTCTCAATGGTTACGGACAGAGTTAAAGAATCCGTAAAAAGGAGAATATCCGGACCCTGCCGCGTTTCTTCGCCCTGAAAGACTGGAGAACTTACAGTGTAGCCCTGATCGCTTAATTTCAGGAACCTCTCTCCAATTTGAATCTCCTGAATGGCCCGGTACTGCTTTAGAATTGTTTCTCTAAGGGGGCGAACGAAACGGTAAAAGTAATCCTTCCAGGCATGAAACTCGATCTCTCCGGGGATTCCGATCGGAATATTTCCCCTTTCTAAATGCAAGCCCTGAAAATAGTCGGAAAAAATTCTGCCGAAATCCAAAGAAGGATCAGAAATAAAATTCAAAACCATATTCTTGAGGATTTTACTTTTCAGAAATTTGTTCGTTTCAAAGTTTTCTTCCGGATAAAATACTTCTTCGTCCAGATCCAGACTTTTTTCAAAGAAATATTTTTGAGGGCATTCGATATATTTTATGAAATCGGAAACCGGATAAAATAATTTTTTCGAATGGAATTTTTCGATAGGTTCGGTTTTTTTTCGCAGAAAATGATTTTCAATTTTACTTTTTAAGAAAGAGTCTACAGGAAGGCGATGAATCTCCTCCTTTAATAAATCTCCGGTGTCGGTTACAAAATCAGGATTTGCAAATCTAAGATATTCGGTCGAAGATTCCGATAGCTTCAACTCTGCGAGGTCTACAATGTTTTTTTCCCAAAGTAGGCCGGGATTTCTTCTCTGTAAAATTTCCTGTGTCCCAAATAGAGGAATATCTTCCCAAACTGAATCTGGAAAATATTCTGCCTTAAAATCTTCCAGCTCGGAGTAAGGATATATCGGACTGTCTCGAATTGAATCAATGCAGACATAGCTAAATACGATTTCTTCCGGCTTGTGCTGGAAGATTTTGTAAAAATACATTTTGTTGAGAGCATTCAAATCTTTTTGCAATTCGTAAGACCTGGGTTCTTCCCCAAAAAAATTTCCGTTTATCGGACTAGATGAAAAATTCGATTCGTCCGTCCCCAAAACGTAAATGTAGCGAAATACCTCATCGGTAGTATCCTGAATAGTGCCGACGACAACACCTCTTTTCAACACCCCCGAACTTCCGGTCCGAATTCCGGACATTCTCTTTTTTAAAATATCCGAAAATGTGGTGAAATCAATGTCGTCTAACGCTTCGGCCGTTTCACCGCATTCCGAAATCTCATTCAGTATCCCGTAGATCAGGCTTTCAACGGTTTTATTGTGAAAAGATAGTTCTTCTTCACCGAATAGATTCACCGATGACGCGGAAATGTAGGTTTGTAGAAATATCTTAAAAAAATCGGCTTTTGTTTTTAAGCTCGATTTATTTTCTTTTAAATATTGCAGGTCATAAAGAAAAGAAGATGAAATCCTAATAAAATTCATTGCTTCTTCTTTTTCGAATTCATCATCTATAACGGCATCTTCTGCATCCATACCCGAAATTTTTCTGGAAAGAATTCGCCAGCCTCTGTCCCAGCTTAAGAAATCTTCAGGCGAAATACCCATTTTCGCCCGATGAGAAGAATCAAGAAATTTCACGATGGTTGCATTAGATATAAATTCACTCCATAAATCCGGTTGATGTTTTTTAGGCCCAACCAGGAACGGGGGTTTGAAGCATGGATTGTGAATAATATCCCTAAATATTTCCGACTCAAAATCCGATTCTGCGAACCTCAGAATTGCAATAACTATGGAGTAATAAGGAGTGAGCTTAACGGAGCCGTCGAAGGTGAAAGATGCCGGAATCCGCAATTCTCCGAAAACTTCTTTCACCATTTGGGCATACATCTCAGATTTAGGAATAATGATTTTTACTTGAATTAATTTGAATCCTTTATCGGCCTTGTGGTCGGCAACCTTCTTTAGTATGCTTCTTCCTGCATATTCGATTTCTCTTCTGATTTCTAGCGCCCTCGCAAATCTGATTTTGGGAAATTCTTTTTTTTCTTGGACGGGATTCAGTGAGTATCCTTTCGAAATATATTGAAAAATATTTGAGGATGGCAGTAATTCCCGGTAAGGAAAATCATTCTTTTCGTTTCCGAAGGAGCCCGAAAAGAATGGAGGACGATCCATAAAGAAATTGAGTTTGAAAAATTCGGAAATTTTTTCCAAAATTTTAAATGTAAGCAAATCGATTTCGGTTAACGCATAAAAGAAAATCGTTTTTCCAAATATTCTTTGAATAACGGTTTCGGGAACTTTGAAAGACCTTTCCAGAAAAAAATATTTCAAATTTTCCGAATACGTTTTCCGATTTTTTCTCAATTTTTCAAATTCCTCAAACGCATAACGGTAGGGATGGGTTGTGCTGATTGTTTCCAATGACTGGATGGATTTTTCCCTCTCCCTGAACAGAGCTTCTGCTATTTTCAGCGTTACTTTTCCTGATAGTTTGGATTTTTCCTTCTGATCGAGAATATGCTTGAATAGAAGAGTGCCTGCAAGGTCTGATAATATCTCCCCGGATTCCCAGAAATCAGGAGCGAACTGCAGAATTCCGTTTCGGGTGGAAAAAGTCTGAAAGGCTAAAGAAGGCAACCCGTCTTTAACAAGGTTCAACCTAAGGTGCTCGGCAGTATAATTTTCGCGGGTAAAAATAAGAATATCATTTTTCAGTATTTCAAAATCGCCATTCTTGAAAAATGATTTTAGAAATTGTTGAAAATTGGAATATAGTTCCTCATTGTCCGATGAAAGAAAAACTTCAAAATTTTTCACAGCAGCTTTTCGTATTTAGAAATCCTTCCATTTGAATGGATAAAAAAATGAATTTTACAAGAAGGGCAACCATAATTTCCTTTCCCTCGAATATTCAGGTAAGTGCCGCATGACGGACAATGAATAGCAGGGAAATCGTTTTCGGGCTTGGTTTGGGGGGTATCTCCATCTCCACGTGACTCTTTAACTTCTTCTGCGATTTTTTTGCTGAAAAATAATTTGGCATCTTCGATATTTGTATAACACGGTAGTTGCTCCGGGCAAAATCCGAAAAAATCCAGCTTTAATCCCGAAAAAACCACAAGTGAATTCGAGTTTTCTATTTTCATGCACAAAATTTCCATCAATTTGGCGCCCTCCGGCTCAGCCGAGGCAAGCTTTGAAAAATCAAAAATAAATCTGGAATTCGGCACAAGACCCGCTGAAATTTTTGCATCCACATCATGCGCCATAGAAGCGCTCAGATTGCCCGAAAAGTGAATGATGATGTCCTGTCCTTTGTCCACCTAAAAACTTCTCCTATCGGTAAATTGCCAAAATCACCTTTTTTTTACAAGAATAAAGAATGGACAATTTGACTTTCTGTGATAATATATTCTCTATTATGAGAAAATTCAGCCGAAGATATCTGGTTCTCCCAATTGATATTGTTTTAATGGCCATTTCATTTTGCCTGGCTCATCTAATCCGCTATGAAAGTTTAGAATTTTACCGAGGACGAGAGGCAAATTTCTATATATCCCTTTTAATCATAGTAGGTACAAGAACCGTAATTTTTCTTTTTTCGAACATTTACAGATCCATCTGGGCTCACGCCTCAATTCACGACCTACTGGAGATTATCAAAACGACTTTAATTTCTTCGCTGGTCTCTACAACCGCTCTTTTATTTTACAATCGGTTTGCTCAGCATTCCAGAATGGTTCCCGTTTTGGATACTTTGATTCTTTTAAGCTTCCTATGCTTCAGGAGTTTTTTTTGGCGGGTAATTCGAGATCAATACCTGCACCAGAAAAGTAAAGCCGGAAAACCAACATTGTTTTTGGGAGCTGGAAAGTTAGGCGCAATGCTTCTGACGGAAATCCGCAGACAACCTGCCTTAAACTTGAGTCCAATCGGTTTTCTTGACGATGATAACGAGAAAATCGGCGCTCATATTCAGGGTCTGCCGATCTTGGGAACGACCACCAGGGCGGAAGAAATGATCGAAAGATTCCGTGTAGAAGAAGTCATCATCGCAATGAATTCACCCAGGCGCAAAATGATAACGGAGCTGCGTCAACTCTGCGAAAGAAAAAATATTACGCTTAGAATTCTGCCTTCCATAAACGAGATGTTCGTTGCCAATAATCAGGCGATCAGCCAATTGCGCGAAGTTCGGGTAGAGGATTTGCTCGGAAGGGAAGTAGTCGATCTGGAAGTCGCATCAATCGAATCCTACTTAAAAGAGAAAACGATCCTGATTTCGGGAGCGGGCGGTTCCATAGGGAGTGAAATTGCCAGGCAAGTCAGTCATTTTGCGCCCACAATGGTTGTTTTATTGGACTCGGCCGAAACCCCTTTGTACGAGATCGAATACGAACTTTCAAAAGACTTTCCGAATATCCATTATTTTCCGGTTATCGCTGATGTGAAAAATATTTCTAGGCTTGGATACGTTTTTGAGCGTTATGCGCCATCGGTTGTATTTCATTGCGCTGCATACAAGCACGTACCGATGATGGAAAGTAATCCCGGTGAAGCGGTTTTGAACAATATTCTAGGAACAAAAAATATTGCAGATGTTTCTCGGCTTTCAGGCGTTGGCAGATTCGTGTTGATTTCGACGGACAAGGCCGTCAACCCGGTAAATATTATGGGAGCCTCGAAGAGAGCCGCAGAGCTTTATTTGCAGCACATAGCTCCGAATTCCAAAACAAAATTCATAACGGTTCGCTTCGGAAATGTACTCGGCTCAAACGGAAGCGTCATCCCCAGGTTCAAAGAGCAAATTCAACACGGAGGCCCGGT
Organism: uncultured Leptospiraceae bacterium; assembly: GCA_964436695.1. GTDB lineage: Bacteria > Spirochaetota > Leptospiria > Leptospirales > Leptospiraceae > JABWCC01. The sequence continues at coordinate 32,780 of CAYTEA010000016.1, forward strand.
TACTGTAACCCATCCGGATATCATTCGTTTTTTTATGACCATCCCTGAAGCATCTCAACTCGTGCTTCAGGCGGGCAGTATGGGAGAGTGCGGGGAGATTTATATTCTGGATATGGGAGAGCCTGTAAGAATTCTAGATTTGGCAGAAGATATGATCCGCCTTTCCGGGTTTACTCCATATAAAGAAATTGATATCGAATTCACGGGGCTTCGTCCCGGAGAAAAATTGTATGAGGAGTTATTACTGAATTTCGAAGAATTAAAGAGAACCCACCACCCTAAGATCCGGATTGCGTCTCCACTGGAAAACTACAACCAGCTTCTTTTTCAGAATAAGCTGAATCAGTTATTCGGCGCAGCAAAAGCAAATAAAGAAAAGGAAATTTATGATCTATTTAAAGAAATTATTCCGGAATACAAAAGACACGACGAATATATTTCTTCGAACCAGGTCTCAATGTAAATGAGGAAAGATGTCCGAAGAAGTTAAAATCGATGAAAAAGAATTACTGAGGGAATTCAAAGCGCATACTTTTGATTCTTTTTGGGAGAGGTTTGGAACTTTTTTTGTCCATATCCTTCCGCACCCCAATTTGGAAATCGGAAAGCGTGGATTATTACCTGAAGAAAAAGAATCCGGAATTGTATTAGTTTTTGGGCCCAAAGCAGTCAGGGACATTTCCTCTCAACCGGATTACCTATACGCTGAATTGCAATTTGGCTATGCCTGGGAAAAGCTCATCATTCCCTGGGATGCGGTTTTTCGAATGTATGACAAAGCGCAAATTGCAGTAGTTCAGACAAAAGTTTTCGCAGACGATTTAGAGTGGGAGAAAAAAGAACCCGGAAAAAAAACAGAAAAAAAACCCATCTCAAAACAGGTTAGTGCTGATTCAAAGGTTATCAAAGTTGATTTTGGAGCAAAAAAATAACATGCAAAATTCTTTTCGTTGGTTTGTAAAAGGCGATCTGGACGGATTTTTCGGACTAGCCATTGATAATTTGATACAACTTCTTGTCATACTTGGCCTCTGTTATGGGCTTTGCGGATTTCCGTTTGAATTCATTTACAAAGTTATTCTTCCGGGAATTGCAATTTCTCTGATAATAGGAAATGTTCTCTATTCAATTCAGGCGAAAAAACTAGCACTACAGGAAAACAGAAACGATGTAACCGCACTTCCCTATGGAATCAATACGGTTTCGCTTTTCGCATTTATTTTTTTTGTCATATTTCCCGTTTATCAATCTACCAAAGATTACAAACTCGCCTGGAAAATTGGGTTACTCGCTAGTTTTTTAAGCGGGCTAATCGAATTTTTCGGTTCATTCGTAGCCGAAAAAATCAGAAAGATAACCCCAAGAGCTGCTTTACTGTCTGCTCTCGCAGGAATCGCAATTACATTTATTTCGATGGATTTTTTAATCAAGACCTACCAAAACCCACTCGTTGCTTTTGTTCCGTTCGGAATTATTTTACTACAGTATTTCGGAAAAGTAAAATTTCCTTTTCACCTGCCCGGAGGACTCATATCCGTGGCTCTGGGTGGAACACTCGCCTGGATGAGCGGTTTCTGGGGAAAACCCATGATGGATAAAGAAGCGTTAGGCGAATCCACTAAGTTTATTTCTTTCTACATGCCGGTTTTTTCGGCGCAGGAATTATTTTCGGTTTTTAGTGTTACCCATATAAAGGAATATGCGTCAGTAATTGTCCCGATGGGAATTTTCAACGTAGTCGGCTCTCTCCAGAATATAGAATCAGCCGAAGCCGCAGGAGACAAATTCAATACCAGAGATTCCCTTTTGATCAATGGCGTAGGAACTCTTTTCGGCGCTTTCTTCGGCTCCCCCTTCCCTACTACGATCTATATCGGCCACCCTGGCTGGAAGGGAATCGGAGCAAGAGCAGGATATTCGATTCTAAACGGGGTTTTTATTACTCTGATTTGTCTTTTCGGAATGATGGGTTTTATTAAAGCATTGGTGCCGATTGAAGCGGGGATGGCGATTATTCTATGGATCGGAATAGTGATAGGAGCGCAAGCCTTCGAGACGTCTCCCATGCGTCATGCGCCAGCCGTTGTGGTCGGTTTATTCCCGGCACTCGCGGGATGGGCTATACTAATTGTGCAAAACTCTTTTAATTTTGCAAACGGGAAACTGGGAGAAATTCTTTCCAAAGAGGGAATTACGAAAACTTACTCTATTGCAATGTCAGATGTGCCGATGGATCTTCCCTTTCTACCATATCCGTTAGGTGGAATCCTTGCGCTTTCCCAGGGGTTCTTGCTTGTCTCCATGATTTGGGCTGCGATTATCGTGTTTATCATCGACCGGGATTTCAGAAAAGCATCGTATTGGTGTCTCTCTGCGGCAATACTTTCTTCCATCGGAATTATTCATTCCTATTCTCTGAAAGGGAATGCAATTTTGAATGATTATTCCCTTTTTTCTTCAAAAATCTTTACAGAAAGCTATATAATGCTTGCAATTTTATTTTTTTTAACGAGCTTTTTTGAGGCATCGAAAGTCAAACAAGAGCAATGAAAGAAGGGTACATTCACCTTTTCGAAGATCTTGAGCGGCTGATCTCCCGTCCAATACCGAATTTCAAAGAAATAGAATCAGAGCTCGAAAAAATTCCACCGGCAGCGATTGCCCTGAAAATTCAGGACGATGTAGCATTCACTTTTCTTCTGGATTATTATTTCAGGTACATCGACCCAAAAATTGTGAAAAAGATTCTCCAGAATCCCATGTTTACTCCGGAAGCTCTTGCGGAACTGTTCTATTGTCAGATTGCTTCGATCTACAAATCAATCCTGAACAAAAAAGAAAAACCTGAATTATTCTCCTCTTATTGGAAAACCCTAAGCAGCGTGGAATATGCAATTCTTTTCAAATATGTTCTTGCGAAAACTACAAATCTGGAAATTATCAAGCCTCTTTTCCAGAAACTGGATCTTGTCCATTTGAAACTGATGACATCCTCAGGGGAAATCAAATCGGAAAAAATTTTATCCTTTTTCAAAAAACTAGGTTCCGAAATGCAGAAAATTGTGGCGAAGGACATGAATATATATGACTATGCTTTCGACCTTGCCGTTGACAATTCCGACCAGGAGTTTCTTACTTTCTTGGAAGAGTACACTGCCCTATTTGTCCAAATTCGACTTGCGTCACATTTTGTGGAGGAAGTTGAAGACTTAACTATGAAAAGGGGGAAAAATCTTCCATTTACAGAAATTCACAGAATTTGCGGAAACATTCCCCTAGACTCTCTAAAAGTAGCCCTCGAAATTTTCCAAGATAAGGGCTGGATAAGCGAAAATGAAAATAAAAGTATTGACGAGCATTACCGAAAGCCGGCAATCTTTAGTCTAAAGAAGTAACAGTATGTTCCAAAAGGAGAAAACATTTTATGTGGTTTAAGCGTATCGGACTTTTCATGCTGACAAACATTCTGATTGTCGCCACAATTTCCATAATCACTAGTATTTTCGGAGTTAGACAATACCTGGATGCGAGTGGCATCAATTTCGGAGCGTTAATTACGCTGTGCCTGATATGGGGTATGACAGGGTCTTTTATTTCCCTCCTCCTCTCCAAACAAATGGCAAAATGGATGATGGGAGTTCAAATCATCGATCCGAGAACAGGCGGGCAATATTCGGAAATTTTAAGTACGGTGAGAAGACTTAGCCAGTCTGCAAAGCTCCCTATGCCGGAGGTCGGAGTCTATGATTCTCCTGAAATCAACGCTTTTGCGACCGGCCCGTCCAGATCCAGTGCGTTAGTCGCAGTCTCAACGGGACTTTTGAATCGAATGAACTCTTCAGAGGTAGAAGGTGTTCTCGCGCATGAATTGTCTCATGTTGCCAATGGAGACATGGTTACGATGACCTTGATTCAGGGAATCGTTAACTCTTTTGCAATGTTCCTTTCACGAATTATCAGTTTCGCGGTCGGTCAAATGGTAAAAGAAGACCTCGAAGTTTTAGTAAGAATGGTTACAACCATAATCCTTGACATCGTCTTCAGTATTTTGGGTTCGCTTGTCGTTGCTTATTTCTCAAGGCAGAGAGAGTTCCGTGCAGATTACGGTGGAGCAAAACTTGCCGGCAGAAATAATATGGTAGCAGCATTAGAAAGTCTGAAGCGCACTATTGACGGGCCTGAAGACAATAAAGGAGATGCCTTTGCATCTATGAAAATCTCAGGCAAGTCGAAAATGTTCGCTCTGTTTTCTACTCACCCTCCGTTAGAACAAAGAATAGCAGCTTTAAAATCAGCGAATATTATGTAGAAAGGTTACCCTCACCACCCAGCCCCTCAAGATATTGAAGTCGAGGAGCTGGGTGGTGAGGAATGTGTATGAGTAATACAGAAGAAGATTGAGTTTTTCGTTTCATTCCTTGACACAAATTCTTGAGTAAATTAAATTCAAAAAAATACAATCAAGTTCTTTCTCATTTCATGATATTTCTAATCGCAATAAATTTGTAGCAAATGATTTACTGGGTGATTTGTATGCGGCAGAAATAAATCTTAAAGAACTACGGCTTGAAATTGGCTTATAAAAATAATATGGAAACAGAAAATTGCTTTCTACTTCGGAAAAACAAAGTTCAAGAATTTGAAGAGAAGAACCTATGTCTATCGTAAAGTCGGAGGTATGTTAGTTTACAAAATGAATTGAAAGTTGCCAATGAGTTTTGGGATTTTCTTGGTGGATCAGGAACATATCAACAACTCCTTGATATCTTTGAGAGAGTAGGAATTGATTTGCGTCAGGAAATAGATGACTATTTTCAAAAATTTCAACGATAACTCTGCAATCCCCCTTTCCGTATTTTATTGACTTAAACTAACCACGAAAAGAAATAGGTTAAACTTAATTTTAAGAGAGCATCCTATGTCAATAGTCAAGTCAAAAATCAGAACCATCCCCGATTGGCCAAAACCCGGAATTATGTTCAGAGATATCACTTCCCTTTTGATCGATCCGGAAGGCCTTGCACTGACTATCGGAAGTTTTGTTGCTCGATACCAGAATAAAGGGATCACAAAAGTTGCGGGAATCGAAGCCAGGGGGTTTATTACCGCAGCCGCAGTTGCCTTTCAGCTTGGAGTAGGATTTGTCCCAATCCGCAAAAAGGGAAAACTTCCCGCAGAAACGATTACGGAGGAATATGCTCTGGAATACGGAACAGATAAGGTGGAAATCCACAAAGACGCGATCACCACAGGGGATACCGTTCTTTTAATGGATGACCTTGTTGCAACGGGAGGAACGTTAGGCGCTGCCGCGAAATTAATCAAAAATCTCGGTGGAAATATTTTTGAAGCCGCTGTAATTATCGATTTGCCGGACCTCGGAGGAGCCAAAAAAATCGAGTCAGAACTTGGTGTGAAAACTTATGCAATATGCGAATTTGAAGGGCATTAATCCAGCTCTACTTTATCGTCTTTTTTCACTCTTACACGAATTCCATTACCCAAAAAGTTCCAACGAACATTAAATAATTTTTTCATTATGTGAATTCCCCTTCCGGCCGGTATGGCTTTTCTGTCATCTCGAGCCGGATTCGGAACGCTTGAAGGATCAAATCCTTTTCCCCGGTCAACAATATAAAAATCTAGAAAACTCTTCGTTTGATAAACCTGAACGGTTATGTCGTCCATGGTTCTTCGTCCACCATGCTCCACTGCATTGTCTAGGGTTTCATCTATGATGATGTTAAACCAGAAATTATCTATGAATTCTCCCCAACCTTCGTCCTTGTTTGCCTTCCAGAGTTCATCCTTCAAAAATTTTGCTCCTTCTGGAGTAGCTGATGCGATTCTTTCCATCAGTAGAGTAGAAAACTCTCTGGAATAGAAAACGCTGAAAATTCCGGGATAGAATTCCCAAAATTTGAAATAGATAAGAAAGTAGAAAACCGCCAGAAAGAAAAAAATATTTACGGCAGAAACCTTAATCCCACCGTTTTCAAAAAAATATCCGGGAACGAAGTAATTGGTCACATTCGTAAGAATCAGAAGGCCAATGAAAATAATCACGATATGAACGAAAAAACTTTTCAGCTTTTGAAAAGATTTGTTGATTTTCAAAAAAGAAATTATGACAACAAAAGCAAAAGTGGAATAAACGAATATGTCGGTTAAAAGACTTTTTGCTTTTTTTTCGATTGCAGGATTTTCTCCGATACTTACCTGATATACCGCGAAAAATATAAGGGTCAGCCCGAGGCCGGACTGAAAAGCAACGTAATAGGATGCGATACTGTCTCTTCTTCTATAAAACGGAAAATTCAATGAAAACAACGCCAAAAAGAAAAATGTGCAGATTTCCAGCACGTCTTTGGATATCTGGAAATATTGCTCATAGGAATTGCAGATTAGAAACAGGCTTTCGTTGATATTCCAGAGACAGAGAAAACCGCCGAAAATGCCGAAGGTAATTTTCGCGGAGGTTAGCGGCCTTCTAACTACTGCCATGGCAATAATAACAATAATAAAGAAGGCGAGAAATAAATAAATCAGGCTTTTCAGATTTTCCATATAGTATAATCGACATTTTTTAAATAGTTTTTTATTCTGTCAAAAATATCTTTTAAAATATCGGAGAATATGTTGCAGAAAAGAAATTTATTTGGCAAAAATCACAAATCTTTATCAGTAGCCCTTTTTACTTTGTTTATATTTTTATCTGCGCTGGAGAACTTAATAGCTCAAGAAACTCCGGATTTCGAACAAATTCGAAAGGGTGTAGTTCAAATCAGGGTTTATTCACAAGGGATCGATTCCTACTCTCCCTGGCTCTCAGAACCGCCGAGAGGAAGCACTGGAACCGGTTTTTTGATCGGAGACAACCGGATTCTAACTAACGCCCATGTAGTATCAGGAGGAAAATTTATCCAGGTTCAAAGACATAATCAGACCGAGTGGTATGAGGTTGATGTGAAATTCATAGGCCACGACTGTGATCTGGCAATACTTCAGGCAAAAGACCCCAAGTTTTACGAAGACGGACATATTTTCGAACTCGGGCCTATTCCGGAATTGAATTCCCCCATTATGGTTGTAGGCTATCCTATGGGGGGTGATAAAATTTCAGTTAGTCGGGGAATCGTTTCCAGAAAAGACCAGTCCACCTACTCCCACTCGGAAATCGACAGCCATCTGGTAATTCAAGTGGATGCGGCAATAAATCCCGGCAATTCCGGAGGCCCCGCAATTCAGAATAACAAGGTAGTCGGCGTTGCATTCCAGGTTGCCTCCAGAGGAGAAAATATAGGGTATTTGATTCCTACAACCGTTATGCGTTATTTCCTCGATGACGTCAAGGACGGGAAATATGACGGGTATGTTGAACTTGGAATAAGAACCTTAAACTCCTACAGCAGCGCTTTGAGGGCTTACAAAAAAATTCCTCAGGAATTTAATGGAGTATTCGTCACAAAGGTTTTTAAGGGTGGAAGCGCGGAAAATTTTCTGAAAAAAGACGACTTTCTTTTGGAAATAGACAAACTCCCGATCGGAAAAAACGGGACCGTCATGCTGGATAAGGATTCCAGAGTTGACTTTGTGGAGATTGTGGATAACAAACATTCGGGGGAGATGATTTCCTTTAAAGTGTTCCGTGAAGGGAATGTGACTAACGTCCAGTTCCCTGCAAAGCGTATGGCTGATTTCGATTTTATGAGAAATTCCTACGAAGACTCCGTGGACTACTTTGTCCTGGGAGGGCTGGTGTTCCAGCCGGTCTCGCGTAACCTCCTGAATGCGTGGAGCAGAAGCGGGGATACTCAAGGTGGAAGCCAGCTTCATTACAGGTTTCATTATTTTCTCGACGATGAAATGAATAGAGAGGTAGACGGAGATGTGGTGCTTTACCGAAAATTATCGCATCCGATAAACAGCTCTTCCGACTATTTCGTCAACATGATCGTGAAATCCGTAAACGGGAAGGTGATTAAAAACATTTCCGAATTTAAAAAGATCTGCCAAACGACGCCGGATAAATTTATCCGGATTCAATTCAGGGATATAGACACCCCGCTAATCCTGAATAAAAAAGACGCAGAAAAAGCGGACAAGCAGATCAGAAAAACTTACAACTTGGACAATTAACTATGATTCGCAAATTATCGATTCTTTCCATATTTTTCATTTTTCATGCGTTAGGCGCTGACTCGTTTCAGGATAGTCTGAAAAAAAGTATCGTCCAGGTGAAGGTTACATACCAGAGAAATAATTTTATAGCCCCTTGGCAGCCAAAACCTCCGAAAACGTTAGGCGCTATTGGAATCGTAACCGGCTCAAAACAGATCCTGGTACTGACCAATTATATTTCGGATTACACGCTTATCGAAATCAAGAAGCATTCCTCTTACGACTATTTCAGGGCAAAGCCCGTAAAGATTGACTACGAATCCAATCTGACCCTACTGGAAGTGGAAGATACGGATTTTTTCAGCGATCTGAAGCCGGTTGAATTTGAAAAGATCACCCCTTTGAATAGTCCTGCCACATTCTGCCAGTTGGACAACTCCGGATCGGTGCAGGCATCCAGAGGCCAGATTCTCGGAATGGATATGGAGACATACCCTATGGGAAGCACGGAACTTCCACTTATGGATATCAACTCGAATGAGAAGTTAGACGGAAGCGGGGAGCTAATTATTCAAAAGAATAAAGTCATCGGGATGATGGTTGAATTTTCGGGAAATAAAAATAACGGTAAAGGCATCCCAGGCTTGGTGATCCGTCAATTCCTCCGGGGTAAGTCCTCTTCGATAAAAACAAACTTTCCTTTCAAAGGTTTCAGGTTCAGGCCGATTACGGATAGCTCTACAAAAGAATATTTTGGCTTGACACAGAAAAATACTGGGGTGCTGGTTGCCGAGATATTCCCCTACTCCGGTGCATGGAACGCGCTAAAGATCGACGATGTGATTTTGGAATTCGGGGGATTTAAAATAGATTCGAAAGGTTTTTTTGAACACCCGCTTTACGGCAAGCAATCCCTCGCTTTTTTAGCCCATACCGGGGAGGAATTCGGTCATGGACTCGGTAGGTCGATCCCGGTAAAAGTTCTGAGAGACAAAAAAGAAATAGTCATATCCATGCCTTTAAAATCTTTCCCTTATGAATCAATTCAGATTCCAAGCGCAAATTTGCAAGGCAACGTTCCGCACTTTATGATTCTGAATGGATTTATTTTTCTGGAATTGTCCGAATTTCTACTGAAAGAATGGGGAAACAATTGGAGGTCGAGAGTAGATAAAAAGCTATTGTCTTTGAACGATTACCACAAAACTCACAAATCGGAAAGAAAAGGAAAAATCGTATTGCTATCCCAGGTAATGCCGGATGATTCCAATAACGGTTACCACAATCTCAGCATGAAAATCGTCACATCGGCTAATGGGCAAAAACCGCTGGATGTTCCAGCACTGAACAAAATCATTCAGGATTCAAAAGACGAGTTAATCAAACTGGAATTAGAAGATGGAATTGATGTCATCATCGACAAAGCAAAACTGAAAGAAGCAAATGAAAAGATTAAAAAGAAATTCAAGCTTGGAAAACTAAAAAATTTCTAAGAGCATGTTCTAAAACCGAAATATCTCATCGTTAAATCTGCTGTCGTGAACATTTACTTTGCTCTCCAGCAGGTTGTACGATACTACGGTGAAGTATCTCGAAATCTTTTTCATGTAGAATCTTTTTGGCCTGGAAAATGCGTAAGGATCTTCGAAAAAGATTTCCTTTTTCATCCGGGTATAATCCGCTTTTGTAGGAACGCTAAAATACAAATACCTGGTGATCCTGGACATTTTCTCCAGCGCATCATCCAAATCATTGTCGGGGATATACTGCAATACTGAATTGCAAATCCCCAGGTCGAATGGCGCGCTTTTCATAATTTCGATATTCAGTGTTTGAATTGTTCCGGAGGCAACGGCAATATTTGATGTGTAAATCCACTTTGAATTTTTCAATCGGTCAACCATATCAAAAGACGCGTCTAACGCAAACACCCTGCCAGGCTGAAATGCCTGAATCATCCTCTGCAAAAGGAAGCCTTTCCCGAAACCAAAATCTGCCAGGGACCTAACGGAAATTCCGAACAATCCGAATAGAGACTTCAAATATAATGCGTGTTCTTTTGCATTGAATGTGCCGTCAACGTCTTCGCCGCTTCCGTAAATCTCGCTCCAATACTTTGAATCGAAGGACTTCCCATTAGCGCCTAACGCACTGCCTGACAAAGTGTAGTCGGGTCTGGGCGACTTTCTGAAATTTAAGATATTCCTGGAGACCCTCATATTCCGAATTCAGGGGAGCTTTAAATCAAACAAAGAACCCAGAAATTTCCTAAATCCGTCAAAGCGAGTTCTCTTTTTTGACTCACTCAGGTATTTCAATAGCTTCCCTCTAAATTGCAGATCATCTTTTGATTGAAGAGGGAGAATTTTCTCAACAAGTTCTTTTCTCATTAGTACGGAAGTTGAATTCAGAGGATAGTACAACGGTTTCCTGGAACGAAATAGCTTGTCGATTTGATTTCGATCTGCCACCCATATTCCATTTACAACAAGCAGGTCATTCGCTCCCATTTCTTCAAAATTCAAGTACGATAACTTTTCTTTGGAATGAAAATATGAAAAATCTGCCAGAGACTTATCGGCAAAAATTCTGTCCGCTTTGGAAATCAGCCCTTTCATTCTCATGGCATGTATTTCATTTTTCTGCGATACGAGTTCATTCAGGCTGACTGCAGTATCTTTTCGGAAAACGTAAATGCCTGAAACCACGATGAGGACGATAAGAATGCCTGTGCTGACCGGAGAGTTCAGTTCTTTCTCGGATTTCAAAAGATATTGGCCGATAAAAATAAAGCCGATTATCACTCCAAAACCGAGGAAGTGGTTCAATAAAGACTGGAAAATAAAGCGAAACGAAGAGTCGCCGAAAAAACCAAATAGTCCGAGTATCAGTATCGCTAAAAAAAATACTGCAAGGTAAACAAGCAAAATCAGCTTCGGGATATTTTTCCTTTTGTAGAAAACAGTGGTCTTCGTTCTCTGCGCGCCTAACGTTCCTGCCTTGATTACAAAAGCGGAAAAACCCCAAAGAAAAGTCATGAAGTTCGAAAAAAATGCAAAAATTGTGAGAATGGCAAACAAAAGCACATCCAATATCGACTCTAATCTGAAGCTCAAAAAAATCAGTAGTATAAAAATCGCGGTTACCAATTCACTATAGTTTTCTTCCGGAACTGAATTCAAATATGGCAGAAACGCGATCAGATAAATCAATCCGTAGTGGTTGATTTTCCATTCATTTCTGACAAAAAGCCTCATCGACAAGTGGAGAAAAAGCGCAAATAGAAAAACAGACACTGTTCTGAAAGCCGGGACATAATTCGTTCCGGATATTTTTTTCCAAAAAAACAAGATCAAAGTCGGAACAGGATCCGATGCAGAAAAAAGCTGCTTGTCTTCGGTAAGGGATTTCAGATTGGCAAGGTGATTATATGTTTGTGGACGATTCGGCTCGCCCTTCAGATAATAAAAAAGCAATAATACCCCGGATAAAACCAGTATTGACGCTAGGATTTTGAATGGGTTTTCTTTTGTATTTCTTTCTAAATTCATTATAACTCGGTTCTTGTCGGCAAATTCTTAAGTCATCAGTGGGAAAAAATCAGATTTCCTTCTATTTGTTAAAATCGGCATTTCAAAAGTAAAAGTAAAAATTTAGCTGAAATTCTACTACAAGTTTTTAAGCATAGCATTATAAGGGGTCAAAAAATGGAAAAAAGCAAGGCTCATCGGATTTATAATGAGAAAAATGAGGAAATCCGGGACAAACCGTGGATATTCAGAACCTATGCAGGCCATACTAACGCTAAAGCTTCCAATGAATTGTATCGGAAAAATCTGTCCAAGGGGCAGACCGGTCTTTCAATCGCGTTTGACCTGCCTACCCAGTGCGGATACAGTTCCGATCACCCGATTTCCAGGCCGGAAATTGGAAAAGTCGGTGTTCCGATCAACTCTATTGACGATTTCAGGATATTATTCGACCAGATTCCGTTAGGCGAAATGAATACTTCGATGACGATCAACGGGACTTCCATGTGGCTTTTATCCCTATATGTAGCTCTTGCTGAAGAAACAAATACTCCTTTGGATAAACTGGAAGGGACTACGCAAAATGATATTATAAAAGAATACCTCGCGAGGGGAACCTACATTTTCCCTCCGGACCAGTCCATAAGAATCATAGTGGATATGTATGAATATTGCCTGAAAAATATTCCGAAATGGAATCCGTCCAATATTTGCTCGTATCACCTTCAGGAAGCAGGAGCAACTCCAGTTCAGGAATTGGCTTTTGCTCTGGCTAATGCGATAGCCATTCTGGATGCAATCAAGGCTAGAGGTTGTTTTACGGATGACGAATTTGAGAGATGCGTCGGTAGAATTTCTTTTTTTGTAAATGCGGGAATCAAGTTCATCGAAGAAATGTGCAAGATGCGCGCTTTCAGAGAAATGTGGGACGAAATTACAAAAAATCGTTATAAAGTAAAAAATCCAAAGTATAGAATTTTCCGCTACGGTGTTCAAGTAAATTCTCTCGGCTTAACGGAAGAACAGCCGGAGAATAACGCATGGAGAATTCTTTTGGAAACTCTCGGAGTTACTCTTAGCCGGGATTCTCGTTGCCGGGCATTACAGCTTCCTGCATGGAACGAAGCTCTATCGCTTCCAAGGCCTTGGGATCAACAGTGGTCTTTACGGTTGCAGCAGGTGATGGCTTATGAGACCGACTTGTTAGAATACCCGGATATATTCGAAGGCTCAAAAGTGATCGAAAGCAAAGTCGCATCCCTGAAAGAGGAAGCCTATAAGGAAATTGATAAAATTCTGGAAATCGGTGGGGCAGTCAAAGCAATCGAAAGCGGATATATGAAAACCGGATTAGTGAAATCGCAATCCGACAGGCTCTCTAAAATCAACTCCGGCGATCAAGTCATTGTTGGAAAAAACAAATGGAACGATGGAATCCCCTCCCCCCTCGTAACGGACTCCGATGGGGGAATTTTTAAAGTAGACTCCGCATCCGCCGAAATCACTCTGAACCTCTTAAAAAAAACCAAATCGGAAAGAGATGAATCTAAAGCGAAAAAAGCACTGGAAAATCTTGAAAAGAGCGCTCGTGAAAATAAAAATATGATGGAAGCTTCCATTGAGTGTGCCAAAGCGAGAATCACTACAGGAGAATGGGCGGATACATTGAGAAAAGTTTTCGGGGTATATCAGCCGCCGACAGGAGTTGAGGGGCAGAAATTGAGCCTTGAAAATGAAAATGTGGAAAAAGTAAGGGAAAAAATTTCGAGTTTCCAGAAATCAAACGGCCACAGGCCGAAAATCGTGGTTGGAAAACCAGGGCTGGACGGGCATTCGAATGGCGCAGAGATGATAGCCATTTCAGCCAAGCACGCCGGATTCGACGTTATCTATTCAGGGATTCGCCTAACGCCCGAAGAAATTGTCCAGACCGCTGTGGAAGAAAACGCAGACGTAATCGGAATTTCAATTCTTTCCGGGTCTCACAAAGAAATTGCAAAACAAATCATGGATGAGTTGAAACATTACAAGGCAGAAAATAAAATTCCTGTTGTAATGGGTGGAATTATTCCTGAGTCCGATTTTGATTCTCTGAAAAAAGACGGGGTGAAGGAAATTTTCACTCCAAAAGATTTCGATCTTATGAAGATCATGGACAAAGTAGTCGATCTGGTAAACAGCAAATAGTGGCTTTAAGCGAAGAACAAAAAAAAGAAATTCTTACATTAATCCACGATGCACAAACGGGCGGGAAATATGCCATCGCCAGGCTCATCAGCGAACTTGAGAAAAAGGATTCTTTTGATTTCAGAAAATTTCTCTTTTCTACACTAAAAGAACTGAATATTTCCGACAAGGAATCTTTTACTTTCGGCTTTACTGGAACTCCGGGAGCCGGAAAATCTTCGCTGATTGGTGCGTTATGCGAAGAGTTTCTGCAGAAAGCGAATGATAAAAAGCTTGCGATAGTCGCAATCGATCCCTCCAGCCATATTAGTGGGGGTTCGATTCTTGGAGACAGGACTAGAGTCACTATTCCGGCAAGGGAAAACAGAATTTTTTTCCGATCCCAGCCAAGCCAATTGGATATGGGGGGAATCAATCCGTATACTTACCATGTTGTTCGACTTCTCAGATATTTTTTCGACTATGTTATCATTGAAACCGTTGGAATCGGACAAAACGAAATAGAGGTTTCCAATATTTCTGATTTTTCATTTCTGATCCTGCAGCCGCTTGGAGGAGACCAGATCCAATTTATGAAAAGCGGGATTATGGAAGTTCCGGACGCATTTATCATCAACAAATGCGACGAAGAAGAACTGGCAAAATCCAGCTACTACACTCTGGATAGTTCTCTCGCATTTCTAAAAGATATTCTGGGAGGAAAGATTCCCAGGATTTTTCTGTCCAGTGCTACAAAAAAATTGGGGATTGATTCGCTTTTCAAATTCATTTTGGAAATGAAAGCTCACAAATCCAGAGAAACAGAATTGATATTGCAACTAAAGAAATGGCTAAAAACCGAATACGGCCAATTCGGATTGAGAATTTTCGAAAACCGGAAAAATGAGTTCGGGGCCGGTTCGGATTATGAAACAACGGAAGAAAAGCTTATGACGATTCTTCCATCGAATGCCGACTAACGTATTTATTTCAGGGCAGATTTTATTTTTGCAACTACATCTTTCGAATAATAATTGCACGGCCCTTTTTTTTCTGTCGGTTTGATTCCAAGTTCCTGTATTGCTTTCTTCACTTTCGCGTCGGTTACTTTCAGTTCCTGGGCGATTTTACCGGCTGTTAGTAGATCCTTTTTGACTTCTGCCATATTGATTCTCCCTGAGCTAGGTTTCAATGATTCGGAAAATTTGTCGTCCAATTTTCATGAATCCCAGAAATTTCTAAAATTTTGAACCCCATTCCGCATAAAAAACTCTTTACCTGAATCGGATGGAATAAATAATTTGACAGTTCCCAAGGTCATGAATTATAAATCTCTTTTGTCAATTTTCATTTTTTGTTTTACCTTTCACCATTGCACACCAAACAACCAGAAATTTTCTCCCAAAGCAATCAAGGGGGAATTGGATTTAAGAGGCTGGGAGCTTGATGCGTCAGGCAATTTTGCATCCGGAAATACTTTAAGTCTTGACGGAGAATGGGAATTTTATTGGCAACGATTACTTGAGCCTTCGGATTTTCGATCCGGGTTAAATTTAAAACCGGATAGCTTTCTTCAGGTTCCAGGCTTCTGGAATGATTATGCTCAAAATGGAAAAACTGTCACAGGAAATGGTTATGCTTCGTATCGCCTTCTACTAAAATTAAAGCCCGGCCAAATTCGAAGTATCCATATATATGATTTTGGGTCTGCATATAAACTTTTCATAAACGGAAAAATGTTGTTATCTCGCGGATTGGTAGGCCGGTCAGAAAATCAGATGATCCCTCAATACCTTTCCGGTGTAGCCGAATTTCAAACGGAGGAAGTAAATGAAATACTAATTCAAATTTCAAATTTTCATCATGTCCTCGGCGGGCCCTGGCATCCCCTAATCTTGGGAAATGTCGAAGCGATCAGAAACTCCCGCGAGATGCAAATAGCGGTAGAGTTATTCTTATGCGGAGCGATTTTACTTATCGGCCTTTATCACTTCGGATTATTTGCATTGCGTCACAAGGACTTAGGAGCTCTCTACTTTGGAATTGCCTGCTTATTGTTTACAGTGCGAGTGGCGTTTACAGGAGAACGGTTTATCTTTCATCTATTCCCGGATTTTCCCCTTGTAATCGGAATGAGAATCGAATTTTTTGCATACGCTATCATTCCCGTCGCGCTTGTACGATTTATCCATCATTCATTTCCTGATGAATTTCCGATGGGCGCGCTAAGAATCGCAGAGGTCCTCGGATTTTCTTACGCGATAATCGTTCTATTCGGGCCAATGCGAATCTTTACCATGATTCTCCTATATTTCTGGTGGATATTTCTCATTCTGTATTTACTTTACATTATCTACATCCTGATAAATGCCGTGAGAAAGATCCGCATCGGTGCGTTAGGCTTTTTTATAGGGAGCATAGTGTTGCTGGCCTCCGTATTCAATGATATACTTTCCTGGTTGAATATTATTCCCACTCCGTATGTCCTCCCATTCGGATTTCTGATATTTATTTTTTCACAGGCATTCATGCTCTCTACAAGATTTGCATATACTTTTTTAGAATCCGAAAAATTAACATTCGAACTAAAGATATTCTCAGAAGGCTTGGAGCAGAAAGTCATTGAGCGGACTCAAGCCTTGAATAATTCCCTGCAAATTATCCGAAATGACCTTTCCATTGCAAAAAAAATTCAGGAAAATACTCTGTATATCGATCATACTTTAATTGAGCATTTGGATATATTTCCCTTGTATATTCCAATGACTGTAGTTGGTGGAGATTTTTATGACATTTGCAGGTTAAACGATAATACCTACAGAATATTCCTCGCTGATGCAACCGGACACGGTGTTCAAGCGGCTATGATTACAATGGTTATTAAAGGAATATATGACAGTATCAAGCACTACGATGTAGATGCTAATATGTTATTGGAAATTTTTAATAACGGTTTTGTCGAGCGCTATCGGTCGTTAAGTACCTTTCTCACATGTATCCTTGTCGATATTGATGTTCAAAATCATAAAATTAAATTTGCCTCAGCGGGCCATCCTCCGGCTATTTTAATGAAAAATGATACGATTCATCTGATGGAAAAAACGGGAAAAATGATCGGAATCCAAAAAAAGAACTCTTATACAATTTCTGAATTTGAATTTCAACAAGATGATCGAGTTTACCTTTTCACTGACGGAATTTTTGAAGAGTTCAATAATAAGAAAGAAGAGTTCGGTGACGAAAGATTATATTCAATATTGAAGGAAAATGCAAAGCTCAGTATCGAAGAAAATGTTAAAATAGTTCTGGATAGACTGGAGCAATTTCTTGACGGACGGGAAAAGCAGGACGATATTACTATTCTCGGTATTGAATATAAAAAAATCCTGAATTCGGGCTAATCATTTATTTCGAGCTTTTCGATTTGAGATATTCAGCAATTTGGGAACTTTTGTTCGCTCTCATCAAAGGGGTGTAGTCAAAAGCATCAACACTATTCAAATCTGCCCCTTTCCCCACCAAATACTCTACAATTTCAAAATTTGCCTTACTTGCAGCCGTGTGCAAGGGAGTTGTTTTGTTATACCCCGAATGATTTACATCTGCGCCATTTTCAATCAGGTATTTCACAATTTCTAAATTCTGAGAAACAATCGCATACTGCAATGGGGAAAATTCATCATTCTTATCCCCTGCATAATTTATATCCGCTCCTTTTCCAACAAGATATTTTACGAGTTCAAGATTTTCAATGATGCAGGCATAGTCAAGTGCAGAGTAGTCACGATTTTTGTAATTTAATTTCAGTCCTGCCGAAACAAGGCCATCTAGAAATCCTAAACCGATTTTTTTAGATGATATTTTTCCGATAAAGTAAGGAAAAATATCCGGAAAATTCTCAGGTTTCATCATTGCCTGGATCTTCAAAATCTCAAGATATTCGGTTTCATTCAGAATTTTATCCAGAGGAAGGCTCTTTGAATATACGTTATTTCCGCTCAATTCATAACGAAATTCCTGATCTTTGATTTCATATTTTCCGAATTGGCCTTTTGCATTCACTGAAGGATTATTCAAAATTACAGGCAAGGGCACAATCAATTCGCTGTCCCGCAATTCTACCATTTCATTGTTGATTCGTATTTTTAGATTAGAATGATCTTGAATTGGTTTGTCAGTTACCTGAATATCCTTCAATTCTTTTTCCGTTTTATTTTCAAATGAGACCCCGGTTCGAAAAGGCATTGTCGCCCAATCCACTAATGCAACCGGGATATTGATAAAAAAAGTGACCGCCATTATCTTGAAGTAAGTGCCCCAACCTTTCTCCTGAGCGACAAATGGAATGATTCCACCGATAATATAAAACGAATCTGTCCGTTCTTCCGTTACCTCAATTTTTGAATTGTAGACGATTTCCTTTTTTCTCTTTTCTACCAAGCGCCTGGAAAAAGGGATATTCACGAACTGCCCGGATATTTTGCTTTTCCCGGAAAATCTAAGCTCCTCTTCTTCGGTTTGAAATTCTTTTGATGACAAAATTTCTTTACCCAAGAGTTTCTCCGATCTTTTAATTTCCATGATTAGGCAGTTATTCATAAGAACAAAAGCAAAGAGAATACATAGGTAACCCATGATATTTTTGCGTCCAGATATTTTAGGATTGAAACATGCCGAAAAGAATTTCATCAATCAAAAATCCATTTATTTGTAGTCAATATTCGGAGCTAGCCATTTCTCCACTTCTGCAACACTCATGCCCTTTCTCACTGAATAATCTTCCACCTGATCTTTCCCGATCTTTCCAATTGCAAAATATTTGGATTCTGGGTGAACAAAATACAGGCCACTCACAGAACTTGCTGGCGTCATTGCGAAATTTTCCGTCAATTGGATCCCGATATTTTTTTCTGCATGAAGCAAACCGAACAATATTTTCTTTTCCGTATGATCCGGTGAAGCTGGATAACCCGCCGCAGGACGAATACCTCTGTATCTTTCACGAATCATATCTTCTTTTGTTAAGTTTTCTTCCTTTCCGAAACCCCATTCATCCCTGACAACTTTGTGAATATACTCGGCCAGAGCTTCTGCAAGTCTGTCGCCTAACGCTTTAGCAAGAATGGAATTGTAATCGTCCAACTTTTTCTCGAAAGCACCGGCGAATTCCTCAACTCCGAATCCTGCGCTGACAGCGAAGCATCCTAGATAGTCCGGCTTGGAAGTTTCCTTTGGAGCGATATAATCCGATAGCGAGTTGTTAAACTGGCCTTCGGGCTTTATCATCTGTTGGCGAAGAGTATGGAAGACAGCGATTACTCTCTTCCTGGAATCGTCTTCGTAAATTTCGATATCGTCATCCAATGAATTTGCCGGGAATATTCCAACAACTGCTTTTGCCCTATACCTTTTGTTTTGAATAATATCGTCAAGAAGTTTTAGCGCGTTATCAAAAAGCTCTTTCGCCTGACGTCCCACTTTTTCATCAGACAATATTTCCGGGTAACGTCCTTTTAGTTCCCAGGCATGAAAGAAGGGAGACCAATCGATGTATTCTTTCAGTGTTAAGAGAGAAAGATCGTCGAATACTTTTATACCAGTAAAGGAAGGCCTTGGAATATCTGTTTTTCCCCAGTCGATTTTCTGTTTATTTTTTCTCGCATCCACAATAGAAAGGAGTTTTCTGTCTGATTTCTTTTCATAGTATGCGGCTCGAATTTTCTCCTGCTCTTTTTTGACAATTTCAGCATAATTTTTCTGAAATTCCGGACTCAGAAGATTATTGGTAACTTCTACAACTCTGGAGGCGTCCAGAACATGAACCACGGGGTGTGAATACTCTTCGGATATTTTCACTGCTGTGTGCGCAGGGCTTGTGGTTGCTCCACCGACAAGAAGAGGAACGTTTAACTTTTCTCTCTCCATTTCTTTCGCAACATGCACCATTTCATCCAGAGATGGAGTAATTAGGCCCGACAGACCAATGATATCGACCTTTTGCTTTGTCGCCTCTTCGAGAATTTTTTCAGAAGGGACCATGACTCCGAGATCAATCACCTCGTAATTATTGCAGGCCAGCACTACTCCGACTATATTTTTTCCGATGTCGTGGACGTCACCTTTGACCGTTGCGATCAAAAACTTTGGTTTGTTGGATGAAGAAGCTTTTTCATCTTCCATGAATGGCAATAAATAAGCCACTGCTTTTTTCATTACTCTGGCACTTTTTACAACCTGAGGTAAAAACATTTTTCCGGCACCGAATAGCTCTCCAACTACCTTCATCCCGTTCATCAAAGGACCCTCGATGACGTCTAACGGACGCTTGTATTTTATTCTGGCCTCTTCAACATCCTCGTCGATAAAATCGGTTACCCCCTTAACAAGAGAATGCGTTAGACGCGATTCAACATTTTCTTTTCGCCAAAGAATTTCTTTTGATTGCGATTTTTCTTCCGATTTCAGCCCTGATGCAAATTCAATAAGCCTCTCTGTAGAATCCGGCTGTCTATTCAAAAGAACATCTTCGACTTTTTCCAGCAACTCTTTTGGAATTTCTTCATATACGCCCAACATTCCGGCATTTACGATCGCCATATCCATTCCGGATTTAATAGCATAATACAAAAATGCAGTGTGCATCGCCTCACGTACCGGATTATTCCCTCTGAAAGAAAATGAGATATTGCTAACACCTCCGCTGATTTTTGCACCCGGGCAGAATTTTTTGATTTCCGGAATCGCTTCGATGAAATCTTTCGCGTAGTCATTGTGCTCCTCGATTCCGGTCCCAACTGTCAAAATGTTCGGATCAAAAATAATGTCGCATGGCTCAATTCCCGCTTTTTCCGTTAGAAGCGTATATGCCCTGGCGCAAATTCTGACTTTCTCATCTTTCGTTGCGGCCTGGCCATTTTCGTCAAATGCCATAACAACTACCGCGGCACCGAATTTTTTAATCTCCCGCGCCTCATCCAGAAATTTTTTCTCACCCTCTTTCAGACTGATAGAATTCACAATGCCCTTCCCTTGCAGGCATTTCAACCCTGAATAAATAACACTCGGCTTGGAACTGTCTATCATGACAGGAACTTTGGCAATTTCCGGCTCGCTAGCAACAAGGTGCAAAAATTTGGTCATCGAGGCTTCTCCATCCAAGAGCGCTTCGTCAAAATTCACATCTATTATGTTTGCCCCGGCTTCAACCTGTTGAGACGCGATTGATAAGGCTTCATCGAAATTTCCTTCAATGACCAGATTCTTAAATTTCGGCGATCCTGTAACGTTAGTTCTCTCCCCTACTACGATAAAGCCTTTGTCTTGTGTCAGGTTTAAAGCCTCCAAGCCGGAAAGCCTCGTTTCCTTTGGAATAACAGGGGGAGTTCTTGCCGAAAATTTTTTCAGTGCGTTAGCCGCTGCCCGAATATGATCGGGTGTTGTACCGCAACAACCGCCAGCAATGTTTAACCAACCGTTTTTTGCAAAATCTAAAAGATAATCGGCAAACTCTTCCGGCCCTTGGTCGTATCCCCCGAAAGCATTCGGAAGCCCTGCATTCGGATAGCAACTTACCAAGAATTCACATTTCTCGGAAAGTTCTTCGATGTAGGGACGCATTTCCGATGCACCCAGAGCGCAGTTGATCCCGATGCTTAGCGGCTTCGCGTGACGCACTGAATTGTAGAATGCTTCAAGAGTCTGTCCGGATAGAGTTCTGCCGGAAGCATCAGTGATGGTAACCGAAAGGCTGACAGGAATCCTTTTACCGGATTCGTCAAAGTACTTCTCGATCGCATAAATGGCCGCTTTCAAATTCAATGTATCAAAAGTAGTTTCCGGCAGAAGCAAATCCACACCCTCTTCTACCAAAGGCCTCACTTGTTCGTAATAGGCCTCAACTAAATCGTCAAAGCTAACTGCTCGAAATGCGGGATTGTTTACGTCAGGCGACATAGATGCAGTCCTGTTAGTAGGACCGATAGCTCCGGCAACAAAACAAGGCTGGTCGGGTTTTTCATTTCGAAATACCTCAACTGCTTTTTTTGCGCATTTAACGGACTCTCTGTTTATCTCCTCTACTATGTATTCCAGGCTATAGTCAGCCTGTGATATTTTGTTTCCACTGAATGTATTTGTTTCAATGATATTTGCTCCAGCTCGAAGATACTCCAGGTGTATTGATTCAATTATGTCCGGCCTAGTAATAGACAAAAGATCGTTATTTCCTTTTAGTGGAGATGGATGATTTTTCAGCTTTTCACCACGAAAATCCTCTTCCGTCGGTTTATGGCGCTGGATCATCGTTCCCATTGCGCCGTCCAGGATTAGTATTTGCTTCGATAACAGTTCTACAAGCTCGTTGGATTTAGGATTCGTGTAGTTCATTTTTTACGTTATGCGGCATTCCGAAAGCTGCCTTTCCTTTTAGATATTTGTTTTTAATGGTTTTAATAACAGGGTATTTTTTTGATTCGATTTCGTTTGTCTTAATGTAACTGTGAAATTTTTTCGGGACATCGTAGTCCGGATAAATAGCTCCGACAGGGCATTCCGAAATGCAGTGTCCGCAATCGATGCAATCATCCGATGAAATATAGAGCATTTCCTCGCCTTCCCGAAATGCCATCACCGGACATACTGCCGCACAGACAGTAGCTTCACAATTTTTGCAGTGATCAATTACTATGTGAGGCATGGTCACCTGTAAACAGAATATTTTTGCATTTAAGGTTAGCCCAGCCCCTCCTATCGAAGAGGCCGGACGGACAAATTTTTAGACTTTCCCTAGTACCTGTAATGCTCCGGCTTATATGGGCCGTCAGGCGACACACCTAGATACTCAGCCTGTTCTTTTGTAAGCTTTGTCAGCCTTACACCTATTTGCTCCAAATGGAACGCGGCAACTTTTTCATCCAGGTGTTTTGGCAAACGATACACGCCGACAGGATACTTGCCGGTATTTGTGTACAATTCAATTTGAGCTAGCACCTGATTCGAAAATGAATTACTCATCACAAAAGACGGATGACCTGTAGCACAACCAAGATTCACAAGACGGCCTTCTGCAAGAACGATAATCGATTTTCCGTCTGGAAAAGTATATTTATCTACCTGAGGTTTGATTTCTTTCTTTTTGGTTCCAGGCATAGAGTTCAATCTCGCCATCTGAATCTCCGTATCAAAATGACCGATGTTACAAAGAATAGCACCATCTTTCATTGCTTTCATGTGCTCAAGTGTTACGATGTCATTGTTTCCAGTAGCAGTTACGACTATGTCTGCTTTGTCAACAATGTCTTCCATACGAAGCACTTGGTAGCCTTCCATAGCGGCTTGAAGAGCGCATATTGGATCAATCTCGGTGATGATTACCCTCGCTCCGAAATTTCTTAGAGATGCAGCAGAACCTTTTCCAACGTCACCATAACCGGCAACGATACATAGCTTGCCGGCGAGCATAACGTCCGTAGCGCGCTTGATTCCATCTGCAAGAGATTCTCTACAACCATAGAGATTATCAAATTTGGATTTTGTAACCGAATCATTGACGTTGATAGCAGGAATTTTTAATTCTCCCTTCGCCATCATTTTCATGAGTTGATTCACTCCCGTTGTAGTTTCTTCGGAAACTCCCCTGATGTCCGCTAGCAAGTGCGGATGTTTTGTGTGAATGTGATAAGTCAAGTCCCCACCGTCATCCAGAATCATATTTGGCCCTTTCCCTCCATCGAAGTAAAGAGTTTGCTCAGTGCACCACCAGTATTCTTCCTCTGTTTCACCTTTCCAGGCAAATACGGGAATTCCCGCTTTTGCGATAGCCGCAGCTGCATGATCCTGGGTTGAGAAGATATTGCATGACGCCCATCTGATTTCCGCGCCTAATTCAACTAACGTCTCAATCAGAACAGCTGTCTGAATCGTCATGTGCAATGATCCTGAAATTCTTGCACCCGCCAAAGGCCTTTTTCCCTTGTATTCCGCACGAATTGCCATGAGTCCAGGCATTTCTTTTTCCGCAAGGATGATTTCTTCCCTGCCCCAATCGGCAAGGTTAATATCCTTCACCTTATACTTTAGTGTTTGTTCTTTTGTTGCTGTGGACATAACGTCCTCCTTTTTTTATTGCTTTGATTGCTATTATTTTAAATTCTGATTGGGTTTTAATCTCTTCGTTTTTTTTAACATCAAATCCGGATGCCTTCAGCCATTCCACAAGAAGGTTCTCATCAAACCCAAGCCAGAGATCGGCAAAATTATCCCGCATAAACTCTGCGTTATGCTTTTTCAAATCGATTAAACAGAACACTCCGCCTTCCTTCAACACCCTTCCGGCTTCTTCCATAATGGAGCGTGGATTCGATACGTGATGAAGTACCATAGAGGCTACAACTGCGTTTGCAAAGTTAGACGAAATCGGTAGATTTTCGAGATAGCTGTGAACGATGTTTACGTTTTTGTTTTCCTTAAAGAGAGATTTTGCATCATTCACCATTTTTACCGAAGAATCAATTCCGGTTACCTTCTCGCTTTTTTTCAACAGGTAAGGGAAAAGCCCGCCCGGCCCACACCCAAGATCGACAATCATTTTATTTTTGGGGGGCAAGAATGACAAAATTTTCTCTCGGTAAACCTTTGGATTTAATACCTCGCTTTGAACACGATCTAGATTCCTCCCGATTGTATTGAAGTAACCGATTTTTTTCTCTTCTCTTTTATTTAATAGATTACCGACATTTTTCTGGTCTGATTCCCGTTTAGGAATATCTTCCCTGTGGAGCAAAATTAGATTCGTAAGGTCCTTGCTGAAATTCGTCTCTGAACTATCTTCAGGAATTTTATAATATACCCAGGTTCCTTCCCGTAAGGACTCTAGCAGTCCTGCATCATTCATAATTTTCAGATGCCGTGAAACCCTAGATTGGCCCATTTCCAGAATCTCTGTGATCTCATTTACATTGAAAGACCCAAAGGACAGAATGTGCAAAATCCTCACCCTGGTCTCGTCTGAGATTGCTTTCATGGCATTAATCAGGCTTTGCCTCATCCGGTGATGTCCAGTATCATAGATCATTATTTCTTTATAACCATATATCAAGATAACTTGATATATGCAAGTCTTTATTTTAGGGATTTCTTTAAAACTCAGGCAACTCCGAGAACGTGAGGGCTGGTTTTCACTTTTCACTGGGGTGAGCACTTCATTCAGGTTGACCAACGAAAAGGCGTTAGAGCTTTTTTTCTTGGGATTTTACCAGAACTCCAAAAAACACCCCGGCACATTTTAATTATAGAGAGACGAATTCGTAAAAAATTCTCGTCGGCTTACCCATAAATTGTATGAGTTCCTACAACCAAGCCAGGAAATGAGACATAATGAGTCAAATGCCAAGCCGTTTTTTTTGAGGGCTAACGGAAACAAAAACTCAACATGCTGATTGTGGCGTGATGGAATTCATCCGTGATGATCTTTACTTTTTCGAATTCGGTCTTTGCTCCCATTGCATAAAGCAAAGGGATATAGTGTTCGGGAGTTGGGGCTGAAATACGGTATGACTCCCCTACTCTTTCGATGTCAATCAAGTCCTCTACATTTCCGGTTTCCAGATGTGATTTCACGAGATCGTGAAATTCTTTTGCCCAGCTTAAAGGCTTTGCAAACTGATTTTCCCAGTCAAGTATCGAGAGGTTATGAACAATATTCCCACTTCCCATAATCGCAATGTTTTTATCCCGCAAAAACTGAAGTCTTTGAGCAAGCTCATAGTGGTCACGGAAAGTCATTCCCGCATGAATGCTCAGCTGAATTGTAGGAACTCCTGCATCAGGCAGAATTGACCGCAAAACCTGCCACGCCCCATGGTCAAGTCCTCTATCGACTATTTTAACATCCAAGTCGCTTAACGTATTCTGCAATAATTGCGCTATTACCGGCGATCCAGGACACGGATAATTTAACCGATACAGTTCTTCTGGAAATCCATAGAAATCATATATTGTTTCGGGAAATTCCGAACCGGAAACAAAAATTCCATTAGTAAGCCAGTGCGCAGAAATGACAAGAATTGCATCAAGACTAGTGAGAGATTGTCCAAAAGACCTCAGGTTTCTGGTATATTCTATATCCTGAATCGCTATCATCGGACTTCCGTGAGCGATAAAAAATGCAGGGGCTTTGTTCATTGTCTAATCTTTAACTTCTAACGTAGAGATTCCCACCAGAATTCCGGAATTCTTCTGCTTTAACTTCCATCCCTTTTTCAATCGCAGTCTTTTCTTCATAGCCGTTTTGTTCAGCAAAATCCCTGACATCTTGTGTAATTTTCATTGAGCAAAAATGCGGGCCGCACATTGAACAAAAATGAGCTTCTTTCATCCTATCCTGAGGCAGCATTTCGTCGTGGAAACTTCTGGCAGTTTCCGGGTCCAGGGCAAGTTCAAACTGATCCTCCCAACGAAATTCAAATCTTGCCTTGCTCAAAAGATTGTCTCGCGCTTGTGCTCCAGGATGCTGTTTCGCTATATCTGCCGCATGGGCAGCAATTTTATATGCGATAACACCTGCTTTTACATCCTCTTTATCAGGCAGTCCCAGATGTTCCTTGGGTGTTACGTAACAAAGCATGGAAGTGCCAAACCATCCGATCATTGCTGCCCCGATTGCAGACGTTATGTGGTCATAGCCTGGAGCAATATCCGTAACCAAGGGGCCTAACGTATAAAAAGGAGCTTCATGGCATATTTCCAGCTGTTTGTCCATATTCTCTTTGATTAAATGCATTGGCACATGGCCCGGCCCTTCTATCATAACCTGAACATCATTCTCCCAGGCAATCTTAGTCAACTCGCCTAACGTCTCCAATTCTGCAAATTGTGCTTTATCATTTGCGTCCGCAATACTTCCCGGCCTAAGCCCGTCACCCAACGAAAATGCAATGTCGTATTTCTTCATTATTTCGCAAATATCCCGGAAGTGAGTATAAAGAAAATTTTCCTTATGGTGAGCGAGGCACCATTTTGCTAATATCGATCCCCCGCGAGACACAATTCCCGTAGTCCTGTTTGCGGTAAACGGAATATAACGGAGAAGCACTCCTGCGTGAATTGTGAAATAATCTACACCCTGCTCTGCCTGCTCAATCAGGGTTTCCAGAAAAGTATCGATATTCAACTCCTCTGCTTTCCCGTGAACCTTTTCCAATGCCTGGTAGATCGGAACCGTCCCAACAGGAACCGGCGAATTGCGGATAATCCACTCTCTTGTCTCGTGGATATTTTTCCCTGTGGAGAGATCCATGATCGTGTCAGCTCCCCATTTTAATGCCCAGCGCATTTTCTCGACTTCCTCTTCAATGCTCGAACCAAGAGCCGAGTTTCCGATATTCGCATTTATTTTGACTAAGAAATTTCTGCCAATAATCATCGGCTCGATCTCTGGATGATTGATGTTTGCAGGGATAATCGCTCTTCCCCTTGCTACCTCAGATCTTACAAATTCAGGATCGATCCCTTCTCTCATTCCCACAAAGTGCATTTCTTCTGTTATAATCCCCTTTTTTGCGTAATGCATCTGGGAAAAATTCTTGTCTCCCCTACCCTTCCTTTTTTCAACCCACTCCCTTCGCTTTTTAGGAATTCCTACAATTGGATCGAAATTCTGGGGGCCGGAAGTGTCATACAGAAGGATTGATTGTTTGTTCGAAAGGGAAATTCTTTTGAAGGGGATTGCATGCCCTTGGGGCGCCGATGACTCTTTCAGAATATGTTCATTTGCAAGACTGGGAGGAATTTCCGAAAAATCAGACGATTTCATCTGGCTGACCTGCCTATAATATATTAGTCCGGGGCACTCATCCATCAGATGTAACAAATTCTGACTTCCGTTTTCCTACGCTGGAATTATCCAGATCAGGTTCCGGGGAACTCTCTCAGTCTAATGCAGAATTCGACAATCGATCTGCAATAAACACCCCCAACGGACTAATCTTTAGACTCCTACATAAAACTAAAATGTCAACTTTTATTTTGACTGAACCAAACGTCTGACCACAGAAAATTCAAACAAAACTTCCTTGGTATTCAAGTAATGAGAATATTTTCCTGCGTAATTTGACAAGAGATCTGAAAAGGAATTCCCACCTTTTGTTGAAAAATTGCCAGTTTGAAAAAGCCTGTGTCCTGCGTGGCTAAATTTTAACATCAAGTTCTCTTGGGCTATATAATAAACGTCCCCTCTGTATTGAAATCCTGGACCGCCAGAATACCCGCTAAAATTCAAAGCCCTCCAATAATGAAAATCCCTAAATTTGTTAACGCCCCATAATAGATCAAAAGAAAACTCAAACCTTATTTTTTCCCCGGATATTTTATATCCGATACCCAATGGAATTTCTAAAACAGCATTCGAATACGATAGGCCTTTCCCGATAGGCCCAAATGTTATGGGATTTGTTGCAACAAACTGGATTACATCGTAAATATAGTATTTGAAATACGAGTACTTTAGCCCGAAAGAAAAAAAGAAACCGTTGGAAGACTTCCAGATATCTGGAGAAGAGTCTCCAAAATAATAGCGGATATTTGGCTCAATCCTATATTCAGACATTGCCGATTTCCCTTTCCCATCGGCAAAGTTCTGAGTTCCAGAAAATACGTGGGCAGAATCGTGTAATGACCATTCTTTTGTTGCAATCTTGGTACCATCTTCGGGAGAGTTCGCTCGTAAGAAGAAGTCCTCATCTCTTGCCACTCCGGTATGGGCAGATGTACCGGTAGTCGCGACTTTCCCGCTAAATAGAAGTCGCTCAAAAGTCTGTGAAAACTGGAAGCCAAGATAACCAAAATCTCTCGGATAAGTTATTCTAGACCCACCTCTTATTCCGGATAGATTAGCAAATTTATTCCCGGTCTCAAATATATGCTCCCCTTCATTCTTACCGGCAGTTAGCGAAATTGAAGTTTGCGAGAAAATATTTTCCTGAAATGCAAGAAAAACCGTCAGCGATAGGCAAAATATTCGCCATTTTTTCATATTTTCCGATTCAAGGAGGGGTGAAATGATTTCACCCCTCTATAGCCTTCAACTCGAAACGGTATTTTAAAAAGCTCATGTTTTTACTTTTTCCAAGTCCTGTATCTTGTAAAGCAAGTTCCGATTCCTATTCGCCCGCTTTCCGTTCATGATGTGTTTTCCAGCACCCTTACAAATCGACATGCCCCATCATGATCGATTAATTCCAGTAGGCACCGTAAACGATTTTTTTGTGCAGATGTATGAACTCCTAAAACTCGCGTTTCTTCCCCATTTTCAATGGGTTGTGCCATGCTATCCAATTCCAGCATCAACAAAGTCACAAAAAGAAGGCATCGCGAAATTCCAAGGCCGTGTGCCAGGATAGACAACTGAATCCAATCTTCGCCTATCGGCCTGAAGCTCTTTTTTACAAGGCCCTGGCCTTTGTCCTGATACAAAGTCTGAACTTTTTCGGAGGCATCTAGGGTTTCACTTAATGCCAAATTTCTATATTTCAAAAGCAACCTGGAAAGGATACCTGGCAATTCCTTTAGGCTATGATACCGCTCCAGACAGCTAACCGTTTTCACCGGAATTAGCAGAGTCGACACCGAGCCATGTGTCTTATCAGGGTCCCTTAGGTCAAATTCCGTTACTCTACGATCTATAACTTCATCCATACACTATAAGGTAAATTTTTCCGACTTAAAAAATATTTTTTAACCGAGATTTCGCAATTGTTTAGCTTTTTTTAAAAAAGACGAACCTTTATCTGCAATCATCCCATTTCATATTGAGTAGTATGAGTTCCTACAAAAAAATAAAGAGACATAATTCTTGACACAGAATAACTAATATGTGAATCTGATCATGTAATAGAAAAATGAAAGCAGAACTAAGTCAAATAGGGGAACTCTCGCTGGATGAAATCGGCCGGAGGTATGCGATAACCAGTGAAGATTTTTTATCTTTAGCAAAAGAGTATAAAATTCCAAAAGAGAAAAATGGGAATTTCAAAAAATCTGTTTTAGACAAATATTTTTCAATCCAAGAAGAAAAAGCCTTTGATTCAAACATAATTGCAATTACAAATCAAAAAGGTGGAGAAGGGAAAACAACCCTATCTTTGTGTCTTGCCGAAGCCCTGTCGTTCGAATCAAAAGTATTATTGGTTGACTGGGACGCCCAAGCAAATGCAACGCGCCTTTTCTTCAACGATCTAGACCTGACAATATATGACTGTCTTCATTATAGAGATAGGGAACCGAGAAAAATACTGGATGTCATACAAACAGTAAACACCCGATTTGACCTTGCCCCATCGTCCATCAGTCTTGCTAACCTTACAACCCCTTACGAACGTGATGATTTTGAATTGTTGAGGGACTGCTTGTTGCCTGTAAGATCATCGTATGAATATATTATAATCGATTGTCCGCCATCATTAGGTCTTGGGCTTGAAAATGCCTTGATTGCAGCGGACTATGCGATAGTGCCAATTCAAGCTCGAGCATTTAGCGTTCAAGGTATCAAAGACCTGCACAATACAATTGAAAAAATTCAGAAGAAAGCAAATCCTAATCTAAAGTTATTAGGGGCAGTATTAAATCAGTTTGAAGAGTCGAGAGCGTTATCGGGTATAAGTGAAAATGTAAAAAAATATTTTCCGGTTTTCCAGACTATCATCAATCGAAGAGAGAGCATTCCGCAAAGCCAGGCCAAGCGTAAACTACTATCCGATTACGATAAAAAAGCCCTCAAGAATTTTCAAGATTTAGCCATGGAGGTAAAGCAAAAAATATATGTCCAAACGAAATGATTTTGCTGCCTTAGACCTCATCACTGCTTATAATGAGAAAAAAAATAACCCGGATAAGATAAGCATCTCTAATATAATTATCGATCCGAATCAGCCGCGAATTTTCGGGAAGGAAGAAGTAGGCGACCTGATTGAGTCCATGAATCGCCTCGGGTTGATTGAACCGATAATTGTCCGAAAAGAAAAATCCCAATATGTTATAGTTGCCGGGGAAAGGCGTTTCCGATCCGCAGTCAAGCTGGGGTGGAAGGAAATTGCTGCGGTGGTTACCGAGGCCAGAGAGGACCTGTGTTACGAAATTGCGCTGGCTGAAAATGAAAAAAGGAAGAACCTGAACCCTTGGGAAGTAGGGCGGGCAATTCAGCATTTGCGAAAAGAAAAAAAGCGTTCTGCAAAAGAAGTTTCTGAACTGCTGGGATATACGGAAAGGTATATTAAGCAGCTCAGTTCAATTGCCCGCCTGGACCAACATTCCGTTTTTGAATTACTAAAAAGCGGGAAAGAGCCTAGTGTCAAAAATTTGGAAGCTCTCTTAAAATCAAAAGAGGGGAGGGGTGAAACGATTTCACCCCATAAGAAGCTATCCGACATAATTCGGATCAGCCTGAAAAAGCTCCCGCAAAAACAAAAAGAATCTTTTTTTCGCGAGCTGGCAGCGCTAAAAAAAAAATTTGGATTGCTATAATCTTGAAAATGGCGCCCAGTCAAGTTCACAATAAAGCAGAATTCGTTTATTCTTATGAATTCGCATCCAAGAAATCTTGTTGGAGTTCCTACAAGATTGGTAAATAATTTATTGCTAATCAATTTCGGGGGGCCGAGAGATTCTTCGGAAATTGAAAATTTTCTTTTGGATTTGTTTATGGACCCTTACACTTTCGATTTGCCTGTACCGGAATTTCTACGAAAGAAACTCGCCCTTTTTATTGCAAAAAGACGAGCGCCAAAAGTCGCCAGTGTCTATGCGGCATTGGGATTTGGAGGTGGTTCACCTCTGGTTTCGGAGACTTTCAAGCAAGCATCAGCGCTGAAAAAATTCCTAGAGAAAAAAAGCAATAGCCGGTGGATTGTAAACGTTGCAATGATGTGCGGCTCTCCAAACTTAAGAAATTTAACAAAGGATGAATTGACTCCTTCCAGAGAGAATATTTTACTGCCTCTTTTCCCGCAGTACTCAAGGTCAACCGTTCTAAGTGCTTCGAAGATCATCGAGGGATTAACAGGTGAGAACCCTTCCGGAAGTAAATATTGGATCAATCCTTTTTACAATAACAGCGCCTATTTGACCGCCTGCAAAAATTTAATCCTGGATTTTTTTAAGGGTTCATTGAGAGGGGTGTTCCTAAACTTTCAGCCGAATCCACCGATAGCAGATTGGGAGAATATTACGCTGGTATTTTCTGCTCACGGAATTCCTGAAAGGTTAATTCGCAAAGGTGATACCTATGTAAGAGAATTGAACGAGAATGTTGTGAATCTGACAAATATGTTGAGGAAGGAGAATTTCCACGGAGAAGTATTTCTTTCTTTCCAAAGCCGAGTAGGACCGATGAAATGGACGGAGCCGAATACGATTGAACTTTTCAAGAAACTGGGTTCGCAGGGCCATACCAGAATCGCAGTTTATCCGATAAGTTTTGTGTCCGATCACTTGGAAACCTTGGAAGAAATCGGAATTCAATTGAAAGAAATCGCGATACAATCCGGTATTCACGAATACTACAGAATACCGGCTCTCGGAGTATACCCGGATTTCATAAATGCGTTAGGCGATATCGTATCGGATGTATTGAAAAAAGACTTCAGCTAAATATTTAATTCCTGTATAATTATTCCTGCCCTTTGATAAAATTCCTTCATTTCTTCATCTGAATATGGCCCGAAGATATTTTTGGAAAATTTTCTAGCTGTTTCAACATATTCAAGAGAAGACGCTATTACCAATTGAGGCCTTGCTTTATTTTCGTATACTTTCAACTCTCCATTTTTTTGAATCACCATAGCTCTTGGAGGGATTTTTGTCCCTCCTCGTATCAAACAGCCGGCAGAAACCATTGCACCGTCGCCAATGACACAGTTCTCCAAAATAATGCTCCCAATCCCTATAAGGCAAGCTCTCCCTACTTTGCTGCTATGAATAACCGCATTGTGTCCAACAAGGGTATAGTCGTCGATGGTAGTGCCGGAATGAGGGTCCACGTGAACTGTAGAATTATCCTGAATATTTACGGCTTTCCCCAATTTGATTGAATTTGTATCTGCGCGAAGAACAGCGCTCGGCCAGATTGAACAATCCGCACCCATTTCAACCAGCCCATATACAGTCGCACTTGGATGAATAAAGCAATTCGGAAATGATTGCTTACTGTTTTTTGCCATCTTTACTATCCCTAATATTCAGGCCGAGTTTCTTGCAAAGGCGGTTCAAGCTTTCCTGCTCACGCTCCGTAAGAACATTCATTTCTTCTGTTATGATTTTTGCTTGCTTGGGAAATATTTCAGCAATATTTTTTCGTCCTTCATCGGAAAGGTGAACCGTGATAAATCTTCTGTCTTTTTGCTCTCTTTTCCGCTCAACCCAACCTCTTTTCTCCAGATTATCGATAACCATAGTAATGTTACCGCCACTTTTTAGCAGCTTTTTCGCAAGTTCATTCTGGCACATCGGGCCTAAATGGTAGAGTGATTCCAACACTCCAAATTGGCTGGTACTAAGTCCGCTTTCATTAATCAATTTTCCGGTCCGAGCCATAACGGATTCGGAAGCTCGCATAAGTTTGATGTAGCAATCGAGCGCCCGCACTTCCTCTTTAGTACCTTTAAAATGAGTTCCCATTGAATTTCTTATTATAGATGATCTAATAATAGTTTTTATTTTGCAAGAGGTTTTTTCCCGAGTGTAATGCTATAATTTTGACTGTAGTTTTTTGGCATTTACCCGAAAATTAAATCATAGCAATTCTAAATAAGCATATTTAGTTGTGATTTTATCAAAAATAGGAATATAGTAGGAAAGAAATGAACAGAAATCTGAGATTCAACAATTTAGAGGATGCCGTAGCGGAGTTAAACAGGCTAGGAAAAGGAAAAGTGACCACGATGAAACTCTGGACATATTTTCAAATTCTGACGCATTGTGCTGATGCTTTGGAATTTTCGATGTCAAGTTACCCGAGAGTGATGCCTGGGATAATTCGAAAAACCATTGGAAAGTTTTTCTTCAATAGAATGATGAAAGATGGGTATATGAAAGCAGGAGCGCCGAATCCTTCCGCCCCCAAGACCAGAGAAGAGGGTGATGAAAAAGCCGCGTTGCTAAGATTGCAGAAAGCTCTTTCTGCATTCGAAAAATTTCAGGGGCCTTTTGCCATACACCCGGTTTTCGATGAATTGACAAAAGACCAATGGGCAAAATTGCATTCATTTCATATTGCAAATCACTTAGGTTTTGCAGATATAGACGAAAACGAAGAATCTTATCGAAGCAAAGAGACTGCCAAAAAGACTGTAGCGCCCAAAGCTAAAGCGAAACTAAAAGCGAAGCCCGCCCCGAAAGCAAAAAAAGGGAGCGCTATAAAAGCAAAAAAGAAAAAAAGCGTTAAGAAGAGGTAAGACTTTTTATTTTTTCAACCAAATGCCAGATAAGAAGTGGAATGGCAACATTTAGAAATAGGAAAATAAAATACCCTAGAACCGGTCCCCAAAAAACGTAAGGATCGGTTCCAAAAAATAAATGTATCAGTATCGGATGAATTAAAAAAATTGGCAGGCTATTCTTACCGATAAACGAAAAAAATTTGTGGATATTCAAAAAAATCGAATTAGTAGATCTTTCCAAAACAATTCCTAAAGCATATAATAGTATAAACATCCCAAGTGGATAAAATAGAAAATGGTTGGAAAGTTCCGGCAATCGGCTCATAGTTAAAAATCCGACAAACAGGAGGTAGAGAAGCAGACTCAAGCACAACGCAATAAAAAAATTCTTTTTCTCCAAAATATGTTTTTCAAACATTTCAGAATTCAGAAATATTTTTTTCGAAGTGAACCCCACAAGAAAGAAGAAAACAAAATTTCCGAAAAATGCGGGAACCAATCCATTCAGATAGATATTTGGACTATTCAGTAATTCCAGATTAGAAAATAAATTCAAAACTAATGAGATTAAGAGAACTAGGACAATTGTTTTTTCTTGCCTAACTTTTCGTATGAAGACAGAATACGCCAAATAAAATTGGACCATTAGCGGGACAAAATAAAAAGGAGCCATTGCTGTTCCGGAAATGATCTTGTATAGATAATCCAACAGAAAATATTTCGATTCTACCGGATACTTGGAGAAATAAGCGATTGTTCCGATTATCAGATAGGGAACAATTAAATTTTTCCATTTGGACAACCAATATTCCTTTGGTGATTTGTAGCTCAAAAAAAAAGCCGATGAGATGATAAATGCAGGAACACTGAATCTTGAAGCATTAGAAAGGAATAAAGTAATATTCGAAAAAGAATCATTCGGATGATAATATCGGAAAAATGAGTCGATATGAATCATGACGATTCCTATAATGGATAAACCTCTGATAAAATCAATATTCGAACTTCTTTGCGATTGAATCATGGATTGCTCTTCGGTTTTCAAAGGGTGAAACAATTTCCTAAAAGAGCTAAAAAATAAGAATAGCAGGCAGCCCAATACACAACCTAATATTTCTGCGGAATAAGAACTTGTCAAATTCATAGGATTTTCTCTGGCCTCAATTAATTCAATTCCAATAACCAAATTTGGAAACACAAAAAATGTTGCTAAAACTCACAATGAAAAGAATACAGTTAATAATAAGCAAATTATTTCCGATAGTTATAAAAAAAGAGAAAATTAAAAAAAATGCCTTCAACAATCAATCTCAAATCCGGAGAAATCATATTTCGCGAAGGCGAATCTGAAAATTCGATGTATATAATTCTCGAAGGTTGTGTTGAGATTTATTTTACTATAAAGGCAAAAGAAACCCGTTTGGCAGTCTTGAAAAAGGGCGATTTTTTCGGTGAAATGGCGTTATTCCGGGCAAAACCAAGAACCGCAACTGCCAGAGCTGTTCTAGATACCGAACTCGCAGTTATCGAAAGTAAACAGCAATTGGAAAAATTTCTTATACGAAACCCTGCGTTCTCTGCAAAAATGGTGAGTATAATGGTAACGCGGCTTGCAAACACCAATGAACTTTTAATTGAAAAAATTAACGAAACTTCTGCAAAAGAAATCGAATTTAAACCGATTTCTGATTGAAGTCAGGCTTTTTCAAGCGACTCTAAAATCAAATTCTTCCCTTGACTCTTTGCTAGATACAATGCTTTATCGGCCTTCTGAAAAAGTATTCCCGTATTATCTCCGTGCGCAGGATAAGCAGTAATTCCACCACTTACAGTAATCTTTCGCTTTAGAGTCTTTTCTGATTTTTCTCTCAGCTCTTCGGTAAATCTCTTGGCCGCAAACATCGCAGAAGTGACTTCTAACTCAGGCAAAATCACCAAAAATTCCTCACCACCGATTCGAAACGGAGAATCCTCTGTGCGAAATATCCCCGATAAAATCGAACCTACGAGTTTGAGAACCCTATCTCCTTCGTGATGGCCGTAAGTATCATTGTAATTTTTAAAATTGTCTATGTCGAAAAGAAATACCGAAAATGGCCGCCCGTATCTCTGTCCTCTTTTCAACTCCTTTTCGAATATAATATCAAAGTATCTCTTGTTGTAAATGCCGGTTAACTCATCCGTTATCGAATTCCTAACGATATTCTCATAAACGGTTATATCAATGAACTTGGGGTTTTTCAATAACTTCGCTTCGTTCAGTAAATAGTCCAACATTGCAACTCTGAACCCCACGGAGTGACCGATCTTTTCGCTAAACATATTTGTGTTATTTAGAATTTGGTCCCAGTGTTTTTTTGCTTCCGGCTCTTCCATGTTCAGATGGGCAAGGACGCGGAATAGGTCTGAATAAAATCCTTTTTGATTTTTCAGTTGCAGCCGCTCAAGGGCTTTTAAAGCAATTTCTTCATTCATCTGCCCGTCTTTAAGTATTTCGATGATTTCATTTTTAATTTCGAAGGATTCATCTAACTCATGAAAAGCCTCAAGCTCGGAAATCATATTCAACTTTTCCTGTCGAGAGATTTCTTCTACGATTTCGTAAGCACTTATTGCCTCATAGGCATCCCGCAACTCTTTATTTTGAAGATCAGCAAGTTTTTCATAGGCATTTACAAGTCGCTTTAGCCTGGTGATTTCTTTTTCTATATTTTCTGTGAGATCATCCTGGGTCATATTCTACTCTGACTGTTCTTAAGCCTCGTGATTTTGAAAAGATTTGCAAATAATTTTATTTGCTCGGATAAAAAAACAACGCTAATTTTAAAAAGTTTACGCTTTTTTCTTTGCAACTATTAGAATTTTACCGCCATTCGATTTGAATTTATCCATCTTATAATTGCCGTAAACATTCAGCACTTCGAATTTGAAATCTTCAAGTTTCGCCTTTATCTCATTCCAGAAAAATACACGCATTGTGTGCTTATCTTTTAATTCTCTCTTATCCAATGTATAAATATAATTCACGTCTACTACGGTTGATGCGTCAGAACGTGTCAGCCTAAATCCCCTATGCCTTTTGATTTGAACCTGCCCGGATTTTAAGCTGGCAACGTTCGTAATCGGTTTTCTTTTGATCCTTCTGATCGGATCCGCATTCCAAATCTCGAATATTGCAAGTCCGGCAGGTTTCAGATTCTGCTGCAACAATTTTAAGCAAGATTTAATTTCTTCTTCGGAGATAAGATAATTAAATGTGCCGAATAGGAAGACTATGCCGTCGTAGTGATGAGATGCCTGATACCCTTGCATAAATCCGGTATCAAACTTGCACTGAGGATGCCTTTTTCGGGCAACACCAACCATCTTCTCGGACGAATCCACACCCACAACTTCATAGCCGCGCGCCTGCAATGCTTTAACATGCTCACCAGTCCCGCACCCCATATCGATCACGGATTTGATTTTGTGCTTTTTGAATAGATCGTCTAAAAAATAGATTTCTTCCTCAAATTTCCTTCCACTTTTCTCAATGTCAAAATAGTATTCGGCAAGTTCCGTATATAGTTTCATTTTTTCTATTGAACGAATTGCAATATTATGCCGTTACTTATAATATAACGGCATTTATCGATGAAAATACAACTCTTTCTCTTCATGTTTTTTTCCGGTTCGGAAATATTGTATGCTTCTGACCGGCTCGGTAAAGGTTCTGAAATGATCTTTGCCTGGTCGTTTCTGGCAGTTTTTTCGTTTTTGGGTTTATTTTTCGTTATTTACGGGTTATTTTCCGGCTCAGCCCAAAATGAAAAATCCAACTTTGTAGGAACTCCTACAAGTCACAATGCGCAAAAAGTTCAAAATGCGGACGAAACACGAAATAGGGAAGGATTTGGGAAAAAAGAAGAAGAGCTTTTTTTGGAATATTCTGAAAAAATGGGGAAATACAAATATTTTGACTCGATAACTTTATATTTTTTTCAAGGGGAGAACCTTGTCCCCGCGTATGTAAGAAAAAGAGGGATATTTATTGTTCCGACAGAACCATGTCATTTGGAACACGAAAAGATGGTAATCGAAAAATTGCTCAACAAAGAAGGCGTTTTTAATATAGACCATTCATCTTTGTTCCTTCCTTTGACTGATGAAAGAAAGCTTTATGGGGCTGTGGAATTTAGTTCCGACTCTCCCAGGTCGGATATAAAAATTTCTCCGATATGGAATGAAACAAAGGAGTTCGCAAAAAATTTTTTAAGACTGCACTCCTATAATTTTTCTCAGAAGGATATGGTCACGGGACTTTTCAATTCAGAATATTTCTGGGATATAATCCGATTGAAGAGTCAAGACAAGGCATACGAGAATTTGACTTTGATTCGCTTTTTTAACTGCCCGGATATTTCACTTGTTGCCTCGGTATTAAAATCAAATCTCTCAAGGCTATTCGGAGAAGATTTTAAAATCTATAGGTTGTATGATTCTACATTCGGTTTTTTTCTGGCTGAAAATGAAAATCCGCAATTTCAATCTATCGTCTCCGAAATTTTGTCCGAACTGAATCAACACGATTCCGGAATTCATTTCTCAGTCGGCGCAGCGGACAAGAATCTAACCTACAGTTCCTCTCAAAGGTGGTTTCAGAAAGCCGAGAATGCGCTTGAAGAATCTGCTTTGTCCGGACACAATCATTACAAACAGTTCTCTTTGAAATAGTCATGGACCCATTACTAGACGAAAAAATAGTTCTGACAATCTCACAAATTTTTCCAGAATATTTCCGTGAGGTGTTGGGAGTTGACGCAAGAAGAGAGGCCTTTGGCCCGTCAAAGAATGAGGGGCTTTGTTACGAGAGTTGCACTAGTGTGGAATTTTCCGGAGAAATTAATGGGAAACTTTTCATTGCAATGGACGGATATACAAAACTAAAACTTCTCCCAAGAATTGCAAAAAGTTTTCAAATCGATCCCACTACCAAGACCACATCCAGTTCTGTTGTAATGGAATTCAACAACCAAATCGTTGCTCAGCTTGCCGGAGAAATGCACACAGGGGGATTTGATATGGAGATCTATCCGCCCGAAAATTTGAGTAACAAAATGGTTCCGATCGATTTTTCTCAATACAGGCAATATATTCTGATTTATTTTCTAAAAGCCGTAGAAGAGAAGTCATATCTGGGCAGAATCTACTTGATCTTGCTTATGAAAAAATTCTGATGATCAAAAATATTTCGCAAAGTGTAAAAAGCATCCCCTTGCTGATGAGAACGGCAGGGGTTTTGGATAACAGGAAAGTCAACGTTCAGGAAGGAGTAATCAAGGGCTCCAAAAAAAATTTCAGAACCTACTATTATACTCCACAAAGAGAAAATACTTCCAACCTTCCGGGAATTCTACTAGTTCATGGGATGAGCGTTTACGGGATTGAAGATGCGCGGTTGATTGAACTTGCAAGAAATCTATCGGCTTCCGGATATTTTGTTGCAACTCCCGAATTTCAGGAAATTAAACAATTACTAATCAGGGAAGAGTCTATCGAGAATATCGGTGATGCTCTAATCGGCCTCAAAAAAGAAACCGGTTTATTCAAGAGAAACAGGCTTGGTTTTTTTTC
Source organism: uncultured Leptospiraceae bacterium (assembly GCA_964436695.1). Classification (GTDB taxonomy): domain Bacteria; phylum Spirochaetota; class Leptospiria; order Leptospirales; family Leptospiraceae; genus JABWCC01. The sequence goes on from CAYTEA010000016.1 coordinate 72,636, forward strand.
TGTAAGTTTCTCCGGAGGTATGGGGCTATTATCATTAAGTGGAGAAAAAATTCGAAACGAAGTAAGCTCAGTTCTGGTTGTCGGGCCCTACACGGATTTTCGTGAAACTGTTCCATTTGTTTTGGGAAATCCGAATGCAGATGAATACGGGTATTTTGTGTTTTTGTACAATTTCATCCATCTTGCAATTAAAAATTCTAAAATGCTGGAAGATGTGCTTTTCGAATCGGCATTGGATAACGGATTTCATCGTGGAGATAAATCTATTGCTCCGAATTTAGCAAAAAATTTATCCAAGCGAGATAAAGAAATTTTTGAAAGCATAAACAAAAGCCCGGCGTTTAGAATGGATTTGGGAAAAGAATTTATTACGAAAAAACCGGAGATTGCGAGAGGATTGTCTCCGATTTTTGAAATTCAAAAAATTCAGGCTCATATCACTTTGATCCACGGAAGAAACGACAATGTAATTTCAGCAGAAGAATCTATCAAGGCCTCCAGGGTCCTGACTGAATATAACAGGCCTCACGTTCTGGAATTGACAGGCCTTCTTTCTCACGGAGACAAAGTACCAGTCCATTCCCAACTAGGAGATGTCCCCGGGATTGCAAAGGCATTCGGTTGCTTTTTGGCCAATATTTGAAAATTAACTGGTTTTTTTTCCGAAACCGTAATAATGTTCAAAATTAGTGAGAAAAATTCAGGTTTCCGCCGTAATATATACTATACGCTAATATGGAAGATCAACAGTCACAGACAATTCTCGGGTCAGGGGAGTTCAATGTTGAAAGAGCTTTAAGTTTAAGCATTTCAGAAGATACCTTGTCTGCAGAGATGACAATCAGTCCTTCAAAACTTTTCGGCCATCCGATTTCCTTGGGTGATTTGCAGAGCTTTCTGGACAGAAACGGTATTGCCGAAGACAGAACTGACTATGAAGCAATCCGGATTACTTTGACAAGGCTCGCAAATCGCGGTCCGAAACCTACAGATCTTAGCCCGCTGAAATTTACTGTTGCAACAGGTTCGCCGGCAGTTCCCGGGGTCGATGGCTTTCTCAAATTCTATCATCCAAGAGCCAAAAAAGTCGTGATAATGGAAGACGGCAGCGCGGATTTCCGGAATATAGACAGATATATCCATGTAAAAAAAGACGAGAAAGTTGCGACCCTATTTGAAGGAATTCAAGGCAAGCAGGGAGTAAGTGTTTTCGGCAAACCGATTTATCCTCCGACAATTGCCCGGCCAAAACTTACAGTCGGTAAGAATGTATATTCCAAAAGAATTCCTTCAATTGATAATCCTGAACACTTATATATCGAACACTTCTCCATAACAGATGGCGTGATTTATCTGACGGATAGTTCGGTTGCCGTTTCTCCTGAGTTGGAAATTCAATCCGATGTCGGTCTGGAAACCGGGAATGTGAAATACGAAGGAAGCGTTCGAGTAAAAGGAAACATTGAGGCTGGATCCAATGTATTCTGTACTGGAAGTCTCGTTGTCGGTGGAAATGTCGAGTCCGATGAAGTTTGTGTTTCTGAAGGACTGGAAGCAAAAGGCGGGATTAAAGTAAAAGGCAGGCGAGCGATAAAAATCGGTGGAGACCTAAAAGCGAAATTCGTAGAAAACTCTGTATTGGAAGTAGATGGGGACGTTATTCTCGAAGGCTCAGTTTTAAACTCGAAAATTTATTGCCTGGGCAGTGTATTTTTGAATGGGCCGACTGCATCCGTAATCGGTTCAGAGATAATCGCTTATGGTAGTGTATCAGTCGCAAATCTGGGTTCTACCGCGGGCCATGAATCAATAGTCGAACTGGGATTCCATTTTAAAAATGAAAAATCTTTCAATGACGGTGTAGAGAAATTAAAAGCGCTGGAGAAAGAAGTAGATGAATTGCAGCCGAAAGTTCAGCAGATCAAACGCGCAGTAATGGCAGCTAAAGGAAAGCTCGACGAGGAAAAAAAACAGAAATTTAAAGTGTTCTTCGACGCGTATCAGGAAAAAGTGAACAAATCCAAATTATTGGCAGAGCAGGTTGAATCATTGAAAACTCATCGGTTTTGTCCGGATGCGGTTACAATCGTTGTCCGAGGTTCTGCCCATCCCGGCTCATTAATAAAATACCGAAGGCAGGTTGAGAAATTCACTGTACCGCAAAGCGCATTTATGATGAAATTTTATCCGGGGCAGGACAAAGCAGTCCAATCTGCCTTTGTCGAAAAAAAAGTTCACAAACGTTAGGCACGCTAGCTCGGCATTATTTTTCGGATATTTTCTTCACTAACTGGAGTTATGACCCCTTTCTCGGTAACAATAGCAGTAATATTTTTAGCCGGAGTTACATCAAACGCCGGGTTCAAGGCTCTTGCTCCCGATGGAGAAAATAGTCCTTCATCAAAATAAGAACCTCCTTCCAGATTTTTCATGAAGGAATACTCCGTTACCTCGTCTTCGCTTCTCATTTCAATTTGAATCTTCTTTCCGTCCGAAATCGAAAAATCAAAACTAGACTGCGTTCCGGCAATATAAAATGGAACAGCATGCTCACGGGCAATTATGGAAAGAGGGTAGGTGCCGATTTTATTCGCAGTATCCCCGTTTGAAGCAATGCGATCACAGCCTACGATTACTGCATCAATTTTCCGGTCAGTAAACAACCAACCGGCCATGTTATCCGTGATTATATAATATTCAATCTTCTCTTTTTGCATTTCCCAGGCAGTGAGCCGGGAGCCTTGAAGAAAAGGCCTTGTTTCATCTACATAAACTGTCACTTCGCATCCGCTGTCGCGTAACGCACGAACAATTCCGAGGGCAGTTCCGTAACCGGTTGTCCCCAATGCTCCTGGGTTGCAATGGGTCAGGATTGAAAGTTTCTTTTTCCCCTGAAACAGGCTCAAACCGTTTTTACCGATAGCTATATTGTCTTTCCTGTCATTATCAATGTAATCATCAGCAATTTTATCAGCAATCTGGATTATTTCCTTTATGGGAAGATTTTCATAATTGAGGAGAATCCTGGATTTGAAATGTTCTACAGCTAGCTTGAGATTTACCGCAGTCGGCCTGGACGACAATAGAAATTCACAAGCCTTTTCGACTTCTTCCCTGGAAGGTTTTTGTGGGATCTCCTTAAGAAAAAGTGACAAGCCGCAAAGCCCCGCAACCGCAATGGCCGGAGCTCCCCTTACTGTCATGTTTCGAATTGCATCGGTAACTTCTTCGAGATTGTAAAGCTCTACATATTCCTGAATTGCAGGGAGCTTTCTTTGATCGAGAAGAAGGATGGCGTCCTTCGACCATATTATCGGTTCTACATTGGAATTATGCGACATAGACGACAGGGTTAAAAAGCAATTCTAATGATTCAAGGAAAAATTCCGGTTGTTGAGATTTTTCACTTGACAAAACAATGAAAGACTGGGATCATCTGTAGATTTGAAGGGTTTGGTAAAGGAATACCGGCTCGAAAAATTGAAACGGATTTTTTGCCTATTTCTTCTATATCTTTTATCGTCCCCTTAGCGCTTTAGCTTTAGCGATTTTTTTTTCCAGAAACATATTTGAAGCAAAAAAGGGAATTTGCCTCAAGGAGTTTTTGGAACCTCAACCAACCAATTTCGGCTGGATGAGGAGCGTCGAAAAACACCTTAAACGGGGTTTCTAGATGTTCAAAAGCTTCCCTTCAGGATGAAGGGTTTTTTTACAAAGGAGGGTAAAGATGATTATCAATCACAACATCAGCGCACTGACTGCAAGCAGAGCGTTGAAATTCAACACTGCCGAAGTGGACAAGTCCATGGAGAAATTGTCAAGCGGGCTCAGAATCAATAGAGCCGGCGATGACGCTTCAGGGCTTGCAGTTTCGGAAAAGTTGAGAACACAGGTGCAAGGCTTGCGCCAGGCTGAACGCAACACTGAAGATGGAATGTCTTTCATTCAAGTTGCGGAAGGTTTTCTGGAGCAGACCTCGCAAATTCTACAGCGGGTCAGGGTTTTGGCAATCCAGTCCTCGAATGGAATCTACACACCTGAAGACAGGCAACTTGTCCAAGTTGAAGTCTCAGGGCTTGTAGACGAAATCGACAGGATAGCATCTCAAGCAGAATTCAACCGTTTCAAAGTTTTGAACGGCGAATATGCAAAGGGATCAAAATCTGCGAGCATGTGGTTTCAGATGGGAGCAAACCAGAACCAGAGAGAAAGAGTATTTATCGGAACGATGAATGCGGCTGCTCTGAAAATGAAAACCGCTGGGAAAATTACCTCCATATCAACACCAGGAAAAGCGAACGACACGATCGGTCTAGTCGACAACGCTCTCCAGAAACTCGGAAAACAAAGAGCAGACCTGGGCGCTTATTACAATCGTCTCGAACACGCGGCGAAAGGATTAATGAGTGCTTATGAAAATGTTCAGGCTTCAGAGTCCAGGATCAGGGATGCGGATATGGCAGAGTCATTCGTAGAATACACAAAAAATAAAATTCTAACGGATGCGAGTATTGCGATGGTTGCACAAACAACAGTCAGGCCTGAGGCAGTGCTCAGGCTTCTGAGGTAGCCCAGTCCCTGTCACGGCCCATCATCTTCGATGAGCTGGATAAACACGCAGGAACTGGGAATAAGAGAAACTAACGTTTCTCAGAGGGAGAGAAAATAATACACAAATAACCTTTTTAGGAAATACTGTTCTTTGACAACAATCCACTCACCATTACGGTCACAGGCGGAAATCCCCGTAAACGGCCTAAATGGAGGGGGAAACAAACTTTCTGTGAAAAATTGTCTGCCGCCAATTCGGGATAAAATCCATACGAAGTTGGGGGCGGATAAGGAGCGGGTGGCAACTAACGCACCTTCTGCTCTGGGTTATGGATGAACCCAATTTACACAGGGAGGGTGTATATGATTATAGGTCACAACCTTGGCGCTTTAAAAGCAAACAGGGTATTGAAGACTGCAAATGAAGAGATGGATAAGTCCATGGAGAAGCTTTCCACAGGGCTTAGAATCAACAGGGCAGGGGATGACGCTACGGGATTTTCGGTCTCAGAGAAAATGAGAACGCAGATCCGTGGACTCGCCCAAGCGGAGAAAAATACCATGAATGGAATGTCTTTCATTCAAGTAACGGAAGGATCCCTGGAGCAAGTGAATGATATTCTCCAAAGGCTCCGTGAACTTTCTGTTCAATCCGCAAACGGTATTTATTCCAGCCAGGACAGACAACAAGTCCAGTTGGAAGTTTCCCAGCTCATTGATGAGGTAGAGAGAATTGGAAACACTGCGGAGTTTAACAATGTGAAGACTCTGAACGGCCAGTTTTCGAAAGCCTCTAAGAATCCGTTGGCTCTTCATGTCGGACCGAACCAGAATGAAAAGCTTGAGATTTATGTCGGCACAATGAATTCGAGTTCGCTGAAATTGCAATCTGCGGGGAAAAGAGAAACTATTTCTTCTCCTGCAAATGCAAACAAGATGATCGGAGTAGTGGATGAAGCAATCGGTAAAATCTCAAAACAGAGAGCCGATCTTGGCGCCTACTATAACCGGATCGAAGTTACGGCAAAGTCTCTGGATACCCGGTATGTGAATATGGTGGCCGCAGAAAGCCGGATTCGGGACGCTGATATGGCAACTGAAATGGTTGAGTACACGAAAAATCAAATTCTGTCAAAGAGTGCTATGGCAATGCTTGTTCAGGCGAATGCAAGGCCCGAACAGGTTGTAAAGCTACTGACCGACAGATTCTAAAAAGGGAAGCAGTGGATAGATTTCCCCCTCACCACTTTTTTCTTACGGAAAAAAGTGGTGAGGGGGATTTTTTTAATTTAGCCTAACGCACAATTCAGAAGCCTGACATCTGATCATTCCACACCTGGGAGTAGCCGCTTCAAAAATACCTAATTTGAGGTATTGACAATTATTTTCAGTTTTTTTAATTCAGACAAAATCAGTGTAATATTTTTTTTCCTTCTCATTATTTTTCTTCAATTT